>NZ_BMPH01000010.1 GCF_014647495.1 Glutamicibacter protophormiae
CTTTAATCGTGGAAGTGTCACCGATGTCCTGATACAGAACTGTCACCGATGTCCCGATAGAAAACAGTTTCCCTGCAGTGGCCGCACCGTGCCGGTGGAGCCGCACGCTGGCGATGCGTGGCAAAACTTCTCGCCGGCATGTCAGCATCCACCGGCGCTTGCCCCGCAAGGTCGCTGAAAGCACAATACCGGCCCCGCTGACCGCCGTCCCGCCCGGCCTGGTTCAGCCGGCAGACCTGCCACAAAGGAACACCCGATAGGCTGTTGGCATGCCAGCATTTGAGGGCCGCCTAGCAGGCGACGAATTCACCCCCACCGAGAAGCAGCTTCTCAACCGGTTGTGCTCCGGCCTCGGCCCGGAATCTTTCAGCGCCCGCCGACAGCTTCAAACGGCGCGCTGGGGAGGGTACGAATACGAGGGCTGCAAGTGTTTCCTGATCCAGATCCCCGCCAGCTCCACGGCACCGCTCATCAACCACGACGGCGGGCCGTTCACGATGCTCGAAGTCTCCGCGGATTCGGAGTCTTTCGGCATGCTGGAGCTTTGGGTCCTCGACGGGCTCCTGCACTCAGTGACCTACATGCCCTTCGGAGAGAATCATGTCGAGTTGCCCACTGCTGCCGAATTCGAGCTGACCCTCATCGAATACCCCTGATCCTGCACCATGCCGGAAGCACGCAGCGATGAAGCAGGGTTCCGGCAAGGTGGCGACTGGCGATATCTTGGGCCTTGCAGTGGGCATCTTGCGCCGCCTCGCACTGGATCATCGGAACAACTCGTAGACTGGATACGCATCCAGGTGCCGCATTATTGCCGGCACGTCGCCAACGGGCTCAAGTACCGGTCAACCGCCTCTCGTGCACGGCATGAGCTTCGACAAGACGTTGGCAGGGCATTGGTGTGGTTCAGACAGAAAAGGAATACCCATGACATTGCACCCTGGTCTGGCTTCAGTGGCCGGCCTCATCGGCACGTGGCGGGGTGAGGGCGACGGCGAATATCCGACGATCGATTCTTTCCGGTACTCCGAAGAGATCGCGTTCACGGATGTCGGCAAGCCGTTCCTCCACTACCTGCAGCGCACGTGGTCTCCTGCCGGCGCGCCGATGCACACGGAAACCGGGTATCTGCGGGTCGTCGACGGTTCCACAGCGGAGTTCGTGCTGGCCCAGCCTACGGGCCAGACCGAATTGGCGGAGGGCGCACTGGAAGCCACCGCCGAGGGATTCACCTGTTTTCTCGCATCACGAATCTTGAACTCGGCGAGCGCCAAGCACGTGGACTCCACGCAACGCCGCCTCGAATTGGCCGGGGATATCCTGACTACCCATTTCGCGATGGCTGCGGTGGGAGTCCAGATGACACACCACTTGAAATCGGTGCTGCGCAGGGTCTGAGATTGCCAGCCGCAACTGCGACGGGACCCTGGAACAGCATGCCATGAGCCAGGTGCCCAGCTTCCCCGCGAAACCGGGACCCTGGCTCATGGTGCGTGGATGTTTACCCCTGCAGCACGTAGCGCAGGGTCTCCACGACCTGGTTGGTGGTCTTGCACCATCCCTGGGCGCCGGCGTCGACCTCCTTGAGCGGGTGCACGATGTCTTCATCGTGCAAGGTCGCGTAGGGCTTGCCCAGCGCGGCGCAATACCCGGCGTCGAAGGCCGCGTTCCACTGCTTGTACTTGTCTCCGAAGCGCACCACCACGAAGTCGCTCTTCTCGATCAGGGTGCGGGTACGGATGGCGTTGATCTTGGATGACTGGTGGTCGCGCCAGAACTGGCTGGAGGTCTCCCCCAGGTGGTCGCCGGCGGCGTCGCTGGCCGGGTGGTCCGTGACCGGGGCGGTGAAAACGATGTCCAGGCCTGCGGCCTCGGCGCCGCGCTGGATCTCATCACGCCAATCGGTGTGGATCTCTCCCGACAGATAAACAGTGAAACTCATGGCCGACGGCTCCTTTGCTGGGACAGACGGACCCGGTTGGTCCTCGAATCCACCATCCTATGGGCCGCATCCGCTATTTCCGCTTCGGCGCCACAGCGCGCCTTAACAATCTCAGCGGCCCGGGCGGCGGCTGCCTCGGCCGTGCGCCGGCTACAGTCCCGAGGCCAGCAACTGCCGCCATCGCTGCGGCATGGGCGCGTCGATGGACAGCGTGGACCCGTCGGGCTTGGGAATGGTCATTGTGGCCGCATGCAGGTAGAGCCCGTTGCCGCCCGCTGCTGCGACCTTGCGGTTGAAGGCCTTGCTCCCGTAACGGTCATCCCCCGCGATCGGGTGTCCCGAATGCTGCAGGTGCACCCTGATCTGGTGCTTCCGACCCGTCAGCAACTGGACCTGGAGCAAGCTGGCGTTCCTGCCGATACGGCGTTGCACCTTCACCCGGGTCTCGGCCCGCTGGCCGGTCGGCGCCACAACCACCTTGTCCTCCCGGCGTTGCAGCGGCGCATGGATCACGGTGGTCTTGCTGTCCCAGCTGCCGGCGACGACGGCCAGGTAGTGCCGCTCAATCTCCGCTTCCCTGTCGCGCAACAAATCATGGAGGTAACGCAGCATGCTCGGGGTCTTGGCCAGGACCAGCACCCCCGAGGTATCCCGATCCAGCCGGTGGCTCAGTTCAAGCTGCGGCAGCTCGGGGCGCAGCTGGCGGAAGGCCTCGATCACCCCGGCCGCGACGTCGGTGCCCTTGTGCACCGCTACGCCGGCTGGCTTGTCGACTACCAGCAGGTCCCTGTCCTCGAACAGCACCGCATTGCCCAGGCTCTTGAGCAATGAGGCAGGAACCTGCGGTGCCCGGGCTTCTGCCGGCGCCGCGTCCAGAACCGGCATCTGGATGGTGTCTCCTTGGGCCAAGCGGTACGTCTGGTCGATCTTGCGTCCGTTGATACGCAACTTGCCGGTACGCAGCAGCTTGAACAGCTGGCCCGCGGGCACGTGCTTGAACTGGGAGCGGAGGTACTTCTCCAATCGTCGGCCAGCGTGCTCGCTGTCCACGACGATCGTCTGGTTCCTTGGTCCGCGCGGTGTCATGAGTTGGGGCTGCAAAGCTGTCCCAGGCAAACAATCACTCCATATGCTGGTCCCGTTGGTGCTCGGGGCTCGGCGGTGCCGTTATCGGCGGGTCATTCGCTGGCGGAATCCGAGCAGTTGCGGCCATGCAGCAAGGCTCGAAAAGGCCAAATTTCATGGTACCGCGTTCAACTACGGACATCAGAATCCTCTGGTTCTCGAAGGCCGCGCTGGGTCCGCTGAAGCTGGTGCGCCACCCCGAAGCCCCGGCGACAGTTCCCCGTGTGTGGCCAGGCCCATCCACACCGATGACCGCAGGACCACTGCGTCCCTCCCATGACGCACCATTGGGGCTCGCCGTTGCGGTGAAGTTCACCGCTTCCGCCGTACCGCGCCGCCTGCGGTGGCCATCGCGCTCGGAGGGATAACGGCCACGGGATTCATGCTCTGGTGGCCTCGGGATGCAGCAGCGGACAGCAAGCCAGCAGTGCTCCCCCGACCACGGAGCCCAAGCCGCCTACGGCCATGTCCGAGAGAGTGTCTTCATACGCGGTATAGATCTCCTTGCTGGCGAGTTCGCGACCTATCCATTCGATCATTTCCCAGAGGGCGCCGGCTGAAAGCCCTAGAGCGGTCACCAGCGTGACGCCCATGCGCGGGGAAAACGCCGGCGAACGAGGATCGGGCAACACCTTGGCATGGGTCAACGCCAGATAGAGCATGACGGCAATCGATCCGTTGCCCAGAAAATGCACGGCCAGATCCCACCACGCTATCCGGACATACAGGTCGAGCACGTTGCTCCACGCGGCGGCCTGCAGGATCACCACAATCGCGGCGTCGGCGATCGGCCGCATTCCAAGGAACCTCGGTGCCACGCATCCGGGCAGCGCGAAGGCCAGGATCGCCGCGTCGGTGGGTCCGTACACCACTGCCGCGACCACGACGCCCAGTGCAGCAAGGCACCTGAGGACATCCGCACCCATGGCCGCCGGGCCGTGGAGCCGGCGCAGGAAGTTCTCAATCATTCCACCGCTCCTGTTCCGGCAGCCGGAGCACCGCCTGCACGGGCAGGTGGTCCGACCCCCATCCCCCGTGGTAGCGCAGGCCGTTGGCACCTGCCGCGTTGACCAGGATCCCGGGCGAGACAAGAATCCAATCCAGCTTGCGGCCCTCGGTCCGCGGAACACGATACGACCCCAGCGTCCCCCACGCCGCGCCCAGGGAGCGCCGTGCCCTGCCTGATGCCTCGAGCAGAGCGTAGGTACGCGACAGCTCTTGCATTTCCGCGGCATCCAGCCCCGCATTGAAATCACCGGTCACCAGGACCGGAACCGGGCTCTGCGCGACCAGCTGGCCGATGCAGTGCACGGAGCGTCGTCGCGAGCCCGACGACAAGTGGTCCAGGTGGGTGTTGACCATCTGGACGCAATGTCCAGTGCGCCGATCCCGGAAGCTCGCCCGAACGAGTATCCGCGGCAGGAGGTTTCCCCAGGAGATCGAGCCGGGACTGTCGGGGCGCGCCGACAGGGCACGTTGCTCCCAGCACAGCAGTTCCAGGCGCTGCGCATCGAAGATGATCGGGCAGCGTTCTCCGCGCCCCCGGCGGCCCCGTCCATAGCCCACCGACCGGTAGGCGGAGCCGAGCGCCGACAGGACGAAGTCCACCTGGGCAGGAAGGGCTTCCTGCAGGCCGAGCAGGCTCGGGCGCTCGGACTGCAGCAGGGACTTGATCCTAGGAGCCCTCACATCCCATCGATCCGCTGTCCGGCCCAGTGCATAACGGGTACGGCGCCTGATGTTCCAACTCATGACATGGATATCCGCCACACCGATCTCCCCGGCGAATGGCCTGCTGGCAGGGCGGGGCCCGGAGCCGCCTCCGCGCTCAGGCGACGCGGGAACCACTGGCGTTCCTCGTGTCCCGAGGGTGATTTCCACGGTCGACGCCGAGCAGCCTTTTCCAGCGTCGGGGCGGGAATTCATCGGGCCAATGCACTAGAACGGTTCGGAAGCCGCGGCGCAGGCGTTTTGCGAAGGCGCGGGCGTCGAAGAACGGGCGCATCGACATCCCCATCATCGACGACTTCACATAGCCGACTTTGTGGTTCGCTCCTAGATGGAAGGCAAGATCCAGATCGTCATGAAGCTCGGGATCCCGGCGATGGGCCGCAGTGCGAATCTGCGCCCAGGCTTCCCGACGCAGCCCCATATTGGATCCGAACAGCGGACGATGGCCCAAGGCAGGTGCCGTGGCCAGCACGTACACCCCCAGGTAGACCGCGGCCAAGGGAGCGCGCAGCGCCCGGGGGCCGTCGGTGAAACGCGCGGGTCCGGTCAAGGCCGCGGTGCCCGGGTTCCGGGCAAATGCATCCACCATGTCCTCCACCCAGGTCGCCGGAGGGACGCAGTCGGCGTCCAGACGCAGGATAATCTCGCCGCGGGCATGGTCATAACCCGCTGCGCTGGCCGCGGGGATGCCGGGCTCTGGACACGCCACCACTGCCGCACCGGCGTCGCGCGCCACCTGCGCGGAATCGTCGGTCGACGCGTTGTCCACGACAACGATCTCATCGGCGGCGCGGGTCTGGGCCTTGAGTGCAGCAAGGCACCGGGCCAGCAGGGGGCCGTCGTCTTTCACCGGAATGACTATCGAGACCGTGGGCCGCCCCGCCGTTCCGGCCTGGCGACCCGTGCTTTCATAGTCCATATCCTGTGGCACCGTGTTCATGGAGCCTAGGCTATCGTCTCCGCGATCCGGCGCCGCCCAAACTGGATGCCAGCAGAAAAGGCAGACTGCGGCAGTCCGGCCGGAAGCCTCGCGCCGACGCGCTGCACCGAAATTCCATCGAAATCTGGCGTGGCGACGCCGGGATACTAGGCTGAGAGCATGGCAACCGTTATTCTCGTGCGGCACGGCCGCTCCACCGCAAATACCGCCGGCGTGCTGGCGGGCCGCGCCGACGGCGTCAGCCTGGACGAGGTGGGCCGGGAGCAGGCGTCACTGGCCGGAGAGCGGCTGGCCGCCGTCCCCCTGGTCGGGGTGGTCTCCAGCCCGCTGGAGCGCTGCCTGCAGACCGCCCAATTCATCATCGACCGCCAGCACCAAGCGCCCTTCGCGCCCATGGACTCCGGCCTGGTCGAATGCGACTACGGCCAGTGGCAGGGCAGGACGCTCAAGGAGCTGGCCACCGAAGAGCTGTGGAAGGTGGTCCAGTCCCAGCCTTCCGCGGCCGCGTTCCCGGGCGGCGAATCGCTGGCGGCCATGCAGGCGCGCGCGGTGGCCGCCATCCGCCGCCGCGATGCTGCCTTTGAATCCGAGCACGGCCCCGGCGCAGTATGGGCGGCCGTCAGCCACGGCGACATCATCAAATCGATTCTCGCCGACGCGCTGGGCACCCACCTGGACATGTTCCAGCGCCTGAACGTCGGCCCCGCGTCGGTGTCGATCGTGCATTACGGGCCGCACCGTCCCAGCGTTTATGCGATCAACACCGAGGCCGGCGATTTGTCCTGGCTGGCCAAAGCCGCCCCTGCGGGCGACGCCCCGGTCGGCGGAGGCCCTGGACACCAGGCGCCGTGAACGTCTTCGGCCTAGAATATTGACATGTCTACACGTGTTCACGAGTTTTCCTGGCCAGATCGTGTCGTCGTCGGCGTCATCGGCGATCCGGGATCGCGGGCGTTCTACCTGCAGGTGCGCGCCGCCAAGCAGCTGGTGACGCTCGCCCTGGAGAAACAGCAATCGGCGGCGCTCGCCGAGAAAATCGACGAGGTGCTCGACCAGCTCGGCGCGGTCGAGGGCAACCCCTTCAGCGTCCCTGCCGGCACGCCCCTTGAACTGGTCGACAACGACCCGCTCGAACCGGTCGAGGTGCAGTTCCGCATCGGCGCGATCAGCCTGGGCTGGGATGCCACCACCTCGCAGATCGTCATCGAGCTCTATCCGCTGGGCGAAGACGACGATGAAGTCCCGGCCGATGCCGACGAGATGCTGCTCGTGCGGGTGCCGGTGGGCACCGCGCGGGCCTTCGCCAAGCGCACCCGCGAGATCGTGGCGGCCGGGCGGCCCATGTGCCCGCTGTGCGGGAACCCGATGGATCCCGAGGGGCATGTCTGCACCCCTCCGGAGGACTGATGCCGGCGCCGGATCTCATGGCCGCCGAGCTGACCCTCACCGGCCGCATCACCACGGCGTCCAATGCCACCTTTCTGGGCAGCATCGGAGCCACGGAGGTCGTCTACAAGCCGATCGCCGGCGAAAGCCCGCTCTGGGATTTTCCCGACGGGCTTCTGGCCCACCGGGAGGTCGCCGCATACCTGGTCTCCCGGGCCTTCGGCTGGGATATCGTGCCGCAGACCTGGCTGCGCGAGGGACCGCTCGGCGAGGGCATGGTGCAGCTGTGGAAGGAACCGGATGCCGGGCAGAGTCCCGTGGACCTGGTCCCAGCGGACCAGACGCCGGACACCGGCTGGAAACACGTGCTCAAGGGCCAGGATGAGAGCGGACGCGTCGTCGAGCTCATCCACGAGGACACCCAGGCGCTGCGGCGCATGGCCGTGTTCGACGTGATCGTCAACAATGCCGACCGCAAGGGCAACCACATCCTCGCCATGCCCGATGGCCACCGCTACGGCGTGGACCACGGACTGGCCTTCCACCGCGAGCACAAGCTGCGCACGGTGCTGTGGGGATGGCTGGGCCAAGCGCTGAACGACGACGAGCTCGAAGGCCTAGGCAAGGTCGCCGCGGGGCTGTCCGGCGAACTGGGGCGCAGCCTGGCGCAGCTGCTGACCGGCGAAGAAGTCGACGCCGTGGCCGCACGCTGCCAGCGGTTGCAGGCCACCGGGACATTCCCCGGACCTAGCGGCCAGATGCCGGCTGTCCCCTGGCCGCTGTTCTAGGGACTCCGGCCCCGCGTGGTTTCCCGCTTCCGCGGGGTAAAGCCGGCAATCTCGGTGGCTTGCTCTCCCGGCGCCGACGCGGATCAGCGCGCAGCGTGTCCGTCCGCCTCTCCGAATGCCTGCGCCGTCTCAGAGTTTCCCGTCGAGGTAGAGCTCCAGAAGCACTTCCTGCATTCGCGGCGCGTACTCCAGGGACTCGAAGGCGCTGCCGGTGCGGGTGTCCTGACGCTGGACGATTTCTGCTCCCAGCAGCTTAGCCAGCACCGTCGGTTGCCACTCACCGGGCCTGCCGGCCAGCACCCCGGCATCACGCAGACGCTCGTTCATCCGCTGGGCCTTGAGCTGCGCGTCTTCGTCCCTCAGCTGCCCAGCACTGCGCCAGCGGTTCAGCAATGCGCTGGCAGTCAGCGTCCGGACGGGCGCCGGTTCCGCGTCGGCCACCGGCATCCGCGGCGCCGGGGCGGGCTGCACAAGCACCGGTTCCGCTCCTTCGGCCGCCGGGCCGGCCGCAGCCTCGGGAGGATCCAGCGGGATCCTGGTCGCGTGGCGGCCCATGGTTTCGAAGGCCTGCCCGTTGTTCCAGCGGTTGGCCGCCGCGAACACCACAAACAGGTCCTTGGCCCGGGAGACCGCCACGTTGAGCAGTTCGTGGTTGGCCTCGATGAACCCGGCTTGGCCGCTGTTCTGCCCATAGGTTGCGGAGAACAAGACGATGGGCCGCTCCGCGCCCTGCAGCCGATGCGCGGTGCCGACGGCAACTTTCGAGGCAAGATCCGCCGGAATGCCCCGGGAAGCATCGGCTTGGCTAACTGCTTTCGCGATCTCCCGTTCGATGAGCCGCGCTTGGGCGCTGAAGGGGGTCACGACGCCGATGAGCTCGCCGCCGGCCGCTTTCTTGTTCAGTGAGGAATGCCGCGGGTTGTAGATCTCGAAATAGCGGGCATAGTTCTCCACGATCCACCGGGCAATGGCCTTCGCCTCGGCCTCGTTCCGGCGGCTGGAACCGGACGGAGAGTCGAAGGATCCAGGCACGTCGTGCCAGGCGAACGCCGCCTCCGCACCGTTGAGCGGGGAATTATCCGCTGGCCGGCGGGGTACCAGCAGGCCCTCGTAGAGCAGCTCGTTGCAGAACCCGATGATCTGCGGGTGGCAGCGGAAGTGCTCGCTGAGGAACAGTCCCGGATGCCCGTCCCCGTACTGCCACTTGGAGGCGTAGCTGGCGGCCTTCATCAGGCTGGACGGGGCGGAGCACGTCAGCCCGCGCTCCCGCAGATCGCCCCACCAGCCGGCGGTGTCGATGCCTGCCGATGCGGCGACCTCCTCGTCGCTGAGCTCATCGATGTTCCACACCGGAGAGATCTGCTTGGTATCCCCCACGATGACCGCGCGCTGGGCCAAGGCCAGGGCCGGCAGCCCCAGCGGCGTGTCGACCTGCCCCGCCTCGTCGATGATCAACAAGTCGGCGCGTTCCAGGTCGAATTGATACGGTTCACCGGGCTTGATGTAGAGCTTGAAGTACTTCGGCATCTGGTAGAGCGTCATCACGAAGCACGGGGTCAAGGCCGCGGCCTGGCGCCAGTAGCGGTCCATGACGCGCCGCGTGTTCTTCTTGCGGTCCTCGGCATCCAGCAGATCCTCGGCCAGCAGCCACTGCGCTTCGTAGTAGTGGACCGCCAACCAGAACTGGGCGTAGCGCAGGGTGAGGTCCAGTTTCTCGTCCAGTTCCTTCAGGTTCTGCGATTCCTTCACCTCGTCGACGCCCTCGATGAGGCGGCCGAAGCGGGAGGATTCCACACCCGCGCACACCCGCTGGAATTCTTCCGAGGGGCCTTGGGACGCCATGACCTGCAGCAAACGGATCCGTTCGTAGTCCAATTCCGAGAGCGCGTCGTGGATCCAGTCGCACAGACCTGCGATGTCGTTCGGTGCGCCGAAGTACCTTTGCGCGCTGTAGACGAAGTGGTCCCGCGCGCCGGCCCGGTAGACCTCGCCGCTGTAGGCGGCATAGGTCTCGCCCTTGTTGAGCTGCTCGACCAGATATTGCCCTTTTGCTTCCTTGAGTTTTCCCGCGGCCGGGCAGTACACGGCCAGCGAACCCAGCGTGCTCCCGGCGAGCGCCAAACCGTCCTGTTCCTGCGGCAGCCAGCGGTAGTCCAGGATTCCCGGTTTGACCTTGGCCACCGAGGCAAAGGAATTGATGATGTTGGTGACTGCCTGATTGTTCGTCGAGGCCCCCACGATCACCGGCGGCGCGGCCTTCTCCAGCGCGCGGCGGGTGATCATGTTGGCGACGATGGCCTGCAGCATCGTGGTCTTGCCGGTCCCGGGCGGGCCGCTGACGGCGGTGACGTCGCCGCGACCCGAGGCAAGGAACGCGTGGACCGCGCGGCGCTGCGAATCGGTCAACGGATCGCCGTTGTCCATCGATCCGCAGGATTCCTTGGCGCTGCGGTAGAGCCCGCCGGCATCATGGATCGAGAGCTCTGAACGGCGTTCGCCCACCCACCCGGTGGCCGTGCTGTTCAGAAGCGGCGGAAGGGACTCCTGTGCTGACAGGAAATCGTAGAGGTCCAGCAGGGGCTTCACGGCGATGAAGCGTTCGTGTTCCTGGATATAGCAGTACTCGGTGGCGACGTCGAGTCCATCGGCTTGCCCCTTGAGGGCGAAATCTTCCGGAGCGGAGCCCGAAACCTTGGTGAACAGCGTGTCGGCCATGCCCACCGCATCGGCGAACGACTCGGCCTGGGAAATGGCGGCGTTGGCCTCGGTGCGCAGGTAGTGCCAGAACTTCTCTTGCGGGCCCGCCATGACTTCCAGCCCGTCGCTGGTATCCGATGCCAGCCGATCCGCAGGGATCCACGGCGAGGTGCCCTGGTCGAATTGCGGCAGCAAGCGGCCATCCCGATACAGCTGGGCTGCAAGCAGCAGCAGTCCGCTGTGCCCGGATTCCTTGTACTCGGTGGAGAGCAGGGAGATGGCCACTGGCAGAGGCTTGTCCTGGTCGTCTGACCCGTGCCGTCCCGAATTCCTGTCGTGGGCTTCGAAGAGCCTGAGCGCTTCCTCAGGTGCGATGACGCCGGTGAGCAGCTCGGCGCGAGGCACGGCGATGAAGGTGGAGGATTTCTCGAAGACCACCGATTCCAGCTGGCCGCGCCTGAGCACTCGCGAGAAATAGTCTGCGATTGTTCGGGTATCGTGCACTTTGGCTCCCTGCGGTTCGCGGCAAGGCCATCCCCATCAACAGCTGGTGCGGACGAGTCGCCGTCCCCACTGCCTCACCGGACCGGCAAGCACAGCCCCCGGTTCCAGCTCCTGATGAGGCAAATAACTTCACCTCAGCGGACTTTTTCACAGACTAGCAGTCGTCTAGTGGAATCTACCGGTCATCGGCCACGTCGATCCGCGGCATCGGCGGCCCTGTCCGCGAGGGTCGAGACGAGGCTGTCCGTGCGTTCGACGCTCTGCGGCGCGTCATCAGGCCTGGCTGCGTCGTACGTCCATGCCTGATTCGGCGAGCAGCAAGCTTTCCTGGCTCTGCGGCCGGTAGTACTCTGCACGGAATGCCGTGAACTCTTTCAGGTGCGGGGAAACCAGCTCATCCATGGCACGCAGGTAGTCCGGCACGATGTCCCGTGGCAGCCGCAAACCCATCGTCAGGTGCGGTGTCCAGCGCGGCCCCCTGCCCGCAGGATTCAGTGCGCTGATGCTCCGGGCTGCGATCTCCAACTCGTCGCTGGCCTCCAGCAGCCACGCCACGGTCTGCTTGCGTTTCGTCCCGAACACCACGGCGCCCACCCTGGTGAGCGTGGATGGAATGACCGCTGGCAGGAGCTCCGCTGCGCTGGCGACCACCTCCGGCGCCATGGCGGGGGCGAAGGTGATGGTGATGTGGGGTGTCTGCTGCTGCCGGGGAAAACCCCGCTGTTCCAGCTGCGCAAAGATTTCCCGGATCGACTGCTCTTGTGCCTCGGGCAGGCGCAACAAGATGTTCTCCGGCGACCGGCTCATCAAGTTCCTCCCCTGCACAGGTGACATGGTCTGGGTCCCAACTTACCAAGCCCGAAAGTTCTCCGGCGATCGCCGCAGTGGATTGCCGGTCACCCTCGCAGTGACGCAGCCACTTCCAAAACCCAGCGCTCCTGTGCAGATGTTTCAACAGCCCGGCGGTGGTAATGCTCCCGCACCCAAGCCACGGCATCCTCCGCCGGGATCCCGCTCATCACTGCCAATACCGACAGGGCCGCCCCGGTACGGCCGAAGCCTGCGCCGCAGGCAATCTCCACCCGCTGTGTTGCAGAGCGTTCGCGGGCCTCGTGCAGGGCCGCCACCACCTCATCGGTGGAATCGGGCAGCCGGAAATCCCGCCAGCGCACCCAGCGGTGCTCGATTGCTCCCGCCGGGGGTCGACGACCGGTGAGGTATACGCCGAAGTCCGCGGCAGGCGCCGGTCGCCGCAACGAGCGCAGCCCGCGTCCCCTGATCTGCCGTCCATCGGGGAATTCGACGATTCCCCGGCCCGGTTCCCACTGTGCCATGTATCCGCCTCCCGCTTCTTCGTGCAGCGCCAAGAAGCCCAGCTCCCGCGCCTATTCATCATGGCTCAACATTGGCCTGCCCCTGCGTCGAGCACAAGCACCCGCAATTCACTGGGCGCCATCGGTGCAGCGCCCTTGCCCACCACCCGCGCAAAAGACTAGCGTGGCCAGCAAGGCCTCACCCGGTGACCAGGGAGCAAAAAATGCGGCAACTTCCCCGACGAAACACCACCTGCGTCATCGCCGGCGGCGGACCGTCCGGCATCGTGCTGGGGCTGCTGCTTGCCCGAGCCGGTATAGAGGTCACGGTACTGGAAAAGCACGCCGATTTCCTGCGCGACTTCCGTGGGGACACAGTGCACCCCACGACGTTGGGGCTGCTTGACGATCTGGGGATTTTCGGACGGTTCGAACAGCTTCCGCAGTCCAAGGTCCGACGCGTCCAGTTCCCCGGTGCCGATGGGAAAGAGATCACGGTGGCCGATTTCGGACGCCTTCCGCTTCGCCACCGGTATGTGGCTATGGTGCCGCAATGGGACCTGCTCACGTTGCTGGCCGACACGGCACTGGCCGAATCCTGTTTCACGCTGCTGACCGAGCACGAGGTCACCGGCGTACTGCGCGAGAACGGCCGGGTCGTCGGGCTGTCCTACCGTTGCCCGGATGGCGTGGGCGAGGTGGCCGCAGACTTGACGGTGGCTTGCGACGGGCGCTGGTCGACGGTGCGCCGGGATCTGGGGCTGGAGGCCAAAGAATTCCCGGTCGGATTCGATGTGTGGTGGTACCGGTTGCCTACCGACAAACGGGTCGGTGAGTCGCTGCTGCCAAGAATCCACGAGGGACAAGTAGCCATCGGAATCCCCCGCCGCGGTTATCTGCAGGTGGCGCAGCTGGGTCGCAAGGGCGAGGATGCATTGCTCCGCGCCCGCGGCATTGAAGCCTTCAGGGACGCGGCGGCCCGCATTTTCCCGGAGCTGGCCGAGGATGTCGGGCGGCTCGACTCAATGGACGCGGTCAAGCACCTGGATGTCAGGGTGGATCGGCTGCGCACATGGCACTCTCCCGGTGCCCTCTGCCTGGGCGACGCGGCGCACGCCATGTCGCCGGTGGGCGGTGTAGGCATCAACCTGGCCATCCAAGACGCGGTGGCCGCCGCCCGGATCTTGGCCCGGCCCCTGGGCGCCGGAAGCTTCCGGGACGGCAGCGCCGACCGGTTCCTGGCGAAGGTGCAACGGCGGCGCAACAGCCCGGCGGCAATCATCCAGGCAGTGCAGCGAATCATGCATGCGGCCGCCATCGTGCCTGCACTCCGCGGCGAATTCAACAGACCGCCGAAGTGGTTTGGAACCATGTTCGCCAAGATGCCGTTCCTCAGTGCCCTTCCGGCACTGGTCATCGGCATCGGGCCACGCCCGGAAAAGGCTCCTGCCTGGGCCCGCCGCTTCGCCCCGCCGCCACAGCACAACAACAGTTGAGCTGCCCCGCAGCTCACACAGAGATTTTGCGGCGGTTCACCACAGAAACTCTGTCCGGCGGGTCGAAGGGCTGCAATATACACGTTTGCCTGCGCGACAAGTTGTTCGTCGGTAAAGCGCTGGCCGTATCGCTCGACGTTGAGCGTCGGATGCGGATCGCTGACGAGCGTTGCGCCATTTCCCTTGGCTGAAGCGCGCTGTGTCGTCGTCCGAATGCAGAAGTCCGGCTGCGTCCCGAGCACCGGTGTGGGGCCTGCACGGTTTCAGCCGTCAGGCAACCTGCACGCGTTCATCGCCCAGCACATACTCGAGCGATAGCTCGCCACCGACAGCTTCGAGATAACCACGGATCGTGCTGACTTTCGCGCTCTCAATGTCGCCATGCTCGATCTTCGATACCTGGCGCTGCCCGACGCCGATGCGCTCGGCGAGCTGCGCTTGAGTCAGCCCTGTTTGTTCGCGCAGCTCCCGGAGTCGGTAGGCTCGAACTTCCGCGAGCATGCGTGCCTTGTACGATTCTATTTCCGCACCATCAGCGGGATACTTCTGCATGAGTTCTTCAAGACTCAGTGCCATCGTGATCACTTGCATTTCAACGAAACGATGTGACAGTCGAGCAATCCATCTGCGATCGGAATATTCCTGCGGTACCGGCGTCCCCAGTTTCCTGTCTTATCACCGGCTACGAGCATGATCGCCGGTCATTACGGATCGAAAGCGAACGTAGCTCGCTTCGCCCGGTCGAGCCGGGCTGCAGCTCTTTGAGGTTCCGATGCCGTGATGCTGTCACCGTATCAACAATCGGTCGGCCGAGTTCCGGACTACTCTCCTCAGGCAATAGAAGTGCCGCGAATACCTGCGCTCTCGATCCGGCATCCAGCGACGCAATCCAATCCTCGATCAGCGCCGCATCGATGCTCCACATATCCCCCTAGTAGAACTTACAAGGTCTAAGGGTAATGGGCCGGCCGGCTGACTAACCTCTACATGTCGAAACGGAACTCGACCGAGTTCCAACACCGCCCATCGTCATGGGCAACATTTCACGGCGTGGAGTCGACAACGCAGAATCGGTTGCCTTCGGGATCTTCCATGATGATGTAGTCGGCATCCGCTGGTCGACCATCCCAGTGCACTTCACGGGCTCCGAGCGCCGTCAGCCGAGCCACATCGGCAAGCTGGTTGTCGGAATACAGGTCTAGGTGCAGCCGAGGCGGAAGGACACGCTGCGAATGAACGGCATCCAAGGAGACGTTCGGCCCCGTACCTTCGCGAGGAGTGAGGACCACGAAATCCGGCGAAGCAGGCTCTCTCACCGTGTAGCCCAGAGCTTCCGTCCAAAACCGGGACAGCGCATCGATGTCATCGACACGAATCACGATCGATCCCACGCTCAACATAGCCACAAGAGTAGGCATGAGCATTACAGGTTGACAAGGGCAGGACCCGAATCTCGAAGCAAGGCTCATTGCAATCTCCGGGTCCGCTATGTCCATGCCACGGCTCTCCCAAAGGCCGACCTGCTCGGCCTACGACCCGTAGGTCTTGACGCCCCCGTCCATGAGCACCGCCTGAGAAGAATGAAGACCAACCTTGGATGTCCCGGAGTAGACGGAACCAGTCGAAGAAGCCCTGGCCTACCAGGCGCCAAAGCACTCGAAACAGGTGCAAGCCAGTTCGATCAGCGCTGGTTTTGCGCACGACTGAAGATGCATCGGGGCGCGGCTAGACCTCAACGGCCCGCTCACAGCATTGCCCGCAAGTACCATCCTGCGAAAGAGCCGAACAATCTCCAGGGAGGCAACAGCCTCATGTGTTGAAGCAGGACTCCACGACGTCGACGTCTCGCATGATGCAGTCCTTGCCTTGAATACAGGCCTTGCCAGCCGACTTGGTGCTGGCCCTCGAACCGGCGCCAGCCAGATCCTCGAATCCGATGACCTCTGCCTTGACGAAACCACGCTGGTTGCCGGTGTGGGTCACGCCGACCGCCTCGAGGGCGGTAGCCTCCTTGTGGACGGGCAGCCACACGATTCCTCCGGGCCTGCATTCGTGAAAATCAGCAGACCCTGAATGTCGCAGCTGACGCAGGCCAACTTGCATCATCTATCGGCTCTCCGACGACGTGTTCCGCGAATTGGCCGCTACTGGGGCCTTCGATCAACGCCGACCCGTCGTGTCAACGAGCTCACGGAAGCATACGTACAGCTGGAATGAGCATCGTACTTGTGGAACAAAACCGAAGTCGCGATCGATAATCGGCCAGATGTGAAGAAACAGCTCCAGATGTGCGAATGCCCCGGATTCCAAAAGGAAACCGGGGCATTCACAGTGTTCAGGAATTAGACGTTGAAGCGGAACTCCACCACGTCGCCACACATACCAACCTTTGAGTGTCGACCCGTGGCCGCGCATCATTCCACTGCCCACCAGGCACCTCGTAGCAACCCTAGTCGGGCACCCAGTTGCGCCCGGTGCGATCGCTGCATAAAATGAACACAAGTTCATTGAAAGGATCATCGTGCCGCGGACGACGGAGCAGAACGAAGCGTTGCGCTCAGCCACGCGCTCTGCTGTGGAGACGGCTGCCGCGCGGGTGTTCGCACACCGCGGTTTCGCGGCCACGAACATGCGTCAGATCGCCGCCGAAGCGGGGATCAGCACCGGGTCGATCTACCGGCACTACGCGAGCAAGGAAGAGCTGTTCGATGAACTGATCGAACAGGCCTCGCGGGGGCTCGGGGCTGCCGCCGCGCAGCTCTCGACCGAAGGCGATCCGATCTCCATGATCCGATCCTTCACCGAGGTCTACGTGGCGGACCTCGCAGCGAACAACGGCGCGGCCGAGTTCTACATGATGATAAATCAGGGCGTCACGTCAAACACCCCGGAGGGAACCTCATCTCGGCTGGCCGCATCGCAGAGAGCCATCGGGCGGGCCTTCGCATCGCTTATCGCGCGAGGCCAGGCTAAGGGCCAGATCGCCAAGGGAGACTCCGCCCGACTGACCGCCCACTACTTCGCCATGCTTGCCGGCATCACCACGTTGCATGTTGCTCAGGGGGACGAATCTGCGGAGCCCGATGTCGACCTGATACTACGAATGTTCACAGGAGGACCCCGATGAAGATCGAAGTCGCGCGCGCAGACGAACTCGGAGAGGAATACCGACACCAGATCGCGGAAGTTCTCACGCAAGGGTTCGCCGAGGATTTCGCTTTCTTTTCCAAAGACCCCGGTGTGCTTGCCGACGCGTTCGCCCCGATGCTCATCCTGGAGCGCTTCCACATCGCGCTCGTCGACGGCGAGCCCGCCGCGGTCGCGGTCGTCACCGAAGGCGAGCAGGAATGCTTCGAGCCGGATCGGCACGAGCTCCAGCGCGTGCTCGGTCCAATACACGGGATCATCAGCTATCGGATCATCCGAAGTCAATTCATGGGGGCCTGTGACGGTGCCCGCGACAGTCTGACGGAGATTGCATTCGTCACGACAACGCCGCAGCATCAGGGCAAAGGCGTAGCCACTGCACTGATGCGTCAGCTCCTGGAGCTACCCTCCGACGAATTCGTGCTGCGTGATATCAAGGACACCAACACGCCCGCCCTCGGACTGTACGCTAAGCTCGGATTCACCGAGACGCAGCGACGACGCATCAAGTTCGCGAAGCGAGCTGGATTCTCCGCGTATGTCTCAATGGGTCTCAACCGCGCTAAGGCTGATGCTTGAAGGGCGCGCGAACTCGAAAGGTCCCGAAGCGCGCTTCTGGGCTCTGCTCAAGTACGGGCTCTAGAGCGAAAGTAGAGTTCGACCGGATTGCCGCGCGGATCGGCCTTTGCGACCGTCCGTTCGCTCGCCGCAACACGGGGCCGGGTAACGCCGCCTGCCTGCGGCGTTGTACTTGAACGAAAATGGCCCATGTGCCTTGAACGGTATCGCTATTTTGGAGAAGCTTTCTTTTCCTTCCGGAGCTATGTGGCGATGAATCATGTTCAAGATGCAAAAACGCCCCCGGTTTCAAAAGAAACCGGGGGCGCAAAAGCACCTCAGGATTAAACGTTGAAGCGGAACTCCACGACGTCGCCGTCCTGCATGATGTAGTCCTTGCCTTCGATGCGCGCCTTGCCGGCGGACTTCGCATTGGCTACCGAACCGGCGGTGACCAGGTCGTCGAATCCGATGACCTCGGCCTTGATGAAGCCGCGCTGGAAGTCGGTGTGGATCACGCCGGCCGCCTCAGGAGCGGTGGCACCCTTGCGGACGGTCCACGCGCGGGTTTCCTTCGGACCGGCGGTCAGGTAGGTCTGCAGGCCAAGGGTGTCGAAGCCGACGCGGGCCAACTTGCCCAGGCCGGACTCGACGATGCCTGCGTCTTCCATCATCTCTTCGGCTTCGTCCTCTTCCAGTTCGGCCAGCTCGGCCTCGAACTGGGCGTCCAGGAAGATCGCCTCGGCCGGAGCCACGAGCGCGGAGAGCTTCTCCTGCATCTCGGTGTCGGCCAAGCCTGCCTCATCGGTGTTGAACACGTAGATGAACGGCTTGGTGGTCATCAGCTGCATCGGCGCGAGCTCAACGAGGTCCACGCCGTCGGTCTTGCTTGCCGAGTAGAGGGTGCGGCCGTCTTCGAGGATCTTCTGCGCGGCCAGCACGGCGTCCAGGAAGGACTTCTCGATCTTCTTGGTGCGCAGCTCCTTCTCCAGGCGCGGCAGCTGGTTCTCGATGGTCTGCAGGTCGGCCAGGATCAGCTCGGTGGCGATGGTCTCGATGTCCGAGGCCGGGTCGACCTTGCCGTTCACGTGGATCACGTCGTCGTTGACGAACGCGCGGGTGACCTGGCAGATCGCGTCGGCCTCGCGGATGGTGGCGAGGAACTTGTTGCCCAGGCCTTCACCCTCCGAAGCGCCCTTCACGATGCCGGCGATGTCCACGAAGGACACCGTGGCCGGCAGGATGCGCTCGGAGTTGAAGATCCCGGAGAGGACCTTCAGGCGCGAGTCCGGCAGCGGCACGACACCTACGTTGGGTTCGATGGTCGCGAACGGGTAGTTGGCTGCCAGCACCTGGGCACGGGTCAGCGCGTTGAACATGGTGGACTTGCCGACGTTGGGCAGTCCGACGATTCCGATAGTAAGAGCCACGGGAGGAAATTCTACCTTTTACTAGTATTGTGCGCCCAGTTCTGTGCGGACGCGTGAAATATGTTGGGCCTAGCGGGATGCGGGGCGCGGGCCGCGTCCGCCCAGGGCGCGCTCCTCATCGCCGGATTCCTTCAGCTTGCTGCGGATCTCCTTGGGCAGCGAGAAGATGATGTCCTCTTCCGCGGTGGTGACCTCGGCGACGTCGTTGAAGCCGTACTCGGCCAGCAGCGCGACGACCTCGCGCACCAGCACCTCGGGCACCGAGGCGCCGGAGGTCACGCCCACGGTGGAGACGCCTTCGAACCAGGTCTCGTCGACCTCGTTGGCGAAGTCCACGCGGTAGGCTGCCTTGGCGCCGTGGTCCAGCGCGACCTCGACCAGGCGCACCGAGTTCGAGGAGTTCGCCGACCCCACGACGATCACCAGGTCCGCCTGCGGGGCGATGTTCTTGATGGCCGCCTGGCGGTTGGTGGTCGCATAGCAGATGTCGTCGCTGGGCGGATCCTGCAGGTTCGGGAAGCGCTTGCGCAGACGTCGCACGATCTCCATGGTCTCGTCCACGCTCAGCGTGGTCTGCGAGAGCCAGATCAGCTTGTCCGGGTTCTTCACCTGGACGGTGTCAGCCTCTTCCGGGTTGTTCACGATGGTGGTGACCTCGGGGGCCTCGCCGTAGGTGCCTTCGACCTCCTCATGGCCTTCGTGGCCGATGAGCAGGATCTCGTAGTCGTTCTTGGCGAAGCGCACGGCCTCGCGGTGCACCTTGGTCACCAGCGGGCAGGTCGCGTCGATGGTCTGCAGGCCGCGGTCCGCGGCGGACTGCACCACGGCCGGGGAGACGCCGTGGGCGGAGAACACCACCAGGGCGCCCTCGGGCACTTCCTCGTTTTCCTCCACGAAGATCGCCCCGCGGGACTCCAGCTCGGAGACCACGTGGATGTTGTGCACGATCTGCTTGCGCACGTAGACCGGCGGGCCGTAGTGCTCCAGCGCCTTCTCCACCGCCACCACCGCGCGGTCCACGCCGGCGCAGTAGCCGCGCGGAGCGGCCAGCAGCACCTTGCGTTCGGTCACCAGCGGGGAAGCCGCCAGGATCTCCTGCACAGGGCGGCGGGTGCGCGGAATACGGGGAACCGGCAGGGATACCGGGACAGAAGTGGAAGTAGCCATACCCCTAGTCTACGAAGTGGGCGCAAGTTAGCGCATGCTCATATGAGCCGAACCACCCCGACTGGCCTGTGAGTTCCGCCTCTGCCGGTGATTTGGCGGTCCGTGCGCGGCCGTCGGCCGGGGCAAATCCGCGCAGATGTCGCACCGGTGGTGTAGCGTCGATTGCGCGCCACAGGTGCGCAAGAACAGCCAAAGGAGCCGTGAGCAGATGCAGTCACCGCCGTCAGCCGGCGCGCCGACCGGCGTGCCCGCCACCGCTGCGCAGACGAGCCCGGAGAACCCCTGGCCGCTGCGGGTGCTGTCGGAAAAGCTGAAGATCCACATCGAGAACTCCCCCTACACCTGGGTGGAGGGACAGCTGCTGGAGGCGAACGTGCGCAACGGCCACGCCTACCTGACGCTGCGCGACGTCGACGTGGACAACTCGTTCTCCGTAACCATCTGGTCCTCGGTCATGCGCCAGCTGGAAACCACCCCCACCGTGGGCTCGCGCGTGGTCGCCCGGGTCAAGCCCAGCTTCTACGCCAAGACGGGCCGGCTGTCGCTGAACGCCACCAACCTGCGCCCCGTGGGCCTGGGCGAACTGCTGCTGCGCCTGGAACGGCTGCGCCAGGCGCTTGGCGCCGAAGGCCTGTTCGACCCCTCGCGCAAGCGCCGGCTGCCGGTGCTGCCCGGACGCATCGGGCTGATCACCGGGCGCGACTCGGACGCGGAGAAGGACGTGGTGCGCAACGCGACGCTGCGCTGGCCCGCCGTGCAGTTCTCCATCATCAACACCGCCGTGCAGGGGGTGGACGCGGTCCCGCAGGTCATCGCCGCGTTGCAGAAGCTGGATGCGGACCCTCAGGTCGAGGTCATCGTGATCGCCCGCGGCGGCGGCGCACTGGAGGACCTGCTGCCGTTCTCCAACGAGGACCTGGTTCGCGCCGTGGCCGCGGCGACCACGCCAGTGGTCTCCGCCATCGGCCACGAGGCCGACCGCCCGATCCTCGACGACGTCGCCGACCTGCGCGCCTCCACCCCCACCGACGCGGCCAAGCGCATCGTGCCGGACCTGAATGAGGAGTTCGCCGGGCTGGATGCCGCCCGCCAACGCCTGCAACGGTCCATCGACACCATGCTGCAGCGCGAGAAGCTGCTGGTCTCCTCGCTGCGTGCCCGCCCGGTGCTGGCCAACCCGCAGGTCATGGTGGATTCCCGGACCGAGGATCTGCAGCGCTGGGTGCAGCGTTCCACCGCGCTGATGGGCCACCGCGTGCAGCGCGCCCAGGACGAAGTCACCCACCTGCGCGCCCAGGTGCGCGCGCTGTCGCCCCAGCAGACCCTTGACCGGGGCTACTCGGTCACCCAACGGGCCGACGGCAGCGTGCTGCGCGACGCCGCCACCGCCAACCCGCAGGACCTGCTGCGCATCAGGGTCGCCGCAGGCCAGCTCACCGCCACCGTCCAGGACATCTTCCCCGCTGCCCCGGCAGCCAACTAGTTTGGAGCACCGACCCATGAATGAACAGATTCCGGCCGAGATCGCCGCGCTGTCCTACGAGCAGGCCCGCGACGAGCTGGTTGCCGTCGTCAACCAGCTGGAGACCGGCGGCGCGCCGCTGGAAGCTTCGCTGGCCCTGTGGGAGCGCGGCGAAGCGCTGGCCGCCCACTGCGAGAACTGGCTCAACGGCGTCTCGCAGCGCCTTGAAGCAGCCCGTGCCCGCCACCTGGAGAACTCCGAGGACTAATCCTGCAGCCAGGTCGGAACCAAGGGATTCCTGGTGCTGCACGACATGGAGCACTCCGGCTGCCTGGCGATGCCGGCTTCCGGGGGCGCGTCTCCGTTACCGATCAGCAGCGCCGGCCTTGCACTGGGGTACCTTGGGTGGGTGCAGTTCAAAATGTTTGAGGCCTATGCAGCCTCTTTGGCGGAGCCCGTTGCCGTGACCCCCGAAGCGCAGAACAGCGACTACGAGTCCGGCCTCGCCCAGATCGACGGCGAAACATGGCATATTCGTACGGCACGCAATACCCCGACGAAGCCTGGCGCTTTCGTGGCATTCTGGCGCCGGGGAATCGACGGAACGACCATACCGTTCAGCGATGAGGATACCGCCGCAGGCCTGCTCGTCTTCGTGGAGCAGCAGGGCCGACGTGGTGTCTTTCGTTTTGCCGGCGCGCATCTGGCCGAGCTGGGAATCACCTCCGGCAGAAGGCCCGGCAAACGCGGGTTCCGGGTCTACCCCAGCTGGTGCAAGGACTTGAATACCCAGGCAACAGCCGCACAACGGGCTCAATCACCCGCATTCGAAGAATTCTGAATTGGCCGACCCAGCTGACCGGCTCAGGGCTTCAGCGATCCCCAAGCAGAACCGTAGTTGCCGACGAACCCGACTGTCCGCATCGCTTCCTTCCTCCGCGGTCCCTAGTCAGGCCATCGCCCACATCGGTTCAAAACTGGACATCCATCCGTCCGCGCCAGACAGGAAATCTCCCCTTGGCTGCGCAACGCGGAGGAAGCGGACTCCGGGGACACCATAAGAAGCTCGACTAGCGTGTCGCGTCAAGCCGGGCCTTTTCCGCGGCAACGTCGAACTTCGCCGGCGGCCACTGCGGATCGATGTGCCGCAACGCCTGCAGCAGCAGCTCGGCGACGCACAGCCGGGCGCGCCACTTCTGGTCCGCCGGGATGACGAACCACGGGGCCGCGGCGCTGTCGGTGCGGTTGATCGCGACCTGGTAGGCCTGCTGGTAGTCGTCCCAGCGCAGCCGGTCCTCCACGTCGCTGGCCGCGTACTTCCAGAACTTGTCCGGACGTTCGAGCCGCTCGGAGAGGCGCTGATACTGTTCGTCGCGGCTGATGTGCAGCATCACCTTGATCGGGTGGATGTGCAGCTCCCCCAGCCGCTTCTCGAATGCGGTGATCTTCGCGTAGCGCTTCTCCACCTGCTCGGCGGTGCTCAGCCGCTGCACCCGGTGGATCAGCACGTCCTCGTAGTGCGAACGGTCGAAGACGCCGATGATGCCGCGCCGCGGCAGCCGCTTTTCGACACGCCACAGGAAGTCGTGCGCCAGTTCCTCCGGGGTCGGAGCCTTGAACGCGTAGTGGTCAACACCCTGCGGGTCCAGCAGGCCCACCACGTGGCGCACGATTCCGCCCTTGCCGGAGGTGTCCATGCCCTGCAGGATCAGCAGCACCGAGTCCTCGGCCTCCTGCTGCAGCGCGGAGGCGAAGAGCCGTTCCTGCAGCGAGGACAGCTCCTCGCCCAGCTCCTTCATCCGCAGAGCGGCTTCCTTCTTGTCCTGCGGCGCATCCGCCGGCCACCAGTCCGGGTCTCCCGTCGCGCGCTGGGACAGATCCAGGCCGGGCTCGGCGCGCAGCGCGCTGATCAGGTTTTCCGGGTAGGCGGTCATCGTTTCTCCCTTGTCCCGCACGTATTTGGTGCCAGCCTACCGGCTTCGAGCCATGGCGCAGTAGTCCGTGCGGACACATTCGGTCGCGTAATGATGTTCAATCCCCGCCCTGCTGCGCTCAAGACTGTGCAACGAGAAACACCACCCCGCTGGGCTGGATTCCAACTCGACGGGGTGGTGCTCAAAGGTACTGCAGGAGCTAGGCGCGGGCGCGCCAGTCCTCAAGGAAGGTGCCGATGCGGCCGACCGCGTCGGTCAGGTCGCGCACGTTGGGCAGCGTGACCAGGCGGAAGTGGTCCGGGCGCACCCAGTTGAACGCGGTGCCCTGGGAGATCAGGATCTTCTGCGCCTTGAGCAGCTCCAGGGCGAACTTCTCGTCGTCGTGGATCGGGTAGACCTCGGGATCCAGCTTCGGGAACATGTACAGCGCTCCCCTGGCCTTCTGCACGCTCACACCCGGGATGGCGGTGAGCAGGTTGTAGGCCGCGTCGCGCTGCTCCAGCAGGCGACCGCCGGGCAGGATCAGGTCGTTGATCGACTGGTAGCCCCCCAGCGCAGTCTGGATCGCATGCTGCGCCGGCACGTTGGCGCACAGGCGCATGTTGGTCAGCAGGTTGATGCCCTCGATGTAGTCCGCGGCCAGGTGGCGCGGGCCGGAGATGGCCATCCAGCCGGCGCGGAAGCCGCAGACCCGGTAGGCCTTGGACAGTCCGGAGAAGGTGATGACCAGCACGTCGTCGGCCAGGCCGGCGGTGTTGATGTGCTCGGCATCGTCGTACAGGATCTTCTCGTAGATCTCGTCGGAGAAGACGATCAGATCGTGCTTGCGGGCCAGCTCCAGGATCCCCTCCAGGGTCTCCTTGGGGTAGACCGCGCCGGTGGGGTTGTTCGGGTTGATGATCACGATGCCCTTGGTGCGGTCGGTGATCTTCGCTTCCATGTCCTCCAGGTCCGGAAGCCAGCCCTCTTCCTCCACGTTGAGGTAGTGCACCGGGGTGCCGCCGGCCAGCGAGACCGACGCGGTCCACAGCGGGTAGTCGGGAGCCGGGATCAGCACCTCGTCGCCGTTGTTCAGCAGCGCGTTCAGGCTCAGGGTGATCAGCTCGGAGACGCCGTTGCCCAGGTAGACGTCGTCCACGCCGATGGTCTGGATGCCGCGGGTCTGGTAGTACTGCGAGACCGCGGTGCGGGCGGAGAGGATGCCGCGCGAGTCGGAGTAGCCCTGGGCGTTGGGCAGGTTGCGAATCATGTCGACGAGCACCGCGTCGGGCGCCTCGAAGCCGAACGGCGCGGGATTGCCGATGTTCAGCTTCAGGATGCGGTGGCCCTCGGCCTCCATGCGGGTGGCGTGCTCCAGCAGCGGCCCGCGGATGTCGTAGAGGACGTTGTGCAGTTTCGTCGATTGTTTGAATTCGGCCATGGGTACACTTTCTCACGTCAGGCGCGCGCGGCGCGCCTTGTTACTCAACCGTTGCACTCGGCCGACGTCGTCGGCCGGGTGACGGGCTGCTAGTTGTCGATGATCCAGCGCCAGCGCTGCGCGGCGTCTTCCGGCGCCATCGCATCGGGGCCGGAGACCATCCTGTTCAGGCCGATCAGCGCCTGCTGGTTCATCTGGCGGGTCACCTGGTTCAGGCCGTCGGCAGCGTCCCGGTCCACCGCGTCGCCGGCCAGCGCCAGGTAGGGGGCGGCGTCGAACAGCTCCGAGCTGCCGTCGACCATGGAGAACCCCTCGTCGCCGATCACCGCGTCCTGCCGCTCCAGCACGACCACGCGGCCCACCGAGGCGCGCAGCTCATCGTGCAGCTTGGCGGCGTCGACGGTGCGGAACACCGGGTCGGCGCAACCGGCACCCGCCAGCGCGCTGTCCAGCCCGGCGGTCGACGCGGCGGAGACGAAGGCCAGTTCGCTGCAGGCGGTGGCCAGCGAGGCGACCGAGTCGATGGAGTATTCGATCGCCTCGGCGCCGGAAAGCACCATGACGGCGTCGGCATCGCCCTCGGACAGCGGCAGCGCGGTGAACCCGAGCTCGGCGTCGTTGACCAGTCCCACGAGCGCCTTGGCCTCGTCGCCGGACAGCCGCTGGTCCTCGCCGCGCGGGTCCAGGTCCGCCGGCAGCAGTCCGATGGCCGCCGGGGCGGTGTCGATCGCGATGTCCGCGGCGCCGTCGGCCACCTGGCGGTAGGGATCCTGCGAGGGCTTGGCGAAGCTGATGGTGTAGCCCAGCTTCTCCAGGGCGTCGCCGTAGACGTGCGACAGCGCCTGCCCGGTGGGATCCGCGGCAGGGGCGATGCGCAGCGCGACGTCCCGGCTGGGCTCGGTTCCAGCGTCCTGCGGCGGGTTCGTGCAGCCGGCCAGCGGCAGGGCCAGTACGCAGGCGGCCAGGGCCAGCGTGCGGGCGGGGGTGGTGTGTGGGAACTTCATGTCCCTACCGATTTTAGGCCAGCGCGGGGCGGATCAGTGGTTGCGCGCGCCGGGATCGGTCATCCGCAGCATCACATCCACCCTTTCGATCCTGTTCAGCTGGCGGATTTCCTCGCGGGTGAACCAGGCGGCCTGGCTGGTGGAGCCGTTCTGCTCGGCGCGCAGCTCCCCGCCGGCCAGCTGCGCGGTATAGGTGACAGCGACGGTCTGCATGGGATGGCCGCCTCCCGAGTAGCGTTTGGCGCCGGGGATGATGCCGGTGGTGACATCCAGCAGCGCCAGGTGGTCCACGTGGTAGCCGGTTTCCTCGAAGACCTCGCGCACCACCCCGTCCGAGGTCTGCTCGCCCAGATCGATGCCGCCGCCGGGCAGCGTCCAGCGCGGGATGAACTGCGGATCGCGGTGGCGCATGTCCCAGAGGGCCAGCAGCACCTTGCCCGCGTTCTCCACCAGCGCGTAGGCGGCCAGGCGGGTGTCGTACAGTTCTCCGGTCTGCTCGGATGCTCGTGTCATGAGACTAATATATCCGTCGGCGCCGGCCGTTCCGGGCAGCTGCGCCGCACCCCGGCGGCAGCACGGCACGCGCCTTGCGCATCGAAGCAGTGCTCGATTCAGCCCAAGTATGGTGAAATATTCTTATGTCATCGCAATCAGAGCAGACCTACGGTACCGATCTCGACGAAATTGATCGAATCATCATCGACGAGCTGGTCGCCAATGCGCGCATCTCCAATGCGACGCTGGCCCAGCGTGCGGGCATCGCCCCGTCGACGGCGCTGCTGCGCACCCGCTCGCTGGTGGAGCGCGGCATCCTGACCGGCTACCACGCCGAGGTGTCGCTGCGCAGCGTGGGACGCACCGTGCAGGCGCTGATCTCCGTGAAGCTTCGGGTCCACGACCGCGAGAAGATCGACACCTTCGTCGACCGCATCCCGCAGCTGCCCGAGGTGCTGTCCATGTTCCACGTCTCCGGCGGCACGGACTACCTGCTGCATATCGCGGTCAGCTCCACCGAAGCGCTGCGCGACTGGGTGCTGGACAACCTGGCCACCGACGAGTCCGTGGGGCATACCGAAACCACGCTGGTCTTCGCGCACCATCTGGGCCACCGCGGCCCGCTGCCTTCCGGGGAAAGCAGCCTCTAGGCACTGATGCCCGGGGGCCTTCAGGCTCCCGGGGCGCCGCCGTGGCGCAAACTCCCCCGCACGGCAAAAAACCTGCGCCCCCTGAAGGGGAACGCAGGTTTTTTCTGTTGACTGGCGGCGCTAGGCGCGGCGGCGCTGCATGACCGCATCCAGGTTCAGGCGGGCCTTGGCCGAAGCCGTCTTGTCCGGGGCCGGAGCCTCGGTGCGCGGCGCGGCGGTGTCCGCGCCGGAGGACTCGGCGGCAGATGGTGCGGCGGAGGCCGGCGGCTGGATCGCGGCGTCCTTCGCCGCAGGGGCCAGCTTGGCCGGAACACTGGCCACGGCGGCCTGGTCCTCGGCGGAGACTTCCGAGGCGATGCGCTTGGCATCCTCGGAGGCCTTGAGGCTGATCTGCTTGCTCGGACGCAGCGGCTCGGAGACCGGCAGCGGTTCCGGGGCCACGCGGGCGGCTATTTCGCGGTGGGTGGCCTCGCGCACCTGGACGTAGGTGGGGCGCGGCACGTTGGTCGGCTCCCAGGTGTCCGGCTGCTTCACGCCGCCGAAGCCATGCGCCACGCGCAGCGCCTCGGCGCGCAGCTCGTCGGCGGTGATCGCCGGGGCGCGGCGGGCGGAACCCGGACGGGCGTCGAAGACCTCGTCGTCGCCCTGCTTGCGGACCAGCACCGGGGCGGCGCCGTCCTGGATCGCAGGGGTCTGCATTGCGCGCTCGCGGGTGGCCTCCAAGGTGGCCAGCAGCTTGCGGTTGCGGTCGCGCACTGCAAGCATGCGCAGCGACGCGAAGGAGCCCAGCCCGGCCAGGAAGAAGATCCCGACCCAGCCGAAGGTCAGCGCGGTGAACGGTGCGAGAACCAGGCCGACGAGGGTGGCTACGACGGCCAGCAAACCCACCAGGGCGAGGGACAACCGGCCATAGCGCACGCGAATCCTGAATTCAGAGACAGCCTTCGCCTGCGAAGCGCTCTGTGACGTGCCGGCCATGTGGTTCCTCCATCACCGATAGGTTCGGTCAAATTCTGCGGGAAACCGGATACGGCTTCTCGACTCAACACTATGCAACCGATGAACCGGTCACCCGCACTTGCGCAGGCGTGTTGCAAAGTTTTCGTGCACGATGTGCCACCTCAGAAGCGCATTGACGGCTTCCGGCCGGATTTGGCGGCTTTATTCGTAGATGCGTTCGATCATCGGCGCCGCCAGCTCCTCGCGGTTCAGCGCGAAGGTGCGGTGGTCGCGCCACTGCCCGTCGATGTGCAGGTAGCCGCGGCGCAGCCCTTCGTCGCGGAACTTCAGCTTGTCCACCACCCGCAGGCTCGCCGTGTTCTCCGGGCGGATGTTGATTTCCAGCCGGTGCAGGCCCAGCGCACCGAAGCAGTGGTCGACGACCAGCGCGCAGGCCTCCGGCATCAGCCCGTACCCGGCATGGGACTGGTCGATCCAGTAGCCGATGGACGCGGTGCGCGCCGCGCCCCACTGCACCCCGCTGACCGAAACCTGCCCGATGATCGGCGGGTTCGCGCTGTGCAGCTGCGGCAGCGTGAGCACCCAGGCGTAGCCGGTGCCTTCCCGCGCGGCGGCGTGCTTCAGCCCGACCATGTCCCGGTAGGTCAGCACCTCGGGCGGACCCACGGGGTTGGTGGGGTCCCAGGGCTTGAGCCACTTCGCATTCGCGTAGCGCAGCGCGGACCACTCGGCGGCGTCGGACAGTTTCAGCTGGCGCAGCACCAAACGCTGCGAGACCAGATCCGGAACCGCGACCCTGCCGCGCCAAAAGCCTTTCATGGGTTTAATGGTATCCGCCGCGCGGCCCCGGACGCGGCCGCTGCGCGTCATACACGCCCCGGCGCGGGCGGCGCAGTGAGTACAGTGGGTGCCATGGATGCACAAAGCTCACCGTCCGCCGTGCCGGCCGATTCCGCCGCCGCGCGCTCCGGCGCCTTTGCCGAGTCGAAAAAGGCCCTGCGCACCGCCATCCGCACGGCGCGGCGTGCACTGCCGGACGAGGTCCGGGCGCAGCGCTCGGCGGCCATCTCCGAGGCGGTGCGCCGCTACCTTGCCGACCTCGCCCCGGTGGTGCGCACCGTGGCCGCCTACTGCTCCGCCCCGGACGAGCCGGACACCGAACCGCTGCTGGCCGCGCTGGCCGCCGACGGAATCCAGGTCTACGTGCCGGTGTGCGAACCGGAATACCAGCTGTCCTGGGTGCGCTGGGTCCCGGGCGTCGAGCTGGTGCGCAGCCCGCGCGCCCCGGTCATGGAGCCGGTGGGCCCGAGCAGGGGCCTGGAATTGTTCGACGAGGTCGCCACCTTGTTCATCCCGGCGCTGGCGATCGACGCCGACGGGCTGCGGCTGGGCCAGGGCGGCGGCTACTACGACCGCTTCCTGCCGCGGCTGGAGCAGTTCCCGGTGCAGGTGGCCGCGCTGGTGTACGACGAGGAGCTCGTGGCCTCCGGGACCTTCTCCGTCGCACCGCACGACATGCCCGTGGACCTGGTGATCACCCCCGGGGGGGCCCGCCACTTCCTGGACTAGCGCTTCCCCCGAGCGCTTTTCCCCAATCCGCCCGGCCGCGCGGCGCCACGCGCCGCCCCGGGTGTGCACTGGATGCATGAAGCACCCATCCGCGCGCCGCGCCCCGGCGATCCCCCGGCCCCGGGTCCGCCCGGTGCGCACCCGCAACGAGGCGCTGCGCCGCTACCGGCGCCCGCTGGCCGTCGCCTTCCTGCTGCTGGCCGCCGCGGCCGCCCTGAACGTGCTCTCCTCCGGGCAGCTGGCCCAGCGCGAAGTCGTGGTGGCGGCTACCGACCTGGCCGCCGGGGCCGTCATCTCCCCCGCCGACGTGCAGCTGCAGCGGATCCCGGCGGACCCGGAGGACCACCGGCTGCTGACGGACCCACAGGAACTGGTGGGCCAGCGGCTGGCCATCGCGGTCCCCGCGGGCACCGCCCTGCGCAGCTACCTGCTGGTCGGCCCGCAGCTGCTGGCAGGCAGCGCCCCGGGCACCGTCGCGGTCCCCCTCCGGCTGAGCGATCCGGCCGCCGTCGGCCTGCTGAATCCGGGACAGCTGGTGGACATCGTGCTCACCACCGGCGACGGGTTCGAGCAGCAGATCCGTTCGGAAACCATCGCCCGGGGCGTGGCGGTGCTGTGGGTTCCGGTGGCCGAGCGCGGCGAGTTCGGCATGCTCTCCGGAGGGCCGTCCCCCGGCGAGGGCATCATCGTGGTGGCCGCCGCGGCCAGCCTGTCCGACGACCTGGCCGGCGCGGTCTCCCGCGGCAAGGTCTCCGCGGTGCTGGTCAACTAGCCTGCCGCGCGCGGGCAGCGCAAAGCCCGCCGGTCCCCTGCGTGGTGCAGGCGGTCGACGGGCTGTTCTGCGCTGGGCTGCGCTGTGCTGGGCGGTGCTGGGCTAGCCCCAGTGCGGGGGTTTTTCGCGTTTCATCGCTTCGGCCAGGTCCTCGGCGGCGTCGCCCCACAACAGGGGGTCGTCGTCCTTGGCACGCAGGCCGGCCAGCGGATCCCGGGTCTGCTTCGCCGGGCGGGCCGCGTCCGCTATCGCGTCGGCCGGACGCGAGTTCGCGGCGGATTCATCCACCGAGGCGGAGTGCGGCACCGGGGCGTAGCGCCCGGTCAGCTGCACCCGGGCCTGCAGGTGCTGCGGCGGGGCGATGACCCGGGCGCGCTTTTTCCTGGGTGCCGGTTGCGGTGCAGCGCCGGGTTCTGGATCGGCCATCTACTTCGAGCGCTCCGTGTCCGCCGGCTGGGTGCTGGCCGGCACCGGCTTCGGGGTGGCGCCGTCGGCCTTGGCTGCGGGAGCCGCGTCCTTGGCCTGCGCGTTCTTCGAGCCTGCATCACCGGACCCGGCGTCCGCGGCCGCCGGGGCTTCGGCCCGCGGGGCTTGGGCCTGCGGCGTCCCGGCTGCGGCATCGGCAACAGCCCGGTCGGCCTTCGGCTGCTCGGCCGCCTCGGCCGCGGCCTCCGGCAGGGTCCCCTTGGCGGGCTCGGCGGTGACCTGGCTGGCGCGCACCGGCGGGGCCGCGGCCAGCGAGGCGCGCGACTGCCCGGCAGCGGCGGCCGGCGCGGACGCTGGCTTGAGCTGCAGGTAGCGGGCCAGCCGGTCGGTGACCGCGCCGGGATCGGTGAACACGTCGATGGTCCACAGCGGCACGTAGCGCCAGCCGTGGTTCTCGAAGAAGTCCGGGCGCAGGCGGCTGCGCTCGCGCACGGTCAGCCCGGCGTAGTGCTCGGTGCCGTCGTACACCACGGCCAGCGGGCGGATCTCCTGCCCGTCGACGTCGAAGGCGTGGGCGGCCAGGTCCAGCACGCCGCGGTAGTCCTCGGAGACGATCGCGCCGCGTTCGCGCAGGCGGCGGGCCAAATCGGAGACCAGCGCGTCGAAGCGCGGGTGCGCCCAGGTGGTGATGGACGAGTCCCCGGCCTGCACGCGGGTGAACAGGTCGAAGAACGCGCCGGCGCCGTGGTGCAGGCGGGAGGCTTCCAGTTCCTCGGGCTGCAGGCTGGAGACCAGGGTCAGCCGGGTGCGCGAGCGGGTGACCGCCGCGACGAACAGCTGCTCGCCGCCGGGGCGGGAGAGCTCGCCGAATTCGTGCAGGGTCTTGCCGTGCGGGGTGCGCCCGTAGCCCCAGGCGAAGATCACCGCGTCGCGGCGCAGGCCGATCAGCCGGTGCACGGTGGTGACCACGAACGGCTCGTGCTTGGCGCGCAGGTATTCCATCGCGTACTTGTGGTTCGGCAGCTGCACGCGGATGGCCTCCGCGATGGCCGCGGCGTGGCTGCGGTTGGTCGCGATGACTGCCAGCGACTCGCCGGGACGGGTGGAGAAGTGCTCGAAGACCAGGTCCACGATGCGCGCGACCTCCGCCGCGGTGGTCTGCACGCCGTCGTCGCTGCTGGCCAGGGCGCCGGTGGCGTCGGGCACGTACTGGGCGCTGAGCTGGCCCGAATGCGCGGCGGTGGCCATGGCCTGCGGCAGCCGGGAGATCGCCGAGTCGTAGTAGGTGGTGGACAGCTGCTGCACCAGGCCCTCGTCGATGCCGCGGTACACGGTGGACAGGGTGCCGGTGACCAGCACCTTGTTCAGCGCCGACAGCGCGGACACGCCGGCGTCGCGCGAGCCGATGCGGGCGGTGGGGTCCACGGAGACCTCGAAGGGCTTGGGGCCGCCGAGCATCTCGTCGCCGATCGCGATGACCTGGCGGGAGCGGCGCACCGCGTCGAGCACCTCGCGCAGGGTCAGGTAGTTGGCCTCCAGCAGGATGACGGCGTCGAATTCGGCGTCGTCGGGCAGCGCGGTGCCCAGCAGCAGCGGCGCGGAGACGAACACCGGGGTCAGCGAGTTGACCAGCGATTCACCCAGGTTCAGCACCTTGGCGATGGAGGCGGTGTTGTCCTTGAGCATTTCGCGCAGGGCGCGGGAGGCGGCGCGGTGGTCGGCCAGGGCGGCCTTCCAGTTGCGGGCCAGCCGCCAGCGGATGCGTTCGGGCCCGGCGGCGATGTGCGCGCCGTCGGCCAGCCGGTACTCGGCTTCCAGCTTCTCCAGCTTCGCGCCGTCGTTCATGGCCAGGAAGTCGTCGCCGGAGATCATCGCGTCCAGCACTGACTGCCACCAGGACAGCTCCAGCTCGGCGTCCACCGCGTCGGTGTCGATCTGGCGCTGCGCGAAATCCTCCAGCAGGTCGCCCAGCCCGGCTTCGGAGAGCTGTTCGGCGATCAGCGTGCGCTCGGGCAGCTCGGCGAGGTCTTCCTTGCGGTCCACCAGCGCGGCGATCAGATCCAGCAGCTGCGTGATCGGCATTTCGCGCAGGCTGCCGCCGGCGCGGGCCGGCAGCATCGAGGAGAGCTTGTCGATGCGCGCCCCGGCGTCGTGGTAGCCGGCTTCAACGTCCAGCAGCCCGCCGGGGACCTGCGGGTTGCGCTGGGAGGTGGCGTAGGCGCGCCAGGCGTCGCGCTGCACGGCGACGGCCTGCAGCGCGGACTGCAGATCCGGCACGTGCATGCCCGGGCGGACGTACTCCTTGGCGATCTTGCGCAGGCGGGAGCGGACCAGCGAGCCCATCTCCACGCCGTGCTCGCGACGCCACGCGCTGGTGGCGGTGGCGGCGATCAAATCGTCGATGTCGCCCTCGAAGATGTCGGATTCGAACTTGTCCAGCGAGCCGCGCACGGCGACCAGCAGGGCCAGCTGGTCTCCCCACTTGTCGTAGCTGTCGTCCAGCCGGATCTGGCTGCGTTCGGCGATCTTGAGCATGTGCTCGTGCAGGATCGGCAGGTCTCGGCCCAGGCCGCTGGCCAGGCTCAGCGCCTGCGCGGTGGCTTCCTGGTTGCGCAGCGGCGCGCCGTGCCACGGGCTGGTGGTGTGTTCGCGGGAGAACGCGCCGAGCTGGGCGGCGCGCTTGAGCTGCGCGGCGACGTGGCCGCGCTGGCCCATGGAGTCCAGCACCGAGCGCTTGAGGCGCACCGTGGTGGACGGCGCCGGGTTCAGCGCGGAGAGCCGGGCCAGCTCTTGCATCGCCTGGTACGGCGAGCAGCCCCAGCGGCTGCGCACCGAGTGCAGCGACTTCACGTGCTCGTGCAGCGCGTGGCGCGATTCGCGCAGGCGCTTGAACAGGTTGCCCAGCTGCGGTTCGGTGGCGCGTTCGTTGCGCAGGATGGCCCGGGTCAGCTGCTTGCGGACCGCGTCCGGGTCCTCGTTCGGCTCCAGCAGCAGACTGGCCGCGTCAAGCTTCGCGTTGAAGCGCTCGACGAATTCCTCCGCGGCGGTGCGCTGCTCGGCGATGACCAGCACGCGCTTGCCCTGGGCGGCCAGCACCGCGGCGGCATTCAGCGCGGTCTGCGTGGCGCCGGTGCCGGCGGCGGCGTTGATCGCCACGGATTCGCCGGCGGCGATGTATTCGAGCATGCGGGACTGCGACTCGTCGGCGTCCAGCAGGTAGAGCTCGTCCTCGGGGTCGCGCTCGTCCGAGGACTTGGCCAAGGTGGAGTCCCCGGTGTGGACCTTGCGGTTGGCGCCGGGCGCAGGCTGGCCGCCGCGCACCACGGGCTCGTGCGGGCGGCGTGGACGGGCCGAATCCTTGATCAGGTTCTTGACCCGGCGCAGGCGCGATCCGGTGTCCCCCGGCTCCTCGGACTTGGCGCCGGCCTTCGCATCCTCCTTGGCCGCATCCGTTGCCGCTTCGTCGGCAGCGGAGGCGTCGGCGTTCTTTGCGGCGACCAGGTTGGCCAGCGCGGTGGAACCCTTGGTGGCTTCGGCGACCCTGGCGGCGCGCTCGGCCAGCTTCTCGTTGTCGGCCTGCCGGATCAGGGCCTCGATCACCGGGTGCGGGCCGTTGAGCTTGGCCGGGTCGGCCGGGTCGATGAGGTCGGAGAAGGTGGACAGCAGCAGGCGGTGGCCCACAACGACGCCGGGCACCTCGGAGACCAGGTGGCGCAGGGCGTCCATGCCGCGTACCGGGTCGAAGCGGGCAATGGAATAGGCGGCGGCGTCCACCGCGGCGACGTCGATCTTCGCGTGGTGATCGGCCTCGAACTGGCGCACGAACGCCGGGGAGATGGTGGCTCGTCCGACCAGCTGGACGTCGTAGTCGTCGGTGTCCACGTGCTTGGACAGGGTGATGCGCCCGAGCATGATCGGGGCGGAGACCGGTTCGCTCTTGCCCTCGTGCACGGCGCGCCAGTTGGCGACGCCGGCGGCCAGGTAGCCCACGTCGATGCCGCGCTCGTCCCACAGCTCGCTGATCTTGGAGGACAGGGCGCGGGCGGTGCGCTTGGCGGCTGCGTACTGCTCCGCGTCGTGCAGCAGGGTGGACAGGCGGGTGCGTCGACCGGCCAGGAACTGGGCCAGTCCCGAGGGGTTGGCGTGCGTGATGTCGATGCTGTTGGACGTCGACGGGGCGAACCTCAAAGTGGTGTCGGCCCCGGCGCTTTGCCCCAGGGATTTCACCCAGTCGGCTACCCGATCCGCAGCAGCATTCTGAGCACTGGTCACGACAGTTATTCCCTTCACTGAACCGGCCTTGCAGCGGCGCGCGCTCACGCGCTACACCTCTATCTAACGTAGTGCACGCGCGGGGCAGAACACCGGCGCGAAACACGTTTTAAGCGTGTGAAGCGGAACCCGGGCGGTGAGCCGCGGCGCATGACGCGCCGCGGCCCTTCGCATGGATTCCGCTTCGGGTGCCCGGGCTGCGCCTGGCGGCGCGTCCGGGTCCGGCACAGCTAGTTGCCGGTTACTCCCATTCGATGGTTCCCGGCGGCTTGCTGGTGACGTCCAGCACCACGCGGTTGACCCCGTCCACCTCGTTGGTGATGCGGTTGGAGATCTTGGAGAGCAGGTCGTACGGCAGGCGCGACCAGTCGGCGGTCATGGCGTCCTCGGAGGACACCGGACGCAGCACGATCGGGTGGCCGTAGGTGCGGTGGTCGCCCTGGACGCCCACGGAGCGCACGTCGGCGAGCAGTACCACCGGCATCTGCCAGACTTCGTCGTCCAGGCCGGCTGCGGTCAGCTCGGCGCGGGCGATGGCGTCGGCCTTGCGCAGGATCGAGAGGCGTTCCTCGTTGACGGCGCCGATGATGCGGATGCCCAGGCCCGGGCCGGGGAACGGCTGGCGTCCCACGATTTCCTCGGGCAGGCCCAGCTCGCGGCCCACGGCGCGCACTTCGTCCTTGAACAGGGTGCGCAGCGGCTCGACGAGTTCGAACTGCAAGTCCTCCGGCAGGCCGCCCACGTTGTGGTGGCTCTTGATGTTGGAGGTGCCCTCGCCGCCGCCGGATTCGACGATGTCCGGGTACAGGGTGCCCTGGACCAGGAACTTCACCGGCTCGCCCTCGGAAGCTTCCTTGGCGATGATCGCTGCCTCGGCGGCCTCGAACGCGCGGATGAACTCGCGGCCGATGATCTTGCGCTTGGTCTCCGGGTCGGTGACGCCGTCCAGCGCGGTCAGGAAGCGCTCGCGCTCGTCGGCGATGTACAGCTTGGCGCCGGTGGAAGCGACGAAGTCCTTCTCCACCTGCTCGGCTTCGCCTTCGCGCAGCAGGCCGTGGTTCACGAACACACAAGTCAGCTGGTCGCCGATGGCGCGCTGCACGAGTGCGGCGGCCACGGCGGAGTCAACGCCGCCGGACAGGCCGCAGATGGCCTTGCCGTTGCCGACCTGGGCGCGGATGCGCTCGATCTGCTCGTCGGCGATGTTGTCGGCGGTCCAGTCGCCCTTGAGGCCGGCGCCGTTGTACAGGAAGTTCTCCAGCACATCCTGGCCGAACTCGCAGTGCTTGACCTCCGGGTGCCACTGCACGCCGTAGAGGCGCTTGGCCTCGTTGGCGAAGGCTGCCACGGGGGCGCCAGCGGTGGTGGCCAGGACCTCGAAGCCCTCAGGGGCTACCGAGACGGCGTCGCCGTGGCTCATCCACACGGTCGGGGCGTTGGCCGCTCCGGCCAGGATGGAGCGGGGCTCGCCGGCGAATTCGGTCGCGGTGCGGCCGTATTCGCGCAGCCCGGTCTCGGAGACGGTGCCGCCCAGGGCGCTGGCCATGGCCTGGAACCCGTAGCAGATGCCGAGCACCGGCACGCCGGCGTCGAACAGGTCGGCCCCGACGGACGGGGCGCCATCGGCGTAGACGCTGGAGGGACCACCGGAAAGGATGATCGCTGTAGGGTTCTTGGCCAGGATGGCTTCGGTGGACAGGGTGTGCGGAACGATCTCCGAGTACACACGAGCCTCACGTACGCGGCGAGCAATCAGCTGCGCGTATTGGGCCCCGTAGTCGACGACCAGAACCGGCTTATGTTCTGGATTGAGGGGAGCAGTAGTCACTCCCCTAGTCTACTGGGTTCGCCGGGCGCGAAACAGCGCGGCCACTGTCATCAACGTCACCACCGGGTCACATTCGGGGCGGTTTCGGCGTCCGCAGGCCGTCCCGGACCGCTTCCGGGCGGATTCGCCGTGCGGTCAGGCACCGCGCCGCCCGGCGGCCGGGCTGCGCAGACAAGTGCGGCGGGCCGCCTCCCCGTGAGGGGAAGCGGCCCGCCGGGCGTGCTTGGTGTGCTGGCGAAGGCTAGTAGCGCTTGGCCGCCTTCGGATGGTTTTCCATTTCCGCCATGACTTCCTTGTGCACCTTGTGCTCGGTGATGAAGGACAGGAACGGCACCACGCCGCCCAGGGCGATGGTGATGAAGCGGGAGAACGGCCAGCGCATCAGGGACCAGAGGCGGAAGTCCGCGAACAGGTAGACCACGTAGAGCCAGCCGTGGGCGATCAGGATGCCCAGGGAGGCGTTGAAGCCGCCGGCGACCTCAGCCCGGTTGTGCATGCCGATGGTGTTGGCGGTGCCGTCCAGCAGCTGGCCGCCGATGAACAGCTCCAGCTGCCAGAAGTACTTGAAAACCATTTCCAGCACGAGCAGCAGCAGCATCACGCCGGTCACGTAGGCGAACACCCGGAAGAAGGCCGCTGCGGAGCGGATCTGCGCCGGGGTGCCGCCGAACTTGCGGGGGCGGGGTGCGGGGGTGGTGCTGGACATGGTCGGGCGGTCCTTCCGTGGGAGGTCAGTCATTCAAGTATGCGAGGGCGCGTCAGCTGCGCGCTTCCCCGTCGTCGTCGCGGGGGTCGTTCTGGTGGGCTTGGGCCGCGCGCTCGGCGATTTCTTCCATGCCGCGCTGGTAGTCGTCGCGCACCATCCGGTACCAGAGGAACAGCGCGAATCCGGCGAACACCACCCATTCGATGCCGTAGAAGACGTTGAGCCAGTTGACCTGGGCTTCCTGAGGCTGCGGGCCGACGAAGACGCGGGTCAGGCCCGGCTGCTCTACCGCTGCGCCGTCGGCGGTCTTCATCTCGTGGGCGGTCACGAAACCTTCGTACAAGGTGGCGTCCCACAGATTGGACAGCTGCGAGGAGGCCAGGGTCTCAAGGACCGGGTTGCGCACGTCGTGGCCCAGTTCCGGGCCTTCGGACGGCAGCAGGCGGCCGGTGATTTCCAGCTCGCCCTCGGGTGCGGGGGCAGGTGCCGAGGCGTCGGGCTGCCAACCGCGGACCACCGCGATGGCGGCGTCCTGCGGAGCGCCGTCGACGGTGAACTCGGTGACGACCCAGACGCCCTTGGCGTCGTCGTGCAGGCGCGGGGCGATCAGCTCATCGCTGCCCGCGACAAATTCGCCGCTGAAGGTGACAATCTGGTCTGCCACGGTACCCAGCAGTTCGGTGCCGACCTGGTGGTGTTCGGTCAGCGGGACGGCCACCTCGGTCTTGTCCGCTTTGACCAGCGGCTCGGATTCGGAGGAACCGAATTGCCAGCCGGACAGGGCGACGAAGCCGGTGGCCAGCGCCAGGGCGGCCAGCAGCGCGAGGAGCCATTGGGGTTTGAGGGCGGTTTTCAGCACCCTACCACCGTACTTCGATTGGCTGTAGAAGTAGAAATGCGCGGGGCGTGAGATTGACCTTGGACACCATGGGAGCCCTGGCCGGAACCTTCTGCGCGGCTGGTTCGTTGAGGCGCCGGCGGCGGGCGGAAAAGCGGCGGCCCGCCGCCTGGCCGGCAAGGGCGCAGGGGGCGGGCCGTGGAAGCCTGCGGGCGCGAGGCGCCCGGACGGCTAGAAGCGGTCGGACTCGTACGGGGAGAGCACGACGTCCACGCGCTGGAATTCCTTGAGCTTCGAGTAGCCGGTGGTGGCCATCGAGCGGCGCAGTGCGCCCACCAGGTTGGAGGTGCCGTTGGTTTCGCGCGACGGACCGTAGAGCACGTTCTCCAGCGAGCCGACGGTGCCCACGCGGGCGCGGTCGCCGCGGGGGCTGACCTCGTGGACAGCTTCCATGCCCCAGTGGTAGCCGGCACCCGGCGCCTCCTCGGCGCGAGCCAAGGCGGTGCCGAGCATGACGGCGTCGGCGCCCATGGCGATGGCCTTGACGATGTCGCCGGAGTTGCCCAGGCCGCCGTCGGCGATCACGTGCACATAGCGTCCGCCGGATTCCTCGATGTAGTCGCGGCGGGCCGCGGCGACGTCGGCGATGGCGGTGGCCATCGGGGCGTGGATGCCCAGGGTGCGGCGGGTGGTGGAGGACGCGCCGCCGCCGAAGCCGACGAGCACGCCGGCCGCGCCGGTGCGCATCAGGTGCATGGCCGGGGTGTAGCCCGCGGCGCCGCCAACGATGACCGGCACGTCGAGCTCGTAGATGAACTGCTTCAGGTTCAGCGGCTCGGTGGTCTTGGAAACGTGCTCAGCGGACACGGTGGTGCCGCGGATGACGAAGATGTCAACGCCGGCGGCCACCACGGTGCGGTAGAACTCCTGGGTGCGCTGCGGGGTCAGCGAGCCGGCAACCACCACGCCGGATTCGCGGATTTCCGCCAGCCGGGAGGTGATCAGTTCGGCCTGGATCGGGGCCGAGTAGATCTCCTGCAGCTTGGCGGTGATCTTCGGGTCGTTGCGGGTGGCCGCTTCGGAGTTCAGGCCGGCGATTTCTTCCAGCACCTTCTCCGAATCCTCGTACCGTGTCCACAGGCCTTCGAGGTTCAGCACGCCCAGGCCGCCCAGCTTGCCCAGCGCGATGGCGGTGGCCGGGGAGGTCACCGAGTCCATGGGTGCGCCGATGAACGGGGTCTCGAACTGGAAGGCATCGATCTGCCAGGAGACCGACACGTCCTTCGGGTCACGGGTGCGGCGATTCGGTACGATCGCTACGTCGTCCAGGGAATATGCCTTGGTGGCCCGCTTGCCGCGGCCGATCTCAATCTCATTACTCACGACCCTAGGTTATCAAGAGTGCGGCCGATTCCCGCTCTCGGCCACCGCCAGATTGCGCCGTGGGTCGCGTCTAGTGCGCCACACCTTCCGCGGTGCGCAGTGCGGCGGCGGTGTCGGCGAGAGACTGTGCGGCGTCCTGCTCGGCATCGGCAATCTGGTCCATGACCTGTGCCATCTTGTCGAACAGCGGCTGGCGCTGGTCGGTCTCCACCGGCTCTTCGAGCAGCTGGGCGAAGTCGATCCAGGAGGCCGCCAGCTGGGCGTAGGCAGCGGAGTGCTCCCCCAGCTCGGCCAGGCCCGGAAGGTCCGCGGCCTCGTCCAGGAAGTCCGCGTACAGCCCGCGCAGGCCGCCGATGCCGCCGAAGCGGGTGTCGGACAGGAATCCTGCCAGCTGCGACAGCCCGGTTTCCAGCTGCTCGGCATCGGCGAACATCTGGTTCCAGCCGGTTTTGCCTTCGGTGTCGCGTAGACGGGCGGCGAAGGTGCGCATGCCGGTGATGCCGAAGTTCTTGGCGAAGTGCACCGGGATGCCGCGTAGCTCGCTGGTGCCCAGCAGCCGGGCGGTGGTCTCCTGGACCGCGTCCAGCACGTTGGCGGCGAGAACCTGGGGCTTGGGCGAGCGACGGGAAGTGATCCAGGCTTGCCAGAACTTTTCGCGCTTGCGGCGGGCGCGGGCTGCGGCAAGGTCTTCGGGGCTGATGGGGTTCAGCGCGCCGGAGCCGTCGTCCACCAGCAGGTCGTCCTCGAGCTCGCCGACCACGGCCAAGTCGATGGTGTCCGACTCGTCGACCTCGCCCTCCTCGATCCAGGGCAGGGCGTTGACTGCCACGCGGACCACGACGGCGCGTCCGGCGTCCAGCCCCGTGTCGAGGTATTCGGCGGCGCGCACGGACGAGCCGGTGGTACGCTCGTTGATCTTGGCACCGCAGCGGGTGAGTAGGTTCTGAGTGTAGGGCTCCGGGTGAGCGCGAGTCACCAGGGCGATGCTGACGGCGTCCTCGTCCTGGAAGCTGTGCTGCATGAAGCCGATACCGCCGGCCAGGCCCGCGAGCATGGCTTCGGAGTACGGCTGCCCGGTCACGGGGTTGGTCACGCCGGCCTGGGTGAGCACGCGATGCCACAGTGCGGCGTCGTACTGCACCACGTTCTCCGGCGCCGGGTACTCAGGCAGTTCGTCCAGGTCGGCCGGCGCGTTGGCCGACTGCCCGGTGTTCTTCGGCTTGGCGGACTTGGCCTTGCCGGAATTCTGCTTGCCGGTTTTGCCCTGCGAGGAGTAGTTGCGCGCCTCGGCAGCCCTGGCGGCCCGCGGGCTCTCGGGCTTGTTGGTGAGAATGTTCTTGCGGGCGGTCGTATAGCTTTCGCCGGTGCGCTCCATGCGCTCGCGGGCAAGTTTCTTCAGGTTCGCTGGCTGAGCCACGTGAATCGGGTTCCTTCCGTCCTGCGGCGCCGTGGCGGGAGGGACCCCGCACGCGCACCTCGCGCCGCCATCGACCAATTCTACGTGTCAGATTGGGTTTGGCGGCCGGTCGGGGCACGTGGGATTGGCAACTGCGCGCGGAAAGGAACCCGAATGCTCGTCATTCTGGTATCGGGATGCTGGTCGGGACGCCCGCAGGACTGTAATTCCTGCGAAACCGCTGCCCCGGATCACGATCCTTGGGCAGCAACACCCATGGCAGGCCCTTCACCCACACGATCTTGATCATCTCATGGTCGAACTCGATGTGGTGGTTCTTGCACCCCGGAGCGATCTTGTCCAAATTCGTTTCCCCACCCAGATTCAAGTTCTCCACCGATTCCCAACTGGATCCCTAGCTGCGCTACTTGATTGAGCTCCATCTGTCTCCGCCGGAGAACGGGTCATTAGCAGAATTGATGAGAATACGCAGATCCCGGCCTTGTCGCGCACGCAACCATTGAAGCCGTTGGTGCCGACCCAACCAATGCAGCAAACCCATGAATACAAGCGCATTGGCACCACTAAGCTGTTCGCGCCTTGGATGTTGTGACGGGAGGGGTCAGTGCCAGCAAGTTCCACCCGAAGTACTCGGATGTGGAGTTCGTGGCGCTCGTCCAGCAGGTCGCCGATGCCCATTCAGACGTGGAGTTGCGTGTCATATGCGATAACTACAGCACCCATAATCATGAGTATTTGAAGAACTGGCAAGTAGTGAATCCGTGGGTGGACATGCACTTCGCCCCGACCAGCAGTTCCCTGTTGAACAAGTTGGCGTTCTCCTCTGGCATCATTACCTGCCTGTGTTTGAAGCGGTCGAGTTTCACTTTACTAGCCGAGTTGGAGGCTACCTTGGTTCGGCATTTCGAAAGGTATAAGCAAGATGCAAAACAATTCAAGTGGTCGAAGACCGCTACTTACCCGCTGGGCGGGATGATGCGCAAGGCGAAGAGCGGCGATCCGCTTATTGAAGCCCGAACGAATAATTAAAACGGAATACTAAGTGCTCACATGCTCGTGTAAGGCGACAGTCGCTGAAGGCCGGCGACGGAACAAGCCCTTCTCGGCGTAATTTCTGAACCGATTCCGCAATTCAGTGTCGTATCGCTGGACTTGTAGATCAACGCTGAAAGGCCCCGAACTCTTCCTTCGAAATGTTCGGGGCATTCTTCAATCGCGAAATCCGTGAAATCGCGGGAATGCTTACTTAACCTTTTCTAGGATCTCTACGAGAGGCCAGCACTTGTTATGGAAGAAAATTACCTACGGTTGCAGCTAAGCCACCGCCTTCCACCTCAGAGAATTGCTACACACTAGGCCCTGGATAAGTTGCTTAATCCTCTTCAGCTCTCTGATCCCGAACCGCGGCTACAACTGCAGTAACCAGCGCAAAGACAAACGCAATCCAAAGATTCTCAAATACTGCAAGTATCGACCGTCCAGAAACTGCACAGTAGACGACAGTCAGTACTGCTAGTCCCAAGATGGAAACCGCGAGATAAGTCATTACCCGTCGCGCGACAGTTTTTTGTAGCCATTTCAACTTTGATCGTTCCTAACAAAGACCATGCCTACCCGGGGTAGGGAGCGTTCCGAAGTGGCGCAAGTTGCGATGCGGTCAGGCCTGCAGCAGCAAGTGCCGCGGCAATCTTTTTTCGGTACTTCCACACTAGACGGGCTACTCGAATGAGGACCCATGATGTGGCAGGAATACCAACGCAACCGACAATAACCTCTGTCACTTGCATAATTACTTGATTTTTGGAGATACCTTTCCGGAACACCCATATCGCCGTTAACGCACAGCTCACAATAGCTGCTGGCCCAGGAAGAGGAAGCCCAGCAGGAACAGCCATGCCCATGTCCCTAATTTTCTTCTGGGTTTTTGCTATTTGGGCGACTTCGGCATCCGTCAGCTGCCCAAACTTCTCAAATGCAAGTTCAATATCTTCAACATCTTGCAGGTCTTTATTGTTCGATTCACACGAGTTACAGTTGGTCCCCGATTTTGGATTTTGCGCTACCTCAGACTTAGTCACGTCATTTAGGGTGCTAGGAGCAAGCAATCCAACAAGGACCACTGGCGCTAGGTTAAAAAGTACATTGCGACGATCTAAGGTCATACCAACCAGCCTTACTTCATTTGAGATACGAATTCACTACATGTCATAACGCTAGAGTCTAACTGCTGATTTCTCAAGATGCTGCATGTATTACGCCCGCTGAATACACATTCCGAAACATTGAGTATTTTTGACGCCACAATCAACGAAGCCTTCTGCAATCCACCCAGTTGGACCGGGAACGAAGCTGTGTGTGATCCGAAGTCCAGTAGCACCCCGTCGCTGTTGAACACCGCCGGAATCAGATCCGCCTGGCACAGCAGCTGCCGCAGCGCGGCCGGCGGCAGGTCCACCCCGTGCGCGGTCTGCGGCGTCGAGGACGCCAGATGTTGCAGGTCGTTCAGCTGCAGGTGGGCGATAACCACCGGGCGCAACCGCTTGCGCCCGCGCCGCGGCGGGGACTCGTCAGGCTCGCTACCGGAACGTGCCTCTCCGTCCTCGGGCCAACCGCCGACTTCGGCGTTGTCGGCATCGAAGGGGGACCCTCGGCCCTGATCCCCGTCCCCGGTGGTTCCGGGCGGGTCGTCGCCGGTGGAGTCCAGCAGGATCTCCAGCAAGGCGTTCAACGCACGTTCGGGCGGGGTCGCTGCGGGCATGAACAGCTCGTCATCGTCCCAGCGTAGCTTCTCGGAGCCTTCGGGCAGCAGGTCCTGGATGTGGACCATCCGCCTTCCCCGTCGGGACCGGTGCAGGTAGCTTCGGCCCCGGCCGGTGCGGCGCTGGCGTCCGCAGCATCCTCGCTGCCGGCGGTTGCGGCGCTGGTGCTGCCGGTGGTGGAGTCGGTATCAGAGGAGTGCGAGGCACCAGTACTGACGGTTGCTCCGGTGCCGGCTTCGGTCCCGGGGCCTGTCTGCGGTTCTTGGGACTGCCCCGAAGGCTGATTGGGGTTGTCAGCGGGGTCCTTGAAAAACGACGCCCCAGCCACCGGCCCCGACCCCGGTCCTTGGTTCGGGTTCGCCGCGGCAGGGTTCATCCGCGCGGCTTGCCCGGCCTGCGTGCTGGCCTTGTTCGCCGCCGCGATCAACGCATCCACCCACGAACCCTCCGCCGTGGAGGTCCGCACCAAAAACTCGCGGAAGTGCGGACTGCGGATCGGCAACGGAAACACCCCACGGCGCAAGGACGCCGGCGGGACCGGCCCGGACCGGTTGATCGCCTCCAAATCAGGGACGCGATCTTCTTCACCGCCGCGAACGGAATGAATTCCTCGGCCAGGACTTGGGCTGTGTGTTCCTCCACGGTGCGCCCGTCGGCATGCTTCAGGCTCGGGCTGGTGGCGGTGCCTTAGAAGGTGCGGTCCTCCGGTTCGACCTTGGCCAGTTTCCGGCTGGCCTGTCGCACCACCGTCGGATCCACCCCGAACTCGAAGAGCAGGGCGGCCAGGTGCTCGAAGCGCGGGGCAACCCGGGCCCCGGTGAAGTCCTTGCCCCACCAAGTCCATGGATCCAGCACTAGGCGGTGGGGGTGCCAGTAGGGGGTGGGTGTGCCAGTAGGGGGTGCGGGTCCACGAAGCCAACAGTTCGTCGGGGTTGCGGTAACAGGCCCGGCCGGAGGCCCGGGCCGGGGTGCTGGTGGCGTCGGCAGGGTGCTCGCGCAGGGCGTCCAGCTCGCTTTGGGCCAGGGTGTGGGCGGCGGTGGCGCGTTCGGCGGCGACCAAATCCATGCGGGTCGCCTCGAACCCGAGTTGCTGGGCGGTGGCTGCTAGCTCCAACGCCAGGCGCGAGTCGGTGGTGTCGGCGAGGGTTTCGCGCAGCGCGGCGAAGGTGTCCAGCAGGCTGGTGCACAGGTCCCGCAGCTGGGTGCCGGTGAGTTCGTGCAGGGCGGCACCGGGCGTGGGACGTACCTGGGTGAGTACGTGGTGCAGGCTGGTGAGGCCTTGGGCCAGTGCGGTGGTGTTCATGGCTCCAGTGAACGCCGGGGAGCTTGGTGTGGTAGTGGGTGGGGTGCGGATTGTGGAGAAGTACCTGAAAAGATTTATTGCGGGTGCCTGGGATGCCACGCGGCACCATGGTTCAGGGGGCGTTGGTCGCCGTGAAACACAGGTAGTCACTGGCGATACACGCGTGCCGGTCCTGCGGGTCTTGCGATCTTGAACCAGACTAAAATTGTGGATGTATGTGTTTGCGCAACTTCTTGGGGGTAGTTGGAGTGAAGAACGGATCAGCCCGGTGGGCGTTGGTTGCGGCGGCGTTGTATGCCATCGCGCTGGTGCTGGTGGCGTTCTGGCCGATACCCGTGGACGCCGAGGCGGGGCCGTGGCTGTTCGCGTTCATCGACCAGCTGCACCGGATCGGCGTGCCGCAGTGGTTCGGCTACGGCGAGATCGAATTCGGCGCGAACATCGTGTACTTCATGCCGCTGGGCCTGCTGGCTTCGTGGTGGCTGCGCAGGCCGTGGCTGGCCGTGCTGTGCGGGCTGGCGGTTTCCGTGATGATCGAAACCGGGCAGCTGCTCCTGCTCCCGGACCGGGTGCCCTCGGCCAGGGACCTGGTGGCCAATACCCTCGGCACGGTGCTGGGTGTGCTGGTTTTCGTGCTGTGCCGCGGCTGGCTGCGCCATCGCGCGAGGCAGGGCGCCGCACGCTGAGCCGCGGGCGCGTCCGCACCGGGGACGCAGCGCCGCTCCCCCGGGACGGGCGGCCGCACTGAGCGCGCTATTCGGGCTTGCGTGAGATGAGCAGCGTCGGGGTGACCTGCCGGTCGCGGACCGCCTCGATGGAGTGCTGCCGGCGCAGCACCACGTCCTCGCCCAGGATCAAGGCTCCGGACAGCGGGGCGCCGCCCTGCTGCAGCATCAGCGCTGCCCGGGCGAGCACCTCGTCGCGGTGCTCCAGGCTGCGCTGCACGTCGAACCCTGCGCCTTCCAGGTAGCCGCGGTAGGCGGCTTCGGATTCCACATGGGAGGATTCCCTGGTGATGGACCAGGGCATCGGGAAGGTCAGCTCGTTGGTGCCCATCAGGTCGTAGACGCCGAAGACGCCGCCGGGGCGCAGCAGCCGGAAGACCTCGGCGAACACCGCGGCCTTGTCGGCGATGTTCATGCCCACGTGCAGCATCAGCGCCGCGTCGAAGGAGCCCTCAGGCAGCCCGGTGTCCTGGCCGGGCCGGTTGAGCATGGTGACGGCGCCGTCGAGCCCGCAGGCGCGGTTCAATTCGGTGGCCAGGTCGACGAACTCCGCGGTGACGTCCACCCCGGTGACTTTCGCGCCGCGGCCGGCGAAGTAGCGGGCCGGCCCGCCCATGCCGCTGCCGACATCCAGCAGGCGGGCGCCGTCGTCGAGCGCCAGGGTGTCGGCGATCCAGACGGTGGTGTGCTTCCCGCCCAGGTGCAGGTGGTCGGCTTCATTGGTATCCTCGGCCCGCAGCCGGGCCGGGTCGTGTCCGGCGGCGCGCAGCGCGGCGAACAGGGACTCGCGCACGTTGCCGGAGGCGTAGTGGACGATGGTTTCCTCGGTGTCGCTCATGGCGCACCCTCCATGTTCTGCGGGCCGGGGTCGGGGTTTCGGGGCGAAACCGGCAGTAGGCCAGGGCGTCGTGCATCCCATGATAAGTCCGTGAGCGGCGCGCGGACCCATGCATGTGCAGCGAATCCTCCGGCAGCGCCCGGGCACGGGAAAACCCCGCCCCTGCGCGCCGGATGGGCGGGCTGGGACGGGGTTTGGCCTGGAGTCTTTAGCGCGAACGGTAGTTCGGGGCTTCGACCGTCATCATGATGTCGTGCGGGTGCGATTCCTTCAGGCCGGCGGCGGTGATGCGGACGAACTTGCCGCGCGCCTTCAGCTCTTCGATGGTCGGGCCGCCCACGTAGAACATGGTCTGGCGCAGGCCGCCGACCAGCTGGTGCACCACGGCGGACAGCGGGCCGCGGTACGGGACCTGGCCTTCGATGCCTTCCGGGATCAGCTTCTCGTTGGACGGCACGTCCGACTGGAAGTAGCGGTCCTTGGAGTAGGAGGTGTTCTTGCCGCGGGTTTCCATGGCGCCCAGGGAGCCCATGCCGCGGTAGGCCTTGAACTGCTTGCCGCCCATGAAGACCAGGTCGCCCGGGGACTCGGCGGTGCCTGCCAGCAGGGAGCCGAGCATGACCGAGTCGGCGCCGGCCACCAGGGCCTTGCCGATGTCGCCCGAGTGCTGCAGGCCGCCGTCGGCGATCAGCGGCACGCCGGCCGGGATGGCCGCTTTGGCTGCCTCGTAGATGGCGGTGACCTGCGGGACGCCCACGCCTGCGACGATGCGGGTGGTGCAGATGGAACCCGGGCCCACGCCGACCTTGATGGCGTCGGCGCCGGCGTCGATCAGGGCCTTGGCGCCCTCGAAGGTGGCGGCCTGGCCGCCGATGACGTCAACGTGGGCCGCGGCGGGGTCCTTCTTCAGGCGGGCGATCATTTCCAGCACGCCCTTGGAGTGGCCGTTGGCGGTGTCCACGACCAGCGCGTCGACGCCGGCGTCGATCAGGGTCATGGCGCGCTCGTAGCCTTCGCCGAAGAAGCCCACGGCGGCGGCCACGCGCAGGCGGCCGTCCTCGTCCTTGGTGGCCAGCGGGTACTGCTCGGCCTTGTCGAAGTCCTTGACGGTGATCAGGCCGGTCAGCTTGCCCTCGTCGTCGACCAGCGGGAGCTTCTCGATGCGGTTCTTGGAGAGCAGCTCGATGACGGTCTCGCGGGAGACGCCGTCCTTGGCGGTGATCAGCGGCATGCCGGTCATCACCTCGTAGACCTTGGTGGTCAGGTACTGCTCGCGCGGCACGAAGCGGGTGTCGCGGTTGGTGATGATGCCCAGCAGCTTGTTGTTCTCGTCAACCACCGGCAGGCCGGAGACGCGGTACTGCGCGCACAGGTCATCCCAATCGGCCAGGGTGGCGCCCGGGTGCACGGTGACCGGGTCGGTGATCATGCCCGACTCGGAGCGCTTGACCTGGTCGACCTGCTTGGCCTGGTCCGAGATGGACAGGTTGCGGTGGATCACGCCGATGCCGCCCTGGCGGGCCAACGCGATTGCCATCGGAGCCTCGGTGACGGTGTCCATGGCGGCCGAGCTGATCGGCACCTGGATGTTGATGCGCTTGGTGAAGCGGGTGGTGGTGTCGGCGTTGGACGGGATCACATCCGTTGGGCCGGGCAGCAGCAGCACGTCGTCGTAGGTGAGTCCTTCAAAGGCAAAGGGGTTGAACTCAGTCACGTAGGAACCTTTCGGGGCGAAAGCGGAGGTTGCTTATATGTTAGAGCCCTTTTGGCTGATCCGTGATTCCCAGTCGGGCCACTGTGTCCAACTTCATGTCCCGGTGCCGTCATACGCGCAGATCAACGGCGAATACGGCAAGGACGCCGCAACCGGGCTAGTTCGTGAAGCCGGTGGCCGCGCGGAAGGCGGCGGCGAACTCGTCCGCGGCGCTGTCCACGAACATCTTGGACAGGTGCGAGTTGTCCAGATAGGTCAGCACGTTGCCGATGACCGCCTTGCACACCCCCTGAGGGCAGAGCACCGGGGTCAGGTCCAGGGAGATCACCGTGGCGCCGTAATCGGCGGATTCCAGCCAGGTGTCCACCGGGTTGGTTTCGTTGAGCAGCTCGGAGGCCAGCCCGTCGCAGCGCGAGGGGTCGGACTTGGCGGAGTCCACGCATTCGGGAATGAGGTATTCGTAGCGCGGGGTGTCGCGCACCGCAACGACCTTGCTGCCGGCGGCCAGGAACGGGAAGATCGCCTGGTCGAACCCGTCGACCAGTGCTTCCTGCTCCCCCGGGGTGCGCAGCTCCGCATCGTAGCCCTGCACGGTCATGCTGGCGTTGGCCATCACCCAGGTGGGGGCCAGCGCGGTCACGTACTCCTGCGCGGCGTCCTGGAAGTCGGCGCAGGCCGGTTCGGAGCGCGCCGCGTCGGAGCCGTAGCGGCAGCCCGGGTGGTGCAGCAGGATCCAGCTGCCGCCGGAATCCTCCATCATCCGCGCCCCTGCCTCGGACCAGTGCTGCATGTGCGAGTCGCCCAGCATCACCAGCACCGGTTCCCCGGCGGTGAAGTCCCCGCCCTGCCGGCAGAAGGTGATGCGCGGGTCATCGGGATCCTGCGCCCCGGAACAATCCTGCCCCGGGTTCTGCCATTCGCCGTCCAGGTCCGTAGCCAGCGGCAGGGTCAGCGCGGCCGGCGAGGGGTCCCAGTCCACGCTCGCGGTGGCCCCGGGTGTCTCCTCGGGGGCCTGCGCCGCGGCCACCGTGCGGCGGTATTCGACGTTGCCCTCCCAAGCGAGCACCGGGACGCTGACGATTCCCACCCCGATCACCGCGACCAGCACTCCGGAAGCCAGCTGAGCCTGGCGTCCTTGGAGCATTGCGCCGAAGTCCACGGTGGCCTGCCAGGAGGCCAGTGGCTTCTCCACCCAGCGAGTGGTGCACCAGGACAGGGTGATGGATACCAGGATCAGCAGCGCCCCGGGAAGGATCCCGGCGCGGCTGGAGCCGCTCAAGGTCAGGTAGAACACCAGCAGCGGCCAGTGCCACAGGTACATGCCGTAGGACAGGTCCCCCAGCCTGCGCAGCGGCGCCAGCGACAGCAGGCCGGAAGGGTTGGCCCAGCTGCGGGCGGACGGCGCCATGATGACCAGCGCGGCACCCAGGGTCGGGACCAGCGCGATGTAGCCGGGGAATTGGCCCTGCACGTCCAGCAGCGCGCCGCAGGAGATGATCGTTGCAAGGCCCGCCCAGCCGCCGATCCGGCGCAGCCGCTCGGGCAGCGTGGACAACCAGGGCAGCGCGAGCGCCAGCAGGGAGCCCAGCGCGAATTCCCACAGCCGGGCGCCGGTGTGGAAGTAGGCGACCTGCTGGTTGGCGGCGGTCAGCTGGATGGAGAAGGCCAGTGATCCGGCGAAAATGAGCCCGAAGGCGGTGCCGGCCACCCAGGCGAAGCTGTGCCGGGAGAAAAACAGCTTCCAGAGAAGCGCGCACGCCGCGAGGATCAGCGGCCACAGGATGAAAATCTGCCCCTGGACGGATAGCGACCAGAAGTGCTGCAGCGGCGAGGAGGCAGCGGTGTCGAAGGCGTAGTAGTCGACCTGGTTCTCGGCCAGGTACCAGTTCTGCTTGTAGAACAGGGAAGCGAAGGACTGGTCGATCAGCTGCGGCCAGCGATTGCTGGGCAGCAGCACCCATGAACCGATCACCACCGCGAGGACCACCACTGCGGCCTGCGGCACCAGCCGGGAGAAGCGGTGCGCCCATTGGCCCAGAACCCGGGGGCGTTCGCCGCGGCTGACGCGCTTGGCCACGGAGGCGGTGAGGAAGAAGGCGGAGAGCATCAGGAAGATGTCCACTCCCCCGGAGACCCGGGAGAACCAGATGTGGTAGACCATCACCAGCAGCACCGCCAGGGCGCGCAGTCCCTGCAGGTCGGTCCTGAATCCGGGTTTGGATTCGGCTTTCCTGGCGGGGGTGATCGTCAACGACACGAACAGGTGCTTTCCTCGGGGACAGAACACGTCCGGGGCCTTAGCCCATTCCAGACATCATCCGATCCTAGCAAGCAGGAATTTGTATTCCATTTGAACTGATTGCCGGCCTACGGACCTTTGCGGAAGCAGCGGCTGCCCAAGTGCCCGTACAAGGCGGTGAGGCCGGAGAGCTTTGCGCTCCCGGGCCAGCGCCCGCGCCTGGACCATCGGCAGTTTGCTGGATCGGGATTCCTACTCTTCGCGGCTCTTGGGTTCGAACATGGACAGCGGGAGTCGGGAGGCGAATACGCGGAACACCAGTCCCATCAACACCGTGCCCGGCACCGCAGCCAACAGATAAGTCCCGATGTGGGATGCCGAAGAGTTATTGGGGCCGTTGGCAAAATCCACGGGCACAGCAATCTCCGGGGCCAGAGGATCGACGACCACGCTGATTGTGTCACCCAGATTCATGGACTTCAGCCTTGGGATGTCGCGCCACAGGCTGAGACGTCGGCCATCGACGTCAACCTTGGCAGGCTCGCCCGAGCGGCCAGTGATTTCGTGCGCCGCCAAGGTCGCTTCCTGATGCGGATAGGTTTGAACCAGCATGCTGTCGTGGGCAAACGACGCCTTGTCGTCTGCGATGATCGTCCAGCCGAATCCGACGGATATCACCAGACTGAAGCAGATCACCGTGTAGCGCACGGCAGGCGAGGCGTGCTGGGCCGAAAGCACCAACTGTTCAAAGCGACCGGCCTCGGGTTTGACACCGCGTTCGCGAAGAACGTGGGATGGACGGTCGTGCTTGAGCAGCAGCTGATAACCAAGGAGCCACGCGAGCAGGGTGAACACCAGGGACAGCAGCACGCTCTCAAGTCCCCCGGCCTTTATCTGGGCCTCGGCGTCGGCCTGCCAGTCCTGGTCCCCTCCGACAACATAGTAGAAACCTGCGGACCATTCGTCGGGATCTTCCACGATGTTGACGGAACTACCAGATGGCAGCACAAAGCTAGGGGTGCACACCGTTTGCGCTTCAATAGGCCCTTCCGCACTGCGAGAGCCAGTGGGTTGGACCGTCACCGAACAGATCTCGAAGTCCTGCGACAGGACTGTGGCCGTAAATGGCCGCTCCACGGCGGTGAAGACAGCGATGCGTTCCGATTCGTCTTCGGCCGCCCAGATGATTCCCATTGAGATGGCAAAGGTGGAAAGCACCATGACAAGGACCATGATGATTCGTGTGCCCCGGCGTGGGTAGCGCCGCAGATTCCACCACGGAACCTTGCGGCGCGGTGCCGGGCGCGCACCGTTCCAAGCTCTGTTCATTGTCCGTTCTTTCCCGGTCCACCGTCGATGAACCCCCTCATTAACACGCCAAGTCAAGGGTCGTTGAAATGTACACAAGGTTAAAGCACGACGCCGCCGAATCGAGCGCAAGCTCGATCCGGCGGCGTCGTTTGCTGCCAGGCTAAGGCCTAGTGGCTGTGTGCTGCTTCCGGATCCTCGGCTGGCTTGTCAGCCACGAGAGTTTCGGTGGTCAGCACCAGGGCCGCGATCGAGGCCGCGTTGCGCAGCGCCGAGCGGGTGACCTTGACCGGGTCGATGACGCCTGCGGACAGCAGGTTCTCGTAGACGCCGGTCTTGGCGTTGAAGCCCTCGTTGGCGCCGGATTCTGCCACCTTGGAAGCCACCACGGAGCCGTCGTAGCCGGCGTTGGTCGCGATCCAGAACAGCGGCTGCACCAGTGCGCGGCGGACGATGGCCACGCCTGCGGCGATGTCGCCCTCTGCGGAGGTGGCGCGGGCATCCTCATCCAGTGCGGACAGGGCATCGACCAGGGCGGTACCGCCGCCGGCCACGATGCCCTCTTCCAGCGCTGCACGGGTGGAGGACACGGCGTCCTCGATGCGGTGCTTGCGTTCCTTCAGCTCCACCTCGGTCGACGCGCCGACCTTGATGACGCCGATGCCACCGGCCAGCTTGGCCAGGCGCTCGGAAAGCTTCTCGCGGTCCCACTCCGAATCGGTGCGGGACAGCTCGGCCTTCAACTGGGCCACACGGTCCTGCACGTCTTCCTCGGTTCCGGCGCCATCCACGATGGTGGTCGAATCCTTGGTGATGGTCACGCGGCGGGCCGAGCCGAGCACCTCGGTGCCGACCTGGTCCAGCGACAGACCCAGCTCAGGGGAAACCACCTGGGCGCCGGTGAGGATCGCCAGATCCTGCATCATGGCCTTGCGGCGGTCGCCGAAGCCCGGAGCCTTGACGGCTACCACGTTCAGCAGGCCGCGCAGCTTGTTGACCACCAGCGTGGACAGGGCTTCGCCCTCGACGTCCTCGGCGATGATCAGCAGCGGTTTCTTGGCCTCCAGGACCTTTTCCAGCAGCGGCAGGAACTCCGCCACGGTGGAGATCTTGCCCGGGTTGATCAGGATCAGGGCGTCTTCCAGGACAACTTCCTGGCGCTCTGCATCGGTGATGAACTGCGGGGACAGGTAGCCCTTGTCGAACTGCATGCCCTCGGTGAGGACCAGCTCGGTGGCGGTGGTGGAGGATTCCTCGATCGTGATGACACCGTCGGTGCCCACGGTCTTGAAGGCCTCGGCCAGCAGGTCGCCGATCTCGTCCGACTGCGCGGAGATGGCGGCCACGTTGGCAACCTTGTCCTCCACGGCCACGGCGTTGGCGGCCAGGCGCTCGGAGACGATCTCGGTGGCCAGCTCGATGCCCTTGCGGATATCGCCAGGGGCGGCGCCGGCGGCCACGTTCTTCAGGCCTTCCTTGACCAGTGCCTGGGCCAGGACGGTGGCGGTGGTGGTGCCATCGCCGGCCACGTCGTTGGTCTTGGTGGCGACTTCCTTGGCCAGCTGTGCGCCGAGGTTCTCGTACGGATCTTCCAGATCGATGTCACGGGCAATGGTGACACCGTCGTTGGTGATGGTCGGGGCGCCCCAGGTCTTGGCGAGCACCACGTTGCGGCCGAGGGGGCCGAGGGTGACCTTCACGGTGTTTGCGAGCTTATCGATGCCCGCTTCGAGGGCACGGCGTGCTTCCTCGTTGAATGCTAGCTGCTTAGCCATGCATTGACTCCTGAAAGTTCGGCTGCATCCACAGACCTCTCCCCCGCGTCCGGCGAGCGCCGTGGGCGGTGGAAAGCTAGCGGATGCCGCGAGGTTGGCGTTACTTTACGACGACTGCCAGAACGTCGCGAGCCGAGAGCACCAGGTACTCCTCGTTGCCGACCTTGACCTCGGTTCCGCCGTACTTCGAGTACAGGACTACGTCGCCTTCGGCTACGTCCAGCGGGATGCGGTTGCCGTTGTCGTCGATGCGGCCTGGGCCTACTGCGACAACGGTGCCTTCCTGCGGCTTTTCCTTGGCGGAGTCCGGAATTACCAGGCCCGAAGCGGTGGTGGTGACGGCTTCGACCTGCTTGATGACAATGCGGTCTTCGAGCGGCTTGATGGAGACAGACATGGTCTCTCCTTTTCGTGTATGAACCAATGGTGTAGGGGTGCGCCCTACTGGCATTGGACCAACCGTCGTCGCGGTGCCAGTTGGTGGTATCCAGTCAGGCGGTGTGGCGTGCCGCTGGCATGCCACCCACACATGACTTTAGGACGATTATTAGCACTCGGTCAAGGCGAGTGCTAACGAATCGCCGAGTTCCCCGCCCTGGTTCGCGCAGAGCGCACCTTGGCTGATTCCTCGATGTCTTCCGGAGCGGACAGATCCATCTCCATCAATGGGACGACCCGTGATTTGGTCACGAGCCTGTGGATGAGCCAAAGCCCCAGGAAGAGCGGCAAGCCGATGTAGGCGGAGAGCACTTCAAGCCCGCGGCCGGCGAGCACTGCTTCATAGTTCTGCCCCGCAATGACCGCAATCAGCATGACGAAGGCAAGCAACGGACCCAGCGGGAAGAACGGGGCACGGTACGGCAGGTCCGACACGGCGTACCCCTGCGCCAGATAGCCGCGGCGGAAACGGTAATGGGATACCGCGATGCCCACCCAGACAATGAATCCGCACAGACCCGAGACGTTGAGCAGCCAGGCATAGGCTGCGCCCTGACCGACCAGCGCGGTAAGGAATCCGAAGAGCCCCACGCCTGCGGTGGCGAACAATGCAGCCATGGGCACACCGCGGGAGTTGGTGCGGCCGAAGATCTTCGGGGCCTTGCCGTCATGGGCCATGGCATAAAGCATGCGGGTCGAGGCGTAGAGGCCGGAGTTGCCAGCGGAGAGGATTGCGGTGAGGATGACGGCGTTCATCGCGGCCGCGGCGAAGGCGATGCCGGCGCGCTCGAAGACCATGGTGAACGGCGAGGATGCCACGTCGGCTTCGCCGCTGGAGAGCAGGCTGGGGTCCGCGAACGGGATCAGGCAGCCGATGATGAAGATGGCGCCAATGTAGAAAAGCATGATGCGCCAGAAGACGTTGCGGATGGCTTTGGGGATTTCACGGCGCGGATCCTTGGCTTCTCCAGCGGCCACTCCGACCAGTTCGGTGCCTTGGAAGGAGAACCCGGCGATCATAAAGACGGCCATGATCGAGATCCATCCCCCATGGAAGACATCCTGGCCTTCCCGCCAGTTGGCCAGCGGATCGGTGTGGTCGCCCAGGATGCCGAAGATCATCAAGACGCCAGCCACGAGAAAAGCGATGACAGTGACGACCTTGATCAGCGCGAGCCAGAACTCGCCTTCACCGAAAGCCTTGGCGGACAGGGCGTTCAGTGCGGTCAGCACGAAGAGGAAACCGCCGGCCCAGACCCAGCCAGGAACATCAGGGAGCCAAAAGCTCATGACGATACCGGCGGCCACCAACTCGGCCGCCACGGTGATGGCCCAGTTGAACCAGTAGTTCCAGCCGATGGCGAACCCGAAGGAGGGCGAGACAAAACGAGTGGCATAGGTCTGGAAGGAACCGGCCACCGGGATCTTTGCGGTCATCTCCCCCAGCGACTGCATGAGCAGGTACACCATGAGTCCCACTGCAGCATAGGCAACGAGCGCTCCACCCGGTCCCGCTTGGGCGATAGTGCCGCCGGAGGCCACGAACAACCCAGTGCCGATGGAACCGCCAATGGCGATCATCTGCAGATGCCGGCTGCTGAGCTGTCGCTTGAGCTTGTGTACCGTTGCATCGCTTGGCGTTGATTCCGCAGCAGGGACGGGGCCTCGTTGCGCCGTCGGCTGGCGTGTAGTTGTCTGCCTTAGTTTCATCACAGGTGACATACAACACTACGAAACCCCTCGGATGCGATGTGGAACACTCGCCAATTTACTGACAGTAAAACTCGTGGCCGGGGTTCCCAACGAACGCCTGCCCACCAAAATGGGAGCGTGGCTCCAGCACACTAAACCTCAAAGGCGGATATTCCGTGGAATGATTTCTAAGCGCAGAGAAGGATTAGTCTTTATCACTCCTCAGGTCGCGTTGAATCAGGAAACCTAAGCCTCACGGGATTTCCAAAATTGCCTGATCGATTGAGTGAGCCCAATGAATCGTTGCCCGCGCTCGACTGAAGGCCTCACCAAGAACGCTCAAAGAAATCTCGGAAAGTTCGAATATGACGCAAATGTGACATTAAGCAACCCACCGAGCTGGCACAACCTATTACTAGTCCTTCGAATCTGGAAGTCCTGCCACAGCCACGTGGCGCCCCTCACGGTGCACAACGCCGAGCGCAGGTTCAGATTGGATATTGACGATGCGATGCAATAGCTGCCACCACAGGACTCATTCGGCTGTTCACGGTTAGAGCGCTTGGCAAGCGGTCACGTAAGATTCTCCGCAACGATGCTGACCAGTAGATTTCTTGTCGAGCATCCGCGTTAGACGAGGAAAGTGAAATGTTCAGTCACCGACAAATGGCTGCAGGCCTCATGGCAGGGGCATGCCTGGTTCTGACGGCGTGCGCGCCCACGGGTGTGCAACTGAAAACCCAAACCGAGGCGTCATCGATGGTCTGTGCACCATCGGACGAGCAAGGGCGACTGGCCATTGCGCAGGTACATGTCCAAGCGGACGGCTCAGACCCTGCACTCATACGTGCCGTGACACTCCAGCATTCCGACAACGTTCGAATTGAGGGCTTCGGAGTTATTGAGGATGGCAAGGACGGCTTTCGCGGTGTCTTGCTGCCTTCGGATGCCCAGATTTCGGATAACCATGAAGTGCCCGCGGGCGAAAACGCCACTATCCAACTCACAGTGGCATTGATAGATCCTCTCAAATCAGGAGTGATCGAGTCCGTAAATCTGGAATATGACAGTCCAAGGTGGACAGGTAGCGAGACGGTATCCGCGGGACTGAGTGCACAGGTATTTCCTGTAGGTGACAAGACACCGAAAGGCAGCATGTGCGACAAGTCTGAAGGGTAGTCGCTACCTCATGGGATCACCTTGTACCAGCGAGCCTCTCGCCCCACTCCGCCTGGCAGCAGTCCGGAACGATACTGACCACCAAACCCAGATAGTCTTGGAGCATGGCTCAGGCTTCCAATGACTCAACACTCAATGAACAATTTGCCGCACTCTTGTCGGCCGACGGCTGGAGTCTTCTCTCGACCATCGACCCGTCCATGGTGTCCACCAAGGACGCGGCGTGGACGCTGAATGAGAAGCTGCGCAAGGACGGGCACGACGCACAGGTCATCCGCGCGGTCATCGCCCAAGCAGAACTGAGGTACCGGGCCAGGGTGAAATTCGGCCCTTTCGCCGATTCGCTGATCTTCACTCCGGCTGGTTTGGAACAGGCTACGCGGCTGACCATCGCCGGGCTTCACGCGCGCCGGTTTACCTCGGCAGGCTGCACCCACGTAGCCGATCTTGGTTGCGGAATTGGCACCGATTCAATCGCCTTGGCCAGCGCGGGCCTGCAAGTCACCGCCGTGGAAAAAGATGAAACCACAGCAGCTGCCACCACGCTGAACCTGATGCCGTTCGAGAACGCCAAGGTAGTCCACGGCAGTGCCGAGGAAACCAACCTGACCGGAATCGACGGCGTCTGGCTGGACCCTGCCCGCCGCACCGATCAGGCAGGAAGCACCCGCCGCCTCTTTGACCCCGAAGCTTTCTCCCCTCCCCTGTCCTTCGTCGAGAAGCTTGTCGACGATGGCAAGGATGTCGGGGTCAAGCTCGGCCCGGGCCTGCCGCACGATGCCATTCCCGGTACCGCCGAGGCCGTATGGATCTCAGACCACGGCTCGGTCATCGAAGCATGCCTGTGGTTCGGTCGGCTCAAGCGTGAAGGCATCGCCCGCGCCGCGCTGGTGATCGACAAGGACGGCGCGCACGAATTGACAAGTCCTGTGGTGGCGCAGGCTGATGTGCCGTCGCCAGTGGGTGAGCTCGAAGCACATGTCTACGAACCCGATGGCGCAGTCATCCGCTCGCATCTGATTTCCGCGTTGCTGGAGTCCACCGGCGGGCACCTGCTTGACGAGCACATTGCCTACTTCACCCATGCGAAGCAGATCTCCACTCCCTTCGCGCGTGGATACAAGGTCGTGGCAGTCCACGATTACAACGTGAAGAAGCTGCGCAGCTGGGTCAAGGCCAACGGCATCGGCACCCTGGATATCAAGAAGCGCGGTGTGGACGTGACTCCTGAAGAGCTGCGTCGGATCCTGCTTGCGGGCTCGCCCAAGAGCGCCAAGAACAAGGCAACGCTCATCCTGGCTCGCCTTGGCGACAAGCGCGTAGCATTCGAGGTACAGCCCCACTAACCACGTGTTTGTTACATGCAATCTGCGGCCGTTGATGCAGTGAGCTGACAAACCCCGCGCACCAAATACAATGGTTATGGTTATCCTCCAATCGGGTGTGGGGTACACCGGTTTCTATACATGCCGGTTCAGGCCCTGTCTGGATCGACCTTGCAATGAAGGAGTTCCGTGCAGAAGATCGAATTTGCCGACTCAGCCCAGTCCACCATCGGTGTCGAATGGGAAATTGCGCTCGTTGACCACGACACTGCTGATCTGTGTTCCGTCGCCGAGAAGGTGCTGTGCAAGCTCAAGGATGATGCCGGGATCCCGCATGAGGAAGAGCACCCGACTATCAAGCCGGAACTTCTGTTGAACACGGTGGAGATCGTCACCGGCGTTCACCACACCGTCGCCGAGGCCGCGGCAGAACTGCGCGAAAACGTCCGTACCCTCAGCGAAGTCACGACTCCGATGGGCGTGGACCTGTACTGCGCCGGCTCGCACCCATTCGCTGCGCCCACATCCCAGCCTGTGACCGACAAAGAACGCTACGCAAACCTGATCGACCGGACACAGTGGTGGGGACGACAAATGGTGATCTACGGTGTGCATGTGCATGTGGGCCTGGATGACCGCGAAAAGGCCCTGCCGATCACCGACGGACTGGTCAACTACCAGCCGCATTTCCAAGCTCTCAGCGCGTCCAGCCCTTACTGGGGTGGCGAGGACACGGGCTACGCGTCGCAGCGCGCCCTGATGTTCCAGCAGCTTCCCACCGCTGGAATCCCGTTTCATTTCAATACCTGGTCGGAGTACGAATCGTACGTCGCCGACATGCTGTACACGGGCGTCATCGACGATATCTCGGAGATCCGCTGGGATGTTCGTCCGGTGGCGCGCCTCGGCACCGTAGAAATGCGGATCTGCGACGGCATGAGCTCTCTGGAAGATATCAGCGCCATCACTGCCCTAACCCAATGCTTGGTACACGACATGTCGTTGAGCCTTGAAGCCGGAAACAAAATCCCGGTCATGCCTGACTGGTACCGAGTCGAAAATAAATGGCGCGCAGCGCGCTACGGTCTGGACGCCATCATCATTCTCAACGCCCAGGGCGATGAAATGCTTGTCAGCGATCATTTGCGTAGCGAAGTGAAGAGATTGATGCCAATAGCTGAACAGCTGGGTTGTGCGGACGAGTTGCAGGGCATCATCCGTTTAATCGAACGCGGTGCTGAATATCAGCTACAGCGAGAGGTGTTTGCCGCGTCAGGGGGCGATTTCCGCGAAATCGTCAGGACTAATGTCAGCCGAATGCTCACACAAACTAACTGACCGATTCGTGGCTGTGGAGCTACGATTCCAACACCTGCTGGGCCCGCTCACCGATGCATGAAAATCTTGCTGCCAAATAATAAGGCAATTCTCCAAAATTGAAGGTGCCGTGCATTATTCAATGCACGGCACCTTCAGCGTATCGGATCCAGCCCCCGAAATATCTACCCGGCAGCAGTCCTGAACTGCGAATTCCTAATGCGTCAGCACAATCTGTGTCACCGGCTGTGAGGAGTCGGTCGCGAATTCCAGGCCTGATGGCTTTGCACCATCAGCAACCAATTGCGCACCAAGAGCGGCAACCATGCCGCCGTTGTCCGTACACAGGCTGAACGGCGGCACAACCAAAGCAATGCCAGCCGAAGCGCACCGAGCAGCCAGCAGTTCGCGCAGCCGTGTATTTGCGGCTACTCCCCCGCCCAGCAGGACGGTGGTCAGGTTGTTCTCGACCATTGCACGAACAGCTTTGGAGGTAATGACGTCGACGACAGCTTCCTGGAAGGACGCGGCGATGTCGGCCACTGGGATCGGCTCCCCCGCGGCTTCGAAGTGCTCGACGCAGCGCGCCACCGCGGTCTTGAGGCCAGAGAACGAGAAGTTGTTTCGGTGCTTGCCGGGGTTCTCTGCGCTGCCGACGAATTTCGGCAGCGACAGGCCGCGCGGGAAACGGAACGCCTTGCGGTCCCCGTCCTTGGCGGCCTTGTCGATGGCGGGGCCACCCGGGTAGCCAAGACCCAGCAGGCGGGCGACCTTGTCGTAGGCTTCGCCGGCGGCGTCGTCAATGGTCGAGCCCAGCAGCTGCACATCCTTGGTCAGCGAGGTGACTTTCAGGATCTCGGTGTGGCCGCCGGATACCAGCAGCGCGCCAAAGGTCGGGGGCAGCACGGTGCCTTCCAGCACGCCGACGCCCACGTGGGCGACCAGGTGATTGATGCCGTACAGCGGCTTGCCAGTGGCCAGCGCCAGTGCCTTGGCGGCAGAGACACCTACCATCAGCGCACCGGCCAGCCCCGGTCCGCTGGTCACTGCAATGGCGTCGATGTCATCGAGCGTCAGTTTCGCGGTATCCAGGGCTTGCTGCAGGGTGGGCACGAAGGCTTCCAGGTGGGCACGGGCGGCGATCTCCGGGATCACGCCGCCGAAGCGCACGTGCTCGTCCATGGAGCTGGAGACGGCGTTGGCCAGCAGCTGGGTGCCGCGCACGATGCCGACACCGGTTTCATCGCAGGAGGATTCGATTCCCAGTACTACCGGTTCTTTCGTGCTCATGCGGTGGGTTCCTCTTTTTCCTGCGTACGTTCTTCCTGCAGTGCATCCAGCTGTAGTCTCATGATCAGTGCGTCCACGCCGCCCTTGTAGTAGCGTGCGCGCCGGTGGATGGTGGTGAATCCCAGGGATTCATACAGTGCAATGGCAGTCGGATTGTCGAAGCGGACTTCCAGCATGACATCCAGAGCCTTGGACTCCCGTGCGGTGTCGATCAACAGGTTCATGAGTTTCCGGCCCAATCCCTGTCCTTGGTACGCCGGATCAATGGCGATGGTCTGCACATCGCTGATGGGCAGCACGGTGCACAAGCCCGCGTAGCCGACGACCTTGCCCTGGTCTTCGTAAACCCAGTAGTTGCGGGTTTCGTGCTGGGCCAGCTCGGATTCGAAGGCGGCCACCGGCCAGGCATCCTCGGGGAACAGCCGTGTTTCCAGCTGGTGCACTTCGGAGATGTCGGCGCTGGTCATGGGGCGCAGTTCGACGCTCATGCCGTGGCTTCCTTGGCCTGCGCCTGCTTCATAAAGGCCGGCACCTGAGCATCAGACTCGCGCAGATACTGCGGGGCGGTATTGGACAGGTCCTTGCCGGCGGCCAGGTCCTTGAGGCCATGCTTGGCCAGGTACGCGGACTCGGCGATCCATGCAAAGGACTCGGGCTGCGGGGCGGCGCCGGCTTCGCGCAGGGCTTCCTCGTAGATCCCGGCGCCCACGCCGTACACCGGCAGTGCCGGCAGGGTCGCGGCGGCGGCCACGTGCGGGCCATCCGTCAAGGCTCCCTGGCGGTTGTACGTGGCCCAGTACACTTCCTTGCGGCGTGCGTCCGAAGCCACGATGAATTCTTCCGGAATCTCGTCCAGCTCCAGCACCCGTTCGGCGAGCGCATGCAGCGACATCACGCCGTGCACCGGAACCTGCCAGACAAAGCCGAAGGTGCGTGCCGCGACCAGTCCCACGCGCAGGCCGGTGAACGGGCCGGGGCCGACGCCCACGATGACGCCTGCCAGCTCCGGGCCCTGCTGGCCGTGGTCGGCCATGAGGTCGCGGACGTAACCGGCCAGGGTTTCGGTCTGGTCATTGCCCTTGGGCGACGTATGGGCGGCGATGACCGCTCCGGTGTCCGCATCGATCAGCGCGACCGATGCGTGGGCGGAGGTGTCGATGGACAGGTAGTTAGGCATGTAGCTCTCCGGTGTGCACGGCATCAAGCAACGTGCTCTTCAGATGTTCAAAGGCTGGTTCGTCCCAGCGCGGGCCGATGGCCTTGAGGGTGAACAGGCGTGGTTCGTCCAGGTCCGCTTCTTCTTCCCAGGGGTTAACGGCCGGCTTCTCCGCGGCGGCGGTGAGCGCTTCGCGGTCCAGTTGCAGTTCCAGGCGGGAGTCGGTCAGGTGCTCGACCTTGCCCAGTCCCCACTCGACCACGGTGACCGATTCGGCCAGCGTGGATTCCAGGTCCAGGGTGTCCACGTCGTTCTGGTCCTTGAGCCGGTAGGCGTCCACGTGGATCAGCCCGGGGCCCTCGACCAGCGAGGGATGCTGGCGGGCGAGCACGAAGGTCGGGGAAATGATTCCCTCGCGGACCTTCAGTCCCACACCCAGCGACTGGGTCAGGGTGGTCTTCCCCGCACCCAGGGCGCCGGTGAGGATCAGCAGGTCCCCGGCCCGCAGCTGGGTACCCAGTGCGGTGCCCAGCGCTTCGGTGGCGGCGAGATCGGTCAGTTGTACGGTGAATTCCTTGGCGGTCTCACTCACCGGCTTCTCCCCAGCTGCCCTGGACGTAGTAGCGCGGCACGCGCGGGGAGATGCGGGTGACGACCTCGTAGTTGATGGTGTTCGCGGCGTAGGCCCAGGTGTTGACGCTCTGGCCGCCCTCGCCGAAAATGATGGCCTCGGCACCCAGGAAGTCCGCCGGGTCAACGTCCGGGCCCAGGTCGATGACGCACTGGTCCATGGCGATGCGGCCGCGCACCGGGTAGGTCTTGCCGTTGATGGTCACCGGGGCTCCGGTGGCGATGCGCGGCAGGCCGTCGGCGTAGCCCAGCGGGATCAGGCCCAGGTAGGTCTCCGCAGCGGTGTGGTAGCTCAACCCGTAGGAGACACCCTGGTTCAGCGGGACCTTCTTGACGTTGGCCACACGGGTCACCAGTTTCATGGCCGGGCGCAGGCCGAAGGAGTCCGGGGATTCGTTCTCGAAGGGGCTCAGGCCGTAGAGGCCCAGGCCCAGGCGTACCAGTTCGTGGTGAGAGTCCGGGCGGGAGAGGATGCCCGGGGTGTTGGCGATGTGGCGCACTTCCAGGTCGAAGCCCGCGGCTTCCACCAGGGCGATGGCTTCGTCGAAGACGGCCAGCTGCATGTCGGTTTCCGGGCGCTCGGGCTCATCGGCCACGGCCAGGTGGGAGAAGACCCCGACCACGCGCAGCAGTCCGGCTTCCTGGTACTCGCTGGCACGCTGCAACAGGCTTGGCAGGTCTGCCATGGTGGAGCCGTTGCGGCCCAGTCCGGTGTCCACCTTCAGGTGGATGCGGGCGGGGGCCTGCAGCCGCCGGGCGGCCGCCGCGATGGCGTCAAGGTCCCAGCCGGAGACACCGAGGTCTATACCGGCTTCGATGGCGTCGTCAAACGGGGTGTCCTGGGTGTGCAGCCAGGCGAGCATCGGGGCATCGAGCCCGGCTTCGCGCAGTGCGAGTGCTTCGGTGACGTGAGCGCAGCCAACCCAGCCGGCGCCGGCTTCCAGCGCCGCGGTGGCGACCTGCAGGGCGCCGTGCCCGTACCCGTCCGCCTTGACGACGGCCATGACCGCGGCCGGGGCGACAAGGTCGACTACCTGCTTGACGTTGTTGCGGATCGCTGAGAGATCGATGACTGCTCGGCGTTCCCACGGGGCGGAGGTCGAGGGCATTATCGCGGCAGTGTCATTGCTTTGCTCAAGTGCTTCAGAGTTCACCGTTCCATCTTCCCACTTTTCGTCTTTTCATGCCGTCATCTCCCCCGTGCCCCGAGGTGCATCACCCTGTGGTGTTAAATTCGTGGGGCGGGCTGCCCGGCCCCGAAGGTCTGGCGGCCCGCCCCTGAAAGCGAGTGATGATGACGCTGAAGGTTGCTAACGCAGAGACTTGATCTCGTCGCGGATCTGTTCCAGCAGAGCCAGCTGCGGATCCGGTTCCGGCTCTTCTTCCTCGATGCCTCGGTGGCGCTTCAAGGCCTCAGTTGCCTTGTTCATTGGCATGACCAGCACGAAGTACACGGCGGCGGCGATGAGCAGGAAGTTGACCAGAGCGGTAATGAATACGCCAACCTTGATGTCCACCCCGTCAATGGTGAAGAGCAGGAAGCCATCAAAGTTCGGGGACCCGACCAGCGCTGCAATCAACGGCATCAGCACGTTGTCCACCAGCGCGGTCACTACGGCGCCGAAAGCTGCACCGATCACCACGGCAACGGCCAGATCGACGACGTTGCCCTTCATAATAAAATCGCGGAAACCCTTAAGCATGGGTCGATCATACACAGGCATTTCTCAGTTCGACAGGATATCGGCTACCCGAATTCGACTTGTTCGATAAAATCACACGTACTGTTAACGGCGGGTTAGATCTTGCGCAACAGCATCCGGCGCACCGAATGATCGGCCGCCTTGCGCAGTACCAGCTGGGCGCGTCCACGGGTAGGCAGCACGTTTTCCTTGAGATTCGGGGCGTTGATGCGCGACCAGATGTCATGGGCGGTAGTGCGCGCTTCCTCGTCGGTGAGCTTCGCATAGCGATGGAAATAGGAAGCTGGATCCGAGAAGGCACCGGAGCGCAGGTTCATGAAGCGGCGGATGTACCACTCCTCGATGTACTGGGTCTTGGCATCCACGTAGACACTGAAATCGAAGAAGTCGCTCAGCGCCAGACCCACGGTTCCGTCCGAGCGGGTACGTGCCGGCTGGAGTACGTTCAGGCCTTCGACAATCAGCACCTGCGGCGAGCGCACGTACTGCCGCTGGCCGGGAATGATGTCATAGGTCAGGTGCGAGTACACCGGGGCGCTGACTTCCGGCACGCCCGACTTCACTGCGGAGACGAAACGCAGCAGCGCACGGCGGTCATAGGATTCCGGGAAGCCCTTGCGCTGCATGATGCCGCGGCGCTCCAGTTCGGCATTGGAATACAAGAAGCCGTCGGTGGTGATCAGCTGGACGTCAGGGGTTTCGGGCCAGCGGCGCAGCATTTCCCGCAGCACACGTGCGGTGGTGGACTTGCCCACTGCCACCGAACCGGCCACGCCGATCACGAACGGGGTCCGCCGGGTCTGCTCCCCCAGGAAGGTCGTGGTCGCCCGATGGGTCGCTCCCGCCCCCTCGACATACAGGGACAGCAGGCGGCTGAGTGGAAGGTACACGTCACGCACTTCCTGCAGGTCCAGGGAGTCGCCCAAGCCGCGAAGGCGCTCGATATCGTCCTGATTCAGCGGCTGTTCCATCTGGTTGGAAAGCCGTGCCCAGGTTTCGCGTTCGAGGTCTACGAAAGGCGTAACTGTTGATTCGAGTGTGTCGTGTGGTTCCACGAGGACAAATTCTGCCAACAACTAGTGCCACAACCCAAATAACTCTGATTTAACACTCGGGCGGTCGTCGCCGCTGCCGCGCGCCAAGGTGACCTATCGCACAGCTTTTTTTGAGTGCTCTGCCACGATTAGTTCCATCGTTTGACCATGAGCCGGTAGTCTTTTTTTCATGTGCGGAATTGTAGGATATGCAGGAACCTCAAGCGCGAACGCCGACCACGGCGCCCTTGACGTTCTGATTGAAGGCTTGCGCCGATTGGAATACCGAGGCTACGACTCTGCCGGTGTAGCAGTCGTCGCTGACGGTGCTATTCATTCCAGGAAAAAGGCCGGCAAGCTGGTCAACCTGGAGAACGAGATTGCCGAGGATCCACTGCCGGCATCCATGACCGGTATCGGCCATACCCGCTGGGCAACCCACGGCGGTCCGAGCGACGGAAACGCCCACCCACACCTGGCCGACGGCGGCAAGCTGGCCATGATCCACAACGGCATCATCGAGAACTTCGCCAGCATCAAGGCCGAGCTGTTGGCCGACGGCGTCCAGTTCCTTTCCGAGACCGACACCGAAGTTGCTGCCGCCTTGCTGGGCAAGGTGTACGCCAACGGTGCCGAGGGCGATTTGACCCGTGCCATGCAGCTGGCTGTACAGCGCCTCGAAGGCGCTTTCACCCTGCTGGCAGTCCACCAGGACCACCCGGGCGTGGTCGTGGCAGCACGCCGTAACTCGCCGCTGGTGCTCGGCTTGGGCGACGGCGAGAACTTCCTGGGTTCGGACGTTTCCGGCTTCATCGACTTCACCCGTCGTGCCGTGGAACTGGGCCAGGACCAGATCGTGACCATTACCCCGGATGCCCATTCCATCACCGACTTCGACGGCAACCCTGCCGAAGGCAAGGAATTCACCGTCGACTGGGACGCAGCCAGCGCCGAGAAGGGCGGCTTCCCGTCCTTCATGGAGAAGGAAATCTTCGACCAGCCAGCCGCCGTGGCCGACACCCTGCTGGGCCGCTCGGACGCCGAGGGCCGCCTGACCCTGGATGAGCTGCGCATCGATGCCGACGACCTGACCAAGATCAACAAGATCGTTGTGCTTGCCTGCGGTACCAGCGCCTATGCCGGCCAGGTCGCCAAGTACGCCATCGAATCCTGGTGCCGCATCCCCGTGGAGGTGGAGCTTTCCCACGAGTTCCGCTACCGCGAACCGATCGTGGACAAGAAGACCCTGATCGTGTCGATTTCCCAGTCGGGCGAAACCATGGACACCCTGATGGCGGTGCGCTATGCCAAGGAGCAGGGCGCCAAGACCATGTCCATCTGCAACACCAACGGGTCCACCATCCCGCGTGAATCCGATGCCGTGCTGTACACCCATGCAGGTCCGGAGATCGCGGTGGCTTCCACCAAGGCGTTCCTGGCGCAGATCACCGCCACCTACCTGCTCGGCCTGTACCTGGCACAGCTGCGCGGCAACCTGTTCTCCGGCCAGATCAAGGACATTCTGGCAGACCTGGGCAAGATCCCGGCCAAGATCCAGGACATTCTGGACCGCAGCGGGGAGATCAAGGAACTTGCCCGTTCCATGGCCGATGCTTCCTCCGTGCTCTTCCTGGGCCGCCACGTCGGCTACCCGGTCGCCATGGAAGGCGCGCTGAAGCTCAAGGAGATCGCTTACATCCACGCCGAGGGCTTCGCCGCCGGCGAGTTGAAGCACGGCCCGATCGCCCTGATCGACGACGGCCAGCCGGTCTTCGTGGTGGTTCCATCCCCGCGCGGCCGCGACTCGCTGCATGCCAAGGTCGTTTCCAACATCCAGGAAGTCCGCGCCCGCGGCGCCAAGACCCTGGTCATCGCGGAAGACGGCGACGACGCAGTGAAGGACTTCTCCGAGTTCGTGTTCTACGTGCCGGAGACCCCGACCCTGCTGATGCCGCTGCTGGCCACCGTGCCGCTGCAGATCTTCGCCTGCGAGCTGGCAACTGCCAAGGGCTTCGACGTCGATCAGCCACGCAACCTGGCCAAGTCGGTGACCGTGGAGTAATCCACCGGTTTCCTAGCCACGAGCTGCGGGTGTCCTCATGATGGGAGGGCACCCGCAGTTTTTTTATTGCCCCGCGGCGGCTCTGGATAAACTGGGAGGCATGATTGCAGGAATTGGTGTAGACATTGTCGACGTGCCGCGCTTCGGGCGGCAATTGGAAAAGACACCGCGACTGCACGAACGGCTGTTCACCGTGGATGAGCGCGGGCTCCCCCTCCGTTCGCTGGCGGCACGCTTCGCGGCCAAGGAAGCCATCGCCAAGGCCCTCGGTGCGCCGGCGGGAATGAACTGGCAGGACTGCAGCATCATCAAGAACCAAGCCGGGGATCCCCAGATCCATGTCGTCGGGACGGTCGCGGAGGCGAGTGCCCAGCGGGGCATCACCTCCTGGCATCTGAGCCTGTCCCATGACGGCGACATGGCCATTGCGATGGTTGTCGCCGAACGCTCATAACCATCTTTGCGACACGAACTCGAATAAAACCAGCGTTGCAGGTAAAGGATGAGTATTGTTTGATTTATGATCCCCGTCTACAGTCTTGCCCAGGTTCGTGCGGTAGAAGCCCAGGAGATTTCACGGCGCTCTGACGCTGCCCTGATGAAACAGGCAGCCAGCGCATTGGCGGCGGAAGCCGTAGACATGCTCGGCGAACAACCAGTCGCTCCCGGAACTCTGGTAGTAGGCCTGATCGGTCCGGGCAACAACGGCGGGGACGGGCTCTATGCCCTGGCCCAGCTGGAAGACCAAGGCTACGCAACTGCCGCGCTGCAGTGCGGTCCCTCGGTCCACTCCGATGCACTGTCAGTCTACGAATCGGCTGGCGGACGGATTGCGCCATATTCACAGGACAATCAGCCTCTCGCCAATGCAACGCTGATCATCGACGCCCTGTACGGTCTCGGTTACCGCTCCGGAGCAGAATTGCCCCGGATCCCCCGGGGTTCCCGGGTGCTGGCCTGCGACCTGCCATCCGGCCTGAACCCTGAAACCGGCGTCGCCGATGACAAGGTGCTGCTGGCAGAACGGACCGTCACTTTCGGCGCGATGAAGTCCGGCCTGCTGACCGGCGACGGACCGTTGGTCACCGGGGACATTACAGTGGTTCCGCTGGATTTCGATTTCACCGGCCAAGCACCCCGGACGAACCTCATCGACAAGCAGGCGGCCCTGCAGCTGCTTGACGCCCACCGCTCTTGGCGTGATGCCGGGCGCCACAAGTACCAGCGGGGCGTGCTCGGTCTCATCGCAGGCTCGTCACTGTATCCGGGAGCCGCGCAGCTGACCGCCCGGGCAGCGGTGAATTGCGGCGTCGGTCTGCTGCGTACCCATGTGCCGGAGGACATTGCCCCGCTGCTGGCCGTGGCCGTTCCTGAAACCGTTCCGCTGGACGATGACCAGATCCGGGAAGCACTCTCCTCGGCCCGCCGGTACGTGCACGGGCGCGGCGCCAAGATCTCGTCCTGGGCCATCGGGCCCGGCCTGGACAGCCGCACTCCCCCGACCGGCGCGATCGCCGAGGTCTTCGCCAGCCGCCAGCCAGCCGTCATCGACGCGTCGGGGCTGGAGCTCGTGCCCGCTGGCCCCAGCGAGCAGCCACGCGTGCTGACTCCCCACGCCAAGGAATTGCGGATGCTGCTGCGGCGTGCCGGCGTGACCGTCACCATCGAAGAGATCACGGCGGATCCGATCCGCTGGACTCGCTGGGCCGCGCTGTCGTACAACGCAGTTGTCTTGCTCAAGGGGCCGACCAACTACATCGTGGCTCCGGACGGCAGCAGCCTGGTGGTTAGCCATACCGCACCGCAGCTCGCCACGGCTGGCAGCGGCGACGTGCTGACCGGAATCCTGGGCTACTTGCTCTCGGACAGCTCGCTGACCGGCGTGAATGGGGTGCAGACTGTCTCCAACCGCCGCATGATGGAACTGGCCGCGTGCGCCGCGGTCATCCACGGAGAGGCCGGCCGGGCCGCGGCCGCCTGTGGAACCGTCAACGCGTCGCGCCTCATCGAGCTGCTGCCCGGAATCATGAAGCGTTTCGGGTTCTAGCATCCCGATGACCTGCTACCGTCCGGACGCGGTGTGCCCTTGGCGCAGCTCCGGTTCCGGACGCTGGCCGAACCGGCCGGAACCCAGCAGGGATCGATAGAGCCGCAGGTGGGCTACGGCAAGGGCCTCGCGTTGCTCGCGGCGTCCTTGCGCGTCCATCCCCGGGATGTACGGCAGGGAAAGTTGGCGTTGGACCGCGTGGCGTAATGAGTCCGCGTCCACCTGCTCGCCGTCCCAGCGGTAACTGGCCACCGAGGCGTCCTGATCCGAGTAGTAGCCGCAGTCCGGGGCGATGACTGCCGTGCCCGCATCTAGGGCGGCTTCAAGCCATCCGGAGTGCGTGCCGTAGCGGTAAGGCAGGACATTCACGTCGAGACTGCCGAAATAGTCGAACAATTTAGTTTCGCTGAAGTACTCGTGCGCCACGAGATCCCAGCGCCCAGCGTCATGACCTGCCGCCAGGAACTCGGCGAGCGCTTGACGGTATTCCTTGTTCTGCGGGTCCACTACTTGCCGGTGGATATTGACCTGCAGCTTGCACTCCGGCAGGTCCTCCACGATCTGCGCCAACGGCTCGATCACCTGCTCCGACAGGTTGGGCCGCATCTCCTTTAAGTGCACCCCGATTCTACGGACTCGCTGGCGATCTCTGCGTGACTGCATCCGTTGCTCGCGAAGGCGTTCCATGGTGGCGAAGTCGATCACGTGAGGATGCGGCAAGACGTGGCAGCTGCGCCCCCAGCGCTCCGAAATCTCATGCGCCGCCCCTTGAGTCAGGGTGATGAGCGCATCGGCTGCCGGGATCAGCACCTCTAACAGGGCCTCGTGCGCGTGGGGATCCGGCTGGTGCGGATTGATCAGGTCATGCACGGTGTACACCAGGGGTTTGCCGCCGGCGCGAAGCTCGGCTACCGTCTGCCGGAGAGTCTGCGGATCCAAGGCATCGAAACCGAAGTGCATGTGCATGAGATCGAAGCTGTCGCTGTTCTCCCGGATCCAGTCCGGTTCGAGCATGCGCGGCGGCCACCAGGCGGATTGCTGGCTTCGTGGTCCCCCGGCGGGTGCCGGATCCTGCAAGCGCTGCACCATTCCGGCCCGATCCTCGTCGGGCAGCTCGAGATGGCGGATGTAGACCTGGCTGTATGGCACGGAGGCCACGCGGATCAGCGTGGGGATCTTCTGTGAACTCATGGTTTCTCCTGCGGAGATCGTGGTGGGACGGCTACGTTGGGAGGCGGAAGCATCACGTAAGCACGCGGCCCCGCCAGCGTGGAAAGGTTGGAAGATGGCTCTGGATTTCTCGGTTCTGGTAATCGCCCACCAGCGGCACGGGCACCTGCAACGCCTGCTTGACGGGGTGAATCGCAGCGCCCTTCTGCCGGCGGAAATCATCGTCGCCTACATGGACGAGCCCGACCCGGAACCCGTTGAATCCGCACTGCCGGTGACCTCCGTGCACGTGGCCTCGTATCCTGGTGAACAGGGACTGCCTTTGGCCCGGGCCCGGAACCATGCCGCGAAGCACGCGCGAAGCCGGTACCTCGTGTTCCTGGACGTGGACTGCATTCCTGCCCCTGACGCCTTCGGAATCCTGCTTGACTGGCTTCGCCGGCAACCGGTGCTTGCCATGGCCGAACCCCGATACCTCGCCCAGCCTCTGGGCCCCGGGCCTACCCCGGACGCCGAGGAGCTGACCCGTCGTTCCGCATCCCACCATTTGCGCGCCGAACTGCCCATGGATACTCACTGTCAGCGCCATGAAATGTTCTGGTCGCTGGGATTCGGAATCCGCGCCGAGGACTTCGTTCGCCTTGGCGGCTTCTCGACCGGCTATGCCGGCTACGGGGCGGAGGACACGGATTTCGGCTTCAAGGCCCGTGCCTTGGGCTTGCCGGTGGTATTCACGCAGGGCACCGTATTCCATCAGCATCATGGGGTGGTCAAGCCCCCGCTGAACCATTTCGACGATATCATCCAGAATGCACGTACTTTCCGAAATACCTGGCATGGCTGGCCGATGTCCGGTTGGCTGCGGGCTTTCAAAGAGCGCGGCCTGGTCGCATGGGATCCGCAGGGCGAAGACCTGAGGATTCTGCGCCACCCGAGTGCTGAAGAGATCCGCGCCGCGCACAGCATGGATCCCTACTAGGCGGGTCATGAGTCGCACAGGCTGGAGAACATGCGCTGCAACCCTGCGGTGAACTCGTCCTGGGTGACAAGCAGGGTCCGTGCCAAGGATGAACCGTCCGTGTCTGCGACGTGCGTGAGTTTCTTCTCCCAGTCCACCGGTTCGTCCCAGGACTCCAGCATGGCGCATCCCCCGGCTTCATGCAGCATGCGGGCAAAGACTGCCTGCTCCGCGTGGGGCCGTTCTTCGGGGATCAGCATGGTGGGCCGCTTGCTCGCGGCCGCCGCAGCGACGGCATTGTGGCCCGAGGAGGAAATGACCACGTCTGCGGCATCCAGCCATTGCTCCGGCTGCTCGACCGTGCCGTGCAGCCGCAGGTTCTCCGGTAATTTGTCAGTCGCCCCGTGGACGGACCCGATGACTTCCCAACTCCAGCTCGGGCTGCGGAGCGCGGCCTGTACGAGCCTGGAGGAGTCCACCGAAGCGGCCAGAGAGGTCTGGACGACTACACGCCGTGTGTCCCCGCAGTCCCGGACGGGAATTTGATCCGAGGACTGGGTTGCGGCACGTTGGGAAGGATGCGGTGCAGGGGTACCCAGGTAGAAGCTCTTCTGTGCGTAGGAGTCACGATGCAAGGGTTCTTCGAGGTGCTGCGGATAGTACGCAAACAGGGCATCTGCGAGATCGTAGGCCATGCGATGCGGGCGGTCCGTGCGCACCCCGGGCATCCTGCGTAGCGCCACGCGATACCCGCTCAGCCGGGCGAAGAGCGCCACTTCGACCGAGACGTCCACCATCACCAGATCGGGTTCAAAGGCTTCCCATCCCGCGTTCAGCGTCGTGAACCGTTCCACGATGGGTTTTCCGGTCGGGGCATAGTGCAAATGGCCGCTGGTTGGGGCGAAGCGCAGCTGGCTCGATCCCTCGTCCGCTGCCAGTGGCACGTACTGCACGTTGTCCTCGAAGAGCCTTTGGGATGAAGCTCCGGTGCTGGCCACCTGCAGCTCCACGAGTCCGGTGGCGGCCAGCCGCTGGGCATGGCGCAAATGCCCGGATCCCATATGGTGCGCATAATAGGAAATTCTCAGCTTGCGTTTCATTGCACCTGTCCCAAGCTCTGAGCCGCGTGGATATCGTAGAGAGCGTCTTCGTAGGAACGGATCATCTGGTCTAGGGAGAAGGTGGCTGCACGTTGCAACACCGCGGTGCGCCGCAGGCCCGAGGCCTGGCGGACAGCCTCCGCGAGCCCGGTCGCGTCGGCCGTACAGGCCACGATTCCCCCGGACAAGCCGACCAGCTCGGCCATCGCACCGTTCGGAGTTGCCGCTACCGGAGTTCCACAGGCCATCGCCTCCAATGTTGTCAGGCCGAAAGGTTCCTCCCACAGAGGCGAAGAGATGAAGACCTGCGCGGAGGAGATGACCTCCCTCAGTTGGTCCTGGGCGAGGTGTCCCATATAGCGGATCTGGTCGTCCAAGGACGGCCGGATGAGCGATTCGTAGTACTCGGGGTCCTGGATGGGTCCGGCAAGTCGCAGCCGCATGCCATTGGCCCGGGCCGCGGCAATGGCCAGATGGGTGCCTTTCTCGGGGGTGATGCGTCCGCTCCATGCTGCGGTGCCCGGGACTCTGCGGTCCTTCCTGTCTGGCTCCCATCGGCGCAGGTCAACGCCGTTCGGGATGATCGCCAGATCAGGGATCCATGCTCTCCATGCGCGTGCGTTACTGTGCGATACGGTGACATAGCGATGACCGTGGGGGCGCCCCGAGCGAGTAGCCAACACCGCGGTGATGCGCGGCAAGGGAGGAGTATGGAGCACATGCAACGTGGGGATTCCATCAAGCTGCTCATGGGGAATGGGGCTGAGGGAATTGTCGATCACCACGTCGAAAGCTCCAGTGCGGACAGCTGAAATCGCCAAGGACATGGCTCCGTCGAGCCGTCGGTGCTGTTCGTCGCGATGGCTCTCGTCCGGATAGCCCTGCACTTGGTAATCCGCGGGCAGCACCGCCCGCACGTGGCCCTGGCCGTCTTGGCCGAAGCGTGTACTGCCGGCCTTGGCGAATAACGTCACTTCGTGGCCACGAGCGCACAGTTCGGCAACCAAGTGGGAAGTGTGTGCTTCCATCCCTCCGGCGAAGGGAGACTTGATCGGATGGTGCAGGTGGGCAAGTACCGCTATGCGCAAAGGATCTGCCGAGGGCCGCGATTCGAGATGTTCGTGCATTGAGGCCTTCCAAGGGGCTAGCGAGGAGTGACTGTTATCAACCGCACCGTAACCCGTTAGACTCGAACCGCACTGGCAGTCGAATGATTTTCACAGCTAGCACCGAGATTCCTGCTGTGTGCGCGAAGGCATGCCGGGACGGTTTCCGGGAAACTCCGCACCCTCGGTTTCGTCGATGACATGGCGGCAGTATGCAGATGCGAGGCATGGATAAAGGCGCCGTCGGGCATTCTACGGCCGTTGCACACACAATAGGACTTTGTAGCAGGCACAGCAGAAAATTTTCCGACCACCGGTGCTTGGAGATGTGCCACCATCGACAAAACCGCGTGATCACCCGGACATGAATATGGCCGCCCCCCTGTTAGGGACGGCCCAATTCAGCAGAACTATGCTTGGTTCGAGACCTGAAGAGGCAGTTGTGCCGTGCCCGGGGCAGTGTTCACGACTTCGAAGTACTCCCCCGGCCCGGTAATAGTCCAGCCGGCTTCGCGCCACGTAGGACGGTCCAGCACATTGCGCCCGTCAATCAGCACACGGCTTGAAACCACGCTGCCGAGCTCCACGGGATCCAGGTCCCGGAATTCCTGCCATTCGGTCAGCAGCAGGACGATATCGGTGTCCTGAGCCGCCTCCTGCCAGGAGTCCACGTAGTGCAGGCGAGGGAAGCGTCCCGCGGCGTTCTTGTTGCCCTGGGGGTCGTAGACCGAGACGTCGGCCCCGGCGTTGTACAGGCGCACGGCGATGTCCAGGGCTGGCGAGTCTCGCACGTCATCGCTGTCCGGCTTGAAGGTCACGCCCAGTACGCAGATGTGCTTTCCTGCCAGTTCGTTGCCCAGCATGCCGGAGGCCAGCGAAACGACGCGGTCGCGGCGGCGCAGGTTGATCTGGTCCACTTCGGCAAGGAAGCCCATGGTGTGGCTCAGTCCGAGCTCCGAGACGCGTGCCTGCAGCGCGCGGATGTCCTTGGGCAGGCAGCCGCCGCCGAAGCCCACCCCGGCGTTCAGGAAGCGGCGTCCAATGCGGCTATCGTGGCCGATGGCATCGGCCAGGGTCTTGATATCGCCGCCAACGGTTTCGGTGACCTCCGCAAAGGCGTTGATGAAGGAGATCTTGGTGGCGAGGAAGGCGTTGGCCGCGACCTTGACCAGTTCCGCCGTCTCAAGGTCGGTCACGATTTCCGGCGTGCCATGTTCCAAGATCGGGGCGTAGACCTCGCGGATCTTGCGCAGGCCGAAGCTTTCCGGATCCGTGTCGCTCAGTCCGTAGACCAGGCGGTCGGGGGTCAGCGTGTCTTTGACGGCGAAGCCCTCGCGGAGGAACTCCGGGTTCCAGGCCAGCGTGACCTCGCTGCCGGGCAGCGCCTTGGCGGCGATGCGCTCGGTCAGACGCCGGGCGGTGCCCACCGGTACGGTCGATTTGCCGACGATCAGCGCCTGCCCGGTGATGTGCTCCAGCAAACTGTCGACGGAGCCATCCACGTAGCTCATGTCCGCCGATTGGGAATCGGCGCGCTGCGGCGTGCCCACGGTGATGAAGTGGATGTCCGCGTTGGCCGCGGCATCGGCGTAGGAATCGGTGAAGCGCAGCCGTCCGCTGGCCACGTGCTTGCGCAACAGCTCCGGCAAGCCCGGTTCATGGAAGGGCAGGATCCCTGATGCCAAGGCCTTGAGCTTGGAGGCATCGACATCGAGGCCGATGACTTCATATCCCAGTTCCGCCATGCAGGCTGCGTGGGTAGCTCCCAGATAACCGGTACCGATAACGCTGATGCGTAGAGTCACGACATTCCCTTTTCGTCCGTGCCCTCGCCGCACGGCGGGACCTGACTTCGAATTCTCTCTTCAGCATGCCACATCCCCGCAGTGCGAACCCTTGGGGAACACGCTACGGGGATGTGAGAATTTACTGAAGATCTACTTGCTAGTCCACTAGATCAACGTGGCATTAACCCAGCGCCAGATGCTCCAATACGGATGCGGCCAAGGCCTCAGCTTCGGCCTGCGCCTGCTGCTGGGTGGCGGCCTCGACCATCACGCGGACTACCGGCTCGGTACCGGAAGGGCGCAGCAGCACGCGTCCGGTGGAGCCCAGACGCGCTTCGGCGGCTTCGATATCCAGCTGCAGCGGTTCGCAGTCAGGCACGGCGGCCTTGTCCACTCCACGCACGTTGATCAGGACCTGCGGAAGCACGGTCAGCACCGAGGCAAGTTCCTTCAGGGATTTGCCGGTGGCCTTGACCCGGGCTGCGATGTTCAGGCCGGTGAGCACGCCGTCGCCGGTGGTGGCGTACTTGCTGAAGATGACGTGGCCGGACTGTTCACCGCCCAGCGAGTAGTCGCCTTCCTGCATGCCTTCCAGCACGTAGCGGTCGCCCACGCCAGTCTGCTTCACGGTGATGCCGGCAGCCTCCATGGCCAGTTTCAGGCCGAGGTTGCTCATCACGGTGGCGACCAGGGTGTTGTCTTTCAGCTCGCCGCGTTCCTTCATGTCGATGGCCATGATGGCCATGATCTGGTCGCCGTCGACGATGGTGCCTTCGTGGTCCACTGCCAGGCAGCGGTCGGCGTCGCCGTCGTGGGCGATGCCCAGGTCTGCCTTGTTTTCCAGCACGGCGGCCTGCAGCTTCTCCAGGTGGGTGGAGCCATAGCCGTCGTTGATGTTGATACCGTCCGGCTCCGCGCCGATCACGATGACCTGTGCGCCGGCGGCCTTGAAGACCTCCGGCGAGCAACCCGAAGCCGCGCCGTGGGCGCAGTCCAGCACGACCTTCAGGCCGTCCAGACGGTTGGGCAGCGACTGCAGCAGGTGCACGATGTAGCGGTCCTCGGCATCGGCGAAGCGCGAGACGCGTCCGACTTCCCCGCCGACGGGACGCGGCTTGGGCATCTTCAGGCATGCCTCGATAGCGTCTTCCAGCGAGTCGTCGAGCTTCTTGCCGCCGCGGGCCAGGAACTTGATGCCGTTGTCCGGTGCGGCGTTGTGGGATGCTGAGATCATCACGCCGAAGTCCGCGTCGAGGTCGCCGACCAGGAAGGCCGCGGCCGGGGTGGGAAGCGTGCCTGCGTCCTTGACGTCGACGCCGGAGGCGGCCAGACCCGCTTCGATTGCGGCAGAGAGGAAGTCGCCGCTGATACGCGGATCCTTCGCTACCACAGCGACTGGTTTGTGCCCGTCCTCAGGCTGGCTCAAACCCAATACCACCGAAGCTGCCTGCGCGAGTTCCATCGCCAGCTCGGGGGTTAACAATTCGTTTGCTTTTCCTCGGACCCCATCGGTCCCAAATAACCTTGCCATCGTAATCAATCATAAGCCCTGCGCTTCGATTTACCGGACTTGCACGGTGCCCGGGGCGCTACCAATTTACGAAGATTGCCAAGAATTCCGCGCCGTTCAACCGGCGGTTAACGGCCAACGGCCCCACAAACCCCGAAGGGTTGTGGAGCCGTTGGATAAACCTCGAAGTAAGGTTTAGCGCTTCGAGAACTGCGAAGCCTTGCGGGCCTTCTTGAGACCAGCCTTCTTGCGCTCGATGACGCGTGCGTCGCGGGTCAGGTAACCGGCCTTCTTCAGGGTTGGGCGGTTAGCGTCGCGGTCGATCTCGTTCAGTGCACGGGCGATGCCCAGGCGCAGTGCGCCAGCCTGACCGGAGATGCCGCCGCCGTGGATGCGGGCGATAACGTCGTATGCGCCTTCCAGACCCAGAACCTTGAAAGGCTCGTTAACATCCTGCTGGTGCAGCTTGTTCGGGAAGAAGTCGTCCAGTTCGCGACCGTTGACGGTCCACTTGCCGGAGCCTGGGATCAGGCGAACGCGGGCGATAGCCTGCTTGCGACGGCCAACTGCTCCACCTGGAACGGTCAGCGGAGCACGCTCGGTCTCGGCCACAACGGTCGAGGCAGCGGTCTCGGTGGTGTAAGACGAAGGGGTCTCGCCTTCGAATTCAGTGGTTTCTTCAGCGTTCTGAGCCACGATAATCTCCTATTAAGTGTTTGTTGTCGGGGCCAGGACTACTGAGCGACCTGGGTGATTTCCAGTGCCTTTGGAGCCTGAGCAGCGTGTGGGTGCTCGGCGCCGCGGTAAACCTTCAGCTTGGACATCTGAACAGCAGACAGCTTGTTCTTAGGGATCATGCCACGCACGGCCTTCTCAACAGCCAGCACTGGGTTCTTTTCCAGCAGGTCGGCGTAGTTCATGCTCTTCAGGCCGCCCGGGAAGCCCGAGTGACGGTAAGCGCGCTTGTTCTGCAGCTTCTTGCCGGTCAGAGCAACCTTTTCGGCGTTGATGATGATGACGTGGTCGCCCATGTCCATATGTGGAGCATAGGTTGGCTTATGCTTGCCGCGCAGCAGGGTTGCGGTCTGAACGGCGAGGCGGCCGAGCACTACGTCGGTGGCGTCGATGACGAACCACTGACGAGTCTGATCAGCCGGCTTTGGGGTGTACGTACGCACAGTAATTGCCTTACGTTGATTCGTTTCTGGTCAAACAGTCGCTTGGCCGGAAGCGGTGAGATCCCCCGGTGACGAGCACTGTCGTGTTGTTCTTGTGTTTGGACCAGTACGTCAGGTGAGGACTGATATAGACCGGCCGTCCAGGATTGTTCGCGCGCCCAGCAGACCAGCGACTATGCAACTAAGCCGTCACGCTTGGGCGTGTAGTGTCGAACGTGGACATACACAACTCATAAAAGTTTAGCTGATTAAAGCCTTTCCGGCCAAAAATGCTCGGTGCTGGTGAGTAAGAACACCCTTAATCGGCGCAGTTTTCGCTGCTTTGGACCGCAGCGGCTCCGCGCGGGTCCACGTCATGCTCTTCGCGCTTGGCGCGGGTCTGCAACGCACGTGCAGCCAGCTGGTCGGCGTCCGGGTAGTAGACCTCTTCGAGCACCAGCGCCCGGGGATGGGCCAGCTTGGTTTTGGAATCTCGGACCATCTCCTCGAGGCGGCTCGCCAGGAACCCAGGCTGCTCGCGTCCGTCACCCACCATCATGGCCGCGCCGATCAGCGCCCGGACCATATTGTGGCAGAACGCGTCCGCTTTCAGATGGGCGAGGATCAGTCCGTCCTCCGTGCGGGTGAAGCTGAACTCCTGCAGAGTGCGGATAGTTGTCGCATCGGGACGAGGTTTGCAGTAGGTCAAGAAGTCATGGCGGCCGAGCACTGTCCGCGCTTCGCGGTTCATCGCGTCGACGTCCAGCGGCTCGCGGTGCCAGGTTGTCAGGTGGCGGGTCAACGGATCCCAGCGATGGATGCCATCGGCGATCCGGTACGAGTAGCGGCGGGCCAACGCGGAGAACCGGGCGTCGAAGCCGTCCGGGGCCACTTCTGCCTCATGCACCCATACGGCTCCATCCTGCCGCCCCAGGATGCCGTTGATACGGCGAACCAAGGCAGGGCCGGGCTCCAGGGAAGATCGACGCGGGAGTCCGTCGAACTCCTCCTGGGTCAAGTCCAAGTGGACCACCTGACGGCGGGCATGCACTCCTGCGTCGGTGCGGCCGGCGACCACCACGCGAACACGCCGGCGGATCAGCATTTCCAGTGCTTCTTCGACAAGCTGCTGGACGCCGGTGACATTGGGTTGACGGGCCCACCCGTTGTAGGCTGCACCGTCATATCCGAGAACCATGCGCATCCGGATCCATGCCGGGGTCCGGGCCTCCCCCAAGGCTGTGGTTCCCATCGGATCAAATAATTCAGACTGCGCACTCATGAATACCATTATGCGCAATGCCTTTTCATCTCACCGAATCCGGTGGCGCGGTTCACCCGCCTGCTGCCACCCTCCTCCGGCAGCCCTGTCATTTCCGCTTCAAGCCCTGGACACGTTGGATCGGCCGTGCGTAGAAATAATACAAGTGCAGGATTTATCCAAGGTAAACTAATCGGACGCCGAGAGGTCCCCTGGTGGCCGTACTCGCTCTCCCCATCACCAAGCTAAGGAAACCCATGCTGAAAAAGATTTCTGCCAGCGCCGCAGTACTGGCTATTGCCGGCACTGTGCTGACCGGTTGCAGCGGCAAGCTCTCCACCGAAGAAACCTGCAACTACATCAACGACCAGGCGCAAGAACAGAACCTCAAGCAGAAGATGACCGATGCGGGTTCCGCCATCGCTACGGGCGATGCGTCCAAGTTCAGGGATGCCACCGCTGAGCTCGCTTCCGTGATGAAGGATGCTGCGGGAAAGACGTCTGATGAGAAACTCGCCGACGCCCTGACTCGCTCCGCGGATCTGTCGAACAAGATGGCGGAGGCTATGGGCGATGACAGCCTTGACCTGGTGGCAATGGCCGCCAAGATGCAGGAATTCCAGACGCCGGAGTTCACCGAAGCCTCGACGTACCTGACGACGGCCTGCCCGAGCATGCCGGCACTGGATTAGGCTGGCCGCCCTGCGGGCGAACAATCCCGCGGGCCCATTGCGGACGGGCGGATGAATCGCTAGTGGTTCATCCTCCCGTTTCGCATCAGCCAGTGCACGGCAGGGCTTATACAAAGATCCCCGGAATATCTGAACGATATTCCGGGGATCTTTTGACGCTTCACGCGCCGAAGATGCTAAGCGCTAGGGCTTAGGCCTCTTCGGTAGCTTCAGCAGCCTTCTCGGCAGCCTTGGTGGCTTCCTTGACGACGGCCTGCTTAGGCGAAACTGGCTCCATCACGAGCTCGATGACAGCCATAGGAGCGTTGTCGCCCTTGCGGTTGCCGATCTTGGTGATGCGGGTGTAGCCACCGTTGCGGTCAGCCATGGCTGGTGCGATGTTCTCGAACAGTTCGTGAACGATCGACTTGTTGGTGCGCGAACGCGAAGCGATCACGGACTGGACGCGACGACGCGAAGCCAGGTCACCGCGCTTTGCGAAGGTGATCAGGCGCTCTGCGTGTGGACGCAGACGCTTGGCGCGGGTCAGGGTGGTGGTGATCTTCTTGTTCTCGAAGAGCTGTGCCGACATGTTAGCGAAGATCAGTCGCTCATGTGCTGCACTGCCGCCGAGACGCGGACCCTTGGTAGGGGTAGGCATAGTGGTTCTCCTAGATGAATAACCCGTTCCGAACGGTCATACCGTGCGGACGGATGAAGTAGTGTGTCGCGAGACTCAGGTCTTTACAGACCCTCGTCGTAGTCGTCGCCATCGTCGATGGCGCTACGAGCGGCCAGATCGAAGCCTGGAGGGGAATCCTTCAGGGCCAGACCCAGTTCAACAAGCTTGGCCTTGACTTCGTCAATGGACTTCGCGCCGAAGTTGCGGATGTCCATGAGGTCGGCCTCGGAGCGAGTGACAAGTTCACCCACAGAGTGGATGCCCTCACGCTTCAAGCAGTTGTACGAACGAACGGTGAGTTCCAGATCCTCAATCGGCAACGCCATGTCGGCAGCCAGGGCTGCGTCGGTTGGCGATGGGCCGATTTCGATACCCTCTGCTGCAGTGTTCAGTTCGCGGAACAAACCGAACAGTTCAACGAGGGTGGTACCTGCGGATGCAACTGCATCGCGCGGGGTGATCGATTCCTTGGTCTCCACGTCAACGATCAAACGATCGAAGTCGGTGCGCTGCTCAACACGGGTGGCCTCCACGCGGAAGGTCACCTTCAGCACTGGGGAGTAGATCGAATCCACAGGGATGCGACCGATCTCGCCATCAGCGCTCTTGTTCTGAGCGGCAGACACATAACCGCGGCCGCGCTCAATGGTCAGTTCCATATCGAACTTGCCATTGGCGTTCAGGGTCGCGATGTGCAGATCAGGGTTGTGGAACTCCACACCGGCTGGCGGGGTGATGTCCGCTGCGGTGACGACGCCTGGGCCCTGCTTGCGCAGGTAGGCGACGACTGGCTCGTCGTGCTCGGAAGACACGGACAGGTTCTTGATGTTCAGAACCAGTTCGGTGACGTCTTCCTTGACACCGGCTACGGTGGTGAACTCGTGCAGCACGCCGTCGATACGAATGCTGGTGACGGATGCACCAGGAATCGAGGACAGCAGGGTGCGGCGGAGCGAGTTACCTAGGGTGTAACCAAAGCCTGGCTCCAACGGTTCGATAACGAAACGGGAGCGGTTTTCGGCAACTACTTCTTCGGTCAGGGTTGGGCGCTGCGTAATGAGCACTTACATTTCCTTTCAGCGAGCGTCCGCTATATGACGCCTCACGGGGGTGGAAACGACGGTAGCCTTCAGGTGGCCGTTCGTCTTTTGCAGGCTGATAAGTCCAAGATAGTCACCGGAGCACTCAGAAGAATGCTTCGGTGACTTCTCAAGCTTGGCCTAGCGAGTCAATTAGACGCGGCGACGCTTCGATGGGCGGCAACCGTTGTGTGCGCTTGGGGAAACATCCTGGATGGATCCAACCTCAAGGCCAGCAGCCTGCAGCGAACGGATCGCGGTTTCGCGTCCCGAGCCCGGGCCCTTGACGAAAACGTCAACCTTGCGCATGCCATGCTCCTGTGCACGCTTTGCAGCGGACTCAGCAGCCATCTGGGCAGCGTATGGGGTCGACTTACGCGAGCCCTTCATGCCAACCTCGCCGGCCGAAGCCCACGAGATCACAGCGCCAGTCGGATCGGTGATCGAAACGATGGTGTTGTTGAAGGTGCTCTTGATATGCGCCTGACCCTGCGCGATATTCTTTTTGTCCTTGCGACGCGGCTTACGTACCGCTCCACGAGTCTTTGGGGGCATTTTTTCTCCTACGAAAAAGGTTTATGAACTAGACCGCTAAGATTTAGCGAGTCTTCTTCTTACCGGCTACGGTGCGCTTCGGGCCCTTACGGGTACGAGCGTTGGTCTTGGTGCGCTGACCGCGGACCGGCAGGCCCTTACGGTGACGAAGACCTTCGTAGGATCCGATTTCAACCTTGCGGCGGATGTCGGCCTGAACCTCGCGGCGCAGGTCACCTTCCACCTTGTAGGTGCCTTCGATGAAGTCACGAAGCTGAACGAGCTCAGCGTCGGTGAGATCCTTCACGCGGGTATCCGGGGAGATCCCGGTTGCTGCGATGGTCTCTTCTGCACGGGTCTTGCCCACGCCGTAGATGTAAGTCAGCGCGATGATTACGCGCTTTTCGCGTGGGATGTCCACGCCTGCTAAACGAGCCAAGTGGCTACCTTTCAACCAACGGAGGTCTGGAGCAGCACCTTCCGCGATTTACTCGCGGCCCCGGCCTCCGAACCCGGGGGTGAACGGCAACCTGGGTTGCCGCGGTACTGCCTAAATGACTACGCGTGGGATATCCCGAAAAACGGAATTAGCCCTGACGCTGCTTGTGGCGTGGATTCTCGCAGATCACCATGACGCGACCATTGCGGCGAATCACCTTGCACTTGTCGCAGATCGGCTTCACGCTAGGGTTAACCTTCAAGGGTTTACTCCTCTTGCGGTTGCAGTTAAATGTGGAGCAGTAAAAAGCTTATCCAAGAACAATCCTCTAGCGGGCGCTTTGCGATGAATCGCACAACGTCCGCCGGGAAAGTCAAAGAGTGCTGTTTACTTGTAGCGGTAAACGATACGGCCTCGGTTGAGGTCGTATGGGCTCATTTCAACCTGCACTCGGTCCTCTGGGAGGATTCGAATGTAGTGCTGACGCATCTTACCCGAGATAGTGGCGAGCACCACGTGTCCATTCGGCAGCTCCACGCGGAACATCGCGTTCGGCAGCGCTTCGGCCACAGTGCCCTCTACCTGGATGACACCTTCCTTCTTGCCCATTTTCCCCGCTAACTTTGGTTGCTTTGGTTTCCCTCAGCAAGTAATTGGTTCAAGTCCGACACCGGCGCATCCCAAACCTAGGGTTTTGGGCGCACTTAAATGACGAACCAACAGACAACACTACGCCATCACCACGGCCTTCGCCAATTCGGGCCGTGTTTTAAACTGTTAGATCCAGCACTCCGCGTGAACGCGGGGTGCTGGATCCACACTCGAAAGATCCCCTACGGGAGGATCGGCGAGGGGGCCACGCCGAACGGAGCCAGGCCGGCCTCTCCCCCGTCATGCGCCGAGAGCACCCAGATGCCGCCCATGGTGAAGGCGACGGTGTGCTCCCACTGGGAGGCGTTGGACTTGTCGTTGGTGACCACTGTCCAGTCGTCCTCCAGCACCGAGGTCTCGATGCCGCCGCGGACCAGCATCGGCTCGATGGCCAGGGCCATGCCCGGCTTAATCCGAGGGCCGCGGTGGCCGGAGTTGTAGTTCAGCACGTCCGGGGCCATGTGCATCTCGGAACCGATGCCGTGGCCGCAGTAGTCCTCCAGGATGCCCAGCTCGTCGCCCGGCTGGCTGGTGACGTAGTCGTCGATGGCGGTGCCGATCTGGCCGATGAAGCGGGCCTTGGCCGCGGCGGCGATGCCGGCCCACATGGCCTGCTCGGTGATGTCGCTCAGTCGCTGGTCGGCTGGGTCAATGTTCTTGCCCACGAGCACGGTGCGCGCAGAGTCCGAGTGCCAGCCGTCCACGATGGCGCCGCCGTCGATCTTCAGCACGTCGCCGTCCTTCAGCTCGTAGTCCGACGGGAAGCCGTGCACAACCTCGTGGTTGACCGAGGCGCAGATGTTCGCCGGGAACCCGTGGTAGCCGAGGAAGTTGCTGGTCGCTCCGTGGCGCTCAAGCACCTTTGCGAAGACCTTGTCGACGGCTGCGGTGGTGACGCCCGGGCGTGCCATGGCGACGGCCTCATCCAGCGCCTCTGCCAGCACCAGGCCGGCTTCGCGCATCTTCAGGATTTCCGAGTTGGATTTGTACTCAATTCGCGGCTGTCCAAGTGCCAAGGTAACTCCCTTAGGTGTTCACGGGTTGCTCGCCGCCGGCGGGCGCCGGCTCGGGTGCGAGTCTTCAGTCTAAAAATCGCACAGGGACCGTGCCGCCAGCCCGAAGGCTTGCCGTGCACGGTCCCTGCGCGTGAAAACGCTTGTGTCTTAGGCGTTGACGTTCAATGCGGCCATGACGCGGTCGGTGACCTCGTCGATGGCGCCGATGCCGTCGACCTTGCGCACAATGCCGCGCTCTTCGTAGCGGTCGACCACGATCTTGGTCTCTGCGTTGTACAGGCCCAGGCGGTGGCGGATGACGTCTTCGGTGTCGTCTGCGCGGCCTTCGATCTCTGCACGCTTCAGCAGGCGTGCCACCAGCTCGTCGTCGTCGGCGGTCAGCTGCAGCACTGCGTCCAGGGCGATGCCCTTGGCCTCCAGCATTGCGTCCAGCGCGTCGACCTGTGCGCTGGTGCGCGGGTAGCCGTCCAGCAGGAAGCCGGTAGCCACGTCGTCCTGGTTCAGGCGGTCTTCGACCATGTTGTTGGTGACCGAATCAGGTACAAAGTCGCCATTGTCGATGTACTTGCTGGCTTCGATACCCAGCGGGGTGCCGCCCTTGACGTTCGCGCGGAAGATGTCGCCGGTGGAGATCGCGGGGATCTCCAGGCGCTCGGAGATCTTCACGGCCTGGGTTCCTTTGCCGGCACCCGGCGGTCCAATGATAAGCAGTCGACTCATCGCAGTAGCCCTTCGTAGTTTCGTTGCTGCATTTGAGCATTGATTTGTTTGACGGTCTCAAGACCAACACCAACCATGATTATGATGGAGGTACCGCCGAATGGGAAACTCTGGTCTGCGTTGATCAGCACAAAAGCAATCAATGGAATCAACGCGACGAATGCCAAGTACAGCGAGCCTGGGAACGTGATGCGTGAGATCACGTACTGCAGGTACTCGGCAGTCGGACGGCCTGCCCGGATGCCCGGGATGAAGCCGCCGTACTTCTTCATGTTGTCAGCCACCTCAACCGGGTTGAAGGTGATGGCCACGTAGAAGTAGGTGAAGCCGATGGTCAGCAAGGTGTACACCAGCATGTACCACGGCGAGGAAGTCGAGGAATGCGTCTGCAGCCACATCGCCCATTCCGGCAGCGTGCCGTCCGGGTTCTGGTTGAACTGCACGATCATCTGCGGCAGCGCCAGGATCGAGCTGGCGAAGATCACCGGGATCACGTTGGCCATGTTCAGCTTCAACGGGATGTAGGTGGAGGTGCCGCCCACGGTGCGTCGACCGATGGTCCGCTTGGCGTACTGCACCGGCACACGGCGCTGGGACTGCTCCACGAACACGACCAGGCCGATGATGACGAGGCCGATGGCGATGACGCCGATGAAGGTCACCCAGCCCTGGGTCTGCAGTATCGAGGTCATCGAGGCCGGGAAGCCCGAGGCGATCGAGATGAAGATCAGGATCGACATGCCGTTGCCGATGCCGCGCTCGGTGATCAGCTCGCCCATCCACATGATCAGGCCGGTGCCTGCGGTGAGGGTGATGACCATCAGCAGGATAACAATCAGGCTGTCGTCCGGAACCAGCGGAAGGCTGCAGCTCGGGAACAGGTTGCCCGTACGGGCCAGGGTCACCAGGGTGGTGCCTTGCAGCAGTGCCAAGGCGATGGTGAGGTAACGCGTGTACTGGGTCAGCTTGCCTTGGCCGGCTTGGCCTTCCTTGTGCAGGGTCTCGAAGTGCGGGATGACCACACGAAGCAGCTGCACGATGATGGCGGCCGTGATGTACGGCATGATGCCCATCGCGAAGATGGAGACCTGCAACAGGGCGCCGCCACTGAACAGATTCACAAATGAATAAAGTCCACCGGTGGTGTCACCCATTGCCAGACACTGCTGAACGTTGCTGTAATCAATGCCCGGGGTCGGGATGAATACGCCGATACGGTAGATCGCGATGATCCCCAGCGTGAACAGCAACTTGTTGCGCAGATCAGGCGTCCGAAAAACTCGGGCTATGGCGCTGAACAAGCGTCCTCCTGAAGTATGTTCCTGAGTCGTTAAGCCAGATACGACTACGACCTAATGATTCTAGCGTTCCGAGGTAGCTCCGCGCCAAATACAAGACACGGAAAATGCCCGGAATTTCTCATTTGTAATAAGAACTGCCATATCAGCGAAGTAATTTCCGACGGTCAGCCGAAAAACTTTGAGAAATGGAAAGCCCCCGTTCACTTTGAAAACTCAACGTGAACGGGGGCTTCGCCTTGGCTTGACCCTGGATTAGAGGGTGTTTGCCGAGCCGCCGGCAGCAGCGATCTTCTCAGCTGCGGAAGTCGAGAAGGCATCAACCTTCACGTCGACCTTGACCGAGATCTCGCCGGTGCCCAGCACCTTGACGGGCTGGTTCTTGCGAACAGCGCCCTTGGCAACGAGTGCCTCGACGGTGACTTCGCCACCCTCTGGGAACAGCTCCGAGATCTTGTCCAGGTTCACGACCTGGAACTCGACGCGGAACGGGTTCTTGAAGCCGCGCAGCTTTGGCAGACGCATGTGCAGCGGAAGCTGTCCACCTGCGAAGCCTGCCTTCACCTGGTAACGAGCCTTGGTACCCTTGGTACCGCGACCGGCGGTCTTACCCTTCGATGCCTCACCACGACCAACACGGGTCTTGGCGGTCTTGGCACCTTCAGCTGGACGCAGGTGGTGTACCTTAAGTGCGTTTTCCTTCTGAGCCATCTTTACTTCGCCTCCTCAACCTTCAGCAGGTGTGGGACCTTGTTGACCATGCCGACAGTCACAGGGTCAGCGGAGCGGACAACGGTGTGTCCGATGCGCTTCAGGCCCAGCGAGCGAACAACGTCGCGCTGTACCTGGTTACCACCGATGATGGACTTGATCTGGGTGATTTCCAGCTGGGCATCGCTTGGAACAATGTTCTTAGCCATTGAATTAAGCACCTGCCTTCTGGGTCTGGATGTGACGCAGCATTGCTGCCGGTGCAACCTCGTCCAGCGGAAGACCGCGGCGAGCTGCAACAGCCTGAGGCTCTTCCAGAGCCTTCAGTGCGGCAATGGTGCCCTGAACGATGTTGATCTGGTTCTGCGAACCCATCGACTTCGACAGGATGTCATGGATGCCTGCGCACTCCAGCACGGCGCGCACTGGACCACCGGCGATAACGCCGGTACCCGGAGCGGCTGGACGGAGCAAGACAACGCCAGCGGCGGCCTCGCCCTTGACCAGGTGCGGGATGGTGGTGCCAACGCGTGGAACGCGGAAGAAGGACTTCTTGGCCTCTTCAACGCCCTTGGCGATAGCAGCAGGAACTTCCTTGGCCTTGCCGTAGCCGACGCCGACCATGCCGTTGCCGTCACCGACGACTACCAGAGCGGTGAAGCTGAAGCGACGACCACCCTTGACGACCTTGGAGACGCGGTTGATAGCTACAACGCGCTCAAGGAACTTGTCCTTGTCTTCGTTGCGGTTATCCTTCTGATCGCGACCGCGGCCACGACCTTCACCACGACCGCGGCCTTCGCCACGACCGCGACCCTCGCCACGGCGGGATCCGGTGTTCTCGGTAGCGGGAGCAGCTGCAGTCTCGACTGCCTCAGTAGCTTCAGACACCTGAGTTTCCTTCTTGTTGGTTGCTTCGCTCACAGTGCCAGCCCACCTTCACGTGCGCCGTCAGCAACAGCAGCCACGCGACCGTGGTACTTGTTGCCGCCGCGGTCGAATACAACAGCCTCAATGCCGGCTGCCTTGGCACGCTCTGCAACGAGCTCGCCAACGCGCTTGGACTTTGCGGTCTTGTCTGCATCGCTTGCGCGAAGATCTGCTTCCATGGTCGAAGCGCTGGCCAGGGTCAGACCCTTCGAGTCGTCCACGATCTGAACGAACATGTGACGAGCCGAGCGGTTGATGACCAGGCGTGGACGGGCCTCGGTACCGGTGATGCGCTTGCGCACACGCAGGTGACGACGACCGCGCTGAGCGGACTTGCTCTTGCCCTTGATTCCGATAGCCATGATTACTTACCAGCCTTTCCAGCCTTGCGCAGGATACGCTCGCCGGCGTATCGGATGCCCTTGCCCTTGTAAGGCTCGGTCTTGCGCAGCTTGCGGATGTTAGCAGCAACCTCACCGACGTGCTGCTTGTCGATGCCAGCAACGGTGATCTTGTTGTTGCCCTCAACGGTCAGGGTGATGCCCTCAGGGGCGTCAACGCTAACCGGGTGGGAGTAACCCAGAGCAAGCTCAAGGGAGTTGCCCTTGGCCTGAACGCGGTAGCCGGTACCGTGGATTTCGAGCTTCTTCTCGTAGCCCTCGGTGACACCGATGATCAGGTTGTTGATCAGGGTACGGGTCAGACCGTGCAGCGAACGGGCCTCGCGGCCGTCGTTCGGACGGGAGACGGTAACGGTGTTCTCGTCCTTGGCAACGGTGATCGGAGCCGAAACGGTCAGCGAAAGCTCACCCTTCGGGCCCTTGACGGTGACCAGCTGGCCATCGACATTCAGTTCAACGTTGGCAGGAACGGTGATCGGAAGACGTCCAATACGTGACATAGTGTTTTCCTTCCCTTCCCGTTACCAGACGTAGGCGAGGACTTCCCCACCCACGCCCTTCTTTGCAGCCTGACGGTCGGTAAGCAGACCGGAGGAGGTGGACAGGATTGCGATGCCAAGACCACCGAGCACGTGAGGCAGGTTGGTGGACTTTGCGTATACACGCAGGCCTGGCTTGGAGATACGACGTACGCCGGCGATCGAACGCTCGCGCGATGGGCCGTACTTCAAAGTGATGGTCAGCTTCTTGCCGACTTCGGCAGCCTCTTCCTCGAAGGAGGCAATGTAGCCCTGTTCCTTCAAGATGTTGGCAATGCGCAGCTTGAGCTTGCTCGACGGCATCGACACAGTGTCGTGGTAAGCCGAGTTGGCGTTGCGCAGTCGAGTCAGCATATCTGCGACTGGATCTGTCATAGACATGTGGGCTTCAGCCCTTCCTCGTTACGGTTTCCTTTGCGGACCTGTAACGTAGTGAGATTAGTTGTTGGTCTTGAACGGGAAGCCCAGAGCCTTGAGCAAGGCGCGGCCTTCATCGTCAGTCTTGGCGGTGGTCACCACAGTGATGTCCATACCGCGCACGCGATCGATCTTGTCCTGATCGATTTCATGGAACATCGACTGTTCGGTCAGACCGAAAGTGTAGTTGCCATTGCCATCGAACTGGCGGTCGCTCAGGCCGCGGAAGTCGCGGATACGAGGCAGTGCCAGGGTGATCAGGCGATCAACGAATTCCCACATGCGATCGTTACGCAAGGTGGTGTGGGTACCGATCGGCATGCCTTCGCGCAGCTTGAACTGGGCGATCGACTTGCGGGCACGGGTAACCACTGGCTTCTGACCGGTGATAGCGGTCAGATCGCGTACGGCGCCTTCAATGAGCTTCGAATCCTTGGCTGCTTCGCCGACACCCATGTTCACGACAACCTTGGTCAGGTTAGGAACCTGCATCGGGTTGGCGTAGTTGAACTGCTCCTGCAGGGCAGGGCGGATGTCAGCTGCGTACTTAGCGCGCAGACGTGGCTGGATCTTGGTGGCTGCTTCAGTCATTACAGATCCTTTCCGGAAGCCTTGGCGTAACGTACGCGTACAGTCTTGGACACGCCGTTCTTTTCTACGGTTTCCTCGCGGAAACCAACGCGGGTTGGCTTCTTGGTTTCTGGATCAACCACAGCAACGTTCGAAACGTGTACTGGAGCTTCAACAACCTCGATGCCGCCAGTCTGGGTGCCGCGCTCGGTCTGGCCAGCCTTGGTGTGCTTGGTGACGCGGTTAACGCCCTCAACCAGCACGCGGTTGGTCTCAGTGATGACCTTCAGGACCTTGCCCTGCTTGCCACGTTCCTTACCGGCGATGACCTGAACCAGGTCACCCTTCTTGATCTTTGCGCCCATGCTTACAGCACCTCCGGAGCCAGGGAAACGATCTTCATGAACTTCTTGTCGCGAAGCTCACGACCCACTGGGCCGAAGATACGAGTTCCACGAGGATCGGCAGCGTCACCCTTGAGGATGACTGCAGCGTTCTCGTCGAACTTGATGTAGGAACCGTCGGCGCGACGGATTTCCTTCTTGGTGCGAACGACGACAGCCTTGACGACGTCGCCCTTCTTTACGTTGCCGCCAGGGATTGCATCCTTGACGGTTGCGACGATGGTGTCGCCGATGCTTGCGTAGCGACGCTTCGAGCCGCCCAGAACACGAATGGTAAGGATTTCCTTAGCACCGGTGTTATCGGCAACCTTGAGTCGCGACTCCTGCTGAATCACTTCTTACTCCTGTCGTCTCGCTGGTTCTCATAAATGAGCCTTGCGGAACGGATATGGTCTCCACGATACGATCGCTTACCCCCACCGACGCGGGCGCACCGAATGCTGATCCCAATTGGCGGCAGGGCCGAGGCGTAAAATATCGAGGCTGTGTGTGCCGCGGAATTGATTTCCGGCCGCACTGCACCAGGCCGAAGGTGGATAGTCCCCGAACATGATGCGCACAGATTCTTAAGTTTAGCCTAGAGTGGCGCGAAACCGAAATGGTGTGGTAGGGCCGAAAGACGCGTTGTTGGTCACATCGGACAGGAAGAAGATCCGCGGAAAATCAAGGATTGATCATCAGCTCGGACACCACACCCAGATGATCCGAACCCTTGATGGCACTGGTTTCGAACCTCTGGGCGGCGGCATCCTTGACCAGAATATGATCAATCTCAATGACTGCCGGCACCTTCCCCAGTGCTGGCCATGACGTGTTGGGCCACAGGCCCGACGACTCGGTGAAACCGGTGGTCGCTCGGCGGTACTGCGGGTGGGCGCGGACCGCGTTGAAGTCCCCGGCAAGGATCACCGGTGTTCCATGCTCTTGTTGCGACCACTGTGCGAGGGCTTCCAGGCCCTGGTTCCACCGCGTGGCGTCATGCAGCGGCGGGAAGATGTGGATGCCTGCCACGGTGATCGGTCCCTGCGGCAGCTGGAGCTCAGCGACGGGAAGCGAATGCCATCCTGTTGCGGCGCTGGCAAGCTCCTCGCTGCGTTCCGTGAGCGGATAACGGGAGAAGATCACGGTATCCCGTTCTCCGCCGGCCGGTGCCTGCGCGCTCCGGAATTTCAATGCAGCTATGGCACCTCGCCGAGCCAGGGCGGCATGCAGCGGCTCGCTGGTTTCCACCAGCACCAGCACGTCGGGGTCGGCCTGCCGGATCGCCTCGGCCAGGGCATCAGGGTCCGCGCCGGCCTTGAGCGCGTTGAAGGACATGACTGTCAGCGTTGCACCGCCCGCGTCGGTGGACGCCGGAGGCACCTGCGGGTTGATGCTGGCCGCGGAGCCGGCAAGCAGGCAGGTGAACAGCACGGCGGCTACCGCCCAGCGGCGTTGAAAAAGGGCGATGAGGCCGAGGGCCAGCGGCAACACCAGCAACCACAGCCCGAAGGCCTGCAGTTTGGGGATCCAACCGCCACCAAGCCAAGGGAGCCAGACGAGAACCGCGACGAGTATGCTTGCCGTCAGCACCAGCGACCACGCCCAGCGATGTTTGGTTGTCGTCCGAGTGCGCTCCATGCCTCGAGACTACGCGGTGAGCGTGCATGCACCCGCTAGCGTTGGCGTGTCCCTATTGTTCTGCGGCCCATTGGGCTACTCGCTGTGCGCTTTCTTCTTCGGACAGGTCCTCCACGCGGCTGAGGATCGACCAGCGGATGCCGAAGGGATCGATGATGGACGCGAAACGGTCCCCCGAGACGAAATTCGTTGCCGGTTCGCGGATAGTTGCCCCGGCCTGGACCGCCTTGGCGAGGACCTCATCGACGTCCTGGCAGTACAGCCCCATCGAATAGCAGGCGTTCGGCGCGGCGGCCGGCGGAACGAGGCCGTACTCCGGGCTCGGTTCACCGATCTGCAGGTGCCCTTGCCCGAAATCGATCTCGGCATGCGCGAGAACCCCGCCCATGACGGTGGTATCGATAATCCGCGCCCCGAACACGTCGCGGTAGAACTCCAGCGCGCCGGCGGCATTGGCGATCGCCAGGAACGGGGTCAGGCTGCTCACGCCATCAGGCACCCCGTCGGTGGTGTGCTTGCCAGTGACGCCCCGGGTTGATTCATTCTCTGTTTTCATACCACCACGGTATTCCCCTGTGGCACCCTTGGACTTGTAAATACGCGACAACTTCAAGGCGGTGGCCGGTGGCGGATGAACGTGATCGCCGGGGTGTCTTGTACCCGGCGCGGCTCCCCCAGTTCGAACGCATTCTCCCGCCGCCCGAGTTGAAGGACCTGGTCGGCTGGTTCTGGCTGGTGCACTGGGATATCGCCGCAGGCCGGACCTCGCGGCAGCAGCTGCTCCCCTTCCCGCTGATGAATCTGGTGGTGCAGCGGGAAGGCGTGACGCTCTCCGGACCAGCCTCGGCGGCATCGCACCGGGATCTGGCCGGCAAGGGCTGGGCCGTGGCCGCCTTGCTTCGGCCCGCTGCGGCAACCGCCCTGGCGCTGTCCCCCGCGACGCTGATCGATCGCGAAGTCGGCTTCGAGACCCCGGAACTGTTGCAGGACATCAACCGCATCCTGGGAAAGCGCAACGGTCCTGCGGCTAATCCGGAGAGCGCTCGGGCGCTCGGTGCGTGGTTCACGCGCTCGTGCCCCGCCCCTGATGCAAACGGGCTGCGCGCGAATGAATTTATCGACTACGTCGCGGCCACCCGCAGCGCCGTCAGCGTCGAGCAGGTTGCCGAAGCCTTGGGATTCAGCGTCCGGAGCCTGCAGCGGCTTTCGCTTCGCTATGTGGGCTTGCCGCCTTTAGCGGTGATCCGCAGATACCGCCTGCAGGAAGCAGCCCAGCGGGTACGGGAGAACCCGTCGGCTTCCATCGCCCAGATCGCCGCCGAGCTGCGGTATACGGATCAAGCGCACCTGGCCGCGGATTTCCGGAAAATCCTTGGATTCAGTCCCAGCACCTACCGTGCGCACAGCCAGTCCGCAGGCCCGCAGTCCGAGTACGAATCATGAGCGGCATGGTGCGCTGGACTCGGCGCACAATTGTTGAGCGGGGATCAGGGCTGGATGGCGGCGATGGCGCTGATCTCAATCATCGCGCCGGGCATTCCCAGTCCAGCAACCATGCTGGCCACCACCAGAGGCGGATCATCCCGTACAAGCCGTGGAGCGATGGCTCCGTAGGCGGCGTTGACGTCGCAGCCCTGGAGCATCATCACCGTCCACTGGACCACGTCGACCAACTGCGCCCCGGCGGCAGTCAACGCGGTGACGGCATTGTCCATCGCCTGCGCGGCCTGCGCTGCGATGTCCCCTGCGCCTACCAGCTGTCCCTGCGCGTCTACCGCGTTTTGTCCGCCGAGGTAGATCGTGGCCATCCCGGGTGGAACGACCGCGGCGTGGCTGAAGGCCGGTGAGCGGATGAGCCCCTCGGGACGGAGGTACTGTATCTGTGCCATGAGGCATGGTTGCATAGAATCGCGGTCTCGGCCATGATGTCCAGGTTCTTCCGGGTACGCAAAAACGCCCCGAACTCTTCTTTCGAAGTGTTCGGGGCGTTTTGTGCAATTCACGTTATCCGTGAAATCACCAAGAAAGCTTACTTAGCCTTCTCGACGATCTCGACCAGACGCCAGTGCTTGTCAGCAGACAGCGGGCGGGTCTCAGCGATAACAACCAAGTCGCCGATGCCGGCTTCGTTGTTCTCGTCGTGAGCCTTCACGTTCTTGTTGCGACGCATGACCTTGCCGTAGAGGGCGTGCTTCACACGGTCCTCAACGTCAACGACGATGGTCTTCTGCATCTTGTCGGAAACCACGTAACCACGGAGGGTCTTGCGGTCGTTGCGCTCGGTTGCGTCAGCCACACCGTTCTCCTTCTCGCTCATTACTTGGAGTCCTTCTTGGTTTCTTCAACCGGGACGACGACATCCTGACGAATACCCAGCTCGCGTTCGCGCAGCACCGTGTAGATGCGGGCGATGTCGCGCTTGATGGACTTCAGGTTACCGTGGGATTCCAGCTGGCCGGTGGCCGACTGGAAACGCAGGTTGAACAGTTCTGCCTTGGCCTTCTTCAATTCCTCGTTCAGACGAGGAGTATCGAAGCCGTCCAGGGACTCAATGCTAAGGTCCTTAGAACCGATAGACATCCCTATTCACCACCTTCACGACGCACGATGCGTGCCTTCATCGGCAGCTTATGGATCGCGAGACGCAGGGCCTCACGAGCTACCTCTTCACTGACGCCACCGAGTTCAAACATGACTCGTCCTGGCTTGACGTTGGCGACCCACCACTCCGGCGAACCCTTACCGGAACCCATGCGGGTTTCGGCTGGCTTCTTGGTCAGCGGACGGTCTGGGTAGATGTTGATCCACACCTTACCGCCACGCTTGATGTAACGGGTCATGGCGATACGAGCGGCCTCGATCTGACGGTTAGTCACGTAAGCCGGGGTCAACGCCTGAATACCGTAATCACCGAATGCTACGGTGGTGCCGCCCTTTGCAGCACCCGAACGCTTCGGGTGGTGCTGCTTGCGGAACTTTACTCGACGTGGGATAAGCATTTAAGCCTCTCCTCCTTCCGCAGCCGGAGCTGCAGCGCCCTTGTTGCGGTCGTTACGACGACGACGCTCTCCACCACGTGGACGATCGTTGCCGCCGCGGCCGCCGCGAGCTGGAGCAGCAGCAGCCTGCTGTGCAGCCAGTTCCTTGGCGGTGACGTCACCCTTGTAGATCCAGACCTTCACGCCGATACGGCCGAAGGTGGTCTTGGCTTCGAACTTGCCGAAGTCGATGTTCGCGCGCAGGGTGTGCAGCGGCACACGGCCTTCGCGGTAGAACTCCTTGCGGGACATTTCTGCACCGCCCAGACGACCGGAGCACTGCACGCGGATGCCCTTGGCACCTGCACGCATTGCCGACTGCATTGCCTTCTTCATCGCACGGCGGAAAGCCACGCGGGAAGCAAGCTGCTCGGCGATGCCCTGGGCGACCAGCTGGGCCTCCATGTCAGGGTTCTTGACCTCGAGGATGTTCAGCTGAACCTGCTTCTTGGTGAGCTTTTCGAGCTCGCCGCGAATGCGGTCGGCTTCGGCGCCGCGACGACCGATAACGATGCCGGGACGAGCGGTGTGGATATCCACACGCACGCGGTCACGGGTACGTTCGATCTCAACGCGGGCGATGCCGGCGCGGTCCATGCCGTCGGAGAGGAGCGCACGGATCTGTACGTCTTCCTTCACGTAATCCTTGTAACGCTGACCTGGCTTGCTGGAATCAGCGAACCAGTGCGACACGTGGTCAGTGGTGATGCCGAGACGGAAACCGTTCGGGTTTACCTTCTGTCCCATTTAGTTCTCCCCACCCTTCTTAGGGGTTGAAACAACCACAGTCACGTGGCTGGTGCGCTTCTTGATCTGGAATGCGCGACCCTGAGCTCGCGGCTGGAACCGCTTCATGGTCGGGCCTTCGTCAACAAACGCCTCGCTGATAATCAGCTCGTCCTCATTGAATGCTTCACCTGCGCGGTCCGCGGCGGCACGGGCGTTAGCCACTGCCGATGCGACAACCTTGTATACCGGCTCCGAAGCTGCCTGTGGGGCGAACTTCAGAATGGCCAGTGCTTCGTTGGTCTGCAGACCACGAACAAGGTTGACGACGCGCCGGGCCTTCATAGGCGTTACGCGGATGTGACGCGCAATTGCCTTGGCTTCCATTGCTATCCTTCTCTCGTCTATCGAAGAAGTGCTAAGCGATCACTAGTTCCCTTGCGGGGCCTAGCGGCGCTTGCCCTTCTTGTCGTCCTTTACGTGGCCACGGAACGTGCGGGTTGGAGCAAACTCACCGAGCTTGTGACCAACCATGGATTCGGTAACGAACACAGGAATGTGCTTGCGACCGTCGTGCACGGCGATGGTGTGTCCCAGCATGTCCGGGATGATCATCGAACGGCGGGACCACGTCTTGATGACGTTCTTGGTGCCCTTTTCGTTTTCAGCAACGACCTTCAGGAACAGGTGCTGATCGACGAAGGGGCCTTTCTTCAGGCTGCGTGGCATGTTTCCAGGCTCCTATCGCTTGTTCTTGCCGGTCTTGCGACGACGCACAATGAGCTTGTCGCTTTCCTTGTTCGGACGACGGGTGCGTCCTTCACGCTTACCGTTAGGGTTGACCGGGTGGCGACCACCGGAGGTCTTACCCTCACCGCCACCGTGTGGGTGGTCGATCGGGTTCATGGCTACACCACGCACGGTTGGGCGAACGCCCTTCCAGCGCATGCGGCCGGCCTTGCCCCAGTTGATGTTGATCTGCTCGGCATTGCCAACTTCGCCGATGGTTGCGCGGCAGCGCACATCAACGTTGCGGATTTCGCCGGAAGGCAGACGCAGCTGGGCGAAGCGACCCTCACGGGCTACCAGCTGGATCGAAGCACCAGCGGAACGAGCCATCTTGGCGCCGCCGCCTGGGCGGAGCTCCACAGCGTGAATCACGGTACCAACCGGGATGTTACGCAGCGGCAGGTTGTTGCCTGGCTTGATGTCAGCGTTCGGACCGGCCTCAACGGTGTCACCCTGGTTGAGGTTGTTCGGTGCGACGATGTAGCGCTTGGTGCCGTCCACGTAGTGGAGCAGGGCGATACGAGCGGTACGGTTCGGGTCGTACTCGATGTGAGCAACCTTTGCCGGAACGCCGTCCTTGTCGTGACGACGGAAGTCGATCACGCGGTATGCGCGCTTGTGTCCGCCACCCTTGTGTCGGGTGGTGATCTTACCGGAGTTGTTACGGCCACCGCTCTTGGTGAGCGGGCGAACCAGCGACTTTTCCGGAGTCGATCGGGTGATTTCTGCGAAGTCGGCTACCGACGAGCCGCGCAGGCCCGGGGTAGTCGGCTTAAACTTACGAATTCCCATTTATTCTATTCCTCGTTAAAGTGGTCTCCGCTTAGGAAAGCGGACCGCCGAAGATGTCAATCGAACCGTCCTTGAGGGTGATGATTGCACGCTTGGTAGCCTTGCGTGCACCCCACCCGAACTTGGTGCGCTTGCGCTTACCAGTACGGTTGATGGTGTTCACGGAATCAACCTTGACGTTGAAGATCGCTTCAACGGCATTCTTGATTTCCGACTTGTTCGAACGCGGGTCGACCAGGAAGGTGTACTTGCCTTCGTCGATCAGACCGTAGCTCTTTTCCGATACGACCGGTGCGATGACCACGTCGTGTGGAGCCTTGGAGAAGGTGCTCACTTGGCTTCCTCCTTCTGGACCAGGGCATCGAATGCAGCCTTGGTGAAGACTACGTCATCCGAAACCAGAACATCGTAGGTGTTCAGCTGGTCGACGTACAGAACGTGCACAGCGGCGAGGTTGCGCACGGAGAGTGCAGCAACATCGTTGGCGCGATCGATGACGACAAGCAGGTTCTTGCGCTCGGTCAGCGAACGCAGGGTTGCCAGTGCTTCCTTGGTCGACGGGGTTTCACCGGCAACCAGGTTTTCAATGACGTGGACGCGATCGAAGCGTGCGCGATCCGACAGGGCGCCGCGCAGTGCAGCAGCCTTCATCTTCTTCGGGGTACGCTGCGAGTAGTCGCGCGGGGTTGGGCCGTGGACGATGCCGCCACCGGTCATGTGAGGAGCGCGGATCGAACCCTGACGGGCGCGGCCGGTACCCTTCTGCTTGAACGGCTTGCGACCTGCACCCGAAACCTCGGAGCGGTCCTTGACCTTGTGGGTACCCTGACGGGCAGCAGCCAGCTGTGCAACGACAACCTGGTGCAGCAGCGGGACGTTGGTCTGTACGTCGAAGATCTCTGCAGGCAGTTCGACGTTAAGTGCCTTGGTCATTTACTTATGCTCCCTTCACGGCGGTGCGTACGAGGACGACGCGGCCGCGGGCGCCTGGAACGGCACCCTTGATCAGCAGGAGGTTCTTCTCAGCGTCGATGGCGTGGATGGTCAGGTTCTGAGTCGTTACACGCTCAGCACCCATGCGACCGGCCATCTTCTGTCCACGGAAAACGCGACCTGGGGTCGATGCGCCGCCGATGGAACCTGGCTTACGGTGGTTCTTGTGAGCACCGTGCGAAGCGGAGACGCCAGCGAAGTTGTGACGCTTCATAACGCCGGCGAAGCCCTTGCCCTTGGAGGTGCCAACGACGTCGACCTTCTGGCCGGCTTCGAAGAGCTCTACGGACAATTCCTGGCCAGCTGCGTACTCGGCAGCGTCTGCGGTGCGCAGCTCTACCAGGTGACGACGTGGGGTCACGCCTGCAGCTTCGAAGTGACCTGCCAGTGGCTTGGTTACCTTGCGCGGATCGATCTGGCCGTAGCCGATCTGAACTGCGGTGTAGCCATCGCGGTCAGCGTTGCGAAGCTGGGTGACAACGTTGCTATCAGCCTGCACGACGGTGACAGGGATCAGGTTGTTGTTCTCGTCCCAAACCTGGGTCATGCCGAGCTTCGTGCCCAGCAGGCCCTTAACATTGCGGGTTGCGGTCATAGTTTTCTCGCCACCTCCCCTTAAAGCTTGATTTCGATGTTGACGTCCGCCGGCAGGTCGAGACGCATCAGCGAATCAACAGCCTTCGGGGTCGGATCGACGATGTCGATCAGACGCTTGTGCGTGCGCATTTCGAAGTGCTCACGGCTGTCTTTGTACTTGTGTGGCGAACGGATAACGCAGTACACGTTCTTCTCCGTTGGCAGCGGCACTGGGCCGACTACGGTGGCGCCTGCGCGCGTTACCGTCTCAACGATCTTCCGGGCTGAAACGTCAATGACCTCGTGGTCATACGACTTCAGCCGGATGCGGATTTTCTGTCCCGCCATGGCGTCATGCCTCTTTCTGATAGCACTATTAACAAGTTCTGTGCCTAATACGGGCTCTTACGAACCGGCACGCCTTACGCTGCGGCTGAATCCGAATGAAATCCGGGTTCCTCAACCTCAGGAGGCTCCGACCCCCGAAGTCGGGCGTGTCGCGAAAATTTTAGTCACGACAGCTCGCAAAAGTTTTCACTTTCAACGAGGGCCTTATAGCTTGAAGCAGTTGTATCGATCCCGAACCCCAGGCATTATCCTGCGTGAGAGTCGATCCCGGTCGTTCAAACCAGCCGATTACCCCAAAAATCGGGGATCGGGTTGCACCGAAGCAACTTATCTAGTCTGACAGGTCGGCGGGGATCGCGCAAATCTTTTATGCGCATCCGGGCGCGTGATCTTGACCTCACGCGCCCTCAAGGGCTAGCCAAGCTGCCCCGGCTCCTGCTCGTCGCCGTCTGCCCCAGGCCTGCCGCGCGGCGGCTGTGGAGCATCGGCAACCGGGAACTGGCCCGGCCGGGAATCCCGCGACGCCGCAGCGTCGGCCGGTCCCCCACCCTGCTTGGAGCCGTCCACCCGGGAGAGCTTAATGACCGCGGCGACGATCAGCCCCGCCCCGAGGATCACCAGCCAGAAGAATGCCAGTGACCGCAGCGACCAGAGCACCGCCAGGGTTACGGTGGCTGCGCCCCACCAGATGTAGAGCCTCCGGCCCTGCTTCAGTCCGTAGGCAATCAATGCCGCGAAGAAGACGAGCGCGTAGATCCTGGCGACTTGGCTGGCATCGGCGAGGTTCGCCAACATCGCCAGGTTCGCCATGACGCCTCCGGCGACAAGATACCGGTGCGCCAGCACCGGTGTTTTCTGCAGGTGGCGCCAGACGGCGAGCAGCACGAGCACCAAGCTTGCATAGGACGCCAGGATGCTGGCCGCCGGGAGGTGAGCCAGGGTCGCATAGCTGCTGACTCCCAGGTAGACGGCCAGCGGAAGCAGCAGGTCGACGGTGAACGGCTGCAACCGCGGCGGGCATTCGAAGACCCGCAGGGCCACTGCCACTGCGAAGACCAGTGCGGCGCCGCCCAGCACCGAGCCGGGGCTGTGATTCTCCAGATGCGCCAAGGTTCCGGCGGCGAAGGCCGAAGCCAGCCCCATCAGCAGATACAGCCGCGAGGAGGATCCCTTGGCATCTTCCGCCCGGTACTGCGCTGCGGGATAGCTCGGCCGCGTCCCGGCAAAGCGGCCGTGGGTTGCCGCCATGATATAGAAGATGAAGGCGGCGGCCAGCAGCGCCCAGACCACGTCCATGCTCTGCAACCGGTTCAGCAGCTGCTTGTCGCGCCATAGCTGCACCGAGTACAGCAGAGCGCCGCTGGCGAAGATGCCGGCGCCTAGCGCGAACCAGGCGACTGATCGGGTATGCACCATCAGGGCGAAGATCGCTGCGGCCAGCACGGCGCTGGCAATCACCCAGCCCTCGGCGGGGTTCCAGGCGTTGAGCACCAGCAGCGGGAGGAACATCCCCGCGCCGAGCGCTACCCCCAGGTTCTGGCGGTCTCGCAGGAGCCACTCCGCGGCCGCCACCGAAGCGGAAAGAACCAGCAACAGCACGAAGGCAACGGTGGTATCCCACCACGAGCTGCGGATCCATCCGGTCTGCACGGGCAGGTTCCAAGCGGGAACCTGGATCAGCGCGAGCAGGCCAAGCAGCGGCGCGATCAGATAGTACTGCCGCCGCCATCCCTCCGAACGTTCCGCCAGATACAGCACTGCCCCGTACAACCCGAACAGCAGGCTTTCCAGCAGCAGCACTCCCCTGTCCGCGGCCAGCCCCCAGCCGGCGTAGGCCAGCGTGGATACGGGGATGAAGGCCAGCATGCCCCACGCGATAAAGCGAAGTTCATTGCGCAGTTCCCGGCGCCGACGCCATGCGGTTCCGAGCCGGGCAAGCTGCGGCAGGATCAGGGATACGGTGAACATGGCGAACTGCCCGTGGCGGTCGAAGTCCATATGCTCGGTGAACCACCAGACGGCGCTGGAGAAGGTGAGCTGGGCGGCGCCCGCGTAGGCCATCTTCCAGCCGGCAAGCTGAGACCGTCGGGATTCGACCAGGTAATAGGCCAAGATCACCAGGGCGAACACCGGTGCAGGCTGCCACAGGCTCACGCCCAGGCTCAGCAGGTAGACCAGGGCCAGGACACCGGCCGCGATGCAGCGCACCGCCTGTTCCACGTTCCGGCTCACGGGTGCGGCACGCAGTGCGGCCACGATGGTCAGCCCGATGGTGAGCGCCGCGCCCGCAACAAACCATTCGACCGTCTCCAGGCCGTAGAAGGATGCGGTGTCCGCGGCGTCAAGGCCGACGAGCAGGGTCAGGCTCGCCAGCGCCAGGCCCGCGCTGGCGGCCATACGTAGCAGGCGCAGGTCGACACTTCGGAAGACCAGCGTCTGGTTTCCGGCGGCCGCGATGTCAACGGCCCACCAGATGAAGAGGACAGCCCACAGGCCCAGGACGCCGGCCATGCCGGATGCCGCGGGCTGCGCCGGGTGCAGCAGCTCGCCCACCGCGGCGCCAGAGGTGACGCCAAGCGACAGGCACAATGCCCACGCGATCATCCGGTAGGCAAGGCTCCACGGTCCCGCGATCCGCGGCCGCAGGGCGAGCACAACCAGCAGGGCCGCTCCCAGCGTGGGCAGCAGCCGCCATGGCTCTCCGGCCGCATCCATTCCGGGAAGGACGGCGAGCACCAGCAGGGCCGCGAGTTCGATCTTGGCCTGCCACCACAGCGCGGGGACCGCAGCGAGCATGAGCACCGGCACCACCGCGAAGCTGATCAGCCAGATAGCAGCGCCAAAACCCGCCAACTCATAGGCGGTGACCACAGACAGAACCGTCAGCATCCACAGCGTTGCCCGCTCGATGCGCCACAGCGTTACGTCGAGCTTGAAGATGGCTCGGTAGCTTTCGCCGGCCAGTACGACCAGCAGCGCCTGGGCGGCGAACAGTACCGCCACAACCAGCGCGGTGGATGAGGCCGGCAGCTCCAGCAGTGCGCAGCCGGCGATGACCGTGAGCAGGGCGCTGGCCCGGGCGGCCAGGAAGCGCAAGTGCCGCGCCGTGGCAAACAGCCGGACGGACAGCAGCAGCTGAATCGTCAGCAGGAAGAAGACCCAGAGGAAGTCCCGGGCCGCCAAGTCCGGGGACAGCACGACAGCCAGGGCCAGCACCAGCGCGGGAAGCAGCTGGGCCGTGGCCTGCAGCGCCTGGAAGAAGATGGAGGCGCGCACCGCCGGGCTGCGCGTGGCCGCGAGCAGCAGGATGATCGAGAGCACCAGCAGGAAAAGCAGGTAATAGAACACGCCGCGCTGCATGCTCGCCGCGCCGGCCATGGCGGTGCTGACCAGGATCAGCACGGCAAGCCATGCGAGCACGCGGGAACGGAAGCGCACCGTGGCGTAGCCGACCGCCACTGTGGCAATGGCGGAGAAAACCAGCCACACTGTCGGCCCGCTGAGGTGCACGGTGTTGTAGGTCGCTATGGCGCACAGCGGGAGCAGGGCCAGTCCGGTGCCGGCGAATGCTGCAGCCGCGGGCCGGAGGGATTCCCGGGTGGCATGGACCACCAATCCCCCGCCGTAGAAGGCAACGGCCAGCGCGAAGAGCGCCACGAGTTTGGCCAATGGCGGCAGGGCGAAGCTGAGGAAGAGCGCGCCCGCTGCCACGATCATCAGGGCGGCAACATAGAGGGTCACGTTGATATTGCGCAGCTCGCGTTCCCGCTTGCTCAGAACCTTGGCCGCCGCGGCCGGAGCCGGAGGCTGGGCCGCCGCCCGGTTTCCGGTGGTCTGCAGGATGCGCGGCCGCTCGCGCCACGAGCCCGGATCCCCATTAGCAGTTGAGGAGGTGGCAAGCGGCGGCTGTATCGCATCAAGCGGGAGGACTGCGGCAGGCTGTTGCTCCGCCGGTTCGGGAGTCGCCGGTTCGGGAGCGGCTGGTGCGGGAGCGTGGTCGGCGTGCTGCGGTGCTGTTGCACCGCGTGGCTCGCCGAGGTATTGGACCGCGGCGTCATAGCCTTCCCGCCAGGCGGTCGCGCGGGCCTCGCGCAGGGCCGGCGCGTCGCTGGAGGGAGCCTGACGGCCCCTGTTGCGGCCGACAAAGTATGCCGCCGCGATGAATACCAGTGCCACGACTATTTCCATCGCCTCGGCGCTCCCCTCGCAAATGATTCTTCAATCTGGCGGTAAAACCCCGCCCGCATCAATTAGACCACCTTTTAGAATTACTCGCTACTCTAGGCGCCGTTTAAGACAGAAATCCCCGCCACTCGTAATGAGTGGCGGGGATTGCCGATAGACCACCAGGGTCTAGATCGTCAAGCAGAAACTACTTGGTGATCTTGGTGACCTTGCCCGAACCAACGGTGCGGCCGCCTTCGCGGATAGCGAAGCCGAGGCCCTCTTCCATGGCGATTGGCTGGATCAGCTCAACCGACATTTCGGTGTTGTCGCCTGGCATAACCATTTCGGTGCCCTCTGGGAGGGTGATAACGCCGGTAACGTCGGTGGTGCGGAAGTAGAACTGCGGACGGTAGTTCGAGTAGAACGGGTTGTGACGTCCGCCTTCGTCCTTCGACAGGATGTAGACGTTGGCTTCGAAGTTGGTGTGCGGGGTGATCGAGCCTGGGGCTACGACAACCTGGCCGCGCTCAACATCGTCGCGCTTCAGACCGCGAAGCAGCAGACCACAGTTCTCGCCTGCCCAAGCTTCGTCGAGCTGCTTGTGGAACATCTCGATACCGGTAACGGTGGTCTTCTGGATCGGGCGGATGCCAACGATCTCGACCTCGGAGTTGATGGCCAGGGTGCCACGCTCGGCGCGACCGGTCACCACAGTACCGCGACCGGTAATGGTGAAGACGTCCTCGATCGGCATCAGGAATGGCTTGTCGCGGTCGCGAACTGGATCCGGGATGAAGGTGTCAGCAGCGTCCATCAGTTCTTCAACAGCTGCAACCCACTTTGGATCGCCTTCCAGCGCCTTCAGAGCGGAAACCTTGATGACTGGTGCGTCGTCGCCATCGAAGCCCTGCGAGGACAGAAGTTCGCGAACTTCCATCTCCACGAGCTCGAGCAGCTCTTCGTCGTCAACCATGTCGGACTTGTTCAGTGCGACCATCAGGGTAGGAACACCAACCTGGCGGGCCAGCAGAACGTGCTCGCGGGTCTGAGCCATTGGGCCGTCAGTTGCGGCAACAACCAGGATCGCGCCGTCCATCTGGGCAGCACCGGTGATCATGTTCTTGACGTAGTCAGCGTGGCCTGGAGCATCAACGTGTGCGTAGTGACGCTTCTCGGTCTGGTACTCGATGTGCGAGATGTTGATGGTAATACCGCGCTGGCGCTCTTCCGGAGCCGAGTCAATGTTAGCGAAGTCGCGCTGCTCGTTCAGATCCGGGTACTTGTCAGCCAGGACCTTGGAGATCGCTGCGGTCAGAGTGGTCTTACCGTGGTCAACGTGACCGATGGTACCAATGTTGACGTGCGGCTTGCTGCGCTCGAACTTTGCCTTTGCCACAAGTTCCTCCTAGAAACATTTACAGAAGACTTTCTTCGTCTGCGCGGTTCGCAAACGAACTTCAAATAGTCTACTGGGGGCGTGGATAAATATGGAAATTTCGGTCCTCTGCGGGCCCTGCATGTGATGCAAATCCCTCGTTGGCCGTTTGCAAGGCCGGCGTCGACGGATCTCCGCCGGCCTTGCGATCGGCCACTTCCCCACACGGGGGTCACGGCCAAGTTTTGGTTCCTTCGGCGATTATTCGCCGCGGGACTTCTGGATGATCTCGTCGGCAACTGCCTTCGGGACCTCAGAGTAGCTGTCGAAGGTCATCGAGTAGACTGCACGACCCTGGGTCTTCGAACGCAGGTCACCAATGTAACCGAACATCTCAGACAGTGGAACGCCAGCGCGGATGACCTTGACGCCTGCGGCGTCGGACATCTCCTGGATCGAGCCACGGCGGGAGTTCAGGTCGCCGATAACGTCGCCCATGTACTCTTCCGGGGTACGAACCTCAACGGACATCAGCGGTTCAAGCAGAACAGGGTTGGCGCGGCGTGCACCTTCCTTGAAGACCTGCGAACCGGCGATCTTGAACGCCATTTCCGAGGAGTCAACGTCGTGGTAGGCACCGTCGATGAGGGTGGCCTTCACGCCGACCAGCGGGTAGCCGGCGAGGATGCCGTACTGCATGGCGTCCTGGATACCAGCGTCAACCGACGGGATGTACTCACGAGGCACGCGACCGCCGGTGACGGCGTTCTTGAACTCGTAGGTAACGCCGTCCACAACTTCCAGAGGCTCGAAGGAGACCTGGACCTTTGCGAACTGGCCCGAACCACCGGTCTGCTTCTTGTGGGTGAAGTCGACCTTCTCCACAGCCTTCTTGATGGTTTCGCGGTATGCAACCTGCGGCTTGCCGACGTTGGCTTCCACGCGGAATTCGCGCTTCATGCGGTCCACCAGGATATCCAGGTGGAGTTCGCCCATGCCGCCGATTTCGGTCTGGCCGGTGTCTTCGTTCAGCGAGACGGTGAAGGTTGGATCCTCCGCCGACAGCTTCTGAATAGCGGTCGACAGCTTTTCCTGGTCGCCCTTGGTCTTTGGCTCGATGGCCACGAAGATCACTGGATCCGGGAAGGTCATCGATTCGAGGACGATCGGGTTCTGCGGATCGCACAGGGTGTCACCGGTGGTGGTGTCCTTCAGGCCGATCACAGCGTAGATGTGACCTGCGTGGATCTCGTCTACCGGCTGTTCCTTGTTGGCGTGCATCTGGAAGAGCTTGCCAACGCGTTCCTTCTTCTGCTTGGTCGAGTTCAGCAGCTGTGCGCCGGACTCTGCCTTGCCGGAGTAAACGCGGATGAAGTTCAGCTGGCCGAAGAACGGGTGAGCAGCGATCTTGAAAGCCAGTGCCGAGAATGGTGCATCCTCGGAAGGCTCGCGAGTGAGCTCGATTTCCTCGTTCTTTGGATCGTGACCCACCATGGCGCCCACGTCGAGCGGGGTTGGCAGGAAGTCGATCACGGCGTCCAGCATCGGCTGGACACCACGGTTCTTGAACGCCGAACCACAGAAGACCGGGTAGGCTTCCGAGTTCACGGTCAGCTTGCGAATGCCGGCCTTGAGCTCGTCGATGGAGATCTCTTCGCCTTCGAGGTACTTCTCCATGAGCTCTTCGGATGCCTCTGCGACATCTTCAATCAGCTTGGCGCGGTACTCTTCGGCCTTTTCCTGCAGGTCTGCAGGAATTTCGCGAGTCTCGTAGGCGGCACCCATGGTGACGTCACCCTTGGAGTCGCCTTCCCAGACGAATGCCTTCATGGTCAGCAGGTCCACCACGCCGGTGAACTCCGACTCGGAGCCGATTGGCAGCTGCATGACCAGCGGCTTGGCACCCAGGCGGTTGATGATGGTGTCTACGGTGAAGTAGAAGTCAGCACCGAGCTTGTCCATCTTGTTCACGAAGCAGATACGTGGAACGTTGTACTTGTCAGCCTGACGCCAAACGGTCTCGGACTGAGGCTCAACGCCTTCCTTGCCGTCGAACACGGCAACGGCGCCATCGAGCACGCGCAGCGAGCGCTCCACCTCAACGGTGAAGTCAACGTGGCCCGGGGTATCGATGATGTTGATCTGGTTCTTGTTCCAGAAGCAAGTCACGGCCGCGGAGGTAATGGTGATACCGCGTTCCTTTTCCTGCTCCATCCAGTCGGTGGTTGCGCCACCGTCGTGGGTCTCACCGAGCTTGTGGTTTACACCCGTGTAGAAAAGGATGCGCTCGGTAGTAGTGGTCTTACCGGCATCAATGTGAGCCATGATGCCGATGTTGCGGACCTTGTTCAGGTCAGTCAGCACGTCCTGTGCCACGTTGTCTCCCTAAGAGGTGATGCTGGAACTGCTGGGCGCCGGTAGACGCCCAGCAATTCCAAGCGGTTCTTACCAGCGGTAGTGGGCGAATGCCTTGTTGGACTCGGCCATCTTGTGAGTGTCTTCGCGACGCTTCACAGCTGCACCCAGACCGTTCGAAGCATCCAGGATCTCGTTCATCAGACGCTCGATCATGGTCTTCTCGCGGCGAGCCTTCGAGTAGCCAACCAGCCAGCGCAGAGCCAGTGCGGTTGCACGGCCTGGCTTGACCTCAACAGGAACCTGGTAGGTCGCGCCACCAACACGGCGGGAACGAACCTCAAGGGCCGGACGGATGTTATCCATGGCCTTCTTGAGGGTCGACACTGCGTCGGCGCCGGACTTTGCAGCTGCACCTTCGAGTGCACCGTAAACAATGCGCTCTGCGGTGGACTTCTTGCCGTCCACGAGAACCTTGTTGATCAGCTGAGTGACCAATGGGGAATCGTAAACTGGATCAGAAACTAGTGGGCGCTTTGGCGCCGGACCCTTACGAGGCATTACTTACCATCCTTCTTTGCACCGTAGCGGGAACGAGCCTGCTTACGATCCTTCACACCCTGGGTATCCAGAGCACCACGAACAATCTTGTAGCGGACACCTGGCAAGTCCTTCACACGACCACCGCGAACGAGCACGATGGAGTGTTCCTGCAGGTTGTGACCGACACCTGGAATGTAAGCGGTGACCTCAATACCACCGGCAAGGCGCACACGTGCGACCTTACGCAGTGCCGAGTTCGGCTTCTTCGGGGTGGTGGTGTACACGCGAGTGCACACGCCACGGCGCATTGGGTTGCTCTTAAGGGCAGGAGCCTTGGTCTTTACGACCTTAGGCGAGCGGCCCTTGCGGACCAGCTGCTGAATAGTAGGCACTTTCGTGTCCTTCCATTGTCTAAGTTCTTCGGCACGGCATCGGAGCGGCGGCCTTATGGGGGCTGACACTTTCCTCTGCAGCACTAACTGCTTGCTTTACCGCCCATCCAGGATCAGAATGTCCCTAGGCGTGCGAAAGTGTGGCATTCGTTGCGCAACCTACCCGCAACCCGGACCGTGTCCATTTTGCCACACATAAAACAATTGCCTTAACTCTAGCATTAATCGGCCCCTGCACCATGAACAGTAAGCTATCTCACCGTCCGGGCACCGTGCGATTGCTGCTTGATGCCACCGGCCGGCGAGGAACTTGGCTCCAACCTATCCCCCGCGCGTGAACGCGCCGCCGCCACGAGATGGCGCTCCGTTGAACAGGACATGGAAGGATTCGCCATTGGAACTAGTAGCTAACTCATGCAGAAGATAAATCTACTTTGACGATCCCGATGCTACTCGCTGACCGGCATGCCGACCTGCACCAGCCTCCGGGCATTGTCCTGGTAGGCCTTGACCGCCTTGCGGTTGTGCAGTTCCAGGATGGCCTCGTCATTGCGCCGCAGGCTGGTGGAATTGTAATTGTGGCTGCCGGTGAAGACGAATGAGGAGTCCCCGCGGCGTCCTTCCGGCGAGGCGTTGTCCCGCATTCCGGAAACCACGAGGTACTTCGAGTGCACACGTCCTGTAGTAGACGTATCCTCTACTGAGCGGTGTTCGATACCCGCTGCAGCCAGGACACCGGCGACCTGCTCGCCGACCGGTCCGGCGGCCACGCTGACGGCGCAGCCCTGGCTCTTGAGGCGTCCGAGTTCTTCGGCGATGGCGGTGCGCGTATCGTCCCACTCGCTCATGGCGACCGCCACCGTGCTGTTCTTGTTTTTGCACTGCAGCTCAGAGAGCCGCTGCGCCACCGGGTCGGCAGCGGCCGCCGGGAAGAAGCGCGCCACCGTTGCTCCGGACGGGCCGCGCGAGGCCTCGGTGCGGTGGTAATCCGGGGTCTGCTCCATGCGGGCCATGTCCGCATGGTAGGAATGGTAGGCGCGGTACAGCCCGTCATCGCCGGTCACGGTCAACGCATTGTTCCAGTAGCTCACATGGTTCACATCCGTGACATTGGCAGACGACTGCACCACCACGTTCTGCTGGCCGGAGACCGAGGAGAACAGCGCGAACTTGTTGTGCATGCCCTTGGTCCCCTGGCAGGAGCTGGTGTTGCCTTCGGGCGACTTGTTCGAGCACACCGCCACCCAGGAGCCTTGGCTCGTGTCGGTGCCCAGCGTCTTGATCAGCCGCGCCGCCGGGGCCTTGGAAATCTGCCAGCCGTCCATCACCACCTGGATATTGACTCCGCGCGCGTGGGCCGCCAGCAGCTGGTCGACGTAGTCTTCACCGCTCTGCCCCGAGATCACGAAGGCCGCCAGCGAAATGGTGGAACCTGCATCGGCCTGCTTGAAGTAGGAGCACAGCCGTTCGGCAACCGCTCCGGCCGTATCCTGCAACGGATCGGAGAACACCGCGCCGGTTTCCACCTTCACCAGCGGCGCCGCGGCGCAGGGCAATTCGGGCTGCTTGCCTGGGTCGATCCGCTGCGCGGCCTGTGCCGGCAGGGTGCTGAAGAGCAGACCGAGTCCCATGGCCCCTGCTGCGATGGCCTTCAATGTCGTGTTCAACTTCTCCGAGTCTCCTTTGCGGTTCGTGGCGGGTGTCGGGGATCTCCCCCGCCCGCGGTCAACCACTGCACCGTTTCATCCCTGGATGAGCAAAGGGTAACTGCACGGTGAACAGATGCTTTCCGGCTTAAATGCGGAAGCGCCCGCCGCACACTTGCGTGTGCGGCGGGCGCCCTACGAGCTAGCTAGCTGCCAGCCTCGGTGCCGTCCGGTTTAGCGGAAGTCCGAGCCGTGGTCGTAGTCGTCCATCGAGATGGCGCGGAATTCGGGCGACAGCCCGCCTTCCAGCGCATCGTCGTACAGACCCGAGGAGAATGCCGAGGTGCCGGTGAACAAAGTTGCCTTTGCCTCGTCGGTTGGCTCGACGTCGACCTGGGTGTAGCGATCCAGACCGGTACCAGCCGGGATCAGCTTACCGATGATCACGTTCTCCTTCAGACCGCGCAGCGGATCTTCCTTGCCCTCCATCGCGGCCTGGGTCAGTACGCGGGTGGTTTCCTGGAAGGAAGCAGCCGACAGCCACGAGTCGGTGGCCAGCGATGCCTTGGTGATACCCATCATCTCGTCGCGGCCTGCGGCCGGACGCTTGCCCTCGGCGACGGCCTTGCGGTTCGCAGCGGTGAAGCGCGAACGGTCGGCCAGCTCGCCCGGGAGCAGCTCGGTCTCGCCGGACTCGATGACGGTGACGCGACGCAGCATCTGTCGGACGATGACTTCCACGTGCTTATCGTGGATGCCCACACCCTGGGACTGGTACACGTCCTGGACCTCGCGGACCAGGAACTTCTGCGCCTCGCGTGGGCCCAGAACTCGCAGTACCTGCTTCGGGTCCAGGGTACCGCTGGTCAGCTGGGTACCGGCGATGATGGACTGGCCATCTTCCACCAGCAGACGGGCACGACGCAGCACCGGGTAGGCCTGCTTCTCGTCGCCGTTGTCCGGGGTCACCACAACACGCAGCTGCTTCTCGTCGTCCTCGATCGACACGCGACCGGAGACCTCCGACATCGGAGCCACACCCTTCGGGGTACGGGCTTCGAAGAGCTCCTGGATACGGGGCAGACCCTGGGTGATATCGTCGGCCGATGCCACACCACCGGTGTGGAAGGTACGCATGGTCAGCTGGGTACCGGGCTCGCCGATGGACTGCGCGGCGATGATGCCCACGGCCTCGCCGATGTCCACGGTCTTGCCGGTGGCCAGCGAACGGCCGTAGCACATGGCACAGGTTCCAACAGCCGAGTCGCAGGTCAGCACGGAGCGGACGCGGATTTCATCCACGCCTGCAGCGTACAGCTCGTCGATCAGCACGTCGCCTGCATCCGAACCGGCGGCGGCCAGTACGTTGCCTTCGGCGTCCTTGACGTCGGCGGCCAGCGTACGGGTGTAGGCCGAGTTCTCCACGGTCTCGTGCTTGATGCGGATGCCCGAGGAGGAGTCCGCGATCGCGACGGTCAGGCCGCGCTTGGTGCCGCAGTCCTCTTCGCGAACGATGACGTCCTGCGAGACGTCCACCAGACGACGGGTCAGGTAACCCGAGTTGGCGGTCTTCAGCGCGGTATCCGCCAGGCCCTTGCGGGCGCCGTGGGTTGCGATGAAGTACTCCAGCACCGACAGGCCCTCACGGTAGGAGGACTTGATCGGACGCGGGATGATCTCGCCCTTAGGGTTGGACACCAGGCCACGGATACCGGCGATCTGGCGCAGTTGCAGCCAGTTACCACGAGCCTTGGAGGTCACCATGCGGTTAATGGTGTTCAGCTCTTCCATGCCGTTCTTCATGGCCTCGGCAACCTCGTCGGTGGCCTTGGTCCAGATGTCGATCAGGTCCTGGCGGCGTTCGATGTCGGAGATCAGGCCCTTGTCGTACGAACCCTGCACCTTGCGGGCGCGTTCCTCGTACGGCTCAAGGATTTCGGCCTTGTTCATGTTCGAGGTGATGTCCGAGATCGCCACGGTGATGCCCGAGCGGGTAGCCCAGTGGAAACCGGCATCCTTCAGGTTGTCCAGCGTTGCCGCTGCGACAATCTTCGGGTAGCGCTCGGCCAGGTCGTTGACGATGTCCGAGAGCGCATCCTTGCCGGCCACGCGGGAAACCCACGGGTAGTCCGCAGGCAGGGTGTCGTTGAACAGCACCTGTCCCAGCGAGGTCTCCAGCAGTGCCGGGGTGCCCGGCTCCCAGCCCTCGGGGGCCGGCTGCTCGTCCGAAGGAACGAAGTTGTCGACACGCACCTTGATCGGGGCGTTCAGGTGCAGCTCGCCGCGGTCCTTGGCCATGATGGCCTCGGAAACCGAGGAGAACACGCGACCGGCGCCCGTCTCGTCCTCACGCTTGGTGGTGAGGTGGTGCAGGCCGATGATCATATCCTGCGAAGGCAGAGCCACCGGACGGCCGTCCGAAGGCTTCAGGATGTTGTGCGAGGACAGCATCAAGATGCGTGCTTCAGCCTGGGCTTCGGGGCTCAGCGGCAGGTGGACTGCCATCTGGTCGCCGTCGAAGTCGGCGTTGAACGCGCCGCAAACCAGCGGGTGCAGCTGCAGGGCCTTGCCTTCGACCAGCTGTGGCTCGAAGGCCTGGATGCCCAGGCGGTGCAGGGTAGGTGCGCGGTTCAGCAGTACCGGGTGCTCGGTGATGATCTCTTCGAGGACATCCCACACCTGCGGACGGTAGCGCTCAACCATGCGCTTGGCGCTCTTGATGTTCTGCGCGTGGTTGAGGTCAACCAGGCGCTTCATCACGAACGGCTTGAAGAGCTCCAGGGCCATCTGCTTTGGCAGACCGCACTGGTGCAGCTTCAGCTGCGGGCCGACCACGATGACCGAACGGCCCGAGTAGTCAACACGCTTACCCAGAAGGTTCTGGCGGAAGCGGCCCTGCTTGCCCTTGAGCATGTCGGACAGCGACTTCAGCGGACGGTTGCCCGGTCCGGTGACCGGACGGCCGCGGCGGCCGTTGTCGAACAGCGAGTCCACAGCTTCCTGCAGCATGCGCTTTTCGTTGTTCACGATGATCTCCGGCGCACCGAGGTCAAGCAGGCGCTTGAGTCGGTTGTTGCGGTTGATCACGCGGCGGTACAGGTCGTTCAGGTCCGAGGTGGCGAAACGGCCACCGTCGAGCTGGACCATCGGGCGCAGCTCCGGCGGGATCACTGGAACGGCGTCGAGCACCATGCCCTTTGGCGAGTTGCCATTGGCCAGGAATGCGTTGACGACCTTCAGGCGCTTGAGGGCGCGGGCCTTCTTCTGGCCCTTGCCGTTCTCGATGATGCCCTTGAGCTCTTCGGCTTCGCCTTCAAGGTCGAAGTTCTCCAGACGCTTCTGGATCGCCTCGGCGCCCATGGAGCCTTCGAAGAACAGTCCGTACTTCTCGCGCATGGTGCGGTACAGGCCTTCGTCGCCTTCGAGGTCGGCGACCTTCAGGCCCTTGAAGCGCTCCCAGACCGCACGCAGGCGCTCGGACTCGGCCTTGGCGCGCTTGTCGATCTGCAGCACGGTCTTCTCGGCCAGGGTGCGGGCCTTGTTCAGCTCGGCGTTCTTGGCGCCGTCTGCTTCCAGACGCTCCAGCTCGGCTTCCAGGTCGGCTGCAACAGCCTTCTTGTCGGCCTCGGCGTTGTTGGCCAGCTGGCGCAGCTCAAGGTCGTGCTGTGCCTGCAGGTTCGGCATCTCCGCGTGGCGGCGATCCTCGTTCACCGAAGTGATCATGTAGGCAGCGAAGTAGATGACCTTTTCCAGGTCCTTCGGAGCCAGGTCGAGCAGGTAGCCCAAGCGCGATGGAACGCCCTTGAAGTACCAGATGTGGGTCACCGGAGCGGCAAGCTCGATGTGTCCCATGCGCTCGCGGCGCACGTTGGCACGGGTGACCTCGACGCCGCAGCGCTCGCAGATGATGCCCTTGAAGCGCACGCGCTTGTACTTGCCGCAGTAGCATTCCCAGTCGCGGGAAGGACCGAAGATCTTTTCGCAGAAAAGACCGTCCTTCTCCGGCTTCAGGGTGCGGTAGTTGATGGTTTCAGGCTTCTTGACCTCGCCGTAGCTCCAAGCGCGGATTTCGTCCGCGGTGGCGAGGTTGATGCGCATGAGGCCGAATGAGGAATCGTTGGACATATGGTCCTTTTCTCTCTTCTTTGGTGTCTGAAGTCGATACGAATAAGTCGGTGTGCGGCGCGGCCGCCCGGGCTGTGCAGTCCGGGCGGCTGCGCCGGACTACACTTCCTCTACGGAGTTCGGTTCCGACCGGGACAGGTCGATGCCGAGCTCTTCTGCGGCACGGAATGATTCCTCGTCCGATTCGCGCATTTCGATTGTCTGGCCGTCGGTGCCGAGCACCTCGACGTTCAGGCACAGCGACTGCATTTCCTTGATCAGAACCTTGAACGATTCCGGAACACCTGGTTCCGGGACGTTCTCGCCCTTCACGATGGCTTCGTAGACCTTCACGCGGCCGTGGATATCATCCGACTTGATGGTCAGGATTTCCTGCAGCGTGTAGGCGGCGCCGTAGGCCTCCAGGGCCCACACTTCCATCTCACCGAAGCGCTGGCCACCGAACTGCGCCTTACCACCCAGCGGCTGCTGGGTGATCATGGAGTACGGGCCGGTGGAACGGGCGTGGATCTTGTCGTCCACCAGGTGGTGCAGCTTCAGGATGTACATGTAGCCGACAGCAACCGGATCCGGGAACGGCTCGCCGGAGCGGCCGTCGAACAGACGGGCCTTGCCGGTATTGCCGATCAGGCGCACGCCGTCGCGGGTCTTGTTGGTCGAATCCAGGATTCCGCGGATTTCCTCTTCCGAGGCGCCGTCGAAGACCGGGGTTGCCACGGTGGTCGGGCCCGACTGGCGAGGCAGGTTCGGCAGGTCCTTGACCCAAGCCGGCTCTCCCTCGATGTTCCAGCCCTGCTTGGCAGCCCAGCCCAGGTGGATTTCCATGACCTGGCCGACGTTCATACGGCCTGGCACACCCAGCGGGTTCAGCACGACGTCCAGCGGAGTGCCGTCCTCCAGGAACGGCATGTCCTCCAGCGGCAGGATCTTCGAGATGACGCCCTTGTTGCCGTGGCGGCCTGCGAGCTTGTCACCGTTGGTGATCTTGCGCTTCTGGGCCACGTACACGCGGACCAGCTGGTTCACGCCCGGGCTCAGCTCGTCGTCGTTGTCGCGGTCGAAGATGCGCACGCCGATGACGGTGCCCGACTCGCCGTGCGGCACCTTCAGGGAGGTGTCGCGCACTTCGCGGGACTTCTCGCCGAAGATGGCGCGCAGCAGGCGCTCCTCCGGGGTCAGCTCGGTTTCGCCCTTCGGGGTCACACGACCCACCAGCACGTCGCCGGCCTCGACCTCTGCACCGATGTACACGATGCCGCGGTCATCGAGCTGGGAGAGGATGTCTTCCGAGACATTCGGGATGTCGCGGGTGATTTCCTCGGCGCCCAGCTTGGTGTCGCGGGCGTCGACCTCGTGCTCCTCGATGTGGATCGAGGTCAGCACGTCCTCGAAGATCATGCGCTGGGAGAGGATGATCGCATCCTCGTAGTTGTAGCCTTCCCAGGACATGAATGCCACGAGCAGGTTCTTGCCCAGGGACAGCTCGCCCTTGTCGGTGGACGGGCCGTCGGCGATGATCGACTGGTACTCCAGGCGGTCGCCTTCGGACACGCGCACGCGCTGGTTGTAGGCGTTGCCCTGGTTGGAGCGCGCGAACTTCATGATCGGGTACATCGACTCGGTGCCGTCGTCGTTCATGACAACCACCAGGTCGGCCGATACCTCGGTCACGACGCCCGGCTTGTTGGCCACCACGGAGTCGCCGGCGTCAATCGCGGCGTACTTCTCCATGCCGGTGCCCACCAGCGGACGGTCCGACTTCAGCAGCGGCACAGCCTGGCGCTGCATGTTGGCGCCCATCAGTGCGCGGTTGGCGTCGTCGTGCTCCAGGAACGGGATCAGGGCGGTAGCCACGGACACCATCTGGCGCGGGGAAACGTCCATGAAGGTCACTTCGTCGGCGTCGACGATGACAGGCTCGCCGCCGCCGCCCTTTTCGCGGACCAGCACGGCGTCTTCGGTGAACGCGCCGTTATCGTCCAGCGGGGCGTTGGCCTGCGCGATGTAGTGCTGCAGCTCGTCGTCCGCGGTCAGGTACTCGACCTCGTTGGACACGACCCCGTTGGACACCTTGCGGTACGGGGTCTCGATGAAGCCGAAGGCGTTGATGCGGCCGTAGGTCGCCAACGAACCGATCAGGCCGATGTTCGGGCCTTCGGGGGTTTCAATCGGGCACATGCGGCCGTAGTGCGACGGGTGGACGTCTCGAACTTCCATGCCGGCGCGGTCGCGCGACAGGCCGCCCGGGCCCAGGGCCGACAGACGGCGCTTGTGGGTCAGGCCAGCCAGCGGGTTGTTCTGGTCCATGAACTGCGAAAGCTGGGAGGTTCCGAAGAACTCCTTGATCGCAGCCACCACGGGGCGGATGTTGATCAGGGTCTGCGGGGTGATCGCCTCGACGTCCTGGGTGGTCATGCGCTCGCGCACAACACGCTCCATGCGGGACAGGCCGGTGCGGATCTGGTTCTCGATCAGCTCGCCCACCGCGCGGATGCGGCGGTTGCCGAAGTGGTCGATGTCGTCCACGTTCACCGGAACGTCGACGATCTCGCCCTTGCGGGTTCCCTGGACGGTCTTCTCGCCGGCGTGCAGCGCAACGAGGTAGCGGATCATGGCGACCAGGTCGTCGATCGAGAGCACCGAGGCGTTCTCCGCGTTGACCGGGGTCTCGACGCCGAGCTTGCGGTTGATCTTGTAACGGCCGACCTTGGCCAGATCGTAGCGCTTAGGCTCGAAGTACATGTTCTTCAGCAGGGCCTGGGCCGCTTCGACCGTAGGAGGCTCGCCTGGACGCAGCTTGCGGTAGATGTCCAGAAGCGCTTCGTTCTGGTCCTTGATGTTGTCCTTCTCAAGGGTGGCGCGCACCGAGTCGTACTGGCCGAATTCGGACAGGATCTGCTCTTCGCTCCAGCCCAGGGCCTTCAGCAGGACGGTGACCGACTGCTTGCGCTTGCGGTCAAGGCGTACGCCGATCTGGTCGCGCTTGTCGATTTCCAGTTCGAACCATGCACCGCGGGACGGGATGATGCGTGCCGAGTAGATGGTCTTGTCACTGGTCTTGTCCGGTGCGGACTCGAAGTAGGCGCCCGGGGAGCGGACCAGCTGGGACACGACGACACGCTCGGTGCCGTTGATGATGAAGGTGCCCTTTTCGGTCATCAGCGGGAAATCGCCCATGAACACGGTCTGCTGCTTGATTTCGCCGGTTTCATTGTTCATGAATTCGGCCTTGACGTACAGCGGTGCCGAATAGGTGGCGTCGCGGTCCTTGCACTCCGCAATGGTGTACTTCGGATCAGCGAACTCCGGATCCGAGAAGCTCAGGGACATGGTGTCCTGGAAGTCCTCGATCGGGGAGATTTCCTCGAAGATTTCTGCCAGACCCGAGGTGTTCGGCACGCTGGAGTCGCCAGCGGCTTCAGCCTTGGTCAGGCGCTCTACCCAGCGCTCGTTGCCGACGAGGCGGTCAAAGCTCTCGGTCTGCAATGCCAGCAGGTTAGGCACTTCAAGTGGTTCGTGAATCTTTGCAAAAGAAAGTCGGCCAGCGTATGCAGCATCGCGAGCCGAACTAGCGGTTTGGTTGTTAGGGTTGCTCGAGGCGACCAAGATGGATCCTTCCAAAGACCGTCAGGTTTCCGAACGCTTACCGTGCTAAGGTGCCTGTCATAGGACAGGCCCTCATTTTTCGTCCACGAGACCCACCGCTATATGAAGGCCGCGCGCGCAAACAGTAAGGCGCAAATTTCAACCTTACCGGAGGAATTTGCACTTGTCGACACCTCCGCCCGGAATCCGTGCTATAGTTTTGGGTTCTGCTCACGCAGGTCGGCCCCCACGCATCCCTGGATCCCGGGTTTCCCGCGGTATTCCGCGCGCCCCACTCCCCCGGGTCGACACTTTTCCCAGATGATTCCGGCATTTTTTACGCGCCGAAAGCATCATCCGCATATGAACTGGTTCACATTCCAATCGCGCGGATTCGCGGGAAAACCTCAACGTGCGATTAGTCACAGCAGCGCAGTGCGGCCGTTGGTGCTGCATCCAGGGGCCAGAATGACGCGGTTTTCTGCGACCTTCGAAAATTTTCCCGCTTCGTGACTTCCGAACCTCGGCGATCGGCCCCATCATCGCGGCAACGGGTGTTGGTGCTTTTCTTACGGCTCGCCCCGCCCGCAACTGGGCATCGCTACGGCGAGTATCGCATCGGCATACGCCCCTTGCCGATTCTTCTGCACTAGGCTCAGCTATAAGCACGCCGCGGTCGCTGCGCTGCGCATCTGGATTGCGACCAGCCTGGTCACGTGATGAGGAGTAGTTTCAATGTCGGATCTGAAGTCGTCGGAAGCAATGACCCGCGTTCTGTTGGATGCCGCGCGGCGCGAGGTGCCGATCGACATCGTGCCCCGCGCTGCGGCGAAGTCCCTAGAGGAAGCCGCCGAACTGCTGGGTGTGGTTCCCGAGCACCTGCTCAAGACCCTGGTGCTCAAGCGTTCGGACGATTCTTTCGTCTTCGCCCTGATTCCGGGCGGCCGGAAGCTGGATTGGCCCAAGATCCGCGCGGTGCTCCAGGTCAACAAGCTCTCCTTACCCGATGCGCAGACCGCATTGGCCGTGACGCATTACGCGCGCGGCACCATCACGCCTTTTGGCTCCCATACCGCATTGCCGGTCATCATCGACGCCAGCGTTTTCGCAGAGCCGGTACCGGAACGCGTGGCCATGGGCAGCGGTGATCCGCTGCATGGGCTGCTGGTGGATCCCCAAGACCTGGTCAGCGGCTTTGAGGCCACGATTGCCGATATTTCGACTCCGGAATAGCCACGTCGGGCTTCGCAAAGACGATCCGGACTGCGGCCTTGGCCTTGGTCAGTCCCGCGATGGTGCCATTGCGCAGGAGCAGGCCCAGCGGATTCTCGATGAACCGCACGACCGCGTAGGACCACAGCATCAGCACCGCGATGGTGCCGGCCAAGAGGAGATACTTGTTCACATGGCCATGCAGCTGCTCGATAATCCACCATCCCCAAAGCTGATGGAACAAGTACAGCGGGAAGGTCAGGGACCCCGCCACGGCCAGCCATTTGGCTTGGACATGTTTCAGCGGGGTTAGTGTGCACAGGGCCAGCAGGCCCACGCAGAGCACGATCAGCAGCTGGAAATGCCATGCGGGCACGTGCATGTTCGACAACTGCAACGCGTCTTCACTGCCCTTCAGGCCCGTGAAGTAGGCGGCAATCACCGTATTGAATGCCACGGCCAACCAGCGCAGCACGCTGTGTCCGCTGCGGTAGATCAGGTAGAGCACCATGCCTGCGGCGAACAGTGCAGCATAAGGGCCCGCGATCCATTCCTGGAGCTTGGCGTAGCTGGTGAAGTGCAGGTAGAGGCCCAAAGCCGGCCAGAGCACCGAGAGCAGCATGATCGATTTGTTGGTGATCAAGCCGCAAAGCAGCATCACGCCCAGCAGGATGTAGAAGCGCAGCTCGACCCAGAGCGTCCAATACACGCCGTCGAGATGCCGCACCTCGAAAGCCGTTTGCATCATGGTCAAATTCGGCAGGATGTCAGAGGGGGCGCGTCCATCGGCGATCGATGGCCAAATCACGAAGGACAACAGGGCCGCGGCGAGCACGGCGACCCAATAGGCGGGATAGAGCCTGCCCACGCGCGATCCGATGAACTGGATGACTGATTTCCCCTGCAACGACATCAGGATGACGAATCCGGAGATCAGGAAGAACAGTTGGACGCCGATTTGGCCGTAGCGGGTTGCCACGGAGAGCACTGGCCAGGCATCGGGGGCATACTGGCCCCAAAAATTGTGGCCCCACGCGGTGTAGTGATAGAGGACTACGACCACTGCGGCGGTGATGCGTAGACCGTCCAGCAAACCCAAGCGCGGGGCTGGTTTACGCTTCTGAAGGGTATCGCTTTTTGGCACGCTAACAAGCTTAAACACTGAACCTATAAAAACGCTGTTAATAGAAACGTTATAAAGGTATTTCTAAGTATTCATTCAGTTAACGGCCAAGGGCCCACAGATCGAAATCTGTGGACCCTTGGTAATAAGTTGCGAGTGACCGCGTAACTTACTTAACGGTAACGGTTGCACCGGCAGCTTCGAGGGCTTCCTTGGCCTTCTCAGCAGCGTCCTTTGCAACACCCTCAAGCAGAGCCTTAGGAGCTGCGTCAACGAGCTCCTTAGCTTCCTTCAGGCCCAGGGAAGTCAGTGCGCGAACTTCCTTGATGACTGCGATCTTCTTGTCGCCAGCCGCCTCCAGAACTACGTCGAATTCGGTCTGCTCTTCAGCAGCGGCTTCTGCGCCGGCAGCCGGACCTGCAACTGCAACAGCAGCAGCGGTAACGTCGAAGGTCTCTTCGAATTCCTTAACGAACTCGGAGAGCTCGATGATGGTCATTTCCTTGAATGCGGAAAGCAGCTCTTCGTTGGTGAGCTTCGCCATGGTCGGCGTCCTTTCGGTTTTGGCCTTGCGGCCTATGAATTTGGGTTACGTTGCGAGAGAATCTCGAAAGCTTAGGCTTCTGCCGGGGCTTCCTCGGCGGCAGCGCCACCGTTCTCTTCGAGCTTTGCACGCAGGGCGTCGACGACGCGGGCAGCGGCGGAAGCTGGAGCCTGCAGCACGGCAGCAACACGTGCCAGCTGAGTCTCGCGCGATTCCAGTGCAGCCAGGGCTTCGATGCCAGCCGTGTCAAGTGCCTTGCCTTCGAACCAACCGGTCTTGATAACCAGCTTTTCGTTGACCTTGGCGAACTCCGTGAGGCTCTTTGCGGCAGCAACTGCATCGCCCTTAATGAAGGCGATAGCGGTCGGACCGGAAAGCTGGTCATCGAAAGCTTCGATGCCGGCTTCCTTCGCTGCGATAGCGGTCAAGGTGTTCTTCACAACGGCGTACTTGGTCTCCTGACCAAGCGAGCGGCGCAGATCCTTGAGCTGTGCAACGGTAAGCCCACGGTATTCGGTCAAGACAGCCGCAGACGAATCTTTGAAGTCAGCAGTGATCTCTTCAATCGCTGCAGTCTTGCTCGGGGTTGCCATAACACTCCTTCCGGGGATTTGTTCGGTACCGTTTCATAACCGGCGAGGCCATAAAAAAGGCCCCGCGCAGGAGCACAGGGCAGTTTAACTCATTCAAGTCAAAGCAAATCTATGAAACCTGCGTTGGTTGTCCTTGCGGACCTTTAGGAGCATAAATGCTCAACCGACGGTCTTCGGTATTTCTATTGTAGGCATGCGTCATGCCCTCATCCAAATTCAGCGACATCGACAGGGAGGTGATCCTGCCCACGCGATTCGCGATTTAAAAAGACAAGGCCTGCATCTAGCACTTGGGGGACGCTAGATGCAGGCTACTTGTCGATGAATAAGCTTTGGGGAAACTTACCCATCCAGCGCCTGCATAGTCTTGGGGGTCCCATGCAGACACCGCTGAATAACTCAGTGCTTCAATGGTAACATTTCTTGCTCGCGACACAGAACCGAAAGCTGGCAAATTCCAATGAATTTCCCATGTTTTCAGGGGTTGGGAGCCCGGAAACCGCGAGATCATGGGGTTAAACGCATGATGAAATAATTTGAACTCATTTGCATGTTTATGCGCTAGCGGCCAATCTCGGCGCTTTCTCGGGATTCCCGCGGCCGCGCTTCCTGGCGGGTTCTCCACCTTCCGACTCCGGTCCGGGGCAAAACGGAACCTGGGCCCAGAAGGCGCCCTCGACGCATCTCCGCTCGCAAGCTCTCCCCCACCATGTGTAGCCGGGGCAGCCGGCGCAGCGGATCGCCAACCTGCGCTGCAGGCCCGAGCACTGCTTGGCACGGACCGGCTGGGCCCGGGACAGACCGAAGCTGTAACGCAAAAGCCCGCGGGCTCCACCACGATCAGTGATGGAGCCCGCGGGCTCAGCCAAGCTCTAAAGCCTAGGCCTCAACGCGGGTTACGTTCGAGTCAACAGGGATGCCTGGACCGAAGGTGGTGGCGATGGTGGCCTTCGAGATGTAGCGACCCTTCGAAGCCGAAGGCTTCAGGCGCATAACCTCATCCAGTGCAGCTGCGTAGTTCTCGGTCAGCTGCTTGGCATCGAACGAAGCCTTGCCAATGATGAAGTGCAGGTTCGAATGCTTGTCGACGCGGAAGTCGATCTTGCCGCCCTTGATGTCGTTGACAGCCTTGGCCACATCCATGGTCACGGTGCCGGTCTTAGGGTTTGGCATCAGGTTACGTGGGCCGAGGATCTTACCCAGGCGGCCAACCTTGCCCATCAGGTCCGGGGTAGCAACCGCTGCGTCGAAGTCGGTCCAGCCGCCCTGGATCTTCTCGATCAGGTCGTCCGAGCCAACGAAGTCGGCGCCGGCTTCGCGGGCTGCCTCAGCCTTGTCACCGTTGGCGAAAACAACCACGCGAGCGGTCTTGCCGGTGCCGTGTGGCAGGTTCACGGTGCCGCGAACCATCTGGTCGGCCTTACGTGGGTCAACACCCAGGCGGAATGCAACCTCAACGGTCGACTGGGTCTTGTCGCCAGCGATCTCCTTGGCCAGGGCGATTGCCTCGGCTGGAGCGTAGAACTTGTCAGCCTCGATCTTAGCCGCGGCGGCTACATATGCTTTGCTGCGCTTTGCCATCTGCGTTATCTCCTTATGCAGTCGTGGTCGTATGGACCGCGCGGGGTCCTGCCACGGGCGAAAGTCCAGGTGAACTGTTCGCCTTTTCTTGAATTCTTGAGTGTCCTTCACCCATGGGGTGAATGACCGAAGGCGTTATTAGCCTTCTACGGTCACGCCCATGGAGCGAGCGGTGCCGGCGATGATCTTGGCTGCTGCAGCCAGATCGTTGGCGTTGAGGTCAGCCATCTTGGAGGTGGCGATTTCCTCAACCTGTGCCTGGGTCAGGTTTGCAACCTTGTCGGTGTGCGGAACACCCGAACCCTTGGCGATGCCGGCAGCCTTCTTGATCAGCTCAGCTGCAGGTGGGGTCTTGGTGATGAAAGTGAACGAACGGTCTTCGTACACGGTGATTTCAACTGGAATCACGTTACCGCGCTGCGACTCGGTGGCAGCGTTGTAAGCCTTGCAGAATTCCATGATGTTGACGCCGTGCTGGCCAAGTGCAGGACCAATTGGAGGAGCTGGGTTAGCAGCACCTGCCTGGATCTGCAGCTTGATGAGTCCGGTGACCTTTTTCTTTGGGGCCATGTCGGGTCCTTCTACTCTTGCAGTTCCCACAGCACAGGAGCGTGGTGCGGGTTGTGGCTATCGTGGCGCGACAGCCGAACGCGCCCTCACTTCGAAAGCACTCGAAGCGGGGCACGAAGACTTAATACTACTGGATCTTAGTGACCTGGTTGAAGTTCAGGGTCACCGGGGTCTCGCGTTCGAAGATCGAAACGAGCACAACCAGCTGCGCGGCTTCCAGCTTGATCTCGGAAATCGTGGCCGGCATGGTCTCGAACGGACCATCGTTGACGATGACCGATTCGCCGACCTCGAAGTCCACCGTGACCTCGGTAATCGGGGCGCGACCTGGCTTCGCGGCGTTTGGCTGCTCGGTCGGGTCGACCACGGTGTGCTCCAGCATGGAGAACACTTCGTCGAGGTTCAGCGGGTTCGGATCGTGGGCGTTGCCCACGAAGCCGGTGACGCCTGGGGTATGGCGAACAACACCCCATGATGCGTCGGTCAGTTCCATGCGGACCAGGACGTAGCCCGGGATACGTACGCGGCGCACGATCTTGCGCTGGGTGTTCTTGACCTCGACAACCTCTTCCATCGGGACCTGGATTTCGTAGATGAAATCTTCCATGTCCTGGGTCTGGATACGGGTTTCGAGATTGACCTTGACGCGGTTTTCGTAACCTGCGTAGGTGTGGATTACGAACCAGTCGCCCGGAAGGCGGCGCAGCTTGGCGCGGAATTCTTCCTTGAGCTTGGCCACCTTGTCGGCAGCGTCCTCTTCAACTGGAGCTTCTTCCTCGGCGTCTGCATCATCGGCATCCACGTCCGCAACGAAAGCCTCGAAGGATTCGTCAACCGCTACGGTTGCCTCTTCGGTTTCGTCGATGGCAGCTTCTTCAGCTGCCTCCACCTGATCGCCGGCGGCTTCAACGAACTCGTTTTCGACCTCGTCATTAATCTGCGGTTCGAGTTCCTTGTCGGACACTGCGGATCCTGCTTTCTTTGACTGGATGACACTAAAATTGCCTCGGAGCGATTATACCGCCGAGGCAATCAAATTACTGTTCTACTTGCCGGGTGAACAGGAGGATCGATCCCTGCCCGAAGACGAAGTCCAAGGCCGTGACGATCGCGATGACCACCACGACGAAGCCAAGAACGACGAAGAAGTAGTTCACGAGTTCGCTGCGCGTTGGCGTGACGACCTTTTTCAGTTCGCCGATAACCTGGCGGAAGAACAGCATGATGCGGGCGAAGATGCCCTTCTTCTGCTTGCCCTTGCCCGGGTTCACTACAGCCTCTGTCACGCTGTTCCTCGTTTCAATTTTTTGGCCAGTTGAAACAATCACGGTGTGCCGCAGCCGTTCTGACCACAACACACCGTGACGTGAGATTCTCGCTGAGCGATAGATCGCTGCTGCGCAGGGCAGACAGGACTCGAACCTGCAACCTGCGGTTTTGGAGACCGCTGCGCTACCAATTGCGCCACTACCCTTTAGAGCTGAATGCCCTGTCGCACTTCCATCAGCGGATTTAGCGTTGTGCCTTGTCCGTTGCGATGTCTTTGCAACGAGAAATAACTTTACGCAACGAAATCCAAAATGTCGAACTGGACAGATGTGGTGTGGCGCATAACGCATTTTCGCCACCGCTGGACCGGTCGTGAGAGGTCATTTTTACGGTTCGGCGTGGGAACCGCGCCCGCGGGATCTAGACTAGAGGCATCACCAACCCTCGTTGACTTCAGGACGAAATCTTCCATGTCTAGAATCTCTCGCCGCATCGGCGCCATTTCCGAATCCGCAACCCTCGCTGTTGATGCCAAGGCCAAGGCCCTGAAGGCCGCGGGACGCCCGGTCATCGGTTTCGGCGCTGGTGAGCCTGACTTCCCAACCCCGGATTACATCGTCGAGGCAGCCGTCCAGGCCGCCCGCGACCCGAAGAACCACCGCTACTCCCCGGCCGGCGGACTTCCCGAGCTGCGTGAAGCCGTTGCAGCGAAGACCCTGCGCGATTCGGGCTACGAGATTGCCCCGTCCCAGGTCCTGATCACCAACGGCGGCAAGCAGGCCGTCTACAACACCTTTGCCGCGCTGCTGGATCCCGAAGACGAGGTCATCGTCCCGGCTCCGTACTGGACCACCTACCCGGAAGCCATCCGGCTGGCCGGCGGCAAGCCGGTGGACATCTTCGCCGGGCCGGAGCAGGGCTACAAGGTCACCGTTGAGCAGCTGGAATCCGTGCGCACCGAGCGCACCAAGATCCTGCTCTTCGTCTCCCCTTCCAACCCCACCGGCGCCGTGTACACCCCGGAGCAGGTCAGGGAGATCGGCCTGTGGGCCGCGGAACACGGCCTGTGGGTTGTCACCGACGAGATCTACGAGCACCTGACCTACGGCGATGCCCAGTTCAGCTCCATCGCCACCCTGGTGCCGGAGCTCGAAGACCGCGTGGTCGTGCTCAATGGCGTGGCCAAGACCTATGCCATGACCGGCTGGCGCGTGGGATGGATGATCGGCCCGAACGACGTCATCAAGGCCGCCACCAACCTGCAGTCCCACGCCACCTCGAACGTCGCCAACGTCTCGCAGCGCGCCGCGCTGGCCGCGGTAGCCGGTCCGCTGGATGCCGTGGAGGAGATGAAGACCGCCTTCAACCGCCGCCGCCTGGCGATCGTCGAAGGCCTGAACACCATCGACGGCCTGCACTGCCCGACCCCGGACGGCGCCTTCTACGCCTATTCGGATGTCCGGGGCCTGCTGGGCCGCGAGATCCGCGGTGTCGTGAACAACACCAGCGCCGAGCTGGCGGCCTTCATCCTGGAACAGGCGGAGGTCGCCGTGGTTCCGGGCGAGGCCTTCGGCCCGTCCGGCTACATCCGCATGTCCTACGCACTGGGCGACGCGGATCTGGCCGAGGGCGTCGAGCGCATGGTCAAGCTGCTGGGCGAAGCCAAGTAAGCCCCTGAACACCACAAGCCGTGGCGCCAACCTTTCCAGGTTGGCGCCACGGCTTGTTTTCTCCCGGGGCCTAGAGGATCTTGCGCTCCACGGCCCAGCGGGTCAGCTCGTGGCGGTTGGACAGCTGCAGCTTGCGCAGCACGTTGGAGACATGCGATTCCACGGTCTTGACCGAGATGAACAGTTCCTTGGCCACTTCCTTGTAGCTGTAGCCGCGGGCGATCAACCGCATCACCTGCAGTTCGCGGTCCGTGAGCAGGTCCAATTCCTCGTCGATCGGCCCCGGGGCCGCCGAGGAACCGAAGGCGTCGAGTACGAACCCTGCAAGGCGCGGGGAGAACACCGCGTCGCCCCCGGCCACCCGGCGCACCGCGTCGGAGATCTCCTGGCCCGAAATGCTCTTGGTGACGTACCCCCGCGCCCCGGAGCGGATCACCAGCACCACGTCCTGCGCCGAGTCCGAGACGCTCAGCGCCAGGAACTTGGTCTGGGCGAACAGGTGGGCGCAGGAGGCGAGCACCTCTGCTCCTCCGCCGCCGCGCCCGCCGGGCAGGTGGACATCCAGCAGGACCACGTCCGGGCGCTCGCGTTCGATGACCTCGATGGCCTGCTCCACGCTGCCGGCCTCTCCCACGATCTGCAGGTCCTCGGCCAGGTCCGCCCGCAGTCCGGAGCGGAAGATCGCGTGGTCGTCGACCAGCACTACCCGGTAGGCCGGTTCGATGTTTTCACTCATGATGTTTTCTGTTCTTCCTGGTCGTTGCCGCGCGGCATGCTCAACTGTACTTCGGTGCCGTCCTGGTCGCTGCGGATGCGCGCGGAGCCGCCGGCGCGTTCCATGCGCCCGAGGATGGATTCACGCACCCCGTGCCGGTCCTCGGGGATCGCGCCGAGGTCGAACCCGGTGCCGCGGTCGCGGACGAACACCTCGACCTGCGCCGGCGAGCATTCAAGATACACCGAGATCTTGCCCTCGGCGTGCTTCGCGGCGTTCATCATGGCTTCCCGGCTGGCGGCCACCAGCGCCTGCTGTCCGGCGAAGCCCTGGGCGTTGCCCACTGCCACCACGTCGACGTCGCGCAGCATCAGCTGTTCGATGCCCTCCGCCTCGTTCTGGATTTCGACCACCACGTCCTCGGCGTCAAGGTGCTGCTCGCCGTACAGCCACTGTCGCAGCTCGCGTTCCTGCACCCGGGCCAGTGTGCGCACGGCGGCCGGCTCCTCGCTGCGCTTCTGGATCACCGCGAGGGTCTGCAGCACCGAGTCGTGCAGGTGCGCCGCGAATTCCGCGCGCTGCGCGGTGGCCTGCCGGTTGCTGCGCTCGGCCAGGTAGTCGCGCCAGAGCTTCGCGCCCCAGGGCAGCAGCACCACCACGGCGCCGGCGATGATCGCCAGGGCCACCCAGAACCCGCCCAGCAGGTCCCCCACCGAGACGGTGCCGCTGAGGATCGCCAGCAGCCCGCCGATCACCAACACCAGGCCCAGGGCCAGGCGGATGACCAGCGTGGCGCCCAGCTTGCGCTCCGGCCGCACGGCGCTGCGGTCGATCTGCATCCAGGCGAGCAGGATGCCGCCGAGGATGCCGATGACCGGCCAGATCAGGTCCCAGCGGAAGTTCCAGCCAGCCCATTGGCCCAGGGCCAGGACCGCCAGCGCCAGCAGGCCCGCACCGATCAGCGCATCGCGCCAGCGGCTCAGCGACACCGCATTGTCGCGGCCGCTGAACAACCCCTGTTGCACGCGGGCCATTTCCTCGGCCAGGCTGCGGTTCCGGGTGCCCCAGGAACGCAGCTCGTCGGCTTGGGTTTCGTCCGCGCTGGGGGTGAAGACCCACAGCCACCCATACAGCAGCAGCCCGACCCCGCCCAGGGCGCTCAAGGCCAGGAAGCCCAGGCGCACATAGCCGACCGGGATGTTCAGGTGCTCGGCCAGTCCCCCGCAGACGCCGGCGATGAACCGGTTCTCGCTGCGCACGATGAATTTTCGTTGTTCCGGACTTGCCATGCTTCTAAGTCAAGCATGGAATGCCCGGGTTCCGGCGGCTTCTGGGCACAACCGGGGGCACCCCTAGGGATAAATCAGGGTAGCCCCTCATAGCGGGCACGGCGCCCTCGGCACGAGAATTGAAACATGAGGAACCAGAGCCCGGGTCACGAAGACAAGTTCTTCGCCCAGATGCGCAAGCCGAAGATCGTCCGCCAGGAATCCAAATGGATCGGCGGCGTTGCCGCGGGCATCGCCGAGCGCTTCGACATCGATGTGGTGCTGGTGCGCGGCGTGCTGGTGGCGCTGAGCATCCTCGGCGGTCTGGGGCTGGTGCTCTACGGCATCGCCTGGGCGTTGCTGCCGGACACCGAGAACCGGATCCATCTGGAACGCGCCATCAACAAGGAGTGGACCAGCGGCATGACCGGCGCGGTCATCACCGTGGCGCTCGGCATCTTCCCGGCCCCCTGGTTCCTGGACTCGCTGGCACCGATCCTGTGGCCCATCGCCATCGTCGCGGCCATCGTCTTCTTGATCTTCAAGCGCCGCAACACCAAGTACGACGGTTCGCGGCCCGGCGCTTCCTACCAGCCGGCCCCGGACTCCGGGGAAACCCCGACCGGAACCGTGGTTGAAAAACCCTGGCGTTCCGAGCGCACGTCGTTCAGCGCGCAGGCCCGGGTTCCGGGCAGCGAACCCGCCGGCGCCGCCGACCACTTCGACTTCACGCAGACACCCACTTCGGCTTCTGAGGAGCACACCATGGAATCTGAGCAACCGGGTCCCGCCGGACCGCAGGAGGGCCCCGCCTCGACCTCGCGGCCGGACGCGGACTACACCACCCCGTTCGAGCACCAGGCCTACCCGCCGCGGCCCAATCCCTCGAAGCAGGCCAAGGACGCCCGCCGGGCACGCCTGGCCCCTCCGGTGCCGGGCTGGATCGCCACCACCATCGTGGGCCTGACCATCCTGGTGATCGCCGCGGTGCTCAGCATCGACTACCTGAACCTCGTGGAACTGCCCGGCAACGGCTGGTCCGTCGCCCTGGCCTGCGGGCTGCTGCTGGTGGGCCTGAGCCTGATCCTGATCTCCGCCACCAAGCGCACCAGCGGGGGTCTGCTGGGGCTGGCTATTCCGCTGCTGGTGCTGACCGTCGTCTTCGGCGGCAGCTCCCTCGCATCGGGCAACCAGGGACTGGTGCACACCGGCAGTTCCGAGAATTCCTACAGCGCCGTCTTCAGCAATTCCACCCTGGACCTGACCGACAAGCAGAACATCGCCTCGGATACGACCGTCGAGGTCTCTTCCGTCTTCTCCAAGCTGGAACTGAAACTTCCGGACAACGTTCCGGTGAAGATCAAGAGCGACGGCGTCTTCATCTCGGATCTCGAAGGCCAGCTGCCCCAGGAACTGCGCCAGCTGCCGTCCAACGCCCCGACCCTCACCGTGGACATCGACGGGGTCTTCTCCAGCTTCGAATCAACGGTTTCCACCGGTTCCAGCCCCGCCACTTCACCACAGTTCTAAGGAACGGACACATGAACGCCAAACCAACCCGGGAGACCAAGTTCCCCACCGGAACCCTGGTCTTCGGACTCATCCTCGTCGTGGTCGCCGTGGTCTCGCTGAGCAACACGCTCTTCGACTGGACGCTGGACACCCCGCTGTTCTTCATCTCCCTCATCGCCCTGGCAGGTATCGTGATGATCGTTTCCGGCATCGCCTCGGCCATGAAGCGCGGCAACCGGGATGACGAGCTTCCGCCCCCGGCCAACCCCAACTACTAGACTTCCACCCCGAAAAACCAGGAGCCCGAACATGGACAAGTTCTTCAACTCGATCCGATCAATCCCGCTGCGCCGCGGCCCGGCCCGCATGGCCGGCGGCGTGGCCGGCGGACTGGCCGACAAGTTCGGCTGGGACGTCACCATCGTGCGCATCATCATGCTGGTCTCGTTCCTGCTGCCGGTGCTCGGCATCGGCGCCTACATCGTGGCCTGGCTGCTCATCCCGGCCCAGGACGACACCATCATCCTGCAGAAATGGCTCAGGAAGCTCTAGCCGGCGCCGCCTGAGGCGGCACAGCGCCCCGGGGCGGGTTTGCGGATCACCACTGGTCCGCAAACTCGCCCTTGTGGCCTTAAACACGTAGACTATTTTTCGAACTCGATGCTCAAAGGCGCGCGGATATCGAATGACATCCAGATGGATTCCCTGCACCGCTGCCCCTCGGGGATGAGCGAACTTCCCGGCCCAGGCTCCGCCGCAGGTGCAGTCCCATCATGACCAAGTGAGGGTAAATGCGCATTGGAATCATGACCTCGGGCGGAGACTGCCCGGGCCTGAACGCAGTGATCCGCGGTGCCGTGCTCAACGGCATCAAGAGCTACGAGCATGAATTTGTCGGCTTCCGCGACGGCTGGCGCGGCGTGAAGGACGCCGACTTCTTCGAGTTGCCCCGCACCGCGGTCCGCGGCATCGCCAAGCAGGGCGGCACCATCCTGGGCACCTCCCGCACCAACGCCTTCGAAGGCGAGAACGGCGGGCCGGAGAACATCTCCGCCGTGCTCAAGGACAACAACATTGATGCACTGATCGCCATCGGCGGCGAGGGCACCCTGGCCGGCGCGCAACGGCTGTGCGAGGCCGGGCTGCCGATCGTCGGTGTTCCCAAGACCATCGACAACGACCTGGACGCCACCGACTACACCTTCGGCTTCGACACCGCGAACCAGATCGCCGTGGAGGCGATCGACCGGCTGCGCACCACCGGAGATTCGCACCACCGCTGCATGGTCGCCGAGGTGATGGGCCGGCACGTGGGCTGGATCGCGCTGCATGCGGGCATGGCCTCCGGCGCGCACGCCATCCTGATCCCCGAGGTCTCCACGAGCATGGAGCAGATCTGCCAATGGGTCAACGAGGCCCACGACCGCGGCCGCGCGCCGCTGATCGTCGTCGCGGAGGGCTTCGTGCCCGAGGGCATGGAGGAAGCCTTCTCCGTGCGCGGCGTGGACACCTTCGGCCGGGCCAGGTTGGGCGGCATCGGCGAGATGCTGGCCCCGCTGATCGAGGAGCGCACCGGCATCGAGACCCGGGCCACCGTGCTGGGCCATATCCAGCGCGGCGGGGTGCCCACCGCCTTCGACCGCGTGCTGGCCACCAGGCTGGGCATGGCCTCGGTGGACTCGGTGGACGACGGGGCGTGGGGAACCATGGTGGCGCTGCACGGCACCAAGATCAACCGCGTGCCGATGCGCGCGGCCCTGAACAACCTCAAGCGGGTTCCCATGGATCGCTACAACGAGGCGAAGATCCTGTTCGGATAGCCTGCAAAGCCCGGAAACCGCGTTAAACAGCAGCACGAGCCGTGAAGTCCTTGCAGACTTCACGGCTCGTGCCGTTGTGCAGGCCGCCTACTTGGCAGGCGGGGTGCGCAGGAATCCGGTGAACCGCCCGGCCACCTGGCCGGCGTCCGGGGTCACGATGACCTCCTGGCTGGCGGGGTAGACGCTGTCGCCGTCCACCACGCTGAGCACCTCGCCGGGATCCACGTTGCGCTTGACGACACCCAGCGCGATCGGTCCTGCTTCGTAGTGCAGCGCCGCCGAAGTCACCCGGCCGACGGTCCGCTCGCCGAGCTTGATCTCTGCACCCGGCGACGGCAGCGTGTGCATGGAGCCGTCCAGGTCCAGGAATACGATGCGCCGCGGAGGGTGCCCGATGTTGTGCACGCGGGCGACCGTTTCCTGGCCCTTGTAGCAGCCCTTGTCCAGGTGCACCGAGGTGCGCAGCCAGTCCAGCTCGTGCGGGATGGTCTTTTCGTCGATTTCCGCGCCGAAGCGCGGCTCCCAGGCGGCGATGCGCAGCGCTTCCACCGACATCATGCCGGCCAGCTGCTCCTCGCCCGCCGCCTCGACGAGCTGGTCCAGCTCGACCACGTGCAGCAGCCACGGACGCTCGGCGCCCGGGTGGTCGGCGCGCGAGTAGGCCCAGCCGCCTTCGGCAACCCCCGGCCACGGATCGGTCCAGACCAGATCCCCCGCGGTGGGGATGCGCCGGGTCGCCGCGAGCACGCCGTGGGTGGCGGACAGGTCGTTGACCTCGACGCGGAGCATGAAGCGCATGGAGTTCAAGAACTCCTCCAGCGCCGGTCCACGGCCTGGTTCGACGATCAGCAGCAGGCGCTCCCGGTCGATCAGCAGCTTCATCTCGTGCTCAATGCGCCCCTGGACTGAGAGCAGCAGCGCCTGGCTGCTGTCCCCGGGCTTGAGCGCCGTGGTCTGCTGGGTGCTCAGGGTGTTCAGCCAGCTCTGCCTGTCCGCCCCGGTGATCTCCAGGACGTCGAAATGCGACAGGTCGGCAATTGCCTCGCCCTGGAACAGCCGGCGGGCTTCGCGGGTGGGCGCACCGTAGTGCGCGGCAACCCCTGCGTCGACTCCTCCGGCTTCCACTGCGCCCTCGCGCTGCAGCAGCCGGGAACGATAGGTTTCAGTCATGGCTACTTCGTTGCTTCGTTGGCGGCAACACGCTGCAATGCGGCTGACGCGTGGGCTTTAAGTTCGAGATTCCCCTGCGACACGTCCCAACGCCAGAACAGCTCGCCGTTGACCAGCCCGTAGATACGGGTCGAGGAAGCGTATTGCTTGGCGTTTTTGCTGCGCAGCAGCCCTTCGGTGGCCAGCTGGACGCGCGGACCGTCGATGAGGCCGTAGTACAGCTCCGAGATGCCGCCGGGCTGGACGATGTGCGCCTGGATCTTGAATCCGTCCTTGGTGTGCAGCTTCTGCACGTCGTCCGCCGAACGCAGGACAGGGAACACGTCGCCCGGAATCATGCCGGGTCCGGCGTCGGCTTCGAGCTGCTCGCGGTCCAGGGACCAGAATCCGGTCTCTGCGGTCAGCACGCGCAGCTTGTTGCCTTCGGCGTCGGTGAGCCAGGATTCGCTGCGGTATTCGAGGTAGGGGCCGCCGATGTCACGGAAGGTGACCCGCTGCCAGAAGTATTCGTCCTCGGCTTCGCCTTCTCCAAGGCGTCCCATGCCTTCCCAGGTTCCAATGAGCCAGGCCAAAGGCACGAGTTCCGGGGTGAGATCAGTCGGTAGCTCAAAGGCCATGGACTACTCGCTCCTTAGTCGTTGGTGAAATAAAACAGCGCACACTCTATTGTGTGCGCTGTTTACTACTTCTGGCCCTGGAAGAGACGCTTGACGACCAGTCCGGCAAACGCTGCCATTCCCAGTCCGGCGATGACTACGAGAGCCTGGAAGAAAATTTCGAGTGCAAGAAAATTATCATTCATGGCTTCATCTTAGCGCGAGCTTTCGGTGAACCGCGACATGCATGACGCGGCCCCGGTTTCGGCGCCGCCAGCGGTGCAATCCGCTAGCTGAAGACCATCAAGTCCACGGCATACCAGCTCGCGGCGCCGCTGATCAGGACGATGCCGCTGGCCAATCCCAGTACACCGGTCAGGTTCCGGACGCTGCGGGTGGACAGCGCCAAGGCGCGCAGGGCGCTGACCAGGATTCCTGCCAGCAACCCCAGGACCACCCCTTCGACGACATGCAGCCCCAGCGGCAGCGCCGTGGCGATCGCGCCGAGGACCAGGGAAACCAGCGGAGCCAGGAACATGGTGATGCGGTTGGGAAGCCGCGTCATCGCCACGAGGCCGGAGCCGGCCAGCCCGATGACGGTGACCAAGGTCAGCGCGAACCCGTAGTTGACGGTTCCGGCGGCGGCCCAAGCCGAACCCAGCACCGCCATGACCACGCCGGTGATGCCGCTGACCGTGCCGGCCATGCGGCCCTCGGCGTCGGCCCCGCGCAGCACTTGGCTGATGAAGACCAGCAGGACGCCGACCGCGATGACTTCAACGCCATGGGACATCGGCGACACGCCGGGCATGAACAGCACCGCCGCAGTCGAAGCCAAGGAGCAAACGGACAGGATGACCGTCAACGGCCACGGTGCTTCGGCACGGATCAGCCGAGGCCAGGCATAAGCGAAAACGAGCTGCAAAATGACCGCAACAGCACCCATCGCCCAATCGACGGATTGGATGCTGGCCGCCCCCATGAGCAGGGCCGAAGCCAGCAGGCCGCTTATTAATACCTTGATCCTCAAACCAGAATTCCTGACGGTAATTTATGCGCACTTGTGACTTCACATGCGAGCTTGGACTATTCCATTCTCTATACTTTGACACGTAAAAACGATTTTCTCGCATCTATCTGGCAGGAGGAAGACCGCTGTGGCGAACCTGCTGCTCCTGACGAACAACGGACAGTCCCAAGCTGAAGTGCTTCCGGCGCTCGAATTACTACTGCATCAGATCCAGTGCCTACCGGCGCAAACGCAGTCCCTAAGCCAGATTTCCGAATGCGACGCGGTCATCCTCGATGCCCGCACCGAGCTGGTGGCGGCCCGTGCACTGGCACAGGTCATCCATTCAACGTTGAAGCTCCCGCTGCTGCTGGTAGCCAGTGAAGGCGCACTGAGCATCCTGAACTCCGAGTGGCATGCGGCAGACTTCATCCTGCCCACTGCGGTTCCCGCCGAGCTGGAGGCCCGCATCCGGCTGATCCTCTCCTCCGCTCCGGAGCCTGCCGCTCCGGCGGAAGCACCGCAGAACCGTTCCGGGCTGCGCATCGACGAGCTGAGCTACACCGCCAAAATCGACCAGCGGATCCTGGATCTCACCTACAAGGAATTCGAACTGCTCAAGTACCTCTCGCAGTTCCCCGGCCGGGTGTTTACCCGCGAACAGCTGCTGCACGAGGTCTGGGGCTACGACTACTACGGCGGCACCCGCACCGTGGACGTCCACGTTCGGCGCCTGCGTGCGAAACTGGGCACCGACCACGAACAATTAATCGGCACCGTGCGAAACGTGGGCTACCGGTTCCACAACGAGGCCTAACATGACGGGGGCTCTGGCGGGCCCGGTCATCGAACGGATAACCTGAGAGCATGAACGAGCTGCCCCAGAAAACTGTGTCCATCCAGAAGGTCCTCGGCGAGCTGGAACAGAGTTCGCTGGCCGAGGTCCGTGATCTCGCCGCCGCCGCCCTGCAATACGACGGCAATCCGCCCTTGAGCGACCAGACGCTGGTTGCGCTGGGCGCGGAAGAATCCGGCGAAAACGTCATCACGCTGCTGGCCTACTCGGGTGAAGGAACCGAGGCCCAGCTCAGCGGCGTCATCGTCGCAATCGACGACCCTGCATCCCGGCGCTGGGTCGTCGAGCTGGTGGTGCACCCCCAGTTCCGCAACCACGGCATCGGCCGCCAGCTCCTGCAGGCCCTTGGCGAACAGCTGGATCTGAGCCAGATCCTGACCTGGGCGCACGGCGACCACGAAGCGGCCCGCAAGCTGGCCGAGTCGATCGGCCTGTCGCGCAACCGCGAGCTGTACCGGATGCGGCGCGAAGGCACCGATTCCCTGGAAGAGACCCCGCTGCAGCGCGGCCTGACACTGCGCAGCTTCCGGGTCGGCGAGGACGAGTCTGACTGGCTTGAGGCCAACACCAAGTCCTTCGCGCAGCATCCGGAGCAGGGTTCGCTGACCCTCACCGATCTTGATGCCCGCATGAACGAGAACTGGTTCGACCCGCATGGCTTCTTCCTGGCCTTCGATCCGGACGACCGGCTCGTCGCCTACCACTGGACCAAGATCCACCCTGCCGGCGTCGACGAAATCCGCCCGATGGGCGAGGTCTACGTGGTCGGGGTGGTCCCCGAGGCGCAGGGCCTGGGACTGGGCCGCGCGCTGACCACGGTCGGCATCAACTATCTCCTGGAACAGGGCGTCGGGTCGGTGCTGCTGTACGTGGACGCCGAGAACGAGGCCGCGGTGAAGCTCTACCGGTCGCTCGGCTTCACGCTGTGGTCCGCAGACATCATGTACGGCCCCGAACAGATAGACTAATAACGCATGGCAACCCGGGATTTCCCCATGTTGCCGGCTAACGGTGAAGATGGCCTCCACCTGCAGGAAGAAGTGAGTTCAGCAGATGACAACCACCCCTAAACAGCCCCCGGCACAGCTGAGGGATGTCCCTTCCTCCAAGGTCAATGAAGACCGCATCGAACCGGCAGGACTCCTGCCCGACCTCCATCCGGAAGGGGGTTTCGAAAACGAGAGATTCCTCGACCGGGAACTGAGCTGGCTGCACTTCAATGCGCGCGTGCTGGAACTGGCCGAGGACGCGGACCTGCCGCTGCTCGAACGCGTCAATTTCCTTTCGATCTTCGCTTCCAACCTGGACGAGTTCTTCATGGTGCGTGTCGCTGGCCTGAAGCGCCGCATCGTCACCGGCCTCGCCGTGCCGGCCGCCAACGGCATGAACCCGGTGGACCAGCTCGAGCTGCTGCTGAATTCGGCCCACGAGCTGCAGACCCGCCATGCCAGGGTCTACTCGGATTCCGTCTCCCCCGACCTGGCCGCCCACGGCATCCGCATCACCGGCTGGGACGAGCTGTCCGCCTCCGAGCAGAACATGCTCTCCGAGTGGTTCGTGGCACAGGTCTTCCCGATCCTCACCCCGCTGGCGGTGGATCCCGCCCACCCGTTCCCGTATATCTCGGGCCTGTCGCTGAACCTGGCCGTGGTGGTGCGCAACCCGCTGACCGGCAAGGAGCTGTTCGCCCGCCTCAAGGTGCCGGACACCATCGACCGCCTGATCAGCATCGACGGGCCGCGCGCCGCGCACTCCTCGCACCGCGCCGCACGCTTCATCGCGCTGGAGGATCTGATCGCGGTGCACCTGGAACAGCTGTTCCCGGGCATGGAAATCGTGGAGCACCACTTCTTCCGCGTCACCCGCAACGAGGACCTGGAAGTCGAGGAAGACGACGCCGAAAACCTGCTGCAGGCCCTGGAAAAGGAGCTGCTGCGCCGCCGCTTCGGCCCACCGGTCCGCCTGGAAGTGGTTCACGACATCAACCCGCAGATCATGGACCTGCTCTCCCGCGAGTTGGGCGTGGATGAGGACGAGGTCTTCAAGCTGCCCGCCCCGCTGGACCTGCGCGGCCTGGGCGTCATCGCCTCGCTGGACCGCACCGAGCTGCACTACCCCAAGCACATGGGGCATACCTCGCGGTTCCTGAACGAGTCGGAAACCGCGAAGGCCGCCAACGTGTTCGCCGCGGTGCGCCGCCGCGACATCCTGCTGCACCACCCGTACGATTCCTTCTCGACCTCGGTCCAGGCCTTCCTGGAACAGGCCGCGGCGGATCCGAAGGTCATGGCCATCAAGCAGACCCTGTACCGCACCTCCGGCGACTCGCCGATCGTCGACGCCCTGATCGACGCGGCCGAAGCAGGCAAGCAGGTGCTGGCGCTGGTGGAGATCAAGGCCCGCTTCGACGAGCAGGCGAACATCTCCTGGGCGCGCAAGCTGGAGCAGGCCGGCGTGCACGTGGTGTACGGCATCGTGGGCCTGAAGACCCACTCCAAGCTCTCGCTGGTGGTACGCCGCGAGGGCGACAAGCTGCGCCGCTACTGCCACATCGGTACCGGCAACTACCACCCGCGCACCGCCCGCTACTACGAGGACTTCGGGTTGCTGACCTGCAACGAGGAGGTGGGAGAGGACGTCACGAAGCTGTTCAACCAGCTCTCGGGCTACGCCCCGCGCTCCACCTACAAGCGTCTGCTGGTCGCCCCGCGCTCGGTGCGCACCGGGCTGCTGGCGCACATCGAGCAGGAAGTGCGCAACGCCCAGGCCGGGATCGACGCCAAGGTGGTCATCAAGGTCAATTCGATCGTCGACGAAGCGATCATCGACGCGCTCTACCGCGCCAGCCAGGCCGGGGTGAAGGTCGATGTGATCGTTCGCGGCATCTGCGCCCTGCGCCCGGGCGTCCCGGGGCTGAGCGAAAACATCCGGGTCCGCTCGATCCTCGGCCGCTTCCTGGAGCACAGCCGCGTCTTCACCTTCGCCAATGCCGGGGACCCCATCGTGTACATCGGCTCGGCGGACATGATGCACCGCAACCTGGACCGCCGCGTGGAGGCGCTGGTCGCCCTGGGGCAGCAGGAAGACATCGATGAGATGATCTCCCTGCTGGAACGCTACATGGACGACGGGACCTCCTCCTGGCACCTGCACTCGGACGGCAAGTGGGACCGGCACTTCAAGGACGAGGACGGCAACCCGCTCTCCGATGTCCAGTTCTGGCTGATCCAGGACCACGCCCAGCGACGAAATAGCGGGCGAAACAGCTAGTGACCGAATCGAATGTCCACCGCGCCCTCGACCGGGTGCTGGAACTGCATCGTTCATCCGATGCCGAGGAAATCCGTCTGGGCCATTTCGACATCATCGCCGCGGGGGCCATCCCGTGGCGGCTGGAGCACGGGAAGCTGCGCGTGCTGGTGATCCACCGGCCGAAGTACGACGACTGGTCCTGGCCCAAGGGCAAGCTGGATGACGGCGAAGCCATTGCCGAATGCGCGGTGCGCGAAGTCCGCGAGGAGATCGGGCTGCGGATCACGCTCGGCCTGCCGCTGGCTGCCACCGCGTACTCCGTCAAGCAACGGACCAAGGTCGTCTACTACTGGGCCGCCGCCGCGGGCAGCGAGGCGGAGGTCATCCCGGACGGTTCGGAATGCGACGAGGTCCGCTGGGTCTCTGCCAAGCAGGCCATGGGCATGCTGAGCAATCCTTCGGATGCCGCACCGTTATTGGACCTGATCGCCGCCCACAAGGACGGCCATCTGGAAGCCAAGCCGTTCATCCTGGTCCGCCATGCCAAGGCCAAGCCGCGCAGCAAGTGGACCCGGGCCGAAGGCGACCGCCCACTGGCGGCCACCGGACGGCGCCAGGCCCAGACGGTCTCGCGATTGCTGGAGGCCTGGGGGCCGGGGCATGTTGCCTCCTCCCCGTGGATGCGCTGCGTGCAGACCGTAGCGCCGTACGTCACGGTGAACCAGCTCAAGCTCAGCACCGTGCGGGCGGTGACCGAACATGCTGCCCAGCGGCACCCGAAGCGGGCTGCGAAGGCGGTCCAGAAGCTCCTGGACAAGAACCGCTCCCAGGTGCTGTGCACGCACCGCCCGGTGCTTCCCACGGTGCTGAAAGTTCTCAAGGACAACACCTCGGCGAAGATCGCAGAAGTGCTCCCCGCCAAGGACCCGTACCTCGATCCCGGAGGAGTGATCGTGGCGCACCAGATTCCCGGTGCGACTCCGCGGATCATCTCGCTGGAAATCCACACCCCGTATCACGACTGACCGCTCCGCGTGCATCGCTGCGGCGAGGTCGGCGGACGGGCATCCCCGGTGCATGACGCCGCGAGGGTGCCCTCCGTTGCATCTGCGTACAAATGCGACTATGACTGTTAATAAGAATCCTCAGTGACTCTCGTCACCCAGAGAAAGGCCAAGCCATGAGTGCAAATCAGCCCCAACAACCGGTTGAGAAGATCGTGCATCAGGGTCTGCGCCTGGACCATGACGAAGACCGCGGTCGCTTCTCGCTGTGGCACGGGTCGACCTACATCGGCTTCATCGGCTACCACCGCGAGGACGATGTAGTCACCATCCAGCACACCATCGTCAACGAGGAGTTCGGACGCCGCGGCTATGCCCGGGCGCTGGTGACCTTGGTGCTCGACCGGCTGGCCAACGAGGGTGCCAAGATCGTTCCCGAGTGCAGCTACGTGCAGGACTACCTGCGCCGCTACCCGGAATACCAGGACATGGTCGTCAAGGGCTGAACCCCCACCACGCCGGTGCCAGTGGCCTGTGCCACGCGACCGCCGGCGCCGTTCATCGGTGGACTAAACTGATGGGGTGAGCATCCCTACCCCATACGAAGACCTGCTTCGCGACGTTCTGGAGAACGGCGCCGCCAAGGAAGACCGCACCGGAACCGGTACGCTGTCCGTCTTCGGACGCCAGATCCGTTTCGACCTTGCCGATTCCTTCCCGCTGATCACCACCAAGCGCGTGCATTTCCGCTCGGTCGCCGCCGAATTGCTGTGGTTCCTGCGCGGCGAATCCAACGTGAAGTGGCTTCAGGACCAGGGCGTGCGCATCTGGAATGAATGGGCTGACGAGGACGGCGAACTGGGGCCGGTCTACGGCGTCCAGTGGCGTTCATGGCCCACACCCGAGGGCGGGCATATCGACCAGATCTCCCAGCTGGTCGACTCGCTGCGCAGCAACCCGGATTCCCGCCGCCATATCGTCTCGGCGTGGAATGTCGCCGAAATCCAGAACATGGCGCTGCCTCCCTGCCACGTCTTCTTCCAGTTCTACGTGGCAGAAGGGAAACTGTCCTGCCAGCTGTACCAGCGCAGCGCAGACATGTTCCTCGGCGTGCCGTTCAACATCGCGTCCTACGCGTTGCTAACCCGGATGCTGGCTCAGCAGCTGGATCTGGAGCCGGGCGAGTTCATCTGGACCGGCGGCGACGTACACATCTACACCAACCATCTGGAACAGGTGCGCGAACAGCTCTCCCGCGAGCCGTACCCGTACCCGACGCTCGACTTCGCCTCGAAGCCCGGATCCGTCTTCGATTACACGCTGGAAGACTTCGTGATCAACGACTACAAGCACCACCCGACCATCAAGGGAACCGTCGCCGTATGACGTCTGAACCGCGCCACACCGCCGACCTCACGCCGCTGCTTGGCGCCATCTGGGCCCAGGCGGACAACGCTGTCATCGGCAATCGGGGAACCATGCCATGGCATGTCCCGGAAGACCTCGCCCATTTCAAGCGGATCACTGCCGGGCACCCCGTCATCATGGGGCGCGCCACCTGGGATTCGTTCCCGCCCAAGTTCCGTCCGCTGCCCGGACGCAGCAACATCGTACTGACCACCCGGGACGAGTCCCACCAGGCGTTGCGTGCTGCCGGCGCGCTGCCGGTCTCGGACCTCGAAGAGGCCTTGGCCCTGGCCAGGACCTGCGAGGGCAGTCAGGAAATCTGGATCATCGGCGGAGGCAAGGTCTACGCCCAGTCGTTGGAATTGCTGGATGTGGCGGTGATAACCAAGCTCGACCTGCAGGTCGAGGGAGATACCAGCGCACCCGAGCTTTCTGCCGATTTCACTCTGGGGCTCAGCGACCCGGGACTCGACGGACCGGAGAACCACTGGCACGAGTCCACCACCGGCACCCGCTACCGTTTTGAAACCTGGATCCGCGAAAAGGACTAGTAACATCCCATGAAAAAATACCTCGCTGATCTCAAACAGCATTCGGACGCCCTGTTCATCCTCGGTTACATGCTTTTCCCGCTGCTCGCACTGGTTGTCGCGGTGCTCGGGTTCTTCATGGTGCTCGGCGGACACAAGATCTTCGGTGTGGTCCTGCTCTTCGTGCCGACCCAGATTTTCATCTTCGCAGCGTTCTGGGCCATCAAGAACCGCAAGCTGCTGCTTGAGGAAAAGTAGAACTTTCGCTGCCGCAGAATCACACCCGGCCCTTCTGGGGCTTGGGTGTGATTCTGCTTTAAGAGCTGTAACGAACCGGGATAATAACGTAATTCACCCCTACCATTGATGTATGACTTCATCTGTTGGTTTTGTAGGTTACCGCGGCATGGTAGGTTCCGTGCTCATGCAGCGCATGCTCGACGAGGGCGACTTTGCGCAGATCGACCCGGTCTTCTTCTCGACGTCGAACGCCGGCGGCCAGGCCCCCGCATTCGCCGAGGGTGCAGGCCCGTTGCAGGACGCCTTTGACATCCAGACCCTGGCCAAGCTGCCGATTATCGTGACTGCCCAGGGCGGCGACTACACTACCAAGGTCCATACCGAGCTGCGCAAGGCCGGCTGGGACGGCCTGTGGATCGACGCCGCATCAAGCCTGCGCATGAACGACGACTCGGTGATTGTGCTGGACCCGATCAACCGCAATGTCATCGACCAGTCGCTGGTCGCCGGCGTCAAGGACTTCGTGGGCGGCAACTGCACCGTCTCCTGCATGCTCATGGGCTTGGGCGGGCTGTTCAAGAACAACCTGGTCGAGTGGGGCACCTCCATGACCTACCAGGCGGCCTCGGGCGGCGGCGCCCGCCACATGCGCGAGCTGCTCACCCAGTTCGGGGACATCAACGCCTCGGTCGAAGGCGAGCTCGCCGATCCGGCCAGCGCGATCCTGGACATCGACCGCAAGGTGCTTGAAACCCAGCGCGGCGGCCTGGACGCCTCGCAGTTCGGCGTGCCGCTGGGCGGTTCGCTGATCCCGTGGATCGATTCGGACCTGGGCAACGGCCAGTCCCGCGAGGAGTGGAAGGCCGGCGCGGAGACGAACAAGATTCTGCAGACCTCCGGCAGCCGCCACATCGCCATGGACGGACTGTGCGTGCGCATCGGCGCCATGCGCTCGCACTCGCAGGCGCTGACCCTGAAGCTGAAGGAAGACCTGCCGGTCTCCGAGATCGAGTCGCTGCTGGCCGAGGACAACGAGTGGGCCAAGGTCGTGCCGAATGAGAAGGAAGCGACCATGGAGCAGCTGACTCCGGTCGCGGCCTCCGGCACCCTGGATATCCCGGTGGGCCGCATCCGCAAACTGGAGATGGGTCCGGAGTACATTTCCGCCTTCACCGTGGGCGACCAGCTGCTCTGGGGCGCTGCGGAGCCGCTGCGCCGCATGCTGGCCATCGCGCAGGGCCGCCTGTAGCGGTTCCGGAAGATTCAAAGCCTGGGGGCGAACAGTTTGTTGAACTGTTCGCCCCCACGCTTTTGTTCGTGCAGCGGCTTGCCGCCTAGAGCTGCACGCCGATCAGCAGCGGCTCATTGACCAGCGTGATGCCGAAGCGCTCGGCAACCCCGGCGCGCACTGCGCGGGCGATGGCCAAGATGTCCGCCGCGGTGGCGGTGCCCCGGTTCGTGATGGCCAAGGTGTGCTTGGTGGACAGCGAAGCCCGTCCCCCGGCAAGGTGGAACCCGTCGGTCCCCTCCAGGCCGTAGCCCTTGCCGAAACCCGCCTGGTCGATCAGCCAGGCGGCCGACAGCTTGACCATGCCGCCCTGCTCGACCGGGTAGTTCGGAGCGTTCTGCGGCAGCCGTGCCAGCGTTTCCGCCTCGACAATCGGGTTGGTGAAGAAGGAGCCCGTTGAATGCGAGTCCGTGTCCTGCGGGTCGTAGACCATACCCTTGGACCGGCGCAGCTCCAGAACCGTCTGCCGGACCAGCGCCGCATCGGCGTTCTGGCCGGCCTCGACGCCCAGACGGCGGGCCAGCTCCGCATAGCGGATCGGCGCCGACTCGTTGCTCTGCTGAAGCAGGAACGCGGCTTCCAGCACCACATAGCGGGGAGAGCCGTGGGTGCTGGTGCGCTTGATCAGCGAATCCCGGTAGGCGAACGCCAGGTCCTCCTTCGACAGCTGCAGGATCTCCTGCGCGCTGCGGTCCCAGACGCGGGCCCAGGCCAGGGTCTGGGAGACGTCCGCCCCATAGGCTCCGACGTTCTGCACCGGAGTGGCCCCGGCACAGCCGGGGATCCCGGAGAGGGCTTCGAGTCCACTCAGGCCTTCGGCCAGCGAGTACTCGACCGTCGCGTCCCAGTTCTCGCCGGCCGCGGCACGCAACAGCGCCAGCCCTCCGCCTTGTTCCTCGGCAACCAGGCCGCTCGTGGCGATACGGATGGCGGTGCCCGGGTATCCCTCGTCCGAGATGACCAGGTTCGAGCCGCCGCCGATGAACAGGATGTCCTCGCCGGCGTTGTCCGCGGCGGTGATCGCCGCAATCAGCTCGGCTTCGGTGGAAGCGGTCACGGTGCGGGCGGCCTCGCCGCCGACGGCCGTGGTGGTCATGTTCTTCAGCATTGGACTACTAACTTTCGATTTGTCTCTGGAGTTTCAGTGATCCTGGCGGATCTAGCCGGCCGTCTCGGGCTCGCGCGGATAGCCTGCGGCATTCTTGGCCAGCAGGAATGCCACGACAACCAGGATCGAGATGCAACCGAGGGCCGGCAGCAGACCGATAAACCCTGCCAGCAGGCCCAGCAGCGGCGGGCCGCCCAGGAACGCCGCGTAGCCGATGGTGGAGACCACTGCCACGCGGGCTGCAGCGTGTTCCGGATCATCCGATGCGGCGCTCATGGCCAGCGGGAAGGTCAGGGCCACGCCCATGCCCCACACGGCCAGTGCGACGAAGGCCAGCGGCAGGTTCCCGCCGAACGCGAAGATCAGCAGGCCCACCAACGCGGCAATGGCGCTGGCGCGGATCATCCAGACCCGGCCCATGCGCAGGATGAGGTCCCCTGCCAGCAGCCGGGTCAGCGTCATGGCGGTCACGAAGGTCGCATAGCCCAGCGCCCCGGTGGCCTCGGTCGTCCCGTAGCCGTCGGCGAGGGCCAAGGCCACCCAGTCCCCGGCCGCGCCTTCGGCGAGCGCCATGCCCAGCACCAGCACACCCAGCAGGACCGTTTGCGGTTCCTTCCAGGTGGACAGCAGCGAATGCCCCTTGGACTTCGAATCCTTGGAGGTCCGGCTCCTGTCCTCTCCGTAGAAGCGGGTCGAGTACAGCACCATGGCGATGATCAGGATCCCCATGAATCCGTAGTGCAACGGCAGCGGCAGCGCGACCGCTGCGGCACCAGCCCCGATTCCCGCGCCGAGGACGGTGCCCACGGAGAAGAACCCGTGCAGGGCCGGCATGATGCTGCGTCCCAGCGCGCGTTCCATGGCCGCGCCCTGGATGTTGGAGGCGACGTTCCACGAGGCGGCGCCAAGCCCCTGGCAGAAGAGCACCGTCGCGGTCAGGATGCTCGAATGCAGCAACCCCGAAGTGGAGCCGACGCCCATGAGCGCGAGGCCTGAAATCAGTGCGCCGTAGCGCATGACGTTGGTGGCCCCGAAACGCATGACCAGGTGCCCGGCCAGGGACACCGACAGGAAGGATCCTGCGCTCATCCCGAGCAGCAGCAGCCCGACCTGCGAGTGGTCCAGTCCCAGCTCGTCGCGCAGGGCCGGAAGCCTGGAGACCAAGGTGGCCAGCAGCAGGCCGCTGGCCATGTAGGCGGCCATCAGCGCGTTGCGCCAATGCCTGACCTCGACCGGCACGTCGGCGGCGGTTTGCTGGTTCAGAGCTGCACCACGGCCTGGCACTTGAGCAGTACCTTGGTTCCGTTGGCGGAGACTGTCAGGTCCACGCGTGCGGTGCGGGCTTCGGCGTCCAGCGCACCGATCTTGCCCTCGACCTCGATGGTGGTTCCTTCGAAGTCCGAGGGGTTGGTCCCCTCGGGATCCTCGACGACAACAGGCTTGGTGAAGCGGGTCTGGTAGTCGATGACCGCGCCCGGGTTGCCGACCCAGGTGGAGACGAGGTCGATGACCGCACCCATGGTGAACATGCCATGGGCGATCACCGAGGGCAGTTCAACTTCCTTGGCGAAACGCTCGTTCCAGTGGATCGGGTTGAAATCCCCGGAAGCACCGGCGTAGCGCACCAGGTCGGCGCGGTTGACCTTGACGGTATGGGTGCCGAGAACCTGTCCCTTTTCAAGGGTGTCGAAAACGATCATGATTAGTCCTCAGCTCGAACCAGTAGCGATGAAACAGTGGTGGCGATCTTTTCCCCGCCGACGGTAGTGATCTCGGCGCGGGTGGTGATCATCGCGCCGGCTCCCATTTCGCGGATCTGGTCGACGTACAGCTCGGCCAGCAGCTCGTCGCCGGCGACGATGGGACGGTGGTGGGTGAAGCGCTGGTCGGCGTGCACCACGCGGGAGAAGTCGATCCCCGAGGCAGGGTCTGCGATCAGCTGGGCGTCGGCGCGCTGTGCGACGATGATGGCGAAGGTCGGCGGGGCCACCACGTCGCTGAAGCCTAGCTTGCGCGCGGATTCGACATCGTAGTGGGCCGGCGAGGTGGCCTTGGTGGCTGCGGCGAATTCTCGGATCTTCTCTCGTCCTACCTGGTAGGACTCGCCGGCAGGGTAGATGCGCCCCACCAGATCAGGGTTGATGCCCATTAGTTCTCCTGAACTTTGTGACTGTGTATTGATTGCTGTCCGCGCAAGGCCCAGCCGCTCGGGGCTACAGACCCTGCGGAACGCAAAACCGTTGGGGTACGGAGCTAATTGCCGCCGTTGTCCTTGTTCTTCTTGGCTCGCGGAACGGCCAGCCCGTTGACGATTCGCCAGTTGCGGACATCCTTGGCTCGAACCACGAGACCGGCCACATGGCAGAGCATGCCGATGACCAGCAGCCCGATGGCCATGTAGGCCAATGGCCGGTTGTGGCTGACCGATGCGATGATTGTCAGGACGATGCCCAGACCGATGGTTCCGATCGCGATCAAGACGATCTTCTTGTAGTGCTGGGAGGCCGCCTCCCAAGGCGTATTGGTCATACCCACCAGTCTAGTTCAGGGCCGGGAGGGACCGCGGACGGTACGAGGGTATTTCTGCTGACACCCCGGAACCGCCGGTTCATTCAGGGATATCCGGCAAGCTCGTCGGCAGGACGCATCGGCGGGCCGGACGCCCGCGACGCTTAGGCGAAGATGTATGGCAGCGCTCGCAGGGTGCTGAAGACCCCGAAGATCGCCACCGCGTAACCGAGGGCCAGGGCCAGGATGGCTGCTTTCGCTCCCTGTTCTTTCCTCGCCTTGATCTGGTTCAGCGCCACATGGCCGGCACCTACCGCGAAGACGGCAAGGCCGGTGCCGCCAAGGAAGATCAGGGCCGCGATTTCGGCAATGGCAAGGCAGAGGGCGATGATTGACAAGCGGTTCACCCGCGGGCTTACGGCGTTCTCCGTGCTGTCGAGTTGCTCCATGGTTCCTCCTTCAACTCAAAAATCTATCCGGATACCAGCTAGGTGCTCCGAGGTGATGGCGCCGGCCAGCGAGAGTGGACTGCCCAGTATGCGGCGGCAGCGCTCCGTCGACAGCTGCAATTCAGGATCCTGTTGCCGGTAGAACCAGTAGTTCACGGCTTGCTGAGGATCAGCATTCCGCAGACGACTTGGCATTTCTTCCCGTCACCTATTCACCGAGTCTAGGTGACGTCGGTACAAGGGGCGCCCATGCCATCGGATCGTTTCTTCGCGCTGCGTTCGTTGCTCTGACGCGCCGGCCGGCGCTAGCCTCCACGGATGGCAGTGCCCACGCAGGGCGAAGCGAACTCGCCGTCCCCGGTATTAGTGGTCGAAAACCCTGCCCGCTTCCTCGAACACGAATGGCCTCGCGGCGAGGCCGAGCACGTTCGCATGTTCGAGGCGTTGGGCAGGCAACGCACGCAGCGGCCCAGAGAAGATTCCGGGGAGAGGTTCGGGGACTTCCCTGCTGTGAAATTTCCTTCGGGGGCCGCAGTGGATGCTAGTTGCAGCCGTGGCGCTTTCTTCCCCGTAGGCTCGATCGTTTAGAACAAGGCTGATTGTTCTTCGTGGAAGTCCCCGCGTTCATCGGCTACGTCCAATTCATGGGTTTTGAGTTCCGCTGCGTCGATGAGCCTCAGGGTTGTCGCTGGGCCGCTGTCGACCATGATGGTTTGCCCGAGAACTCCGCGCACCCTGATGTTGAACTGGTTGTCGGCGATCTCCTGATCCCACGGATGCAGCGAATGCGCATCCCATGCCTCAACCACCCGTTGCGCATACTCGGGCTGTTCCCATTGCTCGTCCCGAAGCTCGATGCCGTAGGTCTCCAGGCCGCGTTGCGCGGACAGGAAGCTGCGGGCTTCCGCCGCCGCTGCATCGTTGATTTCATCGAGGCTGGCCAAATTCAGTTCCCAGCTGGTCAGCCCCTTGACCTTTGACTTCTGCCGCACCTGCTGGCCCAGTCCCACGTGTTCGGTGATGAGATCTTCAAGCACGCGGATGGCCGCACCGTCCGCCGCACCGGCAATGTAGCGGGCGACTACGGCCCCCTGCTGGGCAAGACGGCTCCATTTGCTCTGGGTTGAGGTGGTGCCGACCTTCGTGGCTCCGTGGGCGAAGCTTGCCACGTACAGGAAGTGCGGCTGCTCCAGGTACTTGCGCATCCCCGCCGGCGCTTCACCGGTCGTATGGAAATGGTGCATGAATTTGGAGTGGTCCAGGCGCCGGCATCGGTCGCACTGGCTTCCGGTCCGCACGGCTTTGTTCTTGGGGCAGGGGAAGTTGTTGCGGCTTCCATCGGGGTTCATGGTGATATAGCCCAGACAGAATTTCAGGTCGCTGACCTGCAGGCGCAGGGTGCGGTTCACCGACAGCGACTCATGGCTCCACTGTGAATCACGGCGCAGGCTCAGGCTCGGCGCCGGCTCGTAGTGGGAAAAACTAATCCCGTGGCAGAGCTGTCGTGATTCGCTGGGGAATTCCATGGAGGCCTTTCAAGAGAAGAGTCGCATTCAAGCCTAGGCCAGTGCCAACCGGTTCGGAGAACGTAGCCCACCAGAACGGCCGCCGCCCTCGCGGAACATTGCCGACCCGAGCGGGGTTGCCATTCTCACGGCCCTGGCCAGGATTTCTTACCAGCTACGTATCGGCCGCCGTGTAAACCGATGGCTTTCGGGCGGCGCTCCAGGGGTTCTGGCCATTTTCTTAGGAGCGCGTTCTACGCTGGAGGTACATACAGGCGCGCGCTCCCGGCTTCGCGACAGTGATTATTCAGAGGTGATCGAGATTCCAACTCAAAGCTCAGACCGGCCGTCCCCGTCCCCGGTGGCACTGCCTACCGCAGCGATGAACAACCCTGAACTCCAGAACATGGCACGCACGTTCCATCACCAGTTCCAGCGTTTCATGATGGAGCACCAGTTTGCGGTCGATGAAATCCTTACCAAGGTGTCGATCCTCCGCGAGGAATTCCTGTACCTGCACAAGTACAACCCGATCGAGCATGTCACGTCCAGGGTCAAGTCCCCGGAAAGCATCATGAGAAAGGTTGCCCAGCGGCACATCACTCCAACGTTCGAGGCTATTCGCGAAAACATCAGCGACATCGCCGGCGTTCGCATTACCTGCAGCTTCGTGAAAGACATCTACAAGGTGCTCAACACGCTGACCTCGCAAAGCGATCTGGAAGTCATCCAGATCAAGGACTACCTCAAGAATCCAAAACCCAACGGATACAAGAGCCTGCATGCCATCGTGAAGGTCCCTGTTTTCCTGTCCGAGGGGCCGGTAGACATCACCGTGGAAATCCAGATCAGAACGATCGCGCAGGACTTCTGGGCGACGCTCGAGCACAAGATCTTCTACAAGTACGAGGGCGCGGTGCCTGAGCATCTCGTCGAAGAGCTTGCTGAAGCTGCACGGGTCGCTGAGAGCCTCGACATGAAAATGCAAAGGCTGCACACGGAAGTCCACGGTCACGACGTCAACAGCACCGAGTCGGAAAACGAACGCGGTTTCGATGATTCCGTGCTGCAGGAACTGCTGATGATCGCACAGCAGGGAGCGACGGCGGAACAACCCGAGTCCCAGAAGAAACGCAACTGACCCGGGTATGCGCGGATCGGTCTCGAACCGGCCCGCGCGTATCCCGCTCCCCGGCCTGCGGCAGGATCCACCCGGGATTTTTCCTCTTAACGAGAAAAGCCCCGGATGAACCGGGGCCATTCTTGTAGCGGCGCCGGGACTCGATCCCGGGACCTCACGATTATGAGTCGTGCGCTCTAACCAGCTGAGCTACGCCGCCACAAGTGAGAAGCTTTCCAGTAGAAGCCAAGATCGCTTCTCACTCAGAGCCCCCTGCCGGAATCGATCCGGCGACCTCGTTCTTACCAAGAACGCGCTCTACCACTGAGCTAAGGGGGCAACGAGTAAATACTCTACACGGGTTTCCGTGGAAACAAAAATCGTCAACTACCCCCGGAAATGCCACGCAAAATCACACATCACCCCAAGTCAGATAATGTTTTATGTTTGCCGCGGGGCATCAGGGAACGATGCCCGGGACAAAAACACCCACAGTGACGATGCTCACTGCCGTTTCGGGGTCCAGGAATTGACAAGCCATTGGCGCACAGTCATTAAATGACGACCCGATCCGCTGGCTAATGCCCGAGCTATCGAAGATATTTGCGGGCCCCCATTCACAATTCACCGCGATTAACCCAGGCGCCACGCATGCGGACGCGGCCCCGGCAATTCCGCTTCTCCGGGCGATTCCCACGCCGGCAAGAATTCTGGCGCCATGGATCCACCCACCCCCGATCCCCCATGCGACTACCGCTGTCATTGTCGACCTGAGTAGGAGCGATGTGACCTCAGCTACAAATTGCTGCAGAATTTTGCAATCACTCAAAAGCTGTGTAAAGTTATTACTCGTTGCCCCCTTAGCTCAGTGGTAGAGCGCGTTCTTGGTAAGAACGAGGTCGCCGGATCGATTCCGGCAGGGGGCTCGAAATAGGAGAGGCAATCTGAATTCAGATTGCCTCTCTTTTAGTTTCCCTGCGCCATTTCCTGCTCCATTGCTTGCGGGATTCTTTGCCGTTTTTCAGGCCTCGCCCGGGAACAATCAAGGTCCTGTAATCCCTAGCCGCTCCATGCCACTAGTCATCGGTTTTGCAGCCGTTGGACCGCATTCCAACCGGCCACTTGCCTCTGCTCTCCACCCGGCAGGCGTCCTTCTTCCCCACGTGCTGTTCCCCGGAGGCGTTCCAGGCATCGGCCGGCGGACCCGGCGAGCAGAGGCTGCCGCCGGGAGCATTCCGATGCCCCCGTACATGCATGCTTGCCCGCAGACCCGAGCAGGGCTGTGGACCGAGCTTCCACCCGCCAGAGCCCGTGAGAGGCCTTCGCAGCGCCCAAGACGGCACGATCCCGACCCCGCCCGTCCTTGGCGCCTGCAGATCAAGCGCTGTGCGGCCGCAGAAGAGCGGTCTTCCCTGTCAATGCGCGCCTGCTGTCCGCTGTCGTGCACCGCCGGGTTCTGTGGACACCGTTGCTAAGCAGGTGCAGGGAAAACGAGAACCCCCGGAAAGGACCAAGTGGTCCTTTCCGGGGGTTCCCAGTTCACGCTGGCTAAGCCGCTGGAGGCTTAGTAGTCGCGGCGACGAGCCGAATCGCTGAAGCGATCCTTGCTGCGTCCGCCGAAGCGCTTTTCTCCGCCACCGCGGCGGTCATCGCCACGGAAGCCGCCCGAGCGCTTGCGGTCGTTGAAGCCGCCGCCTCGTCCGCCGCGGTAGCCGCCACGATCCGAATCGTCGTCGCCGTGCTGCTTGCGGCCGGAGTCCAGCTCCAGGTTGATCGGCTCTCCGCCGATGCGGGTGTTGGACAGCGCACGCCACTGGTCCTTGCTCAGCTCGGCTGGCAGCTCGACCAGGGTGTGGTCCGAACGGATCTCGATGCCGCCGATTTCCGAGGAGTTGAAGCCGCCCTCGTTGGCCAGTGCGCCAACGATGGAGCCCGGCTGCACGCGGTTGCGGCGGCCGACAGCCAGACGGTACATGGCGTTGCCTTCGGCAGCGGTCTTGCCACGGCGAGGGCCGCGCTCTCCGCGATCGCCACGGTCTGCACGGTCGCGCTCAAGACGGGCCTTCTTGGCAGGTGGGATAACCGGTTCGGTCATCAGCAGCGGACGACCGCCCTGGGCCATGAGGGCCAGAGCTGCAGCGATTTCCAGGTGGTCCAGGTCCTCGTGCTGCGAGGCAAACTGCTCCACGATTTCGCGGAAGGTGCCCAGGTCCTGACCGGTGATGGTGGCATCGATGCGGTCGGTGAACTTCTGGATGCGGCGGTTGTTCACCGAATCCAGGGAAGGCAGCTGCATCTGGGTCACCGACTGGCGGGTGGCCTTCTCGATGGCGCGCAGCAGGTACTTCTCACGCGGGGTCATGAAGAGGATCGCGTCACCCGTGCGGCCTGCACGGCCGGTACGGCCAATGCGGTGCACGTAGGACTCGGTGTCGTGCGGGATGTCGAAGTTCACGACGTGCGAGATGCGCTCGACGTCCAGGCCGCGAGCGGCGACGTCGGTGGCGACCAGGATGTCGATCTTGCCCGAGCGCAGGTTCTCGACGGTGCGCTCACGCTGCTGCTGCGGGATGTCGCCGTTGATGGCTGCAGCGGTGAAGCCGCGGGCCTTCAGCTTGTCGGCGAGGTCCTCGGTGGCCATCTTGGTGCGCACGAAGGCGATGACGCCGTCAAATGGCTCGGATTCGAGGATGCGGGTCATGGCGTCCAGCTTGTGTGCGCCCATCACCTGCAGGTAGCGCTGGGTGATGTTGGCGCCGGTGGTCTGCTTGGACTTCACGGCGACTTCCTGCGGGTTGCGCAGGTACTCGGAAGCGATGCGGCGGATGGTGCGCGGCATGGTGGCCGAGAACAGGGCAACCTGCTTGTCCGCCGGGGTGGCTTCCAAGATCTTGTCGACCTCTTCGGCGAAGCCCATGCGCAGCATTTCGTCGGCCTCGTCCAGCACCATGTACTGCAGGTTGGACAGGTCCAGGGAACCCTTGTTGATGTGGTCGATCACGCGACCCGGGGTGCCAACGACAACCTGTGCGCCGCGGCGCAGGCCAGCCAGCTGAGGGCCGTATGGCGAGCCGCCGTAGACCGGCAGCACGGTGAAATCAGGAAGGTACTTGGCGTAGGAGGTGAAAGCCTCGGCAACCTGCAGCGCAAGCTCGCGGGTCGGTGCCAGCACCAGGATCTGCGGGGTGCGGGCCGGACCGTTCAGGTCGGCCAGCTCTGCCATGCGGGACAGGGCAGGCAGTGCGAACGCGGCGGTCTTGCCGGTACCGGTCTGGGCCAGGCCGACAACGTCGCGGCCCTCGATCAGCAGTGGGATGGTGGCGGCCTGGATCGGCGACGGCTTTTCGTAGCCCAGGTCGGCCAGTGCTGCAAGCACGCGGGCATCAAGACCAAGTTCGCTGAAGGTAACCGTTGGTTCCTCGGTGGTCTGGGCGTCGGCAGTGTTTACGGGCATGTCAGAAGACAAGAAGAATTACCTCAATCGTTAGGGGAAAGGCCTAGCCGTCCCCATAAGAAACGACGCCAGGCTGCACAGTCAGAAAACAAGTCACGCTCATCAAGCGCTCCCCTATGACATAAAGACCCGCACACACTTTGCGGAGATACAACACGAGAAGGCTCTAACCTCAAAAATTGGGCCAGATGCAAGGGATACCCTGATGTTCGCGAACACCTAATGCTAACGAATCCGGAGCCTGTTTGTCAGCGTCAGGGGTGTGTGAGATCGGGCACCGCAGCTAAACCAGTAGGGTTGGAACCGTGAATATTCGTGATTTTCCAAGGCGTCCGGACGAGCCCGTGCCCGGCGGGCTGCTCATCTCGCAGCTGCTCTGGGTGCTGGCCGGAGTGCTCTTCTTGGGCTTCGGCGCATTCCTGGTTTACGAACAAACCCAACGCGGTTCCTTCGACCTCGGCGCGATGGCCCTGGTCGTGCTGCTGCTGGCCGCCGGGGCCGCGTTCGGCATTCTGGCGTACCGGCTGTTCCTCGGCCAGCGCGCGGCGCGGGCCCAGCTGACTTGGGTCGGGCTGATCGCGGCCCTGCCCATGGTGCTGCGCATGGGACGGTATTCAATCCTGGCGGCCATCGTGCTGTTGAGCGTCGCGCTGATGTGGGCGCCGGCCAGCAACCGCTACTTCAAGGTGGTCTCCCCCAAGCCGCGCAAACGCCGCCCGCTGCCCCCGCGCTGACAACTCCCGCGCCGCCCAGCACCCGGACCTGCAGGTTCGCGGGCAGGACGGCAAATGCGCGCTGAACCCGGTGACGGGTCAGCGCGCATTTTTCATTTCCGTCCGTTGCCTATTCCTCCGGCATCGGGTGTCCTTGCCTCCTACAGCGCGGAGAAGGCCCGGTCCAGGTCGTCAATGAGGTCAGCAGCGTCCTCGATGCCCACCGAGAGGCGCAGCAGATTCACCGGCACGGCCAGCTCGGTGCCCTTGACCGATGCGTGGGTCATCTCCGAGGGGTAGTTCATCAGCGATTCGATGCCGCCCAGCGACTCGGCCAGGGTGAACAGCCTGGTGCTTTCCGCGACGGTGCGGGCCGCCGCCTCGCCGCCGGCGAACTGCACGGAGACCATGCCGCCGAAGCCGCTCATCTGGGTCTTGGCGATCTCGTGGCCCGGGTGGTTTTCCAGGCCCGGGTACAGCACCCGCTCCACTTCCTTGCGCTCGCCCAACCAGGCGGCCACCTGCGCCGCGTTTTCCGAGTGGGTGCGCATGCGCACGCCCAGGGTCTTCAGGCCGCGGGTGGTCAGGAACGCGTCCATCGGGCCGGAGACCGCGCCCACGGCAAACTGGATGAACCCGATCTTCTCCGCCAGTTCGGCGTCCTTGACGATGACCGCCCCGCCGACCACGTCGGAGTGGCCGCCGATGTACTTGGTGGTCGAGTGCACCACGATGTCCGCGCCCAGCGCCAGCGGCTGCTGCAGGAAGGGACTGGCGAACGTGTTGTCCACGACCAGCAGCGCGCCGGCTGCGTGGGCGATCCGCGCGGCCTTGGCGATGTCGGTGATCTTCATCATCGGGTTCGACGGGGTCTCGACCCACACCAGCTTCGCCTTGTTCTTTTCGATCGCTGCGGTCAGCGCCGCCTCGTCGCCCATGTCCACCGGGGTGTTGCCGATGCCCCAGGCGCCCAGCACGCGGTCGATCAGGCGGAAGGTGCCGCCGTAGGCGTCGTTGCCCAGCACGATGTGGTCCCCCGGGCGCAGGATCGCGCGGATCAGCGAATCTTCGGCGGCCAGGCCGGAGCCGAAGGAGAAGGCGTGGGTGCCATGCTCGGCGGAGGCCAGCTGCTCCTGCAGCGCGTCGCGGGTCGGATTGCCGCCGCGGCCGTATTCGTAGCCGCTGCGCAGCTGGCCGATGGCTTCCTGCGCATAGGTCGAGGAGAAGTGCAGCGGAGGCACCACGGCGCCGGTGACCGGTTCAAAGGCCTGGCCGGCGTGGACGAAGCGGGTGTTGGATCCCTGGGCATTGCGAGTCATTGAATGTGTGTCCTTTGCGAAATCTCTAGCGGGTGACGTAGGCCAGCAGGTCTGATGCGGTCAGGGCGGCGACGACTTCGCCGTTGTCGGCCAGCAGCACAGCGGGGTGATCCGCCAGCAGCTGGTGGGCGCGCTCTAGGCTCTCCCCCACTCCCAGCAGCGGGACGGGCAGCGAGTCCAGGTCGGCCAGGGTGCTCTCCGGCGCGGCCCCGGCCAGCAACGCCTCGGTGAGCTGCGCGGCGCCGACGACCCCGCGAACCTCGCCGATGCGGGCCGGCAACTGTGCCGTGGCGGCAACCAGCGCGTCCGCTCCGGATTCGCGCAGCGATGCCGCGGCCCGGGCCAGCGTGGTGTCCAGCGGAATGGTCATCACCGGGTCGGCCGCCAGCGCGGTAGCCACGCGACGCAGCTCGGCGTCGCCGTCTCCGGTGAAGCCCTGGGTCAGCATCCACGATTCGTTGTAGATCTTGGCCAGGTAGCCGCGGCCCCCGTCCGGGGCGATGACGACGATGACGTCGTCCTCGTCCAGGTCCTTGGCGATGCGCAGGGCCGCTGCGACCGCCATGCCCGAGGAGCCGCCCAGCAGCAGTCCCTCTTCCTTGGCCAGCCGGCGGGTCATGGCGAAGGCCTCGGCGTCGGTGACGGCCTGGACCTCGTCGGGCACGGCAGGGTCGTAGTTCCCCGGCCACATGTCTTCTCCCACGCCCTCGACGAAGTAGGGGCGGCCGGTGCCGCCGGAGTAGACCGAGCCGTCCGGGTCCGCGGCGATGACCTTCACCGGGCCGGAGGCGCGGTCGGCGGAGATCTGCTTGAGGTAGCGGCCGGTGCCGGTGATGGTGCCGCCGGTGCCGGCGCTGATCACCACATGGGTCAGTTTGCCGTCGGTGTCGGTCCAGATTTCCGGGCCCGTGGTTTCAAAGTGGCTGTCCGGCGCCCCGGGGTTGGAGAACTGGTCGGGTTTGTAGGCGCCGTCGATCTCGGTGACCAAACGGTCCGAAACCCCGTAGTACGACTCGGGCGAATCCGGGGCGACCGCGGTGGGGGTCACCACGACCTCGGCTCCGTAGGCGCGCAACACGTCGCGTTTTTCCTCGCCGACCTTGTCCGGGGTGACGAAGACGGTGCGGTATCCCTTGAGCTGGCCCACCATGGCCAGGCCGACGCCGGTGTTGCCGCTGGTGGGCTCCACAATGGTGCCCCCCGGTTTCAGCTCGCCGCTCTGCTCTGCACGCTCGATCATCTTCAGCGCGATGCGGTCCTTGATGGAACCGCCCGGGTTCAAGTATTCGAGCTTCACGAGTACCGTGGCCTTGATGCCTTCAGTCACGCGGTTGAGTTTCACGAGCGGCGTGTTGCCGATCAGGTCCAGAACGGTAGGCGCATACTTCATGTCAAGAACTTTACCGGCGGGTGTCACACTTGTCGTTCCCGCCCGTAGTCTTACGTCACGCAGTTCCCGGAGCACTTTCGCGGTGCTAACAGAATGAGACGCCTGCGCCCAGCGAAAAGAGAGGATTCTGCCGCCGATGCAGTTGGATCAGAATGCCGCGACAGGGAACTTCGATCCCCAGCGCCCGGTGTCTCTGGGCAAGTCATTGGGGATTCTGCGCCGAGGGCTGGGTGATCCAACGATTCGCTTGTCCGGCTCCGAAGCCTGGCTGGTGTTCGCAACTCCCGACGGGGATGCCTCGCTGCGAATTCTCAAATCCGCGCTTAACTCGCCTGCAACATTCCAGGCGTGGGGCCCCGGAGCCCGGTGGGCGGTGGAGTTCGCCCCGGATCTGCTGGGCGCCAGTGACGACTGGAGCGCTTTCGACGCCCCGGAATTCAACGGGCTGCTGCCACAGATCGTGCGGCATACCCGTTCCCTGCACCGGGATGTCGTCTTGCCGCGGACCAACCGGATTTTCGAGCATCTGCTGGGCGCAGTGCTGGAGCAGCGCGTCACCGGGATCGAGGCGAACTTCGCATGGCGGTGGCTGATCCGCCACAAGGGGCGGCCGGCACCCGGTCCGGTGCCCGAAGGTCTGCGTATTGCCCCCGGGGCCGAGCAGATCGCGACGATGAACCGGTGGGATTGGCAGGCAGCGAGGGTTGACCAGCAGCGGGCTTCGGCGCTGCGCCAGGTGGCGGCGGCGGCCGGAAGCCTTCAGTGGTGGGCCGGACGTCCAATCGAGGAGGCGAAGCCGTCCGCGAGAAAACCCGGAACCTTGGAGGCTGCACTGCTCTCGCTGCCGGGCATTGGCCCCTGGACCGTGGCCGAGACGTTGCAGCGTTCGCATGGCTCGGCGGATTTAGTGTCCGTGGGAGATTTCCACTTGGCGGCGTTCGTGGGCCAGGTGCTCACCGGCAGGCGCGTGGATGACGCCGGAATGCTGGAACTTCTTGCTCCGTTCGCTCCGCATCGCCAGCGGGTGGTTCGCCTGCTGCAGCTTTCGGGCGAACGGAAGCAAAGCTTCGGGCCCCGCTATGCGCCGCTGGATCACCGGGAGCGCTAGAACCCGAAGCGTAGGGATTCAGGACTCCGCCTGTGCGGCTTCCTGGGCGATCTGCGCGTGGACCTCGCCCATGTCGATGCCCTTGACCGCAGTGACCAGGTCTTCGAGCTGGCTGGCGTTCAGGGCGCCGGCCTGCGAGAACACGAGGACCTTTTCACGGAAGGCCATGATGGTCGGGATGGAGGTGACGTTGGCGGCGCGGGCCAGGCCCTGTTCAGCCTCGGTGTCGACCTTCGCGAAGACGACGTCGGTGAACTTCTCCGAAGTCTGCTCGTACACTGGGGCGAACTGGCGGCAAGGACCGCACCACGCAGCCCAGAAATCCACGAGGACAATGTCGTTCTCTTCGATCAGCTGCGCGAATTCGTTTTCGCTCACATTTTTAGTTGCCATGCTTACACGGTAGCGGACGCACACGGTGAATACCCAGTAATGGGAGATTTAACGAGCCTTGGCCATTTCGGGAATAACTTCGGGTTAATCAAAAAAACTCCCAGATCTTTCGATCTGGGAGTTATTTGTGGCAGATACTGGATTCGAACCAGTGAAGGCGTTGCCAGCTGATTTACAGTCAGCCCCCTTTGGCCACTCGGGTAATCTGCCGAGCCGCTCCGTTTGAGAACATTTGTTCTTGTCGGAACGAGAAATAACTCTACAGGAGATTTTCGATGATGTGAAATCGAGAGGGGCCTTTTTGCTGTAACCCTGATCACAGCCGGTTTTCGGGGTCTAAAACCGGTAGTCTTGGACTCGAATCTGAACCGTTACATCTAGGAGTATTCACATGGCTAGCGATTCCAGTTTTGACGTTGTCAGCAAGGTGGACAGCCAGGAAGTAGCCAACGCGCTGCACCAGGCCCAGAAGGAAATCCAGCAGCGCTACGACTTCAAGGGCGTAGGCGCCGAGATCGATTTCAGTGGCGAGAAGATCCTCATGAAGGCCTCGTCGGAAGAGCGCGTGAAGGCCGTTCTGGACGTCTTCCAGTCCAAGCTGGTCAAGCGCAACATCTCGCTGAAGTCCCTGGACGCAGGCGAGCCTTTCGCCTCGGGCAAGGAATACCGCATCGAAGCGGGCATCAAGGAGGGCATCGCCCAGGATGTCGCCAAGAAGATCAACAAGCTGATCCGCGACGAGGGGCCGAAGGGCGTCAAGTCCATCATCCAGGGCGACGAGCTGCGTGTCTCGTCCAAGTCCCGCGATGACCTGCAGAGCATCATTGCGCTGCTGAAGGACTTCGAGGAAGCCGACCTCCAGTTCATCAACTACCGCTAGGCGTTCACCGCTGCGGTACGACATTGGCGAGGAGCCCCTGCCGGGGCTCCTCGCCTATTTCTGTCTTCCGGGCGCGTTGCCGGAGCCTAGTACTGCCGGCCGCCTGCCATGGCCTCAAGGCGTGCAATGCGTTGGTCCATCGGCGGGTGGGTGGAGAACATCTGCTTCATCTTGGAACCGAACGGGTTGGCGATCATCAGGTGCGAGCTGTTGACCAGCTTCTGGTCCTGCGCGCCCAGCGGGGCGGCGCTGATCCCTGATTCCAGCCGACGCAGTGCGCTGGCCAGGGCCAGCGGGTCGCCGGTCAGCTTGGCGCCGTCCTCGTCCGCGTCGAACTCGCGGGTGCGGCTGACCGCCATCTGGATGATCGACGCGGCAATCGGAGCCAGCAGCGACAGCGCGATCAGCGCGATCGGGTTGACGTTGCGGTTCTCGTTGTTGTTTCCGCCGCCGAAGAACAGCAGGAACTGCGCCAGCGACGTGATCACGCCGGCGATGGCAGCCGCCACCGAGGAGGTGAGGATGTCGCGGTTGTAGACGTGCATCAGCTCGTGTCCCAGCACGCCGCGCAGCTCGCGCTCATTGAGCAGCTGCATAATGCCCTCGGTGCAGCACACCGCGGCATTCTCCGGGTTACGTCCGGTCGCGAAGGCGTTCGGCGAAGCGGTCGGCGAGACGTACAGGCGCGGCATCGGCTGCTGGGCGTTCATCGACAGCTCGCGCACGATCCTGTACATCTGCGGCTGCTGCTCTTCGGTCACTGGGTAGGCACGCATCGAACGCAGCGCGATCTTGTCGCTGTTCCAGTAGCCGTAGGCCGTAGTGGCCACGCCGATCAAGGCGAAGATCCAGATGAAGCTGGCGTTGCCGGTTCCATTGGCAATCAGAGAGCCAATCGCCAGGAGCAACGCAAACATGCCGCCGAGCAAAAGGGCTGTCTTGAATCCGTTGTTGTGTCCATGCACGATGGCGTACTCCCCTAAAGATGAATCCGTACTAAGTCTTCCTAGTCTAGTCAACGTATGGATACGCCGCACCGTTCCGCCCGCCGGCGAATACTTGCGCGCCGGACCGGTGATCTTTGCAACATTGCCGGTCCGCCTGCGCAGGCGGGAATACGGAGCGCGAGGTGATGTTATACGGTGTGACTTGTATCTACTTCCCATGGGGAGTTTTCCGGGCTCCACGCAGCCCACTTCGTTCGAAAGCCATCGCACCGCATGACACCAAACACCGTGAAACCCATCCGTTCGCAGCACAGCTACGGCCTGATCCAGGGAACGAGCGCCTACCTCATCTGGGGCCTGCTTCCGGTGTACTTCCTCATGCTCCCGCAGATTTCCGCCTTTGAATTCGTTGCGGTCCGGGTGCTCTTCTCGTTGATCTTCTGCGTCCTGCTTCTGTTGGCGACCCGGCAGATGCGCCAGTTCGCGGCCATGTTCAAGGAAGGCAAAACCATGTGGCAGCTGGCCCTGGCCAGCTTCCTGATCGCGACGAACTGGGTCCTGTACGCGGTGGCGGTGCTGACAGGACACGTGCTGGAAGCATCGCTGGGCTACTTCATCAACCCGATCGTAGCGATCCTGCTCGGAGTGCTTGTGCTCAAGGAACGGCTACGACCCCTCCAATGGGTGGCCGTGGGCTTCGCCTCCGCCGCGGTGCTCGTGCTGACCATCGGGTTGGGCCGCGTCCCGTGGATATCCCTGGGACTGGCATTCTCCTTCGGCTTCTACGGCCTCGTGAAGAACCAGGTGGGCCAGAGCGGCACCGCGCTGGGGACGCTGACGATGGAAACCCTGTGGCTCACGCCCCTAGCCGCCGTGTTCATCGGCTGGCTGGCCCTCGCCGACTCCTCGGCCCTGTTCCAGGCGGATTCCGGCACGCTGCTGCTGCTGGCGGCCAGCGGCATCATCACCGCGGTTCCGCTGCTGCTCTTCGGAGGGGCGGCGCGGCGGCTGCCGCTGAGCACCGTCGGCTCGTTGCAGTTCCTGGCGCCGTTGATCCAGTTCGTCCTGGGGCTGCTGGTCTTCGGCGAGCAGATGCCTGCCGAACGCTGGGTCGGCTTCGGACTGGTCTGGGTCGCGGTCATCATCGTGCTGGTCGACATGCTCCGGGCTCCCAAGGCCGGCAGCATGCCGGAGCCCAAGAAGCTCGTCTAGCCCCGCGCCCCAGCCGGGCCAGACCCGCAGCACCTACAACGGATCGTCCCCGGTGCTGCGGGTTTTCCTTTGCAACCTCTAGCTGGCCCCTTCAGCGGACCGCACCCGTTCCGCAGGGCCGTTGCGCATCCGCACGAGGCTCGGCGCTCTGCCGGGCCCAGGGCTTCCCGCTGGAGGATGCGCGGGCCGCAGGGAGCACCCAAGATCCCGCCTTCCGGTTAACGCACGGCATCCCCGCACAGCGTGGGCCGTGCGGGGATGCCGCTTGGGGTGGGTTTATCCGTTTGCTGCCGCTTAGGCGGCGTGCTTGCGGATGGCTGCTTCCAGCACGTCGAACGCGTCGGTCAGCAGTTCGTCGCCGATGACCAGTGGTGGCAACAGGCGAACAACGTTGCCGTAGGTGCCGCAGGTCAGGATCAGGACACCCTGGGCCAGGCACTCTTCGGCGATGGCCTTGGTCAGGGCCGCGTCAGGCTGCTTGCCGCCGGCCTTGACGAATTCCAGCGCAATCATGGCGCCGCGGCCACGGACCTCGCCCAGTGCGGGAACGTCCTTCTGCAGCGCGATGAAGCGGGCGAAGAACTGCTCTTCAATCTCGCGGGCGCGGCCCGGCAGGTCCTGGTCTTCCATGAACTTGATGGATTCCAGCGCAGCGGCCACGGCGACGGGGTTGCCGCCGTAGGTGCCGCCCAGGCCGCCGCCGTGCACTGCGTCGATCAGCTCGGCGCGGCCCACGATGCCCGACAGCGGCATGCCGCCGGCGATGCCCTTGGCCACGGTGATGATGTCCGGCTCGATTTCCTCGATGTCCGAAGCGAACCAGGCACCCGAGCGGGCAAAGCCGGCCTGGACTTCATCGGCAACGAAGACGATGCCGTTTTCCTTGGCCCATTCGGCGATGCGCGGCAGGAAGCCGGCGGCGGGAACAATGAAGCCGCCTTCGCCCTGGATCGGCTCGATGATGATCGCGGCGATCTGGTCGCCGCCGATCTGCTTCTCCATGGCCAGGATGGCGCGCTCTGCGGCTTCCTTGCCCGAGATGTTCGGGTTCTCTTCGCGGTATGGGTAGCTCATCGGCATGCGGTAGATTTCCGGTGCCAGCGGGCCGAAGCCGCGCTTGTACGGAGCAGCCTTGGCGGTCAGTCCCATGGTCAGGTTGGTGCGGCCGTGGTAGGCGTGGTCGAAGGCGACAACCGCCTGGCGGCCGGTGGCCACACGGGCCACCTTGATGGCGTTCTCCACTGCTTCGGAACCGGAGTTGAAGAACGCGGCGCGCTTTTCGAAGGTGCCGGGGGTGATCGCGGCCAGCTTCTCGGCCAGTGCAATGTAGCCCTCGTACGGGGCCACCATGAAGCAGGTGTGGGTGAAGCGCTGCGCCTGCTCGGCAACGGCCTTGGCCACTGCCGGGTTCGACGCGCCAACGGTGGTCACGGCGATGCCGGAGCCGAGGTCGATCAGCTGGTTGCCGTCGACATCGACAATGATGCCGCCGTCAACGTCTGCAGCGTACACCGGAAGGGTCGAGGCGACGCCTGCTGCCACCGCGTTGGCGCGGCGGGCGGCCAGCTCCTGCGACTTGGGGCCTGGGAATGGGCCTTCGAGCTTGCGCTTCTGTTCAATGCGGTAGGTAACGTCCACCAGCTTTTCCTCTCACTATGGCTCCTGCATTCGCCGGGGAATGCAAAGTTCTAGTAGCAGAATATGTTGGCGCGAATCGTTGCACTACCGGATTCAGCACAAGTGGGCACCGGCTTGGTAGTGCAAGTGCACAGACGCGGCGCGGCCCCCGTTCCGCGAAGGGAACGGGGGCCGCGCCGGTGGTGCCGTGGTTCGAGGCTACAGCGTGTGTGCCGGCTCGATCACGTCGTCATCGGTTTTCTCCGGGTGACGCGAGAGGTGGATCAGGGAAACGGCCAGGCCGCCCCAGATGGTGAGCATTGAAACGATCATGAAGACAATGGCAAGCGTACTCATTTTTAGTACTCCTTTCCTGCAGGTTCCGGAATTTCCTCGGCCTCGACGTTCTTCTTGTGCTGGTGGAATTCCGGATCATTGAGCTTGGATTTCTTGCTCCACGGAATCAACGACAAGATGACTGCGCCGACAATCAGCGCACCGGCCATGCCCCAGCCGAAGACGCCGTTGAACCATGCCGGATAGCCGGAGTACTGCTCGGCCATTTTAGTCTGGATCTCGTTGATGAGCATGTAGCCCAGAGCCGCCGGGCCGACACCACCGACCAAGACCTTCCAGCCGGTGCCCACCTTGATGGAGCTGTGGCGGTTCAGGTGCTTGGCCAGCTTCGGCAGCATGCCCAGGCCGGCGCCGAGGACGATCACGATGACCAGGGCGCAGGCGAGGATGCCGAACTGGTTGACGAACGCGTCCATGGTGTCCAGCAGGAACAAGCCCGTGGTGGTCGGGAACAGCGCCAGCGAAATCAACGCTACCGGGATGGTCACGCTCAGGGTTGCCGGAGCACGGCGCCAGCCGAGCTTGTCCTGGAACGCCGCCACGATTACTTCGAGGATCGAGATCAGCGAGGTCAAGCCGGCGAAGACCAGCGACCCGAAGAACAGCACGCCGATCACCGAGCCCAACGGCGCCTGCGACACAATCGTAGGGAAGGCGATGAACGCCAGCCCGATGCCGCTGACGGCGACCTCGTCCACGCTGGAGTTCGCATTGTAGGCCATGAAGCCCAGTGCGGCGAACACACCGATGCCGGCCAGCAGCTCGAAGCTGGAGTTCGCGAAGGCCACCACGTAGCCCGAACCGGTCAGGTCGCTCTTGCGCTTCATGTAGGAGGAGTAGGTGACCATGATGCCGAAGGCCACGGACAGCGAGAAGAAGATGTGCCCGAAGGCCGCGGCCCAGACGCTCGGGTCCTTCAGCGCTTCGAAGTTCGGGGTGAAGAAGGTGTTCAGGCCGTCGATGGCGCCGGGCAGGAAGACCGACTGGACCACGAGGATCAGGAACATGACGATCAGCAGCGGCATGAAGATCGCGTTGGCGCGGGAGATGCCCTTGTTCACGCCGGCAACCATGATCACGATGGCGATCAGCCAGACGGCGAACATCGGGATCAGTACCGGACCGACAAAGTCGAAGCCGACGGTGACCTCATCCTGGACCTTCAGGAAGTCGTTCATGAAGAATCCGCCGGCACCGTCGGGGTTCTTGTCCCAGGCCTTCGTGATGGAGAACCAGCAGTACATGGCGGCCCACGCGATGATGGCCGCGTAGTAGATGGCGATGATAAAGCAGATCAGCACCTGCCACCAGCCGAGCACTTCGGCCTTGCGGTTCGCGCGGCGGTACGACAGCGGCGCCGAACCCCGGTAGCGGTGGCCGACGGCGTAGTCCAGGAAAAGTAGCGGGATACCGGCACACAGGATGGCTACCAGGTAAGGGATGAGGAATGCACCGCCGCCGTTTTCGTAGGCGACGTAGGGGAAACGCCAAATGTTTCCCAGACCAACGGCCGAACCGATCGCGGAGAGAATGAAGAGCTTGCGTGAGGAGAATGTCTCACGCTTGTCTGATGCGAGCGGAGCGCCCTGAGTAGATGATGGAGAGCTCATGTCACTAAGCTAGCGCAAAAATTTCGCAATGTGGTCACTTTTCGGCATCTTTCGCTCACTTCTTTGAGCATTTTGCGCAAATCGTTGCAGCAGCGGTCGCACCATAGAATGAACTTATGGCAATTAGTTTACGCGGACTACTGGAACATGACGAGCTCGGGCTGAGAGCTTTAACTGATCCTACACATGCTTTGGAGACCGCGATCACGTGGGGTGCGGTGACGGAGCTGCTGGACCCTTCCAAGTTCCTTACCGGCCGGGAGATCGTGCTGACCACCGGGGTCCGTCAGAAGTCGGCGCCGGCGCAGATTGACTTCGTCCGCACCTTGGCGGCAAACGATGTGGTGGCGCTGGGATTCGGTATTGGCCTTGAGCACGAAAGCGTGCCCGAACCGGTCCTGGAAACCGCCCGCGAGGTTGGCCTTCCAGTGATCGAGGTGCCCTACAAAACCCCTTTCGCCGCCGTCTCCCGCCTGATTGCCGAAGCCCTGAACGCCGACCACGTCAAGCGTGTCGAGAATCTGCTGCGCGCCCACCAGAAGCTGGCCCAGTCGTTGCTCTCCTCGGACCTGGACCGCATGCTCGCCGAACTGTCGAAGATGCTGCATACGGACGTCGCGCTGAGCCTGCATGGGGAGATGATCAGCGGCGACTTCGAACCGGAGCGCTCCTGGCATGAACTGCCCGTGGCCACCGGGCTGCGCGACCGTTGCACGCTGCACATCGCAGAGCCCTACACCCACGACCCGATTGTCGAATACGCGCAATCGCTGATCGGCTTGGAATTGACCAATAAGTCGCGGTTGCGCGCTTCCCAACGGCTGGCCAACGGGCAGGTGCTGGCGGACCTCGCCTCCGGCGTGCTTTCCGGTTCGGACGCCGCGGTGCGCCTGGGCGCGCTGGGCCTGGAATCCCAGCGGGAGCACTCGGTGGTGCTGGTGCAGGCCAGCGGCCAGTCCGAGCGGCTGCAGACCCTGCCCCTGCCTGCGGATCTCGCCTCGCAGGTCACCGCCATCGTCGAGGACCGTCTGGTGGTCATCGTGGCCTATAGGCAGGTGCAGCTGTCTATCGACCGGCTGGACGCGTATCTGGCCACGGCGGGAATCCCGGCCAAGGTCGGCTACGGAGGACGCTACTCGAACACCACCGGCATCCGGTGGAGCTATTTCGAGGCGTTGGAATCCCTGCGCCACGGCGAACGGGTGAACGTCCCCACCAAGCTCTCGCTGACCTCGCTGCTGCTGGCGGCCCGCGACGTGCCGCTGCAGGATCTTGCAGCGGAGGCGCTGGGCCCCATCCAGGATTTCGACTCGTCACACGACTCGGGGCTGATGCGCACCCTGCGAGAATATCTGAACCGCGACGGCTCGGTCGGAGCGGTGGCCGAATCGCTGGGACTGCACCGCAATACCGTGCGCTACCGCATGCAGCAGATCGCTGAACTGTCCGGCTACGACCCGAACGTGACCAGCGACAGGGTCCAGTTGTGGATTGCGCTCAGTGCACTTGAGCTGCGCTAGTTCTGGATAGGATTGAACCATGGCTGACATGTTTCTAGAGAAGTTCCGTTCCCTCGTCCCGAAATACCTTGAGGACCAGTGGAACGAAGCCGATGGCCTGACCGCCGGGGAATTGGCTGACGGCTTGGCGGAGTCCAAGGTCCAGATCCCCTTTGTCCTGGAAGAGTTTTATCTCGCCCTGGGCAACAATGACGATTTCATGGAGGCCTACCACTACTTCTTCGATCCCGAGGAACTCGAAATCGACGACGGCTACCTGTTGTTCCTCGAAGACGAGGAGGAGAAGTTCGTTTGGGGCTTCAAGCAGTCCCAGCTGGAGGTCCCGGATCCCATTGTCTACCGCCGGAGCAACGCCAAGGGCAACTGGGTCAGCGAGGAAGGCACCTTCAGCGAGTTCACCCTGGACATGTTCGCCTGGGTCTTCGAGGAATTAGCCGCCGAGCTGGAGGACTAGTGCTCTACCGTTCCCACGAACCGCTGGGCTACCAGTGTCCCTTCTGCGAGCTGGTCAACGACCTGCCCTTCAGCGAGGACAACCTGTGTGCGCCCACGGACCTGATCTACCAGACCGACCAGGTCGCTGCGATCATGGCCTGCGACGGTTTCGGGAACTTCGGCGGGCATGTCATGATCATCCCGACCGCCCATCTGGAATCCCTGTACGACCTTGATGAGCAGATCGGCGCAGCGATCATGCGCGAGACCCGCCGCGTCGCTTTGGCGATGAAGCTGGCGTGGAAGCCCGATGGCACCAGCACCCGCCAGCACAATGAGCCGGCCGGGAACCAGCATGTCTGGCACTACCACCAGCATGTCTTCCCGAGGTATTGGGACGACGAGCTCTACCGCCAGCTGCGCCACCGCGTCCCCGTCGAGGACCGCGCGGCCAAGGCCCAGCAGCTGCGCGCGGCGCTCTTCAGCGACGAGCACCCGCAGCGGCTCTACGCGTCCGACGTACAGCGCTGAGGACCCGGGCCTAGACCCAATACCGTTTACTTAGATTCATGATGTGTTAATCTTTTCCCATGGCACGTAGTGGATGGGTGA
>NZ_BMPH01000011.1 GCF_014647495.1 Glutamicibacter protophormiae
TTGGCGACATGCCCGGGGTCCCGGGTGTTGGTTTTAGGTGGCTACACTCTCAATCCTGAAGAGCCCCTTTCACGAACCATAGGGCAATGTAATCCAGGTTCTTGTTATAAGGGCGACTACCGAAGACGAATTCGTAGTCTTCTTTTTGTTCCCTGGTTTGTACTTTTGCCCCTACATACGGTGGGTTTCCGATTAGGTAGATCTCACCACCGTCATTCGGACAGACCATATTCCAATCGACGCGTGTCGCGTTGCCCTGGACGATTTGCCCGGCTTCCTTCAACGGGATCAGCTCAATCTTGAGATTGAACTTCTCGTAGAATTCAGCGTTCATCTGGTGCTTGGCAATCCACAACGACAAGATCGCGACTTCTACAGCGAAGTCGTCGATCTCGATCCCGTAGAAGTTCTCAATATTGATACGGGACTCCAGGGAGATCCGCTGGTATTTGATGCTCAAATCACCGAGGCGTTCAAGGATAGCGTGCTCTAACTGGCGTAATTGCTTGTAAGCGATGACCAAGAAGTTCCCCGACCCACAGGCCGGATCGAAGATCTTAATCTTGCCGATTCGATCCAGCAGCTTCTCTAGCCGAGGAACCGAGTTGTAAGCGTTGCCGAACTGCTCTTTTAACTCGTCCATGAACAGCGGTTCAATGGTCTTGAGGATGTTCGGTACCGAGGTGTAATGCTGTCCCAGGTTCGAACGCTTACCAGGGGTGACGATCGTTTGGAACATCGAACCGAAAATATCTGGATTGATCTCACGCCAGATCAGCGACCCGGCCTCAATCAACAGGTCACGTGCTTTCTTCGTGAACTGAGGGACAGTCTGCTCCGCGGTAATTTGGAAAAGCCGGCCATTGACGTACGGGAACGCTGCCAGATGAGCAGGTTTCGCGGAAGCGAACTGCGTATCCAAGGCAGTGAACAAGTCGGTCAGGAATTCAGCGACATCCGAACCGTCCGCTTGGGTATGCGAGCCCACAGCGTTGGTGAACTGGTTCTCCGTGAAAATTCCGGTGTCTTCAGCGAAGAAGCAGAACAACAACCGGGTGAAGAACGTGTTCAAAGCATGACGTCCCGTAGGGTCATCGAAGAGTCCGGGGTTGGCTTGGAGAAGCTCGTCGAAGAGTTTGCCCATGCGTTCTGCGGCTTTGACATCCGCGTGGGCTTCGGCGGCATACTGGGCTTTTTCCATTCCAGCCCAGGGCAGGAAGAACGTGAAGTGCTGATCGATCTCCCGGATGGGGATCATCAGAGTCTCGTTCGTCTTGGTATCGATCGCGACCAGCTCGGCGAAGTCGGTGACGATGACGAATCGGGTGTTGTAGCGCACCACTGTCGGGGACGTGCGGAGTTCTTCAATGACCGTCAGAGGGTCCTCGGTGGTTTCCTTGAAGTAGACCACATTCTTCTGTGCCACTTCGGTCGCTGGATCTTCTGCAACGTTCAAAGAGCCGTTGCGCAGCCGGGTGATATTGCCCTGGGCTCTGCCATAAGCCGCCAGCAGATCGAAGATGAATTCTCGGGTGTAGGTTTCTTGCCCTCCCAGGGGAGCGACACGTTCCTCGACAGCTTTGAGATTAAGCTTTACCAAAGCAACTCCTTCTACCGAGCCCCTGGCTTCGGCCTCACGACAAACCCTTGCACATCACAGCCAACACAGGGGGAGCGGATTTGCAAGGCGCACCTACCCGAATCTTACCGGTGCGCTAGGACAACGTGATATTCCCCGACCGTCAAAGAGGCACCGAGAACTCCTGGAGTCTCCGGAGAAGAAAGAGTTCGAGCATGTCCCGAAAACGCTAGTTCGCCCTTTTGGTCCTCCACGGTATCGGCCCCTAGTTTCGGGAATCCGTTGGCAGCACCATCGCGCCATTCGATCACTCAGCTCGGATGGCGCTATTTTTCATCCCGAAAACCACCGTTTTTGACCAGACAACCAAGAACCAGGAATCCCCGGCGTATGACTGTTAGTTTCAATTGGCGGTTTATCACCGTTAAAAATGGAGCATCGCACAGCACCACCCACTTTGGTTTTAGATGGTTGAAGGCGGGGCGCTAATTTCCCGGTGGAAATAGTGCCCCGCCTTCAACGGCAACGAAACCAGCGCTAATGCAGGACGTTGCCCGGCTGCTGGGTGAGCTGCTTGCGGTGGATACGGGCAGCACGAAGGCCGTTGGCAATCACGATGACTTCTGCGACCTCGTGAACCAGCACTACCGCGGCTAATCCAAGCACTCCGGTAATAGCCAAGGGCAGCAGGACAACGATGATCGCCATTGACAGGACGATGTTCTGATTCATGATCGCTCGGCCCCGTCGGGCATGGGACAAGGCTTGCGGGATCAGTCTCAAGTCATGGCCGGTGAAGGCTACGTCGGCTGATTCTATGGCGGCATCGGCACCGGTAGCGCCCATCGCAATCCCCACGGTAGCGCTAGCCAAGGCAGGGGCATCGTTGATCCCGTCACCGATCATCCCTGTAGGAACCTGCTGCACCGACGAAGCGATTTCACGGGCCTTGTCTTCAGGTCGCAGTTCGGCATGAACGGTGTCTATACCGGCGATTGAAGCCAGCGCGTGGGCAGTACGGGAGTTATCGCCGGTGAGCATCACCACGTCGATTCCCTGGTTATGCAGGTCTCGAATTGCCTCGGCCGCTTCAGGGCGTAGTTCATCGCGCACGCCGATCACGCCAATGACCTGCTCTGCACGGGTGACCATGACGCAGGTTTGCCCGGAGGCCTCCATGGATTCAACAGCGGAAGCAAGCGATCCTGGGGCAATCCATCGAGGACTGCCGACCCCGACCTGAACACCATCCAGGACGCCGGTAATGCCGTGTCCTGGCTCTTCGTTAACCGCCGCTGCCTCCGGGATCGCGGGTACTGCTGCGGTGATGGCCGTAGCTAGAGGGTGGGTGCTGTGCTGTTCCAGGGCGGCAGCAACGGCGAGCACCTCTTCGCGAGTCGCATCATCAACGGTCTGGACTTGCGTGACCACTGGCTGATTGCGTGTGAGTGTTCCAGTTTTATCTACCGCGATGCGGCGCAGGGAACCAAGCCGTTCGAAGGCTGCTCCGCTTTTGATGATGACACCGAACTTGCTGGCAGCTCCGATGGCGGAAACAACGGTGACAGGAACGGCGATGGCCATCGCGCAAGGCGAGGCTGCGACCAGCACGATCAGTGCGCGGGTGATCCAGGTTTCGGGATCGCCGAAGATCGCTCCAAGCACAGCAACCAGTACGGCCAGGACGATGACACCGGGAACCAGCGGGCGGGCAATGCGGTCAGCGAGCCGTGCCCGTTCGCCACGTTCCGACTGGGCTTGCTCGACCAGGCTCACCAACGTGGTCAGGGAGTTGTCCGTGCCGTTTGCCGTTGCAGTGACTACTAGCGCGCCGGATGAATTGATGGAACCAGCAGCAACCTGGTCGCCTACGGTTACTTCCACGGGAATTGATTCCCCCGTGATAGCGGAGGTGTCCAAGCTGCTTGATCCTTGGCTGACCACGCCATCGGTTGCCAAGCGTTCACCAGGCTTCACGCGCAGGGCATCGCCAATCTTGATCTCTGCTGCACTGACCACGACCGGTGCGTCGTCACGGATGACGGTGGCCGTTTCCGGGACGAGCTTCAACAAAGAGCGCAGGCCCGAGCGTGCCCTGTCCATGGCTTTGTCTTCCAGGGCTTCGGCAATGGAATACAGGAATGCCAGGGCTGCGGCTTCTTCGATATATCCGAGGATGACCGCACCGGTGGCGCTGATGGTCATCAGCAGCCCAATGCCGAGTTTCCGTTTCGTGAACAGGTTTCGCAGGGCGCCGGGCACAAAGGTAAAAGCGCCCAGCAGCAGGCCGATCCAAAACAGCACCAAGGCCACGATGGCGGCGCTTTCGCCGTGGGTGCTCCATTCAAGGACGAGCCCAGCGAGGAAGAAAACGCCTGAGGCTATGGGGACGAGCACGTGCCAATCCCGCCACCAGGGCAGTTCCTCTTCGAATTCTTCGGTGGGTTCCGGTGAATCGCAACCGCAGGCGGAACTCATGCTTGCTCCTCTTGTTCTCGATCGGCGCTGGTGGCGCAGTCAGGGCAGGAAGAGTCCAGGCAAGGTACTTGATCATCGACGGCCAACGTCACGTCAACCAGGGCGCTCAGGGCGGTGGTGAGGTGAGGATCGGTGATTTCGTACCGGGTTTTGCGGCCTTCCATTTTCGCCACGACAATTCCGCAGCCGCGCAGGCAGGTCAAATGGTTGGAAACGTTGGCGCGGCTCAGTCCTAGGGCCTGGGCAAGTTCCGCTGGGTATCCGGGTTCGTGCAGCAAGGACAGGAGGATGCGTGACCGGGTGGGGTCGGCCATGGCGCGGCCAAGCCGGTTCATCGCATCGATCCGTGATTCAATGTTCATCATACGATGTACTGTACAGCACTTGATGTACTAGTGGCACCGCCCAAAATCGATCGATTATGGGACGGTCAGTGCGCCACCGTCCGACCTCAGCCATCCCTATCTTTTCGAGACCAACCCAAAGAACCTCTCAAAGAACTCCCCAAGCTTCTGCACCACCCGCCGTTTCTTCTCCCCATGGTTCTTCTCCTTTGAAAAACGAGACACCGGAGGCAAGACCTTGGTGATCGCTGTTCCCGAGGCCCGAATGCTTCCCTCACGGAACGCAGCATCGATGAACTGGGCTGTTTCTTCCGGCTTCAAATTCTCCGCAGCGATGATCTCGCCCAGTTCCTTCTCCCGCTGGGCTTCCAAGTATGCAGTCACCGGACCCTGGACCCGAGAAGCTATATAGTTGCAAATTTCTTCTTCCTCGGCACCAAGATTTACGGTTCTTGGCGGTGCTTAAGCTGACCGGTGGTACTGCTCGTGGACTCGATCCGTAACCTTTCCGATACCCCGGCAGCAGACATACTCACTCTTGGAAACGATGCTGCATTAACGGTAAGGAAACGGCTATGCGCCATCGCTGAAATTTGTATATCCGACGCTCATGCGGGGTCGTGTTTGTTGCGCTACTGTACAAGTTGCTTAAAGGCTTCAGTTCACGATCTCAAAGTGGTAGCGTCCGCGGTATCCATCGAGACTAAGGAGCAAAATCAATGAGTCACATCATCTCCATGCTGAAAACCCACCCCAACAAACCCAATGACCCGGTCCTTCAAAAGCTTGCGGACTGTATCGCCGCCTGTTTCGAATGCGCCCAGAGCTGTACCGCGTGTGCCGACGCGTGCTTGGCCGAAGACATGGTCGCCGAGTTGCGTCTCTGCATCCGGACCAATCTCGACTGCGCCGATATCTGCAACGCCACCGTCAACGTGCTGACCCGCCAAACCGGCCAGAACCCATCGGCAGTCAAGGCAATGCTTGAAGCCTGCCGGACAGCCTGCCAGCAGTGTGCCACCGAATGCGAGAAGCATGCTGGCATGCACGAGCATTGCCAGGTCTGCGCTGAAGCTTGCCGCCGATGCGAAAAAGCTTGTGCCCTGCTGTTGGCGGCCATCGGCTAAGCGTCTGTTGTTGGGCACGAGTGGACAGATGAGTCTTGCCAGACAACTCGATTTATACCCCCTTGGGGTATATTCTGAACCTACGCGGGACTTAACGGGCGGTTGCCCCCCAGTGTTAGGACCGGCGTATTCAGACGAGAATTCGAGGCCGCCCTCGGGGGTCCAGGAGGGAAGCCATCATGAACCACGCACCGGAGAACCGGGAACACGGCCACTCAGTCTCCCCTGGACACGGGGGTCGCACTCTCGCATCCAAAGACAGTCACACGGGACACCCGATGTCTGAACAGCCGACTCATGGCCAGGCGACGCCGGCTGGCCATGCGCATTCGGCAGTTGACGATGAACACGCCGTCCACAGCCACGGCGAGCACGCAGGACACAGTACCGCGATGTTCAAGAATAAGTTCTGGCTGAGCCTGGCACTCTCAATCCCGGTGGTAATTTTCAGCCCGATGTTCGCCCACCTCTTCGGCTATCAGATCCCGGACTTCCCCGGCGCCGCCTGGATCGCTCCGGTGCTCGGATCGGTGATCTTCTTCTACGGAGGACTGCCCTTCCTGAAGGGCGGCTGGAAAGAACTGCGCAGCAAGCAGCCTGGAATGATGCTGCTGATCACGCTGGCAATCACTATCGCCTTTCTCTCCTCGTGGATCACCACGCTAGGCATCGGCAACTTCAACCTCGACTTCTGGTGGGAACTGGCCCTGCTGGTAGTGATCATGCTTCTGGGCCACTGGATCGAGATGCGCGCCCTAGGCTCGGCGCGCGGCGCACTAGATGCTCTGGCAGAACTGCTACCTGATGAAGCCGAACGCGTCACCGCAGAGGGCACGGACACAGTACGAATCAGCGATCTATCCGTCGGCGATATCGTACTGGTCCGCTCCGGTAGCCGGCTGCCTGCTGACGGGGAAATCACCGAAGGCCAAGCGGAACTGGACGAATCGATGATCACCGGCGAATCCAAGACCGTACCGCGAGGTCCCGGAGACAGCGTAGTGGCCGGCACTGTGGCCACGGACAGCTCCCTGCGCATCAAGGTGGCAGCCGTCGGGTCAGATACCGCTCTAGCCGGAATCCAGCGTCTGGTCTCTGAGGCCCAGGCCTCCTCCTCGAAAGCCCAAGCGCTAGCGGACCGTGCAGCGGCTTTTCTGTTCTACTTCGCTCTTGGCGCCGGCATCATCACTTTCCTCACCTGGGTGCTCCTGGGCAGTCCCAACGAGGCGGTGATCCGCACCGTCACCGTTCTGGTCATCGCCTGCCCGCACGCACTGGGCCTTGCCATTCCACTGGTCATCGCGATCTCCACCGAACGGGCGGCCCGGGCTGGAGTGCTGATCAAGAACCGCATGGCCTTGGAACGGATGCGCACCATCGATGTAGTCCTCTTCGACAAAACCGGCACTCTAACTCTGGGCCAGCCTGCTCTGACCGGCATTTCCACAGCCCCTGGTCTCAGCGATAACGACTTGCTGGCACTGGCGGCCGCAGTTGAGGCGGACAGCGAACATCCCTCGGCCCGGGCTATCGTCGCAGCGGCCCGGGCCCGAGACATCCGGATTCCGACTGCTACCGAATTTACCTCGCTGACCGGGCGTGGCGTGACCGCCAGCGTCGATGGAGCCGACATCATGATCGGCGGACCGAACTTGCTTGACTCCCAAGCCCTGACGATCCCGCGAGAACTGCAGGAGCAGACTCAGCCTTGGGTCGAGCGAGGCGCCTCCGTACTCCACGTGGTTCGTGCTGGGCAAGTGATTGGTGCCCTGAGTTTGGAAGATGAGATCCGCGCCGATTCCCGCCAGGCCGTTGCCGCGTTGCAGTCCCGGGGCCTCAAAGTCGCGATGATCACCGGTGATGCGCAGCAGGTCGCCGAAGCAGTGGCTGGAAAGCTGGGCATCGACGAGGTCTTCGCCCAAGTTCTGCCCCAGGACAAGGATAAGAAGGTTGCCGAGCTGCAGGCCCGCGGCCTGAAAGTGGCCATGGTCGGGGACGGGGTCAACGACTCCCCAGCACTGGCTCGGGCCGAGGTTGGCATTGCCATCGGTGCCGGCACCGATGTGGCAATAGAATCGGCGGGGGTTGTCTTGGCCGGCAACGACCCGCGGGCGGTGATGTCTATGCTGGAACTATCCAGAGCCAGCTACCGCAAGATGATCCAGAACCTGGCGTGGGCCACCGGCTATAACGTGATTGCGGTCCCGCTGGCTGCCGGAGCACTGGCGTTTGCTGGGGTGTCGATCTCTCCGGCCATCGCAGCGATCCTGATGTCCCTGTCCACCATCGTGGTCGCGCTCAACGCCCAATTGCTGCGACGCATCAATCTCGATCCAGACACCATACATTAATCACACTAGACCAGTTTCAAGCGCTTTCTTTTGCCGGGCACAGGATGCGCCAGTACCCTTGAGATGAAAACCTTCACTCTGGTGGAAAGGCAGGATGCGATGAATCAGGTTATGATGCCTCGTCGTTTCCTGTCTCTGCTTGTCCCTGCGCCGGGCAATCCTGCTGGCCGCCGCCCGGTTATTCTTATGCTGGGTTTGGCCGGAATCATCCTCGGAATCTTGGGGATGCATGTCTTAGGAGCGTCCCACCAAGCGCCAGATACTGCTGGTCTGAGCGCGGCCTCTGCGCACCAAGCAGTCTCCCACGATCACGGTCCAGCCGTAATGGCCACAGATGGGACGGTCGGTGGCGAGGCAGATAGTACCTGCTACGGGCCATGCAATGGCGAACATCATCTCATGGCTGCCATGTGCGTACTCATAGTCATTGTCCTGGCCGTCTTGTGGTTTCTTCCTAAGCGTTGGTTCATTATTCCTGGCAAGGGGCTGCGCGCCCCGCCAGTCATGCCTGCACCGGCAAACCGGTTGCCGTGGACTCCCTCACTCATCGAACTCTCTATCAGTCGCACATAAAAACGCCGGTCGCTTTCCCCATACCGGGGAGAGCTCCGGCTATTCGTGCTCACCCTTGTGTGCCGCCTTGGCCGGGTATTGATGGATACCCCGTTTGAGAACACTTTGAAGGAATACCCACATGAAACGCCTGACTTCCATTTCGGCAACCGCTCTTGCAGCAGCGCTCGTCCTGTCCGGATGCTCCACGGACGCTGGCACCACCGAACCTGAAAGCACTATGTCCGGCATGGATCATGGCAGCATGCCGCCGTCGGCCTCCGATGCTGCAGCCGACCACAATAGTGCCGATGCCATGTTCGCGCAGATGATGACGCCTCATCACGAACAGGCTGTCCAGATGAGCGACATCATGCTGGCCAAGAAAAACCTGGATCCCCGGGTTACCGAGCTTGCCCAGGACATCAAAGCCGCCCAGGGGCCGGAAATCAAGAAAATGAACGACTGGCTCCAGACCTGGGGCGAGCCTATGAAGATGTCCGGAAGCCATGAGATGGACGGGATGATGACCCCGGAGGACCTTTCCAACCTCGAAGCCACCCAGGGCACCGAAGCTTCGCGGTTGTTCCTGACCCAAATGATCGCCCACCATGAGGGGGCCATCACTATGGCCGAGGACGAAGTCGCCAACGGATCGAATCCTGCAGCCGTCGAGCTGGCTAAGGATGTTGTCTCCAGCCAGGGAACCGAAATTCAGGCCATGAAGACCCTGCTAGCCGACCTCTAAAGACTCCACGTTGCCGCTGCTGCCTAGGGTGCCGACTCCCCTGACCCATCTGAGCAGCACTTCTGATTGATTCAAGGAACCACCATGCTTACACAGAACTCACTTTTGCGCGCTCAAAAACGCGCAGTCTTGTCCGTCGCCGCGCTCTCTATGGCCCTACTCACGGGCTGCACGCAGTCAATCAGCGAAGGACCCGCTGCGCAAGAAGCTGCCAGCGTCGCAGTCTTCAGCCACGTCCACGGCATGAGCGTTGACCCGGATTCCGGGCGCATCCTTTTGGCCACCCATGAGGGACTCTTCGATGCCACAGCTGACGAACCGCAGAAAATCGGGCCCACCATTGACCTGATGGGATTCGCCACCGCCGGAAAAGACGAGTATTACGCTTCCGGGCACCCGTCGACTGAGACCGGTCTGCCCGACCCGGCGGGTTTGATCCGATCAACTGATGGCGGGTCCACGTGGGAACCGCTCTCTCTTCAAGGCAAATCCGATTTCCACGCCTTGGCCGTCACCGGCGAGAGCGTCATCGGTTTTGACGGCACACTGCGGGTGACCGATGACACGGTCACATGGAACACCATAGATGCCGGCATCCAGCCCTATCATCTCGCCGGAAGCCCGCTGTCCCAAGTCGTGCTGGCCACCACCGAACAAGGAGTACACCGTTCTGAAGATGGCGGGAAAACCTGGACCTTACCCCAAGACGCTCCGGTCCTGCTGCTGACCGCTGTTGCCAGCAAATCGGTCGCCGTCGGAGTGGAACCGGATGGTGCGGTGCAGCTCAGCCGCGATGCCGGACGCACTTGGCAAGAGACTGGTGGAGTCGTCACCGGGCAACCGGCTGCCATTGCCGCCACCGGCGACGATGGCGGACAGGTGCGGATCTGGGTGGCCACCAGTACGGGTATCTCACACTCCACGGACGACGGAGCGACTTTCACCGAGAAAACCCCATGAGCCGAATAACCTCAAAGAATCCCGGCACCGGCTCACCTGTCGTCATCAGAGATGCCACAGAACAAGACCTGAGCAGGATGGCCTCGGACATGATCCGCTACCTTCCAGATGGATTATTCCCCCACTTAGGAAACCACTTCGTACGTCGTTGGATGAAAACGTTCCTCACCGAACGATTCGGGATTGCCCTTGTCGCCGTGAGTGACGATGAACAGCCAATAGGCTTCCTAATTGGCTCGACCAACCAAGTCCGCCACATCGCTGACGTACTTGCCAACCAGAAGTGGGGACTTCTCCTCTCGGGTCTCGCGGCGCTCTCCATCCGGCCACGTGTACTTCTTCATTTTCTGGGCACCCGCGCACGTCCCTACGCCCGTCGTCTGCTAGGACGCACCGCTAGCCCGGTATCCAGCGACAGAGTGATACCGTCGCCTGCTGTCATTACATCACTTGTGGTGTTGCCAGATCGGCGTGGTGAAGGAATAGGCGTCTTTCTGATGGACGCATTCCTTAAACGTGCAACAGCGGACCATGCCAGGTTGGCCGAGCTCGCCACCGCGGCCGGTGCCAACGGGGCAGGTAAATTCTATGAGAAGCACGGTTGGACATGCGTCGAGCAGCGATTCTCCAAGGATGGAATGGCAACCAGTATCTACCACCGCTATCTTCAGTAACCGGAAATGTAGGCTTCGGCCGGATCAACGACCCGCCGAACATCGGTCACGATCTCTAATCACCGCAGGTTAGCTCTTAGGCACCGTGTTCCTCCAAGATCAAAGAGCTAGGAGTCGAAATACCAGACGGCGGCCAGCGGCATTGCAGACACGGCGGACCGCCAAAGCGGCATGAGGCTGCGTAAAAACCGTAATCCGTTGGATTGACTGCGTGCCACGAGCTGGCCGCCATCCTCTATTTTCCTATGCTCCCCCAAGACTCACACTTCATAAAGGACTGCTTCATGACTTACCAATTCAACCGACGTTCCTTCCTTGGACTGTCCATTGCCACGACCGCAGCTGCTGCCCTAAGCGCCTGCGCACCCAAGGCCCAGAACTCCACCGGGGTGTCCCGAGTCCTGCCCACCGACCCGCTCATCGCAGAAGTCGAAAACCTGCGCCCCAGTACCGGAAAGACGGTCACGAAAACGCTGAAGGCAGAGTCGATAAGCACGGCAATGGCCGGAGAGAAGATCACTACATGGGGATACGACAAGAAGCTGGTCGCCCCCACACTACGTGGCATGGTCGGTGACCAGCTCAATCTGAATCTCACCAATGAGCTTCCTGAATCCACCAGCATCCACTGGCACGGTCTTGCCTTACGCAACAACGCCGACGGCGTGCCTGGACTCACACAGGAGGCAGTGGAGACCGCGACCAGTTATTCCTATGACTTCAAGTTGGCACATCCCGGCACGTATTGGTATCACTCCCACGTCGAGATGCAGCGCGAACGCGCCCTCTATGGCGCTCTGATCATTGATGATCCGCAAGAACCATTGCAGTACGACAAGGAGTGGGTGATCGTCTTGGATGACTGGCTTGATGGTGTCACCGGAACGCCTGATGAAGCGATGAAGGAGCTCGCTAAGGGAATGGCTCCGATGAGTGGAATGAGCCACGGTAGCGAAGACGGCGGCATGGTGATGGGCCATATGCTCATGGGTGCAACCAGCGATTTTTTGGGCGGAGATGCCGGTGACGTGGCCTATCCGTTGCACTTGTTCAACGGCACCACCATCGAAAAACCCGAGGTTTTTATGGCACAACCCGGGGATCGAGTTCGATTGCGTATTATCAACGCCGCGGGCGACACTGCCTACCGGGTCGGAGTTCCGAAACAGAAACTTATCGTGACCCATACCGATGGATTCCCGGTCGTTCACGCTGAGGTTGACGCCGTCGTCTTGGGCATGGGAGAGCGCATCGACGCGCTTTTGACGATCCAAGATGGTTTCACACCGTTGTTGGCCTTGGCCGAAGGGAAAGCCCAAATGGCCTACGGTCTCATTGCAACCGGGACAGGGACGGCCCCAAGAAAGGGTGATCTCCCGACGGCCTTGACCGGAGAGATCGTTGACGGTGGACAGCTCACCGCCGACCCTTCCGTGAATCTTGCGGTCAAGACGCCGGACCAAGTCCACGAGCTGCGGTTGACCGGCGGAATGGAGGACTACGACTGGGGCATCAACGGCCATCGTTTCGACATGGCCAAGCCATTTGAGCATACCTTTGATCTGAAAGAAGGACAGCGCGTGGAAGTGAAATTCATCAACGACACCGACATGTGGCACCCGATGCACATCCACGGCCATACCTTCCAAATCGGGCAGTCCGGGGCACGAAAGGACACCGTGATTGTCCGTCCACGGGAAACTGTCACCGTCCAATTTGATGCCGATAACCCGGGCCAATGGCTCACACATTGCCACAATGCTTATCATGCGGAACGCGGCATGATGGGAGTATTCTCCTACGTCAAGTAGCTCACGAAACCATGGGCATGTGCATAAATCCAGTTCTACAACCATGTATAAACCGGCGCCGATCTCACAAACCGTCTCTGCAAACTTCTCAGGAGTCTGACAACATGAAAACCCTCAGCGAGTCCCACGCACAGCGCTTGGGACGGCGTACCTGCTTGCGCGCCGGCATGCTTGCTGCCTTAGTTAAAGTGAAGGCCGAATTTATCGGCATCAATATCCGTGACGAGAAAGAAGCCGCACAAGCCTTCGAGCGCATTTTCGGGATCTCATACCCATCGGTGCAAGACACCCAAGGTGAAATCCGGCTGGCTATGACCCAATATGTCCCATTGCAGGCAGTGCCCACCACGCTGGTGCTCGACAAACAGGGACGGGTCGCGTCACGTGTCCTTGGAGCGGCCGAAAAGGCCACGCTTAAGGCCCTGATAGATACCTCCCTTCAGGAGTCGCTGTGATGAATTTGCCGCTCACCACCACCTTGGCAATTTCGGTCCAGAGCAACCCTTTTGCTGAGGTTATCCAAGATGGATCCTTGCTGCTTGCGGTTCCCGTGGCGGTCCTTGCCGGCCTCGTCTCGTTTCTGTCGCCGTGCGTTCTTCCTTTGGTTCCGGGTTATCTTGGCTACGTGACTGGGCTATCTGGTGCTGATCTCGTCGAGCAGAAACGTGGCCGCATGGTCGCGGGTATTGCTCTGTTCATCCTCGGATTCACTGCCGTCTTCGTGCTCGCCGGAGTGGTCTTTTCTCAAATCGCCGCATGGATGCGGTTCGAAGGTGCCTGGGTCACTCAGCTTCTCGGTGTGGTGGTGATTTTCATGGGCATTGTGTTCATGGGTGGATTTTCTTTCATGCAACGCGACGCGAAGATGCACCGCAAACCACCGGCTGGCTTGTGGGGTGCCCCGGTATTGGGTGTGACCTTCGGGCTTGGTTGGGCACCTTGTATCGGACCCACACTTGCCGCAGTGTTGGCAATGAGTACCGGCCTTGACCCCAACCCTGCGAAGGGCGCCTTACTGACATTCTTCTATTGCATGGGGCTGGGGCTGCCATTCCTTTTCATCGCAGTGGGGTTGCGACGCGGAATGGGTGCCATGAAGTTCCTGCGTCGGCACCAGCTATCGATCATGCGCGCGGGCGGCGGCATCTTGATTCTTCTTGGAATTCTGATGGCCACCGGCCTGTGGGGCTCCTGGGTGACGCAATTGCAGGACTGGTTCGCCAATGAGATCAGGTTGCCCATCTAATGGCACAAAAGATGTAATGGTCACAGCTACTGCCTGGACAGGCATGTGGCACTCGCTCTGAACACAGCCCACCAGCGTGTATACCGACACTCTGCTGCTGAACCGTCGCTGTAGCTAGGCATAGTTCTTCTCCGGCACTTGGTAAACCCAGAATCGGCGACAAAGTATTGGTTACTAATCTTTTCCGATGAGGCCAGAGCCGTCCAGATATGGCCGAGTCGCTGTGATTGTTACCCGAAGATGCTGCGGTGAACCACAGCCGGTCACCCTCGGATTCCTCCATGGATTCACCGAATCTCAAGCAAGAAATAACAACCACCTTATGGGTAGGCACCTCGCGAAGAGTTCGAGGTGGCTACCCATTTATTTATCCAAACTGTCAAACCTATGTTCTATATTTTAAGAAACCAATTCGCTTAGATAGATCATGGGTTCAATAAAGGTGTCATTGGGTCAACTCTTCTTAGCGAATATCCACGAAAGTGATACCGATGGTTACCAACATAGACTCCCCCACCCCGGCACAGCGGGGCGAATACATCGCTCACGTGGATGTGAACAGCTTCTATGTCTCCTGCGAACGGGTCTTTGACCCGAAGCTCGATGCCCGCCCGGTGATCGTGCTATCCAATAATGATGGCTGCGCGGTCGCGCGCAGCAGCGAAGCCAAAACCCTGGGCGTTGAGATGGGTGCGCCCTGGTTCAAACTCGCGGCCGACGCTGAGCGTCTCGGGCTGGTTGCGAAGTCCTCTAATTACGAGCTGTACGGGGAAATGTCGACCCGCGTCATGAAGCTTTTAGGCCGTTTCTCGGCGTGGGTGGAGGTCTATTCCATTGACGAGGCGTTCCTGGGCGTCTCCGGCACCCTGGATGAGCTGCAAGCCCTCGGTGAGCGGATCAAAGCTGAGGTGTTCTGGCTGACCGGGCTGCCGGTCTGCGTGGGGATCGCCAAGTCCAAAACCTTGGCGAAAATGGCGAACAAGACCGCCAAGCACCTCAAGGAACTGGCGGGAGTGTGCGTGTGGGATCGTGCCCCAGCACAGACCACCGAGAACTTGCTGGCGCGTCTGCCAGCGGTGGAGGTGTGGGGTATCGGCCCCAGGCTAACCAAACGACTGCGCGGGTTAGGGATCTGGACGGCTAAAGACCTCCGGGATGCGAACGAGGTGCGGATCAGGGATAAGTTCTACATTGTGCAGATGCGCACCGTTTTAGAGCTGCGCGGAATTCCCTGCATTCCGATGGAAGAAGAACGGGTGATCAAGGATCAGTTGATCCTCTCCCGCAGCTTCTCCGATCCGATCACTGACAGGGTGGGGATGGAGCAGGTGATGGGGATTTATGCGCAGCAAGCCTCCGCACGTCTGCACAAGCTTTCAGCCCCACTGTTTCCAACGGGAACGATCCACTTCACAATAGTTGCCATGGACTATGACAACCCGCTGATCCTCAAAGATGTCGCTGCATGGCGTGCCTGGCTTGACGAGAATGAAGAAACCAGCGACGGAGTGTGGCTGCTCGTAGCCAAGAAGGGCACCACCGAACCAACATCCCTGATGGTTGCCGACGCGCTGCAAGAAGAATTGTGCAGCGGATGGATCGACGGTCAGCGCCGCAGCCGCGACGAAGCAACATTCCTGCAGCGCTACACTCCCCGCCGCAAGGCGTCAGTCTGGTCGGAGAAAAACACGCAATTCGTGGCAGCGCTGATCGAGCAGGGCAGGATGCGCCCACACGGACAGCTAGAGATCGACAAGGCGAAGGCCGACGGCAGGTGGAACCGCGCCTACCAAGGGCAAGCGACGGCTCAGGTTCCCGAGGACCTGCAACGCGCCTTGGATGCGCAGCCGTCTGCCAAAGCCGCCTTCGAAACGCTGAAATCCCAGCCGCGCTATCACATCCTGCATCAGCTGATGATTGCCAAGACCGAGAAGACCAGAGCTGCGCGCATCGCACGTTTTATTGCGCAATTGGGCGAAGAGTCCGAGTGACGCGCGCTGAATAACGATGTCCAAGTATTTTCAAACGGGTTATTGGCGTCCTGACTCGGCTTCATGAAGAATTCTTTAAGTGCTCGCCACACCCGTTCCACATGCGTAGACCATGAGGAAATCGGTGAGGAAAAACAAAGGACCGTTCTAGTCGTCGGACTGTTGCTGATCCCATAATTTCGCCTCATTGAAATCGCAGCCGAGGTACGACATCCTGCATCAACTGTTGATTGCCAGAACCGAGGAAAACAGAAGCAACAGGTTGGAACGATTCGCCTCTGGATTGAATCGCGAAACCCCTTGATCAGACAAGGGTTTCACTCCGCCGTCAGCTGAACGATTGACTTAGGTGACCTTTTCTACGAGCTGTCGAATATAGCGAGTAGACTCTGAGTTATTCAGGGGGTTGCCCCCACCGACCCGAGATGAGTTACCTCGGATCGCCATGATTTTCGAAGGGAGTTCAGAATGCAGCTTGAAGGCAAGGTCATCATTGTTACGGGTGGCGCGTCCGGCATCGGCGGGGCCATCAGCCGCGTCCTGCTCCGCCGCGGGGCCAAGGTCGTCGCAGTGGACCTCAACGCCGAAGCGGGAGCCAAGCTTAAGGAAGAAGCCGGCGATTCGCTGGCCTTCATCGCCGGCGACGTCAGCAAGCAGGAAACCGCAGATGCAGCCGTTGCCGCAGCCGTGGAGAACTTCGGCGGACTGAACGGCCTGGTCAACAACGCCCATGCTTCCCGCCAGGCACCGTTCACCGATCTGGACCAGGCTGCCTGGGATCTCTCGTTCAACACCGGCTTCCTGGCCACCCGCCAGTTCATGCTCGCCGCCTACCCGCATCTGAAGGACAACGGCGGTTCGATTGTGAACTTCGGCTCCGGCTCGGCCATGGTGGGCCAGCCGACCCAGGCCGCCTACGCCTCGGCCAAGGAAGCCATCCGCGGCCTGTCCCGCGTGACCGCCAACGAATGGGCGGCCAACAACATCCGTGTCAACGTCGTTTCGCCAATGGCGCTGACCGACGGCGTCAAGGCCTGGAGCCAGGCCTTCCCAGACCTGTACGAGCAGTCGCTGACCAAGGTTCCGCTGGGCCGCTTCGGCGATCCGGAAACCGACGTCGCACCGGTTGTCGCATTCCTGCTTTCGGATGACGCCAAGTACGTCACCGGCCAGACTCTCATGGCAGATGGTGGTGCCAATAAGCTCTACTAACCTCTAGACCTCTTTCCTACACTCCAGGCTCCGGGATATTGCCCCGGGGCCTGGACTGTTTAATGCCTGGCCCGAATCGACTCGGCAATCATCGCTCCCGCGTGAAGTACGGCCCCGGACACCACCAGCAGCCCGCCGCCCACCGGTTCGCCCAGCACGAAAACGACCAGGCCGATCACCAGCAGCGTCCAGCCGACAACCATTGTCGCGGTGGATCCTGCGGTGGCCTTTGTGCCGGCACGTTCTGAAGTTTGGGTCATGGCCAGATTCTATCCATTGGATCATTTCTATACAGTCCAATAGCTTGGAAACTTGTAGTTCAACTACTTTGATGGTGTCCCGGCTTGTCCAGCTGCGGCCCCAGCAGACACAATAGCCAGGTACCCACCGACGATTGGAAGCTCCGTGACCCTGCGTGTTCTCGTCCCCTGGCAACAACTCGTCGACGGGTTGAAGCTTCCCGGAATCGAACCGATCCTCTGGCACATCAACGATGATCCGAACGATGCCCCGGAAGCCGATGTGCTGGTGACCGAACGACCGGTGAACCCCGCGTTGCGGGCCCGCGTCGCACGGGTCAAGGGCCTGAAGCACGTGCACCTCTTGTCCATCGGCTATGAGTGGGTCCTGGAGCACCTGCCACAGCAGGCCACGCTGACCAATTCCCGCGGCGCCGTGGAAGACGCCACGGCGGAGCACTGCCTGGCCCTGGTCCTGGCCAGCCTGCGCGAACTGCCCAAGGCCCTGGAACAGCAGCGGGAACGGCGCTGGGAGCGGACCTGGACTTCCTCGCTGCACGGCGCGACGGTCCTGCTGCTGGGTGCCGGGGGCGTCGGCAGCGCCATTTCCGAGCGTCTCTCCCCGTTCAAACCCGCCAAGGTCATCACGGTGGCCTCCACGCCGAGGACCCTGCCCAATGGAAAAGTCGTCCATGGGATCGACGAGGTCGAGGCACTGCTGCCGCAGGCGGACGTTGTCATAGTGGCACTGCCCCACACCACGCAAACCGAAAAGCTGGTCAATGCAGATTTCCTTGCCCGCCTGCGCGACGGTGCCCTGCTGGTGAATATCGGCCGCGGCCCCATTGTCGACACCGACGCGCTGCTGCCGGAGCTGAACAGCGGACGCATCCGCGCCGCGCTGGATGTCACGGACCCCGAGCCTCTGCCGGCCGACCACGCGTTGTGGACCGCGCAGAACTGCATCATCACCCCGCACATGGCCGGGGACACCGGGGAGTTCCTCAAGCTGGTCAGCGAGCTGGCCATCGAACAGGTCCGCGGGATACACGCCGGCAAGAAGCCGTTCAACGTGGTGACCGACAGGAACTAGCGGGGTCGCGCCGCGCTCAACCCGGCAGTGACCAACTCCTTGGCCAGATCTACGGTAATCGGTGCGAGGGTAACGCCCAACGGACCGTGCCCGGCGGCAATCACCAGGTTGTCGAATCCGCGGCGTTCAATGATCGGCACGCCGCTGGCTGTCATCGGGCGCGCGCCCTGCCAACGTGTCAGCTCTTCCAAATCTGCGAGTGCTGGAACGACTGCCGCCGCGTGCTCCCGCAGCTTGGCAATGTCGTGATCGGCGGGATCCTGCCCCGACGCCGCACCGAACCGCATGCCGCCGGTGATGCGAACTCGGCTCGGCATGGGGCTGATCACCACATGATCCTCGATCCCCATCAACGCGCGATTCAGCTGGTTCTGGGGATCCGACAAGGTGACCGACCAGCCATAGCCCGGTTCAACCGGTACCCGGATATCCAGCAGCCTGCCTGCGGCACGGCTGTCGGCTCCGGTGGCGAGCACGACCTGCTTGGCGCCGAGATCGCCTTCGGTGGTCGTGAGATCCGTGATCCGCTCGCCTTGCTTCCGGTATCCTGTCACCTCCGCGCGAATGAGCCTGGCTCCGTGGTCCATGGCGTCTTGCAGCCAGCGGCGTGATGCGGCCTCCGGGTCAAGGAATGCTTCGTCGGGGAACCAGATCCCGCCGGAGACCTCGTTGCCCAATCCGGGCTGAAGCTCGTCCGCCTGGGCGCGGTTAACCACTTCGCATTTCGCTCCGGCGCTTTGCATGCGCTCGGAATCGCCGCGCAGGGCATCGCGATTGCCCTGGGAGGTCGACAGCCACAACCAGCCTTGGACCGTAAGTCCCAGATCGAGACCGCTGTCTTGGAGCTCGTGATAGCGCTGAAGGCTCCGGGTCGCCATCGAATGCAATTTGGCGGTATCCCGCTTCACCCGCCCCGGACGGGAAGCGGCGGCGAAGCTTGCCAGGAACTTCAGCGTCTCAAGGCCGAGCGGGCGCGAGAAGGTCACCGGCGCATGGTCGCTGCCGAAGGATTTGACGCCTTCCCAGAGGTTTCCGGGGGTCGACATCGGCGTGGAGTAGCTCGGGACCACTAATCCGGCATTTCCCAGGGATGAGCCCAGCCCGGGATGCGGATCAATGACTACGACATCCAGCCCTTCCCTGCTGAGCGCACTCGCCAGGCCGGATCCAATGATTCCGCCGCCGACAATTGCGACGTCCGCCCGTTCAAGGCTCATGAAGGTGCTCCTCAAGTTGCTGCGCTCCATGCGTGTGATGGCCTGCATCAGCGGCCGGATACCCACTCCATGAATTTTGTATTGTGTTATACCTTACACATTATTGATCCGATATTTAAGTTTTCGGCGATTAACGCATCACAGGGTTCGCGGATGATTGCCGCGTCAAACTAACGTGATAAACAAGTAGTATGACTACAAGCAGCCACGCTCCCCTCCGAGCCGTCAGCCTCAGAGAGCAGGCGCGGAATGCGATTCGCACCTCTATCGTCATGGGCGAGATTGCACCCGGGCGGGTGGAAAGTGTCGTCAAGGTCGCAGCGGAACTAGGCGTCTCCATCACCCCCGTCCGCGAAGCAGTCATGGATCTGGCCAACCTGGGGATCGTAGAGGTCATCCGGAACAAGGGGTTCCGAGTACCCCAGTTGACCGATCAGGATCTGGATGAAATCTTCAAGATTCGCACCATGCTCGAAGTTCCGGCGATGCGCGAAGCCGCGGAAAAATTCGGGGATCGCGATCCCGAGCCATTCCGCCTCCTTGCCGAGGACATCATCTCTGCCGCCAAGTCAGGCGATGTCCGCGCATTCCTGGAAAGCGACCGCCTGTTCCACAAGGCCCTGCTTGAAACCCTCGGAAATCGGCGCCTGGTGAATACCGTCGAGCAGCTGCGTGACCAGGCGCGAATGCAGGGGCTGCAGAAGCTGGCAGACCACGGCGACCTGACCGAGTCCGCAGTCGAACACCTGGAAATCCTCGAGGCGATCACCGCCCATGACGGCGAGCGAGCTGCCGCACTCATGAACAAGCATTTGGCGCACAGTCGCGGCATCTGGGCTGACCGCCCGGAATCTTCGGGTAGCTAACTGCATCTCGGGCCGGAGCGCTTGCCGTTCCGGCCTTTTTCTAACCCTCTTGGCATATATCAAGTGTTGTGTAATATATAACACAACACTTGATGTGGATCACAGCCTGCCCCGTGCATTTTGGCAGAGCTGATCACAAGATCAGTCTCGAAGGAAACACACATATGAACACCAAGATTTCTCCGCTGCAGACATTAACTATCGGACTAATGCTCCTCGCCATGTTCCTCGGCGCAGGCAACATCATTTTCGCGCCCCTTGTCGGGCAGCAGGCCGGACAGTCGTCATTCGTCCCCATGTCGGCATTTCTGCTGACAGGTGTTGGACTCGTACTGCTGGCCATCATCGTCCTCGCCCGGGCCGGCGGGCGTGTGGAACCGCTGTCCGATCGCGTGCATCCCTGGTTCTCCCGCGGATTCTGCGCCTTGATGTTCCTCGCGCTGGGCCCACTGTATGTCATTCCGCGCACCGGCTCGGTAGTCTATGAAATCGCCATCAAGCCGCACATGGAAGTTTCTGCGGATGCAAGCCGAGTTATCCTTCTGGTTTTCTCCACCGCGTTCACCGCGCTGACAATCTACTTGTCGCTGGATACCGGCAAGCTCGTGAACCGGTTGGGCAAGCTCATCACCCCCGTTTTCTCGGTCCTGCTGCTGCTCATCATCGGCAAGTCCCTGATCACCCCGATGGGAACCCCGCAGGATCCCGTGGAACCATACCTGTCGGGAGCTTTCCTCAAGGGCTTCACCGAGGGCTACTTCACCATGGATGCCTTGGCCGCTCTGGTGTTCGGCGGCGTGTTCATCCAGTCGATCCGAGCCGTGGGCGTCACCAAGCCGAGTGAGATCACCAAGGTGTTCATCAAGGCCGGCATCATCACCGTCATCGGCCTGTCGCTGCTACACATCTCCATGGCATGGATCGGCGCCTCCAGCGTAGAAGCCATAGGGTACCTGGACAACGGCGGGGCAGTGCTTGCCGAGTCCTCGCGCTACCTGCTCGGCACCGCCGGCGTTGTCGCCATGGGCGTGATCGTCTTCCTGACCGGCGTCACTACCAATATCGCCTGCCTGTCCTCGGTCTCTGAATACTTCGGCAATACCATGCCATCGATTTCCTACCGCGTGTGGGTATACATCTTCGGCGCGGCAGGACTGCTTTTCACCAACTTCGGACTGGAAATCGTCCTGGAAACCGCGATTCCGCTGCTCATGTTCCTCTACCCGCTAGCCATCACGCTCATCCTGCTGGTCCTGTGCAACCGGCTTTTCTCGGGATACCAGTCCGTCTACGTCGGAGCAATGATCGGAGCCGGATTCATCGCGGTCTTCGACGCCGTGAAATCCGCCGGATTCTTCGTCGAGCAGATCGACAGCGCCCTGGGATTCATTCCGATGTTCCTCCAGGGCGGAGGCTGGATCATCCCAGCCCTGATCGGAGCCGGCGTGGGGTATCTCGTTGCGCGCTTGCGCAAGGAACAACCGCGCAGCTACGAACCCCGGCCCGAAGCAGCGACCCCCGCGCCGCAAACAGCCAGCCCGGCTGGCCACCCCGCCGCAAACTAGCAAGACCGCAACCCCTGAAGAATGAAGTGAGAACCAATGCAAACCACTGCAAGTACCGCACCGATCTGGTACTCCACGGAGCAGGTCCGCGAAGCAGTCAGTCCTGATGATGCCCGGCGCCTGATCGAGAATGCCCTGGCAGGCGGATTCGATCCAGCTTCGGACCCCGACCGCACCAGCAAGCCGGCCGGTTCTGGAGAGCTGCTGTTGATGCCGGCCACCATCGGCGACTGGTCAGGGATCAAGGTCGTTTCCGTGGCGCCTGAGAACCCGGAGCACGGCCTGCCCCGTATCCAGGCAACCTACCTGCTCATGGATTCCAAGACGCTGTCCACCCAGGCGCTGCTGGAAGGCGCCATGCTCACCGAGCTTCGCACGCCCGCCATGTCCGCTGTGGCAGCCGATCATCTGGCCCCAGCCGGGCCGTGCACACTCATGGTCTTCGGCACTGGCCCACAGGCCTGGGGCCATATCGAAGCGATGTCTCGTATCCGTCCCATCAGCCAGGTGCTGGTCTCGGCCCGCAACGAGCAGCGAATCGAGGACCTGGTCCAGCAGACCAAGCAGTTCGGGCTGCAGGCGCGGGCGGCGGCGCCCGCTGAGGTGGCCCAAGCCCAGATCGTCGTCTGCGCCACGAGCGCCAGGGAACCGCTTTTCGACGGCACCCTGGTCCAGCCGGGCGCCTGCGTGGTGGCGATGGGATCCCACGAGCCAGGAGCACGGGAGCTGGATGCCGATCTCATGGGCCGCTCGGTTGTCATTGTCGAAGACCCGGCGACCGCCCTGCGCGAAGCGGGCGACGTCATCCAGGCCATCGCCGACGGCACGCTGGGCCGCGACGGCTTCTCAACGGTCAGCCAACTTGTCAGGGGCGAGGTCGCGCGCAGCACCCAGCGGCCGAACGTCTTCAAGGGCACGGGCATGGCTTGGCAGGATCTCGTGGTCGCAGTAGGCGTCCATGAACATTTTGCCAGCCGAGCGTAAGCTCGTCCTTTTGCGGGGCCGTCCCTTCGGGGACGGCCCAGCAGCCGTGTGCAGACACGCAACCAACAGCAAAACATCCCTCCCTGCCCGGTGTCATCTAGGCTGGATCCTACGATGGATATCAGGGAAAAAACACACCAGAGCGGCGGCCGCGACCGAGCCATCGCCGAGCCGCGCGTAGCCAACGAGGACGAATTCCGCGTCGACATCGAGCGGATCCGCTTCTCCCCCTATTTTTCGCGCCTGTCTTCGGTCACCCAGGTGATCCCGCAGGCGGGTTCCGGCACGCTGGTGCACAACCGGCTGACCCACTCGCTCAAGGTCTCCGCCGTGGCACGCTCCATCGCCATCAGGCTGCGGACAGCTGATGAAGCAACTAGAAGACTAGTCAGTGAGTTGGGTGGCTGCGACCCCGTGGTCGTGCAGGCCGCCGCCGCGGCCCACGACCTCGGCCACCCGCCCTTCGGCCATTTGGGCGAACAGGAACTGGACCGGGTGGCCCGCAGCGTGCTCAAGCTTCCGGACGGTTTCGAGGGCAATGCGCAGACCTTCCGCATCCTGACCGCGCTGGATAGCTGCGACGCGACCGCGCGCGGCATGAATCTCACCCGGGCCGTGCGCGCGGCGGTGCTGAAGTACCCGTGGACCCGCAACGAGTGGCGCGCCCTGGCCCCGCTGGCGCCGGAGCTGCTGCCGCGTGGCGTGGGCATCGACCCTGCCGCCGGGGCCGTGAAGTTCTCGGCCTATGACGTGGATGCCGACGAAATGCGGGACGTGCTCTCGGTCTTCCCGGGCATCGCCAAGTACCAGCAGACCGTGGAAAGCTCGGTCATGGATATCGCGGACGACATCGCCTACGCGGTGCACGACCTCGACGACTTCTACCGTGCAGGGGTGCTGCAGTACACCAGCGTCTCCGCCGAGCTGCGTGCCTGGCTGGAGCATTCCACGCAGCTGAACAGCACGAAGCAGTCCGAGCTGGATGCGCGCCGCCCGGGCCATGCCCTGGAACTGACCTGGCGGCGCACCCGCGCCAAGGATCCATGGATCGCTGAAGCAGATGCCTTCCGTGAATCCGTGGAAAGGGTCGGGCACGACCTGGTCGAAGGCCTGCTCGCGGTGCCCTATGACGGCGGCCTGGAAGCGGACCGGGCGGTCACCGCCTTCACCCGGCGCTGGATCGACCGGCTGCAGGAGTCGGTGTCCGTGGAACGCACCCCGACCGTGCGCAGCGGCCACGTCCGGCTCGGCGACGCGGCCTGGCATGACGTCATCGTATTGAAGTTCGTGCATTCCCGCTTCGTGCTCGAACGCCCGGATCTGGCCGTGTACCAGCGCGGGCAGACCCGGATCATCCGCTCGCTGGCCGAAGGCTTCCATGGCTGGCTCAACGACCCCGACGACGCAGGCCGCGCCCCGCGCCGCCTGCTGGACTCGGTGGAAGCCACCACGGAGGAATACCGGCAGCTGCGCGAAGGCAGCCCGCACCTGTTCCTCCAGGCGGGCCCGGACGAAGTGCAGCGCCTGGGGCAGGCACGCGCCATCGTGGACTACATCGCGTCGTTCACCGATGCCCAGGCGGTATCGCTGAACGCGCTGCTCACCGGCACCGCAGACAATTTGTGGGAAGCCGGCCGGGGACTCTAGACCGGCATGCGCGCAGCCCCGTTCCCAGCTGCTGCCCAACGGCTGGGAACGGGACTGCCGTTGCGGCAGCAACGGCTCCCAGCTGCGCACGCACAGAAACAGCCGCCTTCGGAAAGTTCCATCTTTCCGAAGGCGGCTGTTTCTGTGTGTCCAAGAACTTGCGGGAGGCGTTCCCGCGAAGCGGCATGCAGGCTAGGCGGCCAGCTCGACCTTCTGCTCCTTCTTGGAGGTATCAGGGAAGACGAACTTGTGCAGGGCCCACCAGCGGAAGACCATTGCCAGCGCGGTACCGATGATCGGTCCGGAGATGAAGTCGGCGGCTTCCTGGAACAGGAAGGAGACGTTCGGGTAGTGCAGGCCGAAGACCCAACGCGAAATGTACAGCGGAGCCGAGTTGATCACGATGCCCATCGCGGATACCGCGAAGAAGCCGATGACCTGGATGCGCTGGCGGTGCGCATCATTGCGGTCCTGGAAGGTGTACTGGCGCGAGAGCACGTAGGACACCACGGTCGCCACGGTGTTGGCGATCAGGAAAGCAGTGGTCGGATGGTCTTCCATCACGGTGTACTTCAGGCCGTAGTTCACGGCCAAGGTCACGATGAAGCAGAACCCACCGACGCCGAGGAAACGCAGGGCACGGACTACCACTGGATTTTCACGTAGAGCCATACTTCTCCTGAGTTCGGTGAGCGCGGAAAAACGCCTAACACACCGATTTTAGTTTCACACTCTGGGAAGAGCCAAAGAGACAATCGGTTTTCACCTGTTGGTTACCTCGTGGGACTTCGAAAATACCCAGTGCCCACAAGGAAATTTCCTGCGCTGTGTGAGTTGCACCGCAAAACCTGGGAGTCTGCCGAAAACACTCCGCGGCCAGCCGTTTTCAGGTTCCCCGGCCGGTTCGCGGCCAGTTGCAGGTGGCTCGATGCTCCCGGGGAAACCGGTGGTTAAATGCCGCACGGCACCATCCCCGAAGGGGCGGTGCCGTGCGGCATTTAACCGGTGAGGGTTACTTGGAGACTGCGTTGGTCAGCAGTTCAAGGGCCTTGTTCAAGGTGGCGCTTGGACGCATGACTGCGGCGGTCTTTTCCTCGCTCGGGCGGTAGTAGCCTGCCAGGTCGACCGGCTTGCCCTGGACCTCGGCGAGTTCGGCCACAATGGCTTCCTCGTTCTCGCCCAGTGCCTTGGCGACGTCGGCGAAGGCCGATGCCAGCTCGGTGTCCTTGTCCTGCTTGGCCAGTTCCTCAGCCCAGAACTTGGCCAGGTAGAAGTGGCTGCCGCGGTTGTCCAGCTCGCCGACCTTGCGCTTCGGCGACTTGTCTTCCAGCAGGAAGGTGCCGGTGGCGGCATCCAGGGTGTCTGCCAGAACCTGAGCGCGGGCGTTGTCGGTGGTGACAGCCAGGTGCTCGAAGGAGGCGCCCAGCGCCATGAACTCGCCCAGCGAGTCCCAGCGCAGGTGGTTCTCATTGACCAGCTGCTGGACGTGCTTCGGTGCGGAGCCGCCGGCTCCGGTCTCGAACAGTCCGCCGCCAGCCAGCAGCGGCACGATGGACAGCATCTTGGCCGAGGTGCCCAGTTCCAGGATCGGGAACAGGTCGGTCAGGTAGTCGCGCAGCACGTTGCCGGTGACCGAGATGGTGTCCTCGCCCTTGCGGATGCGCTCGATCGAGTACTTGGTGGCCTCGATCGGGGACAGGATCTCGATGGTCAGGCCCTCGGTGTCGTGCTCCTTGAGGTACTCGTTGACCTTGCCGATCAGCACGGCGTCGTGGGCGCGGTGCTCGTCCAGCCAGAACACGATCGGGGTCTGGGAGGCGCGGGCGCGGTTCACGGCCAGCTTCACCCAGTCGCGGATGGCGATGTCCTTGGTCTGGCAGGCGCGCCAGATGTCGCCGGCGAAGACCTGGTGCTCGATGAGCACGGTGTCGTTCTCGTCGACGATCTGCACATGTCCGTTGGCGGCCAGCTCGAAGGTCTTGTCGTGGGAGCCGTATTCCTCGGCCTTCTGGGCCATCAGGCCGACGTTCGGCACGGTGCCCATGGTGGTCGGGTCGTAGGCGCCGTTGGCACGGCAGTCCTCGATCACGGCCTGGTAGACGCCGGCGTAGGAGGAGTCCGGCAGCACGGCCAGGGTGTCTGCGGTGTCGCCCTTGGCGTCCCACATCTTGCCGCCCAGGCGGATCATGGCCGGCATGGAAGCGTCGACGATGACGTCCGATGGGACGTGCAGGTTGGTGATGCCCTTGTCGGAATCGACCATGGCAACGGCCGGGCCCTCTTCCAGGCCCTTGGCGATCAGCTTCTCAACGCCGGCGCGCACGTCGTCGGAGAGCTCGTCCAGGCCATTCAGGATGGCGGCCAGGCCGTTGTTCGGGTTCAGGCCGGCTGCTGCCAGCTCGTCGCCGTAGGTGTCGAACAGTTCGGAGAAGTAGGCCTTGACGACCTGGCCGAAGATGATCGGGTCGGAAACCTTCATCATGGTGGCCTTCAGGTGCGCCGAGAAGAGGATGCCCTCTTCCTTGGCGCGGGCCACGGAGGCCTTCAGGAAGTCCTGCAGAGCGGCCACATGCATGACGGTGCCGTCGATGACCTCGTCCTTGAGCACCTTGAAAGGCTTCTTCAGGACCTTGACTTCTCCGTCTTCGCCGACGAAGCGGATGGAGATCGACTTGTCCTTGTCGATGACGATGGACTTCTCGTTGGAGGCGAAGTCGTCGGCGCCCATGGTGGCGACGTTGGTCTTCGAGTCCGAGGCCCAGGCGCCCATGGAGTGCGGGTACTTGCGGGCGTAGTTCTTGACCGACAGCGGTGCGCGGCGGTCGGAGTTGCCCTCGCGCAGCACCGGGTTCACGGCGGAGCCCTTGATCTTGTCGTAGCGGGCGCGGACGTCGGTCTCTTCATCGGAGGAAGGGTTGTCCGGGTAGTCCGGCAGGGCGTAGCCGGCGGCCTGCAGTTCGGCGACGGCGGCCTTCAGCTGCGGGATCGACGCGGAGATGTTCGGGAGCTTGATGATGTTCGCTTCCGGGGTCTTGGCCAGGTCGCCAAGCTCGGCCAGGGCGTCGCCGATGCGCTGCTCTTCGGTGAGGTAGTCCGGGAAGGTGGCGATGATGCGGCCGGCCAGCGAGATGTCGCGGGTCTCAAGCTCCACACCGGCGGTCGAGGCGAAGGCCTCCACGATCGGCAGGAACGAGTGGGTCGCCAGCATCGGCGCTTCGTCGGTGTGGGTGTAAATAATCTTGGCCATAGGTGTGGCTTCTCCCTGAACGTCGTGCGGAAGCGGGGTTATCCGCCCTGAACTCAACGTTCCAAATCTACCCGATTTTGCCTCGCGCCACACTTTCCGGTCCCGGAAAATTCGCCGAAAGAGCCCGAATATTCGCCCAATTGCCGGGCTGGACGGCCTACGAGCAGTTCGTCACATTTAAGTTAATCACCGATAACTCAAGCGCGTTATTCGCTATTCGGATGGCTCCCCCACCAGCGCCGCCAGCGAGGCCACGACCCTGTCGAACAGCTCCAATGGATCCGCCGGCCGCCCGGCGCGCTCTTCGGCTCCGAAGCACTGCCAGGTCACGCGCCATGCGGTGGCCAGCGTTTCGCCAACCAGCAGCGCCTCCATGCGCGGCAGCAGCCCGCGGCCCACCAGGTACTCGGTCACCGCTGCCACCAGCTCCTGCTCCTGCCTGGTGGCGACCAGCAGCAGCCTCGGCTCGACAGCCATCAGGCGGGAGACACGGCGGAATTCGTTGCCCCCGACCTCATGCAGCAGGATCTCGCGGCATGCGCCGAGCAGGACGCGCAGCACACCCGCGCCATCGGCCCCCGAAGGAATCTCGCAGGCCATGATGGCCTGCGAGAACTCGCCTTCGGCCGGAAGCATGGCGGCCTCCAGGGAGGGGACGTAGCGGAATATGGTCCGCTCGGAGATGCCCACGCGCCGCGCAATCCGCCCCGCGGTCACCGCGTCGAACCCCTGCTCCTCCAGCAGGTCGAGGGCCGCGGCCCGGATGCCCCGCAGCGTCGCTGCCTTGCGTTCATCGCGGATTCCCACCGTGCACTCCTAGCGTTCAAGTCCTCTGCTGCCATGCTATCCCGGCAAGTACCGCTTGCTTTCTGTCACAGTATGACAGATTTATCGTAAAAATGTGGCAGAGTATGACAGAGTTTCACTTCAATCATCCGAGAACGAGGTCCCCGTGCCCACCGAACACCCTCCGATCGACATCGCCGCGCCTCCCGCCGCCCCGTCGCTGTCCACCCGGCAGATCACCGGCGTCATCACCGCATTGGCGCTGGCTGCCTTCATGATGATCCTCAACGAAACGGTGCTGACCGTGGCGTTGCCGGGGATCATGTCGGACCTGCAGATTTCCGCGGCCACCGGCCAGTGGCTCACTACCGGTTTCCTGCTGACGCTTTCGGTGGTCATCCCCACCACGGGATTCCTGCTCCAGCGCTTCAACCACCGCTCGCTGTTCCTGGTCGCAGTCATCAGCTTCATCCTGGGCTCGGCGGCCGCGGCGCTCGCTGCGAGCTTCGCCATGCTGCTTGCCGCGCGCATCGTCCAGGCCCTGGGCACGGCCATCGTCCTGCCGTTGCTGATGACCACCACGCTGACATTGGTGCCGCCGCAGCGGCGCGGCACCATCATGGGGCTGAATTCCATTGTCATCGGCGTGGGACCGGCCATCGGCCCGACGGTCGCCGGCGCGGTCGTGCACGCATGGGGATGGCACTACATCTTCGTCATGATGCTGCCCATCGCCGTGCTGGTGCTGGCGCTGGGCGCGGTCTTCCTCAAGGTTCCCACGTCCGCCAGGAAGATCCGCGTCGATGCCGCCTCGGTGCTGCTGTCGGCCTTGGCCTTCGGCCTGCTGGTCTACGGAATCTCCAGCATTGAGCACGCGGCGCAGAACCCTGCGACGACCATTGCCTGCTTCGTTGCGGGAGCGGCATCGCTGGTTGTGTTCATCCGCCGCCAGCGCGCCCTGGCAGCCAGCGGCCGCGAGCTGCTGAACCTGTCGCCTTTTGCCTCGCGGACCTTCCGCTTGGCCATCGTGCTGATCATGATCGCCTTCGGCACCCTGCTCGGTTCGCTGATGATCGTGCCGATCCTGCTTGAATCCGGTCAGGGCCTGGATTCGCTGACCATCGGCATCATGCTGCTTCCCGGCGGGCTGGTGCAGGCCGTGGCCGCGCCGATCTTCGGCCGCATCTACGACCGCCACGGGCCGCGCCCGGTGCTGATTCCCGGCGCGGTGCTGCTGGCAGCAGGCCAGTGGCTGTATGTGTCGGTGCGCGTCGACAGCCCGTTGTGGCTGTTCATGACCGCGCATATCGTGTTCTCGATCGGTTTTGCGCTGCTCATGACCGGGCTGATGTCCTCCGCCATGGCCTCGGTGGATCCGCGCCTGTTCGGCCACGGCTCGGCCATTTTCAATACCGGCCAGCAGCTGGGCGGCGCCATCGGCACAACGATTTTCGTGACGGTTCTGACGCTGCTGTCCAAGGCGCAGCTGGCCTCCGGATCCGGCGCGGCCCAGGCGCTGTTCGGCGGGGCGCACATCGCGTTCATCATCGGCGCCGCACTGGCCACCCTGGCAGTGGTCCTGACGCTGTTCATCGGGCGGGGCGCGGCGCAGCCGGCACGATAGCCGTCCACGGTTTTTCCCCGACGACGGCCTGCGGTTTCCCAGCCTGCTTCAAGGTTCCGATGCGCCATCCATGCCGCTCGCTAGGGTGGGGGGCATCTGCCGGTCCCGGCGGATGCCGAACAGCTTGTAAGATCGGCACAGTACCGAAGCAAAGGGAGAGAACATGGGCAGCAACCACGACGAAACCGTCGCTCCAGACAAGACCCCTGATCCGCACGGAAAAAACACCACCGTGCCGGACTCGCCGACGTCGTCCCCGATCCCCTTCGCCCACCCCGGGCAGGACGAGGACAAGAAGGATTCCACCAAGCGTTCCGAAGACTAGTCTCTTGCGCAACGGCAATGGGCCGGCAGGTACCTCATGTACCTGCCGGCCCATTGCCGTTGCCAGCGCCGAGGCTACCCCTCGGCAGGGAACCTGCCCCAGACCCGGTGCGCGGCGACCAGCTCCGCCAAGGTGCCGGCAAGCGCCTGGGCATCGACCAGTTCCACGCCGGGGGCTTCGCCCGCGATGCCTGCGGCGCTCAGCGCCCCGAAGGACGCTTCATCCAGGCACAGGATCGGCTTGCTCTGCCGGTACGCCTCCTGGACCAGCAGGACCACGCGGGGGTCGGCCGCCGGGGAGTCGGAGACGTCTGCCCCGGCCTTGGTATCCAGCGGCACCCGGGCATCCCCGACCGGAGGCAGCGCCCCGGCCAGCACCAGCGCGTCGAATTCGATGGACCGCGTGGTGAAATACGTCCGGTCGATCTCCAAGCCCGAGTCGGTGGCCCCGGCGTGCGGGGCGACGATCAGCGGCGTCATGCCCTTGGCACTGATCGCCTCGGCGAGCGCGCGGTCCTGCGGATAACCCCGCAAGCCCACGACGATTCCGATCTGCCGGCCGTCCACCGGCCAGCTGGAACCGATCTGGGACAGCGCCGAGCTGGTTGGCAGGTCCTCGACGTCCAATTGGGCGGCCGGGGCTTCCAAGCCCAGCGCGGTGGCCACCGACGCCGCCAGGTCGCCGTCGATTTCCGCCAGGCACTGCACCTGGCGTTCGCGGATCGCTGCATCGGTGCACTTGCCCAGCTCAAAGCTGTAAGCCTGCTTGATGTGCTCGCGTTCCTGCGCGCTGAGGCTGCGGTAGAACAGCCGGGCCTGGGAATAGTGGTCCGAGAAGCTGACCGGTTCGCTGCGCTTCTTGGCTCCAGAGGTTTCCTGCGGGTATTCCAACGCCGGGAAGCTCTGGCCCTCGGCGAGGTCCGCCATGAACGGGCAGCCGCCATCCAGGGAATTGGGCTGATAGGGAGCTACCCCCTCGTGGATGTTGTGCTGGTGGAACCCGTCGCGGAACATGTCGTTGACCGGGTTCTTGGGCTGGTTGACCGGGATCTGAGAGAAGTTCGGCCCACCCAGCCGGGTCAGCTGGGTATCGAGGTAGGAGAACAACCGGGCCTGCAGCAGCGGGTCGTCGGTGATGTCGATGCCCGGCACCAGGTGGCCGGGGTGGAAAGCCACCTGCTCGGTTTCGGCAAAGTAGTTGGATGGATTGCGGTCCAGCACCATCTTGCCGATCAGCTGCACCGGGGCCAATCCCTCCGGCACGAACTTCGTCGGGTCCAGCAGATCGATGCCCTGGAAGGTGGCGGTGCCGTCGTCCTCGAAGAGCTGGACCCCCAGCTCCCACTCCGGGAAGGCGCCGGCCTCGATCGCGTCGGCCAGGTCGCGACGGTGGAAATCCGGGTCCGCACCACCGGCAAGCTGCGCTTCTTCCCACGTCAGCGAGTGGACCCCGAGCTTCGGTTTCCAATGGAACTTCACCAAGGAGGGCTTGCCCTCCGGGCCGATAAGACGGAACGTGTGTACGCCGAAGCCCTCCATCATGCGATAGGAGCGCGGGATGCCGCGGTCGCTCATGTTCCACAGGGTATGGGCCTGCGCCGGGGTATGCAGGGACACGAAGTCCCAGAAGGTGTTGTGCGCCGACTGCGCCTGCGGGATCTCGCGATCAGGCTCGGGCTTCACCGCGTGGACGACGTCAGGGAACTTCATGCCGTCCTGGATGAAGAACACCGGGATGTTGTTGCCGACCAGGTCGAAGACGCCTTCGTCGGTGTAGAACTTGGTGGCGAAGCCGCGGGTGTCGCGGGCGGTGTCCATGGATCCGCGTGATCCGGCCACGGTGGAGAAGCGGACGAACACCTCGGTCTGTTTTCCGGGCTTCAGGAAGTCGGCGGCGCAGAAGTCCCCGGCGTTGCCGTAGCTGGTGAATGTCCCATGCGCCCCGGCGCCGCGGGCATGCACCACGCGTTCCGGGATGCGCTCGTGGTCGAAGTGCATGATCTTTTCACGCAGGTGGTGGTCCTGCAGCAGGATCGGCCCCCGCTCGCCCACCTTGAGCGAGTGGTCGGTGTCGCTCAGCGGAGAGCCCTGGCTGGTGGTCAGGTGCTCTGCGCTTTGGCTGGGGGCTTTGCCCTCCCGATTCTTTCGAGACTCGGTTGGATGTGCTGATTCATTGGTCATTGCATGCTCCTTCGTCCTGGAATTCGTGCGGAATGCCTTCGGCTGCCCCGCGCGGCGCTCCGCGATGCGGCGGACAGCAAGGTGATTGCCACGCTATGGGCTCGGGCAGGGCGTTTCCATGAAGTCTGCCGATTCCCATGGTCCTTCCAGACTGTCGCTCCCAGCGCAACCCGAGGAAAGATTGTTGAACAATCTTTGATTTTGGTGCATTCTGTAATCAGCACATTTTTTCGAGACGGGGATCACAATGCCATTCATAGACCTGAACTCCGATGTCGGCGAGTCCTTCGGCAACTGGACGATGGGCGATGACGCCGCGATCTTCGCCTCCGTTTCCTCCGCGAACGTCGCCTGCGGCTTCCACGCCGGAGACCCCAGCACCATCCGCCAGACCTGCAAGGACGCCGCAGCCGCCGGGGTGACCATCGGTGCGCACGTGGGCTACCGGGATCTGGCAGGCTTCGGCCGCCGCTTCGTGGACTGCTCGGCCAGCGAACTGGCCGACGACGTGCTCTACCAGCTAGGCGCCCTGCATGCGCTGGCGCGCTCGGCCGGAAGCGAGATCAAATACGTGAAGCCGCATGGCGCGCTCTACAACACGATCGTGCACCATGAGGTGCACGCCCAAGCCGTGGTCGATGCCATCAAGGCCTTCGGCGAAGACCTGCCGGTACTGCTGCTGCCCGGTTCCGTGGCCCTGGCCAAGGCCGAGAAGGCAGGCCTGCGCGGGGTCGCCGAGGCCTTCGCCGACCGCAACTACACCCCGGACGGCACCCTGGTCTCCCGCCGCGAGGCCAACGCGGTGCTGCACGACCCGGCGGCCGTCACCGCGAACATGATCCGCCTGGCGACCGAGGGCACCCTGGTGGCCGTGGACGGCAGCATCATCGCCATGCCCGCCGACAGCATCTGCCTGCACGGCGACACCGCCGGAGCGGTGGCCATGGCGGCCGCGGTCCGCGCAGGCCTGGAATCCGCCGGCGTGAGCATTAAGAGTTTTGCATGAGCCTGCGCGACGTCCGGCTGGCCGGCAGCCGTTCGGTGCTGGTTGAGCTCCCGGATCTGGATTCCGTACTGGGATTGTCGGCCCTGCTGCGCACCAGCCCGCTGCCCGGACAGGTCGATGTGCTGGCCGCCGCGGGCACCGTGTTCATCAAGGCCGACTGCCTGGCCAACGCGCAAGCCATCGCCAACACCGTGCGCACCCTGGAACTCGACGTGGCCGCGGCCGCCGCCGGTTCCCTGGTCAAGATCCCCGTGCACTACGACGGCGAAGACCTGGCCGAGGTGGCCCGGCTGACCTCGCTGAGCACCGAGGCGGTGGTCAACGCCCACTCCGGGCAGACCTGGCGGGCGGCCTTCGGCGGCTTCGCCCCGGGTTTCGCCTACCTGCTGGGCGATAACCAGCTGCTGAACGTGCCGCGCCGCGCCACCCCGCGCAAGGCGGTCCCCGCCGGTGCGGTGGCCCTGGCCGGGGAGTACTCCGCCGTCTATCCGCGCCGGTCCCCCGGCGGCTGGCAGCTGATCGGCCACACCGACGCGGTGCTGTGGGACCTCCAGCGCGAAAACCCCGCGCTGATCCGTCCGCAGGACCGGGTGCAGTTCATCCCCAGCCGCACCGCGCTGACCGTGTCGACACCTGCTGACCCCGTGCCCGCCCGGGACACCGCGGCCCCGGGGCAGTCCTCCGGCCTGCTGGAAATCCTGGATCCGGGCCTGCAGTCGCTGATCCAGGACGCGGGCCGTCCGGGCCTGGGCGATCTGGGGGTCAGCACCGCCGGATGGGCCGATGCCATCTCCGCGGCCCAGGCCAACCGCCTGGTCGGCAACCGCCCCGGCGCCGCCGTCATCGAAAACCTGATGGGCACGCTCACCCTGCGCGCCCGCGGCGATGCTGTGCTCTCGGTCTCCGGCGCCGCCGCCACCGTGGACATCACCCCGGTTCCGGGAGACGACTTCCACGAGGCCCGGCAGATCCCCATGGACACCCCCTTCGCGCTGCTCGACGGCGAGACGCTCACCCTGTCAGGTACCGGCGCCGGACTGCGCAGCTACCTGGGCGTGCGTGGCGGCTTGGACATCCCGCAGGTGCTCGGCTCCCGCTCCACCGATTCGATGTCGGGGATCGGCCCCGCACCGCTGCGCGCCGGGCAGCTGCTCCCGGTCGGCCGGCTCGACGGCCTGCAGGTGGTCGGCAACCCCGAACCCTCGCCGCTGCCGGTGCCCGATGAGCATGGCGTCTTCACGCTGCGCATCACCCCCGGCCCGCGCGACGACTGGTTCGACGCACCGGGGCTGGCACGGCTGACCGGCCAGCTCTGGAAGGCTTCCGCGGATTCGAACCGCGTGGGCATCAGGCTGGCGCTGGGCGAGGAGAACGCCCAACCGCTGCAGCGGGTGCGCGAGGGCGAACTGGCGTCCGAAGGCGTGGCCCTCGGCTCGCTGCAGGTCCCGCCCTCCGGCTTGCCAGTGCTCTTCCTGGCCGACCACCCGGTCACCGGCGGCTACCCGGTGATCGCCGCGGTGCTCGATGAGGACCTTTCGGCCGCCGCCCAGCTGCCCCCGGGCGCCTTGATCCGCTTCAAACTGACGCCCCACCCCGGAACCCGCACCACCGTGAAGGAACCCCGCGCATGAAAAAAGTACTGATCGCCAACCGCGGCGAAATCGCCGTCCGCATTGCCCGCGCCTGCACCGATGCCCAGCTGGTCTCCGTGGCGGTCTACTCGGACCCGGACGCCGACGCCCTGCACGTGCGCCGCGCCGACGAGGCCTACGCGCTGAACGGTTCGCAGAGCGCCGACACCTACCTGGACATCGAGAAGATCATCGAGATCGGCACCCGCGCCGGCGCCGACGCGGTGCACCCGGGCTACGGTTTCCTAGCCGAAAACGCCGACTTCGCCCAGGCCGTCATCGACGCCGGCATGACCTGGATCGGCCCGTCCCCGCAAGCCATCCGCGCCCTGGGCAACAAGGTCACCGCCCGCGAGATCGCGGTGCGCGCCGGGGCCCCGCTGGTGCCGGGCACCGACGGCCCGGTGGCCGACGCGGCGCAGGTGCGCGCCTTCGCGCAGCAGTTCGGCCTGCCGGTGGCCATCAAGGCGGCCTTCGGCGGCGGCGGACGCGGCATCAAGGTGGTCCGCGCGCTTCAGGACATCGAGGCCTCCTACGATTCGGCGGTGCGCGAGGCGACCGCGGCCTTCGGCCGCGGCGAGTGCTTCGTCGAACGCTTCCTGGACAAGCCGCGCCACGTCGAGGCGCAGGTGCTGGCCGACAGCCACGGCAATGCCGTGGTGGTGGGCACCCGCGACTGCTCGCTGCAGCGCCGCCACCAGAAGCTCGTCGAGGAGGCTCCGGCCCCGTTCCTCACCGATGAGCAGCGCGCATCGATCCATTCCTCGGCCAAGGCCATCTGCCTGGAGGCAGGCTACGTGGGCGCCGGAACCGTTGAATACCTGGTGGCCCCGGACGGGCTGATCTCCTTCCTGGAGGTCAACACCCGCCTGCAGGTGGAGCACCCGATCACCGAGGAAACCACCGGCGTGGACCTGGTGGCCGAGCAGCTGCGCATCGCGGCCGGGCAGCCGCTGTCCTTCACCGAGGACCCGGAGCCCACCGGGCACAGCTTCGAGTTCCGCATCAACGCCGAGGACCCGGCGCGCGGCTTCCTGCCCGGCCCCGGACGCATCACCGGGTTCGAGGCGCCGACCGGTTCGGGCATCCGCGTGGATTCGGGCGTGCGCACCAACTCGGTGGTCCCCTCCTACTACGACTCCCTGATGGCCAAGCTGATCGTCACCGGCGCCACCCGCGCCCAGGCGCTGCGCCGCGCGAAGCAGGCACTGGATGAAATGACCATCACCGGCGTGCCCTCGGTACTGCCCTTCCACCGTGCTGTGGTGCGCAACGCCGAGTTCACCCGGGACGATACCTACGGCGTCTACACCACGTGGATCGAGACGGAATTCGCCGAGGACCTGGCATCCAGCCCGGAAATCGCCGCCGCCCAGCCAGGTGCCGAACGCGAGACCCTCACCATCGAAATCGAGGGCAAGGCCATGAACATCGGCCTGCCGGCCTCGCTGGTGGATTCCATCCGCCACGGCGGCCACGGGGCAGCCATGGAAGCCGCCGCGGACAGCGTCGAGTCCTCCGCCAGCGCCGCCACCCTGGCCGCCCCGATGAACGGGAACCTGGTCAAGTGGGTAGCCGAGGACGGCGCCGTGGTCGCCGCCGGCGACACCATCGCCGTGCTGGAAGCCATGAAGATGGAATCCAATGTCACCGCGCACGCCTCCGGGACCTTCACCCGGGGCGGGCAGGCCCCCGGCACCATGATTTCCCGCGGCGAGGCCATGGGGAGCATCGCTTAACGCTTTGCACCGCGTCCGGCGGGGTGAATTAGATTGGTTGCATGCCCATGAATGAATTGCTCCGCGCTCTGCCACTGGACGAGGAGGCGACCCACGCCCATACCGGCGCCTGGGTTGCCTCGGTGCTGCGCACCAGGATTGCCGAGGGGCGGCTTCGCCCGGGGAGCAAGCTTTCCGAGCAGTCCCTGGCTCAGGCCCTGGGAGTCTCGCGCAATACGCTGCGCGAAGCATTCACCGTCCTCGGCAATGAACTGATCCTCACCCGCATCCCCAACCGCGGGGTGTTCGTCGCCTCCCCCGGCATGGACGACGTCAGGGAAATCTACGCGGTGCGCCGCATGATCGAGCCCGCGGCGCTGCAGTGGGGACCAGAACTGAACGTGCCGGGCCTTGAACGGATCGTCAAGCGGGCCCGCGCCGCCCTGGCCTCCGGAAAGATCGAGGCGATGGCGGACGCGAACCAGCGCTTCCACGAGGAGGTCGTGCGCGCCAGCGGCAGCGCCCAGCTGCAGGAGCTCATGACCCGGGTGCTGGCCCAGATGCGACTGGTTTTCCATGCCATGAGCGATGCGCCGGACTTCCACTCGCACTATGTCGAGCTCAACGCTTCCCTGGTGGACTTGTTGCGGGCCGGCGAGCGCGACCAGGCCGCACAGGCCTTGCGCGGCTATCTGGATACCGCCGAAACCGAGCTGCTGGCCCATTTGAAGGATCGGATGGCCGCGGACGGCAGCTAGGCCTGCCGGGACCGATTCGGTTCAGCTGCTGTCCCGGGCCGCGAGTGCAGCCCCGGAGCCAATGCGCTCCAGCGTACGGGGCAGGTGCTTGCGCGAGTTCACGGCCACAATGGCCAGGGACAGCGAACACAGGACCACCACGGCGCCCATGATCCACAAGCTGCCGACCCACTGGGCCACCAGCGCGATCACCGTGGGCGCCAGGAACCCTGCGTAGGCAAAGGTATAGAAGAACCCGGTGAGCAGCCCAAGCTCATCGGGCCCGGCGGCGCGCTGCAGTTCAAGCAGTCCGCCGACCATCAGCAACCCGTTGCCGCAGCCGAGCAGCACCGACGCGGCCAGCCCGGCCGCCGGGCTGTTGAGCAGGATCGCCGCGATGATGGCCAGCATGCCGCCCAGCACCACCGAGACGCCCAGCAGCAGGGTGCGGGCGCTGTTGACGGTGTCGACTCTGCGTCCCAGCGGCTGGACCAGAACACCGCATCCCATGGTCAAGGCCACTGCCACGGTGGTGTAGGCATGGCGTGCTTCACCACCCATGGCGGGAACCATCTGAGGAATCACCACGAAGCCCATGGTCGCCGCGGCGAACACCCACGGTGCGGCAGGTGCGATGACCGCCCAAAACCGCTTGCCACCGGTCTGCTGCACGGCGCCACCCGGTACACGCCGGGCCTGGTCTCCCGGAGCCTTGGCCTTCGGGAGCTGGCGCTGCCTGGTCTCGGGGAGCCGGCGCAGCAGAAAAAGGACCGGCAGGCACAACAGGATATGCGTCGCGTAGGGAAGAATATCCGGCATCGGCGCCCACGACACCAGCAATCCCCCGGCCACCGGGCCCAGGCAGAAACCGGTGGAGGTCAGCAGCGAGGCGCGTCGGGCACCGGATCCGGCCGCCGACGTTGGATCCCACGGCGCCTGGGAGAGCTCCTTGACCCAACTCGTTGCGGCCGCCATGCCCAGGCCGGTTGCCGTGCCGGCCAGCAGCCTGCCGGCGAACAACGGCAAGGGACCGAGGTGGGAGAGCATCAGGGCAAGGCTTGCGGCAATGGAGATCAGCACCGCGACCATGGTGAGCCGTTTTCGTCCGCGCAGGTCCGAGGCCCGCCCGCCGAGCAGCAGGGCTGGAACCAGTCCCAGCACGTAGATGCCCAGCAGGGAGGTCACCAGCACTTCCGAGAAGCCGTGCTCCTGCCGGTAATGCACCAGCAGGGCAACGTACTGGTTGGCTCCCCATCCCACCAGAAGCAGGCTCAATGCTGCGGGGAACCAATATCTTGCCTTTTGCGCCATGGACCGCTGTTTCTTTCACACGTTCAAGTTGATGATGGGCGGCCTGCTGGCCGCCATTCACGCCAGTGTGTCATGATTCACAGGGCCATGGCGGATTCATGACGGCACTTCCATGCCGGCACCCCGCCGTCCAACGGCGCAGCTGGCCATCCGTCCCCCGGAGCTTGTCGATATGATCAATCCTGAGCTGATCGCATTGCCTTGCAGGGAAAACGACAGCAGATCAACCCAAACCCCAGAGAGGTCGACAGATGCGTACAGCATTCACAATGCAGACCAGTCGATGCCGCTCCGTCTTCCGCCCCGGGCGCCGGGGGGCCTGATGGCGGACAAGACGCCACCAGCCAAGGGTTCCCGCACGGCTGTTTTCGCGCCATTGAGCGCCGACACCCGCACCGCGCAGGTCGCACAGCGGCTCACGGATGCCATCTTGCTGGGTGTACTGGCACCCGGCGAGCGCCTGCCCACCGAATCGGATCTGGCCAAGAAGTTCGGTGTTGCCGTCGTGACGGCACGTGAAGCGTTGGCGGACATGCGCAAGGAAGGTCTGCTGGAAACCCGCCGTGGCCGCGAAGGCGGTTCCTTCGTCCGCGCCGAAGCCCCCGATGCCTCCCAGCAGTTGATGACCTCCAGGCTGCGCGGCATCTCGCGCACCGAATTGCTCGATGCCGCGGTCTACCTCGACGTCATCACCAGCGGTGCGCTCGACCGGGCCACCCAGATCTGCACGGCGGCTGAAGCGCAATCCTTGGAGGATTGGCTCGACCGCGCGGATTTCTCGACCCCTGCCAGCGCCGCCCGCGACCATGGCGGATTCCTGCTGGAACTGTGCGTGCTGTCCCAGTCCCCGCGGCTGGTGCGCGAGCAGATCGGATTCCAGGCCCAGTACGGGCAGCTCATGTGGCTGGGCCTGCGCGATGAAGCGCTCGCCGGACGGATCGCAGCACTGGACCGCGCCATGGTGCATGCACTGGCATCACGCGATGCGGCGCCGGGCCGCGCGGCATGCCAGGAATCCTTCACGCTGCTGTCAACCTGGCTGATCAGCCGCAAACAAGAACTGGAGGTGGCTTGATGGTCGTCGCAGCAGAGCTTGGAGAATGGTTCGAGCGATATTTCGAGCGCCTTGATGCACTCCACACCCGGATCGCGCAACTTCCTGCCGAGCAATTGGGCGGCGCCGTCCAGGATCTGGTGCGGCCATGGCTTCTGGATGACGCCAACGGCATCGTCGGCGCCGGATACATTGGCGACAGCGCCAGGCAGATGCGCTTCGAATGGTGGCTCGCACCCATGCGGGACAATCCGCTGTTCGCCGCCGGTTCTGAAATCAACCGGTTGCAGTTGGAGCAGCGCGAGTACGCGGACTATGTCCGCGACTACCGCAGCCTGGAATGGTATTCAGCTCCCCATGCCTCGGGGCGCCGGCACATCACCGGCCCGTTCGTCGACCACCTGTGCATCTGCGACTACGTGCTGACGCTGACCATTCCGGTCACCGGCAGCGCCGAGGGCATTGTCGGTTTGGATCTTCGGGTCAGGGACATCGAGCCGGCGCTCCAGCGTCTGCTGCTGCGGCTGGACGGCCCCGCCGCGCTGGTCTCCGCGCACGGACGGGTGATTACTTCCTCGGATCCGCGGCACGGGCTGGGTGCCTTGCTCGCCCCGGATTCCCTTGAAAAGTCGGAGAAGGTGACCGGCACGAGCCTGCTGGTGGCACCCAGCCAAAATTAAACCTTCTATATAGAATCTTTAAGTGTTATTCTCGGTGTGTCACACTTCACACGCATCTTTTGCGTACGCTCGCAACGAGGATTCCATGAATTCACATCACGATCTCCAAGACGGGAACCATCTGGCCGTCCTGGGCTATGAACAGTCCTTCGAACGTTCCATGTCCCTGTGGGCCAACTTTGCCCTCGGCTTCACCTACCTCTCGCCACTGGTTGGCGTCTACTCGCTCTTTGCCATTTCCATGGCCACCGGAGGGCCGCCCTCGATCTTCTGGATCTTCATCGTGGCCGGCGGCCAGTTCCTGGTTTCACTGGTCTTCGGCGAGGTGGTTTCGCAGTACCCGATCCACGGCGGCATCTATCCATGGACGCGCAGGCTATGGGGCAAGCGCTACGCCTGGATGGCGGCCTGGATCTACATCTGGGCGATGATCGTCACGATCACCGCCGTGGCGCAGTTCGGCTCGGGCTTCGTGGCAAGCACCTTCGGCCTCGAGCTCACCCGCGAAACCACGCTGCTGTTCTCCGTGGCACTGCTGCTGGTCGCTCTGGTCCTGAACTTCACCGGCACCAAGATGCTGGCTCGCGTGGCCCGCATCGGCTTGGCGGCCGAACTCATCGGCGTGATCGCCGTCGGCCTCTACCTGCTGATCTTTGCCCGCGAGCAACCCTTCAGCGTGTTCTTCGATTCCATGGGCGTCGAGGGCGACGGAAGCTACTCGGCGGCCTTCATGGGCGCGGCCCTGGCCGGCCTGTTCCTCTTCTACGGCTTCGAGGCCTGCGGCGACGTGGCCGAAGAGGTCAGCAACCCGGCCCGCCGCATCCCCAAGGCGATGATGATGACCATCCTGGTCGGCGGCGTCTCGGCACTTCTGTCCTTCGGCGGCTACGTGCTGGCCGCCCCTGACTTGCAGTCGATTGTCAACGGCGAGGACGTCGACCCCATCCCGGCGATCCTCGAGTCCGCACTCGGCCCGGCGGGCGCCAAGATCTTCCTGGTCATCGCGCTGACCGCTTTCCTCTCCTGCGTGCTCTCGCTGCAGGCAGCGGCCTCGCGCCTGATGTACTCCTTCGCCCGCGACGGCATGATCCCGGGACACCGCTGGCTTTCCAAGGTCTCCCCGACCACCAAGGTACCAACCAACGCGCTCATCGTCGCCTGCTCGATCCCGTTGCTGATCTGCATCATGATCTACTTCGGCTCCGAGCAGCTGCTCACCCAGGTGACCAGCTTCGCCATTCTGGGCATCTACGTCTCCTTCCAGGCCGTGGTGCTCGCCGCCCTCCGCCAGCGCATCAAGGGCTGGAAGCCGGCCGGCCCGTTCTCGCTGGGCGCGGCCGGGTTCATCGTCAACGTGCTGGCACTGGCCTACGGCCTGTTCGCCATGTACCTGCTGGCGAAGCCCGGAACCTCCGGCGACTTCTTCGCCGACTGGGTGGTGCTCTTGGGTCTGGCGGTCGTTGCCGGCTCCGGCGCGCTCTACCTGTTCATCGCGCGGCCGGACGCCAAGTCCGATGCCCCGAGCGGCGACGCGATCGAGGTCGCCGAGAAGCTGCGCGCAGCCCAGCGCGCAGCAGCGGCGACGGGCTGACCGGCACCTGATAAAAACACCGCAGGCGGCGCACCCCTCAGGGATGCGCCGCCTGCGGCGTTGCTGCACGTCTGGCACCTATGGCACTTGGTAGAAGGCATCCTTCACGTCCGTGATCAGCATGTGCCCGGGGGCGTGGCCGATGGCCAGGGCCGGGCGTGATTCCATGACCGCCGCCTGCGGGGTGACGCCGCAGGCCCAGAACACCGGGATGCTGCCTTCCGGAATCTGCACCGCGTCGCCGAAGTCCGGTTTGCCAAGATCCATGATGCCCAGCTCCTGAGGGTTGCCGATATGCACCGGTGCCCCGTGCACCGCAGGGTAGCGGGAGGTGATGCGCACGGCGTCGGCCACTTGCGAAGCCGGAATCGGCCGCATGGACACCACCATGGGTCCGGACATGGACCCTGCGGAGGCGCTGCGCACGGTCGTCTTGTACATGGGCACATTGACGTTCTGGTCGATATGGGCCACCGAGATGCCGGCTTCGATGAGCGCCGCCTCGAAGGTGAAGGAGCACCCGACGATGAAGGTCACCAGATCCTCACGCCAGTACTCGGCCAGATCCGTTGGCTCGGCGATCTTTTCGCCATTCTCATACACCACATACTGGGGCACGTCAGTGCGGATGTCTCCGCCAGCCAGCAGCTCATTGGACACCTGCCCCGCTTCCAGGACCCCGAGGATCGGGCAGGACTTGGGGTTTCGCTGGGCGAAGAGCAGCACGTCGAAGGCCAGCGCCTGCGGCACGATGATCAGGTTCGCCTGCGCATACCCTGCGCTGATGCCGGCGGTGGGGATTACCTGCCCCTGGCGGAAGTATTCGCGCGCTTCGCCGGGACTCAGGGCCGCTCGCTCGGCCAGGGTCAGATCACGAACATTTGCCATGGGAAATCCGCCTTATGCATTCCACAGGGCCGAGAGCCCTGCCAGGGAGTTGTAGCCGAGGAAGACCGTCAAAAGCCATGCCAGGGCGCCGATGACCAGCAGGAACTTAGGGTACTTGTAGCCACCCAGCAGATCCCGGCGGCGCCACGCCACCCAAAGCAGCACGGCCAGTCCGACCGGCAGGATCAGGCCGTTGAAGGCGCCGGCGAAGATCAGCAACGTGGCCGGGGCCTTGCCCAGCAGAAGGTAGATCACCGCGCAGACGGCGATAAAGGCAACGGTGATCAGGTTGCGGGTGCGTTCAGGGGTGGTGCTCTTGGTAACGAATGAGACCGAGGTGTAGGCGGCGCCGATCACGCTGGTCAGCGCGGCGGCCCACAGGATGATGCCGAAGGAGCGCAGCCCGATGTCGCCAGCGGCGGCGCCGAATGCTTCAGCGGCCTTGTTGTCGCTGGTCAATGCCACACCGCCGGCCACGACGCCGAGGATTGCCAGGAAGAGCAGGACTCGCATGACACCCGTGACGATGATGGCAAGCACCGAAGTCTTGGAAATTTCCTTGACGTGCTCCACGCCTGCAGTGCCGGAGTCCAGCATGCGGTGCGCACCGGCATAGGTGATGTAGCCGCCCACGGTGCCGCCGATGAGGGTGGTGATGATCAGGAAGTCGACCTGCTCGGGAAGCACCACGTTGCGCAGGGCGTCGCCGACCGGAGGTGCGGCCACGATGGCGACATAGAGCATCAGCAGGATCATGATCGCACCGAGCAAGACGACGATTCGGTCCAGGGCCATGCCAGCCTTCTTGGACAGGAAGACCAAAATGGCGATCACCGCGGAAATGGCGCCGCCGACCTTCGCATCCACACCCAGCATCGCGTTCAAGCCCAAGCCGGTGCCGGCGATGTTGCCGATGTTGAACACCATGCCGCCCACGAAGACCAGCGCGGCCAGCACCCAGCCCACACCGGGAAGCACCTTGTTGCCCAGCTCCTGTGCGCGCAGGCCGCTGACGCCGATCACGCGCCAGACGTTCAGCTGCACCGCGATATCCACGAGAATCGATACGACGATCGCGAAGGCGAACGCCGCACCGATTTGCACGGTGAATTCAGTGGTCTGGGTGATGAAGCCCGGGCCGATGGCGCTGGTAGCCATGAGGAACATGGCGCCCAGCAGCGCTGTGCGCCGGGCCTTCGAACTAGCCTGGGGCTTCGAATCTTGAGTAGACATGGTTTCATCCGTTGCGGTAGCGGTGACTGCTGTCACAGAACTAATGTAACGCACAAGACAATACAGGTTGTTGAACAATCTGGGCAAGTAGTTGTTGAACAATTTACATGGAGGACATAATTCGGGCAGCGGCTGCAAGGGACGCAGGGTCAGCGCATTAGCTCGCGTCCTTGACACCAAAACCTAGTCCCAACAGCGCAGATAGCGTCATGGCTTGTGATCCGATGGCATGCACTGCTCGTATGCCATGGAGACCCCGTTTAATGCCCGGATGCACGAAGTCCACCGGTCCTCGGCAGGTGCCGAGGATCGGTGGACTTTCAAATTCAGATCAAAAAAATTGATCAGTTCTTGACCGGCTCCGAAGCGTCGTCGTCCGTGGACTTCTCAAGGCTCGGTCGCACGTCCTTCCCGGTCAGCTGTGCAGGCTTCGGGTCGCGGGCCTCGACCTGTGGCAGCTCTCCGGTGAATTCCGGAGCATTGTCGGTGTACCACTCGGTGAGCGCCGGGTCCTCGCTATCGAAGTCGGCGCCGGCGCCGAGTTCCTCCGGAACCTGGGAGATGCCGAAGACGAAGTCGTCGCCGTGCTCGTCGATGCCCTGGCGGACACCGCCCTTGATGGCTTCCAGCGCATAGCGGCGGCGGATCATCAGCGGATCGTTGCGCAACTCGATGCCCCAGGAAATCATGACGCCGATCAGGATGATCGCGAACGGCAAGGCACAGGTGACCATGATCGACTGCAGACCGGAGAGCGCATTGCGCCCGCCGGCCAGCAGCAGGAACATGGAGATCAGCCCCAGCGCCACGGCCCAGACGATGGTGACCGGCTTGGACGGCACCGGACGTCCGGACTGCGACATGGAACCCATGACGTTGGAAGCGGAATCCGCGGCAGTCACGAAGAACACCAGGATCGCCAGCAGGGCGACAATCCACATCACCGGGCTCATCGGCAGGTTGGCCAACAAGTCGAACATGACGTTTTCGCCCGAACCCTGGATCTCGATTTCCTGTCCGTTGAGGTTCATCCAGATCGCCGAACCGCCGAAGACGGTGAACCAGGTCACGGAGATCGCCGAAGGAACCAGCATCACCACGGTGACGAACTGGCGCAGCGACCGGCCCTTGGAAATCTTGGCGATGAACATGCCGACGAACGGCGACCATGAAATCCACCAGGCCCAGTACAAGGTGGTGTAGGCGGTCAGGTATTCCTTCTCGACGGTGCCCTCGCTGGCGAAGACGGTGAGCATCTGCGGCAGGTTGTCGAAGAAGGAGATCACGGCGGCCGGCAGAAGATCCAGGATGTACATGGTCGGACCGGCGACCAGCACGAAGATCGCCATGAAGATCACCAGGGCCATATTCGTGTTGGAGAGCAGGCGAATGCCCTTCTTGATGCCGGCCACGGCCGAAATGGTGAAGACCACCGTCAGCAGGCTGATCGCCACGACCACGAACCCGTTGCCCAGTTCCATCCCGGTGATGATGCTCGTACCCGTGCGGATCTGCAGCGCACCGATGCCCAGCGAGGTCGCAGTGCCGAACAGCGTCACCAGCACGGCGAAGACGTCGATGATCTTGCCCAGCAGACGGTTATTGCCGTCCGGGAACACCGGCTCGAAGAGTGATGAGATCAGCGGCAGGCGTCCACGACGATAGGAGACGTAGGCCAGGGCGCCGCCGACCAATGCGTAGATGCACCATGCGAAGGTCGCCTGGTGGAGGAAGGAATCGGTCATGGCCGGGAGCACTGCCTCGTTGGTGCCTGCCTGAGCATCGGTGGATGGCGGCGGCGCGGTGAAGTGGCTCAGTGGTTCCAGCGGCCCGTAGAAGATCAGGCCGATGCCCAGGCCCGCGGCGAACAGCATGGAGATCCACGAGGTAGTGGAATATTCAGGGCTGCTGTCATCCGCGCCAAGGCGGATCTTTCCGGTGGGTCCGTAGCCGACCACCAGCATGAATAGCACGATGCCCAGTACGATGACGTTGAACAGCCAGCCGAAGTGGGTGACGACCCACTCCTGCATGCCCACGCCGACCTCGTTCAGGTTGGTTGGGGCGATGATGGCCCAGAGCAGTACCGCGAGGACTGCAACGAGTGCTGAAATGAACACCCCGCGGCGGGTGGGGAACGTGGCGTTGGTGTCTTCGACGCTGATGCCGGGGATCAGTCCCGGGTGGATGCCGAAGGAGGGTTCCTTGGCATGGCGCAGGGCGTTGAGTACGCGTTCGCCCTTGTGTCCCCGGACCGGTTTTTGGTCTTTTTCACTTCCCTTGTCAGTGGCTTTGGACCCCGCAGCTGGCGGGTGTGGACGTGACGTATCAGAATCCATAGCCATCAAGTTTACTATAAAAACCTTGAGATTCCGCGGTTTTTGACCCCATTCCAGCGCGAACCCGCCGGGTCTGACCTCGATCCTGCCCCATGATCCCGGGGCCAAACAGGGATTCGCCAAGCGCAGAAAAAAGATGCTTTTTGACCGCGTGACGCACCGCTTTTCGGGAGTTCACCACACATTTTCCAGGCCCGCGCAGGCTGGATTAATGGTCGTTTTCGCCCCTGACTGGGAGGTACTTGGATGGCAGCTCGTCAGCCGCCCGGCAGCAGGCTTCGTCGGGCCACGCTTCGGGAGCGCGGTCCACTGCGGCGCAGCATGGTGCTTCGACGTCGGAGGTGCCGGAAAGTCCCTTAACTACCGCGGGCCGTGCAGCCAGCGCGGCAAGCGCTGGCTGCACGGCCCGAAACGGCGTGGCTAGTTCCTAGTGGAAGAAGTGGCGTGCACCGGTGAAGTACATGGTGATGCCTGCTTCATTCGCGGCGGCGATGACTTCCTCATCGCGCACCGAACCGCCCGGCTGGACAACGGCCTTGACGCCGGCGTCGATCAGGATCTGCAGGCCGTCGGCGAACGGGAAGAACGCATCCGAAGCCGCGACTGCGCCCACGGCGCGCTGCTCGGAAGCCGCGGTGTCGGCGTTCTCGGCACCGCCGGCGGCGTCCGCGCCGGATTCGATCTTCACGCCCAGGGTGTTGGCACGCTCCACGGCCAGCTTGCAGGAGTCCAGGCGGTTGACCTGGCCCATGCCGATGCCCACGGCGGCGCCGCCCTTGGCCAGCAGGATGGCGTTGGACTTCGCGGCGCGCACCGAGCGCCAGGCGAAGGCCAGATCGGCCAGGGTGGCGGCCTCGGCGGCTTCGCCGGCGGCCAGGGTCCAGTTGGCCGGATCATCGCCGTCGGCGTCGATCTTGTCGCCGGCCTGGACCAGCATGCCGCCGGAGACCTGGCGCAGCTCGTTGGAGTTGCGGGCATAGCCGTCCGGCAGGGCCAGCAGGCGGATGTTCTTCTTGGCCGAGAGGATCTCGACGGCCTCCGGCTCGAAGTCCGGTGCGATGACGACCTCGGTGAAGATGCCCTTCACGGTTTCGGCCATGCCCTTGGTGACGGTGCGGTTGGCTGCGATGACGCCGCCGAAGGCCGAGACCGGGTCGGTGGCGTGCGCCTTGCGGTGCGCGTCGGCGATCGGGTCTGCGGCGTCGTCGGAGGCCACGGCCACGCCGCACGGGTTGGCGTGCTTGATGACCGCCACGGCTGGCTTGTCGAAGTCGAAGGCCGCGCGCAGCGCCGCATCGGCATCCACGTAGTTGTTGTAGCTCATCGGCTTGCCGTGCAGCTGGTCTGCCTGGGCGATGCCGGCCGGGGCGGCCTCGTCCACGTAGAGGGCTGCCTGCTGGTGCGGGTTCTCGCCGTAGCGCAGCACGGCGGCGCGCTGCAGGGCGACGCCGGAGTAGGCGGGCCAGTCGATGACGCCGTCGCCGTCTTCGTCGAGGAACTGGCTGGCGGTCCAGGTGGCGACCGCGGTGTCGTAGGCGGCGGTGTGCGCATAGGCCTTGGCGGCCAGGCGCTGGCGGGTCTTCAGCTCGAAGCCGCCTGCGGCTGCGGCCTCGATGACCTGCGGGTAGAAGGAAGGATCGACCACGATCGACACTGCGGCGTGGTTCTTCGCGGCGGAGCGGACCATGGCCGGGCCTCCGATGTCGATCTGCTCGACAACCTCGTCCTGCGCCGCGCCGGAGGCGACGGTCTGCACGAACGGGTACAGGTTCACCACGACCAGGTCGATCTGGCCGATGCTGCGCTCGGCCAGGGTGTCCATGTGCTCGGGAACGCGGCGGTCAGCCAGGATGCCGCCGTGGATGATGGGGTGCAGGGTCTTGACGCGGCCGTCGAGCATTTCCGGCGAACCGGTCACCTGCTCGACCTCGGTCACTGGGATGCCTGCGGCAGCGATCTTCTTGGCGGTGGAGCCGGTGGAAATCAGCTGGACGCCTGCGTTGTGAAGTCCAGCGGCCAGTTCCTCCAAGCCGGTCTTGTCGTAGACGGAAATCAATGCGCGGCGGATAGCGACTTTGTCCAAGACGGTCTTACTCACGAAAATTTTCTCCCGGCGGTGAGAATGAATGGGGCGGGCGGCGAAAAGGCCGCCGCCCCTATTCTAGCGAAATCTGCCGGTTTCCCTTCAGTTCGTGTCAGTGCCCCTGGACCAGGTTCCCCAGCTGCGGGAAATGCGTGGCCAGCTGCTGGTCGGTCAGGCACAGGCGCAGCAGCTTCTCCGCATGGTCCTCATCGGCCACGTAGGTCACCAGATCCACCGAGGTCTTGGCGTTCAGCTCGTCGCGCAGCGAGTGCGCCGCCGCCACGAGGCAGTGATAGTAGCGCTTGATGGTCGGTTCCCAGCCCTCGCGGGAGGCCTGGTCGGTCAGCGCTTCGGACCAGATGCCGGCCGCCGGTTCCTCGCACAGGTCGATGGAGGACCAGTGCCAGTCGCTGGGCTCCCACTTGTCCGAGTAGAAGCTTTCCGAGTCGTCCGCGTCCAGGTCGGCTTCGATGGAGGCAAGCACCTCGTCCAGGTCCTCGCCGTCGTCGGAGTCGTCATCGTCTTCGGATTCCTCGTCGTGTTCCGAGTCGGAGATCACCAGGGAATCCTCGTCGACAACCAGCGGTTCCGGTTCCAGGGTGTTGTGCTCGTCTGCGTCGGGACGGTCCTCGTAGTCGTCCGGCTCGTCCACGTCTTCGCCGCGTTCGACCAGCTGTTCGCGCGACTCGGCGGCCCGGTCGCGGGCCAGCGCCTGCAGCGAGTTCAGCGCCAGCAGCGGCATGGCGATGGATTCGCTCTCTTCGGTGCTCACCCCGTGCAGGGCAACGGCATAGAAGGTCTGCTCCGGGTGTGCCTCAATTACTTCAGCCGCGTGTCGAAGGGCTGCAACCCGTATCGCCTCTTCGAGAGCGGTCCAATCTACTCCCATGTCCAGAGATTACTCTCTTGCCTGCACTTTCAAAAGGCCTTGACGGCTCCCGCAAAGAGGCGTACGGCGGCTACGCGCCGCGCGGGAATTTCGGCTAAGCTTCGACGCGGTAGAAGCCGCATCATCTGCACCGCGCGAAAGGTACACCACCGTGTCCACAGCCACCCTCCCCTCCGGCACCCATGTGGTGCAGGAGCTTCCCTTCAAGTGGAAGGTCCAGGGAACCATCTTCATCATCGGCGGACTCGGCTTCATGTTCGACGCCTGGGATGTGACGCTCAACGGCGCCCTGATCCCGCTGGTCGCCCAGGAATGGGGCTTGGACCGTCCCACCGCCGCCCTGCTGGGCACCTCCAACCTGGTGGGCATGGCCCTCGGCGCATTCCTCTGGGGCGGCATCGCCGACCGCTACGGACGCAAGAACGCCTTCAGCCTGACGCTGCTGATGTTCGCCCTGTTCACCGTGCTGGGCGCCCTGTCCCCGAACTTCGGCTTCTTCGTGGCCTTCCGCTTCCTGGCCGGCGTGGGCCTGGGCGGCTGCATCCCCGTGGACTACGCGCTGGTGGGCGAATTCACCCCGGCCAAGTACCGCGGCCGGGTGCTGACCGCGATGGACGGCTGGTGGCCGATCGGCGCCGCCCTGTCCTTCTTCGTCTCCGGCTGGGTCATGGCGACCTCCGACAACTGGCGGCTGATCCTCGTGGTGATGATCCTGCCGGCTTTCATGGTGTACGTGGTGCGCCGCTCCATCCCGGAGTCCCCGCTGTTCCTGGCGGCCAAGGGCCGTGAAACCGAGGCGCGTGCGGTGATCGACCAGCTGGTGGCGCGCACCGGGGCCGCACCGCGCGACTACGTGATCGAGCAGGCCGCGCTGCCCAAGGCTCCGCGCTGGTGGGAGCAGGCAGCTTCGCTGTGGCGCTATTCGTGGAAGCTGACGGCCACCAGCTGGCTGCTCTTCGTAACCATCCTGCTGGTCTACTACCTCGCTTTGACCTGGCTTCCGACCATCCTGACCGAAGCCGGCATGGCGCAGTCGGCGTCCTTCTTCGCCACGGCGGTGATGGCGGCGATGGGCCTGATCGGAGTGGTGATCGCCGCGCTGCTGGTGGAGAAGGTCGGGCGCAAGTGGCTGCTGGGCATCTTCGGTCCGCTCTCCGGCCTCGTGCTGATCGTGGTGGCGCAGAGCTTGGATGTGCCGGCCACCGCCGTGGGCTGGATCCTGGTATTCGGCGTGGTGGTCCAGGTCGCGGTCCCGGTGCTCTACGCCTACGTCTCGGAGCTGTATCCGACCGAGCTGCGGGCCAGCGGATTCGGCTGGGCGTCGACCATGTCGCGCTTCGCGGCCGGTTTCGGCCCGTTGTTGTTCGCGGCGCTCTGGCCGGTGGTGGGCTTGTCCTGGCTGTTCGCCGGTGCCACCGTGCTGGTGGTACTCGCGGTGCTGTTCATGGCGAAGTTCGCGCCGGAAACCCGGGGACGGGAACTGGGCTAGAAATCCCGGCTAGGAATTTCCCTTCGCGGGGTTCGGCAGCATGCCGTCAAGCATGATGCGGGTCAGCCGCGGGCCAATGCCGGGGGCGGCGCTGGCGAAGGCGCGCGGCAGCGGCCGCGTCGCCAAGCCGATGCCGGTGATCAGCTCATGGCCGGTGAGGTCCTGGCGGACCAGATTAGCGGCTTGGGCCAATTCCAGCGCCCGGCTCACCGCCTGCGCGGCGGCCCGCTGCGGCTGCAGGATCCGGTCGCTGATGGTCTGCGGGAGCTGCAGGCTCAGCGATTCGCTGAGCGCACCGAGGTTCAGCTCAATCAGTGCATCCAAAAATTCCTGCCAAGCCCGGGGCTCGCCCCGCGACAAGCCCTCGGCGGCGTGCTCGGCTGCCTGCTGGACATCATGGAGCATGTCCAAGGTGACTTCCTCGACCAGTTCGGGGCGTGCGGCAAAGTTCCTGTACAGCGTGCCGATGCCGACGTGGCTTGCCTCGGCAATGGATTCCATGGCGACATTGGCGCCGTGGGTTGCAAAGAGTTCACGAGACGTGCGGAGAATTTGCTTACGTCGTCGTAGTGCATCTGCGCGCATGCGTTTCCCCACCTTTCACAGTTTTCGGGGTGTCCGGGGCAACCTTCCTGCCCCGTAACGATCTAACGGTAGTCGTTGAGGGAAGATCTGACGAAGTGGAAGCGTTCATTCCATTCTGCAAGGCATCCATCGTAGTTCCCGACCTTGAGTATCCGCTGGAATTCTGCCGAATCCACGCTGGAAATGCGCTTGCTTCGCCGGCCCCACTTCGAACTTTCCGGACCGCAGAAAGTTCCCGGGCTCCTCGCCAACGAGCCGTGCACCGGCGGCCCAGGGCCATGGACCGGGTGCGGCTCGCACGCCGAGGGAGGCCCGGGCTCCCCCTCCGCCACCTGCCGCAGGTTGTCGGCACGGACCCGTGGCAGCTGGGAGTCGCACCAGCTCGCGTCCCGGTTTTTTCGGTAGTGTGGCCAGTGAGCTGTACCGAAGCAGGTCCCATCCTTGAAAGGTCTTCATGCACGACGACACTTCGCTGACCATCGGACGAGTCAAGCGCGTACTAGACGAACGAATTCGTCCGGCCATCTACTCGGAGAGCGTTCCGCTGCAGGTGTCGTGGCACGAACTGCCCGGTGAGCCGGTGGCCCCGGCCGAAGGCTTGGCTTTGGACTACACCCCGGTCGCGGTCGGCACCCCGTGGGGCGCCGCCTGGGGCACCACCTGGTTCCACCTGCAGGGCGAGGTTCCTGCCGCCTGGGCCGGGCGCCGGGTCGAGGCAGTCATCGATTTGGGCTTCGATATCAACATGACAGGCTTCCAGTGCGAGGGACTGATCTACCGACCGGACGGCATCACCGTCAAGGCGCTGAACCCGCGCAACCAGTGGGTGCCGGTCGCCGAGTCCGCCGCCGGCGGCGAGGTGGTCGACCTGCACATGGAAGCGGCCTCCAACCCGGTGCTGCTGGACTACCATCCGTTCCTGCCCACCGAGCAGGGCGACATCCTCACGTCCTCTTCGCGCCGGCTGTACACGCTGCGCCGCCTGGAGTTGGCGGTCTTCGAACCGGTGGTGCACGATTTGGCGCTGGATCTGGAGGTGCTCTTCGACCTGCAGGAGCAGCTGGCCGACGGCCCGCGCCGCTTCCAGATCCTGCAAGCCATGGACAACGCCCTGGACGTGCTGGACCTGCAGCGCATCACCGAAACCGCGCAGGACGCCCGCGACCAGCTGGCCGCGGTGCTCGCCGCCCCGGCCGAGCACAGCGCCCACAAGATCTCGGCCATCGGGCACTCGCATATCGATTCGGCCTGGCTGTGGCCGCTGCGCGAAACCATCCGCAAGGTCTCGCGCACCTGCTCCTCGATGGTGGAGCTGCTGGAGACCGAGGATGAATTCCTCTACGGCATGTCCAGCGCCCAGCAGTACAAGTGGCTGAAGACCCACCGGCCCGAGGTCTGGGACCGGGTCAAGCGCCAGGTGGCCGAGGGCCGCTTCCTGCCGCTGGGCGGCATGTGGGTGGAATCCGACACCGTCATGCCTTCGGGCGAATCCCTGGTGCGCCAGTTCCTCTACGGACAGAACTTCTTCCGCAAGGAATTCGGCATCACTTCCAAGGGCGTCTGGCTGCCCGACTCCTTTGGCTACTCCCCCGCGCTGCCGCAGCTGATGCGCCGCGCAGGCTTCGAGTGGTTTTTCACCCAGAAGATCTCTTGGAACCAGCAGAACAAGTTCCCGCACCACACCTTCGACTGGGAGGGCATCGACGGGTCGCGCATGTTCAGCCACTTCCCGTCCATGGACACCTACAATTCCCAGCTCTCGGGCGAGGAAGTGGCCAAGGCCGCCCGCCAGTTCCGCGAAGCGCGGGTCACGAACAATTCAATCGCCCCGGTGGGCTGGGGCGACGGCGGCGGCGGCACCACCCGGGAGATGACCGGCAAGGCTAAGCGCCTGGCCAACCTGGAAGGCAGCGCCACGGTGGCCTGGGAGCATCCCAATGACTTCTTCGACCGGGCCAAGGCCGAGCTGCCCAACCCGCCGGTGTGGGTGGGCGAGCTCTACCTGGAGCTGCACCGCGCCACCCTGACCAGCCAGCACCAGACCAAGCAGGGCAACCGCCGCACCGAGCAGCTGCTGGTCGAAGCCGAGCTGTGGGCATCCACCGCGGCCGTCTACGCCGGCGAGCCCTACCCGTACGAGCAGCTCGACGAGCTGTGGGAGACGGTGCTGCTGCACCAGTTCCACGACATCCTGCCCGGCACCTCGATCGCCTGGGTGCACCGCGAAGTGGTGGCCCGCTACGCCGAGGTCATCACGCAGGCGCAGGCCTTGATCGCCCGCGCCCAGCAGGTGCTGTCCGGGACCGGCGGCCTGCAGCTGGAGTTCAACGCGGCCGCCTACACCCGCCATGGGGTGGCCTTCGGCGCGGCCCGCGAGCTGGAGCCCGCCACTGCGCAGCTGGTGCGCGCCGAGGCACTGGACGGCGGCTACGTGCTGGGCAACGAGCTGGTGCGCGTGGTCATCAACTCAGACGGCCTGATCACCTCCGCCGTGGACCTGGCCACCGGCCGCGAAACCATTGCCGAGGGCAAGGAAGCCAACCTGCTGCAACTGCACCAGGACTTCCCGAACATGTGGGACGCCTGGGACGTGGACAAGTACTACCGCAACCAGGTCACCGACCTGCGCGCGGCGGACAGCATCCAGCTCTCCGAATCCGGAGGCACTGCCACGGTGACGGTGACCCGCAGCTTCTCCAACTCGACGCTGGTCCAGGAACTGTCGCTGGCTCCCGGGGAGCGCACCGTGCAGATCTCCCAGAGCACCGACTGGCACGAGGCGGAGAAGTTCCTCAAGGTCGCCTTCCCGCTGGATATCCGCGCGGAGCAGACCATCGCCGAAACCCAGTTCGGCTACCACCAGCGCGTCACCCACGTGAACACCAGCTGGGAAGCGGCGAAGTTCGAAACCTCGATGCACCGCTTCGTGCTGGCGCAGGAGCCGGGCTTCGGCGCCGCGCTGGTCAACGACTCGATCTACGGCTTCGACGTCACCCGCGACGCCGAGGACGCCCGGGTCACCACCACCGTGCGCCTCTCGCTGCTGCGCGCCCCGCGCTTCCCGGATCCGCAGACCGACCAGGGGCTGCAGACCCACCGCTACGGGCTGGTCATCGGCGCAGACATCGCCAGCGCCACCGAAGCCGGCGCGCTGCTGAACAGCGCACAGACCGTGCGCTCCGGCGCCCGCGAGGTCGAGCCGCTGGCGGCGATCTCCGGCGAGGGCCTGGTGGTCTCCAGCGTGAAGCTGGCCGCCGACCGCTCCGGCGACCTGGTGGTGCGCGTGTACGAGTCGCTGGGACGCCGCGCCTCCGGCACGCTGGGCATCAACCGCCCGGTGGCCTCGGCCGCCACGGCCAGCCTGCTGGAGGATCCGTTGGAGCCGGTGGAAGTGAACAAAAATTCTGTTCAGCTCAAGCTCGGGGCTTTCGAGGTGCGCACCCTGCGCTTCACGCTGCGGTAGGCTTGCCGCGTCCCGGGGCCCGGCATCACCAGGGCGAAGGTTCGTAGTCCTTCAAGAAACAGCACCCCGTGGTGGGCTCGGGTGATCGCCCCCGGCAGCATCTTCCGGGTGCCGCTGCCGATCAGCACGGTCAGCGACGCGGTGTGGTGCGGGGCAATGAACTCCGGTTCGCGGCGGAGGGCCGTAATCGGCTCCTGCGCACCGTAGGTGATCGAATGCACCGCGGTCGCCTCCAGCGCCTGCAGGTGGTTCAGCGGCGGCAGGATCTCTGGCAGCTAGCTGGCCGGCAGGGTACTGCCCGCGCCGGGAGGTCAGTGCTCTGTGATGGTTATCGGCTCCTCTTCGAGAGGAAAACCTACCTCTCACCACCGGAATCACGGGGGTACAGACCGAGACACCACCATTGCATCAAATCGTGACGCGGCTTCAATCAATCGTTTTTGAGGGAGTCGGCAAGAGCAGGTGATTTTGGTTCCCCGGCGTATCTGGAGTCCGGCCGGTCCCGCTCAGAACGGTCTCGATTGCCGGGTTCGGGAGGACAGAACCGTGCCCCCGGTAGGTCATCCGATGTTTAAGGCGTGGGGGGAGAGTCAGCGCGCCTTGGCGAAGGCCACGTAATGTCGGTCGAGGAAGCCCGGCACGCTGCGTCGCTGCGCAGCCGCTTGTATGAAGGCGGCGATCACGCCGGAGGCCGCCCCGGCCGCTACCGCGCTGGGCGGCCCGCCGATCGCCGCACCGCCGGCCCCACCGAGTCCACCTGCGATGAAGCTGATCGTGTTCTGCCCACCCCAGACCCTCGATTTCTTCGCTTCACGGCGCAACGACTCACGGGCATCCGCGAGCTTCTCCTCGACGCCGGTCTGGATGGTGCGCGAGTCGATGCCTGCGCGCCGGTTCCGGTCGGCGTAGTCCAGCGCCTCGGCCAGGTCCTTGCGCCACGTCGCGAGCGAGTCGCTCGATCGACGAATCGTCACTAGGTCTGCAGGGCTGAGGACGTCAATGTTCGGAACCTCAGTGCGAGCAACCTCGTGCATTCTGAGCTGCTCGGCAGGGTCGGGAGCGCCGATGAACAGCAGACGGCCCATCAGCGGCGTGGCGCACAGCACGTCAGAGGATCCACCGAGCATCCGGATGAGGGCTAGCGTCGACGCGGTCCCCGCGATCGCATTCTCGACGATGTTCCTCGGGTTAAGGATCCGTACTACATCGATGAACGTCTCGGCCAGAGCGGCGTCGCCCTCGTCAACGGCGCGCTGCACGTAGGAGAGGTCGGGTGCGCGATTGCCGCCGCGTATCTCTTTCCACAGCGTCTGCAGGGCGGGTGACAGGCCGGAGACGAACTCGACCTCGAACTCGTCCCACGCATCAGCGACCGTGTACGGTGAGGCATCGGCGTCGAGCGTGGTCAGGATGCTGTCTCCCAGCTCGCCGGCGGCCCCCAGCTCATCGCCACCGGTGTAGAAGACGTTGACAACATCATGGTCAAGGAGCTGCGCGATCTCGGACAGCGATGCAGCCGCCGCGGATATGCTCGCGCGGGTCACCTCGCGGAGCTCCCGGTGCTGGCTCAGGTGCATCTCGGCGGCATGACTCAGAGGGTCCTCGATCGCGAGCCCGTGGCTGTACAGGAGCGCTCGCATAATCCCCGTCGAGAACTCCCCGGTCCCGCTCGCCCGGGGGTCGGTCGCCGCGGAGAGCCGGATGCCCGACGGCGCATACCCGCTCGCTGGCGACTCGTTGTTGAGATGGTCGAAGAACAACGACGAGCGCAGAGGGATCAGCGGCCAGATCTCGGTGACAGGGCGTTTCGGCAGCGCTCCGGACCTCGGCACGGAGAGAATCGTCTCCGCCAGCGCATCGACCCGGTCCGGTGAAAGGGCGTCGATCGCCGACGTCAGGTCGGGGCCCGCCGATTCGCCAAGCGCCTCGCGCACAGCATCGAATGAACTCTGCATGCGTCCAGTATAGGGTTCCGACAACGACGAGGAAGTCCCGTCTTGACAGGCGCGTCCTCCCATCTCTGACCATCTCTGACCGCGTACAACGATGAACACAGGTCTGCGCTGCCGAAGTGCGACAATGAAATAGCGCGAAAGAGCCGGAATGCACAAGGGCGAATCCCGCGTTAAATCACTCGCGGAATATTTACTTTCGACAGAGCTGAGAAGCATCAGCGAGTCGACGCCCAACTGCCCCGCGAGCACGTCCACAGAATCAAGGGTGAGGTTCCGCTCTCCGCGCTCGGTGCCGGCCAGATAGCGGGGACTCACTTCGAGGCTTTCGACGAGTGGAGGATCCGCTGGAGCCGGTGGAAGTGAACGAAAATTCTGTTCAGCTCAAGCTCGGGGCCTTCGAGGTGCGCACGATGCGCTTTACCCTTGCCTGATCCACCAGCCGCGCCTAACCCAACAGCTAGGTCCCATTAATCCGGTGATGGCGGGGCAGTTCTTCGCGAACTGCTCCCGCCATCATTGCGTTACCCCCAGGCCGGCGCCTCACCACGGGGACGGTTCGTAGTCCTTCAGGAAGCAGCCGTAGAGGTCGATGCCGCGTTCGCCGTCGACAATGGGCTGGTAGACGCGGGCGGCTCCGTCGATCAAATCCAGCGGGGCGTGCCAGCCCTCGGCGACCATGCGCACCTTGGAATCATGCGGACGCTCGTCGGTGATCCAGCCGGTGTCCACCGCGGACATCAGGATCCGGTCGGTGGCCAGCATCTCCTCCGCGCTGGTGCGCGTGAGCATGTTCAGCGACGCCTTGGCCATGTTGGTGTGCGGGTGTCCGGCACCCTTGTAGCGGCGGGAGAACTGCCCCTCCATGGCGGAGACGTTCACGATGTACTTGCGCCGCGCCTCAGAGGCGGCCAGCGCCGGGCGCAGCCGGGAGGCCAGCAGGAACGGCGCGGTGACGTTGCACAGCTGCACTTCGAGCATTTCCAGCGCGTCCACGTCGCCCAGGATCTGCGTCCAGGAATTCTCCGTGACCACATCCGGCACCAGCCCGCCGGCGTCGATGGCGGTGCCCGCGGCGATGCGCTCCAGCGAGGCGGAGCCGGCGGTCATGGCCAGGTCCGCGAGCTGCTGGGCGTCGTAGCCGCCCACCGTGCTCGGGGCCAGCAGCGCCGAGTCCTCCAGCCGGAAGGCGCTGGCCAGCGCACGGGGGTGCTCGGCCGGCGGGTTGGCCTCGCCCCACAACTCCGGCCCGCCCTGCCCGAAGGCCAGCTCCCCGGCCAGCGGCTGCTGCTCGGATTCAATCAGGTGCTGGTAGGAGTTGGCGGTGCGGCGCACGGTCTGCGCGGCGTTGTTGATCAGGATGTCCAGCGGGCCTTCGGCGGCGACGCGGTCGGCCAGCGAGATCACCTGGGCTGGGTCGCGCAGGTCGATGCCCACGATCCGCAGCCGGTGCAGCCAGTCGGCGCTGTCTTCAAGCGCCGCGAAGCGCCGGGCCGCGTCCTTGGGGAAGCGGGTGGTGATGGTGGTGTGGGCGCCGTCGCGCAGCAGGCGCAGCGCAATGTGCATGCCGATCTTCGCCCGACCGCCAGTGAGCAGCGCCCGCTTGCCGGACAGGTCGGCACGGGCGTCGCGGCGTTCGCGGCCGGCGGCGGCGCAGTCCGGGCACAGGTAGTGGTGGAAGGCGTCCACCGTGGTGTAGCGCTGCTTGCAGATGTAGCAGCCGCGCGGCTTGCGGAATTCTCCGGCGCTGTCCCCCTGGGTCGGGGTGCTCAGATCAAGGCCCAGGGTCTCGTCGTCCAGCCGCTGCGGCGAGCCGGTGGCGGTCCGCTCGATCAGCGCCCGGTCCGCGGCGCTGATTTCGGCGCGCTTCTGCGACTTGCGGTGGCGTTTGGCGGCCTTGAACATGTTGCTGGTCGCACGGCGCACGGCGACGTGCCGCCCGTCCTCGGGGTCCAGCGTGTGCACCACGGACAGGACCTTCAATGCGGTGGCCAGTTCCTCGGCGGTGAATGGTTCGGTGTCGCCGGCCGATGCGGGCGATGAAGTATGTTCGGTCATCTCAGTCTCGATGCTGCTGGGCCGGTGGCCCGCTAGTTGGCTGCCAGGTCCGCCAGGGTGGCGATGAGCAGGCGGCGTTCGACCACCTTGATGCGTTCGTGCAGGGTTTCCTCGGTGTCCGTCTCTTCGATGGCCACGGCCTCCTGGCGCAGGATCGGGCCGGTGTCCACGCCGGCATCCGCGATGTGCACGGTGCAGCCGGTGACCTTCACTCCGTAGGCCAACGCGTCGCGCACGCCATGGGCGCCCGGGAAGGACGGCAGCAGCGCCGGGTGGGTGTTGATGTAGGTGCCGTCGAAGGCGTTGATGAATTCCTCGCCGACGATGCGCATGAACCCGGAGGAGACCACGTAATCAGGAGCGTAGGACAGGCATTTCTCGGTCAGCGCGTGGTTCCAATCGCCGCGGTCGGCGAAGTCCTTGAAGTTCACCACGAAGGTCTCGATGCCCGCCTCCGCCGAACGCTGCACCCCGTAGGTGCCGTGCTTGTCCGCACCCACCGCCGCGATTTCGACATTCGGCAGGTCGCCGGCCGCGACCGCGTCGATGACTGCCTGGAGATTCGAACCGGTGCCGGACACCAAAACCACAATACGCATAGCTTCCATTCTACGGTTGGCCGGCGGCGCCCGCCGACCTTGGCTTCCGGCTCCAGCGGTCGTAATTCGTCACATGCAGCTCAGCCCCGCCGCCGCCCGGCGCCCGGGCCTACACTGGAACCCCGGAGACGCGGCGGCGCCGGGCCGCCACGCCGGTCGACCAAGGAGCGGACATGAGCCAGATCATCCCGGACGGCAAGGACTGGACCGTCGTCCTGCGCGAAACCTGCCCCGAATGCGGCGTCGATGTGCGCGGCATGTCCGTGCAGGAGACGGCCGCGCGGCTGCCCGGGGTCGTGGCGCGCTATGAAAAGGTGCTCGAGCGTCCCGGGGCCGCGACCCGCCGCAACGCCGCCCGCTGGAGCGACCAGGAATACGTGGTGCACGTGGCCGAGATGCTGGCGGTCATGGAGGGCCGCCTGGATTTGATGCTGGAGCAAACCGATCCGGGCTTCCCCAATTGGGACCAGGACGCCGCGGCGGAGCAGGGCAAGTACAACGCGCTGGGCGCCGGACAGGCGGCGCAGAAGCTGCGCACGGCGGCCGAAGCCTATGCGGCCAAGCTGGAAAGCATCAGCCCGGAGAAGTATTCCCGCAAGGGCATACGCTCAAATGGTGCCACGTTCACGGTGGAAACGCTGAACCAGTACGCCTGGCATGATATGGTGCACCATCTGTGGGACCTGGACGCCTGAGCGGGCGCGCCGTCCGCGCTAGCCTTCGAGCACCGGATCCGTTTCGAACAGCGGGGCGATCAGGTAGCCGATGGCCGTGCCCAGGCCGATCTGCAGGGCCAGCGCCCCGGCGGTCACCCAGGCATGCGGACCCAGCTCGGTCAGCCGGCCGATGGCCAGCGAGCCGGAGGACAACCAGGATCCGCCCAGCGAGAGCAGCCCGGCCACGACACCGGTGAACACGGCCAGGCAGGCCGTGGAAGCGCCCAGGGCCAGCGCGTTGAACGGGATGCGGCGGGCAAACCAGTCTTCCAGGTGGTTCTCCCCCACCCGCAGGAAGTACCAGCCGGCCAGGATGCCGGCGAGCACCGGGATCAGCAGGTAGAGCCACTGGTTGGTCGGCTCCCCGGAAGGCAGCGCTGCCAGCATCGGAATCGAGGGCAGCGGGCCCACGGTGGTTTCGAGCGTGGACAGCGTGCTGCCGGCACCCAGGCTGAACCCGCCGCCGCTGATCCAGGACAGCACCCAGAACACCGCGTTGGGGATCAGCGCCAGCTGCAGCAGGGTCAGCGCGGCGGAGCCGATGGGCCCGGGGCGCAGTTCCTGGTAGACGTTGGCCACCTCGGTCCAGTGCAGTCCCAGGGTGATGGTCAGCAGGATGCCGGAGATGCCCACGGCGGCCACGTAGCCCATGAACCCCGAGACGACCACATGCCAGACGTAGGAACCGGCCCAGCGTCGGTGCGGGGAGATGCTGTGCAGGTAGGCGGCGGTGTCCATGCCGAACAGCCGCCCCCAGGATCCCGCTTCGCGGCGCGCGCCGATGAGCAGGCCCAGCGAGGCGATCACCAGCGGGATGAAGGTGGCGGCCAGGATGTTGACCCGACCGTAGTCGTTGGCCACCAGGAAGCCCACGCCGGTGCCGATGGCCCCGTAGGCCACCACGGCGCCCAGCAGTCCCTGCCACAGCTGGTCGGTGTAGGAAGCGCGGGCGATGCGCCGTCCGGCGCGCAGGCAGAAGAGGAAGGGCAGCAGGCTCAGCCCCAGCGGCATCAGCGTCAGCCAGCCGGTCATCGAGCTGGGGTCGGTGTCCGGCCCCACGTTGAAGACCTCGATGGGCACGCCGTGGATGAGCAGCCAGACGAACCCGGCGAACTGCAAGATCACCTCGAACGAGTCCTCCAGGAAGCCGCCGCTGAAGTAGACAGCGACCAGCGGCAGCGCAATCAGCGCTAGGCAGAACACGACCGATTGCAGCATTTCGAAAACCCCCTGCAGGGCAAGGGGCATCGGCCAGCCGTTGCGCAGGCGCAACATCACGGCCTTCATGGGTTTCTTTTCGCGGCTCATCATCTTCCATGGTGCCACCATCGGCGCCGACCGATCATGATCGACGCGCAATGATGGCACCGGAGGTGCTGCAGATCGCCCGGGCTAGTAGCTGTCCGGAGTTTCTCCCGAGGCGTCGGCGCGGTAGCTGGCGGCCAGCGCCTCGGTGGAGCGGGCCAGCAACGCCACATCCGCGCCGACGCCCACATACTGGGCTCCGGCTTCGATGTACTTGCGCGCGGTGGCCGCATCGAAGGCGTTCACGCCCGCGTACTTGCCGGCGGCGCGGGCCGCGGCGATGGACTTCATCACGCCGGCGACCACCTCGGGGTGGTTCTGCTGGCCGATCACGCCCATGGAGGCCGCAAGGTCCGACGGGCCGATGAAGACGCCGTCCAGGCCTTCGGTGGCCACGATCTCCTCGACGTTCTCCACCGCTTCGGCCGATTCGATCTGCACCATGACGGTGATGGTCTCAGCCGCGCGGTTCAGGTAGTCGGGGATGCGGTTCCAGCGGGCCGATCGGGCCAGGGCCGAGCCGACGCCGCGCACGCCCAGCGGCGGGTAGTGGCAGGCGGCGACCGCGTTGGCCGCCTGCTGCGCGTCGTTGACCATCGGGATGATCAGCGACTGCACCCCCAGGTCGAGGAACTGCTTGATGATCACCGGATCGTTCACCGGCGGGCGCACCACGGGAACCACCGGGTAGCCGCGCACCGCCTGCAGCTGGGCCAGGATGCTGCCCAGGTCATTGGGCGAATGCTCGCCGTCGATGAACAGCCAGTCGAAGCCTGCGCCGGCGCAGATCTCGGCCACCAGCGGCGACCCCGAGCAGACCCACACCCCTGACAGGGCATGGTCGGCGTCCTTGAGCGCGTCCTTCAGCGAGGGATCGGGTTCTACTCGAAATGGCATGTCACGGTTCCCAGCGGTCCGTAGTCGGCGAAGACGGTGTCGTTTTCGTAGACCCACATCGGACGGGTGAAGGATCCGGCCAGGATGATCTCGCCGGCGTTGAGCTTGTCGCCGTGGGCGGCGATCTTGTTGGCCAGCCAGTACACGCCGGCGGCCGGGTGGTTCAGTACGCCGGCGGCGACGCCGGTTTCCTCCACGGTCTGGTTCTTGAACAGGATGCCCGAGACCCAGCGCAGGTCCACGGCTTCCGGGCGCACCGGGTTGCCGCCGATGACCATGGCGCCCATCGCCGCGTTGTCGGAGATGGTGTCCACGATGGTGCGGCCTTCCATCTCGATGCGCGAATCGAGGATCTCCAGGGCGGGGATGACGCATTCGGTGGCTTCCAGCACGTCGAAGATGTTCGCGTTCGGACCCTGGATGTCCTTCTTGAGCTTGAACGCCAGTTCCATTTCGATGCGCGGATGCGTGTACTGGTCCCACTTCACGGTGCACCCGGAGTCAAGGACCATGTCGTCGAAGATGATGCCGTAGTCCGGTTCGGTGATGCCGGTGGCCATCTGCATGGCGCGGGAGGTCAGCCCGATCTTCCGGCCGGCCAGCACGCGGCCGTTGGCCTCGGAGCGCTGGCGCCACAGGTTCTGCACCCGGTAGGAGTCCTCAACCGTCATGTCCGGGTAGCGCGCAGTCAGGCGGGGCACCGGGGTACGCGTGACTCCGGCTTGGACCAGTTCATCGGCGATTGCCGTGATTGTTTCCTCGGATAGCATCGACTGCTACACCTTTCACTGGTAGTTCAAAGCTGTGCGGGCGCCGCAGAACGCCGTCGCGTCGCGGCTCGGCCCACAGTCTTTGATGGTATCGAGGTTCAGCAGGCATGGCACATCGTACTAACATTTTTTCCCTGCCCTCGACGAACCCGGATGCTCCGCCGGCGGGCAGGGAAATTCCCGCCGGCCGTCCGGGCTCCCGGCTCGCGAACCGGCGGGAGCTGCCGGCTCGCGGGGCGTGCCTAATTGGCCCCGGCGCGGACGTTGGCCAGCAGCGCCTCGAAGGGCAGGGAGGTCATCTCGTCGTTGGGGTCGGCGGTCTCGCTGACCGAAGGAGCGATGGACCGGGTATCGCCCAGGCCGGTATCGGGCCCCAGCTCGCCTTCGGCCGCAGCCAGGGCTGCGGCCACCTCGCGGGCCACACGCTGCGCCCGGTCGGACAGGGTGCCGGAAATGCCGTGGCCGCCGAAGTCCTCCGAGGCGGCGAAGACCGTGGTGGGCATGATCTGCGCACGCAGGTAGGCGAAGATCGGCCGCATGGCGTAGTCGATGGCCAGCTGGTGCCGCTGGGTGCCTGCGGTGGCCGCGAGCACCACCGGCTTCCCGCTGAGCGATTTGGGGTCCAGGATGTCCAGGAAGGACTTGAACAGACCCGAGACCGATGCGGTGAAGACCGGGGTCACGGCCACCAGCACGTCGGCGCCGACCACCGCGTCAATAACCCGCTGCAGGGACGGCGCGGCGAACCCGCTGAGCATGTTGTTGGTGATGTCGCTGGCATGCTCGCGCAGCTCGACAGTGGTCAGATCGGCCTGCACGCCGGCGAGCGCCAGCTGCCCGGCGATGGATTCGCCCAGCTGGCGCCCCAGCAGCGAGGAACTCGACGGGCTTCCCAGCCCACCACTGATCACCACAACGGACTTGCTCATGCCCACGCCTTTCCCAAGATTTAGATGCGTACGCATGTAATAACCCCTGGCACCGGGATTCTATTCCCAGGGCCGGCGAGCCTTGCCAGCGGCCCGCACCAGCCTACAATTTCACTATTGTGACGAGCGGAACGATATTGATACGCTTGGCTTCATGAGCAAAGACCAGCATGGAACGAATCAGCGCGACATCGAGTCAGGGGTCCGCACCGACTTCCACAACACGATGTCCTACGGCAGCTACCTCGACCTGGAGCGCATCCTCTCCGCACAGCATCCGGTCAGCGTGCCGGAGCACCACGACGAAATGCTGTTCATCATCCAGCACCAGACCTCCGAACTGTGGCTCAAGCTCATGCTCCACGAGCTCGTCGAGGCGCGCCGCCTGCTGGGCACGGACGACATCGGCAAGGCCCTGAAGTGCCTGGCCCGCGTCAAGCACATCCAGAAGACGCTGACCGAGCAGTGGTCCGTGCTGGCAACACTCACCCCGCGCGAATACGCGCAGTTTCGCGGCTTCCTCGGTTCTTCCTCGGGCTTCCAGTCCTTCCAGTACCGTGCGGTGGAGTTCATCCTCGGCAACAAGCATGCCGGAATGCTCAAGGTTCATGAGGCGGACCCCAAGGCGCACGAGCTGCTCAGCAACCTGCTGAACGAGCCGACCCTCTACGACGTGTTCCTGGCCGCATTGGCCCGCCACGGCTACGACATCCCGGCAGAGGTCCTCGAACGCGACGTCACCAAGCCGTGGACGTTCCAGGAATCGCTGATCCCGGTCTACAAGGACATCTACGAATCCGAGGACACCCTGTGGAGCCTGTACCAGGCCTGCGAGGATCTGGTGGACGTCGAGGACAATTTCCAGGCCTGGCGCTTCCGCCATTTGCGCGTGGTGCAGCGCACCATCGGATTCAAGCGCGGCACCGGCGGCTCATCCGGCGTCGACTTCCTCAAGCGGGCCCTGGACCTGACGTTCTTCCCCGAACTGTTCGCGGTGCGCACCGAAATTGGCAGCTAGCACGCAGCTCGTCGCCTTTACCCTGGATGACTTCGAGGCGCGCACCGGCAGCGCCGCCTCCATCATCCGGACCATCGCGGGCTTGTACCTCCGCCATGAGCACGCTCCGGTAGCCCGCACCAGGATCCTCGCCCTGGCCACGGCCGCCGGCGTCTCGGCCCCGACCGCGCAGACGGCGATCTCGCGACTGGCTGACCGCGGCGTGCTGGAGGCCGCCGGGGCTTCCAGCCTGCAGGTCACCGCCGAGGCGCAGGCGATGTTCGCCCGCGGCGACCGGCGGATCTTCACACCCCGCCAGATGGCGGACCAGGAGCTGTGGTGCCTGGTGGCCTACTCGCTGCCGGAGACCATGAGGCCGCTGCGGCACCAGGTGCGCAAGCATTTCCTCCAGCTCGGCGGCGGCCTGGTTTCCGCCGGGCTGTGGATCTTCCCCGCCTACCTGCGTGAGGAAGTGCTCCAGGTCCTCGGTGCGCTGGAAGTCCGGTCCTATGCCACCGTCTTTACCACGCAGACCCCGGACTTCCCGGAGGGCGCCGCGCAGGCGGCCCGGCAATGGTGGGATCTGGGCCGGCTGGAATCCCTGCACTCAACGTTCCTGGCAAGCACCGCCGCGTTGGACGCCGCGCCCGAGTCGCCGGCAGCAGCCTATCGCGGCTACGTGGCCCTGGTCGACGCCTGGCGGGCGCTGCCCTACCTCGACCCGGGCTTGCCGGATTCCATGCTGCCCGGCACCTGGCCCGGCCGGCTGAGCCGCGAACGCTTCCTCGCCCTCTCACGCACCTACGAACCCGCGGCACGGCAATTCGCCAGGGATCTGCTCGGCGGCTAGGTCCACACCGGCTCGTCCGCGCCGTAGCGCGTCGGCGAATGCGGGTAGTCCAGCTGCACCCCGTTGAGCTCGAAGGGCGGCAGCGCATAGTCGAGCATCCCGTAGCCGCTGGTGCAGCGGGAGACCCGCGGGATACCCAGCGCCAGCTCCGGGGCGCTCGGCCCGCCGAATTCAAACAGGGCCTGGGCGGTCCTGGCCAGCGAAATCCGCACGGTTCCGGTCGAATGCAGCTCTCGACGTGCACGGAGCAGGGCGATCACCGCGGCCGCGATGCCGTAACCCGCGGCATAATCCAGCCCCTGGACCGGCAGCGTCCCGGGATTCCCCTCCGGGTACCGGTACGCGTCCGCAATGCCGGTGGCCGCCTGGACGATGCTGTCGAACCCGCGGCGCGAGGCCCACGGCCCGGCGAATCCCCAGGCGCACAGCTGGGCGATGACCAGCTGCGGGTAGCACTCGCGCAGAAGCTCGGCGGACAGGCCCAGCGCATCCAAGGCCCCGGGACGGTACCCGAGGATCACCACGTCGGCCTGCGCGAGCGGCCCGTGGGCCGCGGCGAGGCCCCGTACCGCGGCGAGATCCAGTATCGTGCTGCGTTTCCCGAAGCCGGTGTCGATGTGCTGGTCGTGAAGTTCCGCATGCCGCGGTCCGTCGACGCGCAGCACCTGGGCGCCCAGCGCGGCCAGCGTCCGCGAGGCGGTGGGGCCGGCGATGACCCGGGTGAAGTCCAGGATTTTCAGCCCCGCCAGGGGCAGCTTGGCCTCCGGCCGGAACTGCCAAGCGCCCGCCTCGCGGATTCCATGCAGCTCGAACTGCGCCCAGGGCCCTGCAGCGGCCGCTTGCCCTTCAGGCGACTGCAGCCATTGCCGCCGGCTGCGCACCGCTGCGGCGACGCCCCCGGCGGACACGATGCGTTCCTGGGCTTCGAGGGATCCCGCCTGCGCCAGCAGGCCGGGCAGCTGTTCGGGGGTGCGCGCCCTCATCGCATCCAGCAGCGCGCGCTCGTGGTGCGGATAGTTTGCGTGGGTCCGAATCCACCCGTCGGCGGTCAGGAAGAATCCGGACAGCGGCGCAAAGGCCTGCACCTTGTGTCCGGCAACCCGCAGGTGCCGGAAGGATTCGAAGCCGGCCGCCAATTGGGCCGGCGTGCTGCGCAGCCGGCATCGTCCGGCGGTCAGTTCGGCAACGGCTTGGCCGACCAGTCCCGCGCTGTGGCGCGCCAGCCCTTCCACGTCCAGGGCGCCGCCCCACCAGGTGCCGGAATCGCAGTACTTCGGTGCGTGTCTTTCAAGCAGCCCGGATTCATGGAATCCCGCGCCCAGGATGTCCCATTGCGCCTCCGGCGGCCAGTCGACGGAATCGCTGTTCATGGCGCCACCCTACGCCACTTTTATACCTCTATATATAGGTACAAAACGGGTATGCCTCCGCAAGGGATGCAGAGGGGTTAAACCACGAGTCCCACGATCGGCCGCAGGCCAATCGTGGGACTCGTGAAACGTTCTGCGAAATTACTTCGTTGGAACGTTCAGGGTCTGCCCGACCATGATCAGGTCCGGGTTGCTCAGCTGGTCGTTGTTCAGCACGAACAGTCCGCGCCAGTCCTTGATATCCAGCTTCTTGGCAATCTTTGCCAGGGTGTCGCCGGACTTCACGGTGTAGTTCTTGCCCGAGTCGGTGACATTGATGTTGAAGCTCACCGGAGCAGGAGCTGCCGCTACGCGCTTGCCCGACGTTGCCGGTGCCACCGACTTGGTCGACTTGACCGACTTGTACGACTGGGTCGGAGCTGCGCTGCGCGAAGCCGTGCGCTCGTAGTTGTTCGAGGTCGACTTGTACGACTTGGCCTTCTGCGAGCTCTGGGTGCTCGACTTCTTGGCGGTCGCGGTCGACTGCTTGGAGGCGGTGCCCTTAGGCGAGCCGTTGATGCCCAGCTTCGCGGTACATGCCGGCCATGCGCCCCAGCCCTGGCCCTGCTGGACCTTAGTGGCCACGCGGATCTGCTCGGCCTTCGATGCGTTGTGGGCCGAGCCCTTGCCGCCGTAGGCCTTCCAGGTCGACGGCGAGAACTGCAGGCCGCCGGAGTAGCCGTTGCCGGTGTTGATGTTCCAGTTGCCGCCGGACTCGCACTGGGCCAGTTTGTCCCAGGTGCTTGCCGCTGAGGCAGGTGCGGTCGTAGCAACCATGGCGCCGCCAGCTACTGCGAAAGCCGCGATGGTGGCTCCGCCGCGGCGGATGATCTTCTTGGTCTTCTGCTGGATCATGATTCTCCAGTGCTCTTCCCACACTCAGGTCGTCCAAGACCATCCTTGTGCACCGCTCAGCGTCGCATTTCGACATTGATTAAGCACTGCCCTGACGAGCGGTTCGGAAGTTCCGGCAGTACCTGTTTCCCCATAACACCGCGAGTGTTATCGAAACGTTATGAAAGACGATAGCGCACCTCCCCGGGCCCTTGGCAACTCAGTGAATTCTCAGAGAGAACATAACGTCATGTCAACGCCGGAAAAAAACTTTAAGAAAACTTCCCTGTGCAGCCGGAAAACGGGCCCCGAGGAGCACAGACCGTTATGGTTTCGAAATGGATTCCCAACCTGCAGATGTGATATGGAACCATTCATTTCGACTGAGCTATTCCTTCCAAGAAGCGAAGGGAGCCGGGTGTCTTCTGCACACGATATGTCGGATCCACAGTGCACCACGAATCCAGCCGGCGGCTCGTGCCCTTCTCCATCCCATCTGACGATAGTTCTGCGGTCAGACGCGGTTTTAGCACGAACGGAATCGATCTTCTGTAGTCTGAAGCCTAAGATGCAAAGCCCGGAGCCCGGCATTGGGCAGCAGAGGAAGCTCATGCCCATGATGAAAAAGCCTGCGAAGGACAAGCTGCGGGAAGCCTACCGCTGCTATCCGAGGGCAGTGCGCGAGTTCTTCAGGAACGATGGCCTTGACGGCGGCGCTTCCCTCTCCTTCTACATGGTGCTCGCCATGTTCCCCGGACTGCTGGCGCTGATCTCCCTGCTGACGCTGACGGGGACCAGCGAAAGCGGCACCGAGTGGATGCTGGAAGTGCTGCGCCTTGCATTGGCCCCCAACGGCGAAACGCTGAGCGGTGAATCAAAACAGCTGTTGGAGACCGCAGAACAATTGCTCGACACCCTGGCAGAGCACGCCGCCGGAACAACGCTGGCGATCATCGCCGGTTCCCTCGGTGCCTTGTGGAGTACCTCCGCCTATGTCGGGGCTTTTGGCCGGTCGATGAACCGGTTGTACGGGGCAGTGGAAGGACGGCCGCAGTGGAAACGCCGTCCGCAGATGTTCCTGATCACCCTGCTGATCATGATCCTGGCGGTCATCACCATGGTTTTGCTGGTTGCCTCGGGCTCCGTCGCTCAAGCGCTGGGGAACGTCTTCGGGCTGGGCGACAGCTTCGTCACCATCTTCAACCTGGCCAAGCCTCCGGCGCTGCTGGTGGTTTTCCTGCTGGTGCTAGCGCTGCTGTACTACTACACCCCTAATGTAAAGCGTCCGCGGTTCCAGTGGTTCTCGCCGGGCACCATCACAGCGATGATCATCCTCGGACTTTCCATGGCCGGCTTCAGCATCTACCTGAGCAATTTCGCCAATTACTCGGCCACCTACGGCGCCATCGGCGGCGTGATCGTACTGATCATCGCCTGCTGGGTCAGCAATATCGCCTTGATCCTCGGCGCCCTGGTCGACATCGAGTTCATCCGGCTCCGGCAGCTGCGCACGGGAATGCCATCGGCAGAAGAGGTCCAGCTGCCGCTGCGCGACTCAACGCTGGTGGCCAAAAAATCCCTGTCCAACTACCGCGATCTGGTCCAGGCCCAGGAAATCCGCATCCAGCACGGCGGTGATCCGCTGCAGGACATGGGAGTGGACCCGGAAGGAAAAACCAAGCGCAAGGCCAAGCTCGCACCCATCGTCCTGGTCGCCGCAGCAGCCTGGGCCGCCTCCCGGTGGGCAACCAAGAAATCACTGCAGAACCAAGGCCTCAGAAAAGACTGACTAGGCTGTTCACCGCCCACAGGAGCGCCGCCGCCCCCAAGACCAGCATCACCGCAAGCCATAGGGTGGCGAAGGTGCCTGTCGCCTGGGCAATCAGGTAGGCATCTGACTGCCCCAGATCACGCCGCCTCCAGGTGTGCACCCCGAGGACCTTGATGAAGTCCTTCACTCCTGCCAGCAGCAGGAACCCGGCCACCAGCAGGGACAGATAAACATAGGTGCCTGCCGGGGCGAAGAACACCACGGCCAGCGCCACCGCCGAGGTGATCAGGCAAACCACCACCGCCGGCCAATTCCGCGCGAAGAACAGGGCCAGCAGGAAGAACAGCGCATAAACACCCAAGGCGCGGCCGGCATAGCCCCCGGAAATCGCCCACAGCATCACGGCAGAAACCCACAACGGCGCCGGATAACCGAAGAGGCCCGAGAAAATCACCGAGAATTTTCCCCGGCCCCGGCTGACCACCTCGCCGGAATGGTCCCATCCCAGTCGCAGCCCCATGACGAATCGCCCGGTGAGCATCGCGGCGACGATGTGCCCCATCTCGTGGACGAGCGTCGAATACAGCCCGGTGATCCGCCAGATGCGTCGCGGAAAGACCAGCAGCCCCGCCACGGCGGCCAAGGCAAGCCACTGCCACCCCAGCAGGTCGACCGCAACCGGTTCGGCCAGGCGAGCCCATGCTTCGCCGATGTTCAGGTTCATTTGCTGCTCTTCCGCTCGGGCTGCACGAGCCCTGGCCCGTGTTCGCCTCCATTCTTCCAAGCCCCTGCCGGCGAGCCGCGCAGCACGACACGTGCCCGTCCAAGTTCTATGAAAAGTCACAGCTGCCAACCATAAGATTGGTGCAGCAAGTGAATATTTATAACTGGAGGTTCATCGTGTCCCGTTTGGCATCAACTGCACTGGCAGTCACCGGTTTGGCTGGCGGCTACGCCACTGGTCGCGCGACCAAGAAGCGGCCGCTGGCGGCAGTGGTCCTGGGTGCCGCAGGCGTGGGCGCATTCCTGGTCTGGAAGAAGGATGCAGGAACCGCCAGGGCCGTCACCCTGCTCTCGGCCTACCTCGGGGGCTTCGGTGCGTCCCACCCGCTGGCCAAGAAGATGGGCGCATGGCCTGCGGTCAACGCGGTCACCGCAGGCGTCGGCGTGCTCTCACTGCTCCTCGGCGGCAAGAAGAAGGCCGCTGACCAGTAAGAACCGCAATAATCCTTTTGTCGGGGCCGGGTGCTACGTTGACTAGATACATATCCAGTCGGCGAAAGGCACCGGCCCCGTGTTCTTTTTGAACAACAAATTCGTATTCTCGGCCAGCGACCTGTCGATCGCCGTCGATTGCCAGTACCAGTCGCTCTTCGTGCTGGACGTCGCGCTCAAGCGCCGCGAGAAGCCGGAGGCTGTCACCGACGAGATGCTGCACCGCACCGCCCTGCTCGGTGACGAGCATGAGCATCGGGTCCTGGAGCAGCTGGTGCGGACCTACGGCGAATACGATCCGCAGACCGGCACCGGGGTCAAGCAGTTCACCGACCGGCCGCAGAAGACCGAGGAATCCCTGCGCCAGGCCCACGAACAGACGATGGCCGTGCTGCGCAGCGGCGCCGACGTGATTTTCCAGGCAACCTTCTTCGACGGGTCCTTCGTGGGCTTTGCCGACTTCCTGGTCCGCCAGGACGACGGGTCCTGGGCGGTCTGGGATACGAAGCTGGCCCGCCATGCCCGCGTGAGCGCCCTGCTCCAGGTCGCGGCCTACGCGGACCAGATGATCGCCGAAGGCATCGAGGTCAACCGCCATACGACCCTGGTGCTGGGCGACGGCACCCATTCAACCCATCGCATCGACGAGATCCTGCCGGTCTTCCGCGCGCAGCGCGAGCGCTTCCTGGCCAACGTGCACTCGCATACCGCTTCCGACGCACCGGTGGCCTGGGATTCTGACCGGCTGCGCCTGTGCGGACGGTGCGCCCTGTGCGCCGAGCAGGTTGAACAGACCCGGGACGTCCTGCTGGTTGCAGGGATGTCCATGGCGCAGCGCGAAAAGCTCCGCCGCCAGGGCATTGTCACCATCGACCAGCTCGCCGCGCTGGAACCGGAGTGGAATACCGCGCTGGGACGCGCAGTGGAACAGGCAAGGATGCAGGTCGGCCTCGACCCCTTGGCGCAGTCCATCCAGGGCGTCTCCTACCGGGTGAAGTCCTCGCAGACCATCACCAAGCTTCCCAACCCGGACCAGGGCGACATCTTCTTCGACTTCGAGGGCGACCCGCTCTACCAGGAGCCGCTGGATGGCTCCTGGGGCCTGGAGTACCTGTTCGGCGTGATCGAGAACGACATCGGAGAACCGGTGTTCCGCCCCTTCTGGGCCCATAGCCGGGCCGGCGAGCGCCAGGCCTTCCTGGAATTCATCGAGTACGTCGAGGCACGCCGCCGCCGCTTCCCGAACATGAAGATCTACCACTACGCGGCCTATGAGAAGAGCGCCCTGCGCAAGCTCTCCCAGGTGCATATCGCCGGGGAAGACGAAGTGGACCAGTGGCTGCGCGAGAACCTGCTGATCGACCTGTACGACACCGTGCGCAATTCGCTGGTCGTTTCCACCCGCTCCTACTCGATCAAGAAGCTCGAGCCGCTGTACATGGGCGAGCACCTGCGTTCGGGGGACGTCACCGATGCCGGCGCCTCCGTGGTCGCCTACGCCCAGTACATGGAGGCCCGCGATGCCGGAGACGACGCGAAGGCGCGGCACGTCCTGGAGTCGATCGCGGACTACAACGAGTACGACTGCCTGTCGACCCTGCGCCTGCGGGACTGGCTGCTGTCCGTCGGCGATTTCCAGCCGCACACGCTGCTTCCGGAATCCGCAGTCCCAGAAGCCGTCGAGGAGTACGAGCCCTCCCCCGAGGAGCTCCGCCTGCAGGACTACCTGGCGGCGCTGCCCGAGGGGGAAGCGCTCAGCGCCGACGACCGCGCCATTGCGATGGTCGCCGCCGCGACCGGCTACAACCGGCGCGAGAAGAAGCAGTACTGGTGGGACCACTTCGACCGGCTCAGCAAGCCCATGGACCAGTGGTCGGACGTGCGCGGGGTCTTCATGGTGGATTCGGCGCAGGTGCTCGAAGACTGGCACAAGCCCACACCGCGCGCACGGACCGTGACGCGTATTTCCAGACTGCACGGCACCCTGGCCGAAGGTTCGCTGCTCTCCCCCGGCTCCGGGGTGTTCGCCATGTTCGCAGCTCCCCTGCCCGAGGGCATGGAGGTCGACGCCGAGGCGCTGCGCGGCGGCGCGTTCAATGCAACGGTGGTGGAGGTCGGCGACGGCTGGATCACCATCGCCGAGAAGACCAGCGGCAAGGTCCCCGAATACGGGGCCTTCCCGGTCGCGCTCACCCCTGACAAACCCATAGCCACCAAGAGCATCGACGAGTCCCTGGCGCACATCGCCATCCAGGTGGGAGCCACTGTGCCGGTGCTGCCGCAGCAGCCGGGCATCGACATCCTGCGTCGCATCCCGCCGCGCCTGAAGACCCTGGAGGCGCCGGTCCAGCCGGTCGTGGTGGACGGCAGCGCACAGGTATACCAGGCGGTGGCGCAGACGCTGCGCGACCTGGACAACTCCTATTTGGCGGTGCAGGGACCTCCGGGCACGGGCAAGACCTTTGTCGCCTCCCATGTGATCCGCGAACTGGTGGAAGCCGGCTGGAAGGTCGGCGTCGTGGCGCAGTCCCATGCGGTGGTGGAGAACGTGCTGCACAAGGCCATCGCCGCCGGCGTGGACCCGGAGGCCGTGGCCAAGGAGGTCAAGTACAAGGACCCGGTGCCATGGCACGGCACCACCAAGGAGGACCTGTCCAGCGTGCTGTCGGGTTCGGGCGGCGCGCTGATCGGCGGCACCGCCTGGACCATGACCGGTTCCAAGGTGCCCGCGGGCAGCCTGGACCTGCTGGTCATCGACGAAGCCGGGCAGTTTTCGCTGGCCAACACCCTGGCGGTGTCCAGGGCGGCCCGCAACCTGCTGCTGCTCGGGGATCCGCAGCAGCTGCCGCAGGTGACCCAGGGGTCGCATCCGCAGCCGGTGGACGAGTCGGCGCTCGGCTGGCTGTCCAACGGCCGGCCGGTGCTGCCCGGGGAGCTGGGCTACTTCCTGGCCGCCTCGTGGCGCATGCACCCGGCCCTGTGCGCCAAGGTGTCCGCGTTGAGCTACGACCACCAGCTGTTCTCGGCGCAGGCCGCCGGGCAGCGCAGCCTGGCCGGCAGCGCCGCCGGGGTGGAAACCCGGCTGGTGGAGCACCGCGGCAACACGGTCAGCAGCGCGGAGGAAGCCGGGGAAATCGTCCGGCTGGTGCGCGAACATCTGGGATCGGAGTGGACCCCGGCGCAGGATGCCGGCGCCCGCAGGCTGGCCGCCGAAGACATCCTGGTGGTCGCGGCCTACAACGCGCAGGTCAACATGGTGCGCGAGGTCCTGGAATCCGAGGGGCTCGCAGAGGTGCGGGTCGGCACCGTGGACAAGTTCCAGGGGCAGGAAGCCCCGGTGGTGCTGGTGACCTTGGCCTGTTCCAGCGCGGATGACGCGGCCCGCGGCATCGACTTCCTGCTCAACCGCAACCGCATCAACGTGGCTATTTCCCGGGGACAGTGGAAGGCGGTCATCGTGCGCAGCGACCGGCTGACCGACTACCTGCCGTCCAGCCCGGCCGCCCTGTCCCAGCTGGGCGCCTTCATGGGGCTGTAGCCGGGCGGAATCCTCCGCCCGGCCGATCCGGTGCGCGCTCAGCGCGCCGGATCGATGACCTTCTGGACGTCGAAGAACTCGGAGAGCACCGGCCGGTCCCCGCGCAGCTCCTTGGCGAACTGCAGCCCGTCGATGTTGATGCGCATCTGGCGCTGGTAGTCGTCGGTCTGCTGCATCCATGCGCGGATGGTGCCGTCCACGCCGTAGAAGTACTTGAATCCCTGGTCCTTGAGGTATTCGTAGCGGCTTCCGGAGTACTTGGCGGTGCGGGCGATGTCCGAGCCGAACGGGTAGATCAGGTGCTCGGTCTTGCCCACGATCGGCTCGACTTCTTCCTTCCACAGCTTCATGTCGCGCTTGAAGCGCGCCATGTCCACGGTGCCGGTGGAGATGTGGCCCCAGGAGTGCGAGGCGAAGACCCAGCCTTCGTCCTTCATGGCGTCCGCGACCGCGGTCGCGGCCTTCCGGTCCTTTTCCAGGTTCTTGTTATCCGGGTACTGGCTGGCCGAGGTGCGGTAGCCGAACTCGCCGTTGTACCCGGTCATGGCCACGATGCCGCGGGCGTCGCGGTAGGAGAAGTCGGGGTGCTCCTCGATGAAGTCGTCGAGCATGGTGGTCACGTCGTAGGCGCCCACATGCGTGGCGCCCTTGGCATCGGTGTACTCGTTGCGGACCTTGCCGTCGTCGTCCACCAGCAGCTTGCTCGCAAAGCCGTCGCCGTCCATGTACTCGTAGTAGCTCAGGTCGTCCACCGACAGCACCAGCGGCTGCTTGCCCTTGGGAAGCATGATCTTGCGATAGGCCATGTTCCCCTTCTTGTCCGGGGCGGCGAAGTCCGCCGGGTTCACCAGCACGAAGTCCCTGGCGTAGAGCTCCTTGATGATCGCGGTGAACTCCTTTTGGGTCACCATGTAGTCCTTGTAGCCCTGGGCTTCCCCGTCCCCGTCGAAAGCGCGGTCCGTGTCGATGACCAGCGAGTGGAAGAACAGGTGCGGGATCGCATCCGGCCTCTCCCAGGCGACGGTCTGGGACTTTTCCTCTTCCAGCCCCGGGACCAGCTTCTGCAGCTCTTCGCTGGAATCCTTGGAGGCCAGCTTGATGGCGGCGGAGTAGTCGTAGCCGTCGGCCAGCCGATTGACCTCCGCCTTCGCCTCGGCCACGCGGGCCTGCTCCTGGGCCGCCTGGGCCGAGGCATCCGGGGTGGCGGAGGGTCCGTTCCCCGCGTCCTGCGGGTTGGGTTGCTCACTACTGCATCCGGCGAGCGCCGCCACCAGGATCCCCGCCGCCAGCAATCGTGCGAACTTCATCATTTTCGACCTCCATGCCCGAAACGCGCCGAAAACCAGCAGATACGGCGTTGTCATCGTCTGCTTCCGACACTACACAGGCCGTCCGCCCAAGAACACCGAATGCCGGTTCATTACTCCAATCGATACAGAACTGGAATCCGCCGCGCAGGAAGCGCACACTTGGCGCGCAGTCCGATGCCCTAGAATTAGGAGGTTAGGCGTCGAGAAGATCAAGGAAATTCATGCAGCCCTCGCACCGCGCGAATAGCCTGTGGATTCAGTCCCAGCAGTTCAGAAGCTCGGCGGCGTACCGGCTCTTAACGGCCCAGCCCTGGGCGGTCGCCTTCATCCGCGCGGAGTTCACCGCCGACCGCCCGCGCATCGCCCTGGAACTTTTCCACGCCTCGCTGGATTCCTTCCTGAAAACCGCCCGCCGCGGCGACGAGCAGATCCCGCAGTCCTACAGTGCCCAGGATTTCGCCGAAACATGGGTCAAGCAGGGACTGCTGGCCCGGCCGCTGATCGACGGACGCTTCGTCTACGAGCCCAGCGCCCAGACCCTGCGCACCCTGCGTTTCCTGGCGGATTTCTCCACCGACGACTCGCACCTGAACTCCTCGCGCCTGAATACCCTGCTGTCCTCGCTGGAGTCCCTGGCCCACGAGACCGACCCGGATCCCGAGGCCCGCATCCGCGCGCTGGAATCCCAGATCGCCCTGCGCCAGGCGCAGATCGACCAGCTGCGCGCCGGCACCGATCCGGCGGTGCTTTCGCGCACCACCGCGCTCTCCGCGGCGCGCTCCGTGCTGGATCTGGCCGCGAGCCTCCCGGCGGACTTCCGCCGCATGCGCGACGGCGTGCAGGAGATGCTGCATTCGCTGCGCGAGGGAATCCTCGATGCCTCCACCGCCAAGGGCGTAGCGGTGGGCCAGGTGCTGGAAGCCGACCGGCAGCTGCGCTCGACCGCCGAGGGCGAGACCTTCCGCGGCTTCACCGAGTTCCTGAACTCCCCCGATGCCCAGCAGCGTTTCCGTGCGGCGCTGGCCGAGGTGCTGGAGCGCGACTTCGTGGACGACCTGGACACCCCCGAACGCCAGATCCTCACCAACCTGCTGCGCGAGCTGCGCCGCCAGGCCGCCGAGGTGCACACCTCCTACGGCAAGCTCTCCGAATCCCTGCACGCCTTCGTGCAGTCCGAGGCCTACAAGCAGGCCGAGCTGCTGCGCCGGGCAGTGCGCGAGGCGGAGGCTGCGATCAGCAAGTCCGCGGCCCTGAAGCCGCGCAGCGGGCTGGCCCCGCTGGAACTGTTCGCCCCGCAGTTCGTCACCCTGCACGGGCTGGGCATCTACGACCCGTCCGAGCACGTGGCCCCGCCGCCGCTGGCCCACGCGCCGGAGTTCAGCGCCGAGGACATCGTGCGCACCCCCAGCACGCCGGAGGCGGACATGCCCGCGCTGCGCTGCGCCATCGCGCAACGGCTGCGCCGCGCCCCGGACGCCCCGGTGCCGCTGGATGAGATGTTCGCCGCGCTGCCGGCCGAGCACCAGCACTTGAACACCATCCGCGCGCTGATCGAAATCGGGCGCACCAACGGCGAAACCCTGCACGAGGGCGAACTTCTGTGCATTGAATTCGCCCAGCTCGACGGTTCCCCGCGCACCGCCTACCTGCCCGCCCTGAGCTTCACGAAGGAGCCGCTATGACCTACACCGACTCATATGCCGCACCGATCACCGATCCCCTGTTCGACGGGGACGCCGGCAGCTTCCCGCTCCCGCTGCGCCAGCTGCTGGTGCGGCTGCTGCGCGGCCCGTACCTGGACGGCTCCATGGACGCCGCGGCCTGGCAGCTGCTGCTGGATTCGCAGGACACGCTCACCGCGTACTTCTCGGAAATCTTCTTGGCCCTGAGCCTGGACATGGACCGCAAGATCGCCATGCTGGCCCCGGTGGACATCGAGCAGGCGCACACCGCGCCGATCGCCCCGCGCCGCCCGCTCAAGCGCGACGAGACCCTGCTGGCGCTGCGCCTGCGCCTGTTGCTGGAGCAGCAGTCCGGCACCGGGGCCGACGCGGTGATATCCCGCGCCGGCATGCACGAGATCCTGGCCGAGCACCGCGCCGCCGCCGACCGCGACGACAAGCGCTTCGCCGAGTCCTGCGACGCGGCCATCGCCCGACTGGGCTCGCTGAGGCTGCTGACCAATACCGAGCTGGCCGACGAATTCCGCATTTCCCCGGCGCTGGCCATGGCCCTGCCGCTGTCCTCCATCCAGGACATCCCGCGCTACATCGCGGCCATCGACGCCAATGAGAGCGTGCTGAACCTCTCCGGGGCGGAGCCCGACGAGGCCGACGCATCCGAACAGACCGACGCACTGGTGCAGGAGTAGCCGATGAGCATTGAAATGACGCTGCCGCTGGGCGGCGAGATCAACCCCGGCCAGCACCGGCTCTCGCGTGTCCAGCTGGTGAACTGGGGAACCTTCCACGGGCTGCACGACCTGGCGGTGGACCGCGCCGGAACGCTGGTCACCGGCCACCCCGGCGTGGGCAAGTCCACGCTCTTCGACGCCATGGGCCACGTGTTCTTCGCCAGCCCGCGGCTGAACGAGTCCGCCAACGACGCGGCCACCCGAGAGGACCGCCGCACCACCTATTCCTACATGCGCGGACGCAAGTTCAAGACCAGCGCCGGCACCGTGTTCCAGCGCCCCGGGGCCACCTGGAGCGCCGTGCTGCTCAGCTACCAGGACGGCATGGGCAACACCGTCAGCGCCGGCGCGGTCTTCGACCTGCCGGATGCCGGGCTGGAAGGCCAGGTGTCCAAGCACTACCTCTTGTGCGAGGGCGGACTGGACATCGCGCAGCTGGAGAACCACGGCCCGCGCCGCTTCACTGTCTCCTCGCTGTCCAAGACGCTGGCCCCGACCGAAGCCTTCGACACCCACAAGGCGTTCATCGACCGGCTGCGCCGCCGTCTGGGCGTGGAAAGCGACAAGGCCTTCGCCCTGCTGCGCACCCTGCAGAACGGCAAGGGCCTGGCCAAGGGGGTGAACCAGTTCTTCCGCCACGAAGTGCTGGAGGAACCGGCCACGCTCAAGGCCGCCGCCGCCGCGGTGGAGGACTTCGCCCACCTGCGCGGCATCTACCGGCAGCTGGACACCGCCCGCGCCCAGCGCGACGTGCTGGCCGCCGTGCCGGAGCAGGACCGCGCCTACCGATCGCTGGCCGGGCAGATCGATGGCACCCGCCAGCTGCTGGAGACCGAGCTGGCGCAGCTCGAAACGCAGGTGCGCCAGCTGGTGCTGCGCAACGACCTGGCGGCGCACCGCGCCGAGCATGCGGAACTCACGGCCAAGCAGGCCGCGCTGGGCGAACGCAAGGCCAAGCTCGATGACCAGCTGCAGTCGCTGGAGGCCGCGCATGATGCGGCCGGATCTGCCTCGTTGATGCTGCTGGAGCGCGAGGCGGACTCCGCCCGCAAGGCGCTGAGCGAGAAGGAACGCGTGCTGCGCGCCCTGCAGGAGCAGGCCGACCAGGCCGGGCTGGCCTTCGAATTCAGCGCCACCGGGCTGGACGAGCTGCGCGCCAATGCAGCCCGCACCCTGCAGCAGCTGGACTCCATCACCAAGGACGCGCAGACCGTGGAATACGAGGCCATGGCCTCGCTGGTCAACCTGCGCAAGCGCGCCGACACCCTGGCCGAGCAGATCCGCTCCTACCAGCGCCGCAGCACCAACATCGACGACCGCTCGGTCGCGGCCCGGCGCGCCATCGCCTCGGCCTGCTCGCTGCGCGAGGAGCAGCTGCCCTTCGCCGGCGAGCTGATGGACGTCTCCGCCGACTGCGCCATGTGGCGCCTGGCCGCGGAAAAGGCGCTGCATTCGGTGGCCCGCACGATCCTGGTGCCCGGCGAGTTCCTGGCCCAGGTCACCCACGCCATCGACAAGCTCGACGGGCTGGGCCGGGTGCGTTGGGCGGACATCTCGCTGGCCCCGCGCGAGGCGGAAGCCGGACCGGCGGACCTGGTCACCAAGCTGGACTTCGCCCCGGGCGAGGCTGGCGCCTGGCTGCGCGCCAAGATCACCGCTGACTACCCGCTGGCCTGCGTGGAGAACGACGCGGCCATGCACATCCACCCCAAGGCCATTACCCCGTCCGGCACCATCAAGACCGGCACCGGCATCTTCGAGCGCGACACCCGCACCCTGCCGGCGTCCGAGTACCTGCTGGGCTTCACCAACGAAGCGAAGATCTCCGAGCTGCAGTCCAAGGCCGCGCGCCTTGAGATCAAGGTGCAGGACGCCAAGAACGCCGCGGATGACCGCAGCGCGGCCAAAACCAAGGTGCTGGCCAAGGCGCAGCTGCTCGGTGCGCTGATCAACGACGAACGCAGCTTCGCGCAGCTGGATGCCGCCCCCGCGCTGGAAGCCCTGCGCCGCAGCGAGCAGAAGCTGGGCGACGCGCTGGCGCTTTCCGGCGATTCCTCCCGGGTCCGCACGCAGATCGAGGCCGCCAAGGCCGAGGCCGAGCAGCTGGTCGGGGACCTGGCGCTGGTCCGCTCCCGCGTCGGCGAACTGGGCCTGCAGATCGAGCGAGCCGAGAAGGTCATGGCTTCCGGCCCGGCGGACGACGGCGACTGGCTGGAGCGGGTCCCGGCGGCGCTGCGCGGCCATGAGCTGCTCGGCGGGTTGCTGGAAACCGTTAGCACCGGCAACTGCCCCGCCTCCGAGGAGATTTCCAACGCCTTTGCCGAGGTCAAGCTGCAGCTGGCGAGCCAGCTGAGCGAGCTGACCGCGCGGCGCCAGGAACTCGGCGGCGCGCTGAGCGAGACCTTCCGCCGTTTCGCCCGCGAATTCGGCGGCTCCCATGCCCAGACCCACGGCACCTCCCCCGAGGCCGCGGAGCACTATGCCCGGCTGCACCAGCAGATCGTCGCCGACGGCCTGCCGCACCACGAGGCGCAGTTCCGCGAATACTTCGCCAACCGCTCCTACGAGCGCTTCAGCGACCTGCTGCAGCTGCTCGACGAGGAACGCCGGATGATTTCCGAGCGCATCAAGCCGCTGAACCAGATCCTGGGCGAGGTCGCCTTCGAGCACGGCTCGCTGCTGCGTCTGGAGGTGGAAAGCTCCATCCCGGTTGAGGCCGCCGCCTTCCGCAAGGACCTGAAGAACGCCCTGCAGGACGCCTACACCACCAAGGACGAGGGCACGCTGGCCAGCTCCTACCAGGCGCTGGAGGCACTGGTCTCGGCGCTGAGCGAGCCAGGCCTGTCGGCCTGGCGTTCCACGGTGCTGGACGTGCGCCAGCACGTTCTCATCAGCTGCAATGAGCACAAGCCGAACGGCGAGGTGGAGACCGGGCTGGAGCCGGGCACCCTCTCCGGCGGCGAGGGGCAGCGCTTCACCTCGTTCATCATGGGCGCCGCGCTGGCCTACCAGCTGGGGTTCGCCACCGCCGGGTTCACGTCCTTCGGCACGGTGATGATCGACGAGGCGTTCATCCAGGCCAACTCCGAATATGCCGCGGCGGGCATCCGCGCGCTGCAGGAGTTCGGTTTCCATCTGGTGCTGGCGGCCCCGGAGGACAAGATCGATTTGAGCCGCCATCTGGGCTCCATCACCGACATCATCAAGCACCCGGGATCCAGCGTCTCGGGCTTCGTCACCACCGGCCGTTCCCCGGCCATGGCCACCACCATCACGCTGCGCTAGCTGCGCGGCGCCATGCATGGCCCGCAGGACGCTGAGCCACGCATCCGGCGGAGCGTCCTGCGGGCTCTTGCCTGCCTTCGGCGCGGCTACTGCATCTGTTCCAGGATGCGCTGCGGGATCATGCTCACCCGCGTGGCCAGCGTCTGCGGGGTGAACTCGGGATCGATGCATTCGTCCCAGTACTCCAGGTGCTTGCGGTCGATCCAGTGCACCGAGTCGCGGACCTCGGTGCCGCCGCGGCCCTGGATGCTGTACCAGTACAGGTATTGCGCCCCGTCCAGCGTCTCGCTGAAAATCGTCTCGACGTACATCCGCTCCCCCTCCAGGGTTTCCAGAACCGCTGGCATATTGGAGTTCAGGAACTGCAGCCATTGGTCGACTCGTTCGGTTTTGCCTGGTTTCACGCGAAAACGCATCAGCTCGATGTTCATAGAACCAACGGTATGCGAGCAACGCCCGGGTCCGATGACGTGAAATCATCGAACCCGGGCGTCTGCCTTCCTGTCGCGAAGCGCCGGGCTACTCGGTAGCCAGCCCCTGGACCGGGGAGAGCTTCGCGGCACGGCGTCCCGGGGTCACCGAGGCCAGCAGCGCGGCCACGATGCTGACCACCAGCACCAGGGCCAGCTGCAGCCACGGGATCTCGTAGGACATCTCGCCGATCGCGGAGAGCGTGGCGTGGGCGCCAAGCAGTCCGTAGACCACGCCGAGCACCAGTCCCAGCAGGGCCGCCACGCCGCCGATCAGCACGGCTTCCTGGGCCAGCATGGCCCGCAGCTGCTTCTTCTTCAGGCCCAGGGCCCGCAGCAGCGAGTTCTCGCGGGTGCGTTCGAGCACCGAGAGGCTGAGCGTGTTGGCCACGCCGATCAGCGCGATCAGCACCGCCACGGCCAGCAAGGCTGACACGATGGCCAGCAGCACGTCGATCACCTGGGAGAACATGGCGTTCTCCACCACACCCCCGCTGACCATGTAGGACTCGACGTTGGCCACGTCGGCGATCTGCTCCACCAGTGCGGTGATTTCGGAGTTGGACAGGTCCGGGGCGACCTTGATCAGCACGCCGGCGTATTCGTCCGCCGCGTCCCCGGTCTTCAACGATTCCAAGGTGTCCTTGGTGACCAGGTCCTGGAACAGCGAGGCGGAGGACACCTTGACGTCCAGTTCCCTGCCGCCGACAGTCAGCTTCTTGGGCTGTTCTTCTCCACCGGTGTTGAAGCGGATGATCTGCCCGTCTTCGGGCACGATGTTCTGGTCCAGCACAACCTTGGAGAAGGTCTGCGGGTCGACACCCATCAGCGAGAACCCGCCTTCGTTGTCCCCACCCTTGGTTTCCACGGATCCTGCAAGGAAGGTCGAAGTTTCCTCGATGCCGTCCAGCGAGCCCAGCTCCCGGGCGAGGTCCTGGGTCTTGGCCTCGTTGACCGCGCGTTCATACAGGGAGACGGTCAGGTCCACCGGATACTCGCCGGCAATGGAGTTGTTCAGGCTGGCCTTGGCGGTCTGGCCGCCGACCATGATCATGGAGACCAGGGTGACGCCGATCAGCAGGGCCGTGGCGGTGGCGGTGGTGCGGCCAGGGTTGCGCACCGCGTTCAAGGCGGCGAGCTTGCCGGCCACCGAACGTCCGGCCACCAGCTTGCCGATGCCGAAGACGCTGGCCGGGACGAACAGCGAGGCGAGCATCAGGATGCCCGGGAAGGAGAGCAGCCCGCCGCCGAAGGCGATAGGCAGCGAGCCGGCGATGGCGCCCCAGGCCAGCAGGCCTCCGCCGGCCAGGGTCAGCAGGATGCCGAAGACGATGCGCAGCTTGCCGGCGCGGTTCTTCACGCTGGCGGCGTCGAACGGGCGCAGCGCCGCCAGCGGGGCGAGCTTCATGGCGCGCCGGGCCGGCAGGCTGGCGGCGATGACGGTCATCAGGATGCCGACCACCACCGGAACCACCAGTCCCGTGGTATTCAGCGCCAGCGTCGCGTAGGACATGCTCGGCACCATGACGTGCACCAGCTGGATCAGGCCGGCCATCAGTGCGACGGCCAGCGCCACCCCGAGCAGCGACGCGACCACGCCGATCACCAGGGCTTCGATCAGCACGGAGCTGCGGATCTGCTGGCGCTTGGCGCCCAGGGTGCGCAGCAGCGCCAGCTCGCGGGTGCGCTGGGCGATCACCACGTTGAACGTGTTGACCACAACCAGTCCCGTGACCACCAGGGCGACCAGGGCGAAGACCAGCAGCACGATGGTCAGCTGGTCGGTGCCGTCGGTCAGCATGGCGACATCATTGATGACCTTTTCATCCGCGGTCATCACCGACACGTCGATCATCCGGTGCTCGGCGAGGTAGGCGGCCAGCGCCTGCTGCGCGGCGGGCACCGAGTCCCTGGCATCGATCACGATGTTCTGGAACTGGGCCGATTCCCCGGCGGATTTTTCCCACGCCGATTCCTGCATGCCCACCAGCGCATAACCTGACAGCATCGGGTCCGTGCTGGTGCGCTGGATGCCCACCACCTTGACGTCCCGCGTCGCGGAGTCCGCTCCGGTCAGCCCGACGGTGTCCCCCACCGAGACCAGCATCTTCTGGGCATGCTCGTCGTCGAGGATGATTTCGTTGGAGTTCAGCGGGGCGCGGCCTTCCAGCAGTTCCATGCCGCCCAGGTTCTGCTCGGCTGATACCGGCTGCAGCATTACGCCGTAGCCGTCGTCCGCGGTGCGCAGCTCGCCGGAGACGAAGGCCGTGCCGTAGGCGGTGGAGATCTGGGGAAGCTCGCGGATCTGCTGGACCTGCTTCAGGCCCAGTTCCGTGTATTTGAAGTCAGGGTCGTCCGGGGCCAGCTCCCAGTCCTGGAAGGCGACCAGGTCCGCGTTCTTGTAGGTGTCGCCCAGCGAGTTCTTCAAGGTGGCGCGGGTCGAGGTGTTCACGGCCAGGGTGGCCGCGAGGAAGGCGGTGCCGATGGCGACCGCGAGGATCACGGCGATATAGCGCCGTGCATAGGTCTTGATGTTGGCGAGGGCTACGTGCAGCATGGACTACTCCGCCAGCGAGGCCAGGGCCTCGGTCACGGTGGCGACGGTCGGGTTTTCCAGCTGGCCCACGATGCTGCCGTCCTTCATCAGCAGCACGGTGTCCGCGTAGGAGGCGGCGGCCGGGTCGTGGGTGACCATGATGATGGTCTGCCCCATTTCGCGGGTCGAGGTGCGCATCAGCGAGAGCACCTCGGCGCCGGTGCGGGAGTCCAGGTTTCCGGTGGGCTCGTCGCCGAACACGACCTCGGGACGGGTGAGCAGTGCGCGCGCCACGGCGACGCGCTGCTGCTGTCCGCCGGAGAGCTCGTGCGGCTTGTGGCTCAGACGGTCGCGCAGGCCCAGCGCGTCGATGACGGTGTTGAACCATTCGCGGTCGTGGCTCTTGCCGGCCAGCGACAGCGGCAGCAGGATGTTGTCCTTGGCGTTGATGGTCGGGACCAGGTTGAAGGACTGGAACACGAAGCCGATCTGTTCGCGGCGCATCATGGTCAGTTCGTCGTCGTTCAGGGTCATCAGGTCGCGGCCGCCGATGATGATCTCCCCGGCGTCCGCGGTGTCCAGCCCGGCCAGGCAGTGCATCAGGGTGGACTTGCCGGAACCCGAGGGGCCCATGATGGCGGTGAAACGGGAACGGGCAAAGGCGACGTCTACTGTCCGCAGCGCTTCCACGCGGGTGCTGTCGTGTCCGTAGCTCTTGGTCAGACCTCGGGCTGAGACCGCGTATTCGGTAAGGGGCAGAGTTTCAGATGTCATGTTCCAAGACTATAAAACCCCAAGAGAAACCCGTATCGGCCGACAGGCCGGTCTTGCCGGGCCGCGGCTCATACCTGAGTATGAGCCGCGGCCGCCACCGCTGGTCCCGCGGTGGCGCATCGGGCCGTTCAGCAGTCCGGGTGGTGCTCGGTGCGCTGGTGCGATTCCGGCTCGATCTGGAAGGTCGAGTGCTCGATGCTGACCTCGAAATGCGCGGCCACGCACTGCTGCAGATTGCGCAGCAGTCCCCCGGCCGCATCCGCGTCAAACATCTCGTCCTTGACCACCACGTGCGCGGTGAGCACCGGAAGGTTGGAGGCGATCTGGCTGGCGTGCAGGTCGTGCACCGCCAACACGCCCGCTTGCCCCTCCAGGTGGGTGCGCACGGCGTTCAGGTCCAAGCCGCGCGGGGTGGATTCCAGCAGGATGTGGGTGGTTTCCTTCAGCAGGGCGACGGCGCGGGGCACGATCAGCGCGCTGATGAGCAGGGCCGCCACGGAGTCGGCGCGCATCCAGCCGGTCAGCGCGATGACCACGGCGGCCACGATGACGGCAACGGAGCCCAGGGCGTCGTTGACGACTTCCAGGAAGGCCGCGCGCATGTTCAAGTTGTGGCCGCGTCCCCCGGCGATGATCAGCATCGAGGCGATGTTCCCGGCCAGGCCGATGATGCCGAAGACCAGCAGGCCGGTGGGCTGGACCTCGGGCGGGTCGAAGAGCCGCTGGATGGCGTCCACCGCCGCGTAGATGCCCACGGCCAGCAGCAGGGCAGACTGCAGGGTGGCGGAGAGCACCTCGGCGCGGCGGAAGCCCCAGGTCCGTTTCGTGGTGGGCTTGCGCAGGATCAGGTTCGCCGCCGTCAGGGCCATCAGCAGGCCAGCGGTGTCGGTGAGCATGTGCGCGGCGTCCACCAGCAGCGCCAGCGAATTGGTAGTGATCGCCCCGATGACCTCGGCGACCAGGATGCTGGCGGTGATTCCCAGCGCCCAGGCCAGTCGGGTCCGGTTGGTCTCCGAATGGTCGTGCGAATGCCCGTGCGAATGGTCGTGGCCCATGCTGCTACGCCTCGCCGTCCGCGATCGGATGGCCTTCATGCCATCGGTGGTTCTGGTTGGCCGGCCGGCCCAGGCGCAGGGCCTGGTCCTGCACGGCGGCCAGGTCCTGGGCATGGTTCAGGGAGTACAGGCTCGCGCGGCCCTGGCTGCGGACGCTGACCAGGTCGCTGTCCTTCAGGCAGGACAGATGCGCGCTGACGGTGCTCTGGGCCAGGCCCAGATGCTCGGTGAGGTCCTTGACCTTGTGCTCGCCGGTCTTCAGGTGTTCCAGGATCAGCAGCCGCGTGGGGTCGGCCAAGGCATGGAACAGTGCCGCGAGCTGCAGGCGCTGCTGGGCCTCTTCCGTTGCATCGATCCGTGACTCTATTATCGCCATATGGCGATGATAGCATTTCCGGTCGCCGCACAACAGGGTCGCTTAATCCTGGCGTCATCCGCCAATGGCAAGATGGAGGAATGAGCAACGACCTGATCATTGGCGATGACGGGCTGGCCCGGCCGCTGTGGGCTTCGAGCAACGAGATGCTGCGCCGGTACTACGACACCGAATGGGGCATGCCGATCACCGACGAGACCGGGCTCTTCGAGCGGCTGAGCCTGGAGTGCTTCCAGTCGGGCTTATCCTGGGCGATCATCCTGTCCAAGCGCGAGGCGTTCCGCGACGCCTTCGCGCAGTTCGACCCGGAAAAGGTCGCCTTGTTTTCCGAAACGGATTTCGAGCGGCTCATCGAGGATCCCCGTATCGTGCGCAACCGCTTGAAGATCCGCGCCACGATCGCCAACGCGCAGGCGACCCTTGCCCTGCGCGACGAGGGCGGGCTGGCGCAGCTCATCTGGTCGCACCAGCCGGGGCAAACCCCCAGACCGCGCACCATGTCGGAGATTCCCACGCAGAGCGAAGAGTCCAAGCAGCTGGCCAAGGAATTGAAGAAGCGCGGCTTCAAGTTCGTGGGGCCGACCACCATGTTCGCCCTCATGGAGGCCGTGGGGATGGTCGATACCCACTTGCTCGGATCCCATCGCCGTGGCAGCTCCGGGATCTGGCCCCAGTAGGCTTTCCTCCGCCGAGGAGGCCGGGCCGATCAGACCGGGCGCCGCGCGGCGTCGGCCGCAACGGCATAAAAATGAGACCTGCCAGGGTGTGCGATCCCGGCAGGTCTCATTTTTCTGCGACTCGGCTGACTGAGCAGGTCAACCGCTTCCCTATTCCCCTTATTTCAAGCCGGCCAAGCCGACCACCAGAGCAGGATGAGCATTTCCTGGCTCGCGGTGAACTAGCCGATTCGCATCGGTCAAGTTTGCAGCTTCTCCCGACCACACACGGGAGAAGCTCTGGAATAAGCATAACCCGACGGCAGGTAATAACGTCAACCCTTAGATGCTAATTTAATAAAAATTAACTTAGGTAGCTCTAACTTCTTTGCAGCGGGGCTTCCTCGAAGATCTGGCCGACCGGGCTGCGCTTCTCGGCTTGGAAGTCGTCTTCCGCGCGGCCGAAAGCCCAGTAGGCGGAGAGCGACATGTCGCGGCGGTCCACACCGCGCTCATTGTAGAAGTAGCCGCGCAGCTTCTTGGTCACTTCGCGCTCCCCATGGGAGAAGACCTGCACCCTGCCTTCGGGCCACGGGTAGCCGCGCACCACGGACTCCAGCTTGGTGTTCTCGGGCGTGAAGGCTCCGTTGCGGTGGACCCAGCGGATCTCCACACCGGCCGGAGCCTTGAGCTCCATCTCGTCCTCGGCGGCGGAAACCTCGATGATCGCAACGCCGCGCATGTGCTCTGACATGGATTCCAGCGCGGCGGCGATGGCCGGGATGGCGGTCTCGTCGCCGACCAGGAAGTGGAAGTCGAATTCTTCCTTCGGGTAGTACAGTCCGCCGGGTCCGGAGAAGCAGACGGTGTCGCCGATCTGGGCATCGCGGGCCCATGGGCCGGCCAGCCCCTCATCTCCGTGGACCACAAAATCCACCTGGATGGTCCCCTCCTCCGCGTCGCTGTTGCGCACGGTGTAGGTGCGCCGCACCGGAAGGTCCTGCATTTCCAGCTTCCCGCGCAGCTCCTCCATGTCATAGGGAGGAGTCAGGCCGAGCTCCGGCTTGGCGAACAGGAACTTGATGTAGCGGTCGGTCACCGGCTTGTCGACGAAGGTCTCGAAGCCCGGACCGCCGAGGGTCAGGCGTACCAGGTGCGGAGCAATCTGCTCGCGCTGCATGACCTGCAGTACGGTCTGCGGACGGGCTGCGCGCCCGCCACCCTGTGGGCGTTCGGCTTGGGGATTGGCCACGGTAGCACTTCCTATCTGAATAAGACTAGATAACTCAATCCTAATTCACCCAAGCCGGGCTCACTACTTTGCGAAGGTCGGCGCCCCTTCGAATACCGCCAGCCCCCGGCGCTCGGCGTCGCTCAAGCGTTGGACACGGCCGACCGCCGGATCGAAATAGGCCAGGGTGGTGGCGGCCTTGACGCAGAGATGGTCCTCGACGGGATCGCGGAATTCATAGCAGATCTCGAAGCTGGCCGGCTTGATGTTGGCGACCCACAAATCCACGTTCACCGGGACGTTGCGGTATTCCAGCGGCCGCGCATACCGCACCCGGTGCTCGACCACCAGGATCTGCACCCCCGCGGGCACCGCGGAGAAGATGTCGGCCTTCGGTTCCATGCCCGGCGCCCCGGTACCTCCCGGCACGCCGAACCCGGCGATGCGCGCCTCTTCCATGAGCCTGATCAGGTTCACGTTGTTCACGTGCCCATAGGCATCCATGTCGCCCCAGCGCATGGGAACCTGTACCCGCAACGGTGCACCGCTCATGATTCATCCTCCTGGAATTCGGTATCAACATCGACCAGCCCCAGCCGGGCCAGCCCCTGGAGGATCCGTGCGCCGTCGGGCTCGTAGACCCAGGGGATCCCCGGAGTGCTCCGCCACAGCTCCTGGGAGCGGCCGCCGGCCAGCACCGCTTCGGACGGGGTGAGCTGGCGGATCACAATGGCCCGTACATGCTCCGGATAGCGGCGGGCGAACTCGGCGTAGATCGCCGGGTCGTGCTGGCCGTCATCCCCGATCAGCACCCAGGCGATATGGGGGAATTCCTCGGCCAGCCGGCGCAGCTGGTCGACCTTGTGCTGCTGGCCGCTGCGGAACCAGGCCCGGTCGGTCGGTCCCCAGTCGGTCAGCAGCAGCGGTCCGCGCGGGTAGAGGTTGCGCGACATGAAGCGCTGCAGCGTCTGCGCGACGTTCCACGCGCCGGTGGACAGGTAGATGGTGGGGCTGTGCGGATGCTGTTTGAGGATGTGCTGCATCATCACCGCCATGCCCGGGGTTGCCACGCGCGCGTGTTCGGAGAGCACAAAGGAGTTCCAGGCGGCCAGCAGCGGGCGTGGCAGCGCGGTGACCACCACGGTGTCGTCCACGTCGCTGATCACGCCGAAGCGCTGGTCCTCGCTGATGACCAGGATTTTCGCGCTTGCGTCATCGCCGTCGTGGGCGCGCAGCGCGACCTCGTGCCATCCGGGGTCCAAATCCACCGCGAGTTTCGCGTCGATGACCCCGCCGCGGTCCGCCTGCACTTCGAAGCGCCGGCCGGCCACCTCGATGGCGACCTTGCCGCCCGGCAGGATCGGGGACATGAAATTCCGGAAACCGCGGATGCCGTCGGCGATGACCTGCGCCTGGTGGTGGCCGTCTTCGAAGGCGCCGGGCTTGGCGAGCACAACCCGCGCGAGCACGCGGATCCAGCCGCCGGCGCTGCTGGCGTAGCCGTAACCGAGGTAGGGCAGGATGACCGGCCCCAAGCCCTTGCGCTCCGCGTTGCGGACCCTCCAGCGGTGGTAGCCGTCCTCGAACCGGGAGGCGACATGGCGCGCAACTCCGTCGCTTGCAACGTGACTCATGCTCCAAGTCTTTCATGGCTTCGGTCGGCTGCCCTGACCAATCACAATGTGTCGCAGACCTTGCAGTTTTCTACTTTACGTAGAAAGATCAGAGTATGAAATACGACCACGACAACAACCATCCGGTCCTCGTCCTGAACGAGGAGCAGTCCTGGGAACTTCTGGCTCATACCTCGCACGGTCGCGTTGCCACCTCCGTCGCAGGTGATGTCGATATCGTCCCGGTCAACTACGGGGTTCACAAGGGCAAGCTCTTCCTGCGCACCGCGCCGGGCAACAAGCTCGCTTCCATGACCATCAACGACAAGATCGCTTTCGAAGCCGACGGAATCCTCGCCGACGAGGCATGGTCAGTCGTGGTGCACGGCACCGCCGAGGTGCTCGAGCACGAGGCCGACATCCAGGAAGCCCGCGAAAGCGGCGTGAGCCCCTGGGTCCCGACGCAGAAGGACTTCTGGATCCGCATCCACGTCCGCTCGATCTCCGGTCGCCATTTCCAGCTCGGCGAGCAGCCCGAGGTCGGCCAGTAGGCTCCAGAAGTCGTTTAAGGCGCGGGACCCGCAGCACCGGTTGGCGCTGCGGGTCCTGTGTCTGCCCGAAACGGCGGACGGCTCAGCCGTTGTACGGGTAGAAGCCCTCGCCGCTCTTGCGGCCCAGCTTGCCGGCCTGGACCTTCTCCACGATCAAGGCGTGGGGCTTGTCCTCCTGGCGCCCGGTCTCGTCGAACGTGGCCTTGGCGATGAAGTCCACCACGTCCAGGCCCACCAGGTCCATCAGCTCGAATGGGCCCATCGGGTGGCCCAGCGCGGTGCGGGCGGTGGTGTCGATATCCTCGATGCTCGCCACTCCGGCCGCCGCCAGGTCCAGCGCCTCGCGGTTGATGGCGCCCATCATGCGATTGGCGATGAAGCCCGGGATCTCCTTGTTCACCAGCACCGGCTGCTTGGCCAGGCGTTTGGCGACCTCGGTGACCGCCTGCACGGTGGCGTCGCTGGTCTGCTCGTTGCGCACGACCTCCACGCACTTCATGACCAGGGCAGGATTGAAGAAGTGCATGTTGCACACCAGTTCCGGGCGTCCGCTGGCCGCGGCGATGCGCGAGGACGGCAGGGTCGAGGAGTTGGTCGCCAGGATGGCGTGGGCCGGTGCGGCCTGGCCTAGCTGGGCGAAAATCTGCTCCTTGATGTCCAAGCGCTCCACCGCGGCTTCGATGACCAGATCCGCCTGCGCGGCGGAGCTGGCGAGGTCGGTCGACTGGGTCAGCAGGCCCAGCGCCCGATCGGCCTCATCCTGGCTCAGCTTGCCCTTGGCCACGCGGGAGGCGGCCCAGCCCTCCAGCTCCGTGCGGGCGGCGGCCAGTGCCTGCGCGGAAATGTCCTGCAGGATGGTCGCGTAGCCTCCCAGCGCACAACTCATGGCGATTTGCCGTCCCATGGTCCCTGCGCCAATTACCAGAATGCGTTCGATCGTCATTGATTCCTCTATTCTCTGCTCGGGTATTGCTGCTTCACTAGCCGCGCAGGTACACCGTCGTGGTGTGCGTGTAGAACTCGCGCGCGGCGGCGCCCTGTTCCTTGGGACCGTAGCCTGAGGCCTTGGCACCGCCGAACGGAACGTGCGGGTCGGCACCCGCTGATTCCGAATTTACATGCAAAATCCCCACATCGAGAGTCTGTTGCGCGGCCAGCGCCACCGACAGGTCGCGGGTGAACAGCGCCATGCTCAGGCCGAACTCCGAGTCCTCGGCGGCTTCGAAGGCCTCCTCGGTCCCGTTCACGCGCACCACGGACAGCACCGGGGCGAAGAATTCCTCGCGCCAAGCGGTGTTCGCGCGCCCGGCCTGTCCGGCAGGCAGTTCCAGGATGGTCGGCGCCATGAAGCTTCCGCCGTTCGGCGCCTTCCCGGCGTAGGCTACGGTGGCGCCTTCGGCGATCGCCTTGTCCACCCCGGCGCGCACCGAGACCGCGGCCTTGGTGTCCACCAGCGGCCCCATGTGCACCGAAGGATCCAGCGGATCGCCGGTCACCCAGGAATCAAGGCGGCCGGAGAGCTTGGCCAGGAACTCGTCGGCGATCGACTCGTCCAGGATCAGCCGGCTGGTGGCGGTGCACTTCTGGCCCGTGGAGCGGAAGGCGCCGAACAGCACCTGCTCGCTGGCCAGGTCCAGGTCCGCGTCCGCCAGCACCACGGAGGCGTTCTTGCCGCCCATTTCCGCCTGCACCGGGATGCCGCGGGACGCGCCGGCGGCGCACAGCCGCCGGCCCACCCCGGTGGATCCCGTGAAGCTCAGTCCGTCCAGGTGCTCGTGCTCCATGATCGCGTCGCCCAGCGAGCCCGGCCCGATGACCAGGTTCAGCACGCCGGCCGGCAGGCCGGCATGGGCCAGGGCCTCCACCAGGCGCACCGCCAGCAGCGGCACCAGGCTGGCCGGCTTGAAGACCACGGTGTTGCCGAAGACCAGCGCCGGGGCGATCTTCCAGGCCGGGATGGCGATCGGGAAATTGAACGGCGTGATCACGCCGATGACGCCCAGCGGCTTATGGGTGACCATGATCTGCTCCCCGGCACGCGGGGACTGGTAGACGGTGCCGGCGGCGCGCTCGGCCTCGCCGGCGTAGTAGGTGAGGATCTGCGCGGCGCGCAGCACCTCACCCACGCCTTCGGCCCTGGTTTTGCCTTCCTCGGCGGAGAGCTGCTCGCCGAAACCGGCGGAGTTCTCCTGCAGGTAGGCGGCGGCCTTGACGAGGATCGCCCCGCGGGCGGCCATCGGCGTGGCCGCCCAGGACTTGCGCGCCGCCTCGGCGGCCTGGAACGCCTGGTCGATCTGGTCCGCGCTGGCGGCATTGCCGGAGGCCAGGACGCGGGTGGAGTCCGAGGCGCTCTGCGTGGTGATGGTGCCGCCCTCGCCCTGCACCCAGACACCGTTGATGTACTGGTCGAGCTGGGCGAGCAGGTGTGCGGAGGTCGATAGGGTCATCGAAGTATGCCTTCTCTCGTGCGGTTCGTCCGGTTTAGCGGAAGGCCGGGACGCCGGTCAGCTTGTTGCCCAGGATCAGGGTGTGGACTTCGTCGGTGCCCTCGTAGGTGCGCACGGATTCCAGGTTGTTGGCGTGACGCAGCGGCGAGTAGTCCAGGGTGATGCCGTTGCCGCCCAGGATGGTGCGCGCCTCGCGGCAGATCTCGATGGCCTCGCGGCAGTTGTTCAGCTTGCCCACGGAGATCTGGTGCAGGTCCAGGGTGCCGGCGTCCTTCTGACGCCCGATGTGCAGCGCCAGCAGGAAGCCCTTGTTGATTTCCAGGGCCATGTCCACCAGCTTCTGCTGGGTCAGCTGGTAGCCGGCCAGCGGCTTGTCGAACTGCAGCCGCTCCTGCGAGTACTTCAGCGCCACCTCGAAGGCATCGCGGGCGGCGCCCATGGAGCCCCAGATGATGCCGTAACGGGCTTCATTCAGGCAGGAGAACGGGCCCTTCAGGCCCTTGACCTCAGGCAGCACGGCCGAGCCGGGAAGGCGCACGTCGACCAGCTCGATTTCGCACTGGATCGAGGCGCGCATGGACAGCTTCGGCTCGATCGGGGTGGCCTTGTAGCCCGGGGTGCTGGTCGGGACCACGAAACCGCGGATGCCCTCGTCGGTCTGCGCCCAGATGACGGCGACCTTGGCGACGTTGGCCAGGCCGATCCAGCGCTTGGAGCCGTTGAGCACCCAGTCGTCGCCGTCGCGGCGGGCGAAGGTCTTCATGCTGGACGGGTCGGATCCTGCGGTCGGTTCGGTCAACCCGAAGCAGCCGATGGCCTCGCCGGCGGCCATCTGCGGCAGCCATTCCTGCTTCTGCTCCTCGGAGCCGTGCTTGTATATGGCGCTCATGGCCAGCGAACCCTGCACCGAGACGAAGGTGCGCAAGCCCGAGTCGCCGGCTTCCAGCTCTGCGCCGGCCAAGCCGTACTCCACGGCGGAGCGTCCGGCGCAGCCGTAGCCGTCCAGGTGCATGCCCAGCAGGCCGAGCTTGGCCATTTCCGGCACGATCTCCAGCGGGAAGACCGCGTCCTCGTACCAGCGGGCGATGTTCGGCTTGATGTTCTCATTGACGAAGCCGCGAACCGAGTCGCGCAGGGCGAGCTCTTCGCTGGTCAGCAGCGCATCGAAGTTGATCAGGTCTGCCGGGTCCAAAACGCGTTCTGCCAGTGCCATGGTGGTCTCCTTGAAGAGGTGTTGAAACGTGGGATTCGGTGCGCCACGGTCCCGTTAGACGGGACTTCGTCACACGCTGTTGAACTGCTTACCTAAGAAATTACGGAACTTTTGTGATTCGCGCCTTAGACATTCTGTACAAGAGACTGCGTTTCATCGGATACTTTTTCTATGATCACCCTTCTTCAGCTCGGCACTGCCCTGGCGACGGACCTGGAACCGGGTCCTTCGGGCCACTACAGCGCCATCCCGATTGCCGGCGTCCACGTCTCCGAGCTGGAGGATCCGACCCCGTATCTTTCCGGCGGCGAGCTGCTGCTGACCACCGGCATGATTTTCGCCCGCGGCCAGGTCGACCCGGCCGCTTACATCCAGCGGCTGCAGGAGAAATCCATCAAGGTTCTCGGAATCGGCCTGGGGCCTTCGCTGACCGCGATCCCGCCGGCCCTGGCCGCGGCCTGCGCGGAGGCAAACCTGGAGGTGGTGGTGATTCCAGACCAGGTGCCTTTCCAGAACATCTCGCGCGCCTACTGGAATCTGGCCATGCGCAGCAGCAACGCGGATTTGATGGATTCGCTCGGCACCCAGACGGCCATGGCCCGCGCGGCCATGCGCCCGGACGCGGTTCCCGCGGTGGTGCGCGGGCTGGCGCAGTCGCTGGGCGGCTGGGCGGCCTATGTGCCGCGCTTCGGCGAGGGAGAAACGGTCTGGCCGCCGTCCGCGGAGCAGTTCATGCCCAAGGTGCGCAGGGAAACCCACCGCATCGACAAGCTCGAAGCGCCCAGCACTGCGACCTTCGAAATCCTGAACCAGCCGGTAGTGCTCTATCCGGTCCTGGTCAATGCGCAGGTCTACGGGGTGCTCGCGCTCGGTCCGGGCCGGCGGTTGACCCCGGCGGACCGGCAGGTCATCACGACGGTCTGCGTGCTGCTGGCCATGCGCTCGCGCCAGCGCGAGCAACAGGCCGAATCCACTGCGGTGCTGGGCAGCGCGGTGGCCAAGCTCGCGGTGCGCGGCCAGTTGGAGGCGGCCAGGATGCTGGCCGAGGATTCAGGGCTGCCCGATGTCCCCTCGACGCTCAGGCTGCTGGCGCTGCGCGCGCAGGGCAGCATCCCGGTGTCTTTCGCCGCCGAGTCGGTCCGGGGGCTGCTGGGTCCGGAGCCCTACGACCTGGGACCGGCGCTGAAGGCCACGCCCTTCGTGTTCGAGCACGAGAACTCGCTGATCGCCCTGCTTGACGCGGCACTGGTGGCCCCGCTGACCGAGCGTCCCTTCGACGACCTGGAGGGCACCGAGTTCCAGGTGCTGGGCTTCTCCCCCGAGCACCCGGCCCGGGAACCGGAAACGGCGGCGGTGCTCTCCGCGGAAATCCAGGGCACGCAGATCCCGGCGATCTTCCAGGCGCTGCGCGCCGCCATTGCGCGGGCGCCGAAGGGCATGCTGACGCATCTGGGCTCCAGCGACGAGTCCAAGGCGTCCAACTGGGTCAAGGCGCTGCACGAGTACGCCAGGGCGGATCTCGTGGCCACGGTCACCAGCTACCTGCGCCACCGCGGCACCTGGGAGGAAGCGGCCCGGGAATTGGGGCTGCACCGCAACACGCTGCGCTACCGCATGCAGCTGGTGAATTCGCTGATCGGCGTGGATGTTGACGACCCGGACGTTTCAGCGCACCTGTGGCTTGCCCTGCGGCACGCCGAAACGCACGGATTCTAGGAACAGGTCCTAGACGGCGGCGGCGGCCCCCAGCCATCCGCGCACCACGTCATTGTGCTCGCCGAGCTTCGGCGGGGCCTGGCGCGGGGTATCCAGCGCAGGGGTCCAGGTCGCCGGATGCCGCACCTGTTCGCCAACTGCGGTGCCCTGCTCGTCCAGCACCTCGATGGTGGGCTCCAGGCCTAGCGAGGCGGCGTAGTCCAGGCCTTCGGCGATGTTTGCGACCTTGCCGGCGGGCACGCCGACCTCGGTCAGGCGGCGCTGCCAGTTGGCGCCGGTGTCGGCGCGCAGCGCCTGCTCCAGCAGCGGGATGAGCTCCTCGCGGTGCGCCACGCGCTGGGTGTTGGTGGAAAACTTCGGGTCGCCGCTCAGCTCGGGAACCCCCAGCTCGGCGCACAGCTTGACGAACTGGCCGTCGTTGCCGCAGGCCACGGCCACCGAGCCGTCCTGGCAGTCCAGCAGCTGGTACGGAACGATGGACGGGTGGGCGTTGCCCATGCGCCCGGCGATCTTGCCGGCGCCCAGGTATGCCTGGCCCTGGTTGGCCAGCGCGCCCTGCAGGCTGGAGAGCAGGTTCACCTCGATGTGGGCGCCGCGTCCGGTCTTCTGCCGGTTCTGCAGCGCGGCCAGGATCGCGATGGTGGCGTCCTTGGCGGTGAGCACGTCCACCAGCGCCACGCCGGCCTTCATCGGGTCCGCGTCCGGTTCGCCGGTGATGGACATCAGCCCGCCCAGGGCCTGCACGATGAAGTCGTACCCGGGGATCTTGGATCCGCCCGCCGACCCGAAGCCGGTGATCGAGGCGTAGATCAGCGAAGGGTTCAGCTCTGAAAGCTCCGCATAGCCCAGACCCATCTTGTCCATGCCGCCGGTGATGAAGTTCTCCACCAGCACGTCCGCCTTGGAGACCAGCTCGCGGGCGACCTCGCGGTCCTGCTCGTTGCGCAGGTCCAGTGCGATGGACTGCTTGTTGCGGTTGACCGACTCGAAGTAGGTGGCGCCGGTCGCGGAGAAGGGAGGACCCCAGCTGCGGGTGTCGTCCCCGGATTCGGGGCGTTCGACCTTGATGACCCGCGCGCCCAGGTCGGCGAGCGTCATGGTGCTCAGTGGTCCGGCGAGAACCCGGGAAAAGTCTGCGACGACGATTCCGTCCAATGGTCGAAGTCCGGTCATGATGCTCCCCTGCTCGTTGATTTCGTCCTTCTCTACCCTAGGTGTGCGCACCGTCACGGGCTTAGGCCGTTCTGCCCAAGTTCTTGTGAAGAATGCACAAAAAATCGGTGCTTTGCCGCCGCACGGCCTGCGGACACCTGCTACGGGGCGGCAGCTTCGGCGCGCAGGGCGTCGTGAATCAGCTGGGAGCTGCCCTCGTGCCCGAAGCTGAAGGAACCGGTGGCATCCATCCGGCCCAGCACTTCGGTTCCGGCCGGCGTTGATTCAAGCCGCCAGTCGGTTTCCTTGTCCATGTTGAACAGGTTGACGAACAACGCGCCGTCCGCGTGCGCCTGGAGCATCATGGTTTCCACCCAGCCGGCCTGGGTGATCCAGTCCTCGGCCTCGGCGTAGAACGGCGGGCTCTGCGGCCAGTGGAAGACCCAGGAGCCCCAGGCCTCGGCGCACTCGCCCGAGCCGGTGAAGAATGATTCGCCGCGCGAAGCCGAGGCGACTTCCGCGATGCCCCATGGCTTGCCGCCGGCCAGCTCCTTGAGCTGCGCCACCGGTGCGCCGAAGACGTCGTCATAGGACTGCCAGTTGCAATTGACGGCGGGGTCGTTGGCGTCGGCCCAGTTGAAACCATCCAACGCCAGCACATCCACGTAGTCCGCGCCCGGGTAGACCGAGGCGAAGTCGACCGGCGTCCCGTCGGGGGTCGAGCCCGCTACCAACGGGTTCCAGACCATGGCCGCATCCGGCGCCCAGCGTTGTTTGAGCTCGTACACGTGCCGGAACATCCGGACGTAGTCGGCGGCGGTATTCCCGCCGTTCACCCCGACCGACCAGGGTCGGATGGCGTCGTTCATCTCCGGTGCGAAACGCACCAGGACCGGCTGGTCCGCCGCATGCTCCTGGGCCTGCCGCAGCCAGGAGACCAGATAGGTGTCGTGGTGTCCGTCGGCGATGGCCGCCGGGCGGTAGTCCGGCTGGTCCACGCTGCGGTTCTCCCAGTCGTAGGGTTCCCAGGCGATCAGCAGGGCCGCGTCACGCCGCGCGGCTTCGGCCGCATAATCCGCCGGGAATCCGGGGTGGTTGGCGAAGTCCACGTACGTGGACAGCATCCCGTTCGAAGCCCCGAGCTCGGCTTCGTCCCCGGGCACGTCCCCGAGCTGCGCGGCGGCCCACCCGACGACCGTCCGGCAGCTGCCGGGGTCCGCGCGCCCGCTGCATCCCTGCGGCGGTTCGGCGGCCTGCGCCGGCGGAAGGGCGGCCAGGGACAGCGCCGCCGCCAGCGCGGCGGCGCCGATCCGGCGGAAACCTGGAAAGGCTGGTTGGGGCACGGCAGTTCCTTCTCCCGGGCGGCCCCACCCGCTCCGGAAGGGGTGCCGCGACTGGCGCCGGCACAGGACCGTCCCGGCGCGGATCCTAGATCGTCTTGCGCAACGGCACTTCCTTGATGCACAGGATGCAGATGAAGGCGACGGCGGCGACCGCGGCCGAGACCAGGAACACCAGCCCCGTGGCTTCGCCGTAGGCCGATTCGACCACCCCGCGCACCGCCGGCGGCATGCCCGACAGGTTCAGCGAGCCGCCGGCACCGCCCTTCGAGGTGTTCACGCCCAGCCGCTCCAGCCCCTCCGACACCAGGGTGGCGACCTGGGCGGCGAGCATGGCGCCGAGGAAGGCGACACCGGCGGAACCGCCCACCGAACGGAAGAATGCCACCGAGGAGCTGGCAGCGCCGATGTCGGTGACCTTCACGGTGTTCTGCACCGCGAGCACCAGGTTCTGCAGCATGAAGCCCATGCCCACGCCGTTCAGGAACATGCCGATGGCCAGGATCCAGTACTCGGTGTCGTGGTGCATGAAACCCAGCAGCCCCAACCCGGCGACGTTCAGCAGCGAACCGATGACCAGGTAGACCTTCCACCGCCCGTAGCGGGTGATCATCTGGCCGGAGAACACCGAGCCGAAGTAGTTTCCCGCGATCATCGGCAGCGTCATCAGCCCGGCTTGGGTGGGGGTGGCTTCCCGGGCGATCTGGAAGTACTGCCCGATGAATGCGCCGCTGCCGAACATGCCCACGCCGATCGAGACGGAGGCGAGGATCGCCAACGAGGTGGTGCGGGTGGCGATGATCTTCAGCGGAATGATCGGTTCCACGACGCGGGATTCAACCAGCAGCAGCGCCGCGGTCAGCACCGCGACCGCGCCGAGCATGGTGTAGGTCTGCCAGGAGTTGAAGGCGAAGTACTCGTCCTTGCCCACATAGGACACCCAGATCAGCAGCGTCGAGACCGCCACGGTCAGCAGCAGCGCGCCGCCCCAGTCGATGCGCACCGTGCGTTTCTGGTGGTTCAGGTGGAGGGTTTTCTGGATCAGGATCAGGGACAGCACGCTGATCGGAATGCCGAAGAAGAAGCACCAGCGCCAGCCCAGCGGCGAGTCGACGATGAACCCGCCCAGCAGCGGCCCGGTCGCAGTGGACACCGCCATGACGGCGCCGAAGTACCCGGAGTAGCGCCCGCGTTCGCGCGGGGCGATGACCGTGCCGATCACCGCCATGCCCATGGCGGTCAGCCCGCCCATGCCGATCCCCTGGACCACGCGGGCGGCCAGCAGCACCGGAATGGACCACGCCATCCCGGCCAGGAACGACCCGAGAATGAAAATCAGGATGCCGACCTGCAGCAATTTCTTCTTGTTGAACAGATCCGCCATCTTGCCCCAGATCGGGGTGGTGGCCGCGTTGGCCAGCAAGGTGGTGGACAGCACCCAGTTGAAGTCGGTCTGCGACCCGCCGAGCTTGTCCATGATGGTGGGCAGCGCGATGGCGACGATGGTGGCGGCGAGCATCGCCGCGAAGAACGAGGCCAGCACGCCGGCGATGGAGCGCAGCACCTCGCGCTGCGTCATCTGCGGGGTGTCGGCGGCCGTCTCAGTCAGGTCGGTCGGCGTCGCGGCGCCCTGGGGCGGATTAGTCATCGGGGTCGGTTCGTGGCTCTTCGGCCTGCAGCTCGCGATGCTCGTGGATGCCCTGGATCATCGAGTTGTTCAGTTCGCCCAGCGCGTCGGCGACCAGGGCCAACCGGTCGACGTCCCAGTCGGGCAGCAGCGGCCGCAGGCGTTCGATGCGCAGCTGCGCCCTGGCTTCGAGCCGGTCGCTGCCGGCCTCGGTGACCCACAGGACCTGGCGGCGGGCATCGAGGTCGCTGGGCCGCTTGTCCACCAGTCCTGCCTGCTCCAGTTCGGCCAGATGCCGGCTCATCGCCGCGGTGCCGATGCCCAGGTGGCTGGCCAGGTCGGCCGCGTGCGTCGGCTGGCGCATGTCCAGGGTCTTGAGCACGTGGTGCGAGGCGTTGGAGACCTCGGGATCGGTCTGGTCCAGGTGCGAGAAGGAGCGCAGCAGCCGCGAGGTTCGGGCCAGCTCGTCCAGCAGGCGTCCCAGCAGCTCGGTTGAAGCCTCATTCACTGGCCACTGCACAATATATCGCCTGCCTATCTTTAGGGTTCCACTCAACTGTAAGTTGAGATAGTTGCCTAGGTCAACGTTTTGCGGGTCTCACTCCCGATAGGCTGGAGTCGTGATTGATCTTTCCGAAGCGCATCTGGAATCCACCGCCGCGACCCTGCGAAGCGCCGCCTTGGCTGCCGGACGGCAGGCAGCCGACCTGCTGCGCGGAGCCTTCCGCGGCGGCGTGCGGGCGGAGGAAAAAACCAACACCCACGACCTGGTCACCACGATCGACCGGCAGAGCCAGGAGCTGATCACCCGCTCGCTGCGCGCCGCGGTTCCCGGTTCCTGGGTACTGGGCGAGGAACAGGTCGAGGCGGAGGCGGGCTCCGCCGCCCCGGGCACCGTGCAGTGGATCGTGGATCCGATCGACGGCACCAGCAATTTCGTGCACGGCATCGCCTTCTTCTGCGTTTCCATCGCCGCCGCCATCGACGACCGGCTGGTCGCCGCGGCCGTCATCGACCCGGTCTCCGGCGACGAATTCAGCGCCGATTTGGCCCATGCCTACCTCAATGGGCACATCCTCAGCCCGACCGCGCGCCCGGAGCAGGCCCGCGCGAACCTGATGACCGACTACCCCGGCGCCGAATCGCTGGTGGCCGACGGCCCGCTGGCCCTCGAACTGCTGGGCGGGTGGATCCATGATTTCGCGACGGTGCGGCGCAAGGTGTCCGCCGCGCTGGCGCTGGCGCACGTGGCGGCCGGCTGGTGCGATGCGACCATCGGGTTCGACACCAAGGTATGGGATGTGGCCGCCGGGGCGCATCTGGTGCGCATGGCCGGCGGCAGCTACACGGGGCTCGGCTATGGAACGCAGTTCGCCGCCGACCACCTGTGCCCTGGATTCATCGCCCAGGGACCGGGGGCCGACTACCCTTCGCTGTCGCAGGCGGCGCAGCGGATGCACGCGCGGCGCAGCGCCCGGTCCGCAATATAATCTGACAATTCCAAAGATCTTGGGCCAAACCCTCGGAATTCGAGATTCCCGGTCGTAGGATACGAGTATGGAACCACTATTCCACCGGAACGCACACTCCGCCGTGCGTCATCACGGAGGCGGAGGGGTGATCCTGGGAGGGATCGGAGTGATGATTCTCTTCGGTACTTTCGCAGTGATGTTGGCAACCCAGACTCAAACGCAGGACTGGGTGCCACTGCTCATAGGCGTCAGCTTGGGCTTCTCAACGATGATGTTCGGCATCGTCTACCATTTCACGCACTGAGCATCAATACCAGAACACCAGCAACAACGCAGCCAGGGGGCGGCACCCGCACAGGTGCCGCCCCCTGGCTGCGCCGGCGACCTAGAAGTGGGTCGGGGCGAACATCTTCAGCAGCGTCTTGACCACCACGACGTTCGGGCCCTGCGCCGCGAAGGATTCGCGCAGCGCCTGCCCGACGTCCTGCGGCTGCACCTCGCGGGCGGGGACACCGAAGGAGCGGGCCAGCGCGACAAAGTCCGGACGGGCCAGCTCCGTGGCGGTGGCCTTGCCGAAGGCCCCTTCCATGTATTCGCGCAGGATGCCGTAGCCGCCGTCATCCACGATCAGCCAGGTCACCGGGGCCTCGTGCTGCTTGGCGGTGGCCAGCTCCGCGATGGAGTACATGGCCGAGCCGTCGCCGCTGACCGCCAGCACCCGCTCGCCCAGGCCGATGGCCCCGCCGATGGCCGCCGGGAAACCGAAACCCAGCCCGCCGGCGCCCTGCGCCGAGTGGAACTGGCCCTCGCGGGAGTCCCAGCAGCTCCAGCCCCAGTAGGCGGAAATCGTCATGTCCCAGAAGGTCTGCATGGCCGCCGGGACCGCCTCGCGGATGTCCGCCATGAAGCGGCGTTCCAGGCCCAGGTCCTGGGCGTCGAGCCGCGCTGCGACCTTGCCCAGGGTCTCGGCCACCACCTCTTGCGGGCCGCGCCCGTGCCAGTCGGCGCGGGCGGTGAAGCCTTCCCGGTGCAGCTGCGCGTTCAGGAAATCCAGCGCCGCCCCGGCATCCGCGCGGATGCCCAGGGCCGGGGTGTTGGATTCCAGCACCCGCGGTTCCGCGTCGATCTGGATCAGCCGGCCGCGCGGGGCCAGGGTGAAGTAGTTGCTGGACACCTCGCCCAGCGAGGAGCCGATAACCACCAGCACGTCAGCGTCTTCAAGGACCTCGGAAACATAGCGGTCTTCCACCCAGGACTGCAGCGAGAGCTCGTGCTCCCAGGGGAAGGCGCCGTTGCCGCCGGGGGTGCACAGCACCGGGGCTTGCAGCGTCCGGGCCGCGTCCAGCAGCTGGGCCTGCGCCTTGGCGCGGCGCACGCCGCCGCCGGCCACGATCACCGGCCGCTTGGCCTCGGACAGCCAGCGCACGGCTTCGCGGATCAGCTCCACGCGCGGCGGGTGGTCATAGGCCTCGGCCAGGGCGTCCTGCACCGGCGGCACCATGACCGGGGCCAGCAGCACGTCCTGCGGAACTTCGACCCACACCGGGCCCATGGGCACGGTCACGGCCCGGGCCCAGGCGTCCTGGATGGCCGAGGGGATGCCTGAGGCGTGGTGGACGGTCTGCTGGAATTTGGTGACATTCGCGGCGGAGGCCTTTTGGTCGTCGAGCTGGTGCAGCATGCCCTTGCGGCGCGCGCCCAGTCCGTCCAGCGGGATCTGGCTGGCGATCACGACCATCGGCACGCCGGTGGCATAGGCCTCCTGCAGCCCGGCCAGGGAAGTCAGCGCTCCGGGACCGGTGGACAGGAAGAGCACCCCGACTTCATCGGTGGCCCGCGAGTAGCCGTCGGCCGCAAAGGCGGAGTTGTTCTCCACCCGCGAGGAGATGAACTGCAGCGTGGAGCGGGACAGCGCGTCGAACAGGCCCAGGGCGTGCTGCCCGGGGATGCCGAAGACGGTTTTGGCGCCCAGCGCGGTGAGGGTCTCGATGACCAGGTCGCCGCCGTTGCGCTGCGCGGCGCGCTTCACGGTGTCCTGCGCCGCGTCCTGCATGCCGGTCATCGGGCATTCACCCCTTCACGGCTGCGGAAGTCGCTGATCAGGGAAATCAGGTCGTAGGTGACGTGGCTCGCGGCCACGCCGGTCATCTCCGCGTGGTCGTAGGCCGGGGAGACCTCCACGATGTCCGCGCCGACGATGTTCAGCCCGCGCAGCCCGCGCAGGATTTCCAGCAGTTCGCGGCTGGTGATGCCGCCGGCTTCCGGGGTGCCGGTGCCCGGGGCGTGGGCCGGATCCAGCACGTCGATGTCCACCGAGATGTACAGCGGGCGGTTGCCGATGCGCACGCGCAGCTTGTCCACGATCTCGCGCACGCCCTGGTAGTAGACATCCGAGCTGGTCACGATGCCGAAGCCGAAGCGCTTGTCGTCCTCCAAGTCCTTCTTGCCGTACAGCGGGCCGCGGGTGCCGACGTGGCAGATGGCCTCGGTATCGAGGATGCCTTCCTCCACCGCGCGGCGGAAGGGGGTTCCGTGGGTGTATTCGGCGCCGAAGTAGGTATCCCAGGTATCCAGGTGCGCGTCGAAGTGCAGCATCGCCACCGGGGCGCCGGCGCGCCGGGCGGCCGCGCGCAGCAGCGGCAGCGCGATGGTGTGGTCGCCGCCCAGGGTCACCAGGGTGGCGCCGTCGGCGGTCAACTCCAGGGCCTCGTGCTCGATGGTCTCGATGGCCTCGTGGATGTTGAACGGGTTCACCGCCATGTCCCCCGCGTCGGCGACCTGGCTCTGCGCGAACGGCGAGGAGTCGGTGGCCGGGTTGTAGGGGCGGATCAGGCGCGAGGATTCGCGCACGTGGTTGGCGCCGAAGCGGGCGCCGGGACGGTAGGACACCCCGGTGTCGAAGGGCACGCCGACGATCTTGATATCGGCCTGCTGCACCTGGTCCAGGCGGGGCAGGCGGGCGTAGGTGCCGAAGCCTGCATAACGCGGAATCTGGGCCGCGTTGATGGGGCCCAGGTTGCCGTTCTCTTCAATCCTGATTTCCTTCATGGGAGCATCCTTCCGACAACCCGGACCAGTCCGCAACTAGTTGTCTAATACGAAACTTCAGTTTCCTATTATGCTATTTTGCGATCTGCGCCACGTCAAGGTGCGGGCCGCCGCGGAGCCGGGAATTCCCGAAGCCGCCCGGCGCAAAACAAAGGGACCGGTTCCGCCGCCCCGATCGGGGCGGCGGAACCGGTCCGCAACAGCGGCAGGCGGTTAGCCGGCCAGCTCGATGATGTTCTGCGCGAGCACCTCAAGCCCGTCGCGCAGCAGCGCCTCGCCGATGACCAGCGGAGGCAGCAGGCGCAGCACATTCCCATGGGTGCCGCAGGTCAGGGTCAGCACGCCCCGGGCGTGGCAGGCCTTGGAAACGGCGGCGGCGAGCTCCGGGCGCGGAGCCAGGGTGACGCGGTCCGCGAACTCCACGGCCAGCATGGCGCCGCGGCCGCGGACCTGGGCCACCACATCGGTGGATTCCAGCAGCGGTTCCAGCACCTCGCGGGCCACTCGCTCGATCAGCCGGGCGTTCTCCAGCAAGCTGCCGTCCTCGAACTGCTCGAAGACCGCCAGCGCCGCCTCGCAGGCCAGCGGGTTGCCCGCGTAGGTGCCGCCCAGGCCGCCTGCATGCGGGGCGTTGAGCAGCTCGGTGCGCCCGGTGACCGCGGACAGCGGCACGCCATTGGCCAGCGCCTTGGCGGTGAGGATCAAATCGCCGGCAACCCCTTCGTGCTCCGAGGCGAACAGCGTGCCGGTGCGGCCCATGCCCGCCTGGATCTCGTCGATGACCAGCACGATGCCGTACTTGTCGGCCAGCTGGCGCAGGCCCGGGATGAAGCCGGCCATCGGGACGATGAAGCCGCCCTCGCCCTGGATCGGTTCGATCACCATGGCGGCGAAGCTGGCCGGGTCGTGCTCCACGAGCGTGGCCTCGACGGAAGCCAGCGCGGCCTCGACGCCGCCGTCGACGGCGGGACGCAGCGGGTTGGCCGACGCGGCGCGGATGACATGCTCCGGCATCGGGCCGAAGTTCAGCTTGTAGGGGTTGACCTTGGCGGTCATGCCCATGGTCAGCAGCGAGCGGCCGTGGTAGGCCTCGTCGAAGACCAGCACGTTGGCGCGGCCGGTGGCGGCGCGGGCGATCTTGACCGCGTTCTCCACGGCTTCGGCGCCGGTGGAGAACAGCGCGGTGCGCTTGTCGAAGTCGCCCGGGGTGTTGCGGTTCAGCCAGTCGCAGACCTGGGTGAAGGATTCGTATTCGGTGACCATGAAGCAGGTGTGGGTGAAGGCTTCCAGCTGCTTGGCCACGCGCTGCGCCACGCGGCGGTTGGAAGCGCCCAGCGAGGTCACGGCGATGCCGGAGGCGAAGTCGATCAGGCGGTTGCCGTCGACGTCCTCGATGATGCCGCCGTCGGCACGGGAGACGAAGACCGGCAGGGTGATGCCCAGGCCGCTGCTCACCTGCTGCACACGTTCTTCGTGGAGCTGGATGGAGCGCGGCCCCGGGATGGCGGTAGCCAGGTGGCGGGTCTGGGTCAGCGTTTCGGCGTCGCGCGCCGCAAGAGTTTCGGTCATGCTTCCAACGATAGAAATCCATGTGACACGCGTCATTAGTTCTTACGTCCAAAGAGCAGTTAAAGATTGGATAATTTACCCATGATCACTCTGTTGCAGTTGGGGGCTGAGCTTGGCGACGAGTTCTTCCCCGCCGATTCGCCCACTTTCAGCGCCTCACCGGTCACCGGTGTGCACATTTCCGAGCTGGAGGATCCCACCACCTATCTTGAGGGCGGCGAACTGCTGCTGACCACCGGCATGCCCTTCGGCCATTCGGCCACCGCTTCGCTGGCCTACATGCAGCGGCTGCGGGACAAGGAAGTCCGGGCGCTGGGCCTGGGGCTCGGCCCGTGGCTGGATGAGGTTCCACAGCATGTGATCGATGCCTGCCGGCAGACCGGGGTGGAACTGGGCATCGTCCCGGACGGGGCGCCCTTCCAAAACGTGTCGCGGGCCTATTGGCGGCTGTCGGCCAGGGACGACACGGTGAACCTGATGAGCTCGCTGGGCACCCAGACCGCGCTGGCGCGGGCGGCGATCCGCTCCGATGCCATCAACGCGGTGGTGCGCGGGCTGGCGCAGGCGCTGGGCGGCTGGGCCGCTTTCCTCCCGGACGACCCGCAGCCGGCCACGGTCTACCCGGCCTCCGCCCAGGGTTTCGTGCCGATGCTGCGCCAGGAGTCGCTGCGCTTCCCGCGCACCGGCATGCCCTCGGCGTCCACCTTCGGGATCAACGGCCAGGCCGTGGTGCTGTACCCGATCTTGGCCGGGACCCGGATCCACGGATTCCTCGGCGTCGGCTCCGGGCGCACGCTGACCAAGGCCGACCGGCAGATCATCATGACGGTGTGCATGCTGCTGTCGCTGCGCGCCCGCCAGCGCGAGCTGATGGTCAGCACGAATGCGGCCCTGGGCGGAGCCACCGCCAAGCTGTTGCTGCACGGGCAGCCGGAATCCGCCCGGCTGGTCGCGGAGGAAGCCGGAATGGACGAGCTTCCCTCCCGCGTCAGGGTTTTGGCGCTGTCCCTGGATGACGAGACCGAGGTCCGCACCGTGATCCAGGCGCTGGGCGCGCTGCCAGCAGGCGCCGCGTTGCCGCCGGTGGCCGAGGCGGCCGCACGCTGCCAGCTGCGCTTCGCGGACGACGGGGTGCTCTACCTGCTGCTGGACGAGGCGCAGCTGGGCAAGACCTCCGCCGCCGCTCCGGGGCAGGACCCGGAGCCCAGCGCCGGGGACACCGCCCGGAACCTGCGCGCGGTGCTCTCGGCCCCGCTCACGCTGGCCGAGCTGCCGGCCAACCTTCCGGCGCTGCGCCAGAACCTGTCCGGGGCACCGGCCGGGGAGCTGTCCGATGCGGGGGCGGACTTCGATGCCAGCGCGCAGACCTGGGTGGAGGCGCTGGCAGCGTACACCCGGGCCGATCTGCTTTCGGCCGTCACCCAGTACCTGCGGCATCGCGGGCATTGGGAAGATGCCTCGCGGGCGCTGGGCATCCACCGCAATTCGCTGCGCCACCGCATCACCGTGGCCGGGGACCTGCTGGGCATCGATCTGGACGACCCGGACGTCTCGGCCTCGCTCTGGCTTGCCCTGCGCCGCAACCAGGGATAGGCCGGCCGCCGGGCCCCGGGACGCAGGCAAGCCCCGACCTTGCGGTCGGGGCTTGCCTGTTGGTTTCTAGCGTTTCGCGTTGGTCGCCTGCCGGCGGCGGCCCCGGCGGGAGGTCACGGCCACGTCGTCGGGCCCGACGGCACCCAGCTTGGATTGCTGGCGGATGCTGATCAGGTGCAGCAGCTCTTCCTCTGCATGCTCACCGGGCTGGACCCCGCGGGGCACCCGGAACAGGAAGAACATTCCCAGCAGCCACCAGGCTCCGAACAGCGCCCACGGCTGCCAGGTGATCGCCGCCGGCATGCCCGGCAGGTACAGGGAGATCAGGCCGGCGCAGAAGAGCACCGACAGGACGCCGATGACCTGGCCGAAGTTGCCCTTGCCGCCGATGCGCAGCGGGCGCGGCATCTGCGGTTCGCGGCGGCGCAGGATCAGGAAGGCTACGCCGACCAGCAGGTAGGCCATCACGATGGACGGCGAGCCGGAGTCGACCAGCCAGCCCAGCATCGCGGTGCCGAAGAACGGCGCCAGGATCGACAGCCCGCCGATGAACAGCAGCGCATGATGCGGGGTGCGGTACTTCGGATGCAGCTGGGCGAACCAGCGCGGCAGCATCCCGGACTGGGCCATCGCGTACATCAGCCGCGAGGCGCCCATCAGCAGCGAGTTCCAGGAGGTCAGGATGCCCGCGATGCCGCCGGCGATCAGGATCTTGGCCATGACCTCGGAGTTGAACAGCGCGCCCATGGCGTCGGCGGTGGCCAGATCGGAACCGGCGAGCGCGGCCGGGCCCAGGCCGGAGGAGGTTGCCAGCACCACCATGACGTACCAGGCGGTGGCGATCAGCACGGAGATGATCACGTACTTGCCGATCTTGCGCGGCGGGATGTCGCATTCCTCGGCGGACTGCGGGATGACGTCGAAGCCGACGAACATGAACGGAACAACGATCATGACGCCGAAGAATCCGGCCAGCCCGTTCTCGAAGAACGGTTCCATGTTGCGGGTTTCGCCGCCGGCGAAGGACCCGGTGAGCAGCATTGCGCCGATGATGAACAGGAAGATCACCACGAAGGTCTGCACCACGCCGGCGGTCTTGATGCCGCGGATATTGATCCAGGTGATCACCACGGCACCCAGCACGCCCACCAAGGCCCAGGTCAGGTAGACCTCGGAGCCGGCGATGTCCCAGAGCTTGATCTGCGAGAGGTTGGGGAAGATGTACTGCACCGATTTGGGCAGCGCGACCGCCTCGAAGGCGACGATGGTGATGTAGCCGCCGACGATGGCCCAGGATCCGGCGAAGGACCAGCGGGCTCCCATGGCGCGCAGCAGGTAGTTGTGCTCGCCGCCGGCCTTGGGCATTGCCGCCACGAGCTCGGCGTAGGTCAGGCCGACCACGGCCATGATGCCGCCGCCGACCAGCATGGCCAGCGAGGCGCCGATCGGGCCGGCGGTGGTGATCCAGTCACCGGTGAGCACTACCCAGCCGAAGCCGATCATGGCTCCAACGCCGATGGCCAATGCATCCCACTTGCCGAGAACCTTTTTGAGTCCCTGCTCAGTGCCTTGTTGGTTCGCCGCTGCTCGCGTCATGCCAACCCCTTTCAAGATGATGATGTGGATCACACTACGAAAGAGGTGGGGAGAATTCTTTGGATAAAAGAACCAAAGTGGAGGTCGAAAGATCTAAAAAGAATCTGGGCGGCTAGCCGGCGACGAACCTCTGATTAGGCCTTTTGCTTGGATCCGGCGCCCTTGACCAGCGCCCGGTCGACTTCGTGAATTCCCAGGCAGAAACCCACCGAAAGGATGAGCGACTTGATGGTCAGCTCGCTGATGTCGTCGGGAACGTAGACCAGCTGCACCGGCCCGGCCAAGATGATCAGGACCAGCGCCCAGATGTTGTAGGCCCAGGAGGTCTTTGCTTCCATCATCTGCGGGTGCCGCGCCCGGCGGCGGACCGTGCGCACGGTCAGCACGATGATGACGACCGCGAGGATGGCGGCGCCGAGGAAAAAGAAGTTGCGCTGGGTCCTCAGCCACGCCAGGGTCGAGCCGACCAGGATGCCGGCCAAGGCCGAAGCCCACCAGCTGATGGAGCGCAATTCGTGCGGCGTGGTCTCCGAGCTTCCGGTGGATTTACCTGTCGCCATTGCGCTCCTTCCCGTTTTCACTAGCCCGCCTGCGTTGACAGGCACTATTCCAAGAATACGCGGTGCATTGGCCAGACGTGAACGCGGGCCCTCCTCCCGGCGCGCACCGCCCGGGCGGCCGCGCCGCGCTCGGGGCGCGGCCGTTGCTCAGAGAATCAGGGTCCAGAGCACCACGGCGGGTTCGTCCCCGGGGTTTTCCCAGCTGTGCGGTTCGCGCCCCGGGAACGTCATGGTGTCCCCCGCGGCGAGCTCGACCCGCTGCTCGGGAAGCACCAGCGTGAACACCCCGGAGGCCACGTGCAGCACTTCGAGTTCGCAGTCCACCGAATACAGCTCAGCCTCTCCCCTGCCGCGCGGTTCCACCTCGGCGCGGATGACCTGGACGCGCTTTTCGCCGCGCGGGGTGACCAGCTGCTCGGTGATCCCCGAGCCGCCCAGCGAAATCCTCGGCGCCTCGCCCAGGCGCACCAAGGTGGTGTCGGGGACCTCGAACAGGGTTCCGACCTCGATACCCAGCACCTCGCAGAGCTTGAGCAGCGTGGAGACCGACGGGCTGGTCAAATCCCGTTCGACGCGGGAAAGAAAACCCTTGGTCAGCCCGGACAGCTCGGCGACCTGGTCGATCGTCATGCGCTGCTGCTGGCGGATGCCGCGCAGTCGTGCACCGATGTTGATTGATGAGCCTGAGGGTTCAACGGGCAGAGCTTTCATCAGTGGGGCACCTGAACCTGTTCTCTCGGAGGATGGGCAGCGACCGCGGGCGTGTTCTCCTGCCGGCCGTTGCGCGCCCCAGTTTACCAATACGCAACATCCGTCCAGCCTGGACGGAAGATTATGACACCTTTCGGGCAGGCTTCCCGTTGGCTGGATCCGGTATCCGCCGGCCGGGGCCCGCGCCTACACTCGATCCATGGACTCCACCCCGAACAGCACCGCCGCCCGGCTGCGGGAATACCTGAACGATGCGCGCCAAGCGGTGATCTTCAAAAGCGGGCAGCTCAGCGAGGAACTGGCCCGCCAGCCCATGACCGGCACCGGCACCCACATCCTGGGGGTCGTGCACCACCTGGCCATCACCGAGTACGGCTATTTCGGGTTGTGCCTCAACCGGCCGGTAGACGACCCCTACGCGCGGAAGCTGTTGGAGCTCGATGACCCGCAGGCGGATTTCATCCCTCCGGCAGACTTCTCCGCACAGCAGGTCATCGACCTCTACCAGCGGGCCATCGAGTTCGCCGACGCAGGATTCGACGAGCTCGAGCTCGCTTCCCCGGCCGAAGTCCCCTGGTGGGTCCGCCACCGGCAGACCACCCTTGAGCGCCTGATGGTGCACATGATCGCCGAGACCTCGCGCCATGCAGGCCATCTGGACATCGTGCGCGAACTGCTGGACGGGCAGGTCGGGCTGCGCCCCGAAGCCCCGAACCTGCCGGACTACACGGCCCGGCAATGGCAGGAGCAGCGGGACCGGCTGCAGCAGGCCGCCGACTCGAAGCGCGGCAGCGGCTAGGGCGTTGCCCGGCGGTCATATTACGGAACGGAACTTCACTGCTTAATCGCGCGAAGGTAGCATCGGCAGTGTTGCTTCACGAGACGCGGCGCCAAGCTCCGACTGGCCGCGCACCAACCCCAGGTTCATGGGTGGTTCGGATGAAGAAGCGGTCCGGGCATCAACCGATGCACGGGCAAGAGCTCAGCGAGAGTTGTCCCTGCCATGGCATTTTCCGTCCTCCCCATTATCGATCTGCAAACCGGCCAGGTGCAGTTCACGGTGCAGGGCCGCTGGCACACCCGCTATATCGCCGATCCCGCGCATCTTGAACGGCTGGTCTCCCGCTCCTCCCGGCGCCCGGTGTTCGATCCCCGGGGTGGGGAGCTGGTGGTGTTCTTGGCGGCCGCCGGACAGCCGGACGGGCGCAGGTGCGCTTTTAGGCTTGCCAAATTCCCCGGCACCATCGCACTGGCTAGAGTGAGAGGCTGAACAGAACCCCGGGTTTCGTTGAGAAATCCCAAGCCGTAGGAGAGTCATCCTCGTGATGCCGCAACACCCCGCGACGCAGCCCACCCCCGCCCAGATCCGCCGCTGGCGCAAGTACGTTGCGGACGAGGTCGCCGAAGGCGCGATCTACCGCGCGCTGGCCCGAAGGAAGACCGGACAGGAAAAGCAGATCCTGCTGGGCCTGGCCGCGGCCGAGGAACGCCACGAGGAATACTGGCGCACCAAGCTCGGCGAGCATGCCCGCCCGGTACGGCCCTCGCTGCGCCGCAGCTTCCTGCGTTTCCTGGCGCTGAGCTTCGGCTCGGTGTTTGTGCTGGCGCTGGCCCAGCGGGCCGAAAGCAGCACCCCCTACGCGACCGATGCCGATGCCTCCCCGCAGATGGCCGCCGACGAGCAGGTCCATGAGGAAGTCGTCCGCGCCTTGGCCACCGCCGGCCGCGCGCAGCTGTCGGGCAACTTCCGCGCCGCCGTCTTCGGCGCCAACGACGGCCTGGTTTCCAACCTGGCCCTGGTCATGGGCATCGGTGCGACCGGCGTTTCCTCCGGGCTGGTGCTGTTCTCCGGCATTGCCGGCCTGCTGGCCGGCGCGCTGTCCATGGCCGCGGGCGAATACGTCTCGGTGCGCTCCCAGCGCGAGCTGCTCACCGCCTCGCGCCCCACCCAGGTGACCCTGACCGCCGCTCCGGACCTGGATCTGGACGCCAACGAACTGGTGCTCATCTACAAGGCCCGCGGCATGACCGACGAGGACGCCGAGCACCGCGCCGCCGAACGCATGGGCCTGTTCACCTGCGACTGCAACCCGTCCTTCTCGCTGAACCCGGAAGCCCGGGCCGAAGAACTGGAGAACGAGCACGAGGAACTGGGCTCGGCCACCGGCGCCGCGGCGACCTCCTTCTGCCTGTTCGCCTCCGGCGCGGTCATTCCGATCCTGCCGTACATCTTCGGCATGTCGGGCCTGGCCGCGATCATCACCTCGGTGCTGCTGGTCGGCGCCGCGCTGATGATCACCGGCGGCATCGTCGGGCTGTTGTCCGGGGCTTCGCCGATGAAGCGCGGCCTGCGCCAGCTGGCCATCGGCTGGGGCGCCGCCGCCGTCACCTACTGCCTGGGCCTGCTGTTCGGCACCAACGTCGCCTGAGCCCCGCTGGCCCCGTCAGCCAGTCCCGCGGCCGTCGCCTGATCCACCAGGCGGCGGCCGCTTCCGTTCTCAAAACCTGGTGCGCCGGCGCAGCGGCTGCATGCCGCCGATGAATTCCACTGCCTCGGCCACCGAATCGACCAGCGCGATCTTGTCCTCCATGGTCTGCTCGGCGGCCAGCGCCTTGAGCAGCTGCCAGGCCGGCAAGGTGCGGGTCCAGTGCTCGCGGCCGACCAGCACCAGCGGCACCACCCTGGCCCCGGTGGCGTAGTAGTTCTCGCAGGCGTCCTGGAAGATCTCCTGCACCGTGCCCGCGGATCCAGGCAGCACCACGATCCCGCCGTTGGACTGCTCCAGCAGCAGCGCTTCGCGGGTCGAATTGGCGAAGAACTTGGCGATGTGCGTGGCGAACAAGTTCGGCGGCTCGTGCCCGAAGAACCAGGTCGGCACCCCCAGCGACGTGCGTTCCGAGGGGAAGCGGGCCTTGACGGCGAGCGCGGTGCGCGCCCAGCCGGTGCGCCGGCGGATCGCATCCGGCTCGGCGGCCAGCATCTGCAGGGCCGTGGAGACCTCCGCCGGCCCGTAGTCGGCCAGCCACGCCCCGGCGTTCGCTGCTTCCATGGCTCCCGGTCCCCCGCCGGTGGCTACCGCGTATCCGGCGCGGGTCAGCTGCGCGCCCAGGTCCAGCGCCTGCGCATACCGTTCGGTGCCGCGGCTCAGTGCATGCCCGCCCATGACCCCGATGATCGGGGTGTCCTTGAAGGCGCCGTCGTAGACCTCGGCGATCAACGCCTGCCCCACATGGTGGTCGTGCAGCGTTGCAGCCATCGCCTGGTCGTCGGTGAGCGACCGGCGCGGGCCGTGCTGCTGCGAATAGGTGTAGATCAACGCGTCGGGCACGTGGTCATAGGTCTGGCTTCGGATTCCCTCGTACAGCTCCTCGGGGGTGTACAGGCCTCGGCCGCTGGTGCGGAAGGGCAGCTGCTCGCCCGAGTCCATGCACAGGCCGCCGGTGCGCTGCACCAGGGCGCGGCCGGCCTCGCTGAACTGGCAGTCGATGAACAGCGCCTCCGCCAGGTCCAGCGCCGCGAGCTCCGTATCGCGTTCACGCAGATCCACCCGGTGCACACGCCAGCTGCGGCCGCGGGAGCGCTGGAAGCCCAGCGCTTCGGCCGCCAACCTGTCAAATTCTGCCAGTGAAGTGATGTTCACGGCTCGCGCCGGAAGATACGGCCAGACTTGGGACATGGCTCCACGCTACGTGACAGTTAGGGATTATTCACAGTAGGGGGCTCTCAACTTTCACGACGGGCCAGAACGTGAAACGATAAGCGGATGACTAATGCTGTTCCACCGACCATCGACGCACGGCATCTGCTGGCGTTCCTGGGCAACGTTCCCTTCTTCCACGGCAAGAAACTCGCCGACGAAGCCAATGCCGTGGTCGATGTTGAATTCGAGGAGTCATCGGGGCAGATCGAAGGCACCGTGTTCGCCGGCGGCGAGGACTTTTCTCCCATGATCCAGCTGCGCCGCGGCGCCTCCGGATGGGAAATCGACTCGGGCGAATGCAGCTGCGACACCCGGGGCATCTGCCCGCACATCGCCGCCCTGGTGCTGACCTCCAACAAGCTCTCCGGGCTGGCCAAGGCGGCGACCAAGCTGGAAGAGAAGGTTGTCACCACCTGGTCCAAGCAGGCCGACACCTGGTATGCCGAACGCGAGCCGCTCCCCAGCGACGGCCTGGTCGGCTCCCCCCACGACCCGGTGGTGCCGATGGCGCTGCAGTTCCTGCTCTTCGACGCGAAGAACACCACCCAGCAGCAGCAATGGCTGCCGGTCAGCAAGCTCCCGCATGCCACCCACCGCAACCGCCGCTTCCGCCTGGGCGTACGCCCCATGGTGCGCAATTCCGAAGGACGCTGGGTCCGCGGCCAGCTGCGCTGGACCACCATCGGCTTCAAGACCTTCGGCTGGAACCTGCTGCGCGCGCAGCACCACTGGTTCTGCCGGTTCGCGGCGATGTCCCGCAGCAACACCCAAACGAATTTCAAGACCGACGAAGACTGGCTGTTCCTGGACGAGTACTCCTCGAACCTGCTCTGGCCGTTGCTGGACGAAGCCCACGAGCTGGGCATCGAGCTGATCGGCACCCGCAACGACCTGTCGGTCCTGGTCGCCGGGCAGTCATGGACCGAACTGGTCGCAGGACTCGACGAGCGGGAGAACCTGCAGGTGCACGGCGTGCTGCACACCGCGGGCCAGGACCTGGCGCTGGAGGACTACAGCCCTGCCGGAACCATCGGCAACCACGGATTCTACATCCAGCTCGACGACCCGGAGCAGATCCTGATCGCCCCGAGCCTGGACCGCCTCTCCGACAAGCAGCTGAACTGGTACGACTCGCACCAGCGCCTCCAGGTGCCGGCGGAGGACCACCAGTTGTTCTTCGATACGGAATACCCGCGCATGGCCCGGACCTTCGGCGTGCGCAGCACCTCCGAGGCCCTGGTCTTCCCCGAGCTGAAGCCGCCGTTCGTCCGCGCCAAGGTCGACTACAAGGTGGAGCAGACCGCGGAGGGTTCCAAGGAATCGGCGACCCTGGACTTCTCCATCAGCTACCCGGGGGTGGACGACGAGCACAAGCCCCACGACGCCCAGGCCGAGGGCTTCCTGCGTGCAGCGGTCAACGAGGTCTTCGAACGGGTCATGGGCGCCGGCAACCCGGACTTGTCCCCCAAGTTCTACTCGGGCGAGCAGATGATCACCTTCGTTTCCGAGCTGGTCCCCGCCCTGGAGGCGCTGAACACGCTCAAGCTGGAGGAAACCGGGCCGCGTCCGGTCTACCGCCAGCTGCGCGAGCTGCCCAAGCTCAAGATCAACGCCGTGGACCACGAACGCAACGACTGGCTGGACTTGGGCCTGCTGATCTCCGTCGGCTCCCACGAGGTGCCGTTCGCTGACATCGTGAAGGCCATGACCAACGGCGCCATGAAACTGAAGCTGCCGGACAATTCCTGGTTCTCCCTGGACCAGCCGATCTTCGCCAAGCTCAAGGAGCTGGTGGACGAGGCCCAGTCGCTGAACGACAAGCCGAAGGACGCCGACCTGAAGCTCTCGGTATTCCAGATCTCGCTGTTCGAAGAACTGGACGAGCTGGCCGAGGGCATCGACGGGGCGGACCTGTTCATCGGCCGCATGCGCTCGCTGCTGCGGGTCGCCGAAGGCGGCCAGGCCGCCGTGCCGGACACCCTGCAGGCCACCTTGCGCCCCTATCAGGTCGACGGCTTCCGCTGGCTGGCCCGCCTCTACCAGGGCGGCTTCGGCGGCATCCTGGCCGATGACATGGGCCTGGGCAAGACCCTGCAGACCATCGCCCTGGTGCTGCACGCCCACAAGCTGTGGGAAGACCCCGAGGCCTGCGCCGAATTGCCGCCGGCCCAGCGGGTGCGCGCACCATTCCTGGTCGTCGCCCCGAGCTCCGTGGTTTCCAACTGGGAAATGGAGGTCCGCCGCTTCGCGCCGAGCCTGCGGGTCATCAGCATCGATTCCACGCTGGGCGACGCCCGGCAGCTGCGCGAGCTGGCCGAGGGCTACGACGTGGTGCTCACGACCTATACCCTGCTGCGCCTGAACGACGAGATCTACGAATCCCAGCGCTTCGCCGGGCTGATCCTTGACGAGGCCCAGTTCGTGAAGAACCGTTCAACCAAGGCCCACCGCACCGCGGTGAACCTGCAGACCAACTTCAAGCTGGCGGTGACCGGCACGCCGATGGAGAACAACCTCTCCGAGCTCGGCGCGCTGCTGTCGCTGACCTCCCCGTCGCTGTTCGTGAACATCAGCCGATTCAACCGCCAGTTCGCCCGCCCCATCGAGGTGCTGGGCGACAAGGAGACGCTGGCCCTGCTGCAGCGCCGCGTGAAGCCGTTCATGCTGCGCCGCACCAAGGAATCCGTGGTGCTGGACCTGCCGGCCAAGCAGGAGCAGCAGGTGCTGGTGCGCCTGTCCGACGAGCACCAGCACGTCTACGACACGCACCTGAACCGCGAACGCCAGAAGATCCTGCACCTGGTCGAGGACCTGGACAAGAACCGCTTCACCATCTTCCAGTCGCTCACGCACCTGCGCATGCTCGCGCTGGAGCCTTCGCTGGTCGATCCGGAACTGGCGGGGATACCCGGCTCCAAGCTCGAAGCGCTCTTCGACCAACTCGACGATGTGCTCAACGAAGGGCACCGAGCGCTGGTGTTCAGCCAGTTCACCTCGTATTTGAAGGTGCTGGCCGAGAAGCTGACCGCGCGCGGAATCAAGTTCGTCTACCTTGACGGCAGCACCCGCAACCGCGCGGAGGTCATCCAGCAGTTCAAGGAGGGCGAGGCCCCGTTGTTCCTGATTTCGCTGAAGGCCGGCGGCTTCGGGCTGAACCTGACAGAGGCGGACTACTGCTTCCTGCTTGACCCGTGGTGGAACCCCGCGGTGGAGGCCCAGGCGATCGACCGCACCCACCGCATCGGCCAGACGCGCCAGGTGATGGTCTACCGCATGATCTCCAAGGGAACCATCGAAGAGAAGGTCGTGGCCCTGCAGGATTCCAAGCGGAAGCTGATCAACACCGTCATGGACGAGGCCGACGGCTTCTCCAAGGCGCTGACCGCGCAGGACATCCGGGGCCTGCTCGAGTAACAGGTTGATTAACTCTTCGTGGTTTAGCAGGCGCTTACCAGCAAGACACGATATATTCAATATGCCACCTCATGTGCGTTACGACACACCGGACGCACGAGTCGGGCACCCCCATGGAGGTCTTCTCCAGGGGGCAGCGCAAGATGAAGGCGGTCATAACCGTGTCCCTGATCAAATCGGAGACTCTGAGTACACCGAAAGATGACTGGATGAACGCTTCGGTGACGACGGAAGCAGATCGTGTGGTGATTGAAACCGAGCAGGAGCGCCTGCTCTTGGAGAACGACCGGCTTCTGGAAAAAATCCGGAAAGTCCTCGCTTCTCCGCTGGATGAGATCTTCTATAACCCGAAGCATCGGATGCTGTTGATTCCGGGAGCCTTCGCGGTCATTGGATCCTCGTTCCTGAGGGTGGACACCGAGGCCGCAACCGGCCTGCGGGGCTAGGCGCCCCGAGCACTGCAATACCCCGGGCCAGCATCCCAGAGCCGGCTTGGGGCCGTTTCCCAAATCTTCTGATTCGTAGCCACAACGCCGTGGAGACGAAAAATGGCCGCCCGAGCCACGGTAATCCCGTGGCACAGGCGGCCATTGCGCTCCCACCCGGTCACACCGGGTTTGAAACCTCGTTTAGAGGGCTGCGAAAACTTCGCGCAGCAGCACGGCGGTCTCCGAAGGAGTCTTGCCCACCTTCACGCCGGCAGCTTCCAGTGCTTCCTTCTTGGCCTGGGCGGTGCCAGCCGAGCCGGAAACGATGGCGCCCGCGTGGCCCATGGTCTTGCCCTCAGGGGCGGTGAAGCCTGCCACGTAGCCCACAACAGGCTTGGTGACGTTCGCCTTGATGTACTCGGCTGCGCGCTCCTCGGCGTCGCCGCCGATCTCGCCGATCATGACGATGGCCTTGGTCTCCGGATCCGCCTCGAACGCAGCCAGGGCGTCGATGTGGGTGGTGCCGATGACCGGGTCGCCGCCGATGCCGATGGCGGTGGAGAAGCCCAGGTCGCGCAGTTCGAACATCATCTGGTAGGTCAGGGTGCCGGACTTGGAGACCAAGCCGATCGGGCCCTTGCCGGTGATGTTGTTCGGGGTAATGCCGACCAGCGCCTCGCCAGGGGTGATGATGCCCGGGCAGTTAGGGCCGATGATGCGGGTGATCTGGTTGCCGTCGGCATCGACCTTCGACTGGGCCAGGGCCCAGAATTCGGCGGAGTCCTGGACCGGCACGCCTTCGGTGATGACCACAACGAGGCCGACCTCGGCTTCGATGGCCTCGACGACGGCGTCCTTGGTGAACTTCGGCGGAACGAAGACGATCGAGACGTCTGCGCCGGTCTCGGCCTTGGCCTCGGCCACGGTGCCGTACACCTTGATTTCCTGCTCGCCGTGGGTCACGGTGGTGCCGGCCTTGCGGGCGTTCACGCCGCCCACGATGTTCGTGCCAGCCTTCAGCATCAGGGCGGTGTGCTTGGTGCCTTCGCCGCCGGTGATGCCCTGGACGATGACCTTGGAGTCCTTGTTCAGGTAAATGCTCATTGTTCGCTAATCCCTCTTACTTCGCTGCGTTGGCGAGCTCGGCGGCCTTGTCGGCGCCCTCGTCCATGGTTGCTGCCAGGGTCACCAGTGGGTGGTTGGCTTCGGCCAGGATGGCGCGGCCTTCTTCAACGTTGTTGCCGTCCAGGCGGACGACCAGCGGCTTGTTCGCTGCGTCACCCAGGGTGTTCAGCGCGCCGACGATGCCGTTTGCCACGGCGTCGCATGCGGTGATGCCGCCGAAGACGTTGACGAACACGGACTTGACCTGCGGGTCGTTCAGGATGACGTCCAGGCCCGAAGCCATGACCTCAGCCGAGGCGCCGCCGCCGATGTCCAGGAAGTTCGCCGGCTTCACGCCGCCGTGGTTCTCGCCAGCGTAGGCGACAACGTCCAGGGTCGACATGACCAGGCCTGCACCGTTGCCGATGATGCCCACTTCGCCGTCCAGCTTGACGTAGTTCAGGCCCGCGGCCTTGGCCTTGGCCTCCAGCGGATCGGCTGCGCCCTTGTCCTCGAGCTCTTCGTGAGCCGGGTGGCGGACCTCGGAAGCGTTGTCGTCCAGGGAGACCTTGCCGTCCAGTGCGACGATGTCGCCTGCGCCGGTCTTCACCAGCGGGTTGACCTCAACGAGGGTTGCATCCTCTTCCTTGAAGACGACCCACAGCTTCTGCAGGGTCTCTTCGACCTTGCCGCGCAGCTCCTCGGCGAAACCGGCGGCTGCGACGATCTCGGCGGCCTTTTCGGCGTCGATGCCGACCAGCGGATCAACGGCAACGCGAGCCAGCGCCTCCGGGCGCTCCTCGGCCAGCTGCTCGATCTCCATGCCGCCCTCTACGGAGCACATGGCCAAGTAGTTGCGGTTTGCACGGTCCAGCAGCACGGAGAAGTAGAATTCCTCGGCGATGTCCGCACCCTGTGCGATCATGACCTTGTTCACGGTGTGGCCCTTGATGTCCATACCGAGAATGTTCGATGCGTGCTCGAAAGCCTCGTCTGCGGTCTTGGCAACCTTAACGCCGCCAGCCTTGCCGCGGCCGCCGACCTTGACCTGAGCCTTAACGACTACGACGCCGCCGATCTTCTCAGCTGCGGCCTTGGCTTCTTCAGGGGTGTAAGCGACGATACCGGCAAGCACGGGAACGCCGTGTGCCTCGAATAGATCGCGCGCCTGGTACTCATACAGGTCCACGGGTTTGTGTCCTTCGTTCGAAGTTCATGCTGACTCGCGGCACAGTCACGGACCTGCGTCCGTGCCGTACCCAAAGAGAGCGCACCGCAACCAAATAAGCGCCGAAATGGCGCCATAGGCCGTGCGCATTTCTCAGACTATCCTTAGTTGCTCGATCTGCCCACTTTTACAAGCTGTAGAGATTCCGCAGGATTCAACGATTGGTTATCACTGTGACCAAGCCAACAGGCTTATTGGATTGACTATTCGACGATTTCGAGGGGAGCGTAACGAAGCAGGAGCCGTTTCTCGGAGTCCGGAAATTGGACTTTCGCCACGGTTTTATCCCCGGCGCCCTCCAACGCGATGACAGTGCCCAAGCCAAAGCTCGAATGCTTGACCGACTGCCCGACCTCCGGGATGACGATTTCCTTGTTCTGGACCACGCGCTGCTTTGAAACTGGCGCGGCGTTGTGCCCGCGGGCCGGGGTGTTCGCCATCGACGAACCCGACCCCCAGTGGCTGCCTCGCGCGTAGCGGCTTGTGGCGAAGTTGACCGCTCCCGACCCGAAGGACAGCCCCGAGCCGAAGGAGGATCCCTCGCGTTTCCAGTCGATCAGCTGGGCTGGGACCTCTTCCAGGAATTGGCTGGCCGGGTTGTACTGCGCCTGCCCCCAGAGGCTGCGCTGCTCGGCGCGCGTGAGGTAGAGACGCTCGCGGGCACGGGTCAGCCCGACATAGGCGAGGCGTCGCTCTTCGGCCAGTTCCTTTTCATCGGTCATGGATCGCTGATGAGGGAAGACGCCGTGCTCCATGCCGGTCAGGAACACCACGGGGAATTCCAGCCCCTTGGCCGTATGCAGGGTCATCAACGTCACCATGCCTTCGCGCGCCGCCATGGCGGCGCCCTCCTCGTCGCTCGGGGCTTCGGGGATCTGGTCCGCGTCGGCCACCAGCGCGACCCGCTCCAGGAAGCCGGCCAGACCGCCCTCGGGTTCGTCGTTCACGTAGTCGCGTACCACGGCGACCAATTCTGCGAGGTTCTCGACCCTGGACTCGTCCTGCGGGTCGCTGGAGGACCGAAGGGTCTCCAAGTACCCGGTCTGTTCCAGCACTGCCTCCAGCGCCTCGGCCGGGCCCGAGCCTTCGGCCACCGTCTGGAGGTCGTCCATGAGCGCCACGAATGCCGCAGTCATCTTGATGCCGCGGGTACCCAGACCCGGAGCCTCGTCCGAGCGGCGCAGCGCATCCATGAAGGAGATGCGCTCGCGTTCCGCCAACGCGGCGACCGCACCCTCTGCACGATCCCCGATGCCGCGCTTGGGTTCATTGAGGATGCGCCGGACATTGATGTCGTCCTCCGGATTCACCAGGGCGCGCAGGTAGGCCAATGCGTCCTTGATTTCCTTGCGGTCGTAGAACCGGGTCCCACCGACCACCCGGTATTTCAGGTCGACGCGCATCAGCTGCTCTTCGAGCGCGCGCGACTGGGCATTGGTGCGATAGAAGATGGCTATGTCGCCGGGACGCACATCTTCGTCGTCATTCAGCCGCAGGATCTCCTCGGCGATCCACCGGGCCTCGTCGGACTCCGACTCCCCCACGTAGCCCACGATCTGTTCGCCGTCGCCGCTGGCGGTCCACAGCCGCTTGTCATTGCGGTCCGGGTTGAGCTTGATAACCTCGTTGGCAGCGGTCAGGATGTTTTGCGTGGAACGGTAGTTCTGCTCCAGCTTGATCGTCGCCGCGTTCGGGTAGTCCTTCTCGAATTCGATGATGTTCCGGATATCGGCGCCGCGGAAGGCGTAGATGGACTGGTCGGAGTCGCCGACCACGGTCAGTTCTCCCGGAGGGGTCTTTCCGTCGGGGCCGGTGAGTTCGCGAACCAGCGAGTACTGGGCGTGGTTCGTATCCTGGTATTCGTCGATCAGCACATGGCGGAACCGGCGGCGGTAGTTGTCCGCCACCGCCGGGAACGCCCGGAACATGTACACGACCTGGCCGATCAGGTCGTCGAAGTCCAGCGCATTGGCTGCGCGCAACCGCTGGGTGTACCCACGGTAGACCTCGGAAACGGCCCGGGCGAACGGATCATTCGTGTTGATGGTCGCCGAGTAGTCCTCGTCGTCAATCAGTTCGTTCTTGAGCGAGGAGATCTTGTGCGCGATGGCCTTGGGAGTGAAGCGCTTCGGATCAATGTCCAATCCCTTGGAAACAAGGGTGATCAGGCGCAGCGAGTCTGCCGAGTCGTAGATCGAGAAGTTCGACTTCAAGCCGATGGTGGCGGCCTCGCGGCGGAGGATGCGCACGCACGACGAGTGGAACGTGGAGATCCACATCTTTTTCGCATGGTCCTCGCCAATGAGCTCGGCGGCACGTTCGCGCATTTCGGCCGCGGCCTTGTTGGTAAAGGTAATGGCCAGGATTTCGTGCGGCCGGGAGCGCCCCGTGGCCAACAGATACGCGATGCGATGGGTCAAAACGCGGGTCTTGCCCGAGCCGGCACCGGCGATGATCAGCAGCGGGCCTCCTGCGTAGCGCACGGCCTCTTCCTGCTGCGGGTTCATGCCTACAAGAAGTTCGTCCGCGGTTGGCAAAGCCTGAGGTGTGGGTTCAGGAGCGAAGTCATCAAAAAGGAAATCCATGGTGTAGCCAGTCTACGTGGCGCATTGGACAGTATCGGGATGCCGGTCGAGCGAACCGGGACACAGCCTACCGGGCATAATGGAAGGTATGGCAAAGAAGGTCAGGAAGTCCAAGGAATACCGCAAACCCTCCCAGTTCGTCGAGCAGCAGGGTGAGGTTTTGGACCGGAAGCTGAACAAACATAACGTTCAAAGCACTTCCCACGAGAACAAATCCAATCCCATGCTGCTGATCTCTGCCGGATTGGTCATCAGTCTTTTTCTGTTTATCTATCTCCACGGGATGGCGTTGAGCCAGATGTCTGACCTCAGCAACGGATTGTCCATGCCGGACCAGCGGGTCTTCGGCTACACGGTGGAGGATATTGAAGCGCTGCGCAGCGTCATGGACGAGGATGCCCGAGGACAGCTGAACTATGTTCACAAAACCGCAGGCATACTATTCCCCCTGTTCACCGCCGCGATGAGCATGCTGTTATTCATCCGTTGGATTCCGCGCCGCCAGACCCGACTGCTGGCTTGGTGCGCCCCGCTGGGCTTCGCCGTGGCCGATATAGTGGAGAATTTCGCCATCGATGCCTTGTTCTCCGCCGATGAGGTGACTGCCGGAGCCGTCATGCTCGCGTCGATCCTCACCACTATTCGGTGGGCGCTGCTGTTCATAACCGCCGGGCTGATCCTGGGGCTCGGCTTGTCCAGGGCCAACCGTTCACTGAGACGTAAAATGGCCGAGATCCGCGACCAGAGCTCCTGACGCGGCCGTGTGATTCCCCCGGCAAGTTCCTAGTAGGATAGTCTTGATGGTGTTTTCACGCCCAGCCTCTGTAGCTCAGTAGGATAGAGCGACCCTCTCCTAAAGGGTAGGCCGTCGGTTCGATTCCGGCCAGGGGCACCGAGATATCAAGGGCGCTTCCACACGAGGTTCATCGTGCGGAAGCGCCCATACTCGTCTGCTGCGCCAGATCCCTCGCTTCTGGCTCGGCATCGCGCCCGAACACGCAAAAGGGTGCGTCCCATATGGAACGCACCCAATGATGGCGTTGGGCCGAATAACGGCTAACGCAACAGCAAGGCAGTGGCCTTGGGTGACAGCGATGCGTCCATGACGACGCAGGCGCCGCCAACGGCTCCAACGTTGGCACCCAGCGTGGAAGTGCGGGTGTCGATGTCGTGCACCGTACGCAAGCCGAAACGGCGCTTGACCGCTGCATCGACGTCTTCACCGACGAGCTCGCTGACCTTGTCCCATTGCGGCCCCCCGAAGACGACCTCGCGCACATCCAGCGCGTTGGCCAACTGGCCGGCGACTTCGGCTGCCATGACCATGCTCTCAGTGACCAGTTCCTTGGCTACTGCATTGCCTTCGAGCGCCAGTTCGGTGAGGCGGTTCATGCCTTCTGCGCGCTGCTCGGGGCCGAGGACTTCGTAAGCTGGCAGATCCAGACCGCGTTCCTTGGCCTTCGCAGCGATGAACTCGTAGGAGGTCCCTGAAGCGAGGCAGTCATCGGCGCCGCACTCTTCGCAGAACACGGACTTGTGCCCCGTGGAGTAATGCCCGATTTCGCCGGCGTTGTTGCTCGAACCGTGGTGGACATCGCCATCGATGACGATGCCGGCACCGAAGCCGTGACCGCAGTAGACGAAAACGAAGTCGTCGGTCTTTTCTTCCTTCGACTGCCACAGTTCCCCAACTGCGGAGGCAATCGTGTCTTTCTCGATGATGACCTGCAGGCGCAGAAGCTTGCGCAGCGGATTAACGAGTTCAACGTCGGCCCAGCCGTCGAGCAGCGGTGGATTAATGACCACGCCTTCTTCGACGTTGACCGGCCCAGGCACGGCAATGCCAACTCCGACAATATGCTTCTTCGGAACACGGATCTCGGCGATGAGCTCCTTGACAGTAGTCGCCATCTGCTGCACGGTCTCAGAAGCCACTTCGAGGTTAGGAACCTCAATTCTGCGCTCGCGCAGGACTTCGCCGCGCAGGTTCATGGCTACGAAGGTCAGCACGCTGGGATCCAGGTGGATACCAATCGAAACCAAGCGGTTTCCTTCCAGCTCGAGCACGGTACGTGGCTTGCCCGGGCCGGAAACGATGGTGCGGTCTTCGCGCACGATGCCGTCGTCAAGCAGGCGACGCACGACATTTGAAATGGTCTGCGGTGACAGACCCGTCGAACTTGCCAGTTCAACGCGGCTGATTCCATCCGGTGCCCTACGGATGGATTCAAGAATTACGGCTTGGTTGAAGTCTCCCAAGCGCCCTAGGTTGGTACCCCGTCGCATTAATGCTCCATAGATCTATAAATTTGATGGATCGATCTTTCCGTTCCTCGGCCTTCACCTGTCACCACCAACTCGGTCAAAAAATTGCGAGTAATAAGACCACGGCGAACAACAACTAAAAACGTTGGAGATCCACTTAAGCACGTTACCACCTGCGACAGCTTCGCACACGCGATATTGTGAATTCATGCAGAAAAAATTGACGATATCAGCTGCTTGTTTAATCAACAACCAAGGAGAAATCCTGCTGGTCCGCAAACGCGGAACCAGCAAGTTCATGCAACCTGGCGGCAAACCCGAGAAAGGCGAGTCGCCTTTACAAACTGTCATTAGAGAAATTAAGGAAGAGCTCGGTGTCGACTTCGCGCCGGATGCACTAGAGTACCGCGGCGAGTGGCACGGTCCCGCCGCCAATGAGGCCTCCACCTCGATCCACGCACATCTTTTCTCGGGACACCTCAGTGGCAAGCTCGAACCATTGGCCGAGCTTGAAGAACTCCTTTGGATCGACCCGAAGAAGGCGCTGCTGCGCGACGATCTCGCGCCGCTGTTGCGCGAGCACGTGCTGCCATCCGCGATTGCTCGCGCCGGAGCCTAGTCGAGGACTCTTGACTCCGACGGCAAGGGATCAGCCGGCTTGGAGGTAGACATCCCACGAGTCATCGATGTGGTTGAGCCCCGAGACCAGATGCCCTCCGTAGCGTGGGCGATGCGGGGTGACACGAAGCTGCCAGCCGAGCTGGGCAAGCATCTTGTCGGCCTTGCGGCTATTGCAGGCCAGACAGGCCGCCACCAGGTTCTCCCACGTATTCCGGCCGCCCCTGCTGCGGGGAATGACGTGGTCGATGGTGTTGGCTGACTTGCCGCAGTAGGCGCAGGTAAAGCCGTCCCTACGGAGAACGCCCCTACGCGTGACATGATTCATGTCCCTGTAGGGGCGTCGTACATAGCGCTTCAAGACGATGACCGTTGGCCGCGGTAACTCGCCATGAGCACTGCGCACGGGGGACGAGTCATCCTGCAGGACGATGGTGGCTTTCTCCGCCATAACCAGTAAAAGGGCTCGGCGGAAAGTCACCACGGCCAAGGGCTCGTAGCCGGCATTCAAAACCAGTGTTCGCATCTTGCAGTACTTCCTTCTTGAACCGATAGCCACCATCTGGCATTGGTGGGGCTCGCGTTCCCTATGGAAAGGCTCTATCGCAAGCCTAAGGGATCAACCCGCTGCTACGTGAGGGTTCAAGACAGATATTCTGCGGAGTTCATCTATGAAGGCCAAGATGTTCATCCCGCTTAAAGCAATAGGCCGCCGAACGTATTTCACGTTCGACGGCCTATGGAAAGCTTTAGGCTCAGCGAGCCAGAGTGTAGTAACCGTACAGTGGGTTACGGCTCACCGAGTGGATCATGGTGTCCACGGTTGGGTTCTGTGCACCGATCATCTGACCGCCGCCCAGGTAGATGCCAACGTGGCCGCCACCGTTCTGGAACACCAGGTCGCCCGGCTTAGGGTTGCTGGTGCGCTTGAACTGGCCGGAACCCAGAATTGCCGAGGTGCCGCGGGCGATGTTGATGCCGTGCTGTGCGTAAACGTACTTCACGAAGCCGGAGCAATCCCAGCCCGAAGGGCCGTTGCCGCCCCATACGTATGGAACACCGACGTACTTAGCAGCGGTAGCCGCAATGCCGGAGAGGTTCGACGTGTTGACCGAAGAGGTGCTCTTGGCCTTCTTCTTGGTGCTGGTCGACTGGGTGGAGCTCGACTGGCTGTTGACGTTCTGCCGGGTCACCGGAGCGAAGTCATCCGAGGAGCTGCTGGAAGACGACTGATTCGCACGGGTGGTTGGAGCCGAGGCGTTCGAGCGGGTCGTTGGAGCCGACGCGTTCGAAGAAGTCGCGGAAACTTCATTGGCTACTGCGATGACGACCGGTTCCGGCTTCTCATCAGCAGTGAAGCTGGCTCGCTCGATATCCACCGAAGACTTCTTGTCAGCGGCAACGCTGACAGCCTTGACTGCCACGCGCTCTGGGTTGATCGTATCAACCGGAGCTGCGGAAACGTCGCGTGGGGCAGTGGCCTGGCCCGGTACACCCAGGGTGATGATCAGACCGGAAGCTGCAGCTACGACAGCTGCCTGACGACCTACAGAGCCGGCATTTGATGCAACAGCCTGCGAGATCGCTTCCAGAGAATTGGTACGTGGCACATCGGCGCGGCGACGTCCGTGAGTTTGACGCTTGGTCACTTTTTAAAGCCTCTCCTTGATACCTACGAGGTAAGCTGTCGGGTTCGAAGTGGAGTTACCTCGGTGGATTCGAAGTTTCCTTCTCTTCCACTTCACCCCTAGGGTTGTTAGTTCAAACTAACTACCCGATATTGGTTCCCCCGCCACTGCCGTACGAGTTGTTTATAAGTGCACATTGCGTGTTGGCAGTGCTCGGTTCTCACGCAATGTTGCTCAGAGGATCCCCCCTGGCACGCCTATAAGCCTATAGGATGATTTTCCAAATGTCACGTTTAGGTCACGGAATGGTGACGGAGATCGTTACAACCAGCCGGCGGGGTCTTTGAACTGCCCGTCGATGATGACGTCGAAGTGCACATGGCAGCCAGTGGAGTTGCCGGTGGTGCCGCTCAGCGCGATCAAGTCGCCGCGCTTGACCTTGTCTCCGACGTTGACCAGAACCTTCGTGTTGTGGCTGTAGCCGGTCTCCAGACCGTCGCCGTGGTCCACCATGACCCGGTTGCCCGAGTGGCCGGCCCATCCTGCGACTGTTACGGTGCCGGATGCGGAGGCATAAACCTCAGTGCCGCAGGCCACACCGTAATCTGTACCACCATGGATCATGGTGCCAGCGCCGGTCGGGTTGTTGCGGTGTCCGAAAGGCGAGGTGATGCGGTTCGACTTCACTGGACGGTCAAGCAGACCGGAAGTCGACTTGATGGCGGTCACCTTGCCGCCGGAAGCCGCCATGACCTCAGACAGCTTCTCTTCACCCGCCACATTGGGGTTCAGCTCTGAAGTCAAAGCTGCACGCTCGACGTCCAGGCCGGCCGACCCCGGTGCGGTTACGTCCACTACTGCGGAGGTTGCGGTGCGCTCGGAGGCAACTGCCATGTTCACGTCATCGCTGGACGAGCCCGAGAACTGCGGAGCAACAGCGGCAAGGGCCAGGCCCGAGACGGCGGCAACTGCGGCAACCTTGTGGCTAAATCCAAGTCGCGATGGCTTTTTGGAACCCGTATCCAGCTTCGAGATGAATTCAACGTTGCTCGAGATCTCTGCGGATTCCGGCTCGACAGCGATCGCACCAGGCAGTGCAATGACATTGCTGCCCGCTTCTTCCAGCACCAGCATCTGGCGGGTAGGGGCGATGCCGTAGCGTGAGCGTTCTTCGAAACGGCGGCCTACATAGTTGGCGTGCACGGGCGCTGCGGGCGCGATGGCTGCAACTGATTCGCTCGCACGAGATGCGCGGCGTCCGCCAGCGCGCTCGGTAGCGGCAGCAGTAATTTCGCCAATCACATCCAGCTCAACAACGGCGGCGCGACGGCCGGTCGTCTTGGTTTCTACCAAAACATTCCTCTCATGTAGCGCCTACGAAGTTAGCTGTCGGATTCGGTTCCTGAGAATGAACCGGCCTGCTTTTGGCAGGACTTCACCCCTAGACGTAAACGTCGGAAAGTGGGTCCCCCGCTATTGCCCTTTGAACTGACTTCCCACCTGCGCGCAGGGCAATACTAGGCGTTCGCGCAATACATGGGCCGGTGCGGGATAAACCCCACGCACCGTGCATTAACGTTACCCGTCAAACGGGAAAGTTACAATTTCGTTATCTTCTTTCGGCCTTGACGAATACATGGCTGCTGACCTCTACGGGAAGCTCCAAAGCGCCTTCCACACCCTGCACTCGCACGACGATGTAGTCTTCGGCACGTTCAAGGGTGACAATCGCCCCAGGGCGGATCCCGCCTTCGTTCAGCTGCCCCAGCAGAATCGGATCGGTCTGGATCGGTTCTGCGAGGCGCTCGATAGCCAGCGGGCCTTCTACGCCTTCCAAAAGAGCCTGGTCAAGGTTCTGAACCTCGGATGAGATTTCACTCACCTTCGGCCCACCGAGGACTTCCAGCCCCGGGATTGGATTGCCGTACGGCGAAACCGTCGGCTTGCCCAGAAGGTCGTAGAGGCGGCGCTCGACGCGCTCGCTCATGACATGCTCCCAGCGGCAGGCTTCTTCGTGGACGTACTCCCAGTCCAGCCCGATCATGTCTGCCAGCAGTCGTTCAGCAAGGCGGTGCTTCCGCATGACACTCGTAGCCAGCTCATGGCCTTTCTGGGTCAAGGCAAGATGGCGGTCGGTCGACACTACTACGAGGCCGTCGCGTTCCATCCGGGCTACGGTCTGCGACACAGTTGGACCGGAATGGCCCAGACGCTCTGCGATTCGGGCGCGCAAGGCCACGATTTCCTCTTCTTGAAGTTCAAGAATGGTACGCAGGTACATCTCGGTTGTATCGATAAGGTCAGACACGTCAGCCGCTCCTGGAAGTCACAACAATAAGTTCATAAAAATAATGAGACGTCACTACACACTCTACTGGGTGCGCTGGACATAATCGTTACGGAGCCGGACGCTCAGGATGTCGTAACCCTCTGTCCGGTTTTTCTCTGAAACGCTCATTCTTTGCGAAGATAGTACTGAAACGCCTGAATCCACCCACCTTATTCCGCACTGCGGAGCGCTGGGTCTTCAGCCCTTCAATCTATAGCTATATCGAGGAGCACGATGAGCACGGACATCACTATTCCACAGAATCTCTTGCCAGCCGACGGCCGCTTCGGAGCCGGTCCGTCCAAGGTTCGCGCAGAGCAAGTCCAGGCGATTGTTGAGGCAGCGGATTCCCTCCTCGGCACCTCGCACCGTCAGGCTCCGGTGAAGAACCTCGTTGCATCGGTCCAAAACGGACTGAAAGAAATGTTCAACGCACCAGCAGGATACGAAGTATTGCTGGGCGTCGGCGGCGCCACCGCCTTCTGGGATGCGGCCGCTTTCTCGCTGGTTCGCAACAAGGCACAGCACCTGTCGTTCGGTGAATTCGGCTCCAAGTTCGCCAAGGCGACCGACAAGGCGCCGTTCCTGGCTGCCTCGACCATCATCACCAGCGAACCGGGCAGCGTTCCAGTTCCATCGGCCGAAGCCGACGTCGATGTCTACGCCTGGCCTCACAACGAGACTTCCACCGGCGCTGCAGCCCCGATCAAGCGCGTAGCGGGCGCCAACGATGATGCGCTGATGGTCATCGACGCCACCAGCGGTGCTGGCGGACTGGCCGTGGACCTGGCTGAAACCGACGTCTACTACTTCGCCCCGCAGAAGAACTTCGCAGCCGACGGCGGCCTGTGGATCGCGTTCGTCTCCCCGGCGGCCATCGCGCGCATCGAGGAAATCGCCGCAACCGACCGCTGGATCCCGGATTTCCTGAATCTGAAGACCGCCCTGGACAACTCGCTGAAGAACCAGACCTACAACACGCCCGCGCTGACCACGCTGGTGATGCTGGATTCCCAGATTAAGTGGATCAATTCCAATGGTGGACTCGCTTGGGCCGCCAAGCGCACCGCAGAGTCCGCGGCAAAGGTCCAGGCTTGGGCCGAAGCCTCCGATATCGCTTCGATGTACGTAGCAAATCCAGAACACCGCTCCAACGTCATCTCCACCGTCGATTTCGACGACAAGATCGATGCCACCGCCATCGCCAAGGCGCTGCGCGCCAACGGCGTGGTCGATGTGGAGCCTTACCGCAAGCTCGGCCGCAACCAGCTGCGCATCGCGACCTTCGTCGCGATTGATCCCAGCGATGTGCAGGCTCTGCTGAACTGCATCGATTACGTCATCGAGCAGCTGTAGCCCGCGCGAAGCACGAAACCACATGAGTAGGGGCTCGGACCATTTTGGTCCGAGCCCCTACTCATGTGGTTGCTTGAGTGCTAGCCGTCCTTGCGTGCACGGTTGCGCTGCGCTGCGCGGCGTCGAGCAGCAGTGCGCTGGGCAGTGCGTCGGCGGCGAACTTGGCGTCGTGCCGGCGACTTTAGTGCCTGCGCCGCATCCTCGTCCTCGCTGTCCGATTCCTCGTCAGCAGCGAGGTCGTCCTGTGCAGAAGTGGAGTCGTCTTCGCCTTCGAGTTTTTCCTGCGGCTGCCCCGAGCTCTGGTCATCTCCCGCTGCGGACGCTGGCTCCCCCTCGGAAGGCTGCTCGCCGTCAGCGGTTCCCTGCTCAGCCTGCGCTGCTTCAATCTCTTCCTTGGCCAAGCGATCTGCCCACGGAACCCATGCGGGAGCCAGCAGCGAATCCTCGCCGGCGATGATCCCGACCTCGCACACAGTCAGATCCTTGGCTTTGGCCCGTGGCACCCGAGCGAGCGTCGCGAACCATGTCCAGCCCTGGTATCCCTTTTTATGGGAGATAAATCTATGGGTGACAAGTCGCTCACCCTCGGCCGTGACGCCGAGGTGTTCGCCAATTTCGGATTCCCCGGCGATTTCGATCAGGGATAGCCGCGCGGTATCGACCGCTTCAGCGAGGATGGTGTCCAGCTTGGGTTTACGGGCCATTATTTATGCGTCCAGATCGTCGGCTACTGCGCGGAGCACGGTAGCTACCTTTTTGCCGTATGCATGTTCAGGATAGCGCCCATTGCGCAAGGTATTCGAAACGCTGTCCAGCAATTTGATCAGGTCCTCGATGACGACGGCCTCAGCTTCGGGTTTCTTGCGCTTGGCGCGCGCCACCGACGGGGCGGCTTCCAGCACCCGAAGGCTCAGGGCCTGCGGGCCTCGACGGCCTTCCGCGACACCGAATTCAAGCCGGGTTCCCGGGCGCAGCTCATGCATGCCGTCCGGCAGAGCCGCTGCGTTGACGTAGATCTCTTTGCCGTCTTCTGCGGTAATGAAGCCGAAGCCCTTGGACTTCTCGTACCACTTAACCTTGCCGGTAGGCATGTTGTAATACCTCGTTCGTTTCTCGTGCGTAGCTACACGGCCGAGGCCTGCTCAGCGCCATGCGTTTTCATGTGTTCGCTTCCGCGGAGCTTTCGCCGGGCGATGAAAATTCTTTTCCCGGGTGCTCAACGTACGGAGTCGAATCAAGTCGTTTAACTTTGATTATGTCATTCATCCCGACACAAAATCATCTTGGGCACTGTTCGACTCGCGGGCTCCTCCTTCTGGACGGCAACGGTAAAGTAGAAAGAGTGAGCACCTTATCCGTCGCCCTGTCCGTAGTTTCTCGTCTAGCCATTGGCGTTGCCGCTGTTTCCACCTTGGCGTTGGCCGCGACGCTAGTGCTCTATTTCCAAGAAATCAGCATCCCTCCATTCCTGATGGTTCTGGGAGTCTGGGGCCTTCCGGTAGCCTTCCTGCTGGGCATTGCGGTGGTCATCGGCAATATCATTCGGCGGCGCAGCAACTAGTTTTCCGCCCCAGCTTTCATACAGGCAGCTCCCAGACTTCTTAGGCAGACTGGGGTTCATGAGTGCAAAAACCCCAGAGGCAAAACTTCTCGTTGTCGATGACGAACCGAATATCCGCGAGTTGCTGTCCACTTCCCTGCGCTTCGCAGGATTCGAAGTTGTTTCCGCAGCCAACGGCCGCGATGCCCTGGCAGCGGTTGAAGCCGAAGAGCCGGATCTGGCAGTGCTCGACGTGATGTTGCCGGACATGGATGGATTCACCATCACCCGCAAGCTGCGCGCTGCCGGCCGCCATTTCCCGGTTCTGTTCCTCACCGCACGCGACGACACCTCGGACAAGGTCACAGGCCTGACCGTAGGCGGCGACGACTACGTCACCAAGCCTTTCAGCCTGGACGAGGTCGTAGCGCGCATCCGCGCAGTCCTGCGCCGCACTTCGTCGGGCGAGGAAGAGAATGCCACCATCGTCGTGGCCGACCTTGAACTGGACGACGATGCCCACGAAGTCCGTCGAGCCGGCGAGATCATCGACCTCTCACCGACCGAATTCAAGCTCCTGCGCTATCTGATGATGAATCCGAACCGCGTGCTTTCCAAGTCGCAGATCCTGGACCACGTGTGGGAATACGACTTCAACGGCGACGCATCGATCGTCGAGTCCTACATCTCTTACTTGCGCCGCAAAGTCGACCGCCCTGAGTGGCCTGCCCTGATCCAGACCAAGCGCGGCGTCGGCTACCTGATGCGCACCCCGGATCGCCGATAACGGCGCCCGCCCACGAACAAGGGACTTGTAAAGTCATCATATGAAGTCGATTCGTTCCCTCTGGCGGCGCACCACGCTGCGCACCAAGCTGGTGACAGTGATGTTCGGGCTGATGATCCTGGCCATCGTAGCCACGGCTGTGGGCTCTGCCCATACGCTGCGGATCTCGATGACCAATCAGATCGATGACCAGCTCGTCGCCGCCGGACCGACCATGGGACTCGGGCTGAACAAGGCCTACCTGTATTCGGTGGATAATCCGGGGAATCCAGACGGCTTCAAGGACTTCGACCCGACGCTGCTGGGGCTGAACAGTTCCTACGCCGATATCCGCGATGAAGACGGGAAAATCGTCTACATCATGCCACGCTCCCGAGTGTCGCCGAGCACCGCCTTGGATTCTCCGTTGCTGAATATAGCCAACATCGACAAGCTGCTGGAGACCCCGAACAAGCCAGTAACCATCCCCGGAATCCAGTCGAACTCCGCCGGGTGGCGCACCATGGTCATTCCGCTCAAGAGCAGCAGCCTGAACCTGTTTCTGGCAATCCCGCTGAGCACCGTGAATAACACTGCCCAGCAGGCTGCGGTACTGGTGCTGTCCACCGGCTTGCTCGCGGCCTTGGTCATGTCCATGATCGCCTATGCGCTCACCACACGGTCGCTGAAGCCGCTGACGAAAGTGGAGCGCACCGCGTCCATGATCGCCGCCGGTGACCTCACCCAGCGTGTGACCGACTATCCTGCGGAGACGGAAGTCGGCAGGCTCTCACGCTCGCTGAACTCGATGCTTGCGCAGATCGAGAAGGCATTCAAGGACCGCGAGGCTTCCGAGCAGAAAATGCGCCGTTTCATCCAGGATGCTTCCCATGAGCTGCGCACTCCGCTGGTCACCATTCAGGGCTACTCGGAGTTCTACCGCCACGGCGGGCTGGCGAACCCCGAAGCCCTCGATTCGGCCATGGGTCGCATCGAAAGCGAATCCAAACGCATGGCGCAGCTCGTCGAGGACCTGCTGATGCTGGCCCGTCTCGATGAGCAACGGCCGATGGAGAAGCAGCCCGTCGACCTGCTGGTCCTTGGACAGGACATCGTGGAGGATACCCGGGTCCGCGCCCCGGACCGCAAAGTCACCTTGGTGGGACTCTCCAGCAACCAGCCCAGCCCGGCAAGCACCGTCGGGGACGACGCCCGTATCCGGCAGGTCATTGCCAACCTGCTGACCAATGCGCTGCGATACACCCCCGAAGGCACCCCGATAGAGATCGCAGTGGGGGTGAGGTCGCTGGTGGCCGGAGCCCTCGACGCAGTGCTTGAGGTCCGCGACCATGGCCATGGCATTCCTGAAGACGATGCAAAACGGATCTTCGAGCGCTTCTACCGTTCTGATGCCTCGCGCCAGCGGGAAACCGGCGGCTCCGGCCTCGGGCTGGCGATTGTCGCGGCCATTGTCCAACAGCACGGTGGCTCCGTGTCCCTGAGTGAAACCGAAGGCGGCGGCGCAACCATGGCCATCTCGTTGCCCTACGTTCCGATGCCGGAGCCGCGTGACGATGACGACTTCGAGTTCGAACCGGACCACGGCAAGGCGTAGCCCGGTTGTCCACAACCGGGCGTCGGCTGGTTCTGCTGCTGCGGCGTGGTTCCTATCGTTAGGTCATCGAGATCCGATGAAAGGCGAGCAGGAATCATGAGTACGTTCTCCACCAACACCGGCGAAATGCAGGCCAAGTCCCAAGCGGTCATGGGCACCATCGACCGCCTCCGGTCGGAAGTCGCCACGATGCAGATGAATTTGGACCAACTGCAGGGCACCTGGCAGGGGGCGGCCGCCACGTCATTCCAGTCTATTGTGGCCGAATGGCGAAGCACCCACCTGCGCATCGAAGAAGCCTTGGGCAACATCGCCACAGCGTTGCATCATGCCTCGGCGCAGTATGAGGAAGTCGAACAGGTCAACACCTCGCTGTTCCGCTACTGAGCGGCACGTCCCAGCGAAATCAGCGTTAATGCAAAAAGACACCGGCCGCTGGAACATCTTCTGGGAAGACGTCCAGCGGCCGGTGTCTAAGCGTTGGCTACCAGAATCAGGCCTTGCGGCGGCGGAGAACCATGGCGGCTCCGGCCAGCATCAGCAACAGGCCTGCGCCGGCAGCCGCCAGCAGAGCACCGCTGAAACCGGTTTCAGCCAATTCATTCTCAGAAGCCTGCGGCTTCGCATCGCCCTTGGCAGCTTCGGAGCCGGTGTTCTCCGGCTTCTTGTCAACGGTACCGGCCGGCTTGATTTCTACAGGCTTCTCGGACGGCTTGGCCTCCGGTTTTGCTTCGGGCTTCACTTCCGGCTTCTCGCCCTCGGGCTCGGTGCCTTCTTCACCGAAGTAAAAAGCCAGGAAATCTTCGAGCCACTGCTCATCGCCGGGGAACTCGGCCCAGATTGATTCCAAGAGCTCTTCAAGCTCCGCTTCGCTGGTCACGCCGTCCAGAAGGTAGGTGAGCACGAACACCAAGTACTCTTGGCCGTCTTCAGTGGCGAAGAATTCTCCCCACTGGGCGTCGGTCCAGTCTTCAGCCTCTGCAGGAAGACGATTCATCATCTCTTCGAGGAACTGCAGGTCCTCATCGGACATCTCCGGATCTTCTGCACCGAATTCTTCCTCGATCAGCTGCAGCAGGAGCTGTCCATCTTCAGTTTCATAGTAAGCATCCCACTGGGCATCATCCCAGTCTTCGCTACCCTCAGGCAGCAACGCATCAACCTTTTCCCAGAAAGCCTGTTCCTCATCGGACATATCTGAATCCAGATCTCCGAACTCGTCCGACAGCTGCTGGACAGCCGCGGATTCGAGGAAGGAAGCCAAGGGAGCGTTGTCACGTTCGGTGCCCTCGCTGTCACCAATCTCGGCCGTTTCCTCAGTTGCAGCGGAGGTCTCGTCCTCTGGCTGGGTTGCATCGGTCTCGGTGCCCGTTGCCGGATCCTGCACAACGGTCGATTCCTCAACTGGTTCGGTCGTAGCAGTCTCCTCCAGCGGTGCAGCCGGAGCAATTTCCTCGGCGCTGTCCTCGGCTGGAGCCTGCGGCTCCTGAACCACGGCCTGCTCTGCTGGTGCTTCCGCGGCAACATCTTCGACGATGCCAGCCGGCGCTTCAACAACTGGCGGCACAGTCTCAACGACAGTCTCGACAGCAGGCTGCGCTACTGGGACCACAGGGGTCGCCGGCACTGCCGGCGCAGTCTGGGTTTCCGGCTGCTCAACGGTGATGCTCTGGATCGAAGCGTCCGTGGTTTCGGTGGCCTGTGCCGGTGCGGCGGAGACGAGAAGTCCCGAAATGACCGCTGCCGAAAGCAGGGTGGTATTGACCTTAGGCGACATAGTGTCTCGATTCCCCAAAGAAGTCACAGGCAGACCGCGGGATGCCGGGGCGTTCCGCTTCAGTGACGATAGATTTCTGGCCTGTGAAAGTGCTGAATGATTAAGGTACAACCTATCCGAAGAAGTGACCGCCGCCAAGTAATTCATCGTGTCTTACAACAAGAGTTTGAATAACGGCATTCCGGACTCCCCGCGGTGATTCGCAACGGATTCGAGCACGTAGGCTAGAACGCATGAGCATCCTGATCGACCCACCGTCATGGCCTGCCCATGGAACGCTCTTTTCGCATCTGGTTTCCGATGCGACGCTGGATGAACTGCACGCCTTCGCCCGTGCGCATCAGCTGCCCGAGCGCGCATTCGACAAGGACCACTACGACGTTCCGCAAGCACGCTATTCCGAGCTGGTGCAAGGCGGCGCGCGCGAGGTTTCAGCCGGCAGCCTGGTGCGGGCGCTGATCGCCTCCGGGCTGCGCATCCCTGCCAAGTACCGCCCGGAGAAGCTGGGGCCGGTACTGGCTCGGCGATGGGCCCGTACTCTGCCCACCGAGCCCCAACTGGGGCGGGAGCTGCTGGAGCGCTGGTCCCAGTCGCACCGCAGATACCACGACCGGGTTCACCTGCTGTCCGTGCTGGAGGCGTTGGACTGGCTGGCCAAGGACCAGACCGACGGCGAGGAACGGATGCTGCTGCAGCTTGCCGCTTGGTTCCATGACGCGGTGTACGAGGGTGCATCGGATGACGAAGCGAAGTCGGCGATCCTTGCCCGAGAGCGCCTCTACGGGCTGCTGAGCCCCGGTGCAGTGTCCAAGGTCAGCGAGCTGGTGCTGCTCACTGCGGGGCATTCCCCCGGCGACCACGATCGTCTGGGCCGGATCCTGTGCGACGCGGATCTAGAGGTGCTGGCCCGCCCGCACCCGGCCTACCAGCGCTACGCGCAGGCGATCTACCAGGAATACGCGCATTTCCCGCGGCCTGCCCTGGCCGCCGGACGGATCAAGGTGCTGGGTTCGCTGCTGGAAAAGGACAACATCTACAGCACCGCGCGCGGCATCGACCGCTGGGAAACCGCGGCCCGCGACAATGTCGGCGCTGAAATCTCCGTTCTGCGCCTCTGGCTCGGCGAATAGATTTCAGCGGTTAAAGGCCTGTGGCCCGTTTCCGGCAAAGGAAACGGGCCATAGGCACCAGATGGTCTCGGCGTACTGCCGAGCCGGGCGGGAAGCTTAGAAGCCGCCCATTCCGCCCATGCCACCCATGTCGTCACCGGCTGGTGCGGCGCCGGCAGGAGCTGGCTTGTCGGCGACAACGGCTTCGGTGGTCAGGAACAGGCCTGCGATCGAGGCAGCGTTCTGCAGAGCCGAACGGGTCACCTTCACCGGGTCGTTCACGCCTGCTTCCAGCAGGTCGACGTACTGGCCGGTGGCGGCGTTCAGACCGTGGCCGGCAGGCAGGCCCTTGACCTTGTCGGCGACAACGCCTGGCTCCATGCCGGCGTTCAGCGCGATCTGCTTCAGCGGGGCTTCGATGCCGACGCGAACGATGTTCGCACCGGTAGCCTCGTCGCCTTCCAGCGACAGCTTCGCGAAGGCAGCTGCGCCAGCCTGGATCAGGGCCACGCCGCCGCCGGCGACGATGCCCTCTTCAACTGCGGCCTTGGCGTTGCGCACGGCATCTTCGATGCGGTGCTTGCGCTCCTTGAGCTCCACCTCGGTGGCTGCGCCGGCCTTCAGCACGGCGACGCCGCCGGAGAGCTTTGCGTGGCGCTCCTGCAGCTTCTCGCGGTCGTAGTCCGAGTCGGTGTTCTTGATCTCGGCTGCGATCTGGGCCTTGCGGCCTTCGATGGCGTCGGCTTCGCCGCCGCCTTCAACGATGGTGGTCTCATCCTTGGTGATAACGACCTTGCGGGCGGTACCCAGAACCTCCAGGCCAACGTTGTCCAGGGACAGGCCGATTTCCTCGGAAACAACCTGGCCGCCGGTCAGGATGGCGATGTCGGTCAGCATGGCCTTGCGGCGGTCGCCGAAGCCCGGAGCCTTGACGGCAACGGACTTGAACAGGCCGCGGATCTTGTTCAGGATCAGGGTGGCCAGGGCTTCGCCCTCGACGTCTTCGGCGATGATCAGCAGCGACTTGTTCGACTGCATGACCTTCTCCAACAGGGTGACCATGTCCTTGACCGAGGAGATCTTGGAGTTCACGATGAGGATGTACGGGTCCTCCAGCACGGTCTCCTGGCGCTCTGCGTCGGTGACGAAGTACGCGGAGATGTAACCCTTGTCGAAGCGCATGCCCTCGGCCAGCTCCAGCTCAAGGCCGAAGGTGTTGGACTCCTCGACGGTGATGACGCCCTGCTCGCCGACCTTGTCGAGAGCCTCGGCGATCAGGCCGCCGATCTCGGTGTCGCCCGCGGAGATCGAAGCGGTGGCAGCGATCTGCTCCTTGGACTCGATCTTCTTGGCGGCGGCGAACAGCTCGGCGGTGACGGCCTCTACGGCCTTGTCGATGCCGCGGCGCAATGCGATCGGGTCGGCGCCGGCGGCAACGTTGCGCAGGCCTTCCTTCACCAGGGCCTGGGCGAGAACGGTTGCGGTGGTGGTGCCGTCGCCTGCGACGTCGTCAGTCTTCTTGGCAACTTCCTTGACCAGCTCTGCGCCGATCTTCTCGTATGGATCCTCGAGCTCGATCTCCTTGGCGATGGACACGCCATCGTTGGTGATCGTCGGGGCACCCCACTTCTTTTCCAGAACTACGTTGCGGCCGCGTGGGCCCAGGGTCACCTTTACGGCGTCTGCAAGGGTGTTCAGGCCGCGCTCAAGTCCGCGGCGTGCTTCCTCGTCAAATGCAATCATCTTGGCCATAGTGGCTTTCGGTCCTTTCGGGACGATTTTGCGAAAATGCAACCGACAGACAGCGCCCGCGACGGACGAGTGCAACGACTGGGCATCGGGCCGGCAGCCGCGTCAGCTCTCGCTATCTGAGGTATTCTTCACGCTCCGTGCGAAGCGGTGCATGGCGCCGGACCGGCCGCGGATGAAACGCGAAAAGCCGATCGGCGTTAGCAGTCGCAACGCATGAGTGCTAATACAAATATTGGCACTCTCGCCCTGCGAGTGCAAGCCGATCGGCTCACAGCGAAGCAATTGGATATTGCGCAGTTATCGTACTTCGAGGGTGTCGTCCGCGCCCATCACCACGGTCACCCGGTTGGGAATGTTCTGGGTCTGCAGAACCTCGTCGATATTCAGCGCTTCAGCGGCTTTTTCGGCCGTGGTGCGGTAGGCCTCCGAGGTGTAGTACACGGTGGAGGTCTCGGCCGGGCGGGTCCAGTTGCTTGCGGTGATGTTCGTGAATCCGGCGTCGGTCAGGGCTTCCTGGCCGGCCGAAGCGATGCCTGCGATGCTGGCGCCGTTGTAGACGCCGATCAGCTGGCCGAACAGCACGTCGTCGTCGTCGATGGTGCTGGATGCTGACGGGGTGGCGCTCTCGGTTTCGCTCGGGCTGGCGGCGGCGTCCTCGCTCGGGCTGGCGGTGCCGGTCGCGGTGGTGTTGGGGACGGATCCGACGATCGGCTTCAGCCCTCCGGGACCGAAGAAGTAGGCGAACGCGCCCACCAGGACAACAAGAACGGCTGCAATGACTACCCAACGAAGTTTCCCACCGGTCCTCGTGGAGGCGGCAGACTGCGCCCACCCGTTGGCGTGGTGCGATCCCACACGGGTGTTGAACTCCGGAACGCGATCGAATTCGTCACGTGGGTAGTTGGTCATTCTTGTCCTTGCTCGAGGTCTGACTGGTCGCGGCCGGTTCCCGGAAACTAGCGTCCGGAGCCGGCGGTACCGCTCACACGACGTCTGGTAGAACGAAGTCTACGCAGGCGTTTGACCAGCATTGGGTCGTAAGCCAACGCCGCGTCCGTCTCAATCAGCTGGTTCAGCAGCTGATAATAATTCGTCGGCGACATGGAGAACTGTTTGGTAATCGCCTGTTCCTTGGCGCCGGCATACTTCCACCACAACTTTTCCATGTTCAGGATCTGCTGGGAACGCTCGTCGAGCTCGGAGTCGGGATTCATTACGAAATCCACCAGTACTTCCCCCTCGGCCATGCGTCCACACCTCTTTCCTTCACCCGGCAAAGTCCGGTCTCGGCCCTGCGTTTTGCTCCACCATTGGCGGACATACCACCGATATTCTAACCAACTCGCCTGTGCTGCGCCGCGCCTGCCAGAACAGCCACGCCAGAATACCGGCAGAATGGATGCCATGGACAACCTGCAGCCATCCCTCTTCGGCGACCCGGAACCGGCGCCGATCCCCCGCTACGAGCCCGGGGATTTCCCCTTCCACCACGGCGCCCAGTCCATGGCGGAGCGCGGATTCATCGCACAGGACTGGGTCCCGGTACTGCAGCCGCTTGATGACAGGCTCCGGGCGATCGCCGTTGAACTGGCCGGGCACAGCGCCGCCGGAGAGCAGATCCTCCCGGAGCCGCACGTGATGTTGCGCGCACTTCGCATTCCGCTGTCGCAGGTGCGCGTCGTGCTCATCGGCCAGGATCCGTATCCGACGCCGGGCCACGCCAACGGCCTGGCCTTCGCCGCCCAGGCTTCGGTGCGCCCGCTGCCCCGCTCACTGGCCAATATCTACAAGGAGCTGAACGACGACCTGGGCATTGCCCCGGCGGCGCATCCTGACCTCAGCGCCTGGCATGAACGGGGAGTCCTGCTGTTGAACCAGTCGCTGTCGGTCCAGGCGGGAAATGCCGGGGCGCACCAGCGGCTGGGCTGGTCCGCCGTGGTCGAAGCGGTCATCGCAGCATTGAACCAGCGTGAGAACCCGCCCGTCGCCCTGCTCTGGGGCAGGCACGCGCAGAAGCTGGCCGGGCTGATGGACCGGATGCCGCAGCTGGCCAGCGCCCATCCGTCGCCGTTGTCCGCCTCCCGCGGGTTCTTCGGTTCCCGGCCCTTCTCGGAAATCAATCGGCGACTGTCCGACTCCGGACAACCGCCGATCGACTGGTCTCTTCCTGCGTTGTAGCCGCGCCTAGCGACGGCGGATCCGCCGCCGCTCGCGTCGCGCGCTGGAGGTCAGCGGGCGGCACAGGGTGTCGCCGAAGACCACGCCGCCGGCGATGGAGAGCATGATCGCGAAGGCGTTGAACATCTCCACCAGGCCGCTGGACATGTCGCTGGCGTCGAACACGATGGCGTACATGGCCCGGAAGATCATCAGGCCGGGCAGCAGGAACATGACCGCCGGGGCCGCGATGACCAGCTGCGGGGAATGCAGCTTGTCCGCCGCGAAGCGCGCCGCGAAGCCGATGACCGTGGCCACCACCGCCGGGGTAGCCCGCGCGCCCAGCCCGATGTACTCGCACAACAGCTGGACCAGGTAGCCGCCGACGGCGATGCCGGCGGTGGGCAGCAGCAGCTTCACCGAACTCTGCTCCGTGACGGCGCCGGCGATGATCGCCACCGCCACCAGGACCACCAGCAGCCACGCCGGGTATTCGGTCTTGACGATCTGGTGCACGTCCACGCTCTCCCAGCCCAGCACCGAGGAAATCACCAGCGCCGTGGAAATGCCGGAGACGATGGCCGTATAGGTCAGCCCCGCGGAGAACAAGCGGCCCACGGAGGTCACAGGGAATCCGTTGATCGCGTCCTGCAGGGCGGAGACGAACCGTCCAGAGGGCAGCAGCAGCAGGATTCCGCCGGAAACCACCAGCGCCGGATCGATGGGCGCATGCAGCTCATAGCTCACCAGGGCGATGCCGGTGACCACGAACGTGGAGGCGGCGATGGTGAAGAAGGCCGGCACGCGCCACCGGGCACCGTAGCGCCCGATCTGCGAGACGATCGAGGATGAACCCATGGCCACCAGCGCACCGAGCCACGAGCCGCCGATGAACAGCACGAAGGCCGCGGCGAATACCGCGTTGCCGCTGGCCACGATCCATCGCGGGAAGGGCTTGGGCCTGTTCAGGATCAACTTGAGCCGCTTGGCGGACTCGCTGCGCGAGACACCGCCTGCGATGATGTCGGAAACCAGCTGGTGCACCAGGACCAGTCCGGCGTAGTTCGCCGTGGAGGAACGCACCACACGCAGGATCGAATAGCTCTCGGCGTCCGGCGGGCTGTAGTTCAAGTGCAGCGACTGGTTGGTGATATCCACGTCCAGATAGCTCAGCCCCAGCGCCGCAGTGACCGCGATGATGCTGGTCTCCACTTCCAACGCACCGGCCCCGTAGCGGATCAGCGTCTCGCCCAGGTCCAGCGCGAATTCCAGCGTGCGGCGAGCCGAAGCGTCCTGGTCCTTGTTGACCTTGGGGTTTGCGTAGGGGGTGCCCTGCAGGCGGTCAACGATGTTCAGCGCCTGGGTCGGAGGGGCAGTGGAGATCCACATCTTGGCCAGCAGGCTGCGGGCCACCGGGTTCGCCCGCGTCGGCACCAGGGTGATGCCTTCATCCGTGGTGTGCACCCGGCCGGTGCGCGATTCGGGATCCGAGGCAGGGGCCGCGGCGACGCTGGCGCTGACCGCGGTGTTCAGCGGTAGTTCCGAGGCCGTCGGCTCCTCATGATGCCCGGGTTCGGCAAGCTGCCCCATCTTGATTTCGCTGGTGCTGATCTTCGGCAATGCGCCGACAACAGGATCTGGATCGTCCCCTGCACCCCGTGGAATTCCGGACCACTGGTCGTTGTTCAGCTGCGCCACGGATCACCCTCCCGAAACGTTCGATGTTGCATGTAAATCACGATACAACCCGAGTTCTGGAAGTTGCTGGGGAATCCGCCAAATCACGGCGTATCGCCGAACACATTCGGGCGCGCCGCAGCCAAGGGAATACTTCTGCAGCCAGACAGGTTACGCACAGTGGAAAAGTAGATGCAAATGCATGCAACAAATCGAGAGGCCGAACCCATGAACACCACCGTGCACCTTCCGCAGGTCGGGGCCGAGACCTTCGGGGATATCACCGAGGACGCCAACGGCATCCCGCTGACCCACGCGCAGGTGATCCGCAATGTGCTGGCCGAGGGGCAGAAGGCCGAAGAGGTCGGATTGGACTTCTTCGGAATCGGGGAGCACCACCGCGACGACTTCTCGGTCTCCTCCCCCGAGACGGTGCTCGCGGCACTGGCGGCGACAACGCAGAATATCAAGCTCGGCACCGCGGTCACCGTGCTCTCCAGCGACGATCCGGTCCGCGTCTACGAACGCTTCGCCACCCTGGACGCGCTGTCCAGCGGCCGCGCGGAAATCATTGCAGGGCGCGGCTCATTCATCGAGTCCTTTCCGTTGTTCGGGCTCGACCTCGAAGACTACGAGGAACTCTTCGAAGAGAAACTGGCCCTGATGGCCAAGTTGCGCCACGGGGATCCGGTGTCGTGGTCCGGGCGCCACCGCGCCGCATTGCGCGGCCAGCAGGTCTACCCGTTGCTCGAAGGCAAGCCGCTGACCACCTGGGTCGGCGTGGGAGGCAGTCCGCAGTCCGTTATCCGCGCCGCACGCCACGGCCTGCCGCTGTTCCTGGCCATCATCGGCGGCCAGCCCGCAGCCTTCGAGCCGCTGGTGGACCTGTACCACCGGGCCCTGAAGGAGTTCAGCGAACCCGAGCAGCCGGTCGGAGCCCACTTCCACGGGCTCGTGGCCGACACCGATGAAGAAGCCCTGGAACTGCTCTGGCCGCACTACCAGCGCAGCATGAACCGGCTGGGAGCCGAGCGCGGCTGGGGTCCCGCCAGCCGAATCCAGCTGCAGGCGGCGATGGGTCCGCAGGGCGCCATGATGGCCGGCAGCCCGGAGACGGTGGCGCGCAAGATGGCCAAGGCGGTCACCACCCTCGGACTGTCCCGCATCGACATCAAGTACTCCGCCGGATCACTGCCCCATGAACACCTCATGAAGAGCATTGAGATGCTGGGAACCGAGGTCAAGCCGAGGATCCATGAGCTGCTCAGCGCAAGGCAGGAAAACTAGCAGGCACCCGGATACGAAAAAAGCCACCGCATTTCTGCGGTGGCTTTTTGCTGGTGGATCTTACTGGACTCGAACCAGCGACCTTTCGCGTGTGAGGCGAACGCTCTAACCAACTGAGCTAAAGATCCATCTGCGCTGTCCGTTTCCGGTTCAGCACCTAGATAATCCTAGCCGTATTCCGACCTCCGTTCCAAATCGTGCCGAAACGGCCCCGTCCCGGGCCGCTTCGGCAGCCTGGAACACCATGCGGTCCGGGAACCAAAAAATCTTCAAAACGACCGGTGACAAGCCCTGAAAAACGGTGGCAATTCGTTTATTTAGAGTTCACTTCAGAGCCGTCGTTTCAACTTGTCAAAGTGCACTTTCAGACCGCATAATTTTTCTAGCTCATCGAGCTCAAACTGGGCCCTACAAGGAAGCTGCCGGAAGCCGCCGGCAACGGTCCCCTCAAGGCCAACGAAACCGCCGAACGGATTTTTCTCCGGGAAGCAAAGCCACTTTTTCGTTCGTTCTTAGCTTTTTTAGGACCGTACCCCAGTGTTTGAAAACCTGACTTTTGCCTTGTCACGCCTGTCTCCAAATGAGGCCCAACGTGCTGAATTGGCTGGCCTGTACACCCTGGTCGATGACCGCTGGCACCAGAAAATGGACCGCGCCCGCGCAATCGTGACCGTCCGCGACGGCGCGCTCCTGGTCGCCGCCGGGGTGGTGCACGATTCGATCATCGCCCCGACCAGCGCCATGGACGCGCTCGAGCTCGGATCCATGGCGGTGCGCCCGGACTACCGTCGCATGGGCATCCGCCAGCATGTCGCTGCGCTGCGCCTCGAATTCGCTCTGCAGGCCGGAGGCACGCCGATCACCATCATCGATTCGGCGAACCCCGCCTCGTGGGCGTACTACGAACGATCCGAGCTGTGGGAGCGCGAGCGCACCTTCGAGCAGGACGGGCAGACCAAGTTCATCTACCGGGCCACCGACGCCGCACGCGACTGGGCAGCCGGACTGCCCCAGTCCGTGCCCGCCGCACCGGATATCGCCCTGGTTGAGCTGCCGGCCGCAGACTCCCCCGCACCGGTATCGCTGCAGTCCGCGCTGGAACAGGCGGTGCAGGCCCAGCCGGCGCCGTCACTGGCCATGGAACTAGGCGCTGAGCTGAGACAGCTTCCCTCGCTGGTGCCCACGCTGCACATCGGCCCGGAAGCCGAAGATGCCGACCCGCAGTTCCCGGGGCTGGGCGTGGAGGCGCCGGAGAACGACTGGCTGGGAACCACCAGCATCGATCCGGCGTACTAGAAGAGCGCGTCCTGCTGTTCGTCCACCGCTTCGTGGCCGGGCAGCGGGACCACTTCTCCGGCTCGGCGAGCGCGGGCGGCCTCATGCAGGTCGATCGGGGTGACCTTCAGGACTTCGTCCACCATCGCGTTGAGGAACTGCGGCGCGGCGATATCCGAAGGTACCGGCGAGTGCACGCACTTGACCTGCGGGTTCTCTGCCTCGTCATCCCAGTCCACGAGCAGCAGCCCGGTGGCGCTATAGCCGAAGCCGTCGCCGAAATCGCGCAGCTTGCGGATCATGTCCACCGTGCGCCGGAATGCCGCAGGTTCGCTGTCCAGGATCGTGGCGCGCTGGACGAAGAAGAACCCGACGGCGGCCAGCGGATAGCGGGCGCGCAGGTTCGCGGCGTCCCCGTAGGCTTCCTCGTAGCGGTTGGACAGGTTCTTGCCGAAGGACGAGGTCATCGCCTTGGTGCTCAGCAGCAGTTCCGGCCCGGTGGACCAGTGGGTCATCACCACGTCGGTCTGCTTCATGTAGGCCCGGCCAAGGATCCGCGCATCGGTGCTTCCCGCCTTGCCCGCCATGATGGCCTCGTGCACTTCCTCGGAGAGGCGTTCGGGCAGCCGGCGCAGCAGCTCCAGGATGTCTTTGGAGAGCACGCGCGGCGCCTCGGTGCGCGGCCAGACCAGGTCGGCGTCGAATCCTGCGCGGCGCAGTTCGTGGGCCAGCCAGGTGTCCACGCCCTGGGCGAAGCGCCCGGAGCGGGTGGCTGCTTTGGAGCGCACAGGGATGCTCAGCAGGCGTTCGAGCACGTCGTAGGAGGGATTGAAGTCCTCGGTCACCGCGCCGTTGCGGATCCAGGGCGAGTCCTTGGCGGCGGACATCAGCGTGGTGTCGAACTCCGCAAAAGCGAGGGTCTTTTCAATCGCAGGGTTTGCCACGTCTAGTTTTTCACCGTCTTACTTCGTGCCTTCCGGCGATCCAACATGTCGGCGCGGGCCTGGTGCACCGCGGCGATCGCCCCGGGGTTCAGGCCCAGCAGCTGTTCCAGGACAATCCCGTCGACCAGCGCGGTGGCTTCGGCCTTGCGGCCGTGGGCCAGGTGCTCGCGCACCTGGTCCTTGACAGCGCGCAGCGCCGGGGCATGGGCTGCGACGGCGGGCGCTGCGGGCACCGGCAACCGGTCCGCTTCCCGCGGCTCGAGCTTGAGGATTCCGCCGCCGTAGGAGCGTCCCACCATTTCCGCTCCGAGCATGCTCAGCGTATTCAGCGAAGCCAGCGGCAGCAGCTCGCGCCCGAGTTCGCGCACGTCGGCGCCCAGGTAGACGCCGTGGATGGAGTTGATGTGGTGCACCGCGGCCTCGTTGGCGGTCAGCCGCGGGGTGTCGGCGTTCATGTAGGTCATGAACAAATCCGGCACTGACAGCAGCGGCACCCGCCACCAGGGGCTGCGCACCCTGCACTTGTAGGCGCTGTCCACCGCGAGAACCTGGCCGGCGTGCACCATCCGGTGCCCGGCAGCAGAGGGCTGCGCGGCGGGCCGGAAGAGGTAGGTGGCGCTGCCGTGGTCACCGAGCCGCTCCCACTGCTCGGTATCCAGCTCCAGGCCGCGCAGGTGCCGGGACCCCGGGGGCGAGATGCGCACCAGGTCCTCGGGGGCCAGGCCGAGCTCGCTCACCTGGGCCGGGGACAGCGTGAACCATTTGTTGTTGCCGGTCACCGCGCCCAGCGAGGTCTCGCCCCAGCTCTGCAGCGGCGCGAAACGGCCTGAGGCCAGCGCCTGGTCCAACACGCCCTGCGCCTCGAGGCCGACCAGCGATCCGGTCCAGCGTTCCGAGGTGCTGGCCGGGGTGTGCTCGATGCCGTCGCCCAGCCGGTCGAGGTCCGCGGCGTTGCGGAACTGGTGCAGGCGCAGCGCGGTGCTGGAGCCCTGGCCGTAGCCTTCGGCCAGCAGCAGCACCACTTCCTCCTGCGCGTCGGCGAACAGGCGTTCTTCGAAGACCGCCAGGTGCACCCGCTCGAAGCGTTCGAGCAGCATCCGGCGCACCGGTGCCGCATAGTTCACGAACATCAGCTCGGCCGGCAGCACCAGGGCCATGCGTGCGCCCGGAGCCAGGAAGCTGGTGGCGTGCACGACGAAGGCGGCCCAGATGCTGGCCAGCTCGTTGAGTTCGACGCCGGCCTCGCGGGCGGCGGCGCGGGAGAGCCGCCGGTCCTCGCCGCGGTGCAGCTGGTAGCGCACGTAGGGCGGGTTGCCGATGACCGCGTCCATGTCATGGGTCCCGGCGACGTGGAAGAAATTCGCGTGGATGATCTGCGCGGCGGCGCCCTGCCGGTCGAGCACCGCACGGGCCGCCTGCACCGAAGGCTCGTGCAGCTCGATGCCGAACAGCTCCACCGAGCCCCGGCCGTCGTCCACGATGTCGTGCGCGGCGGCGAGGAACTGCGCCTCGCCGCAGGAAGGCTCAAGCACCCGGTGCCCGTGCTCGCCCAACGCCCACTGGGCCATGAAGCGTGCTACGGGTTCCGGGGTGAAGTACGCACCGCGGGCGTGGCGCCCTGCAGGGTCCTGCTTGGTCGTTTCTCTACTCAACACACATCGATCTTTCCATGGCATCCGGACAGAATGGCCGGGCCGGGGAGCTTGGCCTCCAGGGGCGATCCACTTATTCTACGCAACCGTGCGGGGGCCGTTCCTAGTGCGCGGCAACCGGCTTGTTCTTGCCCAGCAGCTTCTTGATCCCGAGGATGACAGCCGTCAGCACCGAGCCGATGATCAACCCGGCCAGGCAGGAGAAGGCGGTATTCACGAGCCAGCCCAGCACGCCTCCGGCGGCACCGGTGGCGTCGTGGACCAGCACCTCGACGTGGTGCACGAAGCCGTAGGGTGCGTGCCACCCCAGTTCGTCCGTGCCGGTCAGCAACAGGTGCCCGCCGACCCAGAGCATCGCGATAACGCCGACCTTGCCCAGTACCGACATCACGATTGGCATGCCCTTGACCAGGCCTCGGCCGAGTTTCTGCGAGAACTGGCGCTGCTTCTGCGCCAGCACCAGGCCGATATCGTCCATCTTGACGATCAGGCCCACCGCGCCGTACACCAGCACGGTCATCAGCACCGCCACGGCCACCAGGATCAGTGCCCGGGTCAGGAACGGCTCATGGGCCACCTCATTGAGCGAGATCACCATGATCTCGGCCGAGAGAACGAAGTCGGTGCGCGTTGCCGAGCCGATGATGACCTTCTCGTCGCGGGCCTTGCCTTCTTCGGCGACGCCGTGGTGGCCGATCAGCCCTATGGCTTCGAGGATCTTTTCCGCGCCCTCGAACACCAGGTAGGCGCCGCCGACCATGAGGATCGGGGTGAGCGTCCAAGGCAGGAATGCGGACAGCAGCAAGATGGCCGGCAGGATGAACAACAGCTTGTTGCGGATCGAGCCGACCGCGATCTTCCAGATGATCGGCAGCTCGCGCTTGGGAGAAATTCCGGCGACGTACTGCGGGGTGACCGCGGCATCGTCAATCACCACACCCATGGCCTTGGTGCTGGCCTTGGCCGCACCCAGGGCAATGTCGTCCAGCGACGCGGCCGTGACCTTGACCAGCGCGGCAACGTCATCCAGCAGGGCTACTAGGCCACCGGCCATGATTGGTCTCCTTGAAATTGTGGTGTCCGGTCGCGCAGTTCCGCGCGCCGGAAAATACCGTTGCCCCAATTTTAGCGAGCGGGGCCCGGTCCACGGACGATTTCATCCAACTTCCAGCGAGTGGTTAGGCACGTTTGCCGTGTTCGGTCCGGCGCAGGGTGCCCAGGAAAGCCGCAGTCAGCAAAAAATCCCCGGAATTCTGCACTTATGCAGCGCTCCGAGGATTTATTCGAGCCCCCTACCGGATTCGAACCGGTGACCTTCAGTTTACAAGACAGACGCTCTGGCCAGCTGAGCTAAGGGGGCGTACCGCATAAGAATATCGGAGAACCCGGCCACTGTGCGAATTGAGCGCGTCACCGCTTTAAATGCCGGAAGGGGGAAAGCCGTCGCTGGCTTTCTCCCCTCCGGTCGTGGTGCGAGATCAATATGGAATTCTACCCGATCCGCACCTGCTCTCCGCTTACCCGGGCGGATTTACTTCTTGTTCGCCTCGATGGCAGCGTTCACCACGGTCGGGAAATCGTCCTTGGCCAGATCCAGGACCTTGCCCTGGACCACCAGGGTCGGGGTTCCGCTCACGCCGTCATATTTGGCCACGTCGGTCGTGTACTGGACGAACGGGCGGAAAGTGCCCTCGTCGATGCATTCGGTGACCTTCTTGCTGGCGCCGGCGGCAATCGCCATCTCGGACAGCTGGGCGTTCTTCATTTCGCCCTGCTCGTAGTGGCCCCAGATCGCGGTCACGAACGGCATGTAGGCTGCCGGGTTGTCGTTGGCGACACAGGCCAGCGCGTTGGCCCCGCGTGAGGAGAAGTTGGTCGGCGAGCCGCCGTCCAGGTAGCCCACGGTACGGTACTCGATGCTGACATCCCCTGCCGCCAGCCACTCATTGAGCTGGGGCCCATAGGTGGCTTCAAAGTCCGCGCAGTGCACGCAGTTCACGTCGGCGTACATGGTGATGTTGACCGGCTCGCCCTTCTTGCCCACGGTCAGATCGCGGGGTTCTGGGGTGGCGGGCAGCTGTGCAGGAACTTCAAGGGCCGTCACGTCGATGTTCTCGACGGTCCGCTCTCCCAGCGTAGTCGGCGAGGTGACCACGATGCCGCCGGCGGCGTTGCCGCCGGCAGGAACAGCTCCGGAATCTGCAACCTTGGCATTGTTGTTCTGCACGATCAGGGTGACGACCAGGGCGATCACGAGGATCACTGCACCGAGCACGCCAAGCTTGACGAACAGCGACTTGCGCTTGGCAGCCGACTCCTGTGCGGCGCGCATCTGCGAAGCCTTCTCGCGGGCACTTGCCGTGCGCTCAGCCTTCGAAGGCCGCGGATTATTCGTAGACATAAATTCAATGGTTCCTTGCTCAGCGGAAAACTGTCATCTGCAGTCAAGCTTAGCCAATGTCGGCGCTCGATTTGCCTCGTTCGTGGATAATCACACACGTTCACAGGCAGCACATATGCTCCACAAACAGTTGGCAAAGCGCGCCTTTTAGCAGCGGGATGAGTCCGGCTTGGTCAGGCCGAAATACTGGCTCTGCCGGAGTTACGCTGCATGACCACCCCCGCCACGTTGTTTACGTCACTATTGATGTAAATGCTGGGGATAATTCCGTTGCACCCGATATTTCATTAGGCTCAGGGCATACAGCAATAAACTTGCAGGGTAGAGACTTGCTCAGGACCCGGGTTTCGAAAACCACTGGTTTGCAGGTTGAGGATTAGGCCAGGAGGTTTATCGTGAGTAGCTCGACGCAGGGGGATCGCGCCAGCACCGCATCCGATTTTGTGGTGGTCGCCAACCGACTGCCCGTTGACAGAGTCACTAATCCGGACGGCACCCAAGGATTCCGGCGTTCGCCCGGCGGTTTGGTTACCGCGCTGGAACCGGTCATGGCTGCTTCCGAGGGCGCTTGGGTCGGCTGGCACGGCGGAGTCGACGAAGAATTGGACAGCTTCGACAAGGACGGTATCCACCTAGTGCCGGTGCCGTTGAGCGAAGACGACCTGGAGCTTTACTACGAGGGTTTCTCGAACTCCACTCTCTGGCCGCTCTACCATGACGTCATCGTCCCGCCGTCGTATCACCGCACCTGGTGGGACCGCTACAAGAAGATCAACCAGCGCTTCGCGGATGCAGTTCTGCGTATCGCGGCACCCAATGCCACGGTGTGGGTACATGATTACCAGCTCCAGCTGGTGCCGCGTCTGCTGCGACTGGCAAGACCCGACCTGAAGATCGGCTTCTTCCTGCACATCCCTTTCCCTGCAGCGAGCCTGTTCTCGCAGCTGCCTTGGCGCAAGCAGATCCTCCAGGGGCTTGCCGGCGCCGACCTCGTGGGCTTCCAACGTGAAACCGATGCCTCCAATTTCCTGCGCTGTCTGCGCCGATTCACGGATTACCAGACCAAGGGCCGAGAGGCGACCCCTTCCCTGGAGAACGACCTGCAGAATATCTGCCGTGCAGATGCCCACCCGATCTCCATCGACTACGAACAGATCCAGAGGCTGTCCCGGGACCCGCAGATCATTGCCCGAGCCGCCCAGATCCGCCATGAACTGGGCAACCCGAAGACCATCATGCTCGGCGTGGACCGTCTGGACTACACCAAGGGCATCCGGCACCGGCTCAAGGCCTACGGCGAGCTGCTGGCCGACGAACAGCTCCAGGCTGGTGAAGTGTGCCTGATCCAGGTGGCCAGTCCAAGCCGTGAAAATGTCGGAACGTACATCGAACTACGCGACCAAGTTGAACTCATGGTCGGGCAAATCACCGGCCAGCACGACACCCTCAGCCACACCACGCTGCGTTACCTGCACCATTCCTATCCCCTGCGCGAGATGATCTCCCTGTACCTGGCGGCCGACGTGCTGCTGGTCACGGCTTTGCGCGATGGCATGAATCTGGTCGCCAAGGAATACGTGGCGGCCCATCAGGACGGCCGAGGCGTGCTGGTGCTCTCCGAGTTCACCGGCGCCGCCGACCAGCTGACCCAATCCGTACTGGTCAATCCCCATGACATCGACGGGATGAAGGTCAAGATCATGGAAGCGGTCAATATGGATGAAACCGAACAGGCAAAGCGCATGAAGCGCATGAACCACCATCTGAAGGAATTCGACGTGGCCGGCTGGTCGGATCGGTTCCTGTCAGAGCTGGCGGAAATCAACTCGAAGTCCGCCCCGGCCAAGGAGAATGTTGCCCGCGCCTAGCTCGCCGCAGACTTGCGAAACCACCGCCCCCGAAGGATGCCCCCAGAACGTGTCACCTCTTTCACAGCAATTGTCCGCTGCGCTGCAGGATTTCGCCGGCCATCCCCGGGTGCTGGTTGCACTCGATTTCGATGGAACGCTCTCCCCGCTGGTCGACCGGCCGCAGGATGCCAGGCCGTTGCCCGAATCCGCCGAATTGGTGGAGCAGCTGGGACAGCTGGCAGGCGTTTTCACCGCAGTAATTTCTGGGCGCAACCTGCAGTCCCTTTCGGAGGTCTATCCGGAGCCGCTGCCGGCCATCCGTATCGGTTCCCACGGCGCTGAACGGCTGGTTCCCGAACAGTTCGCTGGCGGGTGGTCGGATGCCTCGCTCAGCCTAGAGCAGACGCAGCTGCTCGGCATACTGACCGACCGTCTGCAGGCCATCGCCGACAGGCACGAGAACGTGAATCTGGAATTCAAGCCCTCGGCTACTGTCCTGCATGTTCGCCAAGCCAGCCCGGAATCGGCGCAGACGGCCATGTCCGAAGCGCTGGAGTCCTTGCAGGAGCTGAAAGGCGTCAAGTTGATGTCGGGCAAGGCAGTGCTTGAGGCCTCGGTGCTTAACGTCCACAAGGGCGAAGCGCTGGCCTGGCTGCGCCGCACCTTGAATGTCCAGTCGGTGCTCTTCGTCGGCGATGATGTCACCGACGAAAACGGGTTCAAGGTGTTGACCGAAAACGACCTTGGGGTCAAGGTTGGCAGCGGACCCACCGCGGCGACGCAGCGTATCAATTCGCCGTTCGAGGTTCCGGACCTTTTGAAAAGTCTGATTTCCATGCGAGACTAGCAGTGTCCCAATTCACTTTCACTTCGGATCGTCGGGCACGTACCTGCCCGTGAAAGGATTGTCGTTATGGCAACTGTGACCTTTGAAAAGGCCACCCGTATTTACCCGGGCGCTCTTGTGCCATCCGTCGACGGAATCGACCTGGAAATCGCCGATGGCGAATTCCTGGTTTTGGTCGGCCCCTCGGGTTGCGGCAAATCAACCACCCTGCGCATGCTTGCAGGCCTGGAGGAAGTAAACTCCGGCCGTATCCTCATCGGCGACAAGGACGTGACCAACGTTCCGCCCAAGGACCGCGACATCGCCATGGTCTTCCAGAACTACGCACTGTACCCGCACATGACTGTCGCCGAGAATATGGGTTTCGCCCTGAAGATCGCCGGCGTCGACAAGGTCGAACGTGCCCGACGCGTGAAGGAAGCCGCGCAGCTTCTCGACCTTGAGCAGTACTTGGACCGCAAGCCGAAGGCTCTGTCTGGCGGCCAGCGCCAGCGTGTGGCCATGGGCCGTGCCATTGTGCGCTCGCCCCAGGTCTTCCTCATGGATGAGCCGCTGTCGAACCTCGATGCAAAGCTGCGTGTCCAGACCCGCACCCAGATCGCATCATTGACCCGTCGTCTGGGCGTCACCACCGTGTACGTGACCCACGACCAGGTCGAGGCGCTGACCATGGGCGACCGCGTCGCAGTGCTCAAGGATGGCGAATTGCAGCAGGTCGGCACCCCTCGCGAACTGTACGACCGTCCGCGCAACGTCTTCGTCGCGGGCTTCATCGGATCGCCAGCCATGAACCTTGTGCAGCTGGAAGCAACCAATGGCCAGATAGAGCTCGGCAACATCGTCTTGAGCGCTTCAGGCGCCGTTGGCGGCACGACGCTGGGCATCCGTCCTGAGGACATCGAGTTCGTTGGCGAAGGCGAGGGTCTGGAGATCACCATCGACGTTGTCGAAGAGCTTGGCGCCGATGCCTATGTCTACGCCACTGCCGAACTGGCAGGCAAGCCGCAGACCATCGTTGTCCGCGTCGATGGCCGCACCCCGCCGGCCCGCGGCCAGCGGCTGAACATTGCTCCGAAGCTGCAGCACGTTCACCTGTTTGATACAGCAACAGGTCTGCGACTTGGCTAGTCCAAAGAAACATTGATGTACGACCAAGGGCTCGGATCCGCACGGATCCGAGCCCTTGGTCTTTGGCGACATCTCTGGCTCTTGAAGCCCCATCAAGGCCGTCTACGCTTTGTTAAACATCGAAGGCCCCGAGATAACTCGGGGCCTTCGGCACATTGTGCCCGGCGATGACCTACTCTCCCACACCCTCCCGAGTGCAGTACCATCGGCGCAGTGGGTCTTAGCTTCCGGGTTCGGTATGGGACCGGGCGTTTCCCCCACGCTATGATCGCCGTAACTCTAACCCGCACAGCTTGGCTGTGGGAAAACTACGGTGTCATCCGCGATTGCGACAACTCCATAACTATAGCAGGATCAACGGCCTCCACGCCAATCAGGGGACTCCCTCGGCCGTGTGGCCTTCGCCATACAAACTTTCATGGCCAAGAATTCCCAGCAAGCTTCAGATGCCTGCCTCAGGCCCTTACACTGCGTCGGCTAGCCCAGGCCACCTTCCTAGTTCCGGATTGGGTCTGAGCACAATCTGAACGGGTACAGGCGGCTTCGCGCCTCGCCTGGATCGACCATGCCAGGGTATGGGGGCATTGAAGAATGAATCAGGGTGCTCGTCTTCCACAAATGGCACCGAGAACGGTTCATCGCGTTGCGGGTGAGAACGAATGCAGCAATTGGAATTGCGAGACCATAACCCTGTTTTTGCCCTCGTTGTCCCCTGCGGCAGCCAACAGCGAAACGCCGCCGGGGCAGCTCCCCCGCACCCTCACGCCCGGCCACGATGCCGGCCAGCAGGCAATCCTGCCGAGAAAGCACGCCGCCGCCACCAGGCAGCCTTTTAAACAGGGAAGGCCCCGACACACTGTGCCAGGGCCTCCCCGTTAACCACGTGCGGCCCCGGACCAAGTCCAGGGCCACACATCTTCAAGTTAAGTCCGGCGGTGACCTACTCTCCCACACCCTCACGAGTGCAGTACCATCGGCGCAATGGGCCTTAGCTTCCGGGTTCGGTATGGGACCGGGCGTTTCCCCCACGCTATGACCGCCGTAACAATCACGAAGCACACAAACCACAGGTGATCCGGCACTAACGTCCTGCAAAAAAATCTTTTGGTTTCGAGGTTGTTGTCTCGTAACCGCATAGTGAACGCGAACAGCAAAAAATGAATTTTGTCGACACACAATCTTATAGTGTGTTGTAAGTCATCGGCCTATTAGTACAGGTCAGC
>NZ_BMPH01000012.1 GCF_014647495.1 Glutamicibacter protophormiae
CTTTAATCGTGGAAGTGTCACCGATGTCCTGATACAGAACTGTCACCGATGTCCCGATAGAAAACAATTTTTGTTTTCTGCTGAGGTGGCAAGAAAATCAGAAATGATTTGAGAATTCGGTACTGCCAGAGCGGCCGTGTGGTGAATGGCCTCGGGCGGGCAGGCTACTTGGCTCCCGAGCGCAGGATGCGCTCGGCCCCGGCCTTGGACTGTTGAGCGCTCAACGCATCGTTGGCAACACCGGCTACCGTCGATTGCTGGTCGCCGGCGATATTCCCCGCCGCCGTGAGGAGCGCATCCGAGTAGTCGGATTGTGCGGAAGCAGCGACTTCCTTCAGTCGGTTCAGCCCGCTCTTCGGGAGTTCGTATGCGGGCAGCCGGAGGTCGGCGCAGTCAGCGGGCAGGGCCGAACGCAAGGTACGCAACTGCGCATTGAGCGCCGCCCGCTCGCTCTCTGCCGCCTGCGCCGCCGTGCTGCTTCCCCTAGCCGCCTTGAGCTGCAGGGTGTAGTCCAAGGCATATCCGCGATCAAGGGCGCGGGCCAGCACGACGGGTTCAACAAGCTCCGGGTCGGAGGGTGAGGAGGGGCCACCTATCAAACTGTGGTCAGCCAGGCAGGCTACTGTTTGCGCAGCCTCCGGTGAGTCGGCGTCGGTGATTGCCTGGGGCAACTTCGCCGCCAGCTCCTTGTCCACCAGCTTCATGGCGTCGCGGGCGTCGAAATTGATTTGAAATGCAATTCGTGCCAAGGTCTCGCCGCGCTGGAGATCGGGTTCGGAGAAATCGGGAATGCTGGAGCTCAGGGCCGCGACCGATGACGCCAAGGCTTCCAGCTTTTCGGGGGAGTAGCTCCCCGGCTGGGCGGCCGGGGGCTGGTCGTCGAAACGCAGTTCCCCTGCCAGAGCCGCACCCTGCGAGAGCGAAGCGCCCAGATCGGCCAGGGCGGCGGCGACCTTCGCGTTTTCTGCCAGCTCGGCCAGTGCTGTGGCCTGGCTCCCCAAGTCCGCCAGCTGAGCACCGTACTGCCACTGTGCCTGCTGGTCGGTCGAAGCTGCGCTGACCGCCTCCGGGAGGCCTCGGTCGACCAACGCGCCGTGGAACACCGTGACCCCGATTCCCCAGGTAGCGGCTCCGGCAATCGATGCGAGCAGCACCGGTGCGATCCAGCCGGGGGCTCGCTTGGCCGGCGGCTGATGCGGTTCTGCGGGGCGAGGGGATGGATCAGTCATAGCGAAATGATCATCCCATGAAGTCGGGCCAGCAGCGAGGCCTTTGGCCCTTGTGCCGCGGCGTGGTGCAAACGTCTGGCGTGAGTTCCTTCACCTGAGACGGTGAACGAGTTCTCAAGCGGGGTTCGGGGAGATAGGCTTAACGGACAACATCGAATAGCGTGGGAGGATATCCATGACCGGTATGCCGGCCGATACCGAACAGGAAGCGCAGCGTCTGAGTGCTGTGTTGAAACCGGAAGTAGAATCCCACGGATTAATTCTGGAAGAAGTCTCTCTTCGCCCGTCGGGCAAACAGATGATTATCCAGATCATCGTCGACGAGGCCGACGGCCGCGAGTCGGTGAATCTCGATGCGCTCGGTGAAGTCACCACCACCATTTCCAACGCCCTGGACAAAGACGTCGTCTATGCCTCGGCCTCCCCCTATGAACTTGAAGTCAGCTCGCCGGGCCTGTCTCGCCCGCTGACCGCGCCGCGCCACTGGGTGCGTGCACTGAACCGCATGGTCAAGCTCACGCTGGCCGACGGCACCAAGCTTCGCGGACGTATCAACGAGGTTTCCGACGACGAGGTCGTTATTGCCGAGCACCGCGAGCCTGCCAAAAAGGGCATGAAGACCAAGATCCTTGATCCGGTCAGCTACTCCTTTGAAAACATCCGCAAGGCCGTCGTTGATCCGGAGCTGAACATCGACGACGAGCTGTTTGACACCATTGACACTGAAGATTGGGAGGGCTAGGCGTGGATATTGATCTCGACGCACTACGCATTCTGGAAAAAGACCGCGACATTCCGATGGAAGTCCTGATCCCGACCATCGAGTCCGCGCTGCTGCTTGCCTACAACAAGACCGAAGGCGCGATGCCCGGCGCCCGTGCCCACATCGAACGCAGCAACGGCCACGTCTCGATCCTCGTTGAGGACCGTGACGCAGCCGGCGTGGTGCTGGGAGAATTCGACGACACCCCGCACGGTTTTGGCCGTATTGCCGCTTCGACTGCACGCCAGGTCATCATGCAGCGCCTGCGTGAAGCAGAGGACGCCCAGGTCGTCGGCGAGTACGCCGCCCGCGTAGGCACCTTGATTTCCGGCGTCATCCAGCAGGGCTACTCCTCGCACATGGTGCAGGTCAACATCGGCGCCGTCGAAGCGCTGCTGCCTCCTGTGGAGCAGGTGCCGGGGGAGAAGTACCAGCACGGCAACCGCCTGCGCGCCTACGTGGTCTCCGCCGAGCGCGGCAACAAGGGCCCGGCCGTGACGCTTTCTCGCTCGCACCCGAACCTGGTTCGCCTGCTGTTCGAAATGGAAGTTCCGGAGATCGCCGACGGCACCGTCGTGGTCGAAGCGCTGGCCCGCGAAGCCGGCCACCGCACCAAGATCGCCGTGCGTGCCACCAAGCCTGGCGTCAACGCCAAGGGCGCTTGCATCGGTGAAATGGGCACTCGCGTGCGCGCCGTGATGAATGAGCTGAGCGACGAGAAGATCGACATCGTCGACTACAACGAGGACCCGGCCAAGTTCATCGCCGCCGCCCTCTCGCCGTCGAAGGTCGTCTCCGTGGAGATCCTGGATGAAGCCGAACGCCGCGCCCGCGTAGTGGTTCCGGATTCCCAGCTCTCGCTGGCCATCGGCAAGGAAGGGCAGAACGCCCGCCTGGCCGCCAAGCTCACCGGCTGGCGCATCGATATCCTGGCTGCTTCGGGCGGCAAGGAGCCCCAGCTCTAGAACAGTCGGGACATGGTTCACGGTCTGCAGCAGTTGCGCCGGGGTGCGTGTGATACCAAACTCACGCGCACACCGGGGCGCAAACGCGCTAGACTGGTAGTTGGTTCATTTCAACAGGAAGGTGGCGACGGCGCTCGCATGAAGCTGCATCAGCAACGCACGTGCATTGGCTGTCGGACCTCAACCTCCAGAAATGATCTGATTCGTTGGGTTCTCACCGAGCAGGCACCGCTTCCCGCGGTGCTTCTTGATGTGGGCGCTTCCGCCTCGGGGCGGGGCGCCTGGACCCACGGGATTGAAAAGTGTGTGCGGCAGGCAGTTCAGCGTCGGGCGTTCTCCAGGGCTTTCAAGTCCGCGGTCAACGCCGATACGGTGCTCGAGCAATTCACCGCATACGAAGATCGACCGGTCTCAGGCCGGCCATCTGGCAAACATGATGAAAGCGGGTCAGAAATCTGATGGCAACCCGATGAGTCCGCAATGTTGAGCGCACACCGATGAACAATCAGTTCTGCGTGATCCACCGTGCGGCGGAAGAATTTCACGAATTACACAGCTGATCTGCCAGAACACCTAAGTCCCAACGGACTCGGGGTTTATGCAGATCACATCAAAACAGGAGAGATGTGGCTAAACCCCGCGTTCACGAGCTCGCTAAAGAGCTCGGAATTACTTCGAAAGAAGCACTAACCAAACTGCAGGACATGGGCGAGTTCGTTCGCTCTGCGTCCTCAACCGTTGAGCCTCCGGTCGCCCGCAAGCTGCGCGACGCATTCCCGGGTGCCAACGGCGGCGGCGCAGCCAAGCCTGCTGCCGCTCGTCCGGCAGCAACCCCGGGCGCAGGCCGCCCGGCTGCTCCGAAGCCAGCTGGCACCAAGCCGGCTGCCGCCCCGAGCCCGCGCCCGGCAGCAAATCCTGCCGCCGCCGCGCCGAAGGCCGCTCCGGCTGCCCCCGCGGCACCGGCAGCCCCAGCCGCACCAGCGGCTCCGGCGACTCCGAAGGCCCAGGCCACCCCGGGAGCACCTGTTCCAGGTGCACCGAAGCCAGGCGCACGTCCGGCTCCGAAGCCGGGTACCCCGCGTCCTGGCAACAACCCGTTCAGCTCCCAGCAGGGAATGCGCGCCGGTGACTCCACCGAACGCCGCGGCGGAGGCCGCGACGGATCGCGTGCTCCTCGTCCGGGTGCTCCACGCCCAGGCGGCCCACGCCCGGGCAACAACCCATTCAGCTCGCAGCAGGGCATGCGGACCGAAGGCGGTTCCGCTGGTCCGCGTCCACCACGCGACGGCCAGCGCGGCCCGCGCCCAGGCGGCGCCGGTGCAGCTCAGGGCGGCCCGCGCCCACCACGCGACGGCCAGCGCGGCCCGCGCCCAGCCGGTGCAGGCGGTCCACGTCCAGCCGGTGCAGGCGGCCCGCGTCCAGCCGGCCAGGGCGGTCCACGTCCAGCCGGTGCAGGCGGCCCGCGTCCAGCAGGCGCAGGTGCACCGCGTCCGGGCGGCACCACTGCCACCCCGCGCATGATGCCTAACCGCACCGATCGTCCGGCTCCTGCCGGCGGCGGTCGTCCGGGTGCAGGCGCCGGCGGCCGTGGTCGTCCAGGCGGCGGCACCGGTGGCGGCGGCGGTACCGGTGGCGGTTTCCGCCCAGGTGCACCACGCGGCCGTGGCGGCGTGGGCGGTGCCTTCGGCAAGGGAGGCGCCGGTCGCGGCAAGCAGCGCAAGTCGAAGCGTGCCAAGCGCCAGGAATTGGAGCAGATGAGCGCTCCGTCGTTGGGCGGCGTGAATGTTCCGCGCGGCACCGGCGACACCGAGATCCGTCTGCGCCGCGGCGCATCGATCACCGACTTCGCAGACAAGATCGGCGCAAACCCGGCAGCACTGGTGACCGTACTGTTCCACCTCGGTGAAATGGCTACCGCCACCCAGTCGCTGGACGAGGCCACCTTCGAGGTGCTGGGCCAGGAACTGGGCTACAAGGTTTCGGTCGTCTCCCCTGAGGACGAGGACCGCGAACTGCTCGAAGGCTTCGGCCTGGACCTGGATGCCGAGCTTGAGGCTGAGGGCGAGGACGAGCTCGAGGAGCGCGCCCCGGTCATCACCATCATGGGCCACGTCGACCACGGTAAGACCCGACTGCTGGATGCCATCCGCAAGTCCAACGTTATCGAGGGCGAGCACGGCGGCATCACCCAGCACATCGGTGCCTACCAGATCACCCATGAGCATGAGGGCCGCGACCGCTCCATGACCTTCATCGATACCCCGGGCCACGAGGCGTTCACCGCCATGCGTGCCCGTGGCGCCGAGGTCACCGACGTGGCCGTGCTGGTTGTCGCAGCGGACGACGGCGTCATGCCGCAGACCATTGAGGCGCTGAACCACGCACAGGCCGCAGGCGTGCCGATCATTGTCGCAGTGAACAAGATCGACAAGCCGGAAGCCAACCCCGACAAGGTCATGGGCCAGCTCACCGAGTACGGTCTGGTGCCCGAGGAATACGGTGGCGACACCATGTTCGTGAAGGTCTCCGCCCTGCAGAAGCTGGGCATCGAGGAACTGCTCGACGCCGTGCTGCTGACCTCCGACGTCATGGAGCTCCAGGCCAACCCGGACAAGTCCGCCCGCGGCGTGGCCATTGAAGCCAACCTGGACAAGGGCCGCGGTTCCGTGGTCACCGTCCTGGTGCAGTCCGGTACCCTCGCGGTCGGCGACACCATGGTGGTGGGCACCGCCCACGGCCGTGTTCGCGCCATGTTCAACGAGAACGGCGAAAACCTGGACATCGCCCTGCCATCGCGTCCGGTACAGGTCCTCGGCCTGTCCTCGGTGCCGCGTGCAGGCGACAGCTTCCTGGTCACCGACGACGAGCGCACCGCCCGCCAGATCGCCGACAAGCGTGAAACCGCCGAGCGCAACGCCATGCTGGCCAAGCGCCGCAAGCGCATCACGCTGGAGGACTTCGACAAGGCCGTGGCCGACGGCAAGATCGACACCCTGAACCTGATCCTCAAGGGCGACGCCTCCGGTGCTGTTGAAGCACTGGAAGACTCGCTGATGAAGATCGACGTGGGAGAGGACGTGCAGCTGCGCGTCATCCACCGCGGCGTCGGTGCGATCACCCAGAACGACGTCAACCTGGCGACCGTGGACAACGCGATCATCATTGGCTTCAACGTGCGTCCTGCCGAGCGCGTTGCCGAAATGGCCGACAAGGAAGGCGTCGACATGCGCTTCTACTCGGTCATCTACGGCGCCATCGATGACATCGAGGCCGCGCTCAAGGGCATGCTCAAGCCGGAGTTCGAAGAAGTTGCGCTCGGCACCGCCGAGATCCGCATGGTCTTCCGCTCCTCGAAGTTCGGCAACATCGCCGGCTCGATCATCCGCTCGGGCACCATCAAGCGCAACACCAAGGCCCGCCTGGTGCGCGACGGCAACGTGGTCGCCGACAACCTGTCGATCGACTCGCTGCGCCGCGAGAAGGACGATGTCACCGAGGTCCGCGAGGGCTTCGAATGCGGTATCGGCCTGGGGTCGTTCAACGACATCAAGGAAGGCGACATCATCGAGACCTTCGAGATGCGCGAGAAGCCACGCGTCTAGCAGCATCCCGCTGGTAGCTTCGTGACTTACCGATTCGTGGGCGCTTGACCGCTGCCAAGCGGCCAGGCGCCCACGAATTTTGAACCATAAGGAGAAAACCATGGCTGATTCAGCCCGTGCCGCACGTCTTGCCAAGCGCGTGCAGGTCCTCATGGCCCAGTCCCTGCGCACCGTCATCAAGGACGAGCGCATCGACAACGTGACGGTGACCGATGCCCGCGTCACCAACGACCTGCAGCACGCCACCGTGTACTACACCGTGTTCGGCGACGACGAGTTGAAGACCGACGTCGCCGCCATGCTCGAAAAGCGCGGGGGAGCCCTGCGCAAGGAGCTGGGACGCAACCTGACCATCCGGCTGACCCCGACGCTGACCTTCGTGGCCGACGAGATCCCCGAGGGTGCTTCGCACCTTGAGGAACTGCTGGCCAAGGCCCGCGAGAAGGACGCCGAGGTCGCGGCCCTGCGCGAAGGCAAGCACTTTGCCGGCGACGAGGACCCGTACAAGAAGGACGAGGACCAGGACGCAGAACAGGCCTAGGCCTGCCTGCGCTTCCAGATCCGCTGGCCGGAGCGCCAAGCTGGGAAATCCCCGGCGCCCGCACGATGAACATCGTGCGGGCGCCGGGGATTTCGCTTGTCCGGAGCAGGGGAGCGCCGCCGGGCGCGGCGTCGCGGATCATTCCACGGTGAACTGCACCCGGTGCCAGCCAGAGGAGCCGTCGGGCACCGGGTCGGCACGCTCCTCGGTCTGCAGCTTTCCGCTGAGGTCATAGGCGCGCACTGCCACCGCATGCAGGCCGGGCGCCGCTTGCTCCCAGCGGTAGCTCCACTGGCGCCAGGTATCGAGCCCGGCTGCGTCGGCCAGCTCGGCATCGCGCCACTGCCCGCCGTCGATGCTGACCTGGACCCGGGAAATGCCTCGGGTCTGCGCCCAGGCGCTGCCGCCGATATCCACCCGGCCGGCGGGCACCGTGGCAAAGGACTGCGGGGTATCCACCCGGGAGGACATCTTCACCGGGCCGCGCTCGGACCAGCCGCGGGTGGTCCAGTAGGCGGCCTTGTCCGCAAAGCGGGTCACCTCCAGGTCCACCACCCACTTGGTGGCCGACACGTATCCGTAGAGCCCGGGGACCACCATGCGCACCGGAAAACCGTGCTCCATGGGCAGCGGCTCCCCGTTCATGCCCACGGCCAGCAGCGCCATGCGCCCATCGGTCAGCGCTTCCAGCGGAGTGGAGGCGCTGAACCCGTCAATCGAGGTGGACAGCACCATGTCCGCCCCCGCGGTCGGCTTGGCGCGGGCCAGCACCTCCCGCAGCGGATATCCCAGCCACTTCGCATTGCCCACCAGGTCCCCGCCCACAGGGTTCGAAACACAGGTCAGCGTCAGGTAGTGCTCCACCAGTTCCTGGTCGAGCAGCTCCTGGAAGCTCATCGTGAACTCGTGTTCCACCAGCCCATGGACGCGCAGCGACCACTGCGCCGGGTCGACGCCGGGCACCGTCAGCGCGGTGTCGATGCGGTAGAAATCCTGGTTCGGGGTGATGAACCGGGGCATCCCGGCGAGCTGCAGCTGGGCGCCCGGGGGCACCGCCGGGGCCGGGGTCCGGGCGGCCGGAAGCCGCAGGGCCTTGCGCGCCAGATCGGCGGCATTGCGGGTCGCGGACAGCGACCTGGACAGGAAGACCGCACCCGCCGCGAGCACCACGGACCCGGCGGCGCCGAACATGAAATTGCGCCGGGCCACCCCGTCGGAGGGATCATCGCAGTGCGCCGGATCCAGCCGTGCAGCCAGCGAACACAGCCACCGCAAGGTGAACAGCGCCGCCACGGTGCCCAGGACCGTCGGAACCAGGTCCAGCGGGCCGGTGGCGGAACGCGAGATCACTGCGGCGCCCAGGATTCCAGCCAGCACCAGCACCGCCGTCGACGCGGCAGCGGTGCTGCGCCGGCCCAGCATGCCGATCAGCGCGGCAAGCACGATAGCCACGGCTCCCATCGAAACGAACAGGGCCAGCTTGTCGTTGGTGCCGAACAGCGAAATCGCCAGGTCCTTCAGCCACGGAGGGGTGAAATCGATAACCGCGGATCCCAACGCCACCATGGGCGCGGAAGAAGCCGCGAAAAAGGCCGACGCCAGCTGGGCGACGCCGAACAGCACCCCGGCCGAGCACAGTCCCGCGAGCGCATACGCTCCGCGCGCTCCCAGGCTGCGCGTCGTTGTTTCCTTCACGGCATGTCACCTCCGGTGAAATTGGCCGCCGTCCCGTGGTTCCGGGGCGGCTGGTCCTTGAGCAGGTGGTTCGGAGCCGTGCTGGCGGCGGATTGGCCCGGACGGGCTCAGAGTTCCTGGACCATCAGCGGTTCGGTAGTCGGCGCGGGCGAACCCGCAGCCGGTTCAACGGTGATGCCGAAATGCGAGATCCCGTCCATGGCCCCGGAGACCAGCTTCAAGCCGTCGGCGTCGGCTCCCGGAAGCATGCCGGCCGGCTGGGCGCCGTCCGCGGAGATCAGCCAGAGCTCGTAGCCCATGTCCCGGGGCAGCTCGGGCATCCCGGCGGTGGTGACGGCCATCAGGCCGCGCTCCACCGAGTAGGACAGGGTCACGCTCGCCCCGTCGGCCATGGCCTGGGTTTTGGTTTTCACGTCCGGCGCTCCCAGCAGCGCGGTGAGCTCGCTCTGGCGTGCGCCGAGATCGGTGAGCTGCGCCTGCAGCTCGCGCTGTTCCGCCTGCTGCAGGTAAACCACGGTTCCCAGCCCTGCCGAGCCCAGCAGCAGGATGGCGGCGGCCAGCGCGAAGAACTTCGCTGCACCGCGGCGGGCTGGCCGGGTTGGCCGCCCGGGGACGGGGTCCGCGGCGGGTGCCGGCCCGGCCTGCGGGTCTTGACCCGCGGGACCGTCGGCGGGCAGCTGCGGCCGCCGGGCGATCTCTTCCATGAGACGGGATTTCACCCCGGCCGGCGGCGGCACCGGTGCGCTGCCCAGCGCCAGCATGGCGGCGGTCTCATCCATGGAATCCATGTCGGCCTTCAGCTCGGGGGAGCCTGCGGCCAGTGCCAGCAGCCTGGCGCGTTCCTCCTCGCCCAGCGCATGCAGGGCGTAGCTGCCGGTCAGCTCGTTCTCGTTCCGTTCCACTACGCCACCCCCATCAGGTCTCGAAGCTTAATCATGCCATCGCGGATGCGCGTCTTGGCGGTGCCCACCGGGATTCTCAGGAGGTCGGCCACCTCGTGGTGCGTGTAGCCGCCGAAGTAGGCCAGCTCGATGGCGGCACGCTGGGTCTCGCTCAGGCGCTTCAGCGCCTGGACGATGCGCCGGCTCTCGTCATGGAGGATGGCGTTCTCTTCGACGTCGTTGTACTCGGTGCCGATGTCCTGCAGCCCCATGCGCAGGTCGCGGTCCCGGCTCGCCTGGCTGGAGCGGATGCGGTCCACCGTGCGGCGGTGCGCGAGGGTCAGGAGCCAGGCCGCGGCGCTGCCGCGGGCCCGGTCGAACCGCTTGGCCTGCTGCCAGGCCTCCACGAAGATTTCCTGCAGCACTTCCTCGCTTTGCGCCTCGTCCTTGAGCAGGCGCCGGACCAGTCCAAAGACCCGTGGAGCGAGGCAGTCGTAGAACTGCTCGAAGGCGCGCTCGTCGCCGTCGGCAATACGGCGCATGAGTTCTTCGGGTGAAACCATCACCCGCTCTGGAACTGCGTCGCTCATCTCCGAAGTCATAGACCCAAGAATCTCATGCACGACTGGATCTTTCCCATGGTTCTCATCCACCGTTCAGTTTCAAGGGCGTTCGCCGGTGCCTGCCGCGACGCGCGGCGCACGGCGGCGTCCGGATCCTCCGCCGGAACCGGACGCCGCCGTGCCTTGGTTGGTCGGACAGGGTGCTTGCGCCGCGGCTACTTGTCGGCCGGCGGCATCAGGACGGTGTCGACCAGGTAGACCACCGCGTTGGCGGTCTGGACTCCGCCGCAGACAACCTTGGCGTCATTGACCATCAGGTTGTCGCCGCTTCCGGTCACCTTCAGGTCCTGGCCTTCAACGGTGGTGTGAGTTCCTGTAATGTCTGCGGGCTGGATTTCCCCGGGAACCACGTGATAGGTGAGCACCTTGGTCAGCATGTCCGAATCCTTGACGACCGCGTTCAGGTCTTTTTCCGGAATGGCCGCGAAGGCCTCGTCAACCGGTGCGAAGACCGTGAATTCTGCGCCGTTCAAGGTGTCGACCAAGTCGACGTCCGGGTTCAGCTTTCCGGAGACCGCTTTGGTCAAGGTCTTCAGCAACGGGTTGTTGGATGCCGCGACAGCGACCGGGTCCTTGGCCATTCCGGCGACCGAACCGTCGCCGCTCGGAACGGCTTCGGCATAGGCCGAACATCCCGAGCCGACCAGGCTTCCGGCCGGATCCATGCCGCTGTCGGCGGCCGGGCTGCTTTCGGTAGCCATGTCCGAGCTGGAAGCCGCGGGTGCGGATGAGCTCGATGATTCCGGGGTTCCGCTGTCCATTGAGCAGGCACTGAGCCCCAGCGCGGCAACCGCGATCAATCCCAGGGCTCCGGCGAACGTTTTCTGAGTGTGCTTCATGTCGTTCTCCCTCTGCGGCGACGGCGAGAACCGTCGCGGTGTCCCGTCCCGGAAGGGGCGGGCTTTCACAGGGTATTCGGGGCGCACCGCGTTGCGGATTGGAATGAATTGAAAATAATTTGAAAATGCTCCAAATGGCGCAGGTGCCGGTTCCTTTCTGCAAAGGGAGGAACCGGCACCTGCGCGGTATTGCGGAGGGGAAGGAATACCTAGATCAGGTCCTCACCGCGGCGCTTTGCCTCGCGGACCTCGGACATGAATCCCTTGCAAATGACGACGGCGACCACGGCCACGATCACCGGCCAGATAAGAACATAGAGGCTGAGGGCTAGCATTTATTCACGCTCCTGAACGGTGGTGGTGGTGTTCCTGCTGTCGGCAGAAGGCAGGGCGACCGGCTGTTCTCCGGTGTCGAAGTCCCCAGCCCGCTCGGCGATGACCGAGAAGTCGAAGTTCTGCGTTGACTTGAAAGACATGAGATAGCAGATGATGGTACTGACCGAATAGGCGACGAGCGAGGCCGACAGTGTCGTGTAGTCGCGCAGGAATCCGAAGCAGAACGGTGCCGCGACCACGGTGGCGCCGATGCCGAGGACCAGCGCCGGACGCAGGCCGAAGAAGCCGAAGGCCATCAGGCCCAGGACGATGCCGATGCCCAGGACGGCCAGCAGCTCGATCAGCACGGCGGTGACGCCGGTCATCGGGATCATGTCGAAGCGCACCGGAATGAACACCGCCAGCGCGGCGATGACGGAAACGGTAAAGGCCTTGTTGGTGACCTTCTTCCAGTAGAAGCTGGCGAGCACCGGGAAAACCAGCGCGCCCCACAGTGCGCCGACGAAGACCAGCAGATCGAGGATGTTCATCTGCATGCTGGCCAATGCGACGGCCAGCGCGGTCGCGGCGACCATGGTCAGCCGTCCGATCAGCAGCATGGTTTTCGGGTTGGCCTTCTTCTTGCCTGCAATGTTCTGGCCGTAGATGTCGGCCATCATGATGGAAGACAGTGCGGACAGGTCGGAGTCGGCAGTCGAGGACAGCGCGCCGATGATCATGATGAAGAACAGCGCCAGCAGGATGCCCGGAAGGTAGCTTGCAGCCATTTCAGGGATGATGTTGTTCAGGTCCCCGCCGGTCGGCTCGAAGCCCAGGTACAGGGCCAGTACGCCGAGCATGCCGACGCCGATGACCATGGCGCCGTAGCCGATGGTTGCGGTGATGAATGTCGGCTTGATCAGGTCCTCGCGCACTGCGAACAGGCGCTGGGCGATGGTCTGGTTGCCGATGGCGTAGGCCAGGACCGCTGCGATGTACGGGGCGCCCTGGTTCAGGAAGGCCTCGGAGGAGAAGAAGTTCGACTGCTGCGCGGTGAGGTTCGACGCCCCTGTCTCGAAGGCTGCGGGGAATCCCGCCGCGAAGAAGATGAACGGCACGATGATTGCCACTGCGCCGAGCATTGCGATGACCTGCATGAAGTCGGTAAGCACCGAGGCACGGAAGCCCGACCACAGGGTGTACAACAGCACGCCGCCGGCCACGGCGAACACGCCCTGGATGAAGTTGAAGGGGGAGAGCATGGAAATCAGCACGCCGCCAGCGATGAAGTTGGACATCAGCGAGATCACCGAGCCGACCACGTTGGAACCTGCCAGCATCAGCTGGCTGGAGCGGCCGTGACGGACATACATGACCTCTGCCAGCGTATGCGCCTTGGGAGCCACCTTGCGGATGCGTTTGCCGAAGGGGTAGATGAACAGGATCATCAGGGCGCCCCATAAGCCGTAGTGGATGGGGCCGCTGATTCCGTAGGTGTAGCCGGACGAGGCCGAGGCGTACATGGAAGAGGCCCAGATCCAGGTAGCGGTCATACTTGCCGCTGATATGCCGAAGCCGATTTTGTTGCCGGCGGTCATGTACCCGTCGGCGTTTTCATTCTTCTTACCAATACGGGTGGAAACGTAGAAAGTTCCGCCGTAAAACAAAACCAATAGAAGTACAACGGTCAGAGCGCTGAAACCGACTGTTTCCGGGTTCACACTCCACCTCCTTAGGATCGACGAGTTCGAGAATCGACACCTAGGCGGGACAGAGCCCGCCAAGGCGCATGGTTCTGCACGTCTCATCCCGCGCACTGCGATGGCGGGGTTCGATTAGCCGACGCACACAAGCCCTGTGGCCATTAATCACTCTCCGTCCTTTGCTCGGTTCATATCTTGCCTAAACCAGCCTATTTTTAAGCGCGCTGAGTCAGCTCGCAGTCGTGCTCTCGCTTGCCTTGCGAAGGCATAATGCTCGTTGAATGATCGATAATTCGATCTTGAATGAATCGAACGCGCCGAACAAACAGTTCGGCGGCAAAATCACCATTCACCCTTGGTTCTGCCCCATTTGACGGCGAAATTCAAGCCAGTCAAAGAGCCAGTCGATGATCCGCATCGTCGGGCAGGAGGCCGCTCTGCGTCTGCAGTTCACCGGAAAATAGGTGTTGTTGAGCCTGCCGTATCCGACTTGCGTCGTAGACCTGGCGGGATCATCGACTGCTTGAGCGTAGCATGAATCAGAGAACCCTGCTCAAATCGTTCCAGATTAAGATCTCTGATCAAGGATCGTTTTAGATCGTTTCGACATCAAATCCAATAACTCAAAAATGATGACTAATCGTTTTATTGCGATGAAATTTCATGAAATGCAATATTCATTTATGTCTGTATTTGTTGTTTAGTTGCCTGGTTTTTGATGTCGTATCATCGGCGGAGAATTCGTCTCGGGCCGGCGTGGAAAACGGGTTTGTGACGACGTGCACTGCAATGCATGGCACGACCGCCGAGCGTCGTATTCCAGCGCCAGGCCTTGACCGGTCGACTTGGAGGAAACACGGCTGGGCGTGGCCCTACTGCACCAAACGGCCCGTGTTTCCCAAATTTGATCGAGGAGGGCAAGCCACAGCTGCGCAGTTCTGCAGCTATGCCGCCCTGCTCAAGGTATTGATAGTAAGCGCCGCATCCGGGGGAACGCCGCCGCGGTAAAGAACACCATCACTTTGCCCATGCCGCATGCCGGTGGGTGGACGCCGTCAAGGATTTGCCGCCCTGGCAAGGAGCAGTGCCTCCAACAAGTTCCGGCGTTCACCAGTGCCAGGTTTGCGGCGTGGGATTTCCCCATCGAGCGATCGGTGCGCTGCCAACAGGGATTCTTCGCCGGACAAGAGAAATCCGTGCAGGTCTCCCCAGAGCCCTGCACGGATTCAATTCCCGTGGTTCAGATTAGTGATGACCGTGGTGGCTGCGTCCCAACGTTGCAGTGACAATCGATCCGGATGGCGCCAGCGCATTCGTGCTGACAGCGATCCGGTGCCCGCTGATTGCCACGTCGGAGGCCATCTGCGCAGGCAACACGTTGACCGCCTTGCCCTTGACGATCTTGGACACGCCTCCGCCGAACAGCTCGGTAACGAAGACGGTTCCGCGTTCATCCACTGCGACGCCGGTAGGCGCGCTCAGGTTGCTGGCCACGACGTAGCTCCTCTTGCTATGGAGATTCATCTTGTAGACCTTGCCCTTGGACATGGATTCACCCGGAGATCCCGGCAGCACGGTGTAGTACAGCCAGTCACCCCTCAGCGTGATGTCGGTGGGAACGGGCTGGGCCCAGTAGGTGCGTCCCATCATGCATTCCGGAACGGTCAGGCCGGCCTCCGCAGCTGCGGCGACGACTGCGTCATCGATCACCACGGGCTCGGCGGGGAGCAGCTTGAGCACGCTGGCCTTGCCGCGAGCATCCACCTTCCACAGCGCGTTGCCGCCCGCGTCGCCCACGTAGACATTGCCGCGCGACACCGCGGTGGAATACGGATGGGAATAGACCTCGCCGGTGGACTGCAGCCACGGTGCCTGGTCCAGGCAGGTTTGCGGGGCATCGCGGACACCGTAGACGGTCTTTCCGTCCGGGTTGAGCTTGACTTCCCACTTGGTCATGTCGGTGATGGTCCGGGTCTTGCCGTGGTGGCTGATGGATTTGAGCAATGCCGGGCCGACGACTTCGGGATTTTCATCGGTGCCCGCCACGTTTTCAAAGTAGTACGTGGTGCCGTGCGAGTACGACACTGCACCGATTTCCTTGCCCGGCGCGGAAGCCAGAACCTTCTTGGTTCCGTCCGGTGCCACCGATGAAAGCATGCCTGCGAAGGACTCTGTGACCAAGATGCTGCCTCGAGGTCCATGCGCCACCTTCAACGGTCCGCCGAGGCCCTCGATCAGGGTTTCGACATTCTTCACCGTTGTCCGGGAGTCATGGTGGGATCCGCCTCCGGCTTGTGCCGGGGCGATATTCAACGTTGTTGCCAGAAGCGCCCCCGCAGCGACCGCTGCGAATGCACGGAATTTCATGGGGTGTTCCTTGCCTTGCTGGTGACTCGCGGTCCGATATGGGACCGCGCGAAGTGGATCTTCACCCGCAAGATCGATGGAAGTCATCACACGGCAATGCACCCCTGATGGCGTACGGCCATGGGGAACAGGTTTTGATAGCCCCAAGAATTTTGCGAGTGAATGGAAGCCGTGCGAGGCGGCTCGCGGCGAAGCGCCCCAGTCACCTCGTCCCCAACAACACCGGCGTGAAAAGCCACGCAAGTGTTTAGATTCTAGGAGCGTAGCCGCCACTGGTCAATCGTTTCCCACCGGTAACCTGCGGCTCCGTCCAAACAGGGACCAGGAGGCAGCGACGGGTCACCGGAAGATCTGTCGTGAACAAATTTTTTGTTCACTTCGCACGCCGCGGACTGCTGCTTGGCGATTTCCGGCGGGGTGGAAGTCGCGCTGCAGCCGGCAGCGTGCCGGAGCGCTATCCGGCAGCCGAAATCCGCGCCGGAAAACCGCGGTCCGAGGGGCCAAGCGCGCACCGGTGATGGGATCGACCACATCTGCGCCCCAAAAAGGTCATTGACCGGGGCAGCGCCTATACTGGAACGCGTGAGTAAAGCCGGGCAGAACACTGAAGAGCAGGCCTCTGGCCTCGTACTAGTCGATAAAGAACAGGGCATGACCTCCCACGATGTGGTCGGCCGCATCCGCCGACTGGCGGGCACCCGCAAGGTGGGCCATGCCGGAACGCTGGATCCGATGGCCACGGGCGTCCTGGTCATCGGCATCAACAAGGCGACCCGTTTGCTCACCTACATCGTCGGGCACGACAAGACCTATACGGCCACCATCCGCTTGGGCCAGAGCACCGTCACCGATGACGCCGAGGGAGACATCGTCTCCGAGCGCATCGCCGCCGCCGTGACCGATGAGGACATCGAACGCGAAGTGGCCAAGCTGCGCGGCGAGATCCAGCAAGTCCCCAGCCAGGTCTCCGCGATCAAGGTCGACGGCAAGCGCTCCTACGCCCGGGTTCGCGCCGGCGAGCAGGTGGAACTGAAGTCCCGCCCGGTCACGATCAAGCGCTTCGACATCCACGAGATCCGCCGCGAAAACGGCGGCAAGATCCTCGACGTTGACGTCACCGTCTCCTGCACCTCCGGAACCTACATCCGGGCGCTGGCCCGCGACCTGGGCGAAGCGCTGAACGTCGGCGGCCACCTGACCGCGCTGCGCCGCACCGAGGTCGGCCCGTACAAGATCAAGCTGACCCGCACCCTGGAGCAGCTGGCACAGGAGTTCGAGATCCTGCCCCTGGAAAAGGCCGCCGCCGCGATCTTCCCGAACCGCACCGTGAGCGTCGACGAAGCCGTGGAGCTGTCCTTCGGGCGTCCCATCGCCGCGTCAGCCAAGACCATGGACGTTCCCGCAGGCGAGCCCGTCGCGGCTTTCGCGCCCAACGGCGTACTGGTGGCACTGTTGGAAGACAAGGGCGACAAGGCCCGCACCACGCTGGTATTCACCGCCAAGTAAGCTGCGGCCCAGCTCGTAATCCAGGGAGGATTGCCCTTTTGATTGTCATGAACGGCTTTTTCATTGCCGGCGCGATTGTCTGCGCGGTGGCGCTGCTTGTCGCGGTTATCGCCACGGCCATCCGCAGGCATCCCGACGACTGGGCCCTGGTCGGCGCGATCGCCACCGAGGTGTTCCTGATCGTCTACGGCATTGCCGCGGCCATCCGCCAGGCCGGGGGAAAGGCGGTGGCCGGAGACCCGATCGAATTCTGGGGCTATTTCATCACCGCGCTGATCATGCCGCCGATCGCGTTCTTCTGGGCGGTCAGCGAGAAAAGCCGCTGGTCAAACGCCGTGCTCGCGGCCTCGTCCCTGGTCACGTTCGTAATGTTGTTCCGCATGGAACAGATCTGGCAGTAGGAGCCATCACATGAGTCAGAAGCCACGCAATTCGCGCATCCTGCAGGCGGCCGAAGCCAAGAAATCCGCAGCCGGGCCCAAACCCAGCCGTACCACGGGTCTGGGCCGGGTCATCATCGCCGTCTACGGCATTCTCGCGCTGGCCGCGACGGTGCGTGCGGTCTACCAGATCGTGAGCAAGTTCGATGAAGCCCCGGAAGCCTACGTCCTTTCGCTGATCTCCGGCCTGATCTACTTCGTTGCGACCTTCTCGCTGTCCTCGGCCAAGCCGCATGCCTGGCTGGTGTCGCTGTGGGCGGTGAGCATCGAATTGGCCGGTGTGCTGGTGGTCGGCACGCTGTCGCTGACCCACCCGGAGATTTTCGCGCACCCGTCGGTATGGAGCGGTTTCGGCGAGGGCTATGGATACATCCCGCTGGTGCTCCCGATCGTCGGCCTGTGGTGGCTGTACCGTAATCGTAGTGAGCGTCACAGCTAAACCCGTGTAAGAATTGCTACGGCGGGTTTTTTGATCGGCCGAAGAAAGTACCCATAAAGGAGCAAAGTGCACTATTGGAAGGGCCTGGACGCAGTCCCCACAGACGTGGCTCCCACCGTTGTGACCATTGGCAACTTCGACGGGGTCCATCTGGGGCACTGCGAAGTCCTGGACGCCGTCGTTTCACTGGCGAAGCAGCGTGCGGCCAAATCGGTGGCCATCACCTTTGAACCCCACCCGGCACTGGTGCACCGCCCGGACAGCGCGCCGGAACTGATCATGGGTCTTGCCGACCGCGTGGACACCCTGGCCAGCGTGGGCCTGGATGCGGTCCTGATGATCCACTACACCCTGGAATTCGCAGACCAGAGCGCCGAAGAGTTCGTGAAGTCCATCATCGTGGACACGCTGCACGCCACTGCCGTCGTGGTGGGCCATGACGTGCGCTTCGGCCGCAACAACTCCGGCGACTTCGAATACATGCAGGAACTGGGCCGGACGTACGGTTTCGACGTCATCGGCGTGGACGACGTGGGCGACAAGCGCCGCCTGTCCTCCACCTGGGTGCGCGAAGAGCTGGCCGCCGGCAATGTCGAAGCCGCCGCTTCGATCCTCGGCCGCCCGCACCGCATGCGCGGCGAAGTGGTCCACGGGGCCGCCCGGGGACGGGAACTCGGCTTCCCCACCGCGAACCTGTCCGCGGATGCTTCGGGCATCATTCCGGCCGACGGCGTCTATGCCGGCTGGCTGGTCGACGAGGCCGACGTGCGCTGGCCCGCCGCCATTTCGGTGGGTTCCAACCCGACCTTCGACGGCATCTCCCGCGTCGTGGAGGCCCATGTCATGGACCGTCCGGACGAGGGAGTCGAGGACTTCGACCTCTACGGCCAGCAGGTCGTCATCGAGTTCGTCTCCCACCTTCGTCCGATGGTCGCCTACCGCGGCATCGAGGCCTTGATCGACCAGATGGCCGAAGACGTCGAGCAGGCCCGCTCGGTTTTGGCCCTGGAGCAGCACTAGGCTCGATGGCTGAAATTCCTTCCCTGCCGCAGCGCGCCTTCACCGTCGATGCTGCGCGGCGCACCGAGCTGGCCTCCGCCTTCCAGAGCGGGGCGGACAGCTACGACAAGATCCGCCCGTCCTATCCGCCGCAGGCGCTGGACTTCGCGCTGCAGGCGCGGCCGCGAACCGCGGTGGACATCGGCTGCGGCTCCGGCATCTTCACCGAGCAGCTCGCGTCCCGCGGACTGGAAGTCAGCGCGGTCGACCCCTCGGCCGACATGCTCCGGGTGCTGGCCGAGCGCCTGCCGCAGGTGGCGCGCACCTGCGCGGCGGGAGAGGACACCGGGTTGCCGGAGAACGCTTTCGACCTGGTCAGCTATGCGCAGGCCTGGCACTGGGTGGACCATGCCAAGGCCAGCGCGGAAGCCGCGCGGCTGCTGCGCAACGACGGCTGGCTGACGCTGCTGTGGAACCAGCTGGACGTCACCATTCCCTGGGTGCATCGGCTGGCGCGGATCATGCATGCCGGCGACGTCCACCGCCCAGAGCTGGAGCCGCCCCTCGGCACCCAGTTCGAAAAGCCCGAACACGGCATCTGGCATTGGTCCATGGAGCTCGACTTCGCAGAGATCATCGAACTGACCAAATCCCGCAGCTACTATCGCCGATCAAGCGAGAACACTCGAACCAAGGTGGAGGGAAACCTCGCCTGGTACTGGCTGGATCATCTGGGCCACGCGGCCGGGGACAAGGTCCAGGTGCCCTATCTCACGCATGCCTGGAGGGCGCGCCGGCGCACCCGTCGATGATATGATTGTTGACGGCCTTCGCTGCAGTCCGCGGTTGCGAGATGCCACCGCGAGCGTTTGACGCTCGCGTCTGAATGAAACGCGGTCCAACTCTAGGAGTTTGTTATGGCACTGGATGCCGCAATCAAGAACGAGATCATCAAGGCTTACGCCACCCACGAGGGTGACACCGGTTCGCCTGAGGTTCAGATCGCCGTCATGTCCCGTCGTATTTCGGACCTGACCGAGCACCTGAAGATGCACAAGCATGACCACCACACCCGCCGTGGCCTGATGGCCCTGGTTGGTCGTCGTCGTCGTATGCTCGGCTACCTCAAGAACACCGACATCGAGCGCTACCGCGCGCTGATCGAGCGTCTGGGCCTGCGCAAGTAGTCTCCGGCTGTTCAGCCGAAACCCCCGGTTCCTTCTGGAACCGGGGGTTTTCGCATCCCAAGGGAACCTCCGGCTACTCGGCGGGCTGGGCTGCGGTTTCAGCCGCGGCTTGGGCCTGCGCAGCGGCCTTCTCCTGATGGATCGCCTCGGCCAGGAGCTTCTCCATTTCCTTGGCCACGCCGCCGGCGGAGGCAGGGTTCTGCCCCGTCACGAGCCGGTCGGAGACCTGCACATTCTCCTCGAAGTCGTCCGCTGCCAAGTGGGTGGCTCCCTGCTCTTCCAAGCGGTCCGCCAGCAGGAACGGGACGATCTTTTCCTTGCCCACCGCGACTTCTTCGGAATTCGTGAAGGCGGCGACCTGTTTGCCCGTCAATAGCTTCATCCCGTGGTCGAGTTCCACATCAAGCAGCCCGGCCGGGCCGTGGCAGACCGCGCCAACGATGCCGCCCTTGAGGTAGATGCTGGAAATCAGCGACTGCAGGCCTTCGTTGTCCGGGAAGTCCCACATGGTGCCGTGCCCGCCGACGAGGTAAACCGCGTCATACTGTTCCGGGTCGATGACTTCAACCCTGGCGGTGTTGTAGAGGCCCGCCCGGGTCGTCTCATCCTGGGTAAACGCCACCTGGATCGGGTCGGAAGAATCTACGGTGTCCTGTGGCGGCTGGCCTCCCTTGATGGAGGCGAAATCCACGAAATGCCCTGAGTCGCGGAAGACTTTCCACGGATGGGCTGCTTCGGCGACGTTGTAGCCGGTTGGCTCTCCAGTGTCGCCGAGTTCAGAAACGCTGGTAAGGACCATGAGGATTTTCTTCAAGGTGTACTCCTTTCGCTTTCGTGCTTCCAGCCTTGTAGATGGAAACGGAGGGTTCAAGGAAATGGAGGGACTTGCCAGTTAGGGCATTGGGCTTGATGGCCTATGCCCAGGGTTCGTGCCTGAAGCTGATCAAAAAATTTGATCAGGAATTCCGCTCAGGAACTTCGTCCGAAACCAGTGGCGGGAATCTGATCAAAAAAATTGATCAAAAAAACGGTTCACCCGATGATTGGGCCGGGATCCTAGGTCGGGGAAATGCTCCAGCCTCGAAAATGCTCGGATTCGACGGACTCCGGGGGCGGATGTGCAAGAATCCGATTCATTGACGGTGCAGGAAACTGCGTGGGAGATGAGAGGGGCGTGGGAATGGCCGGACGACACCAGCGGCGTCCGCCGCTTCTCGAATGGATCTTTCGGGTCGCCCTGTTGTTCAAGGGACTCGACGGTATCTTGGAGATCGTCGGCGGCGTGCTGTTCCTCTTGTTCAATCCCGGCCAGCTGGATTCACTGGCCAAGATGCTCACGCAGCATGAGCTGTCTAAGGACCCGGGGGATCTGATCGCAAACCTGTTGCTGCATGCCAGCGGTTCGCTCACCGTTTCCGGATCTTGGTTCGCAGCCGCCTATCTTCTGCTCCACGGGGTGGTCAAAGTAGTCCTGGTGTGGGCGGTGCTGCTCGACAAGCTGTGGGCTTATCCGTGGATGCTCGGGTTCCTGGCGATCTTCATCGGTTACCAGGCCTACACCCTTTTTGCCGGCTTCAGCGCATGGATGCTGCTGCTGACGTTGTTCGACGTGTTCATCCTCTGGCTCACGTTACGCGAGTATCGGATCAAGCGCCGTCGAGGCCCGGAGAGCCCGGGACCAAGTGCTGAGCTGGTTCCCTGACACCGGCGCAATTTTGTCATACGGAAGTTAACTTTCGTTTTAGTTTGGGTGTGCCGTTAGGCTTGAGGCACGTTCGAGCTTCACCGTGTCAAGAAAGCGAGCCGTCATGACCCAGCCAGTTCTCCAGCGCCAACTTTTCGGTCCTGGTCCCAGCAACCCGTATCCGGAAGCCACCGCGGCACTGGGCCTGCCGCTACTCGGACATCTTGATCCGGCATTCATTGCCCGCATGGACCGGGTCTGCGATTCGCTGCGCATCCTGTGGGGAACCTCCAATGCCCGCACCCTGCCGCTGAGCGCTACCGGATCCGCCGGCATGGAAGCCGCGTTCGTCAACACCATCAACCCGGGCGATGTAGCAGTGATCGCCGTCAACGGCTTGTTCGGCGAGCGCATGTGCGAGGTGGCCTCGCGCGTGGGCGCCGAGGTAGTCCGCGTGGACCACGACTACGGAACCCCGGTCGACGCGCAGCGCGTGGCGGAGGCCCACCCGAATCCAACCGTCATTGCGGCAGTCCACGCAGAGACCAGTACCGGTGTGCTGTCCGACATTGCCGCGCTGGGTGCGATCAAGGGCGACGCCCTGCTGATCACCGACGCGGTGACCTCCATCGGAGGCATGCCGGTGCAGGCCGACGACTGGGGTATCGACGTGGGCTACGCCGGCACCCAGAAGTGCATCGGCGTGGCTCCGGGTCTGGCGCCTTTCACGATTTCGGACCGCGCCTTCGAGCGACGCGTGCAGAAGCCGCAGTCCTGGTATCTGGACCTCGGCCTGCTGGGCGGGTACACCACCGGTTCCACCGGCGGCGGCCGCACCTACCACCACACGGCCCCGGTGGCCATGGTCGCATCGCTGGAAGCAGGGCTGGACCGCATCCTCAGCGAAGGCCTTGATTCGGTCACCGCGCGCCACCAGTCCGCCGGCACCGCCCTGCAGGACGGCCTGCAGGAAATGGGGCTGGAACTGTTCGCGGCCGAGGGCTACCGCCTGCCGCAGCTGACTACCGTCAAGGTCCCGGAGCACGTGGACTCCGCCAAGGTCCGCGGCTACCTTCTGGAGCGATTCAACATCGAGATCGGCGGCGGCGTGGGACAGTACGCCAACACCGTGTGGCGCATCGGCCTGATGGGCCCCAACGCCAACCCCGCCTCCGTGGCGCTGCTGCTGGCAGCACTGAAGGAAGCGATCGACAAGGCGTAGCTGCAACGCCGCCTTGCCGCGGCAATCACGCACAAGATGCTGACGGGCCGGCGCTCGCCGAAGGAATTCGGTGGGTGCCGGCCCGTTGCGCCTTTCCGGCTGGAAATCAGCCAGCAAGGCCCTCTGGCTCATGCGCGAAGTCCAGCCGGACGCTGCCGCCGGTGGTATCCAGTGCCGCCCAGCCTCCGATGGGCAATGTGAACATCGGGCTGGTATGCCCGAAATCCAGATTGGCGACAACCGGCACGGTGGACAGCATCGGATGCTTGGCGAGGACCTGTTCCAACAGCGAGCGGGTGATCTTGGATTCGAGCTGGAACCTGCCGAGGGCCAGGCCCCGGATCCTGGAAGCCGCCGGCATTTGCAGCAGCGAGGCGAGGTTTCGCGCGAATTCATCGACGTCCGCGGCGCAGTCGTCTTCGAGGAACAGGAACGCGCCAGCCAGCTGGGGCAGCAGCTCGCCGCCCTGCAGCAGCCGCAGGGTCCCGAGATTTCCGCCGACGACCCGGCCGGCCGCCTGCCCGGGATTCAGTACCCATGGGCCGTCGGTGTCATGCACGGTGCGGCGGTCCTGGTCCATGAACCACAGATCGTCGGTGAACTGGGCGGCATGCTCAATGGACCACGAGAGTTCGTGGGTGGCCTGCCGGAACCACCATCCGGTGGGTTCGAAATGGTCCCGCATCCCGAAGGATGACCAATGGGCGCCGACATAGGTGATCAGCCCGGTCTTCGCATAGATGGCGTTGGCCAGGACGGTGAAGTCCGAGTACCCGCAGAAGACCTTTGGGTTGGCGGCGATCAGCTCCCAATCCAGGTAGGGCAGCAGCTCGTTGGCGTTGAATCCGCCGATGACGCTGATGATCCCGTCGACTCCCGGATCCGCGAACGCGGCGTGCAGGTCCGCCAGCCGGGAGGCAATGGGGGAGCTGTCGAAGTCGTCCAGCTCATCCACGTGCTCGCCGAATTGCAGCTGCAGGCCCATGCCGGCAAAGCGTTCGTTGATCCATTGCGTGTTGTCGTGTTCCATCACATAGGCACGCGAGCAGGACGGGGCGATGGCCCGCAGGGTGGCTCCGGGGACAAGCCTGCGGGCGATCTGCGGTGGCGGGGTCGAGGCTGTCATTTTCCCATCCTAGGCCTGCAGCCGGCCGGACTGGGTGCTGCGAAGACCGGGAAGGCAGTTTCCGGCGGGGCGTCATGGGACGGGGAAAGGACCTCGACCGGCTGCCAGCCGCAGGTCCGCCGGGGGAGCCCGGGACAACGCGCTGGAGCTGAACGAGCTCTGCCAGGTCCCGGGGCTTGGTGCAATTGATGGAAAATCCGAGTGAACTCTCTTATCAAGCGACGATTTGTTGGGTAGTCTCGGCATCATCATCCGCAGTGGCATGAGAAAGCAGGCAAAACAGTGAAAGCCCTTTTCGATTTCGACTTCAGGAAATTCATTACCCCGTCGATCATCAAGATCGTCTACATCTTGATTATGGTGTTGCTCGTCATCGGCTACCTCGTGTTCGTGATCGCCAGTTTCAGGGCCAATGGCGCCCTTGGATTCACGGTGCTGATCTTGGTCGGTCCGCTGTTCGTTCTCATCTATCTGGTGCTGGCGCGTGCAGGGCTTGAATCCCTGATCGCACAGATCCGCACCGCAGAAAACACCGCCGAGCTGGTTCGCCTGGCAGGCGGCACTCCACCAAGCGAGCAGGGTTCGTTCCAGATCAATCCGGCCCCGCCATCGGGACCGGCCGCTCCGCGAATGCCGAATCCAGGGCCTTCCGCACCCCGGCCTCCGGCGGGGCCGACTACTGAGGGCGGTCCCTCAGCGCCACCGAACCCGTACAAGCAGTAGACGGCAGGGCCCAACCACCGCCCCGGGCCAGTTGACGGCCCGGGGCGGTGGTGTACGCAGGTGCCTTCGCCAGAGGGCATTGCACTCTCCTGCGGGTCCTGCGCGGCCGATGGAATCGCGTCGGCTGGCGGGCAGACGGCTGGCAGCGTTTGGGTTATGATCTAAGACACTGGGCGCGGCCCCGCGATGCCGTGCGTCTTAGCGAGGAGGCGTGGTGTCACAGCCTACGTTGATCGGCTCGGTACAAAAGGCACTGAGGTTGTTGGAGGCGGTGGCTTCAAGCAGCACGATCGTGCCTGCCAAGAAATTGGCCCGGCTCACCGATCTGCCGCTTCCCACGACCTACCACCTCCTGCGTACCCTGGAATTCGAAGGCTACCTGTGCAAGGTGGACGGAGGATACCTGCTTGGCACGGCGGCAGTCGCCAGAACCCGGCCAGCGCGGCAGGAGCTCCTTGCGCGCGTCCGGCCCGTCCTGCGCTCCTTGAGCGAAGAATTGGGCGGCGCCACCTATCTGGCGGCATTCGAGGAGGGGGAGATCCGCCTGGTCGCGATTGCCGAGGAATCAGAGGCCCAGCGTGTAGACCTGTGGGTGGGGGTTCACGAGTCCGCCCATGCGACGGCGTTCGGCAAGGCAATCCTGGCCGGCATGGATCCAGCGCAACGCGATGACTACCTCAGCAGGCATGACCTGTACGATCTCACCCCGCACACGATCACGAGCAAGGCAGACCTCGCCCGCAGCCTGGCCAGCGGCGTCACGGTCTGGAGCGATGCAGAGGAATATCTGCTGGGTGTATCCTGCCTGGCGGTCCCGATTCCCAGCGAGGATTTGCTCGGGGCGGTTGCCGTGTCCCTGCCCTCGCGCCGAGCGGTTGCGGAGTCCGACGTGCAGAGCCTGCAACGGGCTGCACGCCGTCTGGGGGCATCGATGAGCAACGGGCTTATCACTATCTGAAATCCCCGCCCTTGAAGCGCCGAAGCGACTGGGCCCATCATGAACTCCTAGGCAACGGGAGGAACGCTCCTAGGCAACGGGAGGAACGATGGAACAAACGGTGCAACGCGACCTGTACCAGCAGATGGTGCTGATTCGCGCCTACGAAGAAGCGATCCTGCGCGAATACCATGCGGACAAGAAGCCCGTCTTTGACATCGGGGCCGGGCTGATCCCCGGTGAGATGCACCTTTCAGCCGGCCAGGAGCCCGTAGCCGCGGGGGTCTGCGCCCATTCGATTCCCGGCGACTCCGTCACCGCGACGCACCGCCCGCACCACTTCGCGTTGGCCCACGGCGTGGACATGAAGGCCATGACCGCGGAGATCTTCGGACGCGTGGACGGCCTGGGCCGCGGACGCGGCGGGCACATGCACCTGTTCGACCCCATGACGAAGTTCTCCTGTTCGGGAATCGTCGGCGAAGGACTGCCGGTGGCCGTGGGGCAGGCGCTGGCCTTCAGCCGGCGCGGCACGGGGAATGTCGCCATCGCGGTGGCCGGAGAGGGCGCGGCCAACCAGGGGGCCTTCCATGAAGCCCTGAACCTCGCCGCTGTCTGGAAGCTTCCGGTGCTGTTCGTCATCGAGGACAATGACTGGGGCATTTCGGTTCCCCGCTCCGCCGCCACCTCCGTTCCCTCCAACGCCACACGGGCGCAGGCCTACGGGATCCCCGGGGTGCGGGTCGAGGACAATGCCGTCGAGGCGGTCTACGCAGCGGCCGGTTCCGCTGTCGAACGGGCACGTAACGGCGGTGGACCGACATTGCTAGAGGTCCATACCTTGCGCCTCTGGGGGCATTTCGAAGGCGACGCCCAGGGGTACCGCGACGATCTGGAACAGGTTCCCGGCCGCGACCCCATCCCGGGATACGAGCAGCATCTGCGCTCCGCCGGAGTGCTGGATGACGCGGCGGTAGCGCGGATCCGCGGTGCGGCGGTCGAACTGGTCGAACAGGCCATCGACTTCGCCAAGAGCAGCCCCGAGCCGGACCCTTCCACCGTCGGAAACTACGTTTTCGCCCAGGCCTAGAGGAGCAGGAACATGAGCAGCAACGCAGCGCCAACCCGCCGGCTGAACACGGCCAAGGCCATGGTGGAGGCCATCGCCAGGGAAATGGAACGCGACGAGGACGTGTGCGTCATGGGAGAAGACGTCGGCGCCTACGGCGGCATCTTCTCCTCGACCACCGGGCTGCTGGAGCGCTTCGGCCCCCAGCGGGTCATGGATACGCCGATATCCGAAACCGGTTTCATCGGGGCGGCCATCGGCGCGGCCACCGAGGGCATGAGGCCCATCGTGGAGCTCATGTTCGTCGACTTCTTCGGGGTCTGCATGGACCAGATCTACAACCACATGGCGAAGATCCACTACGAATCCGGCGGCAACGTGAAGGTGCCGCTGGTCTTGACCACCGCGGTCGGCGGCGGGTACTCGGACGGCGCCCAGCATTCGCAGTGCCTGTGGGGGACCTTCGCCCACCTGCCGGGCCTGAAGGTCGTGGTGCCCAGCAACCCGGCGGACGCGGCGGGGCTGATGACCGCAGCCATCCGTGACGACAACCCGGTGGTCTTCATGTTCCACAAGGGGGTGCAGGGACTGCCGTGGATGGCCAAGAACCGCCGCTCCATCGGTCCGGTGCCCGAAGGGGAACACGTGGTGCCGATCGGCAAGGCCGCCGTGGCGCGCGAGGGCAGGGACGTGAGCATCGTGACGCTGTCGCTGTCGGTGCACCATGCGCTGGATGTGGCCGAGGAGCTGGCCGCCGAGGGAGTCGACGTGGAAGTGCTGGACCTGCGCAGCCTGGTCCCGCTGGACACCGAGGCGATACTCGCCACCGTGGCCAAAACCGGACGCCTGGTCATCGTGGACGAGGACTACCAGTCCTTCGGGCTCTCCGGGGAGATCGCGGCCCGGATCGTCGAGCACGACCCGGGCCTGCTGACCGTGCCAATCCAGAGGGTTGCCAACCCGGACGTGCCGATACCCTATGCCCGTGCGCTGGAATACGCGGCGCTGCCCACGCCGGCGCGCATCAAGGCCGCGGTGCTCAAGGCGGTGGCACGATGACCGAGATCCTGTTTCCGATCCTGTCCGAGAAGAACCCCGAAGCCGAAGGGACCGTCGCCACCTGGTTCGCCCCCGACGGCGCCGCAGTGGCCCGGGGCGAGCTGATTGCGGAGGTCGCCGTGGACAAGGTGGACATGGAGATCACCGCCCCCGAAGCCGGGACCCTGACCCACCTGGTGGAGGAGGGAGCCATCGTCAAACAGCAAACGGTTATCGCGACCATCGGCTGACTCCCAGCGCCGATGCCCAGTTCATCGGCGGCCGCCGGACCGGCCCCCAACGGTTCCGCGGCCGCCGGTGCGCGCCCGGCGCCGAACCGTCGGTGCCGCCTCCTAGGCTGGGTCCCATGATTGATACTTCACAAGCCGTGGGCCTGCTGGATCTGCACCACCTGCGCGAGTGGTATTCCGCGGAGGAGCTGAACCTCCTGCTGGAGGATCCTGAGCCGGTTGAAGAGATGTTCTGGACAACCAGCGAAACGCCCGTGTGGGAAGAGCTCGAATCGATCCCGCAGATTGCCGAGGTGCTGCACTCGCTGACGGAGCCGGGACAAACCTTCACTTTCCAGGGGGAGGAACCGATCAACAAATATGCGCAGGGCGCACGCCTGGACGACGGCAATTTCATGCTGGAACTGGCAGTGGTCGACGGCCGGGCCTACAACATGCGCATCACCTATGGTCCGGATGCGGACCAGATGTCCAGCCATCCGGATGACGACGTGGAGCGCTACGGACCGCAGTCGCTGACACTGGCCCAGGTCTACGAGGTCCTGGCCGGGTGGGTTTCCGGGCGCGGACTTCCCGCCGGGTACGGTGGAAGCATCCATATCTACGGGTAGCCAGTGCCGGTGACGGCCCGGCAACAGGGACATGCGGAAGTTGCAGTCCTCGGATCGGCTAAGCCAGGCCCGACGCGGCCAGCGGTTCGTAGGCCGGGTCGCTCATCATCGCCTGGAGCTGGCGGCGGCGTACGCCGACGTTGCCGCCTTCGATGATCGGGTAGGCCAGGACGTCCATCAGGTGGCGGAGCATGGGGAAATTGCCGTCGTAGGCGGTGACTCCGACGGCCTTGATAAGCGCGTTGATCACCTCGACCCCGGTTTCGGAGCCGAAGATCTTCGCGTGCAGCGCCAGTTCGGGGGCGCCGGGCCGCCCGGAGAACACCGCATCCAGCGCCGACCACGACAGCAGGCGCACCGCTTCGATTTTTCCCTTGGCGTCGGCGAGGATATCGGCGACTGCCTGGTGCTCGATGACGGGGACCAGGCCGCCGCGCTTCTCGCCGTGGGCGAAACGCAGGGCGATGTCGAAGGCCTGGCGCATGGCCGCCACCGAAAAGGTCCCGATGGAGGCCCCGCTGGCCTGGAACGCATTGCGCGTCAGCCGGACTCCGTCTCCTTCGTCCCCCAGCAGGTGGTCCTTGGGGACCCGCACATCCCGCAGCGTGACCCGCGTGGTGAGGCAGCCGCGCAGGCCGGGAAGATCGTAGTACTCGTCCACGTCGATATGCCCGCGAAGCTGTTCGCGTTCGGCAACGATGAGCGATACGCCCTTGTCCGTCCGGCAGACGATGGTCATCAGGTCAGGCCCCTCGCCGTCCCAGCCGCCCAGATGCGAGGCCCAGGCCTTGGATCCGTTGATCACCCATTCATCGCCGTCCAGGACCGCGCGCGTCCGCACGCCCTCGGCCGGCGCCTCGGCATCGAAGTTCGCGCTGCCGCCGGGTTCGCTGTAGGCCATGGCCGCTACGGGTGCCCCGTGATCGGTTAGGAACGGCGCGACGAAGCGGGCAATCTGCTCGGGGGTTCCCACTTCGTAAACCGGCGCCAGGGCGATCAGCGGTCCGGCCATCGAGATCACGAAGTCCGGGCTTTCGGAAGCCAGTTCCTCAATGAAGATCGCTGCGTCCACGCCGCTGCTGGCCAGGCCGCCGAAGGGGACCGGGATCAGGGACTTCAGGAAGCCGGCCTGCACTGCCTGCTCCATCACCGGGCGCAGCAGCAGCGCACGCTGCAGCGGGTCCGCACTTTGGCCGACGGCGGTCATGAGCGGCCGCAGCTGCTCGCGGGCGAAGCTGCGGGCCTGCCGCTTCAGCTGTTCCTGGTCTGCGGTGAGCGAAAATGAAACGGTCATGATGATCTCTCTCAAATTTCCTGGGCGCTGGTGGCCCGAGCGAACTGGTCTTGAGATCCATATCACTGTTTTTTCCGTGCAATAGCTATGCAGTTCGTGCGGCGGTCCTATGCAGTTTGCGCAGCGCGGGCGCGGCGCAGCTCTGATATGTAGTTGATTTTGTCAAGGTAGGCATGGCAAGGCGACCCCGCATCCGAAAGGGTGCGTGGTCGCCTTACTGGTTCCCGTGGACCTCGATCTGCAGGCCGGGTCGTGACTCGTGCTGTGTTTCAGCGACGACGTGGTCGATTCTGATATCCGCGGGTTGGTTACCGCATGACGACGTTTCGGCGGGAAGTAGAGCCGCTGGTCTAGGAGCGAACGTCGCGGGCTATCAGCGCCTGGGGCAGGCAGCAGAGAGCCGCGGTTCATAGAGCCGACGCGGGTTGCTCCCACGCTGTCACGAACCTCTCCGTCGAGTCAGCGGTTCACGGGAAGTCTGGGGGAGAAGATTCAGGACTCCATGACCGTGTCCTCGGTGGTGCGCTGCTGGGGTTCGGCCAGTGCCCAGCACCAGCCGGCCAGTTCACGGGCGATCGCGACGTTCGCCACGCACCGGTTCTTCTTGCGTGCCTCGAACGCTTCCCATCGCTGGTGCAGCCGCTGGTTTGCCCGGTGCGCCTGGGCCCTGGTTTCCGGTGTCGCGGCATCCCATTGCCGGCGTAGGGTGCTGCTGGGCTCGTAGTACGGGCGGGCGTGGTGCCAGGCAGCCTCGACCAGCAACCGGCGTGCATGCTTGTTCCCGGTCTTCGTCACCGGTCCTTGGGAGCGGGTCTGCCCCGAGGAATGCTCACTGGGCACCAGGCCCAGGTAAGCGCCGATGCTGTTCCCGGTAAACCGGGTCCAGTCCCCAATCTCCACGGCCAGGCCAAACGCGGTCAGGGGGCCGACCCCGCGCAGGCACTCCAACGCGGTGACCACCGGCGCATAACTGCTGGTCGTGGCCATCAGCTCGATCTGTGCATCGAGTCGGTCCCTGCGTTCGATGACGGTGTCGACCATCCCGATGGACTCGTGCAGGGTCATCTGCAGGGGCGGGATATCGAAGCTGATCGCCTCCAGCCAGGCCCGGTGGTCCGCGGTCCAGGCTTTGCCGCCGGGATAGAGCACGTCGTGGCGCAGCAGTAGTTTCGAGAGACGGTGCCGGGAACGCATCAAATCCATCCGGGCGTCTTCGCGCAGCCGTACCAGGTCCCGGGCCGCTTCTTCGTCCAGGTCCGGGACCCGCACCTCGGTGACCTGGCCCAAGGAGAGCAGCCTGGCCAGGTGCTCGGCGTCCCGGGCATCGGTCTTGATCCTGTCTCCGGAAGGCCGGATCAACCGGGACGGGGCCGCGACGACGCACTCGATCCCGGCCGCAGTCAATGTGCGGGCCAGGCCGTACCCTGTCGGTCCGGCCTCGTAGGTGGCCCGGAGGGTGGAGATCTCGCCACCATGGGTCAGGATCCAGTGGCGGACACCGGCTGCGTCCATGGCCAAGGCTGCGCGTTGCACTTGGCCGGTTTCCGGGGTGATGGCACAGATTTTCACGCTACGGGCATGCACGTCCATGCCGATGAAAGTACGCTGGTACATAGCTGGAACCTCCTCGTTCATCTGTTGGCACCAACACAACAGTGGCGCCACAGACCCGGGGAAATCCACGGGTTCGTGGTGATTGTGTTGGTGATCCACGCTACGCCGTAGAGCGTTCAATCATTATGAAGCGGAGGTTCCAGCCCTGACCAGACCTGCCGAGCCCTACACCTCATATCGTCTAGGGGGCTCACATCGAAGTGCCGCCGAAACGCCCTGGAGAAGGAACTGGGGTCGTAGAATCCGCAGATTCGGGCCAGCTCGGTCACGGACAGCGAGCAGGAGGGATCCGAGAGCACGTCGAACGCGTGCTGGAGCCGAAGCTGCCTGACCAGCTTCGCGAAGGAGGTGCCGGTGCCCTCGAAAAGAGTGTGCAGGGTGCGCGGGGAAATCGCGAATACGCGGCTGACGAGGTCAACACCCAGGCCCGGATCCCCGTAGTTCCGCTTCACGAATTCCATGACGGCGGCCCGCAGGGGGGTCGTGCCGATGGCGTCGCCGGCCGGGCCGGGAGCCGCCGCCAGGGTTCCGATGACCGCGGACTCGAACGCCTGGACCAAGGCTTCTGCCGAAGCCGGCGGGAGGTCGTCGGGCAGGGAGCTCAAGCTGGTCATCAGGCTGGTGACCGCCGCACCGGCGCCGGTTGAGCCGATCGAAGTGCCCAGCCGGGAGCGGAAAGCCGCCAGCCGATGGGCGAGGCTGGCATGCTGCACGCGGAAGGAGAGCATCCTCCAATCGCCCTTGAACTCGAATTCATAGGGCTCGGTGGTGTCGACAACCATGAAATCCCCCGGAGCAACCACGGAGCAGGTTCCTCCGACACGGGCCAGGCATTGCCCGGCAAGCTGCAGGTTCACGAAGAAATACGCCTGGTCCGAAACCGCGATTTCCCGGGAACTGCGCCGGGTGATCTGCGCCTTGGACATGATGCTGGCGCGGTTGATCGAACCGAGCGCGGAGGTTTCGACCTTCGAAGCGAAGCCCGTGATCTCGCCGGTCTTGACGGCCGACAAGGGCACGAACTCGCGGCAAATGACATCCTGCCAGTAGTCGAATTGTTCACGTGTAGGAACGTCCGTCCCGTCCCACAGTCACATCATGCCTCCCGACGTCCAGAAGCTCTGCCAACGGTGGTGCAAGCCAACGCACTGCGGCGGGTGATCGCCGCCCGATGGATGGCGGGCGTCGTCGTGGGCGCAAGGCCGGCATGCTGGACGGATTAACGCGCAAGCCGCGCCACCCCGAGGGGGCGGCGCGGCGTGGAAACCTCGTGGGCTAGTGCGCGGACTTGCGTCCCACGGCAACGAACCAGGCGATGGCGCTGACGACGTGCATCAGGCCGAGCCAGGTGCCAGCGGCAAAGCTGTCGGTTGCGATGTAGGAGCTGGCGATGGAGCCCAGGGCCACGATGACGCCGATCCAGCGGGCTGCCGGGAGGATGGACGGCTTGAGCCAGCCCAGATACAGCGCGATGGTGCCCATCAGCAGGAGCGGCACGAAACTTGCCACGCCCACCAGGGTGTAGGTGATTTCGTCCATCGGCGCCCCGGTGACATCGAAAGAGGCCCCGGCGGCCATGCCGGTGAAGTACAGCGCGGAGTTCACGGTTGTCGCGCCCACAGCAAGGATCAGCAGTTCGACCATGCTGACTCTGTACTTGGGTCGTGCTTCGGCCCGGGTGATGACGGCACTCATGTTTTTCGCTTCTCCTGGTTGGTGGGATTCTCCACACCACCATACGTGGCGCCTCGAGGGAAAGAGCAGAAACCCGGGGAAGTGAGAGGGACACCACCTTTGGCCCGGCCACAATGAAAAAAGCCTAGTGAAAGTGCCTAAACGCTTTACCAATGGGTAATATTCCCTGGGCGGAACTCAGCGGTTTCACACAACGGGCCCTGCCTCGGGAACGGGGCAGGGCCAGCGAATCAGCGGGCCGGCAGCGGGGCTTTCCCACCGTAGTGCGCCGCCAGCTTTTCCAGTCCGTGATCGATCGTGACCTCGGGCTGCCAATCCAGCACCCGGCGGGTTTCGCGCTGGTCGAACCAGTGCGCGGTGGACAGCTGCTCGGCCAGGAACCGTGTCATCGGCGGCTCGTCATGGACCAGGTTGCGCGCCCCGGCGGCAAGCCAGACGCGTTCGATGACCGCGCCGGCGCCCCGGGCCAGCCAGCCAGGCACGCTGAACTTCGGGGATGGCGCGCCTCCGGCGCGGCAGATGCCGGCGATGAGCTCGCCGACCTGGCGCGGCTCGCCGTTGGTGACGACCAGCGCAAGTCCCTGCGCCTGCTCCATGCGCTCCAGCCCGCGGACAATGGCGGCGGCCGCGTTGTCGATGTAGGTGGTGTCGATCAACGCCGCCCCCTGGTCCAGCAACGGCAGCCGGCCGCTCTTGGCCCGCTCCAGGACCCGCTCGACCAGTTGCGTATCGCCCGGTCCCCACACCACGTGGGGGCGGATCGCGGCGACCCGGAACTCCTGGCTGTTGCGCGAGAGCGCGTCGAGCTCCGCAGCGGCCTTGGACCGGGCATAGCTGCCGCGGGCCTTGGCCGGGTCGGCCGTTCCGGCGTCGGCCCCGGCCAATGGCTCGCCGAAGTGGGCGACGGAGGGGGAGGAGACGAACACGAAGTCCCTGGCTCCGGCGGCCTCGGCGGCATCCAGCAGGTGCTTGGTCCCCTCGATGTTCGTGGCGACGAACTCCTCCCAGCGGCCGGTGAAGGAGACCTTGGCGGCCAGGTGGATGACGGCGTCCATGGAGTCCACCGCCCGGGCGAGCTGCCCCGGGTCGGTCAGCGAACCGAGCACCTCGTCGGTGGCGCCCTGGGAGGCGCGTCGCTGGAAGGTGCGCACGTGGTGGCCCTGTTCGCGCAGCAGCTGCGCGACGGCGCCGCCGAGCATGCCGCTAGCGCCGGTAACCAGCACCCGGCGTGCAGGGGCGGGGCGATTCACTGGATTCACGGCTTGCGGATCCTTCCTCCGGCCAGCGTCGCGGCGGCCCAGCCGGCCAGGTGCGCGCGGTCGATCTTCGAATTGTGGCGGATGTCCGTGGGAAGCTCGGGGACCACCAGCACGGCACAGACCTCGATGCCCGCCGCGGCCACCGCGGCGCGGACCTGCCCGGAGAACTCGGGGTTGGCGGGACCCGGTTTGCGCACCGGCGGCACGGTTTCCATCACGAGCACCGCACGCTGCGCCCCGGCCGGGCCGACCGGCACCAGCGCCGCGCGTCCGGCGCCGGGCACCGACTGCGCCAGGTGCTCGGCTTCCACCGGGGTCAGCGGTCCGCTGGCGGTGCGCAGCACATGGCCCAGGCGTCCTTCGACCCACAGGCGGCCCTGGGCGTCGAGATGCCCCACGTCGCCGGTGCGATGCCACCCCGGGATGGAGGTGCTGTGCTGCTCGGTGATCCACAACCGGTCGTAGCGGTCCTTCACGTGCGGGGCGCGGACCAGGATCTCGCCGGTCAGACCGGGTTCGGTGGACGGTTCGGTGGCGGGCTCGCCCTCGGCGTCCAGCACCGCGACGGCAACGCTGGCCCCGGCCACCGGGGTGCCCACGCAGACGCCGTTGCCGGAACCTGCTGCGCGGATCCCGGCCAGGTCGATGTCGGTGACCGGCAGCGCCTCGGTCATGCCGTAGGGGGTGTGCACCGCGGCGTTCGGGGCCAGCTGCTGGACTTCGGCCAGCAGCGGCTCGGGGATCGGGGCCCCGGCCGAAAGCAGCAGGGACACCTTCTGCAGCGCCCGGCGCTGCGCCCCGGTCAGCTGGTTGCGGGTTTCCAGCACATTGGCCAGAGCCGCCGGGGAAGCGAAGACCACGGTGGCCTCCACCGCGGCGGCCGCATCGGCCAGCGCCGCGGCGGTCAGCGTTTTCGGGGAGGTGACGTCCATGTCCGGGGTCACCGAGGTGGCGCCCAGGGCCGGGCCCAGCAGCGCGAAGGGGGCGAAGCCGGCCACCAGGGCGGAGCCGGGCTCCAGGCCGTAGGTGGCGGCCAGGGTATCGCGCATGGCGGCGAGCTGGCGGTGGGTGTACACCACGCCCTTGGCCGGGCCGGTGGAGCCGGAGGTGAAGAGCACCGCCGCATCCGCGTCGGGATCCGCCGGGGTGAAGTCCGCGGCCGCCGGCGCACCGGCGGCGCCGGCCGCCAGCAGCTCGGGCACCGTGTGCTCGATGCCCAGCACCTTGGCCAGGACCGGCGGCAGCTGGGTGGCGGCGATGCGCGTACCCGGCCAGTTCAGCGCCTTGGCTCCGATGAGCGCACGCTGGATGCCGATCAGGAACTGCGGTCCGGCGCCCTTGATGGCGCGGCCCAGCCCCTTGGTGCCCAGCCCGGCGTCGGCCACCACGATCACCGCGCCCAGGCGCAGGCAGGCGTAGATCAGGGTGGTCAGTTCGATGCCCGGCGGGACCAGCAGGTTCACGCGCGAGCCGGGGCGCACGCCGATCTGCTCCAGGCCCCTGGCCAGGTCGTTCACGCGCTGCCCGAGCTGCGCCCAGGACAGCGAACGCGGCGGGTTGACGTCCACCACGGCGGCGCTGTGGTCCGCGGTGCGCTCATCGAGCTGCGCGAGCATCGGCCGGTAGTCCTGCAGGCTTGCCGCCCGCGCGGCATCGCCGGCACCGGCGGCCAGCCAGTGGAAGATCGGGGTGGCGATGTCGCGGTCCTCGGCCACCAGGTGCCCGGCGCCCTCGAAGCGGTGCACCTTGGCCTGGGGCAGGCGGTCCATCAGATCGCGCAGGTAGCGGTCGGAGAACACCGGGTCCTTCGGACCCCAGAGCAGCAGGGCCGGCACTGTCAGCTCGCGGACGGCCGCGGAGATGGAATCTAGGGCCGGGCGGCTGGGGTGGTCGGCGGCGAAGGGGATGTCGGCCACGAAGTTGCCCACCCCGGTGCGCTGCGCGGCGGTGGTATAAGGGGCCATGTAGGCCTCGCGGATCTCCGGGGCCAGCGCCGGGGTGGCCAGCGAATGGGTGACGCGCAGGAACGCGTCGGTGCTGGTGGTTCCCCAGCCGTGCACCGCCGGGTGGGAGGCCAGCTGCAGGGCGGCGGGCAGCTCGAATCCCGCCGGGTGCACCGCGGTGTTGGTCAGCACCACGCCGGCCAGCTGCTCGCGGTGGGCAGCGGCCCAGCCCAGCGAGATGATCCCGCCCCAGTCATGCCCCACGGTGGTGACCGGGCCGTCCAGGCCCAGCGCGTCGGTCAGGTCGCCCAGGTCGTTGACCCGGTCGGCCAGCCGGCGGAAGACGCCGGTGCGTTCGGAGAAGCCCATGTCCAGCTGGTCGACCGCGATGATGCGCCAGGGCAGGGCGTGCTGGGAGACATGGGAGAACAAGGATCGCCAGAGATAGGACCAGGTGGGGTTGCCGTGCACGCACAGCAGGGTCCCGGCCGGGGTGATGCCGGCGGCCTCAAGTTCGGCGCCGTTGTCCAGCAGGTGCCAGCGGTGGCTGGTGCCCGGAACGTCGACCAGGGAGGTGGACGGGATGGTCAGATGGCGGGAATGCTGTTCGGCGACGCCGGGGAACGGGCCGGTCACCAGGCCAGCTCCATCATCGCGGTGTTCAGCCCGGAGCCCACGCCCATGCACAGCACCCGGTCCCCGGGTTTCAGGGTCTTGGCTTCCTGCCACAGCGTCATCGGCAGCGAGGCCGGCCCCACGTTGCCCCACTTGGGGAAGGTGACCGGAACCCTGTCCCGGACCAGTCCCACGGCCTTGATGATGGCGTTGGTGTAGGACTTGGAGACCTGGTGGGTGACGTAGCGGTCCATGGACGTCCAGTTCCACCCGGCGGCGTGCGCCTCGTCCCAGGCGTCGACCACCAGTTCCAGCCCGTTGTCCAGCAGGCCCTTGCTGTCGGTGTACATGCCGGCCGGCCCGCCCACGCACAACTCGTGGTGCGCGGTGCCGGCGCGGGAGACCCCGCCCAGGATCTTCGGCTTGCCCGGGTGCGCATCGGCAGGGCCGATGACCGCGGCCGCCGCGCCGGAGCCCAAGGTGAGGGTGGCGAACTGGCGCAGGTAGTCTTCGCGGGTGGAGTTCGGGTCGTTCAGCCGCTGGAAGGTGACCTCCTGGGTGGGCTGGGCGTCCTCGCCGGCGACGATCAACGCGTAGCTGATCTGCCCGGAATCGATCATGTTCGCGGCCAGGGTCATGCCGTTGACGAAGCCCAGGCAGGCGTTGGCGATATCGAAGTTCATCGCGGAGGAGGGCAGGCCCAGGCCGTGGTGGATCTTGGACGCCACCGAGGGCTCCAGGTTGCGGCGGGTCACCGAGGTGTTGATCAGCAACCCGATCTGCCCCGGCTCGATGCCGGAGGCCTCCAGCGCCTGCTTGCCGGCCTTCACCGCCGCGTCGTCGAAGGTGGTTCCCTCGGACCACCAGCGGCGTTCGGCGACGCCGGAAACGCGTTCCAGCAGTTTCTTGGACAGGCGCAGCCGCTTCAGACTCGGGGCCAGCCGCTCGTCGAATTCGGCCGAGCTGAGCACCTGATCGGCCAGCACGCTGTTCACCGAGAGGAGGGCTACATTGTTGTGTCTGAAGGTTGCATTGCCGTTCAAAATTAAGCCTTTACAGGGGGATAGGCGTGCCAAACGGGGCCACGGCGCCGGGTGCTCGGTGGGCCCGTCGGGGAGCCAACGAGCGGGTTTCCTCCTCTAACGGTATTCCCTCGGGAGCGGTTCACCCTATTTCCTGCGAAATTTCAGCCAATAGCCCGAAAAAACCCCTGCGTTGCTGTGCAGGTCCTGATAACCAGCCATGAGTATGGGTGGTGATCCGGGCCTCCCGGAGGCCTCGTGGATTCCGCACTCGGCCTGGAACCGGTTTCGGGACCCCCGGAGCGGGATCCGAGCGGCTGGCGGCGGGCACCGATAAACTCGTGGCCATGCAACCCGTGATACCACTGCGTCGAATGCTTACACTGCGCATCGTGCTGGAAGGCTCCGAACCGGCCATCTGGCGCACCCTGGAAATCGATGACGGCATCATGCTCGACGAGGCAGGGCTGGCGCTGCAATGCGCGATGGGATGGGAGCACGCGCACCTGCAGGCCTTCCACAGCGCCCCGCCGTATGAGCGCCGGGGCGCCGCGGACCCCATCACCTGGTACGAAGAGCGCAGCCGGTGGGAGATCGGGATCGGCGAACCGCAGGAGACCACGACGCTGGGCCAGGCGCTGAACGCAGCGGACGGCGAACTGTACTTCGAATACGACTTCGGCGATTGCTGGATGCACAAGATCACCGTCGAGTCGCAGCGGGCCAAGGCCCGGGACGAGGCTCCCTACCGCGTCATGGACGGGCAGCTGCGCGCCCCGCTGGAGGACAGCGGCGGGATCCATGGCTGGCAGGAGAAGCTCTCGATCTTCCACGGCGCCCCGGCCCCGGATTTCCTCGATGCCCAGCACATCGTGGACTGGATGCACTGGCGCGGGGGACGCTGGAATTCGCTGGATCCCGCCGAGTTCCGCAGGGAGGTGGCCAACCTGCGTCTGGACATGCTTGCCGCGCAATTCACCGGCGGCAACGGCCTGGGCCGCTGGTTCGAAACAATGGAACCGGAGCTGCGCAGGGCGCTGTCCGTGCCTGCCGCGCAGATCGGCTTGGGCCTGGACCCGGCAGACGGCGCCGCACCGCCGTGGTTCGTGGAGCTGCTCCGCCCCTTCGCGGTGCTGATCGAGCTGTGCAGCGCGCCGGTGAAGCTCACCGCCGCCGGCTGGCTGCCTCCGAAGGTCGTCGGCGAGCTGCTGGACCGCGCGCAGCTGGCGGGCATCAACTACGAACGCGGGGCCACCCAGCGCGAGAACAACATGCCTGCGGTGATCCGGCTGCGCGAAGCGGCCCAGCAGATGGGACTGCTGCGCAAGGCCAAGGGGGTGCTCGCCGCGACCCAGCGCGGCCGCAAGCTCATGGACGATCCGGCGGCGCTGGCCTGCTACGTGGCCCAACGGCTGGCCCGGCCCAAGGGAGAAGGTCCGAAGGGCCGGGACATCGAGAGCGATTCGACGTTCGCCGGGTGGATGATCCGCGCCGGCGGCTTCATCCCGGACCGGATGCAGAAGTACTCGCGGCACCCTGAGCTGTTCATGGACAAGTCCGAGCTGCTGGAGATGTTCGGCTACTGGGATCCGAACCAGGGTGGACCGGTCAACGACCAGTCCCGCCTGCCCGCCCTGCAGTTCTGGTACCTCATCGAACGCCTGCTGGAATTCCGGATGCGCGCGGCGGGGATGGAAGCGCACGTCCCGCAACGGCTGGCCGAGCTGTCGCGCTACCTGCTCCAGGAATAGCCGGCCGGATGTTCCCCGCAGGGCAGGACCGAGTGGCCGACCAGAGGGACCGAACTGTCGCAGCCGTTCGATAGATTGGCAACAGGCCCACGGGCCGGGGAACGCCTGACGACAAGGGGAATGCATGAAGAATGAAACCGACCGCGACAACCGCGTATGCGGGGTGCTGCTGGGGCTGGCCGCGGGCGACGCGCTGGGCGCCGGCTACGAATTTAAACCGGCCATGGAAGCCGGCGAACCGGTCGGCATGATCGGCGGCGGCCTGGGGGACTTCGCACCCGGCGAATGGACCGATGACACCTCCATGGCGATTGTCATGGCGCAGGCGCTGGCGGCCTCCGGCGGGACGGCGTCGGAGGAAGCCTGCACGCAGATGGTGCGGGGGTGGGCCGACTGGGCCAAGAGCGCACCGGATGTCGGTGTGCAGACCAGCGCGGTGTTGCGGGCGGCGGAATCCCTCGCGCGGCGCGGTGGGCGGGAGCTGCCGGTGGCCGCGGATGCCATCCAGGCTGCGGAGGACGCGCACCAGCGAACGGGCCGCTCGGGCGGCAACGGGAGCCTGATGCGCACCGCACCGGTCGCCTTGGCGTACCTGCATCGCCCGGTCGAGGAAGCCTTCGCGGCCGCCGCAAAGCTCAGCGCGCTGACGCACTTCGACCCGGAGGCCGCAGAGGCCTGCGGGCTGTGGACTGCGGCCATCCGCCATGCGGTGCTCACCGGGCAGCTGGACCTGCGCTGCGGGCTGCACCTGCTGGAACCGGCCCGCGCAGGACTCTGGGAACAGCGCATCAGTGCCGCCGAAGCAGGTGAGCCGAAGGACTTCAGCAACAACGGGTGGGTGGTCGAAGCCTTCCAGGGTGCGTGGAGCGCCATCAGCGCCGCCACCGGCCACGGCACCGGGCAGGCTCCGCTGGACCGGCGGGTGCTGGTCGAAGCGCTGGAAGCCGCGGTGCGCGGCGGGGTGGATACCGACACCGTGGCGGCCATCGCCGGATCGCTGGTCGGGGCCGCCTGCGGCGCCCGCGCGATTCCGGGGGAGTGGCTGGGCATGCTGCACGGCTGGCCGGGGCTCAAAGCTGTGGACCTTGGCGATGCGGCGCTGGAACTGGCTGCAGGCCATTGACCCATAGCCGCGCAGCGGCTGAGCAGATACTCCGTCCGGCCCTCCGCGGCTGGGTCCCTCTCGGATTGGAGCGGCGGTGCTGGTATCCATGGCACGTCGGCGGTGCCCGGATGCCCGCCAGCGGGTGAGGTTGCCAGTCGAGCAGCGAGGGGCTCAGCGCGGCGCCGCAGCTGGCGGCAGCTTGACCGGCAAAACGTAAGACGTCTAACGTTTGAACAATGACCGAACAGGTAGATTCCCTCCCAGCTCCATCTCCCGCAGCAGCGGATCCGGCCCCGCCGGCCGATCACAGCGGATACCGCAGGGCCACCATGGCGCTCGCCCTGGCAATTGTCGTTCTTCTGGGTTTGAATCTCCGCGTCGCCGTGGCCAGCGCTGCGGCGCTGTTTCCTGCCTTGCAGGAACTGCTGGGCTACGGTCCCGTGGTGGCGGCGCTCCTGCCGACGATTCCCGTTCTGTGTTTCGCCTTTGCCGGGTTGGCGACAACCCGGCTGATGCGGTGGTTAGGGCTGGAACGGTCAATGATGCTGGCGCTGGTGCTGCTTACCGCGGGGCTGTCGATCCGCTTGGCGCCCACCACGTCCATGCTGTTGCTGGGAACTATCGTGGCGATGTCGGGGCTGGCTGTGTGCAATGTGGCCATGCCGTCGTTTGTCCGCAAGTATTTCCCGCAGCGCACGGCGGGCATCACCAGCCTGTATTCCATCACCATGTCCGCGGGAGCTGCCCTGGCATCCGGAATCAGCGTTCCCATCGCCCTGCAGCTGGATTCGCCGTTGGCGGCGTTGGGCGTCTGGGCCATTCCCACGCTGGCGACCCTGGTCGTGGTGGCTCCGCTGGCGATCGGCGCGCGCCGTGAAAAGCCGGAGGTTGGCGCTGCGGGCCAAGTGTCGCCCTGGCCGCTGTTGGCGACCCGCCGCGGCCTGCTGATCACCGGGCTCTTCACGCTGCAGGCCCTGCTGGTGTACAGCATCGTGGGCTGGCTGCCCTCGATCCTGGTTGACCGGGGCATGGATCCCACGGCCGCCGGCATGCTGCTCGGCGGGCTTCAGCTGGTCACCATTCCCGCCACGGTGCTGGTCATGGCCCTGGCCGCCCGGGGACTGCTCCGGGCTGCCTTCATGATTGCCAGCTGCGCCGCGTTGGCGGGTTTCGTGTCCCTTGAGCTGCTGCCGGTTCAGCTGGCCCTGCTCCCGACCGTGTTCCTCGGAATTGGCTTCACCATGTTCCCGCTGGTGATGCTCTCCATCAGCCGCAGCGGCGAGAGTGTCGAGGAGTCCTCTGCCATGTCGAGCCTTGCCCAATCGGTGGGCTACATTGTGGCAGCCATCGGGCCGTTCTCGCTGGGGCTGCTCTCCTCGAAGCTGGGCAGCTGGAGCGTGCCGCTGTGGCTCCTCGTGGCAGCGGCGGTGCTGCAGGTGCTCCTGGCCCTGTGGCTCAGTGCGGGGACGCGCACGCGCCGTGCCGGCCGGCTTCAGCAAGTCGACGCGGGCGCAGGAAAGTAGGCGGGATGTCTTCCATGCAGCACTTTTCGCGCCGCGGCCCGCTGTCGCATGAAGTCACCGACTGGTTGCGTGAACGCATCGTGTCCGGCCAATGGAAGCGCGACGAACGCATCCCCTCGGAATTCGAGCTCATGGAGCAGCTGCAGGTGTCCCGTGGCACCCTGCGCGAGGCCATCAAGGCCCTGAGCCATGCGGGCATGCTGGAGGTCCTGCGCGGCGACGGCACCTACGTCCGGGCGGCGAATGAATTCGACGGCGCCGCCCAACAGGTGTACCGGGAGCACAAGGACACCGACGTGCTCCAGCTGCGCTTCGCATTGGACACCCAGGCCGCACGGCTCGCGGCGCTCCGTGCGGATGCCGGTGAGATGGCCACACTGCGCGAACTGCTCGACGATCGACGCCGCGCCTGGCATGCAGGGGACATCCAGGCCTGGATCGACGCGGACTGGAAGTTCCACCTGGTGGTCGCCGAAGCTTCCGGGAACCGGCTGCTGCACGAGGTCTACACGAGTTTCAACGACATCTTCCACGGAACCAAGATGCACCAGCGGCTGCTCGACGGCTTCGACGGATGCCTGGCGGCCGGGCATGAGGAGCTACTCGGGGCCATCGAGGCACGCGACGAGGAGACGGCCGCCGCCAGCGTTCTGGCCAATCTGGAGTACTGCATGAGCTGGGCGCAACGCGGCTGAGCGCTCCGCCGCACCCCGGGTTCCGCGCCGGCCTGTCCGGCAGGATCAAAATGCCGTGAAAATCGTCGGTCGGTGCTCGTAGGCTACGGGCATGGAGACCGATCAATGGTTCGGGGATGACCCAATCGCCTCAATAGATAGGCAGCGACGACTCTTGGCGCAGGCCATCGAGGATGTGGGGCCCTCCAGTTTCACCGGGGAAGTCGTGGGCAAGGTACGCTCGTTCTCCGGGACCAGCTACCTGACCCTCGTGGGGCTGGACAGTGATATCGAACTCAGGACCCCGGATCGCTTCATTCCACCGCGGACCAGGCAAGGCCAGGTGCTGCGTGTTTTTGCACGGCCACGCTACGGGCCCCATGACCGCAACCCGGTGTGGCAGGTGGAGGAACCGGGCCAGCACCACCAGTGCCCTTCGAGCATCGTGCGTGTTGCTTCCATGGGGCCCTTTGCGCGGCAGCGGGAGAATACTGCCCGGGAATTTGCGCTGCCGGCGCAGCCCATTTCAACTCTGGAAGACCTGCGGCTGCCGCCCAAGGTGCGGCGCATCGCCCTGATCTGCGGTCGCCAGTCTCAAGTGCTCCAGGACTTCAAGAATGCTGTCGGCGCCAAGAAAGACCCTGCGCTGAAGGTGGACGCGTACACCGGTGGCATCCAGGGCGCAGACGCGGTCAGGAGCATTTCCCAGACCATTCGCGCGGAGAATGCCAAAGACGCCGCGCACCGCGCGGATCTGATTGTACTCGTGCGTGGCGGGGGATCCTACGCTGATTTCCTGCTCTTTGACGACCGGCTGCTCGTGCAGCATATCCTCGACAGCCAGATTCCCGTGGCCACTGCCCTGGGCCACAGCGAGCATCAGCCGCTCGCAGCCCGGGCCGCGGCCGTCAACTTCGACACCCCCGGGAGGGCCGGCACCGAGATCAGGGACTACAACTGGCGTAACGCGCCGCGCAAGGGACCGAAGTATTGGGAACTGCGCACGCAGGTCGCCGAACTCGGTCAGGAGAAGGAACGGCTCCGGGTGGAACTGGACCAGCTGTGCGGGAAAGCGCAGGCAGATCGGCGCCAAACCGAAATGCTGCATGGCGAGAACCATCGTCTGAGGGAAACGAACGAGTGGTTGCGTGCGCAGGAGGCACGCTCGCTGTCTTGCCGGTTCGATGAGTCCAGGCGGGCCGCCCAGGCGCGGGTGGACCTCAAGTCGCTGGGCAACGGGCTGTGGTGGACGTTATGGGCGGCGCTCACCCTCGCCGCCGCGGTCCTCGGGCATCTGGCAACACCGGCCGTGGTGTTGTGGGGCTTCGCCCCAGCACTATGGGCGCTGCTCACCTTCAGCGGCGGGGCCAGAACGGCGCGATTCCTACGCGCCCACCCCACGCCCCCGCTTCGGGGGTCGGAAGCCGAACGGTTCATCGCGGACCTTGCCGCGGCCCGCAACCCGCGGCAAGTGCGGCAGGCAGTCCGCCGGTTTTCGGACAAGCCGTCCCCCTCGGGGCGCGCCACGTGATACCTGGCCCACTGCAGCTTTGGCGGTTTCCCGGTAGGCTTAGACATGGGTCGGTGCATCGTGCGCCGCGCCCCGAATGAAAACAACTCCCAGGACTGACCGACCGTTGGTCCCGACCGCCAGCTTCGCGGTCCTCGGTAGTGATCTTCGCAGGGCCCCATATGGGTCACGCGCGGGTCTCGATCGAAGACCAGATCTGGGTAGGGCCACACGGTTCGCTCACCGTCGCTTGGGAGCGATCGAAAGGAGCACCCCCTTAATGGAGGGTCCAGAAATCCAGTTCGCCGAGGCCGTTATCGACAACGGCCGATTCGGCTCCCGCACCATCCGCTTCGAGACCGGCCGCCTTGCCAAGCAGGCCGCCGGCTCCGCCTTGGTCTACATCGACGAAGAAACCGCGCTGCTGTCGGCAACCACCGCCGGCAAGCACCCGCGCGAAGGCTTCGACTTCTTCCCGCTGACCGTGGACGTCGAGGAGCGCATGTACGCTGCCGGCCGCATCCCGGGCAGCTTCTTCCGCCGCGAAGGCCGTCCGTCGACCGAGGCCATCCTGGCCTGCCGTCTGATGGACCGCCCGCTGCGCCCGGCATTCGTCAAGGGCCTGCGCAACGAGGTCCAGGTAGTTGTCACCGTCCTGGCCATCGATCCGGACGAGCTGTACGACGTGGTGGCCATCAACGCCTCCTCGATGTCGACCCAGCTGTCGGGCCTGCCATTCTCCGGCCCGATCGGCGGCGTTCGCGTTGCCCTGGTCGACGACGGAAACGGCGCCCAGTGGGTTGCCTTCCCGCGCCACTCCGACCTGAAGAACTCGGTCTTCAACATGGTTGTCGCCGGCCGCATCGCCGGGGATGACGTTGCCATCATGATGGTGGAAGCCGAAGCTACCGACAACGCTTGGGAACTGATCAAGGAACGCGGCGCCCAGGCACCGACCGAAGAGGTTGTCGCGCAGGGCCTTGAGGCCGCCAAGCCGTTCATCAAGGTGCTGTGCGAGGCGCAGGCCGACCTGGCTTCCCGCGCCGCCAAGGAAACCGTCGAGTTCCCTGTCTTCCGCGACTACGAAGAGGATGCCTACGCAGCAGTCGAGGCCGCCGCTTCGACCCGCCTGGCAGAGATCTACACCATCGCCGACAAGCAGGACCGCGACAACGCCGCCAGCGACTACAAGGACGAGATCCTTGCCGAGCTGGCCGGCGAAGGCAAGGCTTTCGAGGAGCGCGCAGGCGAGATCTCCAAGGCCTTCGGCTCGCTGACCAAGCACATCGTGCGCCAGCGCATCCTGACCGAGCAGGTCCGCATCGACGGCCGCGGCCTGGCGGACATCCGCCAGCTGTCCGCCGAGGTCGAGGTCCTGCCTCGCGTGCACGGTTCGGCCATCTTCGAGCGCGGCGAAACCCAGATCATGGGCGTCACCACCTTGAACATGCTGAAGATGGAGCAGCAGATCGACTCGCTGTCCCCAGTGAAGTCCAAGCGCTACATGCACAACTACAACTTCCCGCCATACTCGACCGGTGAGACCGGCCGCGTGGGTTCGCCGAAGCGCCGCGAAATCGGCCACGGCGCACTGGCCGAGCGCGCACTGGTTCCAGTGCTGCCTAGCCGCGAGGAATTCCCGTACGCCATCCGCCAGGTCTCCGAGGCACTGGGCTCCAACGGCTCGACCTCCATGGGCTCGGTCTGCGCCTCGACCCTGTCGCTGCTGAACGCCGGCGTGCCGCTGAAGGCGGCCGTGGCAGGCATCGCCATGGGCTTGGTTTCGGACACCGTTGACGGAGAAACCCGCTACGCCGCCCTGACCGATATCCTGGGCGCCGAAGACGCCATGGGCGACATGGACTTCAAGGTCGCAGGTACCTCCGAGTTCGTGACCGCCATCCAGCTGGACACCAAGCTGGACGGCATCCCTGCCTCGGTGCTGGCAGCTGCGCTGACCCAGGCCCGCGAAGCACGCCTGCACATCCTGAACGTGCTGAACCAGGCCATCGACGCTCCGGACGAGCTGAACGTCAACGCTCCGCGCATCATCTCGGTGAAGATCCCGGTTGACAAGATCGGCGAGGTCATCGGCCCTAAGGGCAAGATGATCAACCAGATCCAGGAAGACACCGGAGCAGACATCTCGATCGAGGATGACGGCACCGTGCTGATCGGCGCAACCAACGGCGAATCCGCCGAGGCTGCCCGTTCGGCCATCAACGCCATCGCCAACCCTCAGGTTCCTGAGGTCGGCGAGCGTTACCTGGGCACCGTCGTGAAGCTGACCACCTTCGGTGCGTTCGTTTCGCTGACCCCGGGCAAGGACGGCCTGCTGCACATCTCCGAGCTGCGCAAGATCAACGACGGCAAGCGTGTCGAGGACGTCGAAGACGTTGTCGGCGTGGGCCAGAAGATCCAGGTCGAGATCACCAAGATCGATGACCGCGGCAAGCTGTCGCTGGCACCGGTCGTCGATGACGAAGCCGAGGCCGTAGCCGCCGAGTAATCTCGCTGGCTGACGTCTGATGGGCCCCGTTCCACCCACGAGGTGGAGCGGGGCCTTTCCCGTACCCGGATGGCGGCAAACGCAAAACGGTGCCCCGCTGGACAAAGCCGGCGGGGCACCGTTGCAGGGACGTCGCACTGGAGCTAGTCTGCGACGAGCTCCTCGTCCGTACGGGCCACGCGAGGCTGGGCCTCGGTGATGCGCGGCGGGATCAATGCGACGGCACCAGCCGCAATCACGCCGACGACGGCGAAGAAGATGAAGTTGAACTCGAAGCTGACCCCGGTGGCGGCGATCCAGCCGCCGATGATCGGCCCGGAGATCGCGCCGATGCGGGCGAAGGACAGCGCCCAACCGGTTGCAGTGCCGCGCTGTGCCGCCGGGTAGTAGTCGGCGATGTAGCCGGTCAGCACCAGCGACGTGGAGATCGACCCGATGCCGGCGAAAGCCACGAGGCACAGGTTCACGAACATGGAATTCGGGAACATCAGCAGCAGGATGCCGCCGGCGCCGAGCAGGTAGAACACCACCAGGATGATCTTTTGGCCGTACTTGTCGGCGAGATAGCCGAGGATCAGTCCGCCAACTGCGGAAGCCAGCGAGAAGACCAGCAGGAAGGTTAACGACGAGCCCAGGTCGTAGCCGGCCTTGCGCATGATCTGCGGGAGCCAGGTGTTCAGGCCGTAGACCAGGACCATGCCGCAGAACAGCGAGATCCAGAAGAACACGGTTGAACGCAGGTACTTGCCGGAGAACATCGCACCCATGACTTCGCGCCAAGGCACCTTCTTGCCAGGGGCCTTGGGTGCCTGCGGCTGGTAGTCGCGGACGTTGAGTTTTGCTGCCAAGGATTTCGCTTCGGCAATCCGCCCCTTGGACACCAGGTATTCGAGGGATTCGGGTAGCATCCAGGCGATGACCGGCAGGATGAGCACTGGCAGGGAACCGACGGCGATGACCCAGCGCCAGCCGAGCACCGGCAGCAGCGCCATGGCGACAAGGGCCGCGGCCACGATGCCCAGCGAATAGCCCGAGTACATGATGCCGTAGTTCAGCGAGCGCTTCTTCGGCGCCGAGTATTCAATGGTCAGAGCCGCGGCGACCGGGATGATGCCACCCATGCCCAGGCCGCCCAGTAGGCGGAAGAGCCCGAAAAGCTCCGGAGTCGGAGCGAGCGCCGCGCCGGCTTGGGTGATGGTGAAGATGACCATCGAGGCGAGCAGCATCTTCTTGCGCCCGATGACGTCGCTGAGCGTTCCGATGAACAGCGCGCCGATGAGCATGCCGACCAGCGCGTACGCACCCAGACCGCCAAGCTCAAGCGGGGTCAGCGACCATTCCTTGTATTCGGCCAGTGCCGGGAGCACCGCACCGAGCACGCCCACGTCGTAGCCTTCGGCCAGAATGGCCATCCAACAGGCGAACAGCACCAGGCCCGTGGTTCGTTTGGGAATGTTCCATTCCTCGACGTTCTTGACTGTCGCCATGTTGCTCCTCAATTACATGATGCGAAGGAAAACTGATTCCAAACATTATTGCGTTAACGTGACGAGCGTTACAATAGTTCGAGAGAAGATATTTTTGGAACCAGGGGAGTACGAAATGAGCGAAGCGGGACAGGCGCGGCGAATTGAAGACGTGATCGAAGACTGCCTTTCGGGGGCAGTGGCCGGTACGGCCAGCGAACGCATCATCGAGTGGGTGGACACCGATGCTGCAGGCCACCAGCACAACTCGGTCATCATGAGGTTCGTCGAAGCCGCGGAATCAAAGCTGTTCCGTGAACTTGAACTTCCTGAATACTTTCCCATCGCGCCACGCGTGCGCCAGGAAGTCGACTACAAGGCCAAGCTCTTTTTCGGGCAGCATGTCACGACTGTGCTGCGCATCGATCGACTGGGGGAGAAATCCCTGAGCTTTTCGTTCAAGGTTTTCGGCCATGAGCACGAAGGGCGGCCAATCGTTGAAGCCGCTTCGGGCAAGTTCGTCACCGCATGCGTCCCGCTGGGCGCGTTGTCTTCGGCTTCGTGGCCGGACAATGTCCGCCGCGCAATTATGGGTGGCTAATAAGGCCGGCGCTAATTGCCTTTTCCACGCAGCGTTGCCGAAGGCGAAACGCCGAACTGGTGCTTGTAGCTCTGCGCGAAGCGCCCCAAATGGGCGAACCCGCAGTCCTGGGCAATCTGCGAAACATTCGCCGACTGCGGGTCGGCCGCAATTAGCAGATCACGCGCCCGTTCCAGCCGCACCTTGCGCAGCTGGGCGGACGGCGTCGAATTCAGCTCCCGCGCCACGGCTACCTGCAAAGTCCTCGCCGCGACGCCCAGCGCCTCCGCCATATCCGAAACCGTGAGATCCTCCGCTGAATGGGCCCGCAACAGGGTGAGGAACTCCTGGACCAAACGCGAAGAATAACCGTTGGCAGTCGGGGCATTCCATTGCTCCATGCTCTGCGCGAGATTCGAGCGATTGGCCATAAGCCAGCGAGCCAGGACCAGCTCGTGCTGCAGCCTTCGCGCGTAATCGCTGTGCCTGCCGTTTTTCTCATTGTGCATGTCGTGCAGTTCAAAGATTGAACGCATGAATGCCTGCCCCTCGGCGCTGGAAAGATCCATGGACGGTGCCAGTCGCAGCGAGCCGTCGATCTGCGCCCCATAGAGGCTCTGCGCCGCGGATTCCAGCGCCGCGCGTGGCGCGGTCAGAATCACCTGCGGGGTATTTTTCTCCCAATTCATGGAGAACTCGGCATCAATCGGCGGCACCGAGGCGATCTGCGGCGTGGAAACCACCTGCTGGCGACCGATTTGGAGGTCCGCGCGCCCTGAGAGCGGAATCTGCACCATGTAGAAAGTCTTCAGAGCCTCGGGGCTGATTTTCACGGACGCGCCGTAATCCAGCAGGTGCAGGCCGATGCCGGCGCCAGTTGAACGCAGATTCATCTTCAGTGTGCCCTGGGAAGCGCCCTTCTGCAGCTTGTGCGGGCAGAAGAGTGTGCCAATTTTCTCCCGCGCCTCGTGCAGGTCCGCGGTGGCAAGGGTCGGCAGCTGATCCAGAACGCGAGTTGAAGCTGGGCTCGCAAGAGGCTGGCTGAGCATGACGGGCGCTCCTTCGGGTGTCCATGCGTACTTTGGATATCTGCTGCGTGCAGCGGATAGTACGCACCCCTGAGGCGAAGTAAGTTCTATCCAGAACACCAATTATGACATGCGTCACAGCATGGGAAAGTCGAGGGTGCAATGGAAGTACTGCAGGATCGCGTTGTTCTGGTGACCGGAGGTGCCACCAAGGTAGGCGTGGGAATTGTCCAGTGCCTGGCACGCTCCGGAGCGCACGTCATCGTTGTGGACATCGACGCCGAGGGCGGCGCCCAACTGACCGAGCAGATTCCGCAGGTCGAATTCCACACCCTGGACATCACCGACGACAGTGCCATCGGCTCGCTGATGGACTCCATCTCGCAGCGCTTTGGCAAGCTCGACGGACTGGTCAACCTGGCCTGCAGCTACCTCGACGAAGGCGCAAACTCGCCGCGCGCCGACTGGCTGACCGCATTGAACATCAACGTGGTCTCCGCCGTGGTGCTGGCCAACTCGGCACGGCCGCTGCTGGCAGCATCCGGCCATGGCGCCATCGTCAACTTCACCTCGATCTCCAGCTCCGTGGCGCAGACCGGCCGCTGGCTGTACCCGGCCAGCAAGGCGTCGCTGGTGCAGATCACCCGCTCCATGGCGGCTGACCTCGCCGCCGACGGCATTCGTGTGAACTCGGTCAGCCCGGGCTGGACCTGGTCCAAGATCATGGACACGCTCAGCGGCGGCAACCTTGAGAAGACCGACTCAGTGGCGGCCCCATTCCACATCCTGGGTCGAGTCGGTCGCCCCGAGGAAGTCGGCGAGGTCGTCGCATTCCTGCTCTCGGACAAGGCCTCTTTCGTGACCGGTGCCGACTGGGCCGCCGACGGCGGATACTCCGCCCTGGGCCCGGAACGCAATGAACCCGCCATCCCGCTGCTCGCCGCTGAATAGCCAGCCTGCCAAGCAACACCCGCACACCGCAAAACCCGAAGGATTGACGAACATGGATTCACGACACATCACCATCGTCGGCGCCGGACAGTCCGGCCTGCAGCTGGGCATCGGCCTGCTTGATGCCGGCTACCAGGTCACCCTGATTTCCAACCGCACCCCGGAACAGATCCGCGACGGCTCCATCGCCTCCAGCCAGTGCATGTTCGACCAGGCGCTGGGACACGAACGCGCCCTGGGCCTGGACCTCTGGCCGGATGCACCGGTTGTGGAAGGTATTTCCTTCACCATTGCCCCCACCGAAGCACCGGGTGTGAAGGCCATCAGCTGGGACCACCGGCTGGACGCCACGGCGCAGTCCATCGACCAGCGAGTCAAGTTCCCGGCCTTCATGGCCGAATTCGAGAAGCGCGGCGGCACCTTGGTCTTCGAGGACGCCGGTATCGCGGAACTGGAACGCTACGCGGAAAACAGCGACATGGTCCTGGTTGCCGCCGGCAAGGGCGAAATTGCCCAGCTGTTCACCCGCGACGACCAGCGCAGCCACTACGCGGCCCCGCAGCGCGCGCTGGCCTTAACTTACGTGAACGGCATGACCCCGCGCGAGGAATTCTCCGCCGTGAACTTCAACGTCATCCCGGGCGTCGGCGAATACTTCGTCTTCCCGGCGCTGACCACCACCGGGCCCTGCGAGATCATGGTCTTCGAAGGATTGCCCGGATCCGACATGGATTCCTGGAAGGGGCTGACCCCGGCGGAGCACCTGGAAAACTCGCTGCGCATCCTGCGCACCCACCTGCCATGGGAATACGAGCGCAGCGCCAACGTCGAACTCACCGATGCCAACGGCGTGCTGCAGGGACGCTTCCCGCCAACAGTCCGCCACCCGCTGGCCACCCTGCCCTCGGGCAAGACCGTGGTCGGCATGGCCGATGTAGTGGTGCTCAACGACCCGATCACCGGCCAGGGCTCGAACAACGCCTCCAAGTGCGCCGCCAGCTACCTGGCCTCGATCATCGGCCACGGGGACGCCGCATACGACGACTCCTTCAAGACCTCGATGTTCGAAGAGTACTGGAAGTACGCGCAGCACGTGGCCCGCTGGACCAACACCATGCTGGCCCCGCCGGCCGAGCACGCACTGAGCCTGTTCGCCGCAGCGCAGCAGAACCCCTCCATCGCCCAGCGCTTCGCCAACGGCTTCGACTACCCGCCGGACTTCGGCTCGTGGTTCCTGGACGCCCAGGGCGCCGCAGACTACCAGGCCTCGTTCAACACCGTGGCCTAGATCAGCCAAGGAGCAACATCATGCGAAAAATTGCAATCGTCGGAGCCGGCGAATCCGGCGCCCAGCTGGCCCTGGAACTGCAGCGGCTGGAACACGAAGTCACCCTGTTCTCCGACCGCTCCGCGGCCGAAATCCGCAGCGGAACGATCACCTCCAGCCAGTGCGTCTTCTCCTCCGCGCTGCGGGTCCAGCTGCCGCTGGAGATCCCCGGCGCAGACAGCACGTCGATAGGCATCACCGGGATGACCTTCAACATCAAGCCAGAAGAAGGCGAAGCCATCTCCTGGCATGGATCGCTGGAAAACCCGGCGATGTCCGTGGACCAGCGCGTGAAGTGCGCGCTCTGGATTGAGCAGTTCATCACCCGCGGAGGCGACTTCCGCATCGAGAAGCTCAACGTCAAGCGCCTGGATGAACTGGCCGCGCTCTACGACCTGGTGGTCGTCTGCACCGGCAAGGGCGAACTCGGGCAGATCTTCTCCACCGACAAGTCGCGCAGCCCCTACGACCGTCCGCAGCGCGCCGTCGCGGTGACCTACGTGAAGCCGGCCCAGAACAGCGGGCCGGAGAACACGAACGAAATCCGCATGAACATGCTCCCGGGCATCGGCGAATTCTTCACCTTCCCGGGGTTGAGCACCGAAGGCGCCTGCCAGATGATGGTCTTCGAGGGCATCCCGGGCGGGCCGATGGATTGCTGGGACACCGTCTCGGATGCCGACGGGCACTGGGAGACCTCCCTGTCCATCCTGCGCGAGCACTTCCAGGCTGAATACGAGCTGTTCAAGGACAGCAAGCTCAACGATCCCGGAGCCTGCCTGCGCGGGCGCATCACCCCGGTGGTGCGCCATGCGGTGGGCAGCCTGCCCGGCGGGCGCTCCGTGCTGGGCCTGGGCGACGCCATCATGCTCAATGACCCGGTGACCGGCCAGGGATCCAACAACGCGACCCTCGCGGCCGACCACTACGCCCGGGCGATCCACATCCACGGCGACGCGCCCTTCGACGAGGCATGGATGACGCGGACCTTCGACGAATACTGGCGCGGCTGGGGCCAGTTCTCCACGGTGTGGACCAACTCGATGCTGCGCAGCAAGGACGGATGGCAGCTGGAGGTGCTGGCCAAGGCCAGCGAGCACCAGGCGCTCGCCGACTCCTTCGCCAACGGCTTCGACGACCCGCGGACGCTGTTCCCCTGGTGGTTCGACCGCCAGGAAGCCTCGGGCTTCGTCGAGCGGATCGTCGCCGAGGAAGGCGCGGCCTTCGACCTGCGCGACTTCCGCACCACCCTGGGCCAGTTCGCCACCGGAGTGACAGTGGTGACCACCCGCACCCCGCAGGGCGCGAAGGTCGGCATGACCGCCAACTCCTTCACCTCGGTGTCGATGGATCCGCCGCTGGTGCTGTGGTGCCCGAGCAAATTCGCCCCGTCGCTGCCTGACTTCGAGGCGGCAACGCACTTCGCCATCAATGTGCTTGAATCCTCGCAGCACGTGCTCTCGCGCCAGTTCGCCACCCCCGCCGATGACAAGTTTGCCGGAGTGAGCATTTCCGAGGGCGTCGCCGGGCTGCCGTTGCTCGACGGTTCGGTGGCAACGTTCGAATGCCGGACAGTGGCTCGCCACGAGGCAGGGGATCACGTAATTTACGTGGGTGAGGTGGAGAAGTACTCTCGGGCCGACGGGGATCCGCTGGTATTCCACGCCGGGGCCTACCACAGCACCGAGCTTCATCCGGATTTCAAGTAGACCAAAGCGCCTGCGCCTTTTCGGCGCAGGCGCCTGGGCAACCAGAATTGCAACAGTAGGGGAGAAGATGCACAGCGACTACGTCATCATCGGTTCGGGAATCAATTCCCTGGTGGCCGCCGCGGAACTGGCAGGCGCCGGGGCCTCGGTCACGCTGCTGGAGCAGCACGAGAAGATCGGCGGATTCATCGATTCCGGGGAATTGACGTTGCCCGGATTCATCCACGATACGTATTCCTCCTGGCATCCGCTGTTCGTCTCAGGATCGGGTTATGCGGCCCTGGGCGAAGACCTCCACCGCCATGGCCTGCGCTACCGCAACACCGAGGACGTCGGCACACAGTGGGTGACCGCCAGTATCGGAACCGACGCCGAAGGCAGGCGGCTCACGTCGATGGCCACCCGCGACCCGAAGGCTACCGCGGACCTGTTCGAAAATGACGGCGACCGGCTGGCCTACCTGCAGATGATGGAGGAGTTCGGCGCCCAAGCGCCTGTGGTCTTCGGAGCCTTGAGCAGCGAGATGACCTGGCCGGCCCTGGCCAAGCTCGGATTCAAGGCGCTGCGCATGGGGGTGGGCAATGCGCAGAACCTGGTGAGGCAGGCGCTGATGAGCGGGCGCAACTACACCCGGAGCCGTTACGCAGGAACTGAAGCAGACCAGCTGTGGGCCCCGTGGCTGCTGCACGCCGGGTTGGGCCCGGAACAGGCCAGCGGCGGCATCATGCTCCCCGTGATGGCCGCCAGCATGCACCAGTTCGGGCTTCCGGTGGTTGAAGGCGGCGCCGGGAACTTCCTGAAGGCCTTCGAAGCGCTGCTGATCGAACGCGGAGTCGATATCCGCACCGGAACGAAGGCACAGCGCATCGGCGCTTTGAACGCCGGCGCCCGGAGCGTGTCCACCGACCAGGGCGAATTCGCCGCCGACATCGCGGTGCTGGCCTCCGTCTCGGTACCGGGGCTCTACGACGGGCTGCTCGAAGGCGAGGACACCTCAAAATCCTTCCCGCGCGAGACGAAATCCTATCTTCCCGGACGCGCCGCGATGCAGGTGCACCTGGCACTGGACGCGCCGGTTCCCTGGGTCGACCAGAGGCTTGCCACCACACCGCTGGTCCATCTGACCACCGGTTCGGATTCCACGGCCATTGCCTGCGCCCAAGCTGAAGCCGGGCTGCTACCAGCGGAGCCCACGGTTGTGGTGGGCCAACAATGCGTGCTGGACCCGAGTCGCGCGCCGGAGGGCAAGGCGACGCTGTGGATCCAACTGCAGGAACTCCCGTTCGCCCCACGCGGCGATGCCTCCGGCGAGCTGGAGACTTCCAACGGCTGGGACGAGGACCTGGTTGAGAAGTACATGGATCGAGTGCTGGATCGCATCGAGCAGTTCGCACCGGGATTCCGGGACCTCGTGCTGGCCCGCACGGCGATCAGCCCTGCGGCGCTCGCCGAAGCCAACCCCAACGCGGTGGCCGGGGATCCCTATGGGGGCTCGGCCGAGTTGTTCCAGAACCTGCTGTGGAGGCCGGTGCCCAGCGCCGGTCGGGGCCGGCAGCCGGCCAAGGGTGTCTGGCATATTGGCGCTGCAAGCCACCCCGGCCCGGGCCTGGGCGGCGGCTCCGGCCATCTGGCGGCGCAGCAGCTGATCCGCGCGGCCAAACGTGGCAGGAAATAGTTGGACTTTCAACCGCGAGTACTTCCCAGCGCGAATTTCCGCTGATAGATTATATTCATGCAAATGTTGTGACGCTCGTCACGATTATTCTATATGCAGTTCTTTCCCGTTCTTGGAGGCGTAATGACTCAGGTAAACCAGGTATTGGCATCATTGGCTACCGGCGCGGTAACCGTCCATGACCTCACCGCTCCACTGTCCAAAGACACCCCGACGTTGGTTCTGCCCGAGCCCTTCTCGAATCTGATCGACTTCAGCCTCGATGAGGTATCGGCCTACAACGAGCCCGGCCCGTTCTGGAAGCATCACAACATCCATACCGGCGAGCACATCGGGACCCACATCGATGCCCCGGTGCACTGGATCTCGGGGCGCGAGGGCAAGGACGTCTCCCAGATCGACCCGCAGCGCCTGGTCGGCCCGGCGGTGGTGCTGGACTTCAGTGCCGAGGCCGCGGCGGATCCGGACTACCTGATCAGCGTCGAGGACCTGAAGTCGTGGCAGAAGACCCATGGGGAGTTCCCGGCTAATGCCTGGCTGCTCTTCCGTACCGGCTGGGACCAGTATGGCGAGGACCGTGCGGCCTTCCTGAACCTGGATGAAAACGGTTCGCACACCCCGGGGTTCACAGCCGAGTGCGCCAAATACATCGCCGAGGAACTCGACGTCTCCGGAGTCGGCGTGGAGACCGTGGGCATTGATGCGGGCAACGCGGCACTGCTCGACCCGCCGTTCCCTATGCACTATTTCCTGCTGGGCAACGACAAGTACGGCATCACGTCGCTGAAGAACCTGGACAAGCTGCCGGCGTTCGGAGCGATGATCGTTGTCGCGCCGCTGCCGATCGTGGGCGGCACCGGTGCGCCGACGCGCGTGCTGGCACTGATGTAGTCACGCGCTCCGGAGGTCATCGCAAAGCGGATAGCGGATAGCGCCGAACGGATAGCTGGTGACGTACGTCACTTGCCATTATTGATCCAACAACGCAGAAGCGTTGGGACATCGATACTGCGAGGTAGCCATCATGACAACGTCGACAGCCCTGAAGGAACCCGACACCCAGGTTTCCGGGCAGGAACTCCGCGAGGCAATGCGCGTCTGGACCACCGGCACCACGATCGTGACCGCCCGCGAGCCGGGCGGTCAGCGGATCGGGCTGGTATCCAACTCGTTCACCTCGGTCTCGCTGAATCCGCCGCTGGTCTCCTGGTGCGTGGACAAGGGATCTTCGGCGATCGACGCATGGATGGCCGCCGAGGCGTTCTCGGTCCACATCCTGGCTGACGGCCAGGAACACTGGATCCGGAAGTTCGCCACCCGCGGAGCCGACAAATTCCAGGGTGTGGAAACAACCTCCAGCCTGCTCGGCACCCCGGTGCTGGAGATTCCGGGAACCCGGATGGACTGCCAGGTAGTCCAGCTCCACGAGGCGGGGGACCACTACATCCTGTTGGGCCAGGTCCACCGGATCGAAGCACGATGACCAGCAACCACAATTTCGGACAGGACAACACCATGACTCGACAGATTCTCGACCGCAAGGATTTCAAGCTCGGACTGTTCTCCTCGAACTGCTCCGGCGGTCTGGCAGTGACCAAGATCGACGAACGCTGGGGAGCCACCTGGGAAGAGAATCTGGCGATGGCCAAGGCCGCGGACCGGTTGGGCTTCGACTTCCTGCTTCCCATCGCCCGCTGGATCGGCTACAAGGGCGACACCAACTTCCACGGCAGCGTCCTGGACCCAATAGTCTGGGCCGCAGCGCTGATCAGCAGCACAGAGCGGATCAACGTCTTCTCCACCATCCACACCGCGTTCAACCACCCGATGGTCACCGCCAAGCAGATGGCGACCCTCGACCAGCTCGGCGGCGGCGGCCGCGCCGGATTGAACATCGTCGCCGGCTGGAACCAGCCGGAATACGAGGCCATGGGAACCCTCATGCCGCACGAGCACGATGACCGCTACAGCTTCGCCCAGGAATGGGCCGACGTCGTCCTGGCCGCCTGGCAGGAACCGGGAATCTTCAACATGGAGACCAAGCACTTCAAGCTGCGCGGGGCCGAATCCGAACCGAAGCCGCAGGGCAACAAGGTGCCGATCCTTAACGCCGGATCTTCGGGCCAGGGCCGGGCCTACGCCGCCAAGAACTCGGACTTCGTGTTCACCATCGTGCCTGACGTGGCCACCGGCGCCACGATCGCCGCGACCGTGAAGGAACAGGCCCGCACCGAATTCGACCGCGAGGTCGGCGTCTTCACCCTGGGTCACGTGGTCTGCCGCGACACCCGCGAAGAGGCCGAGGAATACCTAAAGTACTACGCCCGGGACAACGCCGACTGGGGCGCGGTGGACTACCTGATGGGCCTGCAGGGCCTGCATGCCCAGTCCTTCACCCCGGAAATGCTCGCCACCATGCGCGACCGCTTCGCCTCCGGCCACGGCTCGCTGCCGCTGGTGGGCACCCCGGAGGATGTCGCGGACCAGATCACCGCCTTGTACGAGGCGGGTTTCGAGGGCATGACGCTGGCATTCGTCGACTACGTGACCGAGCTTGAATACTTCGGGCAGAAGGTGCTTCCGATCCTGGAAGCCAGAGGTGTACGGTTGCCGCGTTAGGCGGCTAAGGACGGCAGGGCCCCGCAATGGTGCGGGGCCCATGCCCCGTGCTACAGGGAAAACTCGCTAAGGAGGATGATCATGACTGAGTTGTCGACGACCGGTCATTCGGCGGCAGGTGGGATGCTGACCCAGCACCCGGTCGCCCGGAGCACCGATCCGCGCATCATCCGCGATGCAGTTAACGAACTGACCCTCGACCAGCACGCCCTGCGCCTGAACAGCGGGGTGGCTTTGAACGGCTCCGTCAACGGCACCAGCCTGGGCCCGCTGTCCCTGGTCCACGTGGCCTATGGCGAAGAAGTCACCATCACCTCCCCGCCGACCGGTGAGCGCATCCTGGTTGTCTTCCCGCTCGGCCCGATGGCCGTCGAATCCAGTTCGCACCAGTGGAAATCCGTAGCCCCCTTCGCACTGAGCACCTCCCGGACCACGCTGATGATCCCGGACGCCGGACGCGGGGCGCTGATCGGCGGGATGGAATCGAAGGTCGCCGCGGAGTACTTCGCCCGCATCAGCGGCAGGAACCTGGCCGCCGGCATCAGCCTGGATTCGAGCACGCCCCTGCAGCTTGCCGCACCGAACCTGGTGGCCCACACCTGGATGGAATCCTGTCTGGCCCTGGGCGAGCTGGGTGTCGCCCCCGAAGCGCATATCGGACAGACCCTGCTGAACACGTTCATCTCGACCCTGCTGCTCGGATTGACCCCGCATCTGGACTGCTTTGAGCAGCCGCAGCAGGCGCCCAGCGGATATCCCGACTACCTGCAGGCGGCCAAGAATTTCATCGACGAGAATTTCGCGCACATCACGCGGATCTCGACGGTGGCCCAAACCGTCGGCATCAGCTCGCGGCAGCTGCAGCATGTCTTCACCCGGCACCTGGGCACCACGCCGGTCCAGTACCTGCGCGAGGTGCGCCTGCTGGCGGCCCACCAACTGCTGCTGGGAGCCAACCCGGCCCAGGGCGACAGCGTCAGCTCCATCGCCTCCAAGGTGGGCTTCGACCACCTCGGACGCTTCTCTGCCTACTACGGGCAGAAGTTCGGCTCCGCCCCTTCGCGGACCCTCGCCGCGGCCTGACATTTCGACCAGTTTGTAATTACCACTCGCCATCAAAGGAACCGTCCATGAATGTTGCAGAACTTGTAGGAAAAACCCTCGCGGAGCTCGGCGTAGGACATGTCTTCGGTGTTGTCGGCAGCGGCAACTTCGCCATTACCAATGCCCTAATCCAGCAGGGTGTGCCCTACACGGCCGCGCGCCACGAGGGCGGGGCGGCGACGATGGCCGATTCCTACTCCCGCACCAGCGGGCAGGTCGGCGTAGTCTCGGTGCACCAGGGATGCGGCCTGACCAATGCGGCCACCGGCATCGGTGAGGCGGCCAAGTCGCGCACGCCGATGATCGTGCTGGCCGCCGAAGCTGCCCCGAGCGCCGTGTATTCGAACTTCGCCATGGACCAAGACTCGTTCTCCACCTCCGTCTACGCGGTGTCGGAGCGGATCCACAGCGCGCAGACCGCGGTGGCAGATACGGTGCGCGCCTACCGCACCGCTGTCAACGACCGCCGGACCGTGGTGCTCAACCTTCCGCTGAACGTGCAGGCGCTGCCGGCCCCCGAAACCGTGGAGCCCATCGAGGTGGTGCCCCGCGAACCGATCCGCCCATCGCGCGATGCCGCGCGCGCCCTGGCGGTCCTCTTGGAGAACGCGCAGCGCCCGGTCTTCGTTGCCGGGCGCGGCGGCCGCGGCGCCAAGCAGGAGATCCTCGCCCTGGCCCGCCACACCGGCGCGCTGGTGGCCACCTCGGCAGTGGCCAAGGGATTGTTCAACGAGGACGACTTCAACCTGGGCATTTCCGGCGGCTTTTCCTCGCCGCTGACCGCCGAGCTCATCTCCTCGGCGGACCTGATCGTCGGGTTTGGCTGCGCGCTGAACATGTGGACGATGCGCCACGGGCACCTGATCGGCCAGGACGCCAAGGTGGTCCAGGTGGATCTGGACGAGCCGGCGCTGGGAGCCAACCGCCCCATCGACCTGGGTGTCGTGGCGGACAGCGCCGAATGCGCCAAGGACGTGCTGGAGCTGCTGCTCGCCCAGAAGACCGCTGTCCGCGAAAGCTACCGCACCGCCGAGGTGAAGGAGCGCCTTGACGCCCAGGCCCGTTGGCAGCAGGTCGACTATGCGGATCTGGGCACCGATTCCTCGATCGATCCGCGGACGCTGACCAAGGCCCTGGACGAGATCCTCCCGGCCGACCGCGTAGTGAGCGTCGATTCGGGCAACTTCATGGGATACCCGAGCCAGTTCCTCGACGTGCCCGACGAGCACGGCTTCTGCTTCACCCAGGCGTTCCAGTCCATCGGCCTGGGCCTCTACACCGCGATCGGCGCGGCGCTGGCGCAGCCGGAGCGGCTGCCGGTGCTGGGCACCGGCGACGGCGGCTTCCACATGGCGATCGCCGAGCTGGATACCGCGGTGCGCCTGAAGCTCCCGCTGGTCTGCATTGTCTACAACGACGCGGCCTACGGCGCCGAGGTGCACCACTTCGGCGAGGCCGAGGATGTTCCGGACATGGGCTCGGTGGTGTTCCCCGAAACTGATTTCGCCGCCATTGGCAGCGGCTTCGGTGCCGACGGCATCACCGTGCGCACCCTCGCGGACCTGGATGCCGTGAAGCATTGGGTGGATTCAAACCCTGCCAAGCCCTTGGTGATCGACGCGAAGATCGCCTCGGATGGCGGCGCGTGGTGGCTAGCCGAGGCCTTCAAGGGGCACTAGACCCGGGCATGCATAGTCGCTGGGGCGCGGTCGCCGACGTAATCCACGACCGCGCACCATTTGCCTTGAACCTATCGGCCGCAGGTACCGGACTTCGGCGGCGGCGAGGCCGCCGCAGGTATTTGCGGCCAGCCGGAGCCCAGCGTTGTGAACCCTGACAGGACGGGAATCGATGCCGGTCGGGCTTGTGCTGCGCCGTCTGAAAAGATGGTTCATGGATCCCTGTTGCGTCATGTCAATACCTCCGGGAGCCTTGATACGTTGCCTCAGATGAAAACCTCCGCGAAATAGGTGGTTCATTGCACTGCCTTCCTCGCCTGCCGGGCCGAGGACCCGGACTTCGCAACGGATAACTTCTCCAGACGGCCGGTGAGCTCCAGGATCTGCTGGGACAAGGCCATGACCCGGATTTTCTTGAACGCGGCGTTCATCCGGATGACCGGCATCTTCCGCACTGCTGGATGCGCTACCGCCCGCTGATGCGGTGTGGCTGGCCGGTCATGGACCATGGTGACCTTCGCGCCGTGGCGGGTCTTGGAAACCAGCTTCTGCTGCGGCAGCAGGTAGTTCGTGAAGATCCGATCCAGTTCCCAAATCTGGTTGAGTAGCTCCAGTTCCTCGGGGCTGTCGTAGCGTTGGTAGCCGACCAGTTCGCGGACCCGTGACCAGTTCTTCTGCTCCACGTGCGCGCCGTCATTCTTGTTCCCTGCCCGGGAACGGGTGAACGTGATCTGCTGCTCCTGGCAGAAGCGCAGCAGCTCCTGATTGATGAACTCGCTGCCGTTATCCGAGTCGATGCCGATGATCGGGAACGGGAAGACCTCCATGACATGCATCAACGCGGCGAACACGTGCTTCTGTGCCTTGTTGCGCACCGAGCGGTTCACGGTCCACCCGGTGCTGATATCGGTGACGGTCAGGGTGAAGCAGAACTCGCCTTGGCTGACACCGCCTTCCTGGCCGACCAGATCGATCTCCACGAAGCCGGGGACCGCGTCGTCCCATTCGGCCCAGGTGCGCACCGGGATCTGGGACTTGAGTAGGGAACCGGGCTTGGTATGCGAACGGCCCCGAAGGGCTATCTTCTTCCGTTCGTTCGCCAGCCTGCGGTCGATGGTCGAGGCGCTCATCCGCAGCAACAGTGCTGCTTGCGCGTCGGTGACGTCCAAGGCTTTCTCGCTGCGTAGCTTGGGCACGAGGTAGGGCATGGAAGCCACCAGCAGTTTGGAGGCCGGGCCGCGCAGCACCGCCCAGCACACGATCAGCGCCGGTTGCAGGTCTGCCGGGTAGGTGGGTTTCCGGCCGGCCCGCACGATGCGCGGCGTGGGCGGTTTCAGTGCTTGGCGCAGGGCGGCGCGGGCGTAGTCGCGGTGCCAGCCGGTCAGCGCGGTCAGCTCGTCCAGGATCTGTGATTTGCTGGGCTTGTCCGCGCGTTGGTAGCGGTGGGCGAGCTTCTTGGTGACTTCTTTGCGTGCGCTCATTGTCAGTCCCATGGTGCTGAGCAGATACCCGAAGATCCCGAGAATCAAGAGCTGTTGTGCCGGAGGTTTTCTTGTGACGCAGCGTAGTATCCGTGCCGGAGGCTTTTTATGAGTCAACGCGGGATCTTCCGGCCTCGGAGCTATCGGCGTACCCTGCGTTCCATGGAAGAACTGGAAATGGTTCACGAGTCGCATCCCGGGAGCAAACGCCGGATCCGGCTGGCCCGCATCATTGCGGGTTTCTTTTGTTTGGTGGCGCTGTTTCCCATGTTCGGGCTCATTGATCTTGAAACCCTGCTGGGGTGGGCTCCTCCCGAGTACCTCTGGGCTGTGCCGCTGGAATCGAGCTGGGGATCACTATTCACCTTTATCATCGGCTCAGCGCTGGGCTTCATCGCCCTGTGGCCCGCGCGCTCGCGCACCGCGCTGGTGATGCTGGCTGCGGCCACCGGCGTGATCCTTCTCTTTGCCCTGCTATGGCGGGAACAGGAACCTGGGTGGGTGGGCCTGACGGTGGGCATGGCGACCGCCGTGCTTGCCTGGCTGCTGCGCAGCCGGCTGGTTCCCGGCCCGGTGCCGGTGCCGGTGCCGGTGCCGGCGATGGCTTGGCCGCGGCTTGCCTGGGCGCTGCTCGGCGTGGTGTTGTGGGCGCCGGTGGCCTGGGGGCCTTCCAGCATTCGATTTCCGCCGGCCCGGAAGAATTGGAGATCACCAACGACGTTGACCACTGGCCAATGCACGCTGCGGTGGCGCTACTGATGATCCTGTTCTTCTTCTGGCTGGTCTGGCGCAGGCAGTCTGAGCGTCTGGTTTTCTGGGCAGTAGGCATGTCGGCCAGCTGGATCGGGACGGCGATGCTCGCCCACCCGGACCGGGCAGGCGCTCTGGTCTCTCCGGCGGCGGGGGCTGCGATGATGCTCTGGGGACTGGTGGGAGCGCTGTTGAAGCGCTGACGACCGCTCCATCGTACAAAACAATAAGCGGGAGTGCCCCGAACAGCCATACGGCGGTTCGGGGCGCTCCCGCGTGCCAGCATCCAGCTGGCGCTAGACGGTTGGCATCAGGTCGTCCTGTGCGGCGTCCTTGGCCGGGGTCCAGCGCAGGTGGACCTGCTCGTCAACCTCGGCCTCCTGCAGCAGCGACAGGCGCGGGCGAACCGCGTCGGTGCGTGCGCTTGGCGGCTTGCGGCGGCCGGCCTTGAACGGCAGCGGCCAGGTGGCTCCGGCGCCCACGTACTCCTGTTCGGCGGCGGCCTGCAGGGTCCACTGCGGGTTGTACAGGTGGGTGCGGCCCAGTGCCACCAGGTCGGCGCGTCCTGCCAGCAGGATCGAGTTCACGTCGTCGTAGGAGCTGATGGCACCCACGGCGATGACCGTGACACCGGCGGCTGCGGCAACCTGGTTGCGGATCTTGTCCGCAAACGGGGTCTGGTAGCTGCGGCCGAAGGCGGGGCGCTCGTTGCGTACGATCTGGCCCGAGGACACGTCGATCGAGTCGATGCCGTGGGCGATGAATGCCTTGGCGATCTCCAGTGCGTCGTCCTCGGTGTTGCCGCCCTCGGCCCAGTCGGTGGCGGAGATGCGGGCGCCCAGCGGCTTGTGCGCCGGCCAGGCGGCACGCACCGCGTCAAGGACCTCCAGCGGGTAGCGCAGGCGGTTTTCCAGCGAGCCGCCGTATTCGTCGGTGCGCTGGTTGGACAGCGGTGAGAGGAACGAGGAGAGCAGGTAGCCGTGTGCGGCGTGCACCTCAAGCAGGTCGAAACCTGCCTCGTCGGCGCGCTTGGCGGCGGCCACGAACTGCTCGCGGACCTCGTCCATCTGGGCGCGGGTGATTTCCACCGGAACGTGGCAGCCTTCGCCGTACGGCAGCGCCGACGGGGCCAGGACCTCCCAGTTGCCCTCATCCAGCGGTTCGTCGAGGCCTTCCCACATGAGCTTGGTGGAACCCTTGCGGCCGGAGTGGCCGATCTGGGCGCCGATCTTCGCCTGCGAGTTGCCGTGCACGTATTCGGTGATGCGCTTCCACGCGGCGCCCTGCTCGTCGGTGTACAGGCCGGTGCAGCCCGGGGTGATGCGGCCGATGTCCGAGACGCAGACCATTTCGGTCATGACCAGTCCGGCGCCGCCCATGGCCTTGGAGCCCAGGTGGACCAGGTGGAAGTCGCCGGGCACGCCGTCGACCGCCGAGTACATGTCCATGGGGGAGACCACCACGCGGTTGACGAGCTCCAGCTCGCCGATTTTGTGCGGCTGGAACATGGCCGGGGCCACCACGTCGGAACCGTTCAGGCGGGCAAAGTCCTCATCCACCTTGGTGGCGAACTCGGTGTCGCGCAGCTTGAGGTTGTCGTAGGTGATGCGGCGGGAACGGGTGAGCAGGTTGAAGCAGAACTGGACCGGGTCCTGGTCCTTGTACTGGCCGATGTTCTCGAACCATTCCAGCGAGGCCTGGGCGGCGCGCTGGGTGGATTCGACCACCGGGCGGCGCTCGGTCTCGTAGGCTTCAAGCGCCGCCTCAACCGAGTTGTGCTCGTGCAGGCAGGCGGCCAGGGCCAGGGAGTCTTCCATGGCCAGTTTGGTGCCGGAGCCGATGGAGAAGTGCGCGGTGTGCGCCGCGTCGCCGAGCAGCACGATGTTCTCGTGGCGCCAGTGCTGGTTGCGCACCGTGGTGAAGTTGATCCACTTGGAGTTGTTGGTCAGCACATCGAAGCCGGCCAGCTCGTCCGCGAAGATCTCCTTGACCTTGGCCACGGACTTCATGTCGCTCACGCCTGGAGGGAAGACCTCGTTTTCGCTCTCGTCGAAGCCGGCGGCCCGCCACACGTCCTCGTGCATTTCGACGATGAAGGTGGAGCCCTCGTCGGAGTACGGGTAGCCGTGGATCTGCATGGTGCCCGCGTCGGTTTCCTTGACGAAGAACTTGAAGGCCTCGAACACCTGGTCGGTGCCCAGCCACATGTACTTGGAAGCGCGCGGATCCAGCGAGGGCTTGAAGGACTCGGGGAACTTGGCGCGGACGGAGGAGTTCAAGCCGTCGGCCGCCAGCACCAGGTCGTACTGCGCCATCAGCTCTTCCACCGGCGGGGCGACGGTGGAGAAGCGCACGTCAACGCCCAGCTCGATGCTGCGGCGCTGCAGCAGCTCCAGCAGCTCCTTGCGGCTCATGGCCGCGAAACCCTGGCCGCCGACAGTGTGCATGGCGCCGCGGAAGTGGATGTCGATGTCGCTCCAGCGGGCGAAACGGCGGGACATGTACTCGGCGATCACCGGGTCGGCGTTGCCGATGCCGCCCAGGGTCTCGTCGGAGAACACCACGCCGAAGCCGAAGGTGTCGCTGGCGGCGTTGCGCTCCCAGACCGTCACCTCGTGCGCCGCGTCCAGCTGCTTCATCAGGGCGCCGAAGTACAGTCCGCCCGGGCCTCCGCCAATCACTGCGATTTTCATGGTCTTAGTCCTTTCACCAGTCCCCGTGGGCACTGCGGTCAAAAATTTGTTGGGGTGGGCTGCCGGTTAGGACAGCGAATCGGCGTTCAGCGCCTCGCGCAGCTTGAAGTGCTGCAGCTTGCCGCTGGGATTGTGCGGCAGCTCGTCCACGAAGTGGATTTCACGCGGGTACTTGTAGGGGGCGATGGTCGCCTTCACGAAGTCCTGCAGTTCCTTGGCCTTGGCCTCGGACTGCTCGGCCCCGTCGACCAGCACCACGAATGCGCACACGATGGATCCGCGGTTCGGGTCCGGGCGGGCGATGACCGCGGTCTCCAGCACCTCGTCGTGCTGGTTCAACGCGTTCTCCACTTCCGGAGCCCCGATGTTGTAGCCGGAGGAGACGATCATGTTGTCGCTGCGGGCCTGGTAGATGAAGTAGCCCTCCTCATCCTTCATGAACACGTCCCCGGTGACGTTCCAGCCGCCGCTGATGTAGTTCAGCTGGCGTTCGTCGTCCAGATAGCGGCACCCGGTCGGGCCGATGACCGCGAGTCGGCCGATCTCGTTCGGGCCCAGCTCCTTGCCATGCTCATCCAGGATGGTGGCGCGGAAACCGGGGATCGCGGTGCCGGTGCGGTCGGGACGGATGTCCTTGCCGGCGGCCGAGATGAACACGTGCAGCATCTCGGTGGAGCCGATGCCGTTGACCAGTTCCAGTCCGGTGGCCTCGTTCACCTGGTGCCAGGTTTCAGCCGGCAGGTGCTCGCCGGCCGAGACGCCGACGCGCAGCGAGCGCAGCAGGTCGGCCTTGCCGTTCTTGAGGATCGCCCGGTAGGCGGTGGGCGCGGTGAACAGCACCGTCGCCCCGGCCTGGTGCGAGAGCTCTGCCAGTTCCACCGGGGTGGCCCGCTCGGTCAGCAGCGAGCTGGCCCCGAAACGCAGCGGGAAGACAACCAGGCCGCCGAGCCCGAAGGTGAAGGCCAGCGGGGGAGACCCGGCAAACACGTCGTCCTTGGTGGGCTTGAGGATATGGCGCGCGAAGGTGTCCGCGTTGGCCAGGATGTCGCGGTGGAAGTGCATGGTGATCTTCGGCGTTCCGGTGGTGCCGGAGGTCGGGCCCAGCAGCGCCACGTCGTCGGCGGCGGCGTCCACGTTGGTGAACTGCCCCGACTTCGCCGCGGCCAGCTGCACCAGGTCGGATTCCCCGTCGCCGCCGAACGCCACCACCGGGTAGGCGTCGTCGGCGGCGAGCACCATGTCCTCGACGAAGCGGTGGTCGCACAGGGCCACGGAAGGCTTGGTCAGCTCCGCGATGGTTGTGATCTCCTGGGCGCGCAGCGCCGCCATGGTGGTCACCGCGACGGCGCCGGCCTTGAGCACACCCAGCCAGCAGGCGACCAGCCAGGCGTTGTTCGGTCCGCGCAGCATGACCCGGTTGCCCGGGACGATGCCGAAGTCCTCCACCAGCACCTGCGCCACCTGGTTGGAGCGGGCCAGCAGCTGGCCGTAGCTGAGGGTGGTTCCGTCGGGCGCCAGCAGGGCCGGACGGTCCGCGCCGAAGGCGGCGACGGCGTCGTCGATCAGCACGGTGGCCGCGTTCATCCGGTCCGGGTACTGCAGTTCCGGCAGGGTGAATTCCATCGTCGGCCACTGTTCCAGCGGCGGCAGATGGTCGCGGGTGAACGTGTCAACGTGGGACGAGGGTGATAGAGGCATGTCGTATCTCCAGTGGTCGTTTCGCCGTATACGGTGTGGTGAAGGATTTCGGGCGGTGCACTAGCCGCGTGGGCCGCGGATCATGCCCTCTTGGGCAACGGTGGCCAGCAGCTTGCCGTCCCGGGTGTAGAACCGGCCCAGGGCCAGTCCGCGGTTGTTCTGGCTGGAGACTGCCTCCTGGACGTAGAGTACCCAGTCGTCCACCCGGCCCTCGCGGTGGAACCACATGGAGTGGTCCAGGCTGGCAGTGGTCAGGCCCTCGGTGCGCCATGGCAGGTTCAGGCTGCGCAGGATCGGTTCCATGATGGTGTAGTCGCAGACGTAGGTCAGCGCCGCCCGCTGGATCATCTTGTCGTCCGGCAGCGGGGAGAAGGCCTTAACCCAGACCGCCTGGTGCGGCTCGGTAGCCCCTTCCACGCTCAGGTACACCGGCGATGGCACATGGCGCATTTCGAAGCTGCGCCCGGTGGACCAGTACTCGGCATCCGCGCCTTCGGTGCCTTCCAGCGCCTGGGCGGCGCTGTCCAGCGACTCCGGATCCAGGTCGAAGGAGCCTTCCGGGGCATCCTTGGACAGGTCCGGGCCCTGCTCGGGCACGTGGAAGGAACCCAGGGCGGAGAAGACCGGCTTGCCGTTCTGGAATCCACGCACCTGGCGGGTGGAGTATCCGCGGCCGTCGCGCAGGTGCTCCACCTCGTAGCGCACCGGCTCGTGCATGTCGACGGGGCGCAGGAAGTAGGAGTGCATTGAATGCAGCTCGCGGTCATCGCCCACCGAACGCATCATGGCCATGGCCCCCTGGGCCACCATGTCGCCGCCGTAGGCCTTGGGCCACGGAGCGTACTGCGGGGTGGCGTTGAACGCCTGGTCGAAAACCTCCGGCGCGGTCTCCGTCAGCTCGATGGCCTTCAGGAAGATCTGGGAGTCGAGGTTCTGGGCGCTCATGCTCGGCGGTATCCTTCCAGCGATGCGTCGTCGACGTCTTCGAGGTTCACCACGATGTTTTCCGGGGTGCGGGCGGTGAGCCAGACGAGCTCCTCGGTGACCGACATGTTGGCTTCGACGTGAGGCATGAACGGCGGAACGAAGACCCAGTCGCCTGCGGTCATGTCCAGGTACTGCTCGTAGTTCTCGCCGAAGTAGATGCGGCCGTGGCCGCGCAGCACGTAGCCGCCGGTTTCGGCTTCGCCGTGGTGGTGCGGCAGCGAGCGGTAGCCCGGGGTATTGGAGACCTGGCCGAACCAGATCTTGGTGGCTGGGGTGTGCTGGATGCTGACGCCCGAGACGCGTACGCAGTCGCCGGACTGCGCGGTGTTGGTGTCTTCCTGACCGGCACGGGTGACTACGGGGACCACAAAACCGTCGGCGCCGGCGTACATCGAGTTGTCGCCTTCGGTGCGGTAGACCATTGGTGTTTCAGTCATGGTTTTTCTCCTTTGGAAGTGTGAACTGGAGTTCTGGTTGAGGTGAAGTTTGCTGGCGGATCAAGCGTCGGCCGGGACCCGCAGGGTGAACTTGTTGGACAGTTCGCCGATGCCGGGAACCTCCGTGGACAGCACGTCGCCCGATTGCAGGAAGCGCGGAGGGGTCATGCCCATGCCCACGCCTCCCGGGGTTCCGGTGAGCACCACGTCGCCGGCCCGGAGCGTGGTGAAGCTGGAAATGTAGGACAGCAGGGCGGCCGCCGAGAAGACCAGGGTCCGGGTATTTCCGCGCTGGACCTCTTCGCCGTTGACCTTGCAGATGACCTCGACGCCGGCGACCGGGTCGATCTCGTCAGGGGTCACCAGGTACGGGCCCAGCGGGGTGGTGCCGTCGAAGGCCTTGCCTTGGAACCACTGGAGGGTGCGGCGCTGCCAGTCGCGCATCGAGACGTCGTTGGCCACCGTGTATCCGGCGATCGCCGCGAGCGCTTCGTCTTCGCTGGCATGGCGCAGGGTGGAGCCGACAACCACTGCCAGTTCGGCTTCCCAGTCGACGGACTCGGAATTTTCGCTGGTGATCTCGGCATTCGGATCGGTCAGGGTATCGGCGAACTTGGCGAAAAGCGTCGGGTATTCGGGCAGTTCGCGGCCCATTTCCAGGATGTGGTCGGAGTAGTTCAGCCCGCAGCAGATGACCTTGTTCGGGGCGGGGACGGGGTTCAGGATGGTTGCATCGGCGGTGGCGATGAATTCGGCGGATCCGGAGGCAAGAGCTTTCCGGGCCAAGTCCTGCCACTGCTCGTTGTCGAGGAGCTCACTGAGATTCTGGGCATTCAGCGGAGCAAAGCCGCCGTCTACCGCCACGGCTGCCATGCGCTGTGTTTTGTACTGAATCGAAGCGAGTTTCATTGTGTGCTTTCTCCCGGAGAACTATGTGTCGACTTTTTTACCGCCGTCACGTATGCTCAATGTAGCACGCATTACAATTTGTGCGCTAGACCTAATTTTTGGATATCGCATCGAATCTCTGAAAGGGATCACCATGGCCGAAACCGCAGTCTTCGAAAACCTCACTGTCAACCCGGAATCCCTGCCCAAGCCATCCGGCTATGCGCATGGAATGCGTGCTGGAGACACCGTTTACCTCGGCGGCCAGACCGCCCTGGACAAGAACATGCAGATCGTTCCCGGCGGCATCGTGGAACAGTTCAAGCAGGCTTTCGGCAACGTCTTGACCACCCTTGAGGAAGCCGGCGGCAAGCCGGAGGACCTGGTGACCGTGACCATCTACCTCACCGACGTCGACGACTACATGGCCAACGGCCGTGAGATCGGCAAGCTGTGGCGCGAGATGGCGGGCAGCAAGTACCCGGCCATGGCCGGCATCGGCGTCACCCGCCTTTGGCAGAAGGAAGCGCTTATCGAGATCCAGGGCGTCGCCGTTATCCAGAGCCGCTAGGGATTTACCGGGCAGCAAAACAACAATAAGCCGCAGGCCAGTTCGCATGAACTGGCCTGCGGCTTATTGTTGGCCGGGCAGGCAGGCAGAAGCCTCGGAGCTAGATGCGGGCGTCGCTTTCCTGGGCGCTGATGGCGCGTTCCGCGTGCCGGGACGCCCTGAACCCGATGATTTCGTGGAGTTGCTGGAACAGGTCGGAGGCCGCGATGGCGTTCCACCCTTCCGGCAGGAGCTCGGCAGGGAGGCCCGGGTCGGAATACGGCAGCCGGCGCCACTGGGTAATCAACACGAGGTAGTCGGCAAACGCCTCGGCGTCGAGGTCCTCCGACTCTTGCGCGGTTGGAATTCCCGTCCATTTCTCCAGCAGCGGCCGATTGGTTTCCAGGAACTCGGAATAGAGGGAATCCAGCGATTCGAGGTCCCACCAAATGCCCATGTTCTTGGCCAGGTCATGGCTGCCCACATGCTCCGCCAGGAAGAACTCGAAGTAATCCGCCATCCCGTGTCGGTCGAAGTAGGACAGGGCCTCGTCCTTGAGGTGCTCCGGGGCAATCCACAGCCCGGGTGCGACGGCGCCGAATCCCATGCGGACCAGGGTCGAGCGGATCTTGTGCCGGATGCTGCGCTGCGATTCGGGCACCGTGAACGTGGCCAGCAGCCAGCGGCTGTCGGCGGTCGCCCGGCGGGGAGTGAAGATGCGTTCATCGCCTTCCGCGAACGCGGACAAGGCCGAGGGCGACAGCGCGTAACCGTTCCGGTTGTTGACCTTGACGCTGTCGATGACGCCGCGCTTCTTGAGCCGCGAGATCGAAGAACGCACGCCGGCCGACTCGACGCCGAGGTCGTTCATCAGCGAAATGATCGTGGACACCTGCAGCTCGCCCCCGTGCGCCCTGGCGTAGAGGCCGAAGAGGGAAATGATCAGCTGATGGTGGCGCGGCGTCGAATTTTCGCTGCCACCTGATGGTTGCTCGGTCCGTGGCGTCATGCGCTCACTGTATCGAATCCCAGGTCGATTAGACCAAGCGGCAGTTTGGACGCCGACCGTGTCGATCCCGTCCGGCCCGATCCCGGCGGGTTGGCAATGGCCAAGAACAAAGGGCAAGGGCAGAGTCCGGGTATCGACCCGCGGCGCTGTCCCTGCCCTCGGTGCGGTTGATGCTAGGCCAGGTTCTTTTCGTAGAACTCGCGCAGCTGCACGCTCTTGGCCTTGGCGATGTCGTCCCATTCATCGATCGACGCCGAGTCGTCCGCGTAGTCCGAGGGAATCTTGAAGATCTGCAGCGGGACGTTGAAACGCTGGCAGATGCTGGCGTAGGCGTAGCCTTCCATGTCCACCAGGGAAGCACCCAGACCCGAGATGTGCACCCGCTGCTTGTCATCGGAGACGAAGACATCGCCGGTGGCCATGGTGGCCTGGAACTCCGGCAGCAGGATCTCGCCGGCCGGATCGACCTCGGCCGACGGCAGCGGGAAATCATGCTGGATCAGCTTGGTCACTTGGTAGATGGTGTCCAGGCTCGGGCGGTCCTCGCCGGCATGGCCGACCACGCCGGCGGTGCCCAGCACGATGACGCGCTCGACGGTGCCGGTGGCCAGCTCCCCGGCCAACGCCACCGCCGCATTGACCTTGCCCACGCCGGTGATCAGGTGCTCGACGTCGGCAAAGGCGACGGCCTCGTCGCTATGGGCAAAGACGAGCAAGGTCTTCTTGTCCGACATGAAATTCCCTTCTGAAGAAGTCAGTCCGGGGTCCGCTGGTGCGCCCCGAAGTCTCCCAGAATTCTATCGGTTACGCCCCATTAACCCTCATCGCATCATGGCCGAGTGAGCGGATAGACTTTTGCCATGAGTGATATTGAACTTGCAGAAGTTGAGAGCTTCGCGCTGGACCACACCAAGGTCAAGGCGCCCTACGTGCGCAAGATCGGCGTCGAACGCGGACCCAAGGGCGACGCCATTTCCAACTACGATATCCGCTTCGTCCAGCCGAACCACGGGGAGATCCCCACGGCCGGACTGCACACGATCGAGCACACCCTGGCCGGGCTGATCCGCACCCGTTTCGAGGGGCTGATCGACTTCTCGCCGTTCGGCTGCCGCACCGGATTCCACCTGATTGCCTGGGGCGAGCCGACCCCCGAGCAGGTCGCCGCGGCCATCAAGACCTCGCTGGAGGACCTGGTGGAAAAGGTCACCTGGGAAGATGTCCCGGGCACCGAGGCCGTCAGCTGCGGCAACTACCGCGACCACAGCCTGCACTCGGCCAAGGAATGGGCCAAGCTGATCCTGAAGCAGGGCATCAGCCTGGACGCCTTCGACCGCTCCCGCATCGCCTAGCGACAGCATGCTCGAAGCAGTGGATCCCGGCCCCGCCTTGGCGCGGCCGGGATTTTTCGCGCCTGCTTGTCGAGATGCGCGTGCTACGCGCGACCCAGCGAATACCTAAGTAGCATGGGTAGCATGGCTGCTATGCGAAAAGTTCTGTCCTCGGCCGCTGTCCTGTCGATCCTCACGCTGGCGGCGGCCGGCTGTGCGAACTTCGATGCGGCGGCGACCTCCCCGGTCAGCGACGTGTGCAGCGCCGCCATCCAAACGCAGAACGAGGCATGGTCCAACCCCGAAACCTCGAACCAGCAGCTGCAGGAAGCGGAACTGCGGGGACTGCAGGACTGCAAGAACATCGACGAGTGGAGCACCGCGGTGTCCTACAACCCCGGTTCCATGGGATACGAGGTGCTGAGCACCGAAGAAGCCGCCAACCTCGTCTACATGTCCTGCGAGAGCGGGGACGCGGAGAACCTGACCCCGGTCTGCGCGGACGCCGCCGGGCGCGGCTATTTGAACTAGCGGGCCCCCCGCCCGGAATCCCGGCACCCCGGCGGCACACCGGCCGGCCGCATCCCGTGCCGCCGCAGCTTTTCGGTAGGCTTGCATGAAACGCCAAGCCATCATGCAAAAACTTCTGAGAAGGCCGCCACGTGCTATTGACGATTACGCTTGAATCCGCACCCGGGTCGGGGATCGACGCCACCGCCCTGTCGCATCTGCTGCGCAAGCATCCTGCCAAGGTGCAGTCATTCGACCTGCCGGTGGGCCAAGCCCACGTGTTCTATCCCGAATGCACCGCGCAGCGCACCACGGCGGCCCTGCTCATGGAAGTCGACCCGGTGGGGCTGGTGCGCAGCAAGCGCTTCCGCGGCGATGCCGGCGCCCTGGACTACTACGTCAACGACCGCCCCTACGTCGCCTCGAGCCTGATGTCCGTGGCCCTGGGCAAGGTCCTGCGCAGCGCCATGACCGGAACCAGCGAATCCTACCCCCAGCTGGCCGCCGCGCCGCTGCCGCTGCGCATCGAGCTGCCCGCGGTCTCCAGCCGCGGGCTTGCGGGCAGGGACCTGGCGAAGCGGCTGTTCGCGCCGCTGGGCTGGAATGTCGAACAGACGCCCATCGCCCTGGACGAGCAGTACCCCGCCTGGGGCGAATCGCAGTACAGCTCGCTGGTTCTCAGCGGCGAAGTCCGTCTGGACCTGGCGCTGCGCCAGCTCTACGTCCTGCTGCCGGTGCTGGACGACTCGAAGCACTATTGGGTCAACGACGACGAAGCAGAGAAGCTGGCCCGGCAGGGCGAGGGCTGGCTGGAGGACCATCCGGACCGGGAACTGATCGCCCGCCGCTACCTGGCCCACCAGAAGGACCTGGTGGCGCTCGCGGAGTCCCGGATGGACGCGGCGGCGTCCCCGGAATCCGCGGCGCGCGCCAGTGCACCGGAGCCAACCGGAAACGATGCCCGGGTTCCGCTGCGGGTGCAGCGCGCCGTGGATGTCATCGCGGCGCTCAAGGAGCACGGAGCCCACCGCGTGGTGGACCTGGGCTGCGGACCGGGCGCGCTGCTGCGCCGCTTGCAGGCCGACCCCTTCTTCACCCGCATCGTCGGCACCGATGTCTCCGCCCGTTCGCTGGAGCAGGCGGCCGCCGCGCTGCGCCTGGATGAGCGCTCGGACGAGCAGCGCGAGCGCCTCAGCCTGCTGCACTCTTCCGCGGTCTACCGCGACGCCCGGCTGTCCGGCTACGACGCGGTGGTGCTCATGGAGGTCATCGAACACGTGGACGCCACCCGGCTGCCGGCGCTGCAGGACGCGGTGTTCGCCGCGGCCGCCCCGCGCGTTGTCTTGATGACCACTCCCAACGTCGAATACAACGGCAAATACCCGGACCTCGGCCACGGGTCCCTGCGCCACGACGACCACCGTTTCGAGTGGACGCGCGCTGAATTCCAGGCCTGGGCCCGGGCCGCCGCGGCGGAGTTCGGCTACACCGTCGATTTCCGCGGCATCGGACCGGCGGACAGCGCCGTGGGCGCACCTACCCAGATGGCCGTCTTCCGAAAGGACGCAGCATGAGCGAGTTCTCCATCCCAGAAACCGGGCTGGTGGTGCTGGTCGGCGTCTCCGGATCCGGCAAGTCCAGTTTCGCCGCCAAGCACTTCGGGCGCTTCGAGGTGCTCTCCAGCGACTACTTCCGCGGCCTGGTGGGCAATGACGAAACCGACCAGTCCGTCACCGCCGCGGCCTTCGACGCGCTGCACTACGTGGCCGGCAAGCGCCTGGATGCCGGGCTGCTGACCGTGGTCGATGCCACCAGCGTCCAGCAGTCCGCCCGGCAGAGCCTGATCGAGCTCGCGAGAAGCCACGACGCGCTGGCCACGGCCATTGTCCTGGACGTGCCTGTCGAGGTGTGCCTGCAGCGCAACGAAGGCCGCGGCGAACGGCGGGTGCCCAAGGCGGTGATCGACCGCCAGCACCTGCAGCTGCGCCGCTCGCTCAAGTCCTTGCGGCGCGAGGGTTTCACCCGGGTCCATGTCCTCTCCAGCCCGCAGGACATCGATGGGACGGCCATCACCCGGCACAAGCTGCTCAATGACTTCCGGGACCAGCACGGCCCGTTCGACGTCATCGGCGACGTGCACGGCTGCCTGGAGGAGCTGGTGCTGCTGCTGGCGAAGCTGGGCTACGACATTGTCCGCGACCGGCAGGGGCGCGCCGTCGACGCCTTCCACCCGAATCGCCGGGCCGTCTTCGTGGGCGACCTGGTGGACCGCGGCCCGGACTCGCCCGGCGTGCTGCGCCTGGTGATGGGCATGGTTGCCGCCGGGCACGCGCTGGCGGTGCCCGGCAACCACGAGGACAAGCTGGTGCGCGCGCTGCGCGGGGCCAAGGTGACCCTGAATCATGGCCTGGACAAGACCCTTGAGCAGTTGGAGGCCGAAGGCCCGGAATTCAAGCGCGAGGTGCAGGACTTCTGCCGTTCCCTGGTCTCGCACCTGGTGCTGGACGACGGCAAACTGGTGGTGGCGCACGCCGGGCTGATTGAGAAGTACCATGGTCGCGCCTCCCAGCGGGTGCGGGCCTTCGCACTCTACGGGCAGGTCACCGGGGAGGTGGACGAGTACGGTTTGCCGGTGCGCTATCCCTGGGCCCGGGACTACCGCGGCGACGCGGCGGTGCTCTACGGGCACACGCCGGTCACCGAGGTCGCGTGGATCAACAACACCGCCTGCCTGGACACCGGTTGCGCCTTCGGCGGCCAGCTCAGCGCGCTGCGCTACCCGGAACGGGAAGTTGTCGCGGTGGAGGCGCTGGCGCAGTACGCCGAGCCGATGCGCCCGCTGGAATCCCCGCACGGTCCGCAGCGCGAGCCCGGGGTGCTGTCCATGGAGGACGTCACCGGCCCGCTGCACCTGAAAGCGGGGGAGCGCGGCAGCGTGAAGCTCAGCGCCGCCCAAGCGGCCGGGGCGCTGGAAACCATGAGCCGCTTCGCCACCGACCCGCGCTGGCTGCGGTACCTGCCGCCCACCATGTCCCCGGCGGACTCCTCGGCCCGCCCCGGATACCTGGAGCATCCGGACGAGGCCTTCGCCTACTTCCGCAAGCTCGGGATCGGCGAGGTCATCTGCGAAGAGAAGCATACGGGGTCGCGCGCGGTGCTGCTGCTGGCCTGCGATCCAGCGCGCTTCGACGCTCCGGCCGGCTGGCTCGGGGCGTTGCATACGCGGACCGGGCGCGAATTCCTGGAGCCGGAGGCCGAACGCGCCCTGCTGCAACGTGCCCATGCGGCTGCGGAGGCGGCCGGGTTGTGGGACGAGCTGGGCTCGGACTGGGTCATCCTGGACGGCGAGCTGCTGCCCTGGTCGCTGAAGGCCGAATCCTTGATCAAGGACACCTACGCCTCTGTCGGGGCCGCCGCGGTGGCCGCAACGTCGGCCGCAGCGGACCTGCTCGAAAGGGCGGCCGGAACCGGACTGGATCTTGTTGCGCTGCTGGAACGCACCAGGGAACGCAGCGAGAACGCGCAGGCGTTCCGCCAGTCCTACCGGCGCTACGTCGGCGACAAGGAGCAGGTCCGCTTCGCCACCTTCCAGGTGCTGGCCTCCGAAGGCAGGACCTACGAAACCAGCGACCACGGCTGGCACATGGGCATTGCGCGGAAGCTTGCGGTGCAGGCGCCCGACCTGTTCAAGGACACCGCGTGGCTGCGGGTGTCGCTGGACTCCGGGGAATCGACCGCCCAAGCGGTGCAATGGTGGGAAGAGCTGACCGCGTCCGGCGGCGAGGGCATGGTGGTCAAGCCGTGGCTGAATCTCACCCGCGGTGCCAGGGGCTGGGTGCAGCCGGGCATCAAGGTGCGCGGACGGGAGTACCTGCACATCATCTACGGCGCCGACTACCTGGCGGAAGCGAACCTGCAGCGGCTTAAGCAGCGGGCTACCGACCGGAAGCGTTCTCGGGCCCTGCAGGAGTACCTGTTGGGGCTTGAGGCGCTGCGGATGACCGCTGCGGGGGAACCGCTGTGGAAGGTGCACCAGATGGTGTTCGGTGTGCTCGCCTTGGAATCCGAGCCGCTGGATCCGAGGCTTTAGTTGAATGCATGCGCGTCCCGCCGGACTGTGACCATGAGGGCCAACTTATTTGCGAGGAGGAGCTATGGACGAAGTGCCTTGGGATGTTTCTGACTAGCCGGTGTATTCCGCAACAACTATCCCGGCGGCGGGGCCACCTTGGGGTCGGCCGTGGCCCGCGGGTACGCGGCGGGAAGCCATGTGGCCAGCGTGTTGCAGCAACGACAACCGGCTCCGGCCGGCAGATAGGCGGAAAAATGACGCAGGAAACACCCGCGGGCGCGGTACTGGAGTTCGAGCCCTGGGCGGGACGCTTCAGCGAGCGGGTCGTGCTGGTCACCGGCGCGGCCGGCGGACTGGGCGCCCAAGCGGTGCAGCGCCTGCACAGTGAAGGCGCCATCGTGATCGCCACCGATATCCGCAGTCCGGACACCGGGCATGCGGCGCTGTCCCTGGAACTGGATGTCGCGGATCCCGAAGCCTGGGCGCAGGCCGCGCAGCGTATCCGGGACGCCTACGGCCGGCTGGACGGGGCGCTGTTCTGCCACGGCATCCAGGGTCCGGAGCACACGATCCAGGACGTGCCGATCGCCGGATGGAAAAAGACCCTGGAAATCAACCTGGACGGCTGCTTCTACGGGCTGCAGATGGTTGTTCCGCTGATGCGGCAGGAGAACTATGGGCGCATCGTGATGCTCTCTTCGATTGCCGGGCGCGAAGGCAACGAGAACATGAGCGCCTACGCGGTGTCCAAGGCCGGATTGATCACCTTGGCCAAGACCGTCGCCAAGGAGACGGCGCGCTACGGGATCACCATCAACTGCATCGCCCCCTCGATGTTCAACACCCGGCTGCTGGAGGACCTGAGCGCCGAACGCAATGCCGCGCTGCTGGCACGGGTGCCCATGCAGCGCGTGGGGGAGCCGCAGGAATTCTCGGCACTGGCGCTGTGGCTGCTTTCGCCCGAAGCCAGCTACATGACCGGCCAGGTGCTGGATCTCAGCGGGGGACGCAACACCGCGTAGGCCCCGCCCGGCGCCGGCGCCATGAGGATGCCCGGAACCGCAGCCAGCACCGCGGCTGCGGTTTTCGGGCATCGTCGCGCCGCTCCCGGGACGCTGGAATTCCACGGCGTCGCGGGAGAGCGGAAGCGAAGCGCCTCGTGGCGGATCAGGAGTTCCCGGTGCATCCACCGCGGCAACCAAGCGGGCTTGGCCGAGAGGGTTGCTCGGGTTTTCCGCCGCAGCGGGGTGCGCTGAATTCCAGCGGCCCGTCCGGGGCCTCTGCCCGCCGCGAACCGGTTGTCTACCCCGGTGCTCGCTGTGGGAGAATCGGTAGAGCTAATGCCAGCTGGTGCTGGCTGACTTCGAGCGATCTAAGGACGTACCCAGTGGTCATGATTCCGTTGCCGTTGCATTCGGTGGAGGATCAGCAGTTTTCGCCTCTCGACCCCGCAGACCTCACGCTGGTTCACCGCGGCGAGGGCGGTTCGGAAGTCCGCCGCAGCATCCTGCCCGGCGGCGTTCGCGTCTTGACCGAAGCCATGCCGGGACAGCGCTCGACCACGGTGGGATTCTGGGTGCCGGTCGGTTCGCGCGACGAGGAGGCCGGGCACTACGGCTCGACCCACTTCCTGGAGCACCTGCTGTTCAAGGGCACCACCAAGCGCAGCGCGCTGGAAATCGCCCAGTCCTTCGACGCCGTCGGCGGCGAGTCCAACGCTGCCACCGCCAAGGAATCCACCTGCTACTACGCGCGGGTCCTGGACACCGACCTGCCGATGGCCATGGAAGTCATCGCGGACATGGTCACCTCGGCGGTCATCGACCCGCACGAGCTGGAGCAGGAACGCGGAGTCATCATCGAGGAACTCGCGATGGACGCCGATGACGCGACGGATGTCGCGCACGAGCACTTCGTCGCCCGCGTCATGGGCAACCACCCGCTGGGCCGCCCCATCGGCGGCAGCCCCGAGGAGATCATGGAGATTTCCCGCGAGGCGGTGATGGAGCACTACCGCGCCCACTACCGGCCGAGCGAACTGATCGTCACGGCGGCGGGCTCGCTGGACCATGAGGAATTGTGCACCATGCTGATGTCCGCACTGAGCGAGGCGGGCTGGGAACTGGATCCGATGGCCGTGCCCGAACCCCGACGCAATCCGGAGCCGGCGAAGATCACCAGCATCCCGGGGCTGGAGGTCATCAACCGCCCGGTGGAACAGGCGAACATCATCATCGGCTGCACAGGAATCACCGGGCACGACGAACGCCGCCAGGTGCTGGCGGTCCTCAACGCGGTGCTGGGCGGAGGCATGAGCTCGCGGCTGTTCCAGGAGATCCGCGAAAAGCGCGGCCTGGCCTATTCGACCTATTCCTTCTCCGCGGCGTACACCGACGCGGGATACTTCGGCATGTATGCCGGCTGCGCCCCGGGCAAGGCCGCCGAGGTCATCGGCCTGCTCGGCTCGGAGCTGGACCGGCTGGCCCGGGAAGGCATCTCGGACGAGGAACTGTCGCAGGCCAAGGGGCAGCTGGCCGGCGGCACCGTGCTGGCGCTGGAAGATCCGGGAAGCCGCATGTCCCGGCTGGGGCGTGCGGAAATGATCACCGGGGAATTCCAGGACATCGACGAAGCACTGTCCCGCGTGCATGCGGTGACGGCGGACCAAGTCCAGGCCCTGGCCCGGGAACTGGCCGCCCGGGAACGGGTCGTCACCGTGGTCGGGCCCTTCGAGAACGAGGCGGCCCTGGGCCTCTAACAGGATGCCGCCCGGCAGGTCAAGCCGCTTCGGCGGGGGCCTGGGGGACCTGCACTGCGTGGCCGGTTTCTCCGGCCCGCCGGACGAGACCTGCCAGTTCCGGCGCATGGGAGAAATTGAAACCATGCGCGGCCCGGGGCAGGATCGTCAACCGCGACCCCGGGGTTTTGGCGGTGAGCCGCAGCCCGAATTCCGGTGGAGAGAGCGGGTCGCGGGTGCCGCACACGACATCCACGGGGCAGCGGACCGTACCCAGCAAGTCGATGGTCGGATAGTCCAGCATCTGCCGGCAGCTCTTGGCCCACCACGGGATGCCGCAGCGCAGGTAGTCCACGGCCAGGATCGCCTTGACCGAGTTCAATTCGTTCGGGAAGTCCTCCAGCAGGCGCCGGGTCTGCCGGAACAGGGTGTCCTCACGGTCGTTGACCGCCGGTGCGGCGACGACCAGGTGCTTGACCATGTCGGGCCATGAGCGCGCAATCTCGATGGCGACCTGGGCGCCCATGGAATGGCCGACCAGCACCACGTTCTCGGCCTTGAGCTGCCGCAGCGCCAATGCCACCTCATGGGCGAACCGCGGCACCGTGACGGGCCTGCCGTCATCCAGGTTCTTTCCATGGCCGGGCAGTTCCGGGACGATGACGCGATGGTCGGTGGCGAGCAGATTGGCTAGCGGGGTGAAATAGCGGCTGGACGCGCCGAGCCCGTGAATCAGCACCACATCGGGGCCTTGCCCTGCACTGCGCACCGAGAGCCGGGTCTTCAGCGACTCGGGTAGCGCTCCAAAGTATTGGTGCCTCACAGCGGCCTTTCGTGTTTTCAAGAATGACGGGACGATGCTGCGCGGCAGCTAGGCTCCGCGGTTGCGCTGTTCAAGTGCGGACCAGAGATCCTCCGGGAACATGGTGTGCACGTCCTTGAGGTACTGGGCGCCGTCCCCGGGCTTCTCCACCGTGCTTCCGGTGATCTTGAACGGGAATGCCGTCGCCTGGGCGGCGGGTGCGGGGTTCGGCCCTTGCGTTTCGGTGCAAGTGGCCCAGCCGAAAGTGGCGGGATCCCCGATGCGGAATACCTCGACCTGGCATGAGGGCGCGGCGAAGTCGGTGCCGTGATCCTGGACCAGGTCGACGATGGCCTGCTGCTGGTCATCCGAGAGCGCTTCCGGCTCGCTGGCGGCCCCGCAGGCCGACGTGCCGAAGGCCAAGACCAGCACCGATAGCGCGCTGATTCCGAATCTCTTGATGGTGTGTCCCACTGTGTTCATGCCTGTCGATCGTGATTTGCCTGGTCTCATCTTGGCCCACGTGCCGCAAGATATCCAAGCTACCCCACCGTGCGGGGCTGCGGTGTCCGCAGAAACACAGGAACCGCATTCCCGGGATATCCCGGGCTGAGCGGCGCGTCACGCAAATCCATCGCAGGCGGTGGTTGGCTATAGGGTTAATGGCATGAGTGCACAGATCAAGGTGGCCGTGCTCGGCGCGGCCGGACGTATGGGCTCGGAAGCGGTCAAAGCCGTCGCCGATGCAGCGGACATGGAACTGGTAGCGAGCCTGGGGCGCGGGGACGACCTCCAGCAGATCATCGATGCCGGAGCCACCCACGTCGTCGACCTGTCCGTCCCCGCCTCCACCGAGCAGAATGTGCGTTTCGCCGTTGAGCACGGGCTGCATGCCGTGGTCGGCACCACCGGCTGGAGCGACGAGCGCCGTGCAGCGCTGGAAGCGCTCCTGGCCGAGCACCCCGCCAGCGGCGTGCTGATCGCCCCGAACTTCGCCCTGGGCTCCGTCCTGGCCAGCGCGTTCGCGGCCACCGCCGCCAAGTACTTCGAGTCCGTGGAAATCATCGAATTGCACCACCCGAACAAGGTCGACGCGCCCAGCGGCACTGCCGTGCGCACCGCTGAGCTGATTGCCGCGTCCCGCCAGGCCGCAGGTGTCGCCCCGAGCCCGGATGCCACGGAAACCCAACTTGAGGGAGCCCGCGGCGCCGACGTGGACGGCATCCGCGTGCATTCGGTGCGCCTGCGCGGACTGGTTGCCCACCAGGAAGTCCTGCTTGGCGGCCCGGGCGAGCAGCTCACCTTGCGCCACGACTCCTACGACCGCGCCTCGTTCATGCCCGGCGTGCTGCTGGGGCTGCGCACCGTCGCCTCGCGCCCGGGGCTGACCTACGGCCTGGACGGTTACCTGGAGCTGGGCCAGTGAAAACGAAACTCTGGGTCGGCGGAATCCTGATTCTCTTCGCCCTGTACATCGGCATGGCCTTCACGCAGGCGTTCCGCTTCATGGGGACCGATTCGCTGACGGCAAAGATCATGGGTGTCGCCATTCTGGTGGTTCCCGCGTTCGGTGTCTGGATCCTGATCCGCGAAGTCCTGTTCGGCCTGCGCACCGAAGCCATGGGCAAGACCCTGGCCACGCTGGGCGAACTGCCCGAAGACCTGCCGCGTATGCCGTCCGGACGCTTCGTGCGCGAAGCCGCGGACGCCGACTTCCCCAACCACCAGCGCGATGTGGAGGAGAACCCGGAGTCCTGGAAGTCCTGGTACCGTTTGGCCCTGGCCTACGAAGCCTGCGGCGACAAGCGCCGGGCACGCAACTCGATGCGCACCTCCATCGGCTTCTGGCGCCAGGAGCAGAAGGCCGAAGCGGCCTAGTCCCGCGGACCAGAGCCCAGAACCACGCAGGTCCCCGCCATCCTTGATCGGAAGGCGGGGACCTTTCGCATGACGCCATCGGCCAGCGGCCACCGGCAGTGCGGGTCAGCGCGGCGGAGGCGCGGCGTTTTTGCCTGGCGGCTCGGCATCGGCCCCGCTCAGGACGCGCACCACATATTCGAGGGGACCGGTGGCCTTGGTCAGCGCGAGCCAAAGCCCCAGCGCCGCAGTGGCAGCGCACAAGATCCACCAAATGGTCATCGGCGGCAGGTAATCCTGCATCAGGGGCAGGAGCAGGATATGCCCCGCATAGAGCGTCAAGGGGGCCCGTCCCGCCCCGGCCAGGAATGCGCCCAGCCGGCCCAGCTTCGGAACGACCAGCTGCATCACCCCGATGGCGGCGACCGCGCAGGCCGCCGCATGGAGCGTGAAGACCAGCGAGGTGCTGTGCGCGGTGGGCAGCCAGAGGTAGGCAGGATCCGCCATGAATGGATCCAGGGTGACGCGCGGCAGGCGGCCGGCGACCACCAGCGCACCTACGTCGGAAAGCTGGACCTGCGCGGCGGCGGCGATCCGGTCGAAAAACCGGCTCGTGGCCACCCACCCGAGCGCCAGCATTGCCATTGCCGTCCCGGCTCCGCCGGCGGCGAGCTTGGCCGCGGTCGCCGGAGAAGCCAGGGGAGTGCGGCCCAAGGCGATGCCCAGCAACCCGAAACCGAACCAGACCATCAGCGGGTAGTAGCCGGTGACCAAGACGTCCTTGAGCAGCAGTCCCGGGGTGAGCAGGTCGGTGAAGGTTGGGTTGTGCCCGAGGTCCTGTCCCGCCCAGGTATGGGCCAACGGGCGCCACAGTATAGGCATGATTAGCAACCAGAGGGCTGAGACTACCCAAACTGTTGCTCTTGAGAGCCTCAGGGCCAGCGGAAGCAACAGAAAAAGTAGGCCATAGTGAACCAGAATGACGGCAACGCCTTCATTTGAGGGTCCAATGAGCATTCCGAGCACGGCAATAATTAATGCTCTCAGGGCAAGGACTGAGTAAACCTTGGGGTTGGAAAAGCCTTTGCGCGCCAGCGAACGCGTCAAAAGCGTCAGCGAAACCCCGGCCAAAATCATGAATAAAACCGAGGCCCGCCCCGAGGCCACAGCCCCGGTAAACGTAGGGGAGTAGGCCCCTTCGGGTCCCCTTTCGTAGAGGCTGAAAACGTGGGCCGCGAACATGCCGAGAATGGCGGCCAGACGAGCGGCGTCCACCCCCAGCAGCCGTGGCGGTTTGCTCGTTGGGTCCATGGATTTATCGCATCACGGAATTGTCCGAAGATGCCATCGCAACATGCGCGAGTGTAGATTTAATCCCATGGCTACAAGTGCAATGGATAATCAGGCGTTCCCCTTTGGCACGGTGCTGACCGCGATGGTCACGCCCTTCACCGACGCAGGTGAGGTCGATTATGAAATGGCCGCGAAGCTGGCCACCAAGCTCGTGGACGACGGCTGCGACGGCCTGGTCGTCACCGGCACCACCGGCGAAACCTCGACGCTGACCGACGAGGAAAACCTGGGCCTGTTCCGTGCGGTGGTCGCCGCCGTCGGAGACCGCGCAGCGGTGCTTGCCGGATCCACCACCAACGACACCCGCCACTCGATCGCGCTGTCCCTGGCGGCGAAGGAAACCGGCGTGGATGGCATTCTGGTCACCACCCCGTACTACAACAAGCCGAGCCAGGCCGGCGTCATCGCCCACGTGAAGGCGATCGCCGAGGCCGTGGAACTGCCCATCATGCTCTACGACATCCCGGGCCGGGCCGGCATTTCGCTGGCCCCCGAGACGATCATCGAACTGGCGAAGATCCCGCAGGTGATCGCACTGAAGGATGCCAAGGCGGATTACCAGTCCACCACCACGGTGCTGGCCAAGAGCAATCTGCACGTGTACTCGGGCGACGACGGACTGACCCTGCCGCTCATGGCCGCGGGCGCCGTCGGCGTGGTTTCGGTCTCAGCTCACGTCGAGGCGGCCAAATACCGTAGGCTGGTTAATGCAATGCATGCCGGGGATCTGGCCACTGCACGTGCTACACACTTCGAGCTGGACCCGATCCAGCGCGGCATCATGAGCCACATTCAGGGCGCGGTCGCCGCAAAATATGGACTTCACTGGCAGGGTGTCCTGCCGAACACCGTCGTCCGACTGCCGCTGCTGGCACCGTCGGACGCAGAACTCGATGCCATCCGCGCGGACCTACGTGAAGGCGGATGGGATCTGTAACGAAAGGGTATAACCGCATATGACCGAGAGTTCAGTAGGAAAGGCCGATTCTGCACGCATGCAGAAGCCGGCCAAGGTGAAGAAGGGGACGATGCGCATTGTCCCTCTCGGAGGTTTGGGCGAAGTAGGCCGAAACATGACCGTGTTCGAGCTCAACGGCAAGCTGTTGATCGTGGACTGCGGCGTGCTCTTCCCCGAGGAGCACCAGCCTGGTGTGGATCTGATCCTGCCGGACTTCTCATACATCAAGGATCGCCTGGACGACGTGGTGGGCCTCGTGCTCACCCACGGCCACGAGGACCACATCGGCGCCGTGCCGTACCTGCTGCGCCTTCGCGAAGACATCCCGCTGTACGGGTCCAAGCTGACCCTGGCCTTCGTCGAAGCCAAGCTGGCCGAGCACCGCATCAAGGCCAACACCAACATCGTGGTGGAGGGCGAAATCGCCCAGGTCGGAAACTTCGAATGTGAATTCGTCGCGGTCAACCACTCGATCCCGGATGCCCTGGCGGTCTTCCTGCGCACCGAGGCCGGCACCGTGCTGCACACCGGCGACTTCAAGATGGACCAGCTGCCGCTGGACGGGCGCATCACCGACCTGCGCCACTTCGCCCGCCTGGGCGAGGAAGGCGTGGACCTGTTCCTGCCGGACTCCACCAACGCCGAGGTGCCGGGCTTCACCGTCGCCGAACGCGAAATCGGTCCGGTGCTGGAAGCCAAGTTCGCCCGCGCCCGCCGCCGCATCATCGTCGCTTCCTTCTCCTCGCACGTGCACCGCGTGCAGCAGGTGCTGGATGCCGCCGCCATGCACGGCCGCAAGGTCGCCTTCATCGGCCGCTCGATGGTGCGCAACATGGGTATCGCCGAGCGCCTGGGCTACCTGGACATCCCGCAGGGCGTGCTGGTCGACCTGAAGCAGATCGACCAGCTGCCGGACCACAAGGTCGTGCTGATGTCCACCGGTTCCCAGGGCGAACCGATGGCCGCGCTCTCGCGCATGGCCAACGGCGAGCACAAGGTGCAGATCAACCCGGGCGACACCGTGATCCTGGCCTCCAGCCTGATCCCGGGCAACGAGAACTCGGTCTTCCGCGTGATCAACGGCCTGATGCGGCTGGGTGCAGAGGTCATCCACAAGGGCATGGCCAAGGTCCACGTCTCGGGCCACGCTTCGGCCGGCGAGCTGCTGTACTGCTACAACATCCTGCGCCCGAAGAACGTGCTGCCGGTGCACGGAGAAACCCGCCACCTGATTGCCAACGGCCGCCTGGCCGCGCAGTCCGGAGTGCCGGAGGAAAACGTGCTGCTGGCCGAGGACGGCTCGGTCATCGACCTCAAGGACGGCGTGGCCCAGCTCGTCGGCCAGGTCGAATGCGGCTACGTCTACGTGGACGGCTCCAAGGTCGGCACCATCACGGATGACGACCTGAAGGACCGCGTCACCCTCGGCGAGGAAGGCTTCATCTCGGTCATCACCGTGATCAACCGCCAGAACGGCACCATCATCTCCGGCCCGGACATCCACGCCCGCGGCGTGGCCGAAGAGGACTCGGTCTTCAACGAGATCAAGCCGAAGATCGCCGCCGCGATCGTGGAAGCGGTTGCGAACAACCCGAACCACTCCACGCACCAGCTGCAGCAGATCACCCGCCGCGTCATCGGCTCGTGGGTGTCGCGCAAGCTGCGCCGCCGCCCGATGATCGTCCCGGTAGTGCTCGAAGCCTAGGCTTTCGGAACACCGAACAGCGGAACCCTGCCCACCGGGCGGGGTTCCGCTGTTTAACGGGGCACGGCATGAAAATCCGGTCAAGGATGTTCCCGGTTCGACATCTACCCGGTGGATCACGCCTGCCGGAGGACCCGCGGGTTAGGCTTGGCCCATGATGCGTCAACGGGCACGGGCCCTGAGTACCATGGGCAAACAGCTCTTCTGGTCAGCGGCAGGTCTCGGAGCGTTGTGCGGGGCGGCGGCGGCCGTGGCAATTCTTGGCCCGGCGGCTTACTGGACCGGTTCGCAGGGCGATGTAGATACGGCCTATCTCCTTAATTTCCTGGCCACGATTCTCCCGATTGCGATGCTCAGCGGAATCGGTGTGGGGATACTCAGCTGGGCCGCGACGTACGCTGCCGTGGGAATCCTCGAAGTGCGACGACCCGAGGCGACAGCATTGCATCAAGCGGCAGCCGGCGCCGCGGGATCCATGGCGGGCGGGCTGCTTCCCGCGCTCGTGATTTTTCCAAGTGTTTTGGCGGAAGAGCCGAATTTTGGAATCATTTACGGCCTGGTGTTCGGTCTGATGGCATTGTGCTTCATCCTGGCGTTCGGAACCCTGTTGGCCTTGAACCGCACTGATGTTCGGCAACGGCCCGGGACCTGACAGAGCAGGCCGCAGAATAACTTGACCAAAGAAAGGTGTTGCCCACATGCCACCGCACACTCCGGCGTTGGAAACACAACGGATTTCCCTTCGCCTGCTGGCGGGAACGGTCCTGTCCGGTGCAGCGCTCGGCGCTTTGCTGGGACTCATGAACTACTGGGGGATACTGCTCGAAACATGGACAGGTCCACAACCGTCGGAGGCGGCCGCCATAGCTTTCGGCGCGCTGGCCAACGGGGCCATGCTCGGCGCTGCGGCAGGCCTGATCCCCGGGGTGGGCGCCCTGTCTGGCATGGCGCTCCAGAAGCGTCAGCAGAAATCGGGCCGGGGAGCGTCCCAGCGCGGTGCAGCGCTCACCGGCGCGGCAACGGCCACGCTGCTTGTGTCCTGCGCTGGACTTGCGGTACTCCTGCCGAGCGCCCCTGCAGGATTCTGGATCGGGAACGCGGCAGGCTACCTGGTGCTATCCCTGGCCATTGTTTGGACGATGACTACACGGTTCCACGGACGCGGAAGCAGATCTGCGAACTGAGAGGCCGCGCCGACGCGTAGCGGTGCGCAATTGGCAGGTACCGCCAAAAGCCACTAGCGTGGGTCCCGAGGAATCTCTAGATCAGATGTGCTTAAAGGTGCTCTGTCAGTCCTCAGCATGGCCAGTGCCTGGCCGTCAACATTCGAACCCCGAGGATTCTTCATGTCTGTTCCGCCGAATCAGCCGAATTACTACGCCAGCTCCACGAACCCGTATCCGTCGAACCCCTACGAGCAGCAGCGCAACGGCGAGGGCCGCAAGAGCTTCATCGCGGCGTGGCTGCTGTCCTGGTTCCTGGGCGGCCTGGGCATCGACCGGTTCTACCTCGGGAAGATTGGCACAGGTATCCTCAAGCTGATCACCTTCGGCGGTTTTGGCATCTGGGCCCTCGTGGACATCATCTTGATTCTTGCCGGGGCCATGCGCGACAAGTACGGCTACCGTTTGTCCGGGTACGAGGAGCACAAGAAAACCGCATGGATCATTTCGATCATCCTGCTGGTCCTCGGACTTGGTTTCGGCAGCGTGAACGCCCCGGACTACATCCAGCAGTGGCAGGCTTTCTAAGCCTCCTGCGTGGCCCCGGGAAAATTCGCTGAGAATTTCGTGGGGTCATTGCCTTGGGAGCGTTTATACGTTCCTGATCTGGGATGACAAACTGGACTAATGCTGAAGATTCACGCGCGGGACTGTGCCGGAAGCCAGGAATTAGGCAGAATAGGGCAAATGAACGCCCTGACGAATCCCCACAGGCCGGCGCCGCATCGCGCGCCGCAGATCCAGGATGCAGCTGGTGTCCGCCCATGATCGAGTTCGATGCAGTCAGCAAGAGCTACCCGGGCGGTACCACGGCGGTCAGCGACTTCTCGCTTGAGGTGCCTGCGCATCGCACGACGGTGTTCGTCGGATCCTCCGGTTGCGGCAAGACGACGCTGCTGCGCATGGTCAACCGCATGGTCGATCCTTCGGCGGGGAGCATCAGGATCGATGGGCGGGACATCAGCGCCGGTTCTCCGGTCCAGCTGCGCCGCAGCATCGGCTATGTCATGCAGAACGCCGGGCTGCTCCCGCACTTCACCGTCGCGGAAAACATCGCCACGGTGCCGCGGCTCAAGGGAACCTCCCGCGGCAAGGCCCGCCAGCGTGCGGTGGAACTGATGACGACGGTGGGACTGGATTCCAGCCTTGCCGACCGGTATCCGCACCAGCTCTCCGGCGGCCAGCAGCAGCGCGTCGGCGTCGCCCGGGCACTGGCCCCGGAGCCGAACATCCTGCTCATGGACGAACCCTTCGGCGCGGTGGACCCGATCGTCCGCACCGAGCTGCAGCAGGAGCTGCTGCGGCTGCAGCGGGAGCTGGGCAAAACCATCATCTTCGTCACCCACGACATCGACGAGGCGTTCCTGCTGGGGGACCAGGTGGTGATCCTCTCCGAGCAAGCGCAGAAGCTGCAGGTGGGAACCCCCAGCCGGATCATCGAATCCCCGGCCAACGACTTCGTTTCCTCGTTCATCGGGGCCGACCGCGGGCAGCGGGCCCTGAGCATCAAGCAGACTCCCACCGGAACCGTGCTGGTGGACTCCCAGGGCAGGACCCAGGGCCGCCTGGTCGACGCGCCGGACCTGGACCGGGCATGAACTGGATCCTTGAAAACCTCGACCTGATCGGGACGCTGGCGCTGGAACACCTGCGCCAAAGCCTGTGGGCGATTGCCGCCGGGTTCCTGATCTCGCTGCCGCTGGGCTGGGCAGCCTGGAGGTACCGGTCCCTGCGCGGCCTGGTGGTGACCGGCACCGGCCTGCTGTACACCATCCCGTCGCTGGCACTGCTGATGATCCTGCCGGTCGTCACCGGAATGAGCGCCATCAGCGAAGCGAACCTCATCGTGTCCCTGACCGTCTATGCGCTGGCCATCATGGTCCGCTGCGTGGTGGACGGGTTGGACTCGGTCGACCCGCAGACCCGCTCGGCCGCCACGGCCATGGGCTACGGACCGGGCCGGCGCTTCGCCGCGGTGGAGCTTCCGCTGGCCGGCCCGGTCATTCTCGCAGGACTGCGGGTGACCGCCGTCAGCACCATCTCACTGGCCACCGTGGGCATCCTGGTCGGCGTGACCAACCTGGGCTACCTGTTCACCAACGGGCTGCAGCGGCGCATCATCCCCGAGGTGCTCGCCGGCGTCCTCGCGGTGGCGTTGATCGCGCTGCTGATCGACCTGCTGCTGGTGCTGGCCGGGCGCTGGCTCATGCCCTGGACCACCGCGCGGCCCCAGCGGGCCCGGCGCGCCCGGAACAGCGCACCCGAGGCGGTGGGCACCCGATGAACCTGCTGCGCGATGCCTTCTCCTGGCTCACCGACCCCGCCCAATGGACCGGGGCCAGCTCGCTGCTGCTCCTGCTGGGCCAGCACCTGATGTACACCGCGATCGCTGTCGCTCTCGCCGCGGTCATCGCCATACCCCTGGGCTGGGCCATCGGCCATACCGGCCGCGGCCGTGAAATCGCCGTGGCCGTCTCCGGGCTGGCCCGCGCCGTCCCCTCCTTCGGCCTGCTGATCCTGCTGGTGCTGCTGGCCGGGGTGCTGCACAAGCCCGAGGCCGCGGTGATCACCTTCGTGCTGCTGGCCATCCCCTCCATCCTGGCCGGCGCGTATACGGGGCTGGAATCGATCGACCGCAAGACCATCGACGCCGCCCGCGCCATGGGCATGACCGAACGCGAGATCCTGGCCAAGGTCGAAATTCCGTTGGGCCTGCCGCTGCTGGTGGGCGGGCTGCGTTCGGCCATCTTGCAGGTGGCCGCCACCGTTACCATCGCCGCCTATGTCAATCTCGGGGGACTGGGCCTGCCGATCATCACCGGCTTGAACCTGCGGCGCTATGACATGGTGCTCGGCGGCGCGCTCCTGGTCGCGGCGCTTGCCCTGGTGCTGGAACTGCTGATGGCCCTGGCCCAGCGGATGTCCGTGCCCCGCGGCCTGCGCAGCACCAGCACCGCCGGCCCGCCGGCCGAGCCCGCAGGGCGCGGCGCAGACCACGCAAACACCACAGAATTGCACAGAGATCGCACCGTTGAAAGGACGCGAACATGAAATTCCCAATGCGCAAGACCCGGGCAGGCTCGGTCCTTGCACTCGCCGGAATGCTGGCACTGGCAGGATGCGGTGCCAGCGATCCGCTGGCCAACGAGCCGAGCACCGGAGCCTCCGGCGACGCCGGCAAGACCGTCGTCGTGGGGTCCCAGGCGTACTACTCGAATGAGATCATCGCGGAGATCTACGCCCAGGCGCTGGAGAAGGCCGGTTTCACGGTGGAGCGGCAGTTCAACATCGGGCAGCGTGATGCGTACATGCCGCAGCTGGAGAACGGCAGCATCGACATCATGCCCGAGTACACCGGAAACCTGCTGCAGTACTTCGAGCCGGACACCACCGCGCGGGCGACGGATGACGTGTACGACGAGCTCGGCAAGGCGCTGCCCGACTCCCTGGCGGTGCTGGACCAGGCCCAGGCCTCGGACCAGGACTCCTACACGGTCACCGAGAAGTTCGCCAAGGACAACGGCCTTGCCTCGATCGAGGACTTGGCGAAGGTCTCCGAAAAGCTCACCCTCGGCGGCCCGCCGGAGCTGGCCGAAAGGCCCTACGGGCCGAAGGGCTTGAGCAAGACCTACGGCATCGACGCGGCCTTCTCCGCTACCGGGGACACCACGGTGGAGGACCTGGTTGCGGGAACGGTGAATGTGGGCAACGTGTTCACCGCGGACCCGCGGATCAAGACGGAGAACCTGGTGGTCTTGAAGGACCCGAAGGCGTTGTTCCTGGCCTCCAATGTGGTGCCGGTGGTCGAAGCCGACATGTCCGATGATCTGGCGGCAGTGCTCAACCCGATCAGCGCCAAGCTTTCCGCCGAGGCCCTGATCGACCTGAACGTCCAGAGCACGGTGGACCAGAAGTCTGCGGAGGACATCGCCAGCGCCTGGCTGGGCAGCAACAGCTGAGGCCTCCAGGCTGGGGCGTGATTATTCTCTAGCGTCGCGGGGGCGCCGAGTTCACGTGTAAATTCGGTGCGTTCCCAGCCGATGGCGATACCCTAGAAATATGGCCCCACGTACCCAGTCTCAGGGGGCGAAGAAGCCAACGACGCGTAAACCCAAGGCGTCCGGCACCTCGTCCTCCAAGAAACCCACCGATAATCCGGAGCAGGAACTGCCGTTGCCGCTGCGCGTGATCCGCAGCGTGTGGATGGGCATCGCCCGGATCTTCGGTGGCGCCTTCCGACGCATCGGCGGCACCGTCAAACCCGACTACGAGCTGCGGCGCGACGGCACAGGACTGTTTCTCGCCCTGATCGCCATTGTCGTGGCGATCGTCGAATGGTGGGGACTGCGCGATGCCGGCTGGTTCGGCATCGGGGTGCATGCGGTGGCCGGCGGAACGCTCGGCTTCATGGCCGTGCTGCTGCCGATCATCCTATTCGTGGGGGCTTTCCGGCTGTTCCGCTACCCGGAAGCCGTCACGGAGAACAACCGCATCGGCATCGGCCTGCTGATCATGACGCTGTCCGGGTCCTCCATCGCCTCGCTGGCCAATGGGTCGCCGGCGGTGTCCGAGGACTTCGACGTGCTCTGGAATGCCGGGGGCATGGCCGGATCCATTCTGGGCACCCCGCTGGGGCTGCTGATTTCGGCGCCCGGAGCCATGGCGGTGTTCATCTTCCTGGTGTTCATGTCGCTGCTGATCGTCACCGCCACGCCGATCACCCAGATCCCCACGCGCATCCGCAACGGCTACAACCGCCTGCTGGGCCAGGATCCTGACGTAGTGCGCGCGGGCCGCGCCTCCGCCCAGGAGGCCTCCCACACCGTCGAGCTGGGGGCCCAGTCCGAGGACCACGACCAGTCCTACCTCTACCCGCAGGACGAGGCGGCGCCGGCTCCCAAGAAAAAGAAGCCCGGCTTCTTCGAACGCCGCGCGGCGGCCCGCAAGGTCACCGAGGTCTACGACGTGGACGGCCACGAGGGCGCGGAGCGCAGCGGCGACATCGCCTATGACAAGGCGGTCATCGACGAGGAATCGGCCGAGCCGGACGAAGCCGCCACCACCTCGCTGCCGGCGGTGCACCGAAACCGCTCCTTCGAGGTCTTCGACGCCGACGAAGGCGCCACCCAAGCCCTTTCCCGGGAGCAGATGGCTTCGGAGCATCCGACCATCGCGCACCGCGCGGTGGAGGTCGAAGCAGAACTGGATGCGGAGCCGGAACCGCAGACCCCGCCTCCGGGCGTGAAGCGCCCCACCAAGGCCGAGGCCGAGATGGCCCAGATCATGGAGAGCATCGGGCTCAAGTCCGAGCCCGAAGCCTCCACCAGCGCCATGGACCAGGTCTCCTCGCGCGCCGCCGGCCTCTCCGGCGCGCCGCAGCCACCCATCCCGGCGCGCACCGAGCAGCTGCAGCTCTCCGGCGACATCGCCTACACCCTGCCTTCGGCCGACTTCCTGCCGCCGGGTCCTCCGGCCAAGGAGGCCAGCGAAGCCAACCAGGTGGTGGTCGACGCGCTGACCAACACCCTGCAGCAGTTCAAGGTCGACGCCCGGGTCACCGGGTTCTCCCGCGGCCCGACGGTGACCCGTTACGAGATCGAGCTGTCCCCGGGCACCAAGGTGGAGAAGGTCACCGCGCTGTCCAAGAACATCTCCTACGCCGTGGCCTCCTCCGACGTGCGTATCCTGTCCCCGATCCCGGGCAAGTCCGCCATCGGCATCGAGATCCCGAACACGGACAAGGAGGTCGTCGCCCTGGGCGACGTGCTGCGCAGCCAGAATGCGCGCAAGACCGAGCACCCGATGGTCATGGGCGTGGGCAAGGACGTCGAGGGCGGATTCGTCGTGGCCAACCTGGCCAAGATGCCGCACCTGCTGGTTGCCGGCGCGACCGGCGCAGGCAAGTCCTCGTTCGTGAACTCGATGATCACCTCGATCCTGATGCGTTCCACCCCGGACCAGGTCCGCATGGTCATGGTCGACCCCAAGCGCGTGGAACTGACCGCCTATGAAGGCGTGCCGCACCTGATCACCCCGATCATCACCAACCCGAAAAAGGCCGCCGAGGCCTTGGGGTGGGTCGTGCGCGAGATGGACACCCGCTACGACGACCTGGCGAACTTCGGCTTCAAGCACATCGACGACTTCAACAAGGCGGTCAAGGCCGGCAAGGTGCACCCTCCCGAGGGTTCCAAGCGCGTGCTCAAGCCCTACCCGTACCTGCTGGTGATCGTGGACGAGCTCGCCGACCTGATGATGGTCGCGCCGCGCGATGTGGAAGACTCGATCGTGCGTATCACCCAGCTGGCCCGTGCCGCCGGCATCCACCTGGTGCTGGCCACCCAGCGCCCGTCGGTGGACGTGGTCACCGGCCTGATCAAGGCCAACGTGCCCTCGCGCATGGCCTTCGCCACCTCCTCGGTCACCGACTCTCGCGTGGTGCTGGACCAGCCGGGCGCCGAGAAGCTGCTGGGCCAGGGCGACGCGCTGTTCCTGCCCATGGGCACCTCCAAGCCGATGCGCGTGCAGGGCGCCTGGGTCACCGAGTCGGAGATCCACCGCGTGGTGGAGCACGTCAAGGCCCAGCTGCAGCCCGAATACCGCGACGACGTCATGCCGGTCGCGGAAAAGAAGAAGATCGACGAGGACATCGGAGACGACCTGGAGCTGCTGCTGCAAGCCACCGAGCTTGTGGTCACCAGCCAGTTCGGTTCCACCTCGATGCTGCAGCGCAAGCTGCGCGTGGGCTTCGCCAAGGCCGGGCGCCTGATGGACCTGATGGAATCGCGCGGGGTGGTCGGCCCGTCCGAGGGCTCCAAGGCCCGCGACGTGCTCATCAAGCCGGATGACCTGCCCATGGTGCTGGCCGCGATGCGCGGCGACGACCCGTCCAACACGCAGGCGAGCGCCGCCGAACAGGCGCTGGTGGACGAGGCGAATGTGAACCACGCGGATCCGGTGGCAGAATATGCCGAGGACCTGGTTGCCAAGGACCTGGATGACCGACCGCAGGCCGTCGATTACTTCGACGGCTCCGACGACGAGGGCTCCGGTGAGGACGCCTGGGACCTGACAGGGAGACACTGACACCCATGAGTGAGCAAGCTTCGCACGAAACACCGCAGCCGGTGCCGGTACTGAATATCGCCAACGTGCTGACCACGATCCGCATCATCATGGTTCCGTTCTTCATCTGGGCGTTGTTCGCGGACGACAGCACCCACGGCACCTGGCGCTGGGTGGCGCTGGGGCTGTTCGTGCTGGCCATGTACACCGACAAGCTGGACGGCGATCTGGCCCGCAGCCGCGGGCTGGTCACGAACTTCGGCAAGATTGCTGACCCGATTGCCGACAAGCTGCTCACTGGCTCCGCGTTGGTCTGCCTGTCCATCCTGGCCGAGCTGCCATGGTGGGTCACCGTGACCATTCTGGTCCGCGAATGGGGCATCACCCTGCTGCGCGTGGTGGTCATCCGCTATGGCGTGATCGCCGCCAACATGGGCGGCAAGATCAAGACCGTGCTGCAGGCAGTGGTCATCGGGCTGTACCTGCTGCCGCTGACCCATACCGTCGACTGGCTGCATGCGGTGGCCTGGGCCCTGATGCTGTTGACCGTCGCTGTGACCGTGGTGACCGGTGTTGAATACATCTTCAAGGCCATCGCCCTGCGCAACACCTACAAGAAGAACGAACAGCGCTAGCTAACGCCAACGACCAACGAACGCCGGTGCGCATCGGGGACTACCCGGTGCGCACCGTCCATACCCAGGAGAGCGACAAATGAGGCACCAGGCACCAGCGGTGATTTCCATGGCCGGCGAGCAGAAGCTCCAGCTGGCCACCGCCGAATCCCTGACCGCCGGGCTGATTGCGGCAACCTTGGCCGAGGTGCCGGGAGCCTCTGCGGTGCTGCGCGGCGGGATAGTCAGCTACTCCAGCGACGTCAAGGCCTCCGTGCTGGGAGTGGACGAGAATCTCCTGGCGGAGAAGGGGTCCGTAGACCCCGAGGTGGCACGACAGATGGCTGTTGGAGCCCAGCGCGCCTGCGGAGCCGACCTTGCCGTCTCGGCCACCGGCGTCGCCGGTCCCGAATCGCATGACGGAAAATCCGTGGGCACCGTGTTTATCGGGTGGGCATCCGGAAGCGAGTCCGGAGCCAGAGAACATCACTTCGTCGGCGACCGTGCCCAGATCCGGGAGCAGAGCACCAACGCAGCCATCAACCAGCTGGCTGCCATATTGGGTAAAGCTTCTTCACAGTAAAGCGCGGAATACTATTTTTCCCGGCAATTTCCGCAATGAATCATCGTTTTGTGGCGTAGGTCGCAAATTTATGATTAGGGTGATGGTACGGGAACAAATTCGAATGACATGCCGTTGTAAGAATTGAAGGGTCGCTAGGACGGCCCCCGTTATGAATAGATCTTCGAGATGGACCTAGGAGCAAAGGCTAAATTTATGGTCAAGCAACCCGTCACAGTCAATGGTGTTGTCCGTTGGCGCGATATGGGAGAAGCCCATATGGTCCAGCCCGTGAAGGAGGAGCACAAAATGGTAGTACTCCGTCATGAAATCGGTGACGTCCTGCGTGACGTCCGTCAGCGCCAGGGTCGTACCCTCCGCGAGGTTTCCCATAGCGCCCGAGTTTCGCTGGGCTACCTGTCGGAAGTGGAGCGTGGACAGAAGGAAGCATCTTCGGAGCTGCTCTCGTCAATCTGCTCCGCTCTGGAGATTCCGCTCTCGCTCATGCTGCGCGAGGTATCTGAGCGCGTCGCACTGGCCGAAGGCATCGCGATCCCGGACACCGTTCCTACCGACATGGCCAACGAGTTCGCAGCAACCCGCAACGACAAGCCACTGGCTTCGGTTTAAGCTACATCAACACTTACCGGGGATGCCGCAGGCAGCCAACCCGGCTGGCGAGGGCCTACGCAAATGCGTGGGCCCTCGCTTCATTCGTGGGAGAATATTCCAGTGCGACTTAGTGACTTTTGGCGGAATATGGAGAATGAATTCGGCCCGCGATACTCCCATGTTCTGGCCGACTCCATGGCCCTGTCCGAACTGGACAGCATGACGGCGAGCGTTGCCCTGAACAAAGGCGTCAAGCCAAAACAAGTCTGGGAAGCGTTGTGCCGTGCGCAAGATGTGCCAGCGGAACGCTGGCTCGGTGTAGACATCGAGCCAAAGCAGTCCTAGGCGTCGACGAGCAGTTTCGAGTATTCGAAACATCCACATTGATTTTCGAACATCTATTCGGATAGAATTGATCGTGAACGAGGCGGAACGCCGCCCGCGAAAACTTAAACTTTGAGTTTGTCCACACTTGCCGGATCCGCGGGTCCAAAGTGTCGGTAGGCGCTCATACTGTCTAATGCAGGACAAGAAATCGTGAGCAGGTCGATTGATGGCTTGCATGAGCAAAGGTGAACCATGGCAGCAAATAATGATCGGGAAAAGGCACTTGAGTCTGTCCTGGGCCAGATCGACAAGGCCTTCGGCAAGGGCTCGGTCATGCGCCTGGGTGATGAAACTCGCGCTCCCATTGAAGTAATTCCTACCGGTTCGGTTGCACTGGACGTGGCCCTGGGCATTGGCGGACTTCCTCGCGGCCGTGTCGTGGAGATCTACGGTCCGGAATCTTCCGGTAAGACCACCGTCGCACTGCACGCTGTGGCCAGCGCCCAGCGCAACGGCGGCATCGCGGCATTCATCGACGCCGAGCACGCACTGGACCCCGAGTACGCCAAGAAGCTGGGCGTTGACACCGATGCGCTGCTGGTCTCCCAGCCGGATACCGGTGAGCAGGCCTTGGAAATCATGGATATGCTCGTTGGCTCCGGCGCACTGGATATCATCGTCATCGACTCCGTGGCGGCCCTGGTTCCACGTGCGGAAATCGAAGGCGAAATGGGCGACAGCCACGTTGGCCTGCAGGCTCGACTGATGTCCCAGGCACTGCGCAAGATCACCGGTCGCCTCTCGGCTTCGAAGACCACCGCGATCTTCATCAACCAGCTCCGCGAGAAGATCGGCGTCTTCTTCGGCAGCCCGGAAACCACCACCGGTGGCAAGGCGCTGAAATTCTACGCTTCGGTACGTATCGATATCCGCCGAATTGAAACCCTCAAGGAGGGAACCAACCCGGTCGGTAACCGCACCCGCGCCAAGATCGTCAAGAACAAAATGGCTCCGCCGTTCAAGCAGGCCGAATTCGACATCTTGTACGGCCACGGCATTTCCCGCGAAGGCTCGCTCATCGACATGGGTGTTGAGCACAACCTGGTCAAGAAGTCCGGTGCTTGGTTCACCTATGATGGCGACCAGCTGGGCCAGGGCAAGGAAAATGCCCGCCGATTCCTGCGCGACAACCCGGATCTGGCTACCGAGCTGGAACGTCAGATCCTGCAGAAGCTCGGTGTTCTGCCGGCGGAAGAGGTAGAAGAAGACGAGACAGAACTGCGAGTCGTCGAGGGCGATAAGTAGTGAGTTCAGGTTTCAAACGACGTAGCGTTCGACCCGGATACGGTTCCGGGTCGGACGCTACGTCCGTTTCCAACGAATTTCAGGGAGACCTTCAGGACATGCCCGAATGGGCTCGGCCCGACCCGGCCGCGCCCGAGGCCCCTGAACCGGGAGAACCGGGCGCCCGCCAAGCTGCGCCACGAAGCCTTCCCTCCGACGCGGTGGAACCAACCAATCGGCGGGTCATTGCCAGCGTCCCAGCGCAGGAGAAGAAGAAGCCGGAAAACGTCGACGAACTACGTGCAGCGATGTACGAGATCCTGTCTGCCCCGGCACCCGCAGCGCCTACGAAAAAGGAACGCCGGGAGGCTCGCGAGGCCAGGCGAGCGTCGCGCGAATCTGGGGAAACTGAAGAACTCAGCGATGACCAATGGCGGGAAAAGGCCCGAGGGATCCTGCTGCGACAGCTGACGGCCAGCGACAAAACCGCGAAACAGCTGAAGGACAAGCTTCTTGAAAAAGATTGTCCTGAAGACATTGCCGATGAGGTGATCGAGCGCTATGCGCAAATCAAGCTCGTCGACGACGAACGCTTCGCCAAGACGTGGGTGGCGGCAAGGGCCCGCTCCCGCGGGCTGGCGCGCGGCGCGATCAAGCGCGAGCTGCGTACCAAGGGAATCGATGATGAAACCGCAGCCGAAGCGCTGGAGCAGATCGACGACGAAACCGAGGAGCAGCGCGCGAGGGAACTGGTTCGCGCCAAGCTGCGGCCGGAATCGATGGGAGTGGACCGGGACAGGTCGTTGCGACGCCTGGTCGGCATGCTGGGGCGCAAGGGGTATAACGGAGGAATGGCGTTCAAGGTAGCTCGCGAAGAATGGGAAGAACGCTTCGGGCAGCACTAGAGGCAACGCGGTCGAACTCCGCGCGCCGAGGACTGCCTTCGTTTCGGGGCCTGCGCGAATTCGGTAACATTATAAGGTGAGCGAGCAACAACCGATTTCCAGCCCCGAGTCCGAACTGCAACCACGCACCTACGAAGTGCGCACCTTCGGCTGCCAGATGAACGTCCACGACTCCGAGCGGCTCTCCGGGCTGCTTGAAGACGCAGGGCTGACACGGAAGCCGGAAGAAGCGACCGACGGCGTCGCCGACGTCGTGGTATTCAACACCTGCGCCGTACGTGAGAACGCGGACAACAAGCTCTACGGCAACCTCGGCATCCTGAAGGGTGTCAAGGAATCCCGACCGGGCATGCAGATCGCCGTCGGCGGCTGCCTGGCGCAGAAGGACCGCGAGACCATACTCAAGAAGGCTCCGTGGGTCGATGTGGTTTTCGGAACCCATAACATCGGCTCGCTGCCGGCACTGCTGAACCGCTCTCAGCACAACAAGAAGGCTGAACTGGAGATCCTCGAGTCCCTGGACGTCTTCCCCTCGACACTGCCGACGCGCCGCGAATCGGTCTACGCGGGCTGGGTGTCGATCTCGGTGGGCTGCAACAACACGTGCACGTTCTGCATCGTGCCCTCCCTGCGCGGCAAGGAACGCGACCGCCGGCCCGGTGAAATCCTGGCCGAAATCCAGGCACTCGTGGACGACGGAGCCATCGAAGTGACGCTCCTGGGCCAGAATGTAAACTCCTACGGCGTAGAATTCGGCGACCGGCTGGCGTTCGGCAAGCTGCTGCGAGCCTGCGGAGAAATCGAAGGACTGGAACGCGTGCGTTTCACCAGCCCGCACCCGGCGGCATTCACCGACGACGTGATCGAGGCCATGGCCGAAACCCCAAACGTCATGCCCCAACTGCACATGCCGCTGCAGTCCGGATCGGACCGAGTGCTCAAGGAGATGCGCCGTTCCTACCGTTCAAAGAAATTCCTCGGAATCCTGGACAAGGTGCGCGAGCGCATCCCGCATGCCGCGATTACCACCGACATCATCGTCGGCTTCCCAGGGGAGACCGAAGAAGACTTCCAGGCCACCCTCGACGTCGTGGAAGCTTCGCGCTTCTCCTCGGCCTTCACCTTCCAGTACTCGCCGCGCCCCGGCACCCCGGCTGCGACCATGGACGAGCAACTGCCCAAGGCCGTCGTCCAGGAACGATTCGAGCGTTTGACTGCACTGCAGGACCGGATTGCCAAGGAGGAAAACGCCAAGCAGCTGGGCCGGACCGTTGAGGTCATGGTTACCGAGCACGCAGGCCGCAAGGCCGAATCGACCCATCGACTGTCCGGCCGCTCGCAGGACCAGCGCCTGGTGCACTTCTCGGTTCCCGAGGGTGCCGCCACCCCGCGCCCCGGCGACCTGGTCACCCTGCCGATCACCGAGGTAGCGGCATTCCACTTGGTTTCCGACCCGACCGCGGAGCAGTACCAGCTGCGCCGTTCGCGGGCAGGCGACGCGTGGGACCGGTCGCAGGCCGAAAGCTGCGGTGTGCCGGCGCCCGGAACAGTCAGCGAGCCGGGACGGACCAACCTGGGCATGCCGACCTTGAAGGTGCGCGGCTAGCCGCATGGACGCGACGCAACTTCCGGTCATTGCCGTGGTCGGCCCAACCGGAACCGGCAAATCCGATCTGGCCATCGCCCTGGCCAGGAACCTGAACGGCGAGATCGTCAATTCAGATGCACTGCAGTTCTACCGGGGCATGGACATCGGAACCGCGAAGCTGTCCCCTGAGGAGCGCGGAGGCATCGAGCACCACCTCATGGACATCATGTCCGTGCGGGAGGAAGCCTCTGTCGCGGAATTCCAGATCCAGGCCCGTGAGTGTTTTGAAGCGATTCGAGCCAAGGGCAGGGTGCCTGTCATGGTCGGCGGTTCCGGCCTGTATGTGCGTGCTGCACTGGATGTCATCGACTTCCCGCCCACCGATCCGCAGGTGCGGGCACGGCTCGAAGCCGAAGTGCAGGCGCACGGAGACGGCGAGGTACGTCGTCGGCTGGCGGAAGTGGATCCGGTGTCTGCGGCGAGGAATCTCGACCAGCGGCGCGCCATCCGCGCTTTGGAGGTCTTTGAAATCTCCGGCCGGGCTTTCAGCTCCTATATGCCCCAGCGCCAGTATTTCCAGCCTGCGGTGCAGATCGGGCTAAATTACGAGCGTTCCGCGTTGCATGCGACGTTGGAAGCCCGGGTCCATACAATGGATTCCAAGGGACTGGCCCAGGAAGTGGAAGGCCTGCTGGACTCGGGCTTGCGCGAGGGCAAGACCGCGTCGCGGGCCATCGGCTACCAGCAGTACATTGATTTCCTGGACGGGAAGATCGGGCGCGCCGAGGCGATTGATCAGACAGTGGTCGCCACCCGCAAGTTCGCCCGCCGCCAGATCACCTGGTTCAATGCCGATGAACGGGTCGCCTGGCTGGACCCGACCAAACCCGGGCTGCTTGAACAGGCGGTGGCGCTGGTGCTCGAAAGCCAGCGAACTATCGCCCCCAGCGAATGAAGCACTAAACACGAGGAGCACGGATGTACCGCAGCGAACTTCAGCAGCTTGCAGGCCTGCCATTTGCCAAGGGGCATGCAACTGGAAACGATTTCGTCTTGCTGGCGGATCCCACAGGAGCCCTTGAAATCACCGCGGCGCAAGTGGAGTCCCTATGCCACCGTCGTTTCGGCATCGGCGGCGACGGGCTGATCCGTGCGGTGCCGACCGCCCAGATGTCCGGGTATGAGCAGCAGTTCAACGAGAATCCCAAGGCCTACTGGTTCATGGACTACCGCAACAACGACGGTTCCATCGCTGAGATGTGCGGCAACGGAGTGCGCGCCTTCGTGCACTTCCTCCTTGCGGAAGGCCTGGTGAATCTGCCGGTCGGGCAGAGCCTGCAGATCGGCAGCCGTGCGGGCGTCAAGGAAGTCACCCGGCTGACGGACGGGTATGCGGCCAACCTGGGCCCATGGGGTTTGATCCATGAGGACCAGGCCGCCAGCGACTCGGTGGACTCGATGGTCCGCCCCAGCGGCTGGGAACAGGCGCTTCCGGCGTTGAGCATAACCATGGGCAATCCGCATACCGTGGTAGCGCTGCCCGACCAAGGCATGCTGGATGACCTGAACCTATTTATCGCCCCAGAAGTTTCCCCGGCCCCTCCCTACGGCACCAACGTGGAATTCGTGGTTCCCGCAGAGCCGCTGATCGAGGACGGCACGGCCCGGGTGAAGATGCGCGTCTTTGAACGAGGGGTAGGGGAGACGCTGTCCTGCGGCACTGGAGCCTGCGCAGCGGCAGCGGCAATGCGTTATTGGGCGCGCGGCACCGCCCTGATCAATAATTGGTCGGTCGAGGTTCCCGGCGGCACCGTCGGGGTTGAATTCCTTGCCAACGGCGACGCCCGGGAAGATACCGTGCTCAGCGGACCGGCGGAACTGGTTGCGCGAGGCATCATCGGCCGGGACTAGCACTCAGTCCCGCCCGCGGCACGGCCGGGGCAGGCTACCGGGCCGGGCGGGAAACCTTTAAGACGCGGAAAGCCTTGGCCGTAGCTTCACGGGTGACGTTCCAGTCGCCCGGGAGCTGGGCAACCAACCACTTCTGCAGGGAATCACTGCCCAAGTTCTTCTGCACCACCATCCAGGCCTCGCCGCCGGGCGCGAGCCTCGGCAACCACTGCAGCAACAGCTCATGCAGGGCATCCTTGCCGATACGGATCGGGGGATTGGACCAGATCGTGTCGAATTCAAGCTCGGGATCCACGGACTCAGGCCGGCCGACAACCACGTTGTCCAAGCCCAGGTTCTGCGCGTTCAGGCGGGCTAGCTCGATGGAGCGCTCGTTGACATCGACACCGTAGACCCGAGACTCGGGGCTTTGCTCCGCGGCGGTGATGGTGATGGGTCCCCAGCCACAGCCGATGTCCAGAATGCGTCCGCGCGGCGTCGGAACATACTTCAGCAGCACTTCGGTGCCCTTGTCCAAGCCCGAAGGCGAGAAGATACCCGCTGCGGTCTGAATCTTGCGGGCGCGGCCGTTCAACTCGACTGAAATCGTGCGGCGTTCATCGGCCGAGGCGGGGCTGGCGCTGAAGTAGTGATCCGAGCTCATACTGCAAAGTTTATCGTTGCGTGCCCACGCGCCAAACACGGCTGGAGGCAACGTGACAAAGACAATATGTACGGGTGTTCGCAAGACTGATAGAGTTTTCCCTATGACTTTGTTCTTCGTCTAATACGTAGCCCACACGGTTACCCGTGATTCCCGGATTCCCGGCGCTGATTTTGCGCGCCTGGACAGCGGAATCCGCAGGCGGCAAAGTCTTTTCTACTTTTCAGAATCCCAGGTGTGTCGGGGTCTTCACCTTGCCTTTGCGTTTGAGTAACCGCATCAACATCAGCGTCGATCGCTGTCATCAAAAATTGCAAAGGATACTCAATGACCAACGAACACCTAGAAAACGACCGTGCCACGTCGCAAAGTGGGGGTGCCCCGCACTATTCTGGAAAGCGAAGTACTTCAAAGGAGACCATGACTAACTCCGAGTCACACGAACACGATTCATCGTCAATGGACGAAGCCCAGATTCAGGCGGCCATTGATCGCATCCTTGCGGCAGATGAGGCCCAGGGGCCGCAGGTGCAGCATTTCGCATCCGATGATGAATCCATCTTCTCGGGCCAGGCGACAGCACTAAACCGCTTTTCCTCCGGCTATTCCACCTACGACGGCGAGCAGGACGATCTAGCCGAACGACGCGCGCTGCGCCGTGTTGCGGGCCTGTCTACCGAGCTTGAAGACGTCACCGAGGTCGAATACCGCCAGCTGCGTCTGGAACGCGTGGTATTGGCCGGGGTATGGACCGACGGCAGCGTCACCGAAGCGGAGAACTCCCTGCGCGAATTGGCCGCGCTGGCAGAGACCGCCGGCTCGGAGGTACTCGACGGTGTGGTGCAGCGCCGAAGCAAGCCAGACCCGTCGACCTACCTGGGCTCGGGCAAAGCCATGGAATTGCGCGAGATCGTGGCTTCCACGGGAGCCGATACCGTGATCGTCGATGCTGAACTTGCCCCGTCGCAGCGCCGTGCGCTGGAGGACGTCGTCAAGGTCAAGGTCATCGACCGCACCAGCCTGATCCTGGATATCTTTGCGCAGCATGCCAAGTCCCGCGAGGGCAAGGCCCAAGTCGAACTGGCCCAGCTGGAATATCTGCTTCCGCGTCTTCGCGGCTGGGGCGAGTCCATGTCCCGTCAGGCGGGTGGCCGTGTCGGCGCCGCCGGCGGCGGCATCGGTTCGCGCGGCCCGGGTGAAACCAAGATCGAGATGGACCGCCGGCGCATTCGCGACCGCATGGCCAAACTGCGTCGCGAGATCAAGGCGATGAAACCGGCTCGCGAAGCCAAGCGCGCAAACCGCCGCCGCAACGAGGTTCCGGCGGTGGCCATTGCCGGCTACACCAATGCCGGGAAGTCCTCGTTGCTCAACCGTCTGACTAACGCCGGGGTCTTGGTGGAGAACGCCTTGTTCGCCACGCTGGATCCCACGGTACGTCAGTCGGCTACGGAAGACGGGCTGACCTACACGCTGGCTGACACGGTGGGCTTCGTGTCGAACCTGCCTACCCAGCTGGTGGAGGCTTTCCGATCGACGCTGGAGGAAATCGCCGATTCTGACCTGATCCTCCACGTCGTCGATGCTTCGCATCCGGACCCGGAAGGCCAGATCCAGGCTGTACGCACGGTGTTGGGTGAAGTTGATGCACTGAATATTCCCGAGATTATCGTGCTGAACAAGGCGGATGTGGCTGACCCGTTCGTCATTGAACGGATCCGCAATCGCGAATCGAACACCGTGGTTGTCTCGGCGCACACCGGAGAGGGCATCGAGGAGCTCTTGGCGAAGGTCAGCTCTTCCATCCCGCGTCCGAGCGTGCAGATGGAAGTGCTGATTCCATACAACCGCGGGGATTTGATCGCGAAACTGCATCAGAGCGAATCTGAAATCCTTGACAGCGAGCATCTGGAGAACGGAACCAGAATGATCGTCAAGGTAAGAGAATCAATGGCAGCAGAGTTGGAGACTTTCAACCTTCATGGATAAGCAAGAGCAGGCCCTTGACCTGCTGGAAGCGGCAGTAACTTCCATGGGCGGTGCCATGCGCACCGGCCAGCAGGAAATGGTCAAACACGTCGTCTCGGCGCTGGAAGACGAAGAGCACCTGCTCGTTCAAGCCGGAACCGGTACGGGCAAGTCCATGGGCTACCTGATTCCGGCCCTGGCGCACGCGCAGACCAGCTCCAAGCCGGTGATCGTATCGACGGCAACCCTAGCGTTGCAGTCGCAGATTGTCGGTCGCGACGTACCCCGGCTCCTGGATTCGCTCAAGGGCAAGCTCTCGCGACCCATGGATGTGGCCCTGCTCAAGGGCCGATCCAACTACCTTTGCCAGTACAAGCTCGGCGGCGGATATCCGGAGGATGACGAGGGGACGTTGTTCTCCTTGGACGAGCCCGCTGCGCCCAGGGGGCAGACATTTTCGCCTCTGGCCAGCGAAGTCATGAAGCTTCGCGACTGGGCCGAGCGCACCGACACCGGGGACCGGGACGAATTGGTCCCGGGCGTCAGCGACAAAGCCTGGAAACAGGTTTCGGTCTCCGCCATGGAATGCTTGGGCTCGCAGAAATGCCCCATGGCCGATGAATGCTTCTCGGAGATGGCCCGCGCCCGCGCGGCTGAATCCGATGTGGTGATTACCAACCACGCCCTGCTGGCAGTTTCGGCCTTTGAAGGGCTGTCGGTGCTGCCGGACTTCGACATCGCCATTATCGACGAAGCACATGAGCTCCAGGACCGCGTCACCAGTTCGGTGTCCGGGGCATTGTCGGCTCGTACGGTACTCACCGCAGCGGGCGGCGCCAAGCGCCATTGCGCGGTGAACGTGGATGAACTGGTGAAGGCAACGAACAGGCTGGAAAAGGCCTTGACCGGAGTTCCAACCGGGCTATTGCAGACCGGGCTGCGCGAAGACATGGGTATCGCCCTGAACGACATCGTCGAGCAGGCACGGCTGGTTCTCGCATTGACCAAGCCGGAAGCAAACGCACCAGCCGATGGCGGCCGGCAGACCGCGCGGTCGCAAATGCAGGCGGTCATGGACGATGCCATCCGCATGCTCGAAGCTGAAGAGCGCCGTGAGGTGCTCTACACCACCCGCCCGCGCGAGTTCGTCGAGGGTCGCGGTTATGTCGAGGCGGATGACACCCAACCGGCAACACTCAACGTGGCGCCGCTCTCCGTGGCCGGAAAGCTGCGTGAAGGACTATTCGACGGGCGTACCGTCATCTTGACCAGCGCCACCTTGGCTATCGGCGCGCAATTCGACTCCGTGGCGGGATCTCTCGGGCTCATGGGCGCCGGGGCTCCTTCCTGGACCGGCATCGACGTCGGCAGTCCCTTCGACTATCCGAAACAGGGCATCTTGTACGTTGCCAAGCACCTGCCCAAGCCAGGCAGGCAGCTTGCGGCTGAGACCCTGGACGAAATCGAGGATCTGATCAAGGCTTCGGGCGGTGGCGCGCTGGCGCTGTTCACCTCGAAGCGATCGGCCGAAGAGGCGGCCGCGATTCTGCGCGAGCGCCTCGATGTGGACATCCTCTGCCAGGGCGAGGCGAGCATGAAGTCGCTGGTGGCACAGTTCGCCGAGGAGCGGGACACCTGTCTGTTCGGCACCATGACCCTGTGGCAGGGTGTAGACGTGCCCGGCGACGCCTGTCGTTTGGTCATTATCGACAAGATCCCGTTCCCCCGTCCGGACGACCCAATTTCCAAGGCACGTACCGAGGATGTGCAGAAGCACGGTGGCAATGGATTCATGCAGGTTTCGGCAACCCATGCGGCTATCCGCCTCGCCCAGGGCGCTGGCCGCCTGATCCGTTCTGTGTCGGACAAAGGGGTTGTCGCGATCCTCGATTCGAGAATGGCTACTGCACGCTATGGAAGTTTCCTGAAAGCCTCGCTGCCGCCCATGTGGCCCACCGTGGACAAGAAGACCATCGTCGGCGTTCTCAAGCGCATGGACCCGAATGGATAACCGCTTGGATCGCTGAAACGGCTTTCAGGATTGGATGATTTTTATTCACTGGGAGCCGTGGAATGGTGGTCGTAATTCTCAAGCACCCCGCATTCCGCTGCTCCGTCTATTCGATTATCGTAGTGTTCGCGGGCGGTTCCAGTGATGGTGGCGCGGAATTGTCATTTTCGCAGTAGAGACGGTTCAATTGTGTAAAATTTCCCGTGCCGGATAATTTCGGATGAATTCAATTCCACCATCATGGATGAAGGGTGATATTGGTTACTTCCAGCATCGTTCGCCAGCTACTCGCTAGCGTGCTGCGTTGTCGGATTCTCCGGTGATGTCAGAGGAAATGAGTACCGGCGCCGGTGGCTAGATGAGGGAATCCGAGCACGTTTCAAGTTGAAAGTCCTGCTGACTGGCACGCTTCCGAATTTCCCCAAATTGGATGATATCGAAGTGAACCCAAAATCAGCTCCCCAAAATCTTCGATGGACTTGCTGCTTGAAATTATGAACAATATTCCCGGACGAATTTGAGAAATTAATAGACGGACCTGAAGTTGTTTTTGTACAGGTGCTTCAAGAGGATGGAATTTCGTATCATCACGAATTCATTGAGGAAGTACCGTGTCCTATTTTCCTTCTCCTGTTCCACCGGAGCGTCCGAAATCGAAGAGCAGCAAGAAACTCTGGGTTGTCGTAACCGTTCTTGCCGTACTGGTCATCTTGATGCTTGCCGTACCCGAGTTGGCATTGCTGCTGGGATTGCTTCTCCTGATCGTTTCCTTGATCGGACTGGTCTTGGGCAAACTGCCGTTTCTCCGTATTTTCGGCAGGAAGCGAATTGCTGCACTAACTGCCGGTTCGGTTCTTATCACCATCGTCGCTGGCGGCTTCATGGACACCACCGGCGCGGCGAACGCTCCACCCTCTGCCGACGCAGCTCCGACCACAAAGGTGAGCGAAACACCAACACCCAGTCCATCGCCGTCCACGCTTGCAGATTTCATTGGCGAAACGTGCGAGGGGGACGAGCTGGTCATGGAACAAGCTTCCGAGAAGCTGTACTGCGACGAGGGTGCCACGAATGCACTTGTTTGGACCAGCCAAGGCGACCACGATAAGTCTGTTCTAGCTGCCAAGCAAGAGGCAGAGAAGAAGGCCGCAGAGGCAAAGGCCGCCGCCGAGAAAAAGGCAGCCGAGAAGAAGGCTGCCGAGACGAAGGCTGTGGAGGAGAAGGCTGCTGCCGAAAAGAAAGCAGCGGAGAAAGCCGCTGCCGACAAGCGAAGGGCCGAGGAAGCAGCGGCTAAAAAGGAAGCGCAGAAGCAAGCTGCCAAAGAAAAGGCAGAACGTGCAGCACCTGAAGCCTACACTCCGCCTGCCAAGGCACCATCTTCCACCTCCTATGCGAATTGCACGGCTGTGAAGAATGCCGGGGCCGCTCCCATCTATCAAGGTGACCCGGGATATTCGCGCAAGCTTGATCGTGATGGGGACGGTGTCGGTTGCGAAAAATAGCGATTGCTTCGAGCGCATTTCTAGCGCTTTCGGCGATTCTCACGGGATGCTCCGCACCGGCTGGTGGTGCCAGTCTCGCGGACGGCAATGAGTCCGCGGATCAACCTGAAATCGTGATCCGGAGCGAAGCTCCGCCGATTGAGATCTATAGTGAAGCCCCAACGCCGATTGCAACGCCTGCGGAGTCAGCCAGGCCTTCCTCGGCAACAGCATCAACCGCACAAGATGCCGAGAACCTCGGGGAGGAAGCGACCGGAGCCCTGGAGCTTCTGGCGGAAGTACCGGTCAAGGGACGTGCGCCTAAGACTGGATACGACCGCGACCTGTTTGGCAGCGGGTGGGGGGATCCGGACCGAAACGGGTGCGATGCGCGTAATGATATTCTCGCCCGTGATCTCGTGGTCCACTCTTTCCAAGACGGTACGGGGGACTGCGTCGTTTTGACCGGAACCCTCAACGATCCGTACACGGGCAAGTCGATCCAGTTTCAACGTGGTCAGGGAACCAGCAATGCAGTTCAGATCGATCACGTAGTTGCACTCTCTGATGCATGGCAAAAGGGGGCACAGCAGCTATCGGTAGTGGAACGTCAGGAATTCGCAAATGACCCACTGAATCTCCTGGCTGTGGACGGTCCGACCAATGCGTCAAAAGGCGACAGTGATGCTGCAACCTGGCTTCCACCGGAAAGAGGATACTGGTGCGATTACGTGACTCGGCAAGTTGAGGTCAAACATAAGTACGGTTTATGGATGACAGGTGCCGAGCATGCAGCGAGTGAGCGTATTCTCTCCGAGAATTGCACTTAGTTCCGAGCCCACTTTTCCAGCGTCGAGTCTTGAAGCTGCGAAGGCTTGCGACAGGAAATATTGATATTGAAACCAAAGGGTAGAACGCGGTAAGCATCCCAAGCTAGCGAGCAGTGATTCTCGGATGCCGAGCTAAACCGACGAGCGCTGGGGATCAGTTCCATGGAACTGAGCCCCAGCGCTCGTCGGCATATTGGATTAGAGCGAACGCATGACCGAGACCACCCGGCCCATGACGGTCGCAGCGTCACCGAGAATTGGCTCGTAACGCGAATTCTGCGGCAGCAGCCAGGTATGTCCGTCGCGCTGCCGGAACGTCTTCACGGTTGCCTCTTCATCAAGCAAGGCAGCCACGATGTCGCCGTTGTTCGCAGTCTGCTGGCGGCGCACCACAACCCAGTCGCCGTCGCAGATGGCTGCGTCCACCATTGAATCGCCGGAGACACGGAGCATGAACAATTCGCCATGGCCCACCAGCTGGCGTGGAAGAGCAAACACATCTTCAACAGTCTGGTCTGCCAAGATCGGACCGCCAGCGGCGATACGTCCTACCAGCGGCACCATGGTGGTGTCCGCCGAGGTGCTCAGCTCGATAATCTTCGCGTCTTCCTTGCCGGCTTCGTCCACCGGCTTGGGGGCCTCGGCCGCTGTTGCATCCTCACTGAGCTGCAGCGGAAGCAGGATCTCCATTGCGCGAGGACGACGCGGATCGCGACGGAGGTAGCCGAGCTTTTCAAGCTGGCTCAGCTGGTGCGTCACACTCGAAAGACTCTTGAGTCCCACGGTGTCACCAATCTCGCGCATCGATGGCGGATAACCGTTCTTGCCGATCGATCGCTGGATGGTCTCCAGAATTTTCTTCTGGCGGATCGTCAGCGAACGTGCGTTCGATCGGGGAGTGCGCTCTGAAGCTGACATGTCCTTTAGCCTTCCCTAATCACCGGTCGAGAGCTGGGCGGATGCCTAACTGTCGGAAGCCGGTGATGTTATGTACTCGTTCCTCTTCTACTTCGAAATCTTAGTCGATGTGAGGGAGTCTTTCAAAGATTTGTTCGAAAGTGTCTGGACAATTTCCGCGAGGGTCTGTTAGAAAAGATATACGAGAGTCGAACACATCTTCGAAGTGAGTATTCGAAGATAGGTTCGTATGATGTCACTGTTGAGGAGAATAGTCATGGCTACCGTCGCACTTGACTCGAAACGCACCAAAGAACATATGAAGATCCGCATCAATCGCCGAGGCTGGGCGGTACTGGTTGGAGTTCCCGTTTTCATTTTGACCATCGCCGCCGCATTCTTGGTATCCATATTCACCTCTAGCGCCCAGGCCTCGTCCACCTTGCCGCAGGGAATTGAAACCGTGGCAGTAACGGTGATCCCGGGAGACTCCCTGTGGGATCTTGCCCGTGAATATGCCGTCGGGTACGACGTGAACGCCGCCATGGAACACATCGCAGAGATCAACGCCCTGGATTCCAGCGAGATCCGCGTCGGTGATACCTTGGACATCCCGGTGCTGGCTAATTAGCCGGCCCACCCCCTTCGGTGGCGACAGGTATTGTTACCTAGCTTCGTCGCCGATTCTGGAACCGCCGACCGCACCATTAGACTTAATGACGTGAATGTCCGCAGTGAACTATTGAGTCAGCTGCCCTTGCGTGAGAATCTCCGCGGGCTGTCCCCTTACGGTGCGCCACAAATTGACGTGCCAATTCAGCTGAATGTCAATGAGAACACCCATCCGCTTCCGCAGACCGTGGTCGATGCTATCGCGGAAGAAGTCTCCAAGGCGGCGGCGACGCTGAATCGCTACCCGGATCGTGAATTCGTGGAATTGCGCGAACTCCTGGCCAGGTATCTGGGCCATGATCTGGACCGCGAGAACATCTGGGCAGCCAATGGCTCCAACGAGATCCTGCAGCAGATCCTGCAGGCCTTCGGCGGCCCCGGTCGAAGCGTGATGAGCTTCGGCCCCACCTATTCCATGTACCCGCTGCTGGCCAGCGGGACGGATACGGAATATATTGCCGGCAAGCGAGCCGATGATTTCACACTTTCCGCTGAGTCCGCTGCCGCACAGGTGCGCGAGCACGCACCGAATATCGTTTTCCTCTGCTCGCCGAATAATCCAACTGGCACCGCATTGGGGCTGGATGTCATCGAGGCTGTCTATGAGGCGGCCTCGGAGACGAAGGCAATGGTGATCGTCGACGAAGCCTACGCCGAATTTTCACTGGCCAACACCAAATCTGCGTTGAGCCTCCTCGCGGGCCGTCAGCGGTTGATCGTCAGCAGAACAATGTCCAAGGCCTTCGGCTTGGCCGGCGCCCGCGTCGGATATTTGGCGGCGGCGCCGGAAGTCACCGATGCGATTCGACTCGTCCGCCTGCCCTACCACCTCTCTGCGGTGACCCAAGCGACGGCCATTGCAGCGTTGAAGAACGTAGACCTCCTGCTGGCGCAGGTCGAGGAAATCAAGACCCAGCGAGACCGCATCGTGAGTACCTTGACCGAACTTGGCTTGAAGCCTTCGGTTTCGGACTCCAACTTCGTATTCTTCGGCGGGCTGGAAGACCCCCACGCCATTTGGCAGGGGCTTCTGGATGCCGGAATCATCATCCGTGACAACGGAATCGCCGGCACCCTGCGAGTCACCGCGGGTACCGAGGCCGAAACGACCGCCTTCTTAGAGCGACTGACCGAACTGCTCAGCACGCAGAAGTAGACAAGACAAGCGAAGGAAGACATGTCTGCCGAATTGATTGGCGCACGTCGCGCCCGTATGGAACGAGTCACCAGCGAATCCTCGGTATTCGTTGAACTGGACCTCGATGGCTCAGGCGTCTCGGAGATCAGCACCACAGTGCCGTTCTTCGACCATATGCTCACTGCTCTGTCCAAGCACTCACTGATCGATCTCACCGTGCGTGCAACTGGTGACACCCATATCGACGTGCACCACACCGTGGAAGATACGGCGATTACCATTGGCGAGGTGCTGCGTGTTGCCCTGGGCAACAAGGCCGGAATCCGACGCTTCGGAACCTCCTACGCACCTCTGGATGAAGCGCTGGCCCGCTCGGTGGTGGATGTTTCCGGGCGCCCCTACCTGGTGCATGGCGGTGAGCCAGCGGGTCAGGAATACCACCTGATCGGCGGACACTTCACCGGTTCGATGACCCGTCACGTTTTCGAGGCGATCACATTCCACGCACAAATCTGCGCACACATCGAGGTGCTCTCGGGCCGCGACCCGCACCACATTGTCGAAGCGCAGTTTAAGTCCTTCGCACGTGCGTTGCGCGAAGCCGTCGAGCGCGACGAGCGCATGGGCGACAAGATTCCATCCACGAAGGGTGCCCTTTAAGTGGCAAAGAAGAAAGTTGTTGTTCTGGACTACGGTTCGGGCAACGTTCGCTCGGCAGTGCGTGCACTGGAAGCAGCCGGAGCCGAGGTGGAACTGACCGCAGACCCGGAAAAGGTCCTGGCGGCCGACGGACTGGTCGTCCCCGGAGTCGGCGCATACGCGTCGGTCATGGAGCAGCTGACCAAGCTCGGCGCATTGCGGTGGATCGGACGTCGCATCGCCGGAGGCAAGCCAGTGCTCGGAATTTGTGTTGGACACCAGGTTTTCTTCGATGAGGGTGTTGAACACGGCGTCAAGACTGCAGGTATCGGCGAGTGGCCCGGCACCGTGGAACGACTGCAGGCTGACGTCATCCCCCATATGGGTTGGAACACCGTCCGCCCGCCGGAGAAAACCAAGCTCTTCGCGGGAATCGAGAACGAGCGCTTTTACTTCGTGCATTCCTATGGAGTTCAGAAGTGGGAATTCGATGTCACCCAACCGGCGATGACCCCGCCGCAGGTCACCTGGTCCACCCATGGAACCCCCTTCATTGCAGCTGTTGAAAACGGTGCCTTGTCGGCTGTGCAGTTCCACCCGGAGAAGTCCGGGGACGCCGGCAAGAAGCTGCTGAGCAACTGGCTGGATACCCTCTAAGATGTGGTCGATCGTACTTCTCGGCGTCGGCGCGTTTCTCGCCGGCGGAGCAATCTCCCTGAAAAACCAGAAGGCGCACCTGTCGTGGATCATCGCCGCGTGGGGCCTGGCAGCTGGTTGTGTCATCGCAGCATGGGCCTTGACCCTCTAGTTTCAAACTTTCGAAGAAGGACAACATGAGTGAGCAACCAATCCTCGAACTGCTACCTGCAGTAGATATCGCCGGTGGTCAGGCAGTGCGCCTGGTTCAGGGTGAAGCCGGATCCGAAACGGGATACGGCGACCCTCTGGAAGCGGCACTGGCCTGGCAGAACGACGGTGCTGAATGGCTGCACCTGGTCGATCTCGATGCGGCCTTCGGCCGTGGCAGCAACATCGAGATCGTCCAGCGTATCGCCCAGGAACTGACCATCAAGGTCGAGCTCTCCGGCGGCATCCGCGATGACGCATCGCTCGACCGGGCGCTGGAATTCGGTGCCACCCGCGTGAACCTGGGTACCGCCGCACTGGAGAACCCGGAATGGACCCGCAAGGCCATTGCCCGCCACGGCGACAAGATCGCCGTCGGCATGGATGTGCGCGGCACTACCCTGTCGGGTCATGGCTGGACCAAGGACGGGGGAGACCTTTGGGAAGTGCTCGCCCGTCTTGAGGATGCCGGGTGCGCACGCTACGTCGTGACCGACGTAACCAAGGACGGAACCCTGCGCGGTCCGAATGTCGAGTTGCTGCGTGAGATCGCCTCGAAGACCAACAAGCCGGTTGTAGCTTCGGGTGGCATTTCCTCCCTCGAAGACCTGCGTGTCCTGCGTGCACTGGTGCCGGAAGGCATCGAAGGTGCCATCATGGGCAAGGCGCTGTACTCCGGGCAGTTCACGCTGCCACAGGCGCTTGATGTTGCGGGCCGTCGCTAGCTACGCCTGAAGCAAAGTTCTGAAAACGTGGATCGGTTGGAATACTCCAACCGATCCGCGTTTTTCTTTTATGGTGCGGAAAAGGACCATCTTTCAGCTTTCGCGTTCTGCGGCCCTCGAAGGTCGCAAATTTCTGCACGGAACAGTAGGCAGGAACCAAGCGGAGCACGCCCGGCACATCTGCACTATCCAAGTACGCGAATCCCGTGCTGCCGTGCTTTGAAGATTCCACGAGCTGGGTCCGCCGCGAAGCGACAGCGACTGGAAAATCTGAAATGTGCCCGAGATCTCGTGGGCAAGCTCATGCCCCAGTCCCTGAAACTTGTTCTTGCGTCGGGCTTCTCACAGATAGCATGGATCTATGAACACCGAGCAACCTGAATCCACTCCTAAGCGCCATCTGCCCGGACATATCGTCGCGGCATTGGCTCAGGCGGGTTCCGCGACTGATTCCGCAGGTCAGAGCTGGGAAGGTCGAGACCTGGCCGGTGAAGATAATCCACTGCACAAGTTCGACAAGGATGATGGACTGGCAGATGCCGAGGTCATGCAGGCCCTTGCTGATCTGCGCGCCGGCAAGGGCAGCGAGTCAGGCGTCCACCAGACGCTGGCCAACGCCCGAGTCTTCGTTGCGGTAGTAGCCCAGCTCGGAGAAGAGGCGATGACCGAGCACGGCTTCGCCGCCGACAAGGAAGCCGACATGGCTCTGGTCAAGATCAAGGGGCCGGACGGACGCATGGCGCTACCGGTGTTCACTACCGTTGAACGTCTCCAGGCATGGCACAACGAAGCGAGACCTGTTGCAGTTTACGCCCCGCGCGCAGCGTTGTCGGCGGTTAGCGAAGAATGCCAGCTGCTGGTGTTGGATCCAGGCAGTGACTATACCTTCGTCCTTCGACGACCTGGCATGTGGAATCTTGCCAAACAGATCGAATGGACGCCGAGCTATCTGAACCAGCACATTGCCGAGCTGGTACAGGAAGCGACTAGTGGCTACGACCAGTTGCGCAAGGTGCAGGTTGCACCGGGCCGAGGTGTCGGATCACGTGACGCACAGGGCCAAGCAGTCCCCGGAGGCGGCTCCGGACCGGAACTGAACCTTCAGTTCGTTTTCGCGGCAGGGACCAGCGAAAACGATGCACGGGAAATCGCGTCAAGTATCCACGGGCAGTTGGCCCGAAAACCCGAGTTTGCCGAGGCGGTGGACTCAATAGAAATCAGCTTGCTCAGCTCATCCAGCTAGGGATGGGCCTACCCGAAGAGGAACACCCCACGTCATGAAGAACTACTGGCAGATTCTGCGTCAGCCTCAGATCGCTTCACTGTTGGTTATCGGCATGGTGGCTCGGCTTCCTCATTCGGCGCTGGGCATGTTGCTTCTGCTCCATTTGGTCACCAACCTCGACCAAAGCTGGGTTTCCGCCGGTCTGGTGACCGCGTTGATGACGATCGGCATCGCGATCGGCGCCCCCTGGCGTGGTGCCCGCGTGGACATGTGGGGCTTGCGACGGGCGCTGATTCCCTCGGTCATCGTGGAAACCGCCGTCTGGTGCACCGTACCCCACGTCCCGCTGGTGTGGATCTATCCGTTGGCGTTCATCGGAGGGCTCTTTGCACTGCCGGTCTTTTCCGTAGTCCGTACCGCCTTGGGTGTCATGACCACTGGAGAGCAACGGCGCACCGCGTTCGCCTTGGACGCGACCGCAACCGAGCTGGTCTTCATTGTCGGTCCCGCGGCGGCAGGCATCGTGGCCACCCAAATTTCGAGCACTATCGGGTTGAGCGTCATCGGCGTGACGGCTTCGGTGGCTGGCTTGGCCATGATGCTTCTGAACCCTCCGACCAGCAGCGCCGATCCCAAGGCTTCGGCGAACAAGGCCAACGTCCATGAGGAGCGACTCGGGGCCGAGGCAAGCTTCATCGCTGCCGCCCCGGTGGGCGTGCCCGAGGTTGAAGGCGAACTGATCCTTGCCGGCATGAAATCTGCGCGTGCCAGGATCAAGAAACGCGGAAAGAACTTCAAGAACCGGTTCAACTGGGTTAGCGCCTCGGTGCTCGCGGTCTTCATCTCGGCATCCGGGGCGGGAATGCTGCTGACCGGCACCGAGGTGTCCATCGTGGCCGAACTCGAAGCAGGCGGCAACAGTGAACAGCTCGGCTTGGTTTTCCTCTTCTGGTGCGGAGCTTCGCTGATCGGCGGGCTGCTCTACGGCGCCATGCGCCGCAATATTTCGCCTCTTGTGCTGCTGCTGCTCATGGCGATTCTGACAATCCCGATGTTCTTCGCTTGGGATCCTCTGTCGTTGGCGATCTTCTCCGCACTCCCGGGCTTCATGTGTGCGCCGACCCTGTCCGCGGCCTCCGAATGGTTGACCGACCTGGTGGCGGAGAAGCGCCGAGGCGAAGCCATGGGTTGGTACGGATCGGCGATGACCGGCGGCACAGCGCTGGGCTCTCCGCTGACCGGCGTGATGGTCGACAACTTCGGCCCACCGCTGGCATTCGTCGGGATTGGGTCACTGGCCATTGCGGTTGTTGTCATGGCATTGATCGCCCAGCAAATTCGACGCCGGGTCCGTCGCCAACGCACCCGCACACGCATTGCAGCGTAGATTCCGGCTTCACGGACACGCGGACCATAAAAAGATCATCCTCGGTGCGGCATAGCATGCCGGGCCGAGGATGATCTTAATCTCTTAAATTTTTCGGGTTGAAGGCTAGTTGACCGGTCCGGTGAACTTTTCTCCGGGACCCTTGCCTGGCTCGTCGGGGATCAGCGAAGCTTCGCGGAACGCCAGCTGCAGGCTGCGCAGGCCATCGCGCAGCGGCGCCGCATGCTGCGAACCGATCTCCGGTGCCCCGGCAGTGACTAGGCCTGCGAGGGCGGTGATCAGCTTGCGGGCTTCATCCAGATCCTTCAGTTCATTTGCGTCGTCGCCTTCGGCCAGGCCGCATTTGACGGCAGCGGCGCTCATCAGGTGAACAGCGGCCGTCGTGATGATCTCTACTGCCGCGACCTCAGCGATGTCACGCACCTGCTGGTCGACGGAGTGCTGGTGCGAGTTGGTGTCTTCGGTACTCATACTGCTAAGCTTGTCACAGACCGACTCAATACATGCAGTCAGCGTTCACCGGTTCGCGCCGGGCGGACGGATCGTACTAGTATTGAGCCATGCAAGTGGAGGCCAACTCCCACCCGCTGTCGCCGCTTGAGGCTTCCGGGTACTTCGGCAGGATGTGCTTGAGCATGTCCCAGATGCAACTCGGAGTTTTCCGAAGTTATGTCGTGTCGTCACTGTGGCCTTCGCCTGCAATCGCAGCCGGAGGCCTTCTTCGTTTGCGGGTATGGAACTTAGGATTTCAGGAGTGACACATCAGCGATCCACGCATTAATGAGCGCATTCGCGTGCCAGAGGTACGTCTCGTCGGCCCCAATGGTGAGCAGGTAGGCATCGTCCGCATCGAGGACGCGCTTCGACTGGCTCACGAGTCCGATCTGGACTTGGTCGAGGTGGCACCCAACGCCAAGCCTCCAGTGTGCAAACTGATGGACTTCGGCAAGTACAAGTATGAAGCCGCAGTCAAGGCTCGCGAAGCTCGTAAGAACCAGACCAACACGGTCCTGAAGGAAGTTCGCTTCCGCCTGAAGATTGACACCCACGACTACCAGACCAAGGTCGGCCACGCACTGCGCTTCCTGGGCGCCGGTGACAAGGTCAAGGCCATGATCCAGTTCCGCGGTCGTGAACAGCAGCGTCCCGAGATGGGTATCCGCCTGCTGGAGAAGTTTGCAGCGGATGTCGCAGAGGTTGGCATCATTGAATCCAGCCCGCGCATCGATGGCCGAAACATGGTCATGGTTGTAGGTCCGTTGAAGAACAAGGCCGAGGCTCGTCGCGAACAGCAGCAGAAGTCGGGAGGCCGTGATTCGGCCAAGCGCAAGATCCGCACTGACGCTCCAGCCGAGACCGAAGGCCAGAATGTCGCTGCAGCGATGGACGAGGATGCACTCGCCAAGCTGGAGCAGGCACGCCAAGCAGCTGAGGGCGACGCCTAGCCAAGCCTGTTGGGCTTTCGAGCCCGTCACCGCCAGCCGGTGAAGGAACTTCCCTTGGAAGATCCAACTACAAGAGAACAGCAGCGGTCACCTTTCGCAAGGGGCCCGCTTCGGATGATCCCTACACGGTATTCAATTGCCGTGTGGAGCACGTAAGGAGAACGGCAGCTATGCCGAAGTTCAAGACTCACAGTGGCGCCAAGAAGCGCTTCAAGGTTACCGGCAGCGGTAAGCTCGTCCGCCAGCAGGCTAACCGCCGTCACTACCTGGAGCACAAGTCCTCGCGACTGACCCGTCGCCTGGCTTCTGACCAGCTGGTCGCAAAGGCCGATGTGAAGACCATCAAGCGGATGCTGGGCCTCTAAGCCTCCCTTTCGCAATTCGGGGAAGCATTACCCCACCACCCATAGATTTCTCCCATTCCGCCATCGCGGCATGGGGAACCAACTTGAAGGAGACACACGTGGCACGTGTGAAGCGGGCAGTAAACGCCCACAAGAAGCGTCGCGTCGTAATGGAACGCGCCAAGGGCTACCGCGGACAGCGTTCGCGCCTGTACCGTAAGGCCAAGGAGCAGCTGCTCCACTCGTTCGTATACAGCTTCAACGACCGTCGCAAGCGCAAGGGCGACTTCCGCCGCCTGTGGATCCAGCGCATCAACGCTGCATCCCGCGCCAACGGCCTGACCTACAACCGTCTGATCCAGGGCCTGAAGGCTGCTGAGATCGAGGTTGACCGCCGCATGCTTGCCGAGCTGGCTGTCTCGGACTCCAACGCTTTCGCCACCCTGGTTCAGGTAGCAAAGGGTGCCCTGCCGGCTGACGTCAACGCCCCAAAAGCGCCTAAGGTAGTAGCCGCTGCAGCCCCAAAGGCTGCTGCTAAGGCTGCTGCCGCTGCTCCAGAGGCCGCAAAGGCCCCAGCCGCAGAGGCAACGGACGAAAACGGTGTCTTCAAGGTAGTTGAAGGTGCTGAGGTTCCAGAGGGCTTCATCATCAAGGGCAACGCAGGCTCCAACAAGTACCACGTACCGGGCTCGACCTGGTACGAGCAGACTGACGCTGAAGTCTGGTTCAACTCCATCGAGGCTGCCAAGGCCGCAGGCTTCGAGCCTGCCGGCGGCGAAGCCCGCCAGAAGTTGAAGTAAATCTACTTCCTCTTTATTGGAGAGATCACACCAAAGGGTGGGATCCGCACTTGGTGCGGATCCTGCCCTTTGGCGTTTCTACCGGTATTCTCGAATCATGACCTATTCGCCCGAGCTCATGTCCAATCCACGCGCCGACAGGGTCAAGGCCGTCGCACGGCTTGCCAACCGCAAGGGACGTGAAGCCACCGGTCAGTTCCTCGCAGAAGGCCCGCAAGCCGTGCGTGAAGCGCTGCTGGCGCACCGGAACAATGACAATCTCATCCAGGACATCTATGCGGTTCCCGGATTCCTTGAAAGCCACCCCGAATTCAATGAGCTGCTGGCGGATATCAAGCTGACGCCGCGTCTTGTCACCGGGGAAGTGCTGCTTGCCATGGCAGATACGCAGACCCCGCAGGGCATCCTGGGTGTGGTGGCCATGAGCCAGCCGCAGCTCAGCGAGGTGCTCGAAGCCAAGCCTAAACTGATCGCGGTGCTCTGCCGGGTCCAGGATCCGGGCAACGCGGGAACCATCTTGCGCGCCGCCGATGCCGCCGGCGCGGACGCCGTGGTGCTGACGAAGGGGAGCGTCGACATCTACAACCCGAAGGCCGTGCGCTCCACGGTGGGTTCGCTGTTCCACCTCCCGGTGCTCAGCAACGTCGAATTCGACCACCTCGTCGCCGCCTCCAAGGCCACCGGAGTCCAGGTGCTGGCCGCCGACGGTTATGCCGCCCACAACCTCGACGCCCTGCAGGACCAGGCGGTGCTGCGCGCCCATGCCGGGGGCGGCGCCCCCACCGACGGAACCGCACCGGTGCTGGAAACACCCACCATGTGGCTGTTCGGCAACGAAGGCCAAGGACTGGACGAGCATGAAAAATCCGCGGCGGACTTCCGCGTGGCAGTTCCGTTGTACGGAGTCGCCGAGTCGCTGAACGTCGGAACTGCGGCCACCGTCTGCCTTTACGGCTCGGCCCGGGCCCAGCGCTAGCCGACTGCAACCGAATCCCGAGGGAAGAACGCCTGAATGAATACCGCACTGAAGCAGATCGTCGCGGTGGCGATCGTCGACGACCTCACTGCGCCCACCCGGATGCTCGCCGCGCGACGCAACCGTCCCGAAAGCCTTGCCGGCCTCTGGGAATTCCCCGGCGGCAAGGTCGAGCCGGGGGAGTCGGACACCGCGGCGGTGCGCCGCGAACTGCGCGAAGAACTGGGTGTGCAGCTGCGCCTGGGCGCCGAAATCGCCGGTCCGCTGCCGCAGGGATGGCAGCTGAACGACAAGGCGGCGATGCGCGTGTGGTTCGCAGTCATCACCGAGGGGGAACCCCGGCCGTTGGACGGGCATGACCAGCTGGCATGGCTGGACCTGGACGATTCGCTGGGGGAAGCGGTTCCGTGGATTCCCGCCGATGCACCGATTGTCGGTGCCTGCCTGGAGCTGTGCCGAATCGGCCATCTGGCCCAACACCCGTAGACTGTTTACAGCGTCAATAGTGGTTTGCAAGCCACCTACCCAAATTTCAAGGAGCGTCTCCGTGAAGAGACTAATTAGCGTCATTGCGCTGGCTTTCGCCGCCGTGCTGGCCCTGTCCGGCTGCGTCAACATGAACGCGGGCGTCAGCATCGAGGGTGACGACCAGGCCACCGGTACCGTCGAAGTCACCATGAACAAGGACGCGCTCCAGGGCCTGGACTTCCAGGATCTCCTGGCCACCCAGGTCAACATGGACCAGCTGAACACGCAGCTGGCCGGCGTCTGGACCACCAGCAACATCGATGACGGCGAGAATGTCGGCCTGGCCTTCACGACTGCCAAGACCATGACCTTCACCGAGCTTGCCGACGCCTTCACCGTCTTCGGCTTCCCGGTCACCATCTCCGGCAACGGGCAGGAGTTCACCTTCTCCATGCCGGGCACCGGCCAGACCGCCGTTGATTCCAGCTTCACCGAGGCGAACTTCGCAGTGACCTTCCCGGGCGCGATCGTCTCCACCACCGCCGGTCAGGTCGATCACCACACCGTGACCTTCGACCTGATCCAGGGCGCCGAGTCCTACCAGGCCACCGGCAAGGCGAACTTCGCAATGCTCTACTCCATCATCTTCGGCGGCGCACTGCTGGTGCTGACCTTCGTCTTCGTGCTGGCCTTCAGCCCGAAGGCCGCCAAGGAATCCCACTAGCGCGGATTTCATCGCAGCTGCGTAAGCAGTGCCACGCTCAGGGCCCGTCATCGTTGAAACGAAGACGGGCCCTTGGCAATAGAATAGAAGCAAAGTGCTTGAACGAGTAATTACGAGATAAGAGTAAGGATCGATCGATCCCATGTCTGATCAGACAACACCAACGGCTCCGGACGCGGAGCCGAACATTCCGCACCCCACCGATGAAGCAGCGATCTCCCAGGCAGTAGAGGCCGCCCTGGCCGCCATCGAAGCCGCAGGGGACCTGAACGAGCTGAAGGAAGCGCGTCTGGCCCATACCGGCGAGAAGTCGCCGCTGTCGCTGGCCAACCGCCAGATCGGCAAGCTGGACAAGTCGGAGAAGGCCGTCGCCGGCAAGCTCGTGGGCGGCGCCCGCGGGCGGGTCAACAAGGCGCTGGCAGCCCGCACCGTGGTGCTGGAAGAGGCCGAAGCGGCCCGCATCCTCGTCGAGGAGACCGTCGACGTCACCGCGGCGCCGCGCCGCCGCCGTGCCGGCGCCCGCCACCCGCTGTCGGTGCTGCAGGACCGGGTCTCGGACATTTTCGTGGGCATGGGCTGGGAAATCGCCGAGGGCCCCGAGGTCGAATCTGAGTGGTTCAACTTCGACGCGCTGAACTTCAAGCCCGACCACCCGGCCCGCGAAATGCAGGACACCTTCTTCATCGAGCCTGCCGACGCCCATCTGGTGCTGCGCACCCACACCTCCCCGGTGCAGGTCCGCTCGATGCTCGAACGCGAGGTGCCGGTCTACGTGCTCTGCCCGGGACGCACGTTCCGCACCGACGAACTCGACGCCACCCACACCCCGGTCTTCCACCAGTTCGAAGGCCTGGCCGTTGACAAGGGCCTGACCATGGCCGACCTGCGCGGAACCCTGGAGCACTTCGCACGCCAGATGTTCGGCGCGGAAGCGCAGATCCGCCTGCGCCCGGCCTACTTCCCGTTCACCGAGCCGAGCGCCGAACTCGACATCTGGCACCCGGGCGCCAAGGGCGGCCCGCGCTGGATCGAGTGGGGCGGCTGCGGCATGATCAACCCGAACGTGCTGCGCGCCGCCGGCATCGACCCGGAGGAATACTCCGGCTTCGCCTTCGGCATGGGCATTGAGCGTACGCTCATGTTCCGCAACGACGTCCCGGACATGCACGACATGATCGAGGGCGACGTCCGTTTCAGCCAGCACTTCGGGATGGAGATCTAAGTTATGCGTATTCCACTTTCCTGGCTGCGCGAGTACACGCAGCTTCCGGCCGATGCCTCGGCCGAAGACCTCATGGCGGACCTGGTCAAGGTCGGCCTGGAGGAAGAAGACGTCCACCGCCCCTCCGACGAGCTTTCCGGCCCGATCGTGGTCGGCCAGGTGCTCTCCCTGGTCAAGGAGGAAGCCTCCAACGGCAAAACCATCAACTGGTGCCAGGTCCGCGTGGTGCCCGAAGGCGCCGAGCAGACCCTGACCGGCAAGGGCATCGACCCGACCGGCGTGCAGGGCATCGTGTGCGGAGCGCACAACTTCGTGGAGGGCGACAAGGTGGTTGTCACGCTTCCGGGCGCCGTGCTGCCGGGCGACTTCAAGATCTCCCCGCGCAAGACCTACGGCCACACCTCGGCCGGCATGATCGCTTCCTCGCGCGAGCTGGGCATCGGCGACGACCACGACGGCATCATCGTGCTCTCCCGCCTGGGCCTGGATCCGGAGCTGGGCACCGACGTGTTCGAGCTCTTCGGCCTGGATGACCAGGCTGCGGAAATCAACGTCACCCCGGACCGCGGCTACTGCTTCTCGATCCGCGGCGTAGCCCGCGAATACGGGCTGGCCACCGGCACCGACTACACCGATCCGGCCTCCAAGGTCCAGGTCACCGACGCCGCCGAGGCCGGCCACCCGGTGGTGCTGGACGACCAGGCGCCGATCTACGGCGTGGCCGGCTGCACCCGCTTCGTGACCCGCGAGGTCGCCGGCATCGACCCGACGCGCCCGACCCCGCGCTGGATGGCTTCGCGCCTGCAGCTGGCCGGCATGCGCTCGATCTCCCTGCCGGTGGACATCTCCAACTACGTGATGCTGGAGCTGGGCGCCCCGCTGCACTTCTACGACGCGGACAAGCTCACCGGCGCCATCACCGTGCGCCGCGCCGCGGCCGGGGAGAAGCTCACCACCCTGGATGAGAAGGACCGCGAGCTGTCGCCAGAGGACCTGCTGATCACCGACGAATCGGGCGCCATCGGCATTGCCGGCGTCATGGGTGGCGCCAGCACCGAGGTCTCGGATGCGACCTCCCGCGTGCTGATCGAGGCCGCGCACTTCGACGCGGTGTCCATCGCCCGTTCGCGCCGCCGCCACAAGCTGCCCTCCGAAGCGTCCAAGCGCTTCGAGCGCGGGGTGGACCCGCGCATCATGCAGATCGCCGCGCAGCGCGCAGTTGACCTGCTGGTCGAGCTGGCCGGCGGCACCGAGACCGCCAAGGTCACCGACGCCGGCGCCGTGCCGGAGGCCGCGCAGATTCTGCTGCCCGCAGGCTTCGCCTCGGCGCTGATCGGCGTGGACTACTCCGACGCGCAGATCATCTCCGCGCTGGAGGGCATCGGCGCGCAGGTCTCGCAGGACGCCGCGGGCTTCACCGTGACCGCCCCGAGCTGGCGCCCGGACCTGGCCATCAAGGAGGACCTGGTTGAAGAGGTCGCCCGCGTGATCGGCTACGACCAGATTCCGGCGACCCTGCCGGTGGCGCCCCCGGGCCGCGGCCTGAGCCGCTCGCAGTCCCAGCGCCGCCGCGTGCTGCAGGGCCTGGCCGACGTCGGCATGACCGAGGTGCTCAGCTACCCGTTCGTCTCGCAGGCGCAGAACAACACCTTCGGCGCCGCGCAGGCAGGCACCCCGGTCAAGGCCATCACCCTGGCCAACCCGATCTCCAAGGAATTCCGCTTCCTGCGCACCTCGCTGCTGCCTGGGCTGCTGGACACCGCACGCCGCAACCACGGCCGCGGCTTCCGCGACCTGGCCCTGTACGAGGGCGGCCTGGTCTTCCTGCCGGGCGAGCAGCTGGGCTCCAGCGTGCTGCCTCCGCTGGGCGCCAAGCCGAGCGACGAGGTGCTGGCCGAGCTCTTCGCCGGCGTGCCGAACCAGCCATGGCAGATCGCCGGCGTGTTCACCGGCCACGAGGCCCCGGCCGCCGCCGGGTTCGCCCCGCGTGCCTGGGACTGGGCCGACGCACTGGATGCGGCGCGTACCGTCGCAGACCTGCTGGGCACGCAGCTGGAGATCGCCCAGGGCAGCCACCAGGCATTCCACCCGGGCCGTGCGGCAGCGCTGAAGCTGGATGGCCAGATTGTCGGCTACGCCGGCGAGCTGCATCCTGCGCTGCTCAAGGACGCCGATCTTCCGGCGCGCACCGTGGCCTTCGAACTGAACGCCGCGGCCGTAATGGATGCGGCCCCGGCCGTGGTTGTCGCAGGGCACCTGTCCACCCAGCCGCTGGCCACCCAGGACGTTGCCCTGGTCGTGGACCGCGAGGTCGTGGCCGGCGACGTGCTGGCAGCACTGCGTGAAGGCGCCGGCGAGCTGCTGGAAGACGTCGCCCTGTTCGATGTCTACGAGGGCAAGGGCATCGAGGACGGCAAGAAGTCGCTGGCCTTCGGCCTGCGTTTCCGCGCCACCGACCGCACCCTGACCGCGGACGAAGCTTCCGAGGCGCGAGCCGCCGCGGTGGCCGTGGCCGCCGCGAAGTTCGGCGCCGTCCAGCGCTAGCTGCGACTGCTTGCTACGCCCCGTTTCCCTGGATCTGCAGGGAAACGGGGCGTTTGCCATTTCCGCTAGCGATACAGGAAGCGGTACCAGTGCGGCCTGGTCCTCTTCTGGAGCCAGCCCAGCCCACGCGTGTCGGCGGGGTAGTCGTCGATGAGGGCCCACTGGGAAAGGACGTCCTCCAGTTCTTCGCGGGAGATTCCTCCGATGAAGGAAGAGAAACGGGAATTGTCGAATTGCAGGCTCAGGAAGGTCGCACCGGGTGCGGCGAGCCTGCCGACCTCCTGCCCATAGCGGGTGCGGGCGGCGTCGGACAGGCCCTGCAGGCATCCGGAGTCCAGGAAGAAATCGAAGCCGGCAGCCAATTCGGACAGGTCGGTGACGTCAGCGTGTACGTAGGTCTCGTGCGGCCCCGCCTGCCGACGGGCACGGACCAGCGGCAGTTGCTGCGCCTCCACGCCCACCACCTCGAAGCCTGCCGCGGCCATTCGGCGGCCGTGGCTTCCGCTGCCGCAGCCCAGGTCGATGGCCCGGGGGAGGAGGCCGGGGGAATCGCCGGCATGCTGCTCGAGTTCAATGCGCAGCTGATGCTCGAAGCTGTCACCGTGGATCTTGGCGTAGTGCTCCCACGGGTGGACGCCCAATCGGTAGGAAAGGCCGTAATTGATCTCCATGAGTTTCCCTCCGCCGCATTTGAGGTGTTGGGAGCATTATGGCCCCGGAACGGCACTGTGGCTAGGAAGCAAACGAGTGCCCAGCGAGTAGCCACGGGCTAGACTTGTGGCTTGGGTTTATTCGATGCGAAAAGGGGGAACGCATGTCGGCTGCGCGGAAAACAGGGGCTTGCCTGCTCGTTTTGGTTCTGGGAGCCATGGCTGTCGTGGCGGCCATCGCCCTTGCCTGGGGAGCGGTGCTGCTGATCCAACGCGGGGCGGGAACGCATCTGGACGAACCGGCGCAGGACCAGCAGCGCGAACAGGATTCAGGGACGGCTACAAGCCCTCCTCTGATACCTCGGAGTCTGCGGACAGGTAGGGAATCGGTGAGATCCGCTGGGAGTGGGGGTCTGCGGCCTCCGCGTCGGTACGCTGCCGGGTGCACGCGCTGCGGACCAGCAACCTGAGTACACGGGAATTGTTCTCGAAAGTACTGGCGAGCACCGATGCGGCGCCCGCTCCGCCGGCAATGCCAGGCCCTGCGGGAGCATCAGGGGCCCGATTCCCCGTTCCCGAATCGTGGCTCCACCCATAAGCAGACTTCCACGGATTCGAGCTTGCGTGGGGCGGCGAACATTCCGTTGGCGTATTACCTGCCGGGTGATCAACCCCTGAATTCCCGCGGCGCGCAGCGCCATTTCCCTGCCCCGCGGCAGTCGGGAAGCTGTTCAGGTCTCGCTGGCGCAGGTCACGGCAGCTCCTCGCAGAGTGCCGGCAAGCCTGGCCCGGAAATCATGGTCTGCGGCGGGAGCAGCGAGCAGGCACGCGGGCACGGGCTTTCGGCCAGCTTAAAGACGAATGCCGAGGGATGGAACACGGGGTTCACATTCCTCGGCATGCCGGCAGGGTCCTTGGCGGATCTAGCTGCCGGATACGGTCTTTTCCACCGGTGGCAAATCGGACCATGGGAAGGTGATCCACTTGTCGGTGCGGCGCCACTCGTAGTCCGGAACCATGATGGTGCGCGGCTTGGTGTAGAGGCAGACGGTCTTGACGTTTGCGCCCCATTCAGAGATGAGGTCGACGACCTTGGCCAAGGTGCGCCCCGAATCCGAGACGTCGTCAACAAGCAAGACGTTCTTGCCGTGCAACGCTCCCTCGTCCAGCATCGGGGGGAGCACGACTGGTTCCGGAAGGACGGTGCCGATGCCGGTGTAGAACTCCACGTTCAGGGCGCCGCAGGCCTTGGCTCCCAGGGCGTAGGCGATGGAACCGGCCAACAGCAGTCCGCCGCGGGCGATTGCCACGACAACGTCGGTTTCGAATCCGCTGTCAACAACGGTCTGGGCCAGTTCGCGGGATGCCACGCCGAAGGTGTCCCAGGTGAGAACTTCGCGTTCGGCTTCAGGAAGTACGGCCGCGCCGGAATCATCAATGCTAGTCATCCTCCAATTTTACAGCCACTTGTAACCCACGTTGACATGAGGGGGTTTCATCCTTTCGGATTCCGGGAGGTCTCGACCCGGCTCATTGCACGTCTGATATGCGACGAAGCATCGAATTGGCAACTGGGCAGCCTACGCGGTTCCGTGCGAAGTGTTACCCGCATCTCTGATATTTCCGTGCACCTGCGCTTCCGCACAGTGGGCCGAGCGGACACATTGGCCAGGGCTCCGGGACGGGGCCACCTCGAAGAACGCGCGGGCTCCGGCGGCCAGGCGCGACTTCGGGCGCCGTGGCGCGTCAAGCAGTTTGTATCTTCGGCAGTCATATTCGGTCTAATGGGTTGCAACACTACCTAGCTAGTGAGACTATCTAACGGTGGAAGATTTCGAGGACTACCCCGAGCTGACGAGGGCCGCGCTCCCGCAGGCGGTGCTTTCGGTGCTGAGCCACGGGGAGAATCACGGGTACGCCATTGCCGAGGCGCTTCGCCGGCACGGGTTCACGCGCATCAAAGGAGGGACGCTCTACCCGTTGCTGAAACGGCTGGAAGAGCAGAAGCTGACGCAGCACCTCTGGACGCACGAGCATGCGGGGCCTCCTCGCAAGCTCTTCAAGCTCACGCCGCACGGCGAGGCGGAGCTTCAGCGTGCTGAAGCCGCCTGGGCGGGCATGACGCACGCCTTGTCCGAGATTCGAACGACAAGCCAGGAGAAATCGTGAATTACGAACGGAACTTGACCTTCAACCTGCGGATGCAGGGCATGCCGGAGTCGGAGATAGCTGAGACGCTCAAAGAGGTTCGATCCCATGAGGCCACGACGGGCGCATCCGCCGAGGCGGAATTCGGTCCCGCCGAGGAGTATGCCAAGCAATTTCCCAAGCGGAAGCGACGTACGAAGGGGCGCGCCATCGTCACCGCTGGATTGATGCTGGCGGTTGCCTACCTGCTTTTCGCTTTCTTGGGCAAACCGCTCGCGGGTATCGATATCCGCGACTACGTCGGACCGCTGGTACTGCTTCCGGCGGTAGCGATCATCGCCGTGGGCATGCTCCTCGGATTCCTGGTGGACTACTTCCAGCCAGCCCGGTCCGCATAGTGCGGCAGGCATCCACGAGTCGGGCGGAGCAGGGGCATTGATCCTTGAATTCTTGGTGGCGTGCCGAGTGCGCCGCGCTGCTTCTTCCCCTTGGCGGCGCACCGTGCCGTGGCTGACTTCTGGCGATATCTGGGAACTTGATACGGGTTCAAGACATCGCCTGAAATAGGCGATACGATGGCCTAAATCAATCGTCGGGAAGATCGACCCGCTATTCGACCGGAGTTCTGCACATGCAATTTCGCCGCTATTTGACTCGATGCTCCGCCACGGCCGCCGTGGCGGTGCTGGGATTCTCGCCGGTATGGCCTGCGGCTGCCGCCAGCGCTTCCGCCGTCGGCATCGCCGCCGGAGCAAACCTGGAGGGTGTCAGCGTTTACGACACCGCGGATGTCCTGAATGATGAGAAGATCAAGGACGCCATGGCGGGTATCGACTTCAACGAACCTACCAAGGTTGCGGTCTTTTCTCGCGAAGGCAAGAACTCCGACGACATCAACACCGAAACCCTCACGTTCGCACGGGATGCGCATCCGGAGTGGATCTCGCAAGATCCCGAGGACTACGGCGACTACTGGGCCGATGGATACTTCATCATCATGCTTTCGGTCGAGGGACCGGGCGACGGCCAGATCGGCACCTACTTCGGTGAAGACCGCAAGGTTTCCACGGGCCAGATGGAATCCATCCACAAGGCCGGGTACGAGGACTTCAATCTCTCACGCTGGACCGACGGCGTCATCGCCGTCGGCGCCAAGGGTGCGAAGATCATGAACCGGCCTTGGTACAAGAACCCGGCCCTTTGGATCACCACGGGCGTCGCCGGCGGCGCAGCGGGAGTGACAGGCCTGGTGGCCTTCGGTATTCGGGCTTCGCGGCGCAAGGAGTTCGCGGCGCACCTCGACTCCGGCAGGGAGCATCTGGGCAACGTGTCCATGGATCTGGATGCCACCGAGCTATCCGCCCGCACCCTGCCGAGCGGCTCACGCCATGCGGCGGACCTTGAACGGCGTTTTGCCGATTTCATGGTCGATTACCGTTCGCTGTTCACCCGGCAGCAGGAGCTGGAAGCGGCCACGAAGAAAACTCGGTCCTCCACGTCGGGCGTCGCTCGCTCCAAGGACTTCAACGACACCGCACAGCAGTTGGATGCGACGGATGACGCAATCATCGCCGCGGCGGCGCTGTACACCAGGTCTGCCACGTGGCAAGATGCGTGGCGGGCGCAGGCGGCCCCGATCCTTGAGGATCTGGAGGAACTTCCGCAGCTGCTCGACGACACGGACAAGAAGCTGGGCCCGGCCGGGAGCGCGTTGCGCTCATTTGCCGCAACAGCGCAGCAGGAGGTGCAGGATATCGGCACGGATCTGGCCGCGCAGGCGATCGATGTCGATACCGCTCTGGACCGGCTCAGCGAGCTGCGCAAGCAATTGACCGAACGGCTTGAAGCCTATGCCACCGCACGGATCGGCGCCTACGCCAAGTCCAAGGCGGAGGAAAAGGAAATGCGCGAGTCGATGCGCCAGCAGCGCTACGCCGCCACCGGATCCCGCGGCGGCGGATCGATCCTGGACGTGACCAGCCCGGCAGAGCTTTTTTGGCGGGTGGGCGCATTCAACATCGGCTACCATTCCGCAGTCAGTGCGGTGGACAGCTCCCGCCAAGCCGCCAGCTCGTCTTCCGGGGTGTCCAGCGGTTATTCCGGGGGCGGCAGCTTCTCGGGGGCGGGCGGTTCTTCCCGCTTCTAGGGTTCTGCATCCGACGCCCTCAAGAGGGCAGTAGCACCGGCATGCGGTGGGGCTAGTGCGCTGCGCGCACCTGGGCCAGCAGTCGCTGAGGTGTTTCCCAGAGGACTTCGCGCATCCATTGGTCGCCCAGGCCCAACGCATCGAGGGCCTGGATCTGGTGGCTGTAGGGGTAGGGGATGTTGGGGAAGTCGGTGCCGAGCACCACCTTGCCCGCCAATGCCGCCAGCAGCGAGCCATATCCCTCTGGCATGGGAGCGAACTGCTCCGTGAAGTCGGTAGCCAGCATGGTGGTATCCAGGTAGACATTCGGGTGGGCCAGTGCCAGCTCGGCGAACTCGCGGTAATCGGGCAAGCCCGCATGGGCGATGACCAGAACCAGATCCCCATGTCGTTCCAGCAGCCGGCGAATGGGCTCGATGCCCGTGTGATCTCCCTGGTGCGGGCCGTTGCCGCAGTGGATGACCACCGGGGTGCGCGCCTCGGCCACCAGCTGCCAGGCCCGGTCCAGCAACGGGTCGTTCGGGTCGAAGTTTCCGACTTGGACATGGATCTTGAAGACTTCGACACCCGACTCGAGGCAGTCTTTGACCTGTTGCTCGGCGCCGGCCTCGGGATAAAAGGTGCCGGAGGCGATCGCCTGCGGGTGGTGCGCCGCGAAGTTCCGCGAGTACTCATTGAGCCAGCCGGCCATGCCCGGGCGGTGCGCGTAGTTCAAGGTGCTGAACCGGGCGACTCCCAGCTGTTCGAGGGTGGCGACGCGGTGCGCCTCGTCGGTGCGGTAGCTGATCGGCCAAGGTAGGTCGCCGTGCGCTTCGCGGCCGTCGAAGAACGCCCAGACCTTGTCCAGCACATTCTGCGGCATGAAATGCACATGCAGATCAATCAGCCCCGGAAGGCCCAACCGTCCCAGATAGTCCTGGATCTCTGCATCGTTGGCGGGGCTTCGCTGCACCCGGGAAAGGTCTTCCACTGGTGTGCTCCGAGGGTCGTCGTTGTGAGGGGATTGGGTGGCCGGCTGGAGGCCGGAAACCGGACTAGGCCAGCAGCATCGCGGTCTGGGCGATGGCGGAAACCAGGAATACCAGCGTCCAGGCGAAGAGCGCCCAATCGCTGGGGCCGAAGGAGGAGAAGACGTTGGCGAAACGCCGGAGCACGCTGGTGCGCTGGATGGCCTTGGCCTGCGCCGGTCCTCGCCGGTCCCGATGGACGTGGCGGCCTGAACCGCCGTCCGAGTCCTCGGACCGGGAACTGAACACGGCATAAAACAGCAGCAGGAACATGCCCGCTCCGAGGAGCAAGGGCACCGCCAATGAAACCAACAGCTCGCCTTTCGGGAAAATGTCAATGGAAGGAAACGGGCCGCCGCGGCACTGCGACGGCCGGTGCCGAGGTTAGGGAACGAGCAGCACCTTGCCCGTAGTGGCGCGGGACTCCAGCGCGGTGTGGGCCGCCGAAGCCTCGGCCAGCGGGAAGCTCGCTCCGATGCGCACGTCCAGCTTGCCTTCGGAAGCCCAGCGGAAGATGTCGCCGAAGCGCCAGTGCATTTCGTATTCAGTGGCAATGAAGTCGTCGAGTTTCGGGCGGGTGACGGTCAGCGAACCGCCGGCGTTCAACCGCTGTAGGTTGAAATCGGGCACCTGGCCGCTGGCCCCGCCGAACAGCACCAGGGTGCCGCGGCGCCGCAGCGCGGCCAGCGAGGTGTCGAAGGTGTCCTTGCCGATGCCGTCGTAGACCGCATGCACCCCCTGGCCGTCGGTGACCTCCTCGACGGTGGCCGCCACCTGGTCGTAGCCCACCACGTAGTCTGCTCCGGCGGCCTTGGCCAGGTCTTTCTTCTCCTGGGTGCTGGCGGTGGTGATCACCGTGGCGCCCTTCAGCTTGAGCAGCTGGGTCAGCAGCAGCCCCACCCCGCCAGCTCCGGCGTAGGTCAGGACGATGTCGCCCTCGCGCACGATATAGCTCGAATGCACCAGGTAGTGGGCGGTCATGCCCTGCAGCGGCAGCGCGGCGGCCACCTGCAGGTCCACGGCATCGGGGACGTGCCCGGCCCGGGCGGCGTCGACCACCGCGTAGTGGGCGTAGCCGGCGGTGCCGGAAGCGGTCGCCACCCGGTCCCCGACAGTGAAGTTCTGCACGCCCTCGCCGACCTCGGTGATGATCCCGGAGAATTCGGAGCCCGGCGTGAAGGGGTAATCGACCTTGTAGGTGCCGCTGCGCTGGTAGGTTTCGATGAAGTTGACCCCGATCGCGGCGACCTTCACCTGGATCTGTCCGGGCCCCGCGGCCGGAACCGGAGACTGCCCCAGAACCAGTCCCTTGGCATCCGATGGTTCGTCAACGAGTATGGCTTGCTGCTGCATGGGGGAGCGCTCCTGTGGAAGAATGACGTCGACCCGTATGGACGGGCCCCTACTAGGGCCAGTCTATGACTCGAGCCTGCGCAGCGGCTGATCGAGAGCGTCCATGTCGTCGTTCATGACAAACCATGTTATGAATATTTATTAGCCTCAATGCATATTTTGCGGTAGAATCTGGTCATGACGATTTCAGTTGCTGTCTCCGGTGCCAGCGGGTACGCCGGCGGCGAGGTCCTGCGCATCCTTGCCACCCACCCCGACGTAGAAATTGGCGCCATCACCGCGCATTCCCAGGCCGGGCAGCGCCTGGGCGGCATCGCGCCGCACCTGCATGCGCTCGCCGACCGGGTGCTGGTGGACACCACCGTGGAAAACCTCGCCGGGCACGACGTCGTCTTCCTGGCCCTGCCGCACGGCGCCAGCGCCGCAGTGGCGCAGCAGCTGCCCGAATCGACCCTGGTCATCGACGCCGGAGCCGACTTCCGCCTGGAATCCGCCGAGGCCTGGGAGAAGTTCTACGGCACCAAGCACGCCGGATCCTGGCCCTACGGCCTGCCCGAGCTTCCCGGCCAGCGCGAAAAGCTGGTCGGCGCCAAGCGCATCGCGGTGCCCGGCTGCTATCCGACCGGCGGCCAGCTTTCGCTGGCGCCTGGCTTCGCGGCCAACCTGCTGGAACCCGACGACGTGGTGATCGTGTCCGCCTCGGGCACCTCCGGCGCGGGCAAGAGCGCCAAGACCCACCTGCTGGGCGCCGAAGTCATGGGCTCCATGAGCACCTACGGCGTGGGCGGCGTGCACCGGCACATCCCGGAGATGGAGCAGGGCTTCTCCAAGCTCGCCGGGGAACCTGTCACCGTGTCCTTCACCCCGACCCTCGCCCCGATGCCGCGCGGCATCCTGACCACCGCCACCGCCAAGGTGAAGCCCGGGGTGACCGAAGCGCAGCTGCGCGCGGCCTGGTCCGCGGCCTACGACCATGAGCTGTTTGTCCACCTGCTGCCCGAGGGCCAATGGCCGACCACCGGCGCGGTACAGGCAAGCAACCACGTCCAGCTGCAGCTGGCCTTCGACACCCACGCCAACCGCGTGATCGTCTCGGTCGCGCTGGACAACCTGACCAAGGGCACCGCAGGTGCCGCAGTCCAGTCGATGAACATCGCGCTGGGACTGGAAGAAAACACCGGATTGCTCATGCAAGGAGTCGCACCGTGAGCCTCGCCCACACCAACACCCACCCATCCGCCAACGCCCTGGGCGTCACCGCCCCGGCAGGCTTCACCGCCGCGGGCGTGCCGGCAGGACTGAAGTCCACCGGCAAGAACGACGTGGTCGTGGTGCGCAACCTCGGGCCGGACTTCGCCGCGGCCGGCGTCTTCACCTCGAACCGCGTGGCCGCCGCTCCGGTCAAGTGGTCCCGCCAGGTGCTGGCCGACGGCCGCATCGACGCGGTGCTGCTGAACTCCGGCGGCGCCAACGCCTGCACCGGCGCGGAGGGCTTCGGCAACACCCACCGCAGCGCCGAATACGTGGCGGACCTGCTGAAGATCTCCGCCGGCGACGTGGCGGTGGCTTCCACCGGCCTGATCGGCCAGCAGCTTCCCATGGACAAGCTGCTGCCGGGCATCGCGCAGGCCGTCGGCAAGCTGGCCGGCAGCCAGGATGCCTCCGACCAGGCTGCCGCCGGCATCATGACCACCGACTCCGTGTCCAAGCAGGTCAGCCGCGTGGTGGGGGATTCCACCAGCGGCCAGGCCATCATCGGCGGCATGGCCAAGGGCGCGGGCATGCTCGCCCCGGCGCTGGCCACCATGCTGGTCGTGTTGACCACCGACGCGGTGCTCACCAGCGAGCAGCTGGACGCCGCGCTGCGCAGCGCCACCGCGATGAGCTTCGACCGCGCTGACTCCGACGGCTGCATGTCCACCAATGACACGGTGCTGCTGCTGGCCTCCGGCGCCTCGGGCATCACCCCGGACACGGCCGAGTTCACCGCGGCGCTGACCGACGCCTGCCAGGAGCTGGCAGCCCGGTTGATCGACGATGCCGAAGGCGCGGACCACACCATCGCGATCCGCACCTTCAACGCCGCCACCGAAGCCGATGCCCTGGAGGTCTCCAAGGCCGTCTCGCGCTCCAACCTGGTCAAGACCGCGGTCTTCGGCAAGGACCCGAACTGGGGACGCGTGCTCTCCGAGGTCGGCACCACCGCCGCGGCCTTCGACCCGGACGAGCTGAACGTCGCGATCAACGGCGTGTGGGTCTGCAAGAACGGCGGGGTGGGCGAGGACCGCTCGCTGGTCTCGCTCGAAGACCGCAACGTCACCATCGACATCGACCTGAACGCGGGCACCGCGCAGGCCACGGTGCTGACCAACGACCTGACCCACGACTACGTCCACGAGAACTCCGCCTACTCCAGCTAGGCGCGTCCCTTCAACAAGGACAAAGGAAGAGCATCATGCCTGAGAACACCCGCACCGACGTCGGCCTGGCCCAGCGCAAGGCCGAGGCGCTGATCGAGGCGCTGCCCTGGATCCAGCGTTTCGCCGGCACCACCATGGTCATCAAGTACGGCGGCAACGCCATGGTCAACGACGAGCTGCGCCGCGCCTTCGCGGAGGACATCGTGTTCCTGCGCCACGCCGGGATCAACCCGGTGGTGGTGCACGGCGGCGGCCCGCAGATCAACAAGATGCTCGACACCCTGGGCATCGAGTCGGAGTTCCGCGGCGGGCTGCGGGTCACCACCCCGGAAGCCATGGACGTGGTGCGCATGGTGCTCACCGGCCGGGTGCAGCGCGATCTGGTCGGCTTGATCAACTCGCACGGCCCCTACTCCGTGGGCATGTCCGGCGAGGACGGCGCCACCCTGCAGGCCATCCGCACCGGCACCATCGTTGACGGGCTGCCCGTGGACCTGGGGCTGGTCGGCGAGGTCACCCGGGTGCGCACCGACCAGGTGGACTCGCTCATCGACGCCGGGATGATCCCGGTGGTCTCCACCGTGGCCCCGGAATTCGACGCCGAGGGCGAACCGACCGGCGCGGTGCTCAACGTCAACGCCGACACCGCGGCCGGCGCCCTGGCCACCGCGCTGGGCGCCTCCAAGCTGGTGATCCTCACCGATGTGGAGGGCCTCTACAGCGCCTGGCCCGACAAGTCCTCGCTGATCACGTCCATCACCAACGACGAGCTGCGCGAGATGCTGCCGGGCCTGGAATCGGGCATGATCCCCAAGATGGGCGCCTGCCTGGATGCCGTGGACTCCGGCGTGGGCCAGGCCCACATCGTGGACGGGCGCGAACCGCACTCCATGCTGCTTGAAATCTTCACCGCCGCCGGCGTGGGCACCCAGGTGGTCCCCGCCGCCCCAACGAACCAGAAGGACCAGAAGTGAGCGAGACCGCCGCCTCCACCGACGCAATGCCCAGCGAGAACTCCAGGGCCGCGGACCTGGCCGGGCTGGGCAACCAGTCCTCGGCCGCGCTGGCCGAGCGCTACTCCAACAGCCTGCTGGGCGTGTTCGGCGCCCCGCAGCGGGTGCTGGTGCGCGGGGCCGGCTGCCATGTGTGGGATGCCGACGGCAACCAGTACCTGGATCTGCTCGGCGGTATCGCGGTGAACACCCTCGGCCACGCCAACCCGTTGCTGACCTCTGTGATCACCTCGCAGCTGGCCACCTTGGGGCACGTGTCCAACTTCTTCACCTCGCCCACGCAGATCGCGCTGGCCGAGAAGCTGCTGCGGATCTCCGCCGCCCCGGCCGGCTCCAAGGTGTTCTTCGCGAACTCCGGCACCGAGGCCAACGAGGCCGCGCTGAAGCTCACCCGGCGCAACGCTGGCACCGAGCAGGCTCCGCGCACCAAGGTCATCGCCCTGGAGCACGCATTCCACGGCCGCACCCTGGGCGCGCTGTCGCTGACCTACAAGGAAAAGTACCGCGCCCCGTTCGCCCCGCTGCCGCAGAACGTCACCTGGATCCCCGCCGGGGACGTCCAGGCGCTGCGCGACGCGGTGGACGAGACCGTCTGCGCGGTGTTCATCGAGCCGATCCAGGGCGAAGCCGGCGTGCTGGAGCTGTCCGGCGAGTACCTGCAGGCGGCCCGCGAGATCACCTCCGAGGCCGGCGCGCTGCTGGTCTTCGACGAGGTGCAGACCGGCATGGGCCGCACCGGCGAGTTCTTCGCCTCCGCTCCGGTGATCCCGGATGTCATGACCCTGGCCAAGGGCCTGGGCGGCGGCTTCCCGATCGGCGCGATGATCGTGTTCGGCGAGGAAAACACCGCATGGCTGACCCCTGGGGACCACGGCACCACCTTCGGCGGCAACCCGGTGGCCTGCGCCGCCGGCTTGGCGGTCATCCACACCATCGAGAAGGACAACCTGCTGGCCCACGTGCGCGACACCGGCGCCTGGCTGCGCGAGCAGCTGGCCGGAGTGCAGGGCGTGGGCGCGGTACGCGGCGCCGGCCTGCTCAACGCCTTCGAGCTCACGGCCGGCTCGGCGCCGGCAATGGTCACCGCCGCGCTGGACGCCGGCTTCATCATCAACGCCACCGACGAGCGCACCATCCGCCTGGCCCCGCCGCTGGTGGTCACCCGCGAGCAGCTGGCTACCTTCATCGCGGCGCTGCCCGGCCTGCTGGCCGCGGCCGCAGCCTGAGCGACCTACTGACTTTAAGGAACACACCATGAGCACAACCCGCCACTTCCTGACCGACCTGGACTTCAGCCAGGCCGAGCAGACCAAGGTGCTGGACCTGGCACTGGCCATGAAGGCCGACAAGTACGGCTACACCCCGTACGCCGGCCCGCAGACCGTCGCGGTCTTCTTCGACAAGACCTCCACCCGCACCCGGGTCTCCTTCCACGCCGGCATCGCCGAGCTGGGCGGCAGCCCGCTGATCATCAACTCCGCCGAGTCCCAGCTGGGCCACAAGGAATCCATCTCCGACTCGGCCAAGGTGCTCGAGCGCATGGTCTCCACCATCGTGTGGCGCACCTACGCACAGTCCGGCCTGGAGGAAATGGCGCAGAATTCCTCGGTGCCGGTGATCAACGCGCTGTCCGACGACTACCACCCGTGCCAGCTGATCGCCGACCTGCTCACGGTGCGCGAGCACAAGGGCGCGCTGGCCGGCCTGAAGATGACCTACCTGGGCGACGCGGCCAACAACATGGCCAACTCCTACCTGCTGGCCGGTGTCACCGCGGGCATGCACGTTGCGATCGCCGGACCGGAGGGCTACCTGCCGGCGGACTCCATCGTCGCCGCCGCCAAGGAGCGCGCCGCGCTCACCGGCGGCTCGGTCACCATCACCACCGATGCGGCCGCCGCGCTGCAGGACGCCGACGTGGTCGCCACCGACACCTGGGTCTCCATGGGCCAGGAGGAGGAAAAGGAAGCACGCCTGTCGCTGTTCACCGACTACTCGGTCACCTCCGCGGCGATGAAGCACGCCAAGGACGATGCCATCGTGCTGCACTGCCTGCCGGCCTACCGCGGCTACGAGATCGAGGCCGACGTCATCGACGGCCCGCAGTCGGTCGTGTTCGACGAGGCGGAGAACCGCGTGCACGCGCAGAAGGCCGTCATGACGTGGCTCATGGTCGCCTCCGGCCTGGCCGAAGACGCCCGGATGGAGCTGTAGCCATGGCTTCGCAGCCCAGTACGAAAACCGCCCGCCAGGCGCGCATCCGCGCCTTCCTGGGCAACAACTCGGTCAAGTCCCAGGCCGAGCTGCTCGGCCTGCTCAAGGACGACGGGCTGGAGGTCACCCAGGCAACGCTCTCGCGCGACCTGGTGGAGATCGGTGCGGTGCGCATCCGCGACAACCTGGGCCAGCTAATTTACGCTGTGCGGCAGGAAGGCGGGGACCGCTCCCCGCAGACCGCCATCACCCAGGAAGTGCTGGACGCGCGCCTGGCCAAGATCTGCGCCGAGCAACTGGTCACGGCCGAGGCCTCCGGGAACATCGTGGTGCTGCGCACCCCGCCGGGCGCCGCGAACCTGCTGGCCCTGGCCATCGACCACTCGCAGATGCCCTCGATTCTCGGCTGCATCGCCGGGGACGACACGATCATGGTCACCACCAGGCAGGTGGACGGCGGCGCGGACGTCGCCGCCCGCTTCCTGCAGCTGGCCGAACCGAGCTAGAACACCGCGGATCCTCCGCTGTGAAACGACGCCGGGCGCACGATGTTATCCACATTGTGCGCCCGGCGTCGTTGCGCCCGCCCCCGGCGCGCGATCATCGGGGCATGGGAGGCCGCAGCCTTGCCCGCGGTACCGCGGCGCACCTTGCCCGGCCCGGCCGCCCATAGCCGTCCGGGCCCGCGCCGCAGCATCCCCCAGCGCGGACCGACGGGCCCGGGCGGCGCCGGCAATCCCGGCGCGGACAGGGCGAAGCCGCCGCCAACCCCGAGGTTCGCGGCGGCTTCGCCGTGGTGGTGGAGGCCGTGCGGGCCGCGTGCTCTCAGGCGGCGAGCTCCTCGACGGCGTTCAGCGCGAAGGCCTGCTCGAAGGCCTCCTGCACCTCGTCGTTGTAGGCGACCAGCACGATCCGGCGTATCGGTGAGATGTGCTTGTTGGTTTCCACCCACTCATTGATGGCCGTGTAGGCGATCTGCGCAACCTGCTGCGGATCCCAGCGGAACGCACCGGCGCCCAGCGCAGGGAAGGCGATCGAATGCACCTCGTGGCGGGCAGCCACGTACAGGGAATTCTTGAAGCAGTCGGCAAGGATCTTGGGGTTCGGCTTGATCAGGGCCAGATTCGGTGCGGCCGTGTGGATGACCCACTTGGCCTTGAGATTGCCCGCCTTGGTGGCCACGGCGACACCCGAGGGAATGCCGTCGGGATAGCGGCTGGCGCGGACTTGGCGGCAGGCGGCCAGCAGGGCCGGACCCGCGGCCGCATGGATGGCGCCATCCACGCCGCCTCCGCCGAGCAGGGAGGGATTGGCTGCGTTGACGATGGCGTCGACGCTCAGCGTGGTGATGTCACCGCGGAACAACTGGATATCCATTTGACTTCCTCCAACGACGTATCCGTATACGACTATGGCTTCACCTTACGCCGGGGCCATGCTTCGTGGAAGAGGGAATCTGCCAACTGTTGGGCATCGCGCGGAGACTTCTTCGAGTTTCCACAGGAAGTGCTTTCACGAGGCAGGAACGGCTTTCGCCGGCCCGTGATGCATATTTATGAGCATCATTGCATAAACCTTTGCTAGAGTAGTGTTCAGCGAAATAAACTCCATCGCATCCGCCGGCCGAACCGGCGCGCGGCGGAGTCCGGGCAGCAGCAGAAAGGAACGAGCCATGGCCTCGTCAACAAATGAAGGATCGCTCTGGGGCGGCCGTTTCTCCGACGGTCCCGCGGATGCAATGGCCGCACTGAGCAAGTCCACCCACTTCGACTGGCGCCTGGCCAGCTACGATATCGCCGGCTCCCGCGCCCACGCCAAGGTGCTGCAGCGCGCCGGCCTGCTGACCGAGCAGGAGCTCGCGGACATGATCGCCGCGCTGGACAAGCTCGAAGCCGACGTGCTGGACGGCACCTACGCCGCCGCGCAGTTCGACGAGGACGTGCACGGTTCGCTGGAACGCGGACTGCTGGAACGCGCCGGCACCCAGCTGGGCGGCAAGCTGCGCGCTGGGCGCTCGCGCAATGACCAGATCGCGACGTTGGGCCGCATGTTCCTGCGCGACCATGCCCGCATCATCGCCGGCGGCGTCGTCGACACCCTGGATGCGCTGCTGGGCCAGGCCAAGGCCCACCCGTACGCACCAATGCCGGGCCGCACCCACCTGCAGCATGCCCAGCCGATCCTGCTCTCGCACCTGCTGCTGGCCTACGCCTGGCCGCTGCTGCGCGACGTGCAGCGCTTCGTGGACTGGGACAAGCGCGCGGCCGTGTCACCCTACGGTTCCGGCGCCCTGGCCGGCCAGACCCTGGGCCTGGACCCGAATTTCGTGGCCGACGAGCTGGGCTTCGATTCCGCGGTCTACAACTCGATCGACGGCACCGCCGCCCGCGACGTGTTCGCCGAATTCTCCTGGATCACCGCAATGATCGGCGTGGACCTTTCCCGCGTGAGCGAAGAGGTCATCCTCTGGGCCACCAAGGAATTCAGCTTCGTGAAGCTGCACGACGCGTTCTCCACCGGTTCCTCGATCATGCCGCAGAAGAAGAACCCTGACATCGCAGAGCTCGCCCGCGGCAAGGCCGGTCGCCTGATCGGCGACCTGACCGGCCTGCTGGCAACCCTCAAGGCGCTGCCGCTGGCCTACAACCGCGACCTGCAGGAAGACAAGGAACCGGTGTTCGACGCCGCGGACACCCTCGAAATCCTGCTGCCCGCCGTGGCCGGCATGATTCAGACGCTGACCTTCAACACCGAGCGCATGGCGGATCTGGCCCCGCAGGGCTTCGCCTTGGCCACCGACATCGCCGAATGGCTGGTGCGCCAGGGTGTGCCGTTCCGCGACGCCCACGAGCTGTCCGGCGCCGCCGTGCAGCTGGCCGAGTCGCGCGGAGTGGAGTTGTGGGACCTGTCCGACGCGGACTATGCAGGGATCTCCGAGCACCTGACGCCGGCGGTGCGCGAGGTGCTCTCCACCGAGGGCTCGCTCAACGCCCGCAACGGCCAGGGCGGCACCGCCCCGAGCGCCGTCGCGCAGCAGATCGTCGAATTCGAGCGCCAGCTGGACTCGGTCCGCGGCTGGGTCGCCAAGTAGCACTGCCCGGTAGGCGGCCGGAACCGCGCAGCAGGTTTGCCTGCGGCGCGGATCCGGCCGCCTACGCATTTAAGCCCCACTCGCGATAAGGTGTGGGTCATGACACAGTTACTGGCACCGGATGCACTCATTTCACAGGTCACCACCGCATTGGATGAGTTGCGGGAACAGGTGCGCGGCGTCGACTTCCAGAACTACGCAAAAGCCAGTTCGCTGCCGGGCTGGAGCACCGCACAGCTCATCGCGCACCTGGCCTCCTTCGCCAAGGCCGCCCGCCGCCAGTTCGAGCGCGCCGGGCAGGAACCGCTGCTCGAAATGTACGACGGGGGAGCGGCCGGCCGCATCGAGGCCATCAACATGACCGCGCTGATGCGCCCCGAAGCGCTGCTGGAACTGACCAACACCGCGCTGGCCGAGTTGCGCGAGGTGCTGCCATCCGCCGCCGGCGCATGGGAAGAACCGGTCGGCTACCGCCCCGGAGCGAAGGTGGCGGACATGATGTACGCCACCTGGCGCGAGATGCTGATCCACGCCACCGACCTGGACGAGTTCGTGCGCCCGGCCTCCAGCTGGCCCGCCGAATTCTCCGAACATCTTTTCCGCGCGCTGGCCGCCCGGGTGCCTTCCGGGGATCGCCTGGTGCTGCAGCCGCATGGCAAACCCCCGGTAGTTCTGGGTGCCGGGGAGAACTCCTGGGTGCTCTCGGGAACCGAGTTTGATCTGGCCGCATGGCTTGCCGGGCGCCCCGCCGCAGGACCGGTGCAGGCCACCGCCGCCGCGGACGCGGCCGATTACCCCGAGCTGCTGCCTTGGCCGAGCGACCGTCTGATGAACCGCTAGCCCCGGGCCGCCGAATCCGAGGCCGCCGGCCGCAGTCCCCTCCCGGGTGCTGCGGCCGGCGCCGTTAAGCCGCCTGACTCGAAGATCCCCAAGTACGGCTAAAATTGTGAGGCGTGAATACTTCTGAGAGCATTACCGACCTGCTGGACCGTTTGTGCGCGATCGTCCCCGACTACCCGCAGCCTGGAATTTCCTTCAAGGACCTGACCCCGGTCTTCGCGGACCCGGTGGGCCTGCGCCGCATGGTCGATGAGCTGATCGCCCCGTTCGAGGGCCGGTTCGACATCGTTGCCGGGTTGGAAGCCCGCGGCTTCGTGCTCGCGGCGGCGGCGGCCTACGCCTCCGGCAAGGGAATGCTGACCATCCGCAAGGCCGGCAAGCTGCCGCGCGAGGTCTACCGCGACGAATACACCCTTGAATACGGCTCGGGCTGCCTGGAGATGCACCGCGACGAGATCGCCCCGGGCACCCGGGTGCTGATCCTGGACGATGTGCTGGCCACCGGAGGCACCGTGGGCTCCGCCGTGCGGCTGGTCGAGATGACCGGCGCCGTGGTCGCCGGCATCGGCGTCGTGCTGGAACTGGACGGCCTGGAAGGCCGCGCCAAGCTGGACGGGCATGAGGTCGTCTCGCTGCAGCTGGTGCATTCCTGAACCACGTTTCGGCTGGTTACGCCGCCCGCGAAGCGGATTAACCGCAGGCGCGGCAGCACGCGTAGAATTATCTGTCCTGTGAATTTAGCGCAAGGGGAAACTGGGTTGTCCGAAACGATCGAACAGGATCTGTCCGTCGAGACCGAGTACGTGGGGAAACTGTACGCAAGGCTTGATGAATTGCGCGCCGAAAAGGTGGAGCAACTGGTCCGAACCAGGGCGCAGGGCGCCGTGGGGAGCTTCCAGAACATGTCCGAGCGCGACTCCTTCGCCACCCTGTACGAGGACCGCATCGCGCAGCTGGATGCCGTGCAGGACCGGCTGGTCTTCGGCCGCCTGGACATGGCCGCCGCCAACGGCTCCAACGGCGATCCGGAGGCGGAAGAGCACCGCACCCGCTACATCGGGCGCATCGGGCTGAGCGACGAGGACCTGAACCGGCTGATGATCGACTGGCGGGCCGCCGAAGCCGCGCCGTTCTACCAGGCGACGGCGCTGAACCCGCGCGGCGTGCGCCGCCGCCGCCACCTGATGTTGTCCGGGCGCAGCGTGGCCGGCATCGAGGACGATGTGCTGGACGAGACCTGGCTGGACGAGGGCCATACCCACCACGGCGAGGGCGCTCTCATGGCTGCGCTGCGCGAAAAGCGCACCGGCCGCATGGGCGACATCGTGGGTACCATCCAAGCCGAGCAGGACGCCATCATCCGCGCTCCGCTGCCCGGAGCCGTGGTGGTCCAGGGCGGGCCGGGCACCGGCAAGACCGCGGTGGCGCTGCACCGCGCCGCCTTCCTGCTCTACGAATACCGCGAGCGGCTGAAGAACGCCGGCGTGCTGATCGTGGGACCGTCCAACTCGTTCATGCGCTACATCGAGCGTGTGCTGCCCTCGCTGGGCGAGACCGGCGTGGTCATGTCCTCGGTGGGCGAGCTCTACCACGGAGTGAAGGCCGTGCCGGAGACCAACCGCACCGTGGCCCGGCTCAAGGGACGTCCCTCGATGGCCCGCGTCATCTCCGCCGCCGTGCGCAACCGCCAGCGCGTGCTGGCCGAGGACCGCACCGTGGTGGTGGAAGGCACGCGGCTGACGCTGACCCGCAAGATGGTGCTCAACGCGCGAGAACGCGCCCGGCACACCCACAAGCCCTACAACCAAGCCCGCGAAACCTTCGTGAAGGTGCTCGTGGGGGACCTGGCAGAGCAGCTACGCCGCAAGCTGGAGGAATCGGCAGGGCAGTCCTCCACCACCGACCGCTCCTACCTGCCGCAGGAGGTCCGCGAGTCCTGGGACGTGCGCGTGGCGCTGAACCTGTGCTGGATGCCGATGACGCCGCAGAAGCTGGTGCGCGAACTGTTCGCCAACCCGCACCTGCTGGCCGCCGCCGCGCCGAAGCTCTCCGAGGCCGACCGCGACGCGCTCTACCGCCGCGTCGACGCCCCGTTCACCGAGGCCGACGTGCCGCTGCTGGACGAAGCGGCTGAACTGCTGGGCGAATACGAGGACCCGCAGGCCGCCAGCGGCCAGGCCCAGTACGACCGCGACGTGGAGAACGCACAGGCCGCGCTGGTGAACATGCACACCATGCTGGAAAACGCCGGCATCGACGGGGTGGTCACTGCGGAGCAGGTCGCCGGGGTCAACCAGGAGACCGCCGTGCGCCAGACTGCCGCCGAGCGAGCGGTCTCGGACCGCACCTGGGCCTACGGGCACATCGTGGTGGACGAGGCGCAGGAACTCTCGCCCATGCAGTGGCGGCTGCTGCTGCGCCGCTGCCCGATCAAGTCCTTCACCATCGTGGGTGACATCGCCCAGACCTCCGCGGCTTCGGGCGCGACCAGCTGGGCCCAGGCGCTCTCGCCGTTCTTCGGCGAACGCTTCACCCTGGAAGAGCTGACGGTGAACTACCGCACGCCGGCGCAGATCGCCGACGCCGCGGTGCGTGTGGCGCAGGCCGCCGGATTGCACATCACCACCCCGCGTGCGGTGCGCGAGGGCGACTGGCCTCCGCTGCTGACCAAGACCACCGACGCGCAGCTGGACGAAACGCTGCGCACCGCGCTGGCCGAGGAACTGGAATACGCCGCAGGCGGACTGCAGGCGGTGATCGTTCCGCAGGATCAGCTGGCCCATGCCCGCAGGGTGATCGGCGCCGCCTACGGCGACCGCGTGGGCGCCGGCTCCGGAGGGCTGAGCCAGGACATCGTGGTGATCTCCGCGCGCGAATCCAAGGGCCTTGAATTCGATGGCGTGATTATCTTGGAACCCGAGCAGCTGGTGGCCGAGGTCGACGGGGGAGTGGGCGACCTGTATGTGGCGATGACACGTACCACCCAGCGCCTGCGGGTGGTTTACACCGGAGAGCTGCCCGAGGGGATGGAAGCCTAGAAACCTCGGCGGCGCCAACTGGCATACAGCCTCCGCAAACCGATAATCTAGGAAGTGCGCACGCCAGGAAACCCCAACTGGCTGCGTCGTGGTGAATTCCCGCTGGAAGCAGCGGGGACAAAGGGGCAGAACATAGACAGAAAAATGGTCAAAGTTAGCATGTCTGAAACCAATCAGAATCCCGTTATTGCGGGACAGAGTAATGATTCCTCCTTCGCGAACGTCTGGCAGGAACTGAAGTGGCGCGGCCTGGTGCATGTTTCCACCGACGAGGCCGAGCTGGAGCGTGCGCTGTCCGAGGAGACCATTACCTACTATTGCGGCTTTGACCCCACCGCGCCGTCCCTGCATCTGGGCAACCTGGTGCAGCTGCTGAACATGCGCCGCCTCCAGCTGGCAGGCCACAAGCCGCTGGCCCTGGTCGGCGGCTCCACCGGCTTGATCGGTGACCCGCGCCAAACCGCCGAGCGCACCCTGAACACCAAGGAAACCGTTACCGAGTGGGTTTCCAAGCTGCAGGCACAGGTTTCGCGTTTCCTGTCCAACGAAGGCGAGAACGCGGTTCGCCTGGTCAACAACCTGGACTGGACCGCACCGCTATCCGCCCTGGACTTCCTGCGCGACGTAGGAAAATACTTCCGCGTGGGAACGATGATCAAGAAGGAGATCGTCGCCGCGCGCCTGAACTCCGACGAGGGCATCAGCTACACCGAATTCTCCTACCAGGTGCTGCAGGGCTACGACTACCTGGAGCTGTACCGCCAGTACGGTTGCACCCTGCAGACCGGCGGTTCGGACCAGTGGGGCAACCTGACCAGCGGCACCGACCTGATCCGCAAGGTAGAGGGGAAGTCGGCTTTCGCCTACGGCACCCCGTTGATCACCAACTCGGACGGCACCAAGTTCGGCAAGTCCGAGGGCAACGCGATCTGGCTGGATGCCCAGATGTGCTCCCCGTACACCTTCTACCAGTTCTGGCTGAACACCGCCGATGCAGATGTGATCGACCGACTGAAGGTCTTCACCTTCATGTCGCGGGAGCAGATCGAGGCGTTGGCTGTGGAAGTTGCCGAACGTCCGTTCAAGCGCCAGGCCCAGCGCGAGCTTGCCTGGCAGGTGACCTCGCTGGTGCACGGCGAAGACGCGACCAACAAGGTGATCGCCGCTTCCGCCGCAGTCTTCGGCAATGGAGAACTGGGCGACATCGACCTGCCGACCTTGCAGGCAGTGATTGCCGAACTGCCCACCGCCCAGGTGGCGGCCGGCGACCTCGGCATTCTGAATGTGTTGCATGCTTCCGGACTAAGCGAGAGCTTGTCGGCTGCACGACGCACTGTCGGTGAAGGCGGAGCCTATGTGAACAACGAAAAGGTCGAAGGCATTGACAGCGAACTGTCTGAAGCCGACTTCCTCCATGGTCGCTACGCGATCGTCCGCCGCGGCAAGAAGAACATGGCTGTCGTCGAACTGACCAAGTAGAAACTCAGCAAAACCGCCAAGAATTTGTGAACCAGCACACTTTTTTGGCGGTTTTGTTGCATCTAAAATGTAAAAACACTAGTCAGAGCGGAAAATTGTGCCGTTTCGGGAGTCGTTGGCCGATTTTGCGTGGGGGCGGAAGGCGTGTAGAGTTTTATCTCGTGCCGCTGACACGGACCAGCCGGAAACGGCAGGGATGTGGACGCGAAGCGAACAAGCGTGAAACACG
>NZ_BMPH01000013.1 GCF_014647495.1 Glutamicibacter protophormiae
GGCCAAGGAATCCCCGAACTGGGTCGAGGTGCCCGTCGGGGAGTACTCCCACTCCATCCGCATCAACCCGGGCACCGGAGCCTACTACCAGTCAGTGGCGCCGCCGGTGACCGGGTACCGGCACCGCCGGTTCCCGGATTTGCTGACCCAGTCGAAATGGGTGCGCGGGAAGACCTTGCTGCGTGAGGAGCTTGAGGACCCGCCCGAGGACCCCGACCCGTAGGCTATCGCTGCAGCAGTTCCTCTAGAACCACCGCAAGACCGTCGTCATCCACACCGTCGGTAATCGCATCCGCGACGTCCTTGACCTCATCCGGAGCCTGGCCCATGGCTACGCCGAGCCCTGCCCACTGGAGCATCTCAATGTCATTGCGCCCGTCACCCACGGCAAGGGTGTCAGCGGTGTTGAATTTCAAGATCGCGCGCAGGCGCTCCAGGCCGCTGGCCTTGGTGGTTCCCTCAGCGGCGATGTCCAGCCAAGCGGTCCAGCCCACCGAATAGGTGACGCCGGAGAGTCCAAGCCCCTGCACTGCATGGCCGAAATCTTCAGCCGTCGCGTCCGTGGAAAACACGACCACACGTACGGCTTTGCTGTTGACCAGCTCTTCGAAATCCACGACCTGGGACTCGGCGCCGAAGCTGGCATCGGTGAAAACGTCGCTGGACAGGAATTCACCGCGCTCATTCTCCAGCGCGTATTTGGCATTGGGCAGCGAACGCCACAGGGCGGCCAGCGCCAAGGAAGGATCAAAGACTTCTCGATGGAAGACATCGACGTCTTCGCCGGTGATTTTCGCCAGGACTCCCCCGTTGCTGGCGACAACATAGCCGTGGTCGATGCCCAGCTCGCGGACGATCGGAAGGGCTGCGCCCAATGATCGTCCGGTGGAGATGACGACCTCGTGGCCGCGCTCTACGACTTCGCGGGCGGAGCGGCGCACGCGCTCGCTCATCTGGCCACGGTGGTTGACGATAGTTCCGTCAACGTCGAGGCAAATCATCAATTTTCGTGTGTTCAACCGGTCATCGTTGCCGGTTCTAGTTAAAACTGTCATGCCCCTAGTGAACCATCACCCGCAAGATATTGCGATGATCCATGGCACAAGCACAGGTGAACATCGAATTAAGTACAGTACGCCTTAAACGAGTAAACCGGCCCGAAGGCCGGTTTACCGAGGTCCTACCTGAGAACTTCCAGTCCGCCGAGGTACGGCTGCAGTGCCTTCGGAACGTTTACCGTCCCGTCTGAGTTCTGGTGGGTTTCCAGGATGGCGACGATCCAGCGGGTGGTGGCCAGCGTTCCGTTCAAGGTGGCTACCGCACGGGTCTTGCCGGGCTTGCCGTCGACGATCTCGCGTTCGCGGATGTTCAGGCGGCGCGCCTGGAAGGTGGTGCAGTTGGAGGTCGAGGTCAGCTCACGGAAGGTTTCCTGCGTCGGAACCCATGCCTCGCAGTCGAACTTGCGGGCCGCGCTCATGCCAAGGTCTCCTGCGGCGGTGTCGATCACGCGGTAGGCCAGCTCCATGCGGCCGAGCATGTCCTCTTCCATGGCCAGCAACTTCTCGTGCTCTGCCTCGGCGTTCTCCACGCTGGTGTAGATGAACATCTCCAGCTTGTTGAACTGGTGTACGCGGATGATGCCGCGGGTGTCCTTGCCAGCCGAACCAGCCTCGCGGCGGTAGCAGGAGGACCAGCCGGCGTAGCGGATCGGACCATCGGACAGATCCATGATCTCGTTCGCGTGGTAACCAGCCAGAGCCACCTCGGAAGTGCCGACCAGATACAGGTCGTCGCGCTCGAGCTTGTAGATCTCGTCGTCGTGCTCGACGTCGAAGCCGGTGCCCTGCATGGTTTCCGGGCGGACCAGGGTCGGGGTGATCATCGGGATGAAGCCGTGCTCCATGGCCACGTCCAGGGCCATGTTCATCATGGCGATTTCAAGGCGTGCGCCGATGCCCTTGAGGAAGTAGAAGCGGGAGCCGGAAACCTTGGCGCCGCGTTCCATGTCGATGGCGTCGAGCTTTTCGGCGATCTGCAGGTGGTCCAGCGGTTCGAAGCCCTCGGCCGCGAAGTCGCGCGGGGTGCCCACGTGCTTGAGCACGGTGAAGTCATCCTCGCCGCCGGCGGGGATGCCGTCGATGATCAGGTTCGGAATGGAACGCTGCAGCGCCACGGAAGTGGCTGCCGCGGCGTCGGCCTCGGCCTGCGCCGACTTCACGGAAGCAGCCAGCTCCTTGACCTCGGCCAACAGCGCGGCACGCTCCTCGCCCTTGGCTTGGCCAACCTTCTTGGAGAACGCGTTCTGCTCTGCGCGCAGGCGTTCGAAGGTGGCGATGGTCTCGCGACGAGCCGCATCAGCTTCAATGAGCTGGTCAATCAGCGACTCGTCGGCACCGCGCGCGCGTTGCGAGGCGCGGTACAAATCCGGATTCTCGGTGAGCATTTTCAGGTCGATCACACATTAAGCCTAGCAACCATGAGTACGATGAGAGCACTATGCAGACAAAAAGGGCGATCATTTTCTCTGCGGCGGCCGCAGCAGCCGCCGCCGCGGCAACCAGCTGGTACTCGGTGCGCAAGCTTTCCCACTCAAGCCAACCGCTGAGCAGGCCTGCCGAGGAGGTCGTGCAGACCGACCCGCGCAAAGTCGCGCTAATTGTCAATCCCTCCAAGTCAGGAGGCGACGACGCGGAGCAGGCGGTCACCCGGGTCTGCGCCGAGGCGGGCATGGATGCGCCGCTGGTCTTCCATACGACCCCGGACAATGCGGGACAGGATGCGGCCCGCAAGGCACTCGAAGCGGGGTGCGACACGGTCGTCGCCGCGGGCGGCGACGGAACCATCCGCGCGGCGGCCGAAGTCCTCGAAGGCACCGACGCCACGCTGGGCATCATCCCGCTGGGCACCGGCAACCTGCTGGCGCGCAATGTGGAGGTCCCGCTGGACGACATGCATACCGCCGCATTAGTGGCCGTGCGCGGCACCGTGCGTCCCATCGATGTGGGACATATGAAGCTGAACCTGCTGGATGGCACCACCGCGGACCACGCGTTTCTGGTGATCGCCGGGGTGGGCACCGACGCAGACCTGTTCGACGACACCGACGAGGAAATGAAGTCCAAGGTCGGCTGGCTGGCCTACTCGCAGGCGGGCCTGCGCCAGCTGCCGGGGCGGCGCAAGCGCGTGCACTTCAAGCTCTCCGACGATTCCAATTGGCAAACCCGCAAGGTCCGCTCGGTGCTGTTCGCGAATGTCGGCAAGCTGCAGGGGCTGGACTTCGTGCCGGACGCACGGATTGACGACGGCGTGCTGGATGCCGTGGTGCTCTCCCCGCGCTCGGCCGCGGGCTGGACTTGGATCCTGCTCAAGACGGCGTTCCGCGCGAAAAACAAGATCCCGGTCATGAGCTTCTACCAGACCAGCGGGGTCTTCCTGCGCTGCGCCGAACCCATGAATACGCAGATCGACGGCGACCCCACCGGCCAGGTCAACGAACTCGAGGTGTCGGTGAACGCCGGTTCGCTGCGCCTGCGCACACCCTAGAGCCGCGCGCGCAGGGAATCGACGAAGGAGCGCGCCTGGATGAAGGCGTCGTTGGAATTGTGCTCCTCGATCAGCGGGCTCTCACCCTGCACGGCGGGGTAGGACCCCAGGAAGCGCAGCGAAGGGCACAGGCGGTGCAGCCCGGAGACGGCGGCCGCCACCCGTTCCTCGGCGATATGCCCCTCGATGTCCACCGAGAAGAAGTATTTCCCCAAGCCTTCGCCAGTGGGGCGCGACTCGATGCGCGAAAGGTTCACTCCGCGGGCGGTGAAATGCTCAAGGATGCCCATCAACGCACCTGGCCGGTCCTCGGCCAGCGGGATGATCAGCGTTGACTTGTCCACGCCGGTGGGCGCCGGGATCTTTCCCGGGCGGGTGACCAGGATGAACCGGGTGACCGCGCCGACGTTGTCCTCCACCCCGCGCACCAGCACGTTCAGGCCGCGCTCCTGGGCCACCAGAGGGCTGCAGATCGCGGCGTCGTGGTGCTGTTCGGGATCCTGCAGGCCCAGCGCGCCGGCGGCAGTGGAGGCCGCCGGCGCGAAGACCGCCGCCGGGATGTTGGCCTCGGCCCACAGTCGGCACTGCGCCCACGCGTGCCCGTGCGTCGACACTTGCCTGATCTGGCCCAGCTCGGTGATTCCCTCGCGGGCGGCGAGCACGAACGTGATCGGCACCAGGATCTCGGCCACGATCTGCAGCGAATCGCCGGTGGCGATGGAGTCCAGCGTCGCGGAAACCCCGCCCTCCACCGAGTTCTCGATGGGCACGACGGCGGCGTCGACATCGCCCTCACGCACCATGGACAGGGCGACGTTGACGTTGGCGGCGGGGACGCGTTCGGACTCGTGGGCGCCGTCAACCTGCAGCAGCGCGGATTCGGTGAAGGTTCCCGAGGGGCCTAGATAGGCATATTTCATCGAACGGTCGGCTCCTGACCATTCTCGGATTCCATTGGCAGCTTGGCCTCGAGCCAGGCGTCGGATCCGCCGGCGATGTTGAAGGCGGTGTAGCCCAAGCCGGTCAGCCAGGCCGCGGCCTGCGCCGAACGCCCTCCGGTGCGGCAGATGACGTAGGTGTCCACGTCCGGGTCCAGCTCGGAAACACGCTCGGGCAGGGTGCCGAGCACCACGTGGGTGGCGCCTGCGGCGTGCCCGGCTTCCCACTCGAAGTCTTCGCGCACGTCCAGGATGAATGCGTCCTTGGGTACGTCGGTTACCGAAACAGTCTCGAAATCGCTCATGGCTGGAATTCCTTTTCAATTGGGTGTTTGCTTTAAAGACTAATCATTCCTGCCTCGAAAGCCGATATGTTGCCTCTCAGCGCCCTGACATTGCGCGACCAGCTGGCGGACGGAGACATCTCCAGCCGCGAAGCCACCGCACACTACCTGCAGCAGATCGATCAGCAGCAGGCCCTGGGCGCCTTCATCCACGTCTCCGAGGCGGCCATGGACGCCGCCGCCCGGGCCGACGAGGCGTTCGCGAAGCACCGCGGCAAGCTGGGGCGGATGCACGGGATGCCCACGGCCTTCAAGGACCTGAACGACGTGGCCGGCATGCCCACCACCTACGGATCGGCCGCGATCAAGCAGACGACGGCCACCCGGGACTCCGCGCTCGCGGCGCGGCTGCGCGCGGAAGGGGTGATCGTCCTGGGCAAGACCCAGGTGCCCGAGTTCGGGCTGAGCAGCTATTCGGAGAACCTGATCGCCGCGCCCTCGCGCAACCCGCACGACCCGCTGCGTTCCTCCGGCGGCTCCTCCGGGGGGCAAGCCGCCGCGGTGGCGGCCGGCATGATCCCGGTCGGTCCGGGTTCGGACGGCGGCGGATCGGTGCGCATCCCGGCGGCCGCCTGCGGTCTGGTCGGGCTCAAGCCATCGCTGGGCCGGATCCCCAGCGACGTGCTGGAGGGCTACAGCGACGGCTTCGGCGCCCCGAAGCTCACGGTCTCCGGGCCGCTGGCCCACGACGCGCTGGATGCGGCGCTGCTGATGGACGCGATGCGCGGATCGGATTATTTCCTGCCGCTGCTGCGTGGCGGTTTCCCGGAGGAGCTGTCCAACCTGCGCATCGGCTACAGCACCCACTCGCCGTTCCAGAGCGCCTACGACATCGCGGTCTCCGCCGAGGCGCAGCAGTCGTTCACCGCGGGACTGCAGCTGCTCGCACGGCGGCATCAGATGGAACTGGCAACGCTGGACTACGCGGAGGACTACCCGGAGGCTTTCACCGCGGTGTGGACCAACGGGCTGAAGGACATCCCGCTGGATGACGAATCGCGCTTGGGAACCCTGGCACGGGACTTCCGGCGCCGTTCACAGGAGCGCAGCCGGCGCGAAAGCCTGCGGGCGGCCACCCGGGTCCGGCAGATCGCGGCGGACTTCATCCGGCAGTGGTCGGCGTACGACGTCATCGCCACTCCGGCGCTGTCGGGCATCCCGCCGCTGGTGGGGCACTATACCCAAGGATCGGCGGAGCGCGATTATATGTTGCAGTGCCAGTATTCCCCGTACAGCTCCATGGTGAACGTGGCTTCGGCGGCCGCGGTTACCGTACCCGTGGGTACCAGCAAAGACGGCCTCCCGCTGGGGATCCAGCTGATTTCCCCGCGTTCGGACGAGGGAATGCTGCTGGCTTTAGCGTTGCAGATCTCAATGTGAGCTTTCCGACAGAAGTAGGTACTCGCCTGTCGAAAAGTGAAAAATATTACGTATGTCTACTGCAACACCGAGCACCCAACGCCCGGCCAAGACCTTCCTTGGCCACCCGGGCGCGCTCGCAAACCTGTTCAGCGTCGAGATGTGGGAGCGCTTCTCCTTCTACGGCATGCAGGCTTTGCTGGCCTACTACATGTACTTCACGGTCGCCGACGGCGGCCTCGGACTGGACCAGGGGCTGGCCCTGTCGCTGGTCGGCGCCTACGGCGGCGCCGTCTACCTGAGCACCATCCTCGGCGCCTGGATCGCCGACCGCCTGTGGGGCTCGGAGCGCGTGCTGTTCGTCTCCGCGCTGGTCATCATGGCCGGCCACCTGGCCCTGGCATTCCTGCCGGGCGTCACCGGCCTGTCCATCGGCCTGGTGCTGGTGGCCGTCGGCTCCGGCGGACTGAAGGCCAATGCCACCGCGCTGGTCGGCTCGCTGTACTCCAAGGATGACCCGAAGGCCGACGCCGGCTTCTCCATCTTCTACATGGGCGTGAATATCGGCGGCCTGGTCGGCCCGCTGCTAACCGGCCTGCTGCACCAGAACTTCGGCTTCCATGTGGGCTTCGGCGCCGCGGCCGTGGGCATGGGCGCTGGCCTGCTGATCTACTCGTTCGGCCGCAAGAACCTGCCGGACTCGGTGCGCCAGGTCCCGAACCCGCTGCCGAAGAACGAGCGCACCCGCTACGTGGTCATCTTCCTGGCCGTCATCGTGGCGATCATCGCCGTCTTTGCCACCAAGATCGTCACCCCGGAGAACCTGGCCTCCACCATCGCCTACGTGGTGATCGCCGCCAGCGTCGTGTACTTCGTGCTGATCCTGCGCAGCCCGCTCGTCACCGCTCGCGAGCGCAAGAACGTCTATGCGTTCATCCCGTTCTACATCGCCTCGGCCGCCTTCTGGGCGCTGTTCCAGCAGCAGTTCACCTTCATCGCTGCCTACTCGGCCGAGCGCCTGGACCGCCACCTGTTCGGCTGGGAGATGCCGGCCAGCTGGGTCCAGTCGATCAACCCGGTCTTCATTGTGCTGCTGGCCGGCGTGTTCGCCGCCATGTGGACCAAGCTGGACAAGCGCCAGCCGCGCACCAGCACCAAGTTCGGCCTTTCGCTGGTCGTGGTGGGCGCGGCCTTCCTGTGCTTCATCCCGCTGAACTCGCTGGAGATGACGCCATTGCCGGCCATGATCGGCATCCTGCTGCTGTGCACCATCGCCGAGCTGCTGCTCTCCCCGACCGGCCAGGCCGTGACCACCAAGCTGGCTCCTGCCGCCTTCGGCACCCAGATGATCGCGCTGTTCTTCCTGTCGATCTCGCTGGGCACCACGCTGTCGGGTGTGTTGGCCGGCTTCTACACCCCTGGCAACGAGGTTGCCTACTTCATCGCCATGGGCGGCACCGCGGTCGTCCTGGGCATCGCCATGCTGGCGGCCACCCCGGCGCTGAAGAAGCTCATGGGTTCGGTGCACTAAAGCCCCGATCGCCTAAGCAGCTGCGGCGCGGATCCCCTTGGGGATCCGCGCCGCAGCTGTTTAATGGAGGACCAGCAGCTCGCCGATCTCGCAGTCCAGGGCCTGGCAGATGGCCACCAGCGTGCGGAAACGGATGGCTCTGGCCCGGTCGTTTTTGAGCACCGACAGGTTCACCACCGAGACATCGACCAGTTCGCTGAGCTGGACCACGGTCATCTTGCGTTCAGCCAGCAATTCGGTCAGCCTGCAGTGCACAGCGCGCAGTTCCACGGATCAGAGCAGCCGCTCGTACTGCCACGCCATCTTCATGCCGGCGTTGGCCAATTCCACCACCACCAGGATGGCCAGGGCCATGAAGAGCGGTGTGAATTCGTAGCTGATGGAGAAGGTCGGGTCCGGCCACGGGAAGGATCCGGAAAATACCTGGTCTCCTGTGCTGGCGTAGCCGTCCACCCTCAGCGTTTCCTCGCCCGCCCGGTAGGTGCCGATGCCGGTGAGCGTCTGGCCGATCAGCGTTCCGAAGGCCAGGGCGCAGGCGGCAAGCCTTCCGGCGCGGAGCAGCGAGACGCTGAACGGCTTGCCCGCCAGCAGCTTGCTGCACAGCGCGATGACCGTTGCCAGCACGGCGCAGCCACCGGGTCTAGGAGTAGTTCAGGTCCTCGTAGACGTAGTCCGAGTACTCGTAGAAGGTTTCCGGTACCCAGAAGATCACCCAGATCAGGAACGCGTAGAGCAGCGCCGCAAGCACCAGGGCAATCCATGAGGTGATCAGCCCGGCCAGCGACAGCGCGCGGGAGTTCGGTTCGCGCCGATAGCCGAGGTGTCCGGTGATGACTCCGGCCAGCGGAACTAGAATGATGATGGCGAAGCCCAGCATCGAGAGGATGCCGAGCACCAGCGAGGCCACCGACAGCCCGGTCGACTCCGGCGGGCGCTGGTAGGGGTTTTGCGGATATGGGTAGTAGCTCATGACTATCCATTGTCTACGACTTCGCGGACAACGTACCAACTAGGAGACATACGCAGTGGCACACGAACGAGCCGGCCAGCCGGCGCAGGAAACCGACCTGATCGATCTTCAGGCGGTGCTCGACGCCTACACACGGATCGTGCCTTCCAGCGCGAACCCGGACCAGGCGGTTGTCTTCGGAACCTCCGGCCACCGCGGCACCTCGCTGAACGGCACCTTCAACGAGGCGCACATCGCCGCGATCACCCAGGCCGTCGTCGATTACCGTACCGCCGCCGGCATCACCGGCCCGATGTACGTCGGAAAGGACAGCCACGCGCTCTCCGAGCCGGCCTACCGCACTGCGTTGGAGGTCCTGGCCGGCAATGGGGTCCGGGTGCTGGCCGAGGACGGCCTGACCCCCACCCCGGCGTTGAGCCACGCCATTCTGGTGCATAACGCGCGCGGCGGCGAACAGGCCGACGGCCTGATCATCACCCCCTCGCATAATCCCCCGGCCGACGGCGGCATCAAGTACAACCCGCCGCACGGCGGCCCGGCCGAATCGGAGATCACCGGGCCCATCGCCGCCCGCGCGAACGAGCTGCTGGCCGGCGACGGAATCAAGCGCGGCACCCCCAACGCCATGCCCTTCGATTTCCGCGAGCTGTACATCGCCGATCTGGCGCAGGTCATCGACTTCAAGGCCATCGCCGACTCCGGCATCTCGATCGGCGCGGATCCGCTGGGCGGCGCCTCGGCGCACTACTGGGGCGAGATCGGCCGGCGCTACGGGTTGAACCTGAGCGTCGTGAACGAGTCCGTGGACCCGCGCTTCGGCTTCATGACGCTGGACAAGGACGGCAAGATCCGCATGGACTGCTCCTCGGCCCATGCCATGGCCTCGCTGGTGGCCAACCGCGGCAAATACGACATCTCCACGGGCAACGACGCGGACGCCGACCGCCACGGCATCGTCACCCCGGATGCCGGGCTGATGAACCCGAACCACTTCCTGGCCGTGGCCATCGACTACCTGCTCACCCACCGCCCGCAGTGGCCGGCCGACGCGAAGGTCGGCAAGACGCTGGTCTCGTCGGTGCTGATCGACCGCGTAGTCGCCGCCCACGGGCGCGAGCTGCTGGAGGTCCCGGTGGGCTTCAAGTACTTCGTGGCGCCGCTGGCCTCTGGCCAGGTGGGCTTCTGCGGCGAGGAATCGGCCGGCGCCAGCTTCCTGGACTTCGCCGGCCGCGCCTTCAGCACCGACAAGGACGGCATCATGCTGGCCCTGCTGGCCAGCGAGATCCGCGCGGTGACCGGCAAGAGCCCCAGCCAGATCCACGCAGAGCTTCTCGCCCGCCACGGCGGCAGCTTCTACGACCGCTTCGACGCCCCGGCCGGCCGCGAGCAGAAAGCCGTGCTGGGCAGGCTGAACCCGGGCATGGTCGAGGCCACCGAGCTGGCCGGCGACCCGATCACCGCCAAGGCCACGGAAGCCTCGGGCTTCGCGATCGGCGGTTTGAAGGTCTCCAGCGAGCATGCCTGGTTTGCCGCGCGCCCCTCGGGCACCGAGGACATCTACAAGATCTACGCGGAATCAACGAAATCACCCGAACATCTGCAGCAGGTGCTGGCAGAGGCCCGGGTGATCGTGGATGCGGCGCTGAACGCCTAGTGCAGCTCGGCGGTCCACGGGTCGATCTTCACGGCTGGCTGCTTGCGGGTGGCCAGCCAATGGCCCAGCCAGAGCAGCAGGAAGATCGGCAGGCCGATGTAGGAGGAAACCACCTGCAGCAGGTTGCCTTCGACGACCGCCTGGTAGTTCTGGCCGGCGATGACCACGATGAGGATCGCGAAGGCCAGGATGGGACCCAGCGGGAACAGCGGCGCCTTGTAGGGCAGCTTGGCCAGGTCCTGGCCGCTGGCGATGTATTGCTTGCGGAACTGGTAGTGGCAGACCGCAATGCCGATCCAGGCGATGAACCCGGACAAGCCGGAGACGTTCAGCAGCCAGGTGTAGGCAGCGCCTTGGCCGATGATCGCTGTGAGGAAGCCGAACAGGCCCACCGAGGCGGTCAGCAGCATCGCCGGCATCGGCACGCCGTTGCGGTTCAGCCGGGCGAAGATCTTCGGGGCCTTGCCGTCCAGCGCCATCGAGTACAGCATGCGCGCTGAAGCATATAGCCCTGAGTTGCCGGCGGACAGGATGGCGGAGAGGATCACGGCGTTCATCAGGGCCGCGGCGAAGGCAATGCCCGCACGCTCGAAGACCAGGGTGAACGGCGAGGTCGCGATGTCGGAGGCCTCGGAGGAGAGCAGCGAGGGATCCAGGTACGGGATCAGCATGCCGATGACGAAGATCGCGCCGATGTAGAACAGCATGATGCGCCAGAAGATCGCCTTGATGGCGCGCGGGATGTCGCGCTTGGGGTTCTCCGCCTCGCCGGCGGCCACGCCGACCAGCTCGGTGCCCTGGAAGGAGAAGCCGGCGATCATGAAGACCGAGACGATGGACAGCCAGCCACCGACGATCGGAGCCTCGCCATCCGTCCAGTTGCTGAAGCCCGGGGAGCTGCCGCCGATGATCCCGAAGATCATCGCGACGCCGCAGATCAAGAACACGATGACGGTAATGACCTTGATCATCGCCAGCCAGTATTCACCTTCGCCGAAGGCCTTGGCGGACAGCGCGTTCAGCCCGGTGAGCAGCGCCAGGAAGATCGCCGCCCAGATCCAGCTCGGTGAATCGGGGAACCAGTAGGACATGATGATGCCCGCGGCAACCAATTCCGCGGCGACGGTGATCGCCCAGTTGAACCAGTAGTTCCAGCCGATCGCGAAGCCGAAGTGGCGGTTGACGAACACCGTGGCGTAGGTCTGGAAGGAGCCGGCAACCGGTAGGCGCGCGCTCATCTCCCCCAGCGACTGCATCAGCAGCAGGACCATGAGCCCGATCAACCCGTAGGCGATCAGCGCTCCCCCGGGCCCTGCGTCGGCGATCGCGCCTCCGGAGGCGACGAACAATCCGGTTCCGATCGATCCGCCAATTGCAATCATCTGCAGGTGGCGGGCCTTGAGACCACGCTTCAGACCGTCGTGGGACGGTGCGGGCTCACTCATGCGTTACAGCTCCTGGTGCATAGAAAAATCCAACCTTTCAATCCAAGCACCACGGCGAGCTCAAACGCTATGAACCGCGCTACAGTAAGCGATCAATAATCTTTCGCTTAGCCCATGAGTACGGAGGATAAATTGCGCTCAGGGTATCTACCACCGTAGTTTTGCTCAGTTCCGAGCGTATTTGCGAAAGCCGGTCGAAGCCGTGCTTGCCGTGGTAGGAGCCCATTCCGCTGGGACCAACCCCGCCGAAGGGCAGGGACGGAATGATCATCTGGGCCAACGGGGCATTGTGCACGATGGCGCCGGCGCGCACCCGGTCGGAGAAGATCGACTGCAGCCGCGGGCTTTCGCTCATCAGGTAGGCCGCCAGCGGAGCAGGCCGAGCGGCAATGAATTCCAGCGCCTCTTCGAAGGTGGCCACCTCGATCACCGGCAAAATGGGACCGAAGATTTCCTCCTGCATCAGCGTTCCGTCGAGGTCGACGTTGCGCATGATGGTCGGCGCGATGCGCAGGGTCGTCTCGTCGTACTGTCCGCCGTGCACCACCTCGCCCTGTTCGAACATGTCCAGCAAGCGCTGGAAATGGCGGTGGCTGGCGATGCGGCCGAAGTCGGGGTGCGTCAGCGGGTCCTTGCCGTAGAAGCTGTGGATGGTCTGGCTCAGGCGCTCGATCAGCGGCGCCGAGTCGCCGATGGACAGCACGTAGTCCGGCGCCACGCAGGTCTGGCCCGCGTTCATGAACTTGGCGTAGGCCAGCCGTTTGGCGACGGCCGGCAGCTGGTTGTCCACCACGGCCGGGGACTTGCCGCCCAGCTCCAGGGTGGTCGGAGTCAGGTGCTTGGCGGCCGCGGCGGCGACCACCTTGGCGACCTTCTCGCCGCCGGTGAGGAAAATGTGGTCCCAGCGCGCAGCCAGCAGTTCGGTGGCGGTGTCAACGCCGCCTTCGATGACTGCGTATACGCGGTTGTCCAGGTAGAGCGGCAGGAACTTGGCCAATGCCCCGGAGGTCGCCGGGGCAATCTCCGAAGGCTTGAGCACTGCGGCATTGCCGGCGGCGATGGCGGCGACCAGCGGGGCCAGCATGAGCTGCAGCGGGTAGTTCCACGGGCCGATGATCAGCACTACGCCCAGCGGACGTGGCTCGACCTTGGCCATGGCCGGCTGCAGTGCGAGCGGCACCTTGACGTTGGTGTGGTCCATCCATTCGGCCAGATGGCGCAGCGCAAAGTCGATTTCGGCGCGGACCACGTCTACCTCGGAGAACTTCGCCTCGGTGGCGCCCTTGCCCAGGTCCTCGTTCAGCGCGGACAGGAAGTCGTCCAAATGCTCGTCGAGCATCTTCTCCAGCGCGCGCAGCTGCTGGACGCGGAAGCGGCGCGGGTGGGTAATGCGGGAATCGGCCGAGTGGCGCAGGCTGGCGAGCGTGGCGGCGATTTTCGAAGGATGCTCGTCCACGGGCGGCGCGAAGTCGCCGACGGGATCGGGCAGCGGAGTGGAAGTAAACAGGCCCATGAATCGAGACTACGTCAATGCGCTGGAGTTGGCCTGATTGAGACCCCTCTTTATTTTGTATCAACTGGTTGGTACATTAAGCCTCATGCAGGGGTTTTCATCGGCCGCTATCGGCCTCGCACTCATTGCCGGAGTCATCTATCTCTGGCTCAGGGCCGTAGCCCGCAACCGAAATACCCCTGCACTGGCGCGTGCCAAGTCGCATTCCTTCTGGTGCGCGCTCATTGCCTTCTTCGCCAGCACTTCGACCCCTGATCAGCCGTTCTGGTCGATTGCGGCTGATGGTTCCACGCAGTGGCCGGCGGAAAACATCTGGTTCTCGGTCCTCAGCCCAGCGCTCTGGCTTGGCACGGTCTATCTGATCGGGCTCTACAGCTGGCCACGTGAACTGAAAAGCGTACGCAGCGCCTCGCTGGAGCCGCGATCCCTCACCACACCGGTACCCCGCCGGCTGCTGGTCACTGCTTGCCTGCTTGCCGCACTTTCCATTGCCAGCCTCTGGCCGATGCTCTCCCAGCCGGGTTTCGTACCAGTCCCCGCAATCGAGACGGTTGTCGCCGGGGAATTGTTGTCCACGGACGACCAGCAAGGCATCATGCCCGGCAGGGAAGCCATCGCGTATACGGCGTTGCAGATCATCGCCTTGATGACCTCCATGGCAATGATTGCATTGGTCATCCTGCGTCGCAGTCCGCTGAACGGCATCTCGCACCATGACAACCAGGTGCTGCGCGCGACATGGCTCAACCGTTTGCTGCGTACTGGCGGTTTTCTGCTGGCAGTTGCCGCAGTGGAGAATCTCAGTTTCGTCGTGGCGACCCCGTTGGGCATGGGAGTTCACGGTGTTGAGCCGGACAGCCAATGGATGATGGCCTCGAATATCTTTATGCTCGCCGTCAGTGCCGTGATGTTCTTCTGGGGGCCGAAGGCAAACTTCGAAGGCGAACCCCGGCGTGCTGCCTGCTATGCCTTCGGCCGAGCCCGCGATCACCTACTGGTGATGGCCTTTGTCGCTACCTTGGTGGCTTTGCTGAGCGTTTTCCTTTCCTCGGCGGCCGTCGAGTATGTCGCGGACGAGGTAGACAGATGGAGCCGTCCGATCATTGGCGAGCACGCCTTGGCCACGATGTTCACCCTGCTCGTCGCTGCTTTGGCATACCTGCTCATCACCTGCTCACTCACCGCTTACGGCCATTTGATGGCCGGCGCGGCCCGGCAGCTGCCCCGACTGGCCAGCAGGCTTCCCACCTACATCTACTGCGTCGCCGGGGTTGTCGGGACAACGGGGATCGTCCTCCTGTTCGCTCCCCCTCATGATCCGCACGCGATGCTCGTAACAGCGAAGACCTGGGAAACGCTCGCTGTTGTCTCGGCGCTTGCGGCCGCGGTTGTCGGCGCGATCTGGTGGGTCCGCCGCTGCGCGGTGCCGTGGAAGCTGAACGCCGAAGAAGAAATCTGGTACCGGCAGGTCTTGGAACTGCGCATCCTGCGGACGTCGAGCAGCGCGCTGCTATTGATGCCCACGTGGGCCTATGATCTCGGTCCAGCGATGGTCGCGATCGGGTTGATCCCCTGCTGCATTCCTTCCATGGTTGTGCTGAATAAGCCCACGGCATCGATTCCCTACAGGCAACCTGCATGAGCGCCCAGATCACCGTGGACCTGGACTCGACGCTTCCGCCCTACGAACAGATCCGGGCCCAGGTGGCCTCGCTGATATCGCTGGGTGAGCTGGCGGCCGGGAGCAAGCTGCCCACGGTGCGCGCGCTGGCCACCGACCTGGGAGTGGCGGCGGGCACCGTGGCCCGCGCCTACAAGGAACTGGAGGCCGAAGGCCTGATCTCCTCGCGCCGCCGGGCGGGCACCGTGGTCAACCAGCTGCCCGGGCAGCAGCCGCTGGACGAGCACCTCATTCGGGCCGTGGACCGGGTCTGGGAGCTGGCCGCGGAGCTGGGGGTGGACGCGGCGACGGTAAAGGCGCTGGTGGAGCGCCGGGCGCGATAGCACGGGCGTTTCCTCACCAGCCCATCATTCCTGCGTAGCCAGGATATGCTCGACGGAACCCGACCCTGTCTACGGGCTCGCTTTAATCTCGCCGCATTGGAATGGACTATCAGTGGATCCGGTTTCGATTTTAATCGTCTGCGTATTGCTCATGCTTTGCGCGCTGCCGTTTGCCGTAGGGGCTATGCGCAGTCTCGACCGACGCGCCGACGACCTCGAAGGATCGGACCCTGAAATCTCCAAAGCCCTTCGAGAAGCCCGCAAGAATATCGATCGCGGCAGGGGTTACGAAGATCCGAGGCTATAGCGGCCAGCGTCTGCGGACCGGGTCGCCGCGGCGTTAGGATTTGTCCTCGCGCGGTTATCTGCGTACCCTCGGGATCAGTGACACGGGGTGTCGGAGAAGCCGACTGAGATGAGACCCGTTGAACCTGAACTAGGTCAAGCTAGCGGAGGGATGTCGCATGACTCTGCCTATTGTTGCCCGCAATTACCGGGAACAATCCCCCTTGGTGTTCTGCCTGACGAACACCGTGGTTGCCAATTTCACCGCCAACGTGCTGCTGGCTTCCGGCGCGGCCCCGGCCATGACGGACCTGCCCGGGGAAGCCGGGCCGTTCGCCGCGGTCGCCTCGGCCATGCTGGTCAACCTGGGCACGCCCACCACCGAACAGCTGCGTGCCATGGAAGAAGCCGTCGAGTCGGCGAGCGCCGCAGGCACCCCCTGGGTGCTTGACCCGGTGGCCGTCGGTGCGCTGCCGGTGCGCACCGAATTCGCCCAGCGCATCGTTGCCCGGCGCCCCACGCTGATCCGCGGCAACGCCTCGGAAATCATGGCGCTGGCCGGATGGGAATCCTCCGGCCGAGGTGTGGACTCGCTGGACAGCGTGCAGGAAGCCATCGCCGCCGGGCGCGAGCTGGCAGTGAAATACGGTTCGGTGGTCGCGATTTCCGGCGAGGCGGATGCGGTCATCGACGCGCAGCGCACCGTGCTGGTGCACACCAACGGCATCGGCCTGACCCGCATCACCGGCGGCGGCTGCGCCCTGGGCGCGGTATGCGCAGGCATGCTCGCGGTGCACGAGGACCCGTTCGAAGCCGCCGTGGCGGCCCACGGATACTACGGCCTGGCCGCCGAAAAGGCGCTGGCCGCCAGCTCCGGGCCGGGCAGCTTTGCCGTGGCCTTCCTTGATTCCCTGGCGGCCGTCGAGCCCGCCGCACTTGAGAGCCTGAACTGTGAGGAGACGACCCATGCGTGAACTCGGAGCCTACCTGGTGGCCAACACCGCCAGCTGCACCCCGCACAGCACCCTTGAGGTGATCGAAGCAGCCGTGGCCGGCGGGATCCAGTGGATCCAGCTGCGCGCCAAGGAGGAAAGCGCGCGCGAGTTCTTCGAGCTGACGCTCGCCGCCGCGAAGCTGACCGAAGGCAAGGCCGAGCTGCTGGTCAACGACCGCATCGACGTGTTCCTGGCCGCGCGCGCCGCGGGGGCCGCGGTGACCGGCATCCACATCGGGCAGAAGGATGTGCCGGTGCATCTGGCCCGCCAGTTGCTCGGCGAGGGCATCATCGGGCTGAGCGCCTCCACCGAGGAGCAGATCGCCCAGGCCAATCGCGATGCCGCGTTCATCGACTATCTGGGGGTGGGTGCCGTGCGCGCCACCCCGACCAAGAAGGACCACCCCACCCCGCTGGGCCTGGACGGCTTCGCGGCGCGCACCGGGTGGACCGAGCTGCCCTGCGTGGCCATCGGCGCGGTGACCGCCGACGACGCCGCAGCCATCCGCGCCGGGGGCGGCGCCGGGCTGGCCGTGGTGCGGCCGGTCTGCCAGTCCGCTGATCCGCGCGCCGCCAGCGCCCAGCTGGTCTCCGCATGGGAGGCGGCGAAGTGAACATCCTTTCCATTGCTGGTTCCGACCCGTCCGGCGGCGCCGGCATCCAGGCTGACCTGAAGACCATCGCCGCCAACGGCGGCTACGGCATGGCGGTGATCGCGGCGCTGACCGCGCAGAATACCCTCGGGGTCAGCGGCGTGCAGGCCATCGGCGCGGACTTCGTCACCGCGCAGCTCGAAGCGATCAGCGCGGATGTACGCATCGACGCGGTGAAGATCGGCATGCTCGCCAACCAGGAGATCATCGACGCGGTGGCCGCCTGGCTGGATACCGTCAGCGTCCCGGTGGTGCTTGATCCGGTCATGGTGGCGACCAGCGGCGATGCTCTGCTGGAAGACGCCGCCGCGCTGCACCCGCTGCTGGCCCGCGCCACGGTCATCACCCCGAACACCGCCGAGCTCGGCGCGCTGCTCGGCGTTGCCGCCGCGCAGGACTGGTCGGGCGCCCTGGACCAGGCGCAGCGCCTGGCCGAGGCCCATGACGTGCTGGTGCTGGCCAAGGGCGGGCACCTGTCCGGGGCGCAATGCCCGGACGCGCTGGTCTCCGCCGCCGGGGTGCTGGCAGAATTCACCTCCCCGCGCCATGCCACCAAGAACACCCACGGCACCGGCTGCACCTTGTCCAGCGCGCTGGCCACCCGCTTTGCCGCGACCGGCGACTGGTCCGCGGCGCTGGAGCAGGCCAAAGGGTACCTGGACCGCGCCATCGGCGCCGCGGATCAGCTGCAGGTGGGCTCCGGGCACGGCCCGGTGCACCACTTCGTCGACTTCTTCGGTGCCGCGGATCCGATGGCCGCGTGGTGGGAGGACATCGCTCCGCTGCGCTCGGGCATCGACGAGCTGGCATTCATCGTGCAGCTGGCCGACGGCACCCTGGAGCGCGAGAAGTTCGAATACTACCTGGCGCAGGACGCGCTGTACCTGCAGCGCTATGCGCAGGTGCTCGCGCAGGCCAGCGCGCTGGCCCCGGAGCTGGATTCCCAGCGTTTCTGGGCCAGGGGCGCCGGGGAGATCCTGAAGGGCGAGCTGCAGCTGCACCGCAGCCGCCTGGTGGAGGGGCTGGCGAATCCGTCGGCCACCACCTTGAACTACGTGAACCACCTGGCCTCGTGCAACACCAGCTATCCGGAGCTGATCGCCGCGATCCTGCCGTGCTACTGGCTGTACCAGGACATCGGCAAGCGCCTGGCCGCGGCCAACCACGAGGGGCATCCCTACGGCGACTGGCTGCAGACCTACGCCTCGGAGGAATTCGACGCATCCACCGCGCAGGCCATCGAGATGGTGCGTGATGCCTGGATGCTGGCCGATGCCGGGCAGCGCGAACGGATGCGCCAGGCATTCCTGCGGTCTTCGGAACATGAGCTGGCCTTTTTCGCCCAGGCCCATGCCGAGAGCGTAGAATTCTCTACGGCCTAAAACGCGTTAAGGCCGCAGAGTCTGGAGGAACTGCATGAGTTGGAGCATTCACGGCAACGGCAAGACGATCACCCCCGGTGAAGTCGTTGCCCCGGATGAGCGGCTGCACTGGCCGCAGACCATCTCCATCGGCACGCAGCACATCCTGGCGATGTTCGGCTCCAGCATCCTGGTCCCGACCATCACCGGGTTCCCGGTCACCACGACCCTGCTCTTCACGGGTGTGGCGACCATCCTGTTCCTGCTGATCACCCGGAACAAGGTGCCCAGCTACCTGGGGTCCTCCTTTGCGCTGATCGCCCCGGTGGTGGCCACCACCAAGGCCCACGACATGTCCGCGGCGCTGGGCGGCATCGTGATGACCGGCGCGCTGCTGTTCCTGGTGGGCGTGGTGGTGCAGAAGACCGGCACCGGCTGGATCCACGCGCTGATGCCGCCGGTGGTCATGGGCACCATCGTGGCGCTGATCGGACTCAACCTGGCCGGCGCCACACTCAAGCCGATGCAGGACTTCCCGGCCACTACCTTCCTGACCGTGATCGCCACGGTGCTGGCCACCGTGCTGTTCAAGGGGCTGCTGGGACGGTTGTCGATCCTGGTCGGCCTGGTGGTCGGCTACCTGATCGCGCTGGCCCAGGGACAGGTGGACTTCTCCGGGCTGGCCGATGCCGACTGGCTCGGCCTGCCGATCTTCAACACCCCGAGCTTCCATTTGGACACCGCGCTGATGTTCCTGCCGGCGGTCTTCGTGCTGATCGCGGAGAACATCGGCCATGTGCGCACCGTGGGCGTGATGACAGGCCGCGACCTGTCAGCCTTCAATGGCCGCGCGCTGATGGCCGACGGCGCCGCCAGCATGGTGGCGGGATTCGGCGGCGGCTCGGCCACGACCACCTACGCGGAGAACATCGGCGTCATGGCCGCCTCCCGCGTGTACTCCACGGCCGCCTACTGGGTCGCGGCGATCGCCGCGATGGCCCTGGCCTTCATGCCGAAGGTGGGTGCGCTGATCGGCACCATCCCGGAAGGCGTGATCGGCGGGCTGGGCATCGTGCTCTACGGCATGATCGGCATCGTGGGCGCGCGTCTGTGGATCGAGTCCAAGGTGGACTTCGGCAATCCGATCAACCTGATGACCGCGGGAACCGGCCTGATCATCGCCATCGCGGTGACCAGCGAGATCACTTTCGGGCAGTTCCAGCTGGGCGGCATTGCGCTGGGAACCATAGCCACCCTGGTGGTCTTCCACCTGATGAGCATCGCGGCGAAGCTGCGCGGGAACGACCTGTCCCAGACCAGCGCCTAGTTTTCACTTTTTCAGCGCTGCGGCGGCCGGCATCCCCACGGGGAAGCCGGCCGCCGCGGCCATTTAAGCCGCCGGGCCAAACCTATAGTAAGGATGCCTTCCAAAAAGTGACGCGGAGCCATCACTCCGCTACGATGGGCAACTATGACTGCGACCACATCTGATGGAAAGATCTCTGCACGCCTGATTTTCATCGCCCTCGGGGCGGCGTTGGGCGGTTTCGTCTTCGGCTACGACTCCTCGATCGTGAACGGCACGGTGGACTCCGTGGAGCACGAGTTCGCGCTCAACGCGGTGACCGTCGGCTTCACCGTGTCCTGCGCGCTGCTCGGCGCAGCCCTGGGCGCCTGGGTGGCCGGCGTGGTCTCCGAGCGCGTGGGACGCGTGCGCACCATGCTGATCGCCGCCTGCCTGCTGCTGGTCTCCGCCATCGGCTGCGGACTGTGCTTCAGCGCCGTCGACCTGATCATCTGGCGCATCGTCGGCGGCATCGGCGTGGGCTTCGCATCGGTCATCGCCCCGGCCTACATCGCGGAGATCTCCCCCGCAGGCCACCGCGGACGACTGGGCTCCATGCAGCAGATGGCCATCGTGCTGGGCATCTTCGTGGCCTTCCTGGTCAGCGCGCTGCTGGTGTTCGTGATGGGCTCGGCCGACGCGGTGGGCCTGTTCGGGCTGGCGGCCTGGCGCTGGATGTACTTGTCGCTGGCCGTGCCCGCGGTCATCTACGGACTGATGGCCCTGCGCCTGCCCGAATCCCCGCGCTACCTGGTGGAGCGCGGGCGCTACGTCGAAGCGGCCACCGTCCTGACGCGCGACATGGGACTGGAGCCGGGCAAGTCGACCGAGGACAAGATCGAGGAAATCCGCGCCACGGTCCACGTCGAGCGCCGCCAGCAGTTCAAGGACCTGCTGGGCCGCTTCGGGTTCCACCCGCTGGTGTGGGTGGGCATCCTGCTCTCGGTCTTCCAGCAGTTCGTGGGCATCAACGTCATCTTCTACTACTCGACCACGCTGTGGAAGTCGGTGGGCTTCACCGAATCCGATTCCTTCACCATCTCCCTGATCACCTCGGTCATCAACGTGTTGGCCACGATCGTGGCCGTGCTGCTGATCGATGTACTTGGCCGCAAGCTGCTGCTGATGATCGGCTCCGGGCTCATGACGTTGTCGCTGGGCGCGATGAGCCTTGCGTTCGCGCAGGCAGTGACCGTTGACGGGGCGCTGTCGCTGCCCGGCTCCTGGGGCGTGGTCGCGCTGGTCGCGGCGAACTTGTTCGTGATCGGCTTCGGCGCCACCTGGGGCCCGGCGGTGTGGGTGCTGCTGGGCGAGATCTTCCCGAATTCCATTCGCGCGCTGGCCCTGGGCGTGGCCGCTTCCGCCCAGTGGATCGCCAACTTCGTGGTCTCCACGACCTTTCCGGCGCTGGCCGAAGCCGGGCTGGCCCTGGCCTACGGCATCTACGCGTTCTTCGCCCTGCTCTCCCTGGTCTTCGTCGCCTTCATGGTCCGCGAGACCAAGGGGCGCACCCTGGAGGACATGACGCTGTAGCCGCCGCCTGGATGGCTCAAGCAAGTAGGCGGGAACCCACAACAGTTCCCGCCTCCTTGGACTTTTAATGGCTATTGCGCAGTGTAGCCGCCGTCACCAGGGCTTGATCGGCACCTCGGCCCCAACGTCAGCCTGCAGCGAGAGCACGTGCTCCAGTGTCGGGCGCCCTTCGAGCAGCGGTCCCTGGCCATCGAGCTTCACCGTGACGGTCTCATCCACCGGCAGGTCCAGCTGCTCTCCGCGTACCCACACCGGGCGCGAATGCGGGCCGCGCAGGGTGAAGTCGATGGAGTCCTGGCGCAGCGTGATGCGGATGCTGGTTCCGTGCCAGGCCAGGGCGAAGCTCATGGAGTTCCATTCCTCCGGAAGCCGGGGATCGAAGCAGAGTCTGTCGTCGTCATCGCGCAGCCCGGCGAAACCGTAGACCAGCGCGGCCCAGACCCCACCGGTGGAGGCGACGTGCACGCCGTCGGCCGTGTTGCCGTGCAGGTTCTCCAGGTCCACGTTCAGCGCATGCTCGAAGTACTCCCACGCAAGGTCCCGGTAACCCACCTCGGCGGCGAGGATCGACTGCACCGTGGCGGACAGCGTCGAGTCGCCTGTGGTCAGCGGGTCGTAGTAGTTGAAGTCGGCGAGCTTCTGCTCCGCGGTGAAATCGCTGGAACGCAGCCACAGCGCCAGCACTGTATCGGCCTGCTTGATGACCTGGAAGCGGTAGATCACCAGCGGGTGGTAGTGCAGCAGCAGCGGGCGCTTGTCCGCTCCGGTGTTCTCCAGGTCCCAGACCTCGCGATTCAGGAAATGCTCGTCCTGCGGATGGATTCCCACCCGTTCCGAGTACGGAATATGTATGCATGAAGCGGCATGTTCCCAACTCGAAAGCTCTTCAGGTTGCAGATTCAGGCGTTTGGCCAGGTCTGCATACGCCTTGGGATGGCGTTGCGCGAATTCGCCCAGCAGCTGCGCGCTGCGGCGCAGGTTGAAGCGCGCCATGACGTTCGTATACAGGTTGTCGTTGACCACGGCGGTGTACTCGTCAGGCCCGGTGACGCCGTGGATATGGAAGCGTTCGCTGTCCCCTCCGCCGCGCCAGAAGCCCAGCGAGGACCACATGCGCGCGGTGCCCACCAGAATCTCGGCACCCCCGGCGATCAGGAACTCGTCGTCCTCCACCGCGGTGACGTAGCGGTTGAGCGAATACACCACATCCGCGTTGATATGGTACTGCGCGGTGCCCGCCGGGTAGTAGGCGCTGGCCTCCTCGCCATTGATGGTGCGCCACGGGAAAAGCAGGCCGTCCTCGTTCATAATCCGCGCCCGGCGTTTGGCCGCCGGGATCATGGCCACGCGGGCGCGCAGCGTGTTCCGGGCCCACTGCTGGTTGGTGTAGGTCAAAAAAGGCAGGACGTAGATCTCGGTGTCCCAGAAGTAGTGCCCGGAGTAGCCGTTGCCGCTGACCCCCTTGGCGCTGATCCCCATGCCGTCCGCCCGGGCCGATGCCTGGGCCAGCTGGAACAGGTTCCAGCGGATCTTGCGCTGCAAGGCCTTATCAGCGCTGTCCACCACGACATCGCTGCGTTCCCAGTAAGCGGCCATGAAGTCGCGCTGGGTGCGGAAATGCTCATCGATGCCCCGGGGCACCAGGTGGTTCAGCGCGCGGTGCGCGCGGTGCAGCATTTCCTCCGCCGGGTGGCGGCGCGAGCAGTGGAAGACCGCGAATTTCGCCACGCGAAGCCCCTGCCCGGCATCCAGCCGCGCGGTGGCCACCTCCTCGGCGCGTTCCTCCGATACCGTGCGGGTGAGGTCCACCAACGGGGTTCCCCCTCCGGTGGTGGTGACCTGATGCTCCACCATCGCGGCTACCGACATGCCGGAGCCGGCCACGTCGTAGGAGATGCCCATGCGGGCCCCGTCGCGGCGGTGGCCGGCCGGCACCAGCGGGTTCACGCTGGCCTCTTCGGCACGGCGCGGGTCGGCGGCCGAGCCGGAACCGTCCAGCTCCCCGGGCGAGGCCACCGGGCGCTGGGAGCGGTAGCCGATCAGCGAGGACTGAACGATCACGTTGGCCGGGGCGTCCAGCAAGCGCACGTGCAGATCCTGCAGAGCCAGGTGCCGGTCGGAGAAGGAGATCATGGTGCGGGCGGTGACCGCGACCCGGTGGCCCTCCGCGGTGCGCCAGACCGTGGTGGCCAGCAGCGCGCCGTCGCGGAAGTCCAGACGCAGGTCGTCGCGCAGCATTTCGGTGCGGCCTATTTCCAGCGCCTCATCGTTGATGAACACGCGCAGGGTCCGGAAATCCGGGGCGCTGATCATGGTCTGGCCTGTTTCGGCCAGGCCGAAGGCGCCCTCCGCATGGCGGATCTGCCAAGTCTCATGCAGCCCGTTGATGAAGGTCCCGCCGACCTGCTCACCCAGCCCGATCTGCGCGGAGCGGCAGCCCAGGAATCCGTTGCCCAGCGAGAACACGGTGTCCTGGGCGCCGGTCTCGTCGCGCCCGGCGTCGCGGGAGATGGACCACGGATCGTACTCCCAGGCGTCGGCGGCCTCCTCCGAGACCAGTTCGGACAAGTCGCCCACCACGAAGTGCGCGCCGGAGGCCATCAGGTCGGCTTCGTTGTCCTCGCGGGCCACGCCGACCACCATGAAGCCGCCGTTCCGGGCCGCGCAGACCCCGCTGGAGGCGTCCTCGATGACCACGCATTCTTCCGGGCGCCAGCCCAGATCGCGGGCGGCGGCCAGGAAGGTGTCCGGCTCGGGCTTTCCGGCCAGTTGGCGGGCGGCGGCCTCGGTGCCGCCCATGACCACCGGGATCAGTTCCCCAAGGCCGGATCCGGCCAGCACGGCTTTGGCGTTGCGCGAGGAGGAGACCACCGCTACGTCCAGACCCGCGGCGAGCACCTGCCGCAAGTAGGCCAGGGAGCCGGCGTAGGGTTCGATGCCGTCACGTTCCAGCACGGCGGTGAACACGCTGTTCTTCATGTTGCCCAGGGCGCAGATGCTGCCGTAGCCCGGCGCGTCGTCCGGGATGCCCCAGGGCAAGTCGATGCCGCGCGAGCCGAGCAGCGCTGCAACCCCGTCGTAGCGGGGGCGGCCATCGAGCAGGCGGAAATAGTCCGCTTCGGTGTAGGGAGCCAGATCGGGGTGTTCGGCTGCGAGGTAGCCGCTGAAAAGTTCATGCCACGCCGAGCGGTGCAGCAGCGCCGTCGGCGTCAGGACCCCATCCAGGTCGAAGAGGACGGCTTTGTAATCACGGTGCCTGTAGCTGGGTCGAAAAGCGTTCACGCTCGAAATCCTTCGAAAGAGGGGCAAAGTACTGGCCGTGATTCCTACCGTAGCAACTCATTGCGCACTTGACCCGGCATACTACGATTAAGAATGTGGCTCAGTGGATAGATGTGTGGAATAGCGATGACTGGCGTGAAGCGGCCGCCGAATGGATCGACCAGGCGTGCAGCGCCTACAAGATTTCTCGGGTTGGCGGCCCGGATTTTTGGCCTGCCAGCCTGCATCAGATCTCGGCGCTGGTGCAAACCGACGCCGCCGACCTGATCTTCAGCGCCAATGCCCCGGGGCTGGCCGCCGAGGCGGCCGCGACAGTGAAGGCCGGCGAACTGCTGCCGGACCGCGTGGTCATGCCGTTGGCAATCGACCGCATGGCCGGGTACATGCTCAGCCCGGACTTCGGGCATACCATGATCGACCTGGGCCATTCGACGGAGAACTGGGAACTGGCGATGGCTTCGCTCGGTTCCTTCCAGGTGGCGCTCATGGGCCACGAGGAAGACTTCTTCAACGCCGGCGTGACCGTGGTGGATCCGCAGTTCCTGCCCGAGCAGTTCGAGCAGGCACTCATGCTGCATGTTTCGCTGGATCCCGCCCACCCGCTGTACCTTGACCCGGCCCGCGCCGATGCGCTGGTCGCCAACGTGGACGCGCTCTCCCGTGCGGCCCAGGCACTGCATGCCGGCCCGGTGCCGCTGAGCCTTGAGCACGGCGGCTTCGACCTGGCGCAGGTGGTGGTCCCGGCCGAACCCGGCGAGCACGGACGTATCCTGAACCTGGGCGCGGCCCACTGGGCGCACCCGTTCTCCTCGCTGGCCGCACCGCTGGCGTCGATGACCGAGGCCTGGAACTGCAGCGTGGAGGATGAGCGGGTCATGCGCGCGCTGGCGGCCTACCTGGACGAGTTCTCCGCCTACGGCACCCCGGACGACCTCTACGACCTGGTGGCCCCGGCCTGCCTGGTGGCCCCGCTCGCGCAGCACGAAACCTGGCTGCGCCTGCTGCTGGACGCCGGCGACGAGCAGCTCAGGGAGAACGCCGCGCTGGTACTGGATACCCTCGCGCTGGCCTAGGCCTGCGCGCCGAGCACCTTCACCAGCAGCTCCGCATCATCGCTCATGATGGCGTCGACGCCGCGGGCGGCCAGCAGCCGCATGGTCGGCTCGTCATTGACGACCCACACGTGCACCTGCGCGCCGGCGCGCTGCACCGCGCGCACGAAGCGGGCTGTGGCCACGGGGATGACGCCTTGCTTCAGCGGGACCTGCACGGCCCAGAAATCACGGATCAGCCGGTGCGGGACACGTCCGAAGAGGTGCGCGCAGAGCCAGATCAGCACCATGTCGCGCTGCCCCGGCGAGCGCCGGACCGGTTTGGAAAGCAGCGCGGCGACCGCGGCGCTGCGCCTGGTGTCGAAGGAGGCCAGCGCGATGGAGTCGTGCGCCTGGCGCCGTTCGATGAGTTCGGCCAGCGGGCCGATGACGTGCTCGTCCTTGACGTCCAGGTTCAGCAGGGCCTGCGGGAAGGCGTCCAGCAGCATATCGAGGGTGCACAGCGGCTGGCCCCCAGCGCGGACCTGCGCCAGCTGCGCATCCGAGTAGTCGTTGAAGCGTCCGCTCGCGGTCGTGACCCGGTCCAGGGTCTCGTCGTGGAACAGGTAGACCGTGCCGTCCGCGGAAGCATGCACGTCGGATTCGAGGTGGTCCACACCCAGGTCCACCGCCCGCTGGAAGGCGATGAGGGTGTTCTCCTCCAGCCCGGTGCGCACTCCCCGGTGGGTGAAGGCGCGGGTCATGGCAGCAGTGCCTCGATGACCTGGGCGACGCCGTCCTCTGCCAGCGGCGGGGCGACATAGCGGGCGGAGGCCAGCGTGAGCGGGTGCCCGGACGCCATGGCGTAGCCGTGGCCGGCGAACTGCAGCATCTCGATGTCGTTGGGCATGTCGCCGAAGGCCATGACCTCTTCCGCACCGATGCCCAGCCGGCGGCAGTACTCGTCCAGCGTGGTTGCCTTGTGGATGTCCACGTGGGCCATTTCCAGCAGCGAGACGTCGAAGGCGGAGTGGGTCACGGAGAGCAGGCTGTCCAGCTGCGGGGCGACCGCGGCGTAGAAGTCGTCCATCGGCATGCGCGGTGAGCGCGCCAGGAATTTCACGATGCCTTCGGCGTCGATCGTGTCGCTGGACAGGTCCAGCGGAGCCTGGATGCCGAAATTGTGGTGGCGGTCGGCGAAGCCCTCGCCCAGATGCAGCCCCTTGGTGGTTTCCGCCGCGAAGGCGGCGTGGGGTTCGTGGTCCAGGATGATCTGCGCGGCCTTCCGGGCGGTTTCCACCGGCAGCGTGCGCGACCAGATGACCTGGTCGTGCTCCAGGTCGTAGAGCAGCGCTCCGTTGGAGCAGATGACGGTTCCCATCTCGCCGAAGGATTCGATCACCGGGGTCAGCCAGCGGAACGGGCGTCCGGTGACGAAAACGATCTGGATGCCCGCGTCCCGGGCTGCGAGGAACGCCTGCCGGGTGCGGTCGCTGATCGAACCGTCATGGTTGACAATGGTTCCGTCCAGGTCCGAGGCAATCAGCTTGATCATCTACAGCTCCTCGCGGCGCGGCGGGTTGGCCCCGGCGCGCTGCACCGTCACCGAGGCGGCGCGGGAGGCGAAGTCCAGCGCCTGGGCCAGCTGCTCGACCTGCAGGTCCGCCAGCTTGGCGCGGTTGGCCGCGCCGAGGGTGCCGTGCTCGGCCAGCCAGCACAGCAGCGCCGCGGTGAACGTATCGCCGGCGCCCACGGTGTCCGCGACCTCCACTGCCGGGGATTCATGGGCGGTGTCGCCGGCGCGCACCACGCCCCAGGAGCCGCGCGATCCGGAGGTCGCCACGATCAGCGCCGGTCCCAGCGCCAGCCAAGCGCGGGCCGAGTCCTGCACCGAGCGCATGGGGTAGAGCCATTTCAGGTCGATGCCGGAGACCCGGACCACGTCGGCCTGTCCAACGAACTGCTCCACCTGGGTGACGGTCTGCGCGTGGCTGGAGACCAGCGAGGGGCGCAGGTTCGGGTCGTAGCTGATGGTCGCGTGGGCGCGGGCCGCGCGGAGCAGCGGCAACAGCTCGTCGGGGCTGAAGAGCGTGGCGATGGAGCCGGTGTGCACCAGCTCGGTGTCCTGCGGCAGCTCGGGGCCGATTTTCGGCATCTGCCAGTAGGCGTTGAAGGTGAAGCTGGCGCCGCCGGCCGGGTCCAGGATGCCATGGGCCAGCACGGTCGGCTCGCTGTCCTTGCCGCCGATGTAGCGCACGTCGTTGCCGGCCAGGTAGGACTCGATCTTGCGACCGTTCTCGTCGTCGCCCCAGCGGGAAATCAGGGTGCCCGGGTAGCCCAGCCGGGCCAGGGAAACCGCCACGTTCAGCGGAGATCCGCCCACGAATTCCTGGGCCGGGGCGATGCCTGAGGCCAGGACATCGACGAGCGCTTCGCCGATGACGGTCGGGTTCATGTTGCTCCTTTTAATAGTGCGCCGGGGACAACGCCCGGATGCAGGCGGCCCATTGGCTGCTGTGCGGGTCGATCCAGGTGTAGTGGTCGCCCTCGAAGAGCGAGAAGGTGTGCTCCTGCCCCAGGGCCGCGGCCCGCTGGGCAGCGCGCCGCGCGATTTTCACCGGTACGTCTTCGTCGTCCCGTCCATGAACGATTATGACACGGGCGCGCATCGGCCATAGTTCCACCGGGTCGTAGGAGGCGCGCGGCAGCGGGCCGAGCAGCTCGTCCACCGCCCCGTCGCTGAGCCCCAGGGCCTGGGCCAGGCCCAGGTCCAGCAACCCGGCCTGGCTGATGACCTGCGTGATGCGTTCGTCATGGGCGGCGAGCACGCAGCCCAGCTGCCCGCCGGCCGAATGCCCGATGACCGTGATGGGGCCGGCTTCCTTGATGAGCCCCACGGCCAGCTTGGCGTCGGCCAGCATCCGCGCGGCACTGCCCGGGCCGCGGCGGTATTCCAGGTTGTAGGCCGGAATACCGCGTGCGGCCAGGTCCGCGGCCAGCGGAGCGCCCAGGCTGGCGGTGTATTTTTCGCGCCAGTACCCGCCGTGGATGACCATCACGGCCCCGCGGGCGGTGACGGCCTCGGGCTCGTAGTACTCGAGCCACTGGTCGGGATGGGCGCCGTAGTGCATGGCTATTTGCCCGGGAATTCCGCCGTGCGCTTTTCGACGAAGGCGGCCCGGCCTTCCACCGAGTCCTCGGTGTGGAAGGCGCTCATGAACGCGTCGGCTTCCTTGGCCAGGGCATCATGGGTGTCCAGCCCGTCCATCTGCACCATGGCGCGCTTGGCGATGGCCACTGCGGTCGGCGACACTGCGGCGATTTCCGCAATGGTCGCCACCGCGGCGGAAAGCAGTTCGTCCGGTGCGGTGACGCGGTTGGCCAGGCCGATGCGCAGCGCCTCGTCGGCCTTGATGCGCCGTCCGGTGAAGATCAGTTCGCGGGCCATGGCGCGTCCCACGCGCTGCGGCAGGCGCACCGAGCCGCCGAACCCCGGGACCAGGCCCAGGTTGACCTCCGGCTGGCCGAAGCTTGCGCGCTCGGACGCGTAGATGAAGTCGCAGGCCAGCGCGAGTTCGCAGCCGCCGCCCAGGGCGAATCCGTTGACCGCGGCGATGACCGGAACCTGCAGGGATTCAAAGCGCTCGGTGACCACGTGCATCTGGCGGGCGTAAGCCAGGAAGGTCGCCTCGTCCATGGAGTTCATCTGCACGATATTCGCGCCGGCGACGAAGGACTTCTCCCCCGCGCCGGTGACGACCAGCCCGCGGTACTCGTAGCCGGTGGTTTCAAACCAGTCGAGGAATGCCTCGAGGTCGTTGACGACCTCGCGGGCCAGCGCGTTCAGGCTCTTGGGCTGGTCGATGGTGAGGATCAGGGCATGGTCCTGGACGGACAGGGTGAGGGTATCGAATTGCTTCATACCCAAACTCTCTCATGAGTTGCGGATCACGTCCTAGGAGATTGCGCCGGTGCCTATCGGCGCTTGCGCGGCTTGGAACCTGCAGCGCGGGCTTTGCTCTTGGCCTGCTGTTTTGCCTTCTTGGCGGCTTCCTGCGCCTTGGCCTTGGCTTTGGCCTTCAGTTTGTCGTTGGCCTGCTTCGCCTGCTGCTCGTCCTGGCGCACCGAGGCTTGGCGCGAGGAGCTGGCGCTGCGTCCGCGCACGATGCCGATGAATTCATCCACCAGGGTCGTGTCTTCCATCGCCGCAGGCCAGGCGATGCCGATCCGGGTCGGGTTGCCGTCTTCGATGAGGCGGTAGATGACGTCCTTGCGGTGGAAGAGCCGGGCGATGCTCTGCGGCACGCGGGCCACCTGGGCGCCGGAGGCGACCACTTCCATGGCGGTGGGAATGCCGCCGACGCCCTCGGGGTAGTCGGCCAAATCCAGCTGCGGGAAGGATTCCACGACCGACGCCGGGATGGACTCCTCGTAGTACTCCACGTCGTGGTCCTTGGCCGCGCAGACCACCTCCAACTCCTCGTACAGCGGGATGACGTGGCGGGTTGCGTCCTTGGGCGAGTCCCCGCGGTAGCGCACGAACACCGCGTCCGCCGCATCCTCGGCCAGCAATTGGAGGATGTCGCCGTCGTCGTGGCGCGCTGCCACGAGTTGGACTTCCGGGTAGCGTTCGACGAAACGGTCCATCCACTTGCCCGGGGTGACGCCTGCAACGTAGGAAACTCGAAGTTTTTGCACGGTTAAAGCCTACTGTCTTTCGCCCACGGCATTGCGGTTAATCGCCGCTGGCGGGCTCCGGAATGCTCCGGAGCCCGCCAGCGGGTGAAGTCTGCTGCTTACTTGTCGGTCTTGACGACCAGCACATCGCATGGAGCCGAGTGGGCCACCGAGGAGGCGACGGAGCCGAGCACGCGGCCCAGACCCTTCATGCCCACGTTGCCGACAACGATCATCGACGCATTGCGGCCCTCGGCCTCGGAGATCAGGACGTCGCCCGGCTTGCCGTGGCCTGCCGCCGCGGTAATGTTCACGCCCGGAACCGCGCTCTGGACGTCGTTGGCAACGCGCTGGGCCAGCTTGCGGGCCTGCTCGGCGTCATCCAGGATCCAGGTGTCGGATCCGATGGAGACGACCTCGGTATTGTCCGAAGCGTGCGCGGTGACGACGACCAGTTCGGCGTCCAGCTTGACGGCCAGGTTGGCGGCGCGGCGCGCGGCGCGCAGCGCAGTTTCGGAACCGTCAACGCCGACAATAATGGTCTCAGACATATTTTCTCCTCTTATGTAGTGATGCTGCTTGCTGTGATGAATACCACTTTATGGGTTCTAGGCGACTTTTTCCTGCAAGAAATCCACGGCGCGCTCCCAGGCGGCGCCAGCCAGGGCCGGATCATAGTTTCCGGCCGGATTTTCGTCGTTGTGGAAGGCGTGTTTGCCGTCGTAGTAGAAGTAGGTGACTTCCGACCCGGATTCGCGGCGGATCTGCCGTTCCTGTTCACGCGCCTGGTCGACCGGGTAGAAGTCGTCGAAGTTCGCGTAGTGGCCCTGGACCGCGGCGCTCACGCCGCTGAAGTCGTTGGGCACTCCCTGGCCGACGCCGTAGAACGGCACGGCCGCCGCGATCTTCTCGCCCTGCTGCGCCGCCAGTTGCAGGACGAACCCGCCGCCCATGCAGAAACCGATGGCTCCGAGCTTTTCGCTCGTGACGTTGTCGCTGGCCAGCAGGAAGTCGACTGCGCCAGCCAGCAGTTCGGCGCCCTTTTCCTCCGGAAGCTCGGACATCATGCGCCCGGCTTCCTCGCCGTCGTGGGTGATGCTTCCGCCGAAGAGGTCCGGAGCCAGCGCCACGAAGCCCCGGGCGGCCAGGCGGTCTGCGACGTCGCGAATGTGGTCGGTCAGGCCCCACCATTCCTGGATGACGATGACCCCGGGGCCCTTGCCGGATTCCGGAAGGGCAAGGTATCCATGCGCCTGGGTGCCGAAGGATTCAAATGCTACGTTTTGGTGCGGGGTTCGGACTGCCATCTCACAACCTTCGTTTCAATGAATATCGCTTTGAAATCAGTCTATGAAACGGATGGCAGAAATTGCATTGACCCTAGTCACATATCAGTGAATCACCAGTGTGTCGGCTGTTACTGATATGCTCCGCCGATTGGCCGCGCAAAGCCCCCGCAGCGTCAGCGGGAGGCGGGCTGCGGAAGCTCGACATCCCCGATGCGCTCGAGCGCGTCGATGACCAGATTCCAGAATCCGGCGTGGTCCAGGTCGACCGCCACGGAGGTATGGCAGTCGTCAGCCGCCGGGGCGCGGAAATCCACGACGGTCATGCCCAGGGTGAGATCGCCGCGCAGCTCCACGCTGACCGGGGCCTTGACGGTCCGCACGACATTGGGATCGATCACATAGGCCACGGCGCACGGGTCGTGCACCGGAGGCGCGTCGAACCCTTGGTTGTCGCGGTAGGCCTGGGCGAAGAAATCCATCAGCTCGCGTACGAAGCGGGCCGGACCGGTCCCGATCTGCTCGATGCGCTCGACCACCTGCTCGGTGGCCAGCGCCTGGTGGGTCAGGTCCAGGCCCACCATGACCACTGGCCACGGCTCGTTGAAAACGATATGCGCGGCCTCCGGGTCGATCTTGATGTTGAACTCCGCCACGGCGCTCCAGTTGCCGACGTGGTAGCCGCCGCCCATGAGCACCACTTCGCGCACGCGCTGGACGATGCGCGGTTCCTTGCGCACGGCCAGTGCGATATTGGTCAGGGCCCCGGTGGGCACCAGGGTGACTTCGCCGGGCTCGTGGGCCATGATCGTGTCGATGATCAGGTCCACGGCGTGGCGCGGATCGAGTTCGATGTTCGGTTCGGGCTGGGAGGGGCCGTCCATGCCCGAGTCCCCGTGCACGTCGCCCGCAGTTTCAATGTCGCGCACCAAGGGGCGGGCGCAGCCCGCCGCGAACGGGACGCCGGTGATTCCGGCGATGGTTCCCACGGCGAGCGCATTGGCGGTGACCTTGTCCAAGGTCTGGTTGCCCGCCACGGTGGTGACCGCCAGCAGGTCGATCAGCGGGCTGCCGTGGGCCAGAAGCATCGCGACAGCATCGTCATGGCCGGGGTCGCAGTCGAGGATGATCTTGCGAGGGGCAGGTGCCTCATGAGTCATGGTGTGCTGTCCTTTGGGCGCCGGGCGGGAGCCGTCGGCATGGATTACGGGTTCTTCCTTGATTCTCCCGGCAACAACGATGATCGTCAAACGCTTAACTATTGCCCGTCGCAGCACAGAATCCGCACTAGTATGGATCCATGAACATTGGGGAAAAAACTGCGGGCAAGCAGCCGCCGCGCCGCGTGACCGCTGCAATGGTCGCCGAGCACGCCGGGGTGTCGACAGCCACCGTGTCGCTGGTAGCCAACGGCAAATCCGCCGGCCGCGTATCAAAGCACAACGAGGAACGCGTCCGGGAGGCGATCCGCGAGCTCGGCTACTTCGTGGACGGCATCGGCAGCTCGCTGGCCAAGGGTGTCAGCTCGCTGGTCATCCTGGTGGCGCCCGATATCTCCAACCCGTTTTTCGCCAAGGTGATCGCCGGCGTGCGTTCGGTGCTGGGCAACGACTACCAGCTGCTGCTGTCGGTGACCGATGCCGGCCTCTCCCCCAGCGCGACCGAGACCCGGCGCCTGCTGGGCCTGCGCCCGGCGGGGCTGCTGGTTCACGCGCCGACCAAGGCGTTCCTCGAGGACTTGGCCGGACCGCTTCCGCTGGTGGCACTGGACGCGCCGGGCATCGACCCTTCGATTCCCGCGGTGAACATGGATGTGGCGCAGGGCGCCGAGGCCGTCGTGGCCCATTTCTCCGGCTTGGGGCACACCAGGGCCGCCTATCTGGACGGCAGCACCGGCACCGACACCCTGATGGTTCGCCGCCAGGCGTTCCTCGAAGCGGCCGAGCGCTACGGCATCGAGGTCCTGCCGGGCAATGTGGCAAGCTCGATGATCGACGTCAGCTCGGCCTCCGACGAATTCAGCCGCAACTGGCCCGCTTGGGAGGCCAACGGGGTGACCGCACTGGCCTGCGCCACCGACACCCAGGCCTTCGGCGTGCTGCACGCGGCGCGGCATCTGGGCATCCGGATCCCCCACCGCCTTGCCGTCGCCGGATTCGACGACCTGCCGTACTCGGCCACCTCGAACCCGTCGATCACCAGCGTCCAGCTCCATGCCACCGAGGTCGGCCGGCAGGCCGCGCTCAAGTTGCGCGAGCTGATCGACGGCCAGACGCCGCAGTCGCTGCAGTCGCTGCTTCCGAGCTCCCTTGTGGTCCGCGGGTCCACGACCGCCGACGGAGGGCTCTAGGCGTGCGGAATTCGAAGTTCTTCACCGTTGCCACGGCTGTCGTGGCACTGTTGGTGGTGGTGGGCATGGTGGTCATGAGCAGCGGCGTGCTGGGGCTGATTTTCGACGCCGAGCCGGAGATCGACAGCTACTACCTGTTCAGGGTCGTGCCGCACGTTCCGTCCTAGCCAATCAGCTTGCCGCTCCTGGCAACCTCGGGGTCGGTGCAGGAAGACAGGTCGAAGCAGCAGGGGCGGCGCTTGCCGTCCAGCAGCTTGGAGATGCTGACTTCCACGCGGCGCTTCCGGGTCTGCGGATTCTTGGTCGCTCCGACCCAGCGCACCCATTCCCAGCGTGCCATCGGTGTCAGCCCTGCCCAGGTCCCATCCAGCTCCGGGGTGCCCTTCAGCGCCGCGGAAAGATCCATCGGCACCTCGGTCTCCGGCCAGGAGCCGCTGAGTTGGGCGGTAAAAGCCAGGGACGAACCGCTTTCGGCCTCGATATCCACCGGCCCGCTGCCGTCGATGGACAACCAATGCCCCCTGCGCCCGTCCGGGTCGAGCACGACGGTGGACGATTTGCCGGCGAAGACCAGCTCCACCGCGACCTGGCCACGGCTGGGCAGTCGGTCACTGGATTCCTGGTCGAAGACGACGATCCGCCGGTCGGCGATCATGCGCACCGTCCCGGTTAGTTCAAATGCTTCGCCCTTGGCACCCATCGACCTGTCCCTTCATTGGTTTTCCGAGTCCGATTTTATGCCACCGGGCACGTGACCGGAACGTCCCCGAATTGGTAAACTCCGCAATATCAGATGACTTCTCCTTGGCCGGATCGAGCGGGTGGCCCCATGAGCGCGACCGAACCAACAGATGCTGCGCGGCAGGCCTGGGCCGCCGTGCAGGGCGCGATGGGTCTGCTGATCCTCGCGGCGGTCGCGGCCCAGGCCCGGGCGACCGTTGAAAGGACCGTAGGCCTCGGGCGGGACTTGCCCACCACGATGGCCAACTTCTTCAGCTACTTCACGATCCTGTCCAATATCTTCTGCGCCGTGGTGCTGCTGCTTGCCGCATGGTGGATGACCAGACCGCGCTCGAAGCCGCAGGAAGCCGCCTGGCTAGCCATCCTGCTAGCCTGCGCAACGACCTATATGATCGCCACCGGCGTGGTCTACAACCTGCTACTCAGGTCCATCGCGCTGGATCAGGGAACCACCGTGCCGTGGTCGAACGAGGTCTTGCACCTGTTGGGGCCGGCCTTCATGCTTCTCCACGCGCTTTGCGGCCCCTGGCCCCGCACGCTCCCCGGGAAATCGGTGGCTTTGGTGCTGATATTTCCGCTGGCCTGGCTCGGATACACCTTGATCCGCGCTCCGTTCGTGACGGCCCCGGCCACCGGAGTCCCGTGGTGGTACCCGTACCCGTTCCTCGACCACACCTGCAAGGCGGCTATGGACCTGTCGTGGGATACGTCGCCGGTTTTGCCGCAGCCATAACTGCCATCGCCTATGCGGTTGTTGCGCTGGAGCGGTGGCGGCACCACCGGCGGGCAGCGCCGGGGATCTTGATGTCCGACACGCGGCGGCGGTCGGGGTAGTTTGATTCGAGTGAGATCTCCGCGACCCGACAACGTGTTTTTTCCGACGGCGGCGGGCCGCGAAATACAATGCTTTCGGAAAAGAAATAACCTCCGGTTCAAGATCTAAATCTTGACCCGGAGGTTATCCATTCTGTGCGCGAGGGGGGACTTGAACCCCCACGACCTTGCGATCACTGGCACCTGAAGCCAGCGCGTCTACCAATTCCGCCACTCGCGCATATTCACTTTTTTGCCGCCCACTGTCTCGGCAACAAGAATTAGCTTACACACACTTTTCCCGATCACCTAATCGAAACGGTACTTTGTGGTCAGCAACACATTTGCAACCTTTTTGGCACTTATATCGTTGGCTTATTGCGCCATGTGTCCGCCAGCAAATTTCCGGCAATTGCACAGCTGAAAACAGTAAGATCGACAATGAAGTTCCGTGTTCCGGCCGAAATGGCTACTTGGCTCGGGACTCAACAGACATCCAAAAAGGTAGGAAGGAGCGCGAGTAATGGGCTTTCTCGACAAGGTCGAACGAGGCTTGGAAAAGGTCGTCACCAGCTTCTTCCGAGGCACCAGCACCAGCGAGGTCAAACCCGTGGAGCTGACCACGGCCCTGCGCAATGAGATGGATCGCGGCATCCTGCCAATCAGCGAGGGCCGCAGCCTGGCGCCGAACGACTTTGTCGTCTCCTTGAGCGAGAAGGACTTCGAGACCGCCAAGGGATGGGGTTCATCCGTAGTCAACGAGCTGGCCAAGGTCACTGCGGAACACGCAAGCACCCAGGGCTACTCGGTGCAGAGCGACATCATGATCCACTTCGTCTCCGATCCGAGCTTCAAGGTCGGCGAAATGGAGATCAACGGATCCATCAAGGACGCCAGCTCCAAGCCGGCCGCCTCCGCACCAGTTCGCGAACCCGCACCCAAACCCTCAGGCGCCGCTGCGGTCCCCCCTGATTCCGCCGCGCCGAAGACCACCGCCCAGCCGCGCCCGACCAGCCGGCCGAAGCCGCAGCCGACGGCCCCTTCCATCCCCAAGCAGGCGATTTTGGAAGTCGACGGCCAGCGCTTCGCGTTGCACCATCACTCAATCGTTCTCGGCCGCTCGGCCAGCACCGACATCCCGGTGGACGACTCCGGAGTTTCGCGCCAGCACGTGCGCGTGGAAACCCGAGGGCAGAACATCTATGTCGTTTCCGATCTCGGTTCCACCAACGGAACCTACGTCGATGGAAAGAAAATTTCCACTGAAACCCGTATATTTGACGGTTCAATCATCAATATCGGACAGACGAAGATCGTCTTCCGACTGATTACCACGAACAACGGAGACCATGCATGAATGACCTCGTTCTGAGCCTGCTCCGTCTGGGCTTCCTTGTCCTGATATGGCTGCTTGTTCTCAGCGTGGTCGGGTCGATGCGCCGCGACCTGGCCATTGGTTCGCGTTCCCGCACCGGAAAGCCCAGCGCTCGGGCCCTCAAGAAGAACCCCGAGCTGGCAGAACCGGAGCCGACCACCCGCAAGGCCGCAAGCTCACTGCAGATCCTCGAGGGTCCCCTGGCCGGGCGCACCATCACCCTGCAGGGTCAGCCGATCCTCTTCGGTCGCGCCCAGGATGCCACTGTGGTCCTGGAAGACGACTACGCCTCGGGACGCCATGCCCGCCTGTTCCCGCAGGGCTCGCGCTGGTTCATTGAAGACCTCGGTTCCACCAACGGAACCTTCGTAGGAGACAGCCAGCTGACCCGCGCCCAGGCAGTTGAGCCGGGGCAGCGTATCCGCATCGGGAAGACTGTCCTGGAATTGAAGGCTTAGCCTATGGCTTTGAAGCTTAAATTTGCCGCCAAGTCCGACGTCGGACGAATCCGCAAGAAAAATGACGACTCCGCCTATGTCGGAGAGCACCTCGCGGTCCTGGCCGACGGCATGGGTGGCCATGTAGGCGGCGATGTCGCCTCGGCCTCCACCGTGCTGGATCTGGTGCACCTGGACCGCGCCGTCACTGCCGATCCACGCAATGCACTGCCCGATGAAATCCAGGCCGCCAACCTCGTCTTGAACGAACTGGTCGGCGCCAACCCCAAGCTTTCCGGGATGGGCACCACAGTCACCTCGCTGCTCCTGTCCGGAACGACCCTGCACATGGCGCACATCGGCGACTCACGCGCCTACCGCCTGAAAAATGGTGTCTTCGAGCAGATCAGCACCGATCACACCTTCGTCCAGCGCCTCGTTGACGAGGGGCGCATCAGCCGCGCGGAAGCGGAAATCCACCCCCATAAGAACGTGCTCCTGCGCGTGCTGGGTGATTCGGACGCTTCCCCCGAGCTCGACGTCCAGCAGCTCGAGGCAAGCGTGGGCGAACGCTGGATGCTCTGCTCGGACGGCCTGACCGATGCGGTGGCCGTTCCGGTCATCGAAGAGATCATCCGTTCAACCCCCGACATGGACCAAGCCGTCAACGACCTGGTCGCCATCACGCTGAAGAACGGCGCTCCGGACAACGTCACCGTGGTGATGTTCGAGATCGTGGAAGACCAGGCTCCCGGCAGCGATGAACCGGCAAGGCTTGAACCGGCTCCGGATACCGGCCAGCTGGCCATCGCCGCAGAGGGGGATGTCGAAGCCAGCGCCTCGTTGCTTCGCCACGAGATCTCCCAACGCCCGCATCTGCTGGTGGGCTCCGCCCAGCTGGCCACGCAGACCGGGCAGATCCCGGTTGTCACGCAGCACACCGGAGAACGCCGCGCTGCGGCATTGCTCACTCACCGCTCCCCCGCAGCCCGGGACGTGCTGGATCCCATCGAAGATTCCCTTCCGCATCGCCGCTGGCTGATGCCGATCCTGCTGACCCTGACCGCCGTGCTGGTGGTCATCCTCGGCGCTTGGGGTTACATGTGGACGCAGACCCAGTACTTCGTCGGCCCGGTGGACGGAAAGGTCGCCATTTACAAGGGCGTGCCCCAGGAGCTCGGCCCGATTTCCCTCTCGGAAATCGACACCGTCAGCTCGGTCCCGCTCGAGGCCCTGCCCGAGTACTCGCGCCAGCGCGTTGAATCCACCATTCCGGCCGACAGCCGGGAACATGCCCAGTCCATCATCCAGGAGCTGCTGGTCACCGCGAAGCAGAATTGCCCGGTGCAGGTTCCGGGCAGCTCGAACAACCAATCAACGCAATCGCCGCTGCCGGCCTACTGTCAGGAGATCATGCAATGACCGAAGTGCAAACCGCACCGGTGCCTCGGCGCAATCTCGAGCTCCTGCTGCTGCTTCTGGCCCTATGCGTGGGCGGTGCCGCCTTCTTCCTGGTCGGCAGCGCCACCGAGGACAACGACAGCAAGAATTTCCTGATCCAGATGGGGATCATGGGTGCCTTGGCCCTGGTCATCCACGTGCTGCTGCGCATTTTCGCCAAGTATGCCGATCCGGTAATACTTCCGATCACCGTGGCGCTGAACTCCCTGGGCTTGGCAATGATCCACCGCATTGACCTCGCCAAAGGCACATCCCAGTCCAGCCGGCAGCTGATGTGGACGGCCATCGCCATCCTGGTTGCCGCCCTGGTGCTCTGGGCCGTGAAGGACCACCGCGTCCTGCGGCGCTTCACATATATCGCCCTGCTGGCATCCATCGTCCTGCTGCTGCTTCCGCTGATTCCGGGTCTGGGCGCCACGATCAACGGCGCGCGCATCTGGATCCATGTCGGCCCGTTCTCGCTGCAGCCCGGCGAGCTGGCGAAGATCACCCTGTCGATCTTCTTCGCCGGGTACCTTTCTTCGAACCGCGACCTGATCCTGATGGCGGGCCGCAAGTTCGGCCCGCTGCAGCTTCCGCGCATGCGCGACATGGCTCCGATGATCATCGCCTGGCTGCTGTCCATCGGCGTGCTGGTGGTGCAGCGGGACCTCGGTTCGGCAATCCTGTTCTTCGGCTTGTTCATCCTGATGATCTACGTGGCCACGGCCCGTATCTCCTGGGTGATCATCGGCCTGCTGATGGTGGCCGTCGGCGGCGTCTTCGCCGCGCTGACCATGGGCCATGTCGAACGCCGCGTCAATGTCTGGCTCAACGCCTTCGATCCGGAGATCTACCAGGCCCGGGGCGGCAGCGCGCAGATCGTCGAAGGCCTGTTCGGCATGGCCGACGGCGGCCTGTTCGGCACGGGTCTCGGCGGCGGTTCACCGTACCGCGTCCCGCTGGCCAATTCGGACATGATCATCGCCTCCTTCGGCGAGGAGATCGGCCTGATCGGCGTCACCGCGATCATCCTGCTGTTCATGCTGCTGGTCTCGCGTGGCCTGCGCGCCGCGCTGGGCGCCCGCGACACCTTCGGCAAGCTGCTGGCCAGCGGCCTGGCCTTCACCCTGGGGCTGCAGTGCGTCGTCATCATCGGCGGCGTCACCCGGCTCATTCCGCTGACCGGCCTGGCTACTCCGTTCATGGCCGCCGGCGGCTCGTCGCTGCTGGCCAACTGGATCATCATCGCCCTGCTCCTGCTCATCTCACACAATGCACGCCGCCCCATGAGCGGCTCCGTAGGACCTACCGATGAAATCGCAACTCCCACCACCAGCAGGCTCAAGGACCGGAAGGCGGTGACCAATCAGTGAATCAGGCAATCAAGCACGTATGGGTGGCCCTGACGGCGATGTTCGTCATCTGCCTCGGTGCGTTGAGCTACATCCAGTTCTTCAACGCCGAAACCCTCAACGACAATGCCCTGAACAAGCGGCAGCTGTTCCGCGAGTTCGATCTTCCGCGCGGCGCGATCCTGGTGGACGGCAAGCCGATCGCCGAATCCGTGGAAACCGACGATGGCCAGTTCAACTTCCAGCGCAAGTACACCGATCCCGAGCTGTATGCGCATTTGACCGGCTACTACTCGCTGGCCAACGGCACCACCCAGCTGGAGTCGGAACTCAACGACTGGCTGACCGGCTCGAGTTCCGACCTGCTCTTCGACCGTCTTGCCGGCATGTTCACCGGCCAGAAGGCCGAGGGTGCCTCGGTGGAGCTGACCATCGACGGCAAGCTGCAGCAGGCCGCCTATGATGCGATCCCTGACGGCCTGCGCGCCAGCGTGGTGGTCACCGACCCGAAGACCGGCGAAATCCTGAGCATGGTCTCCAAGCCGACCTTCGACACCAACGACCTGGCGGTCCACTCGACCTCCGAGGCAGCGAAGAACATGAAAAAGATCAGCGAGATCGACGGTTTGAGCCCGTACGTCAACCCGGCGATCGGCGACCTGGTCTCCCCCGGGTCCTCGTTCAAGATCCTCAGCACGGTCGCCGCGCTCGAGTCAGACGATTACGACATGAACACCGTGATCAAGAACCCCGCGTCGGTGAACTACCCGGGATCCAAGGACAAGATGAACAACTTCTACGAGGGCATCTGCGGGCGCCGTTCCGAGGCGACCTTGGAGTTCATCTTCGCGCAGAGCTGCAACACCCCGTACATGGAAATCAGCCAGAAGCTGGGGATTGAGAAGTTCGCGGACGTGACCGAGCGCTTCGGCTTCGGCCAGCAGCTGGATATCCCGCAGTCGGTCACCCCGAGCCAGTTCCCGACCAAGGACATCACCGCCGCGCAGCTGGCGCAGATGGCCATCGGCCAGTACAACAACAAGGTCACCCCGCTGCAGATGAACATGGCCGCCATGGCCATCGCGAACGACGGGGTCATCATGAAGCCGAACATGGTCAAGAAGGTCACCGCGCCGGACCTGCGGGTCATCGAGGAGCCGAAGCCGGAGAAGTTCTCCACGGCGACGACTCCCGAGGTCGCGGCTGACCTGAAGTCCCTGATGAAGGGGCCGGTGCAGTCGGGCACCGCCATGAATGCGGCGGTTCCGGGAGTCGACCTCCGCGCCAAGACCGGCACGGCCCAGGTCAGGAACGAAAATGGCGTGCCGATCGTGAACTCCTGGATCACCGGCTTCGCGCCGGCGGACGATCCGCAGGTCGCCATCACGGTGACAATCCAGCAAGTAGACTACAACACTGGCCATAACACGGCCGGGGCAATCATGAAGAAGATGGTAGAGGCGGTGTTCAACAAGTGAGGCCAATAACCGGCACCACCTTGGGCGGGCGTTACAAGTTGACCGATCGCATTGCAATCGGCGGCATGGGCGAAGTATGGAAAGCACGGGACCAGGTCCTTGGGCGCCTTGTGGCGATCAAGATCCTCAAAGAGGAATATACGAACAACGAGTCGTTCCTGACCCGCTTCCGTGTCGAAGCCCGGCACACCGCGCTGCTGAACCACTCCGGCATCGCCGGCGTCTTCGACTACGGCGAGGAGGACGGCTCGGCCTACCTGGTCATGGAGCTTGTTCCAGGCCCGCCGCTGTCGACCATCATCGAACGCGAGCGCAAGCTCGACGTGGACCGTACGCTGTCGCTGATTGCCCAGACCGCCCGGGCACTGGCCGCCGCGCACGAGCACGGGCTGGTGCACCGCGACGTGAAGCCAGGCAACATCCTGGTCATGCCCTCGGGGACCGTGAAGATCACCGACTTCGGCATCGCCCGCCTGGCCGACCAGGTCCCGCTGACCGCCACCGGACAGGTCATGGGCACCGCCCAGTATCTGGCTCCGGAGCAGGCCACCGGGCAGAACGCCACCGGCAGCTCGGACATCTACGCCCTGGGCGTCATCGGCTACGAATGCCTGGCCGGCCGCCGGCCGTTTACCGGCGAATCGCAGATCGCCATCGCCCTGGCACAGGTCAACGATGCGCCGCCACCGCTGCCGGAAACCATTCCGGCCCCGGTGCGCCAGCTGATCATGTCGATGCTGGCCAAGAACCCCGCGGACCGCCCGGAGAACGCCACGGCGCTGGCCCAGGCGGCCGACGCCCTGCGCGCCGGAGACACCAACACCGCCGCGCTGGCGGTGCCCGGCATTCTGGCCGCCGGCGTGGCCGAGGACGCCACCCAGGCGCTGAACCTCGAGGACGACGCCACCCAGGCCTTCTCCCCGGCGGATTCGGCGCCGGCGATGACCAACGCCATGCCGACCGTGGTGGCCCCGGTCGGCCCGGCGCAGGACGAATTCACCGTTTCAAGCGCCGGCTCCGGTGCGGATGATGGCTTCGACGACGAGGATGCCGACGTCCAGGAATACCATGAGGACCAGGAGCGCAAGCGCAGCCCGTGGGTGATCCCGCTGGTCGCGATCATCGCGCTCGCTGCGCTCATCGGCCTGGCCGCTTGGCTGATCCCCGCCTTCACCGGCAATTCGGGCGGCGACAAGCCGACGGGGGCAACAAATACGCAGTCTGCCGAGGCCACCGAAACCACCGCGGAGACCACGGAGTCCAGCACGGAAACCACTGCGCCCACGCAGAGTTCCAGCACTTCTTCACCGAGCAAGCCGCAGAAGGAATTCGTCCAGGTCAGTTCCTCCCTGGTGGGCAAGAACATCGACACGGTCATCGCCGAGCTCGAATCCCTGGGTTTGAAGGTGAACGACGTCGCTCAGGAGACCTCCGAAGCGTCTCCGAACACCGTGCTCTCCGTGAGCCCGTCCGGCAGCGTCGAGGCCGGTTCGACCATCAAGGTCGTCTACGCCATGGCCTCGCAGACCGTGAACGTTCCCGCGGTCTCCGGCATGAGCTTCAGCGCCGCGCAGCAGCTGCTGCAGTCCGCCGGCCTGGCCGCGGTCAAGGGCTCGGAAGCATTCGACGATTCCGTGGCCGGCACCGTGCTCTCCCAGAGCGTCCCCGCCAACAGCGAGGTCGCCCCGGGGACCAGTGTGAGCCTGACGGTTTCCAAGGGCCCGGAGCCGGTTTCGACCCCGACCCCGACCCCTACCCCTACCCCGACTCCAACGCAGTCCGCCACCTCCACCGGCGCTGCGAAGGATGAGGCGCCAGGCGGCGAGTAATGAGCGAATTTGAAGCGCTGCCTGCGGGACTGCCGCGCCTGATCAACGAGCGCTACGAGATCGAGTCGCTGATCGGCCGCGGCGGCATGGCCGACGTCTACCTTGCCACCGACCATGTGCTGGCGCGCCAGGTCGCGGTCAAGGTGCTGCGCCAGGACACCGCGGGCAATCCGATGGTCGTGAACCGATTCCGCCGCGAGGCCAAGGCCGTGGCCGGGCTCAGCCACCCGAACATCGTCGCGGTCTATGACACCGGGTTGCTGCCGGCGACCGGCCAGTCCGCGGAGGCGCTGCCCTTCATGGTCATGGAATACGTCACCGGCCGCACCCTGAAGCAGGTCATCATCGACGGAGACGTCGATGAGCACCATGCCGTCGAGCTGATCCGCGGCGTCTGCGACGCGCTGGACCACTCGCATTCGAAGAACGTGGTGCACCGCGACATCAAGCCGGCCAACGTCATGGTCACCGAGTCGGGCCACGTGAAGCTGATGGATTTCGGCATCGCCCAGGCACTGGACAACTCGGCCACGATGACCCAGACCGCCGCGGTGGTCGGCACCGCGCAGTACTTCTCCCCCGAACAGGCGCGTGGCGAGCAGGTCGACTACCGGACCGACATCTACTCGGCCGGCTGCCTGTTCTACGAGCTGCTCACCCGCAAACCTCCCTTCACCGGCGATTCGCCGGTGTCGGTCGCCTACCAGCACGTCGGCGAAGCCCCGGTTCCGCCCAGCGAGGCCAACCCGGACATCAACCCGATCTACGATCCGATCGTGCTCAAGGTGCTGTCCAAGGACCGCGACGAACGCTTCCAATCCGCCGGCGCCTTTGCCGACGCCTTGGAGGATGCGTCCCGCGGCGTGGAATTCCACGAGTCCACGGTGCCCACCTACACCATGCCGATCTACGGCACCCATGACTCCACCGAGACGCTGTACGCGGCCGAACCGGCTCCGCTGACCAATGAGCACCCGGTCTTCGCATCGCGGGCCGAGTCGCGGGCCAACGACCAGCCTGGGCACAAGTCAAACCGCGGCCTGATCGTGCTGCTGACCATCATCGCGCTGTTCGCCGTGGGCATCGCCAGCTTCCTGGTGATCCGTTCCATCCAGGCCGACCAAGAGCGCAAGGCCCCGGTCGCGGTACCGAGCGTGCTGAACCTGTCCGAGGAGGATGCCACCAGCCTGCTGCGCAACGCGACCTTCAATGTGAGCGTAAAACACGAATACAGCGACGACGTCGACGAGGGGAACGCGACCCGCACCGACCCGATCACCGGCCAGGAGATCGCCAAGGAATCGACGGTGGATCTGTATATTTCCGATGGCTCGGAACAGCGCACGATCCCGAAAAACCTGGAAAACCAGTCGGAAACCGCGGCGCGTGATGCGCTGCGCCAGGCCGGACTCGAAGTCGGCGAGGTCAGCCGCGAGAACTCGGCCACCATCCCGACCGATTGGGTCATCGGCACCAGCCCTGAGCTGGGTTCGAAGGTCAAGGCCGGTTCCAAGGTCGACCTCATCCTGTCCACCGGGCAGGTCACGGTGCCCGCCGCGACCAACATGTCCCAGGACGAGGCCACGAAGGCCCTGACTGCCGATGAATTCCAGCTCAAGGTCCAGTTCGTGGACGTGGAAACCGATGACCACGAACCCGGCACGCTCTTCGCGCAGGATCCGGCAGCCGGAGCCGATGTCGCGCAGGGCAGTCTGGTCAAGATCTCGGTGGCCAAGCCGAAGCCGTCGCCGACGCCTACCCCGACGCCGAGTGCGACGGACAGCGAAGACCCGCAGGATCCTCCTTCCGCATCGGATGACAATGAGGGCCAGGGAAACAGTGGAAATAACGGAAACAACGGCAATTCGTCGAATAACGGACGAGATCGCACCCGGCCCACCACCGGCCCCAAGACCGAATAACCGCCTTTAAAACGCATCGCGCCGGACCATGTGGTCCGACGCGATGTATTTTATCTGTTGCTTACTCGCCGCTGAACAATGGGCTAAGCGTAGATGCTTTCTCGGCCGCCCCAGGCAGGCCGACGAATTCCAGCCAGTTGCCGAGCATCTGGTAACCCTGCTCGGTCAGCACCGATTCCGGGTGGAACTGCAGGCCCCACAGCGGTGCGGTGCGGTGTGCCAGCCCCATGATGACTCCGCCTTCGGTCTGGGCAATAATTTCCAGCTCGTCGGGGATGCTCTCGCGCACTGCGGCCAGCGAGTGGTAGCGGGTTGCGGTGAACGGATTGGCAACCCGGGCGAAGATCGGATGCCGTTCGTGGGAGACCAGCGAAGTCTTGCCGTGCATCAATTCCTCGGCGTGGGTCACGACGCCGCCGTAGGCCTCTGCCAGCGATTGATGGCCCAGGCAGACCCCGAGCATCGGCTTAGCCTGCTCGCCGCACCATTTGATCAGCTCAATGCTCACTCCGGCGCCAGCCGGGTCTCCGGGGCCGGGGGAAATCAATACCCCGTCATGCTCGGCGGCCAATTCGGCCGCCTGAGCGAAGGAGAGATCGTCATTGCGGTAGACGGTTGTCTGCGCGCCCAGCTCCTGCAGGTATCCCACCAAGGTGTAGACGAAACTGTCATAGTTGTCGATCACGAGGATCTTGATGCTGCTCACTGGGTGCTTTGGCCAATCGTCGAGTCGGTGAACGGGCTGATGTACTCATTCAGCCATGGGAAGACGTACATCATCAGTAATAGCACGACAGCTGCAATGAGAATCAATGCTTCAATAATACGAAGCCACAAAGGACCGGGCAGGTTGCGGAAAATCCAGGCGTACATTCTTTCTCCCCTAGCTCGTTGCCTTGGCAACAAGGTCGCGAATTGCCGATGGCGGTCCGGCATCAAGCGGGCGCCAATTGGTCAGCTCCGAGTACGCGATCATGCGCTGGCGCGTCGTGTACTTCGGGTGGCAGGTGGTCATGGTGAGGATGGAGTCTGTCGGTTCGACACCCCATTGGTGCGGTACGGGAAGAAGGACCTCCCCGTCGGAGGGATTCACGATTTCCGTCTTGGACCAGGTGTAGGTGTAATAGCCGTCCTTGGTCTGAAGATAGATCTTGTCCCCCTCGTGGAGTTTGTCGATGTCCCAGAACACCTGGCCATGTGTCTGGCGGTGCGCTGCCACGGCAAAGTTGCCCTTTTCGCCGGGCAGCTGCGTGTTCGGGTAGTGCCCGATGCCCAAGCTGTTGATGACGTCGTCTCCCACGCCGTTGGTAACCGGGTGGTAGGTTCCGTCTGCTCCCCAGGTCGGGAAGTACATGATGCCGAAGGTTTCCCCCGCCCCGATTTTGGCCACCGGGGCCGGGCCGAAGTCCTTGTCGTCGTCGTTGGTCTCCGGGATAACCACATCGCCAAGGTTTTCAACCAGGTTGTTCGTGACCTCCTGCTGGGCTTGGGCGGAGTCGATATTTGTCCACCACAATTCCCACGCGACGTACAGCATGAGCACGATGCCGAGGGTGATCAGCAGTTCGCCGAAAAAGCCGGCGATTCGGCCGCCCAGGGACTGTCGCGGACGGCTTGTTCGGCGGCCTGGTGCAGTTGCTGCACGGTTCACGTCGATCTTGCTCCTTGGTACGGGGCGGGCGGCGGAAGGGCGGAAGCTCTCTCGCGAGGAGATATCCCGACTCTCTGGGCAGGACACATTACCGTTAGTATGGAAGCTACGCAGGAAAACCGGAACAATGCGAACGTTCTCCTGCACCTAGCGTACCGGGAAGACCCAATCGTCTCCCACATTTACTACATTATGCGGAAGAAGCCAAGGGAGCATTCGAGTGCCGGAGTCAAAGCCACGACGCAAGAACAAGCCACGGTCCCAGGAGAGCCAGGGAACCCACTCCGTGGATAAGCCGATGCCGGTTTGGTACAAGCCGGTGATGTTCGGTCTGATGCTTCTGGGTCTGGTATGGATCATGGTGTACTACCTGTCCCAGACCCTGTTCCCGATCCCGAATATCGGCGGCTGGAACATCGTCATCGGCTTCGGCATCGCCATGGTTGGTTTCTTCATGACCACCGGTTGGAAATAGCAATCCTCAATGGCTTACGGCCTTCAGGCCGATCACGCATCCGACAAGGCCGAGGATGAATACCATCTTCAAGAGTGTCACTGGCTCTTGCCCCGTGACCATGGAATAGACCACCGTCAGCGATGCGCCAATCCCCACCCATACCGCGCAGGCGGTACCGGTGGGGATTTCTTTCATCGCATAGGCCAAACCGCCCATGGAGAGCAGCAGCGCCGAAAAGAAAACGATCGTGGGTACCAGCTTCGACAGGCCGTCGCTAAGCCCCAAAGCGGTCGCCCAGACGGCCTCAAAGAGGCCGGAAACAATCAAGACAAGCCAATACATAACCAGATTCCTTCTCTGGCCGTCTTGTCCTGATTCCGGGTACGGCTCCCTCGTCCGGGCGCGGACCGAACTGCCCGCTTGGCACTCACGTTAGCAAATTCAGACCGCCGTCGCTGGCTACCTTCAGCAGTGTGGATTCCAAACGTCCGAGAATTTCAGAATCTACTGCCCAGCGCTGGAAATACAGCGGTACGTCGATGAACCACAGCTCATCGAGTTCTATGAGCCCTTCAACTTGCGCCAGCTGTTGGTCGGGGATCATCCCCCAGCCCATTCCGGCCTGGATCGCATGCAAAAACTGCCATGAATCCGGAACCGTATGCATGGCCCCTTTCCGCTGAGCCGGATCCAGTCCCAACTGCTCCAGCAGGTGATGCTGCAATCGGTCTTCCCTGTCGAAAATCATCATGGGCGCCATCAGGAAACCGTCAGCGCCTGCGTTGGCAAAATATTCGCGGGCCATCCTTGGACTGCACACCGCCCGATAGCGCAACGCCCCCAGCCTGCGCACCGAACAGCCTTGGGCCGCGGCCGAGCTGTTTGTCACCACCGCACTGACCCGCCCGCTGCGCAGCATGTCCAGCGATCGGCTCTCATCCATGCGCATGATTTCGATTGAAACGTTGTCCCACCGGGCCAGTTCTTCGAAAACCGGGGTGAACCAAGTCGAGAGCGAATCAGCGTTCACGCCCACGGCAACGCGTTGGTGGCCGGTTTGGGTAATTTCGTAGGAGAATTCCGCACTCAACGCCGCAATCTGCCGCGCATATCGCAATACCTTGATTCCCTGGTCTGTAGGAATGACAGGCCTGCTGCGCACTACCAGCACGGCCCCCAACCTGTTCTCCAGCGCCTTGATCCGCTGGCTCACGGCTGACGGAGTAATCCCCAAGTCAATGGACGCATCATCGAAGCTTCCAGCGTCCACAACTGCAAGCAGGGTCTGAAGGTGTTCCACATCGAATTTCACATTAGCTACCCTAATGCAGATGTAGATACTTAAGTTCGACATCATCTTGTCGCTTTTCGTACTGTCGTTCCATGATCACCACCTCCCTTTTTCTCGGGTTCTCAACAGGACTGTCACTCATCGTCGCCATCGGGGCGCAGAATGCGTTCGTTCTACGACAGGGAATCCGTCGAGAACGCGTTCTGTTGACAGTGACCCTTTGCGCATTGTCAGATGTGGTGCTCATCTTCGCTGGGGTTACCGGCATAGGCATCGTTGTGGAGCAGGCTCCGTGGATCCTGACGATCGCCCGCATCGGGGGAGCGATCTTCCTGGTTTCCTATGCATTTTTTGCGTTGCGGCGCACGATCGCCCCGTCAGGCATGGAGTCATCGAGCACGCCATCGCCAACCACTGCGTGGTCTATTGCAGGGACTGCACTCATGCTGACTTGGCTTAATCCCCATGTCTACATCGACACGGTACTCCTGCTTGGCTCCATCGGGGCATCCCAAGGAGAAGAATCCGGTGCATTTGCCGTAGGAGCGATGCTGGCCAGCGTGCTCTGGTTTAGCGCCCTTGGCTATGCGTCGCGTTTCCTGTCGCGATTCTTTGCTAAACCCACAGCCTGGCGAGTACTGGACGGGCTCATCTGCATCTTCATGCTGGCTTTCGCCATCATGCTCCTGGCGCCACTTTTCACCAGTTAACCTGCGGATATCCACAGGTATCCACAGGTCTTGTGGATTACCTTCAACCACAACTTGTTCACAACTTTATCCACAGCTGGGGACAACTTGGGCATTAGTGGGCTTTTTGAATCAAAACGCCTTGTCAAAAGGTTTTTGTGCAACAAATTAGGTGTGTACAAAAGTTATTAACACTGTGGATCCTGCTTGTGGAAACATCACTTTTGGCGCATCCTGGGCGGGCGTTGCCCTCTTCGTTTAAAGATTCGAAGCGCTGGTTATTAACAGGTTTCCAGTTCGTAAATGCACTATCTACAGCCGTGTTTAAAAGTTATCCACAGCTGGGGAGAAAGGTGTGAGTATCTACTCTTCGGATGGCTTATTCCCTGAGAATGCGGTCATTCCGGGCTGTTAATAACTTTGCCGCCGCAGAGTTACATGGCTGTAAGTTATTAACAGTGTGGATAAGCAGTGTGGATATCTTTGCTGACGTGTTTTCGAATCAGGCCAGAGGCCATTTAGCGGCTTCGACTGCAAGATAGGTCAAAATCAACATTGCCGCACTCAATGCGCCCAGGAGTGAGAGCTGAATTTTCGAACGCTGTGGATTACTTCGAGGAATCAACATGATGCAGGAAGCGGCGACTATGCCGGCCACGGCGCCGCCAAGATGGGCCTGCCATGAGATCCCGGAAACGACGAAGCCGAGGACGACGTTCAGCGCCAGAATGATCGCCATTTGGCGCAGCGCCTGCTTGTTGCCGCGCAGAACGACGAATGTGGCCAGGAAGAGTCCTGCCAAGGCACCCGAAGCTCCCAGCGTTGCCGTTGTGACCGGGCTCAGGAGCATGACTCCCAATGAGCCACCCAAGGCGCTGAGAAGGTAAAGCCAAGTAAATCGGAGCCTACCAAGTCGCGGTTCGAGAAGCGTGCCAAAAATATATACCCCGTACATGTTCATGAGGATGTGCAGGAACGATCCGGTGGAGTGCGCGAATGCACTGCTGATCAGGCGCCATGGCTCGTACGCTGCGATCGCCGGGATCAGCACCAATTCCCTCGTAAAGCCCGGAATAATCCACTGCAACAGATAGACGAACACATTCAATCCGATGAAAATCATCGTGACCAGGGGAGCACCAGCACGAGCGCGGCCTCCGAACTGCGTCTTCTGCGTCGGAACATTCTTATTCGCCTGCCTGACGCATTCAACACACTGAACACCGACAGGAGCTGGAACTTGGCACTGCGGGCAGACAGGACGGCCGCAGCGGTTGCACGAGACATAAGAGACCGTCTCTGGATGCCGATAGCAGGTCGGCTGTGATTGACCTTGAGGATTCACTTGCCCGTAGGACATTTAGTTTTCTACCTAGCGTTGGATGGATCAGCGGTGATTAAGCATCGAAGGCCCCGTCGACTCCACTAAGGGAATCGCCGGAGCCTTCAAATTGCGGGACGAAGAGGTTACAGAGCCTCGATGTCGACCGATTTGATAACTACGTCTTCCAGAGGCTTGTCGCGGCCATCGGTGGCGACTGCGTTCAGGGCGTCGACAATCTTGCGGGACTCAGCTTCGGTAACTTCACCGAAGATGGTGTGCTTGCCCTGCAACCAGGTGGTTGGAACGGTGGTGATAAAGAACTGCGAACCGTTGGTGCCGCGGCCCATGCGGATGCCTGCGTTGGCCATGGCCAGCTTGTAAGGCTCGTTGAAGTTCAGTTCCGGGTGGATCTCATCATCGAACTGGTAGCCGGGGCCGCCAAAGCCCTGGCCCAGTGGGTCGCCGCCCTGGATCATGAAGTCCGCGATGATGCGGTGGAAAATGGTTCCGCTGTACAGCGGGGTGTTGGTCTTCTTGTCGCCGGATTCTGGGTGAACCCACTCCTGCTCACCGGTCGACAGGCCGACGAAGTTGCTGACAGTCTTCGGAGCGTGGTTGCCGAAAAGATCGACAACAATGTCGCCCAAAGAGGTGTGAATCGTAGCTTTGTGCGTTGCGTTTGCGGTCATGCTCTCATTCTTCCATGAGCACAGCCCGAGCCGCTAAAAGCGGCCTACGCGGTCAGTGAAAATTTCGGGCAATTTTCAATGCACAGAGGCCTAACGCTGGCTACGGCAGTGGCATATGCCTAGGCTGAAGGTACCTGTTGGACAACGGGTTGAACCCAAAGGAGTAAAGATGAGCAAGAAGAGCAGTGCTGGAAAGCTACTAGCCGTAGGCCTAATTGTCGGACTCGTTGCGTTGTTGGTAGCCGCATGGAAGGCTTCCAAGCCGGTGGAGGACCCATGGGAAAACGAGCCTTCCAGCGCCGAACCACAACAGCCGGTCTCATCGCGCGAAGCCACCGTGGAAGAAGTTCGCGAAATCCTGAGTGAAGACCAGTAACCAGCTCATGTCCCGGATTTTGGCGGTACTTGGCCCCTGACCACGAGGACCAGCCCCAAGAGGATTACCCCGAGTCCCAGATAGGTCGCTGCCGGGACGACCTGCCCCAGTACAAGAGCCGCAAGCAGCGCAGCGCCTGGAATCTCCAGCAGAATGAGCGTGGAGACTGTCAGCGGGCCCAGCACATTGAGCAGGTGGTTCATGGCAGTGTGCCCGAGGAGCTGGGCGCACACCGTAAGCAGAATGATGCCAAGCCACCCTGTGGCGTCGAATCCCCAGACAGGCTGGCCAACCGCGAGACAAAGTACCAGCAGAATCACCGCGGTGATGCCGTAGCAGCTGGACGAGTAGGTTGCGGTGCTCATGGTCTTGCGCGCTGCGGCACCGGCCAGCGTGTAAATGGCAGCCAGAACACCTCCTGCGAGGGCGAGCAGGTCTCCAATGATGGCATCGCGCCCCTGTCCCACATCGAAGCCGGTGATCAGCACGACGCCCACGATGGCGATACCCATGCCGAAGAAAACCGGTTTGCGGTACCGGACCCCGCGCGACGCTTGGAAGAGAGCGATCCACACGCCTTGGATGCACACTAGCGCGGTACCGGCGGCGACGCTTGTCAGGCGCATCGAGTACATGAAGCAGACGAAGTGCAGTGCCAAGGCGACGCCAGCGATACTGGTAAAGAACCATTCGCGGCCAGTGATCTGCCGATAGGACTGCCGATTCTTCTTGAGCACGGGAACGGACAGGACAGCCGCGGCAGCGCCGTTTCGCCACAAGGCCATGGAAAGCACGGGAACTTGGGGAAAAGCGGCGATGATTGGGCCGGAGGCCGAAATCCCCAGAATGCCCAGCGCGGCAAGCAAAAATGTCACAGGCTAAGATTACCCGCTGTTGATAGGGCTTCTAAATCAGCCTCTTCACGCCCGCGATGGTCCCGGTTCAGTACCAGAAAATATATTCATCAATAAGCATACATATATGTCAAAGCGCATTTATTAGATTACTCTCCACGATCCTTCCTCCTCCAGAGAGAAGAAATCACAGCACCTGACAAGTTATGCCAAACGGAGAATACCGCGGCCGGGAGCGCCGCCTCAGGAGTGAAATACTGCTTCGCCAGTCCGCCTGCAAGACCGGAATTCTGCATGCCGACTTCGATGGCGATGGTCCGGCGGGATTCTTCTGGCACACGCAGTAATTTCCCAATTCCGTATCCGAGAAGCAATCCGAGACCATTGTGCAGGGCAACAGCCAGGAATACCAATAACCCGGCGGACATGATCGCCTCCGAGCTTCCAGCCACGATGATTGTCACCACGATGGTGATAGCTGCAACCGAGAGCCACGGCAAAGCCGCCAAGATCCCCAGCACTACGCTGTTGAGCAGCATTCGAAGCACGATACCGAGCACCACCGGTATCAAAACGACCTGGAAGACCGTTCCGGCCATGGACCGGGCATCCACCGGCAGATACTGTCCGGCGAGCCAGAATGCCAGCAGCGGGGTGAATACGGGTGCGACAAGGGTGGACAGCGAAGTCATGGACACCGATAGCGCTACATTTCCCCTTGCGAGGTAGGCGACCACATTGGAAGCGGTACCTCCCGGCGCGCAACCGACCAGAATCAGCCCGGCAGCTAGCGCGGGATCCAGGTTCAGGCCCCAGGCGACCAGCCAACCCATCGCCGGCATCACCATGAACTGGGCTGCAACACCGCCGAGCACCGGGAGGGGATTTTTGAAGACCAACCCGAAGTCGGGCAGGGTGAGGCTCAGACCCATGCAGAACATGATGACCATCAGCAAGGGGTTGATCCATGACGACAACCCGGAAAATACCTGGGGAACCAGAACTCCGGACACGCCGCCGAGCAGGATCAGAGCGGGGAAGAGCAACACCGCAATCTGGGACTCCCTTTCGGTCTTCGTCTGGCCAGCACCGGTATCCTGTGTCGTCGCATCGTCATTCAGCACCCTGACATCCTGTCAATCATTAGTGCTTGGTTTCAACTGCGGACAGCTCAGGCGAAGCATTGCTGTTCATGCCCCCTGCAAGTCCAGTTCACATCACGGCCATGTACAAGGTCGAAGCTGTAGGTGTGAAAGTAGCAATCATCGCTGAATCCTTTCTTCCGCACATCAACGGGGTCACCAATTCAATCCTGCGGACCCTTGACCATCTGGCACTCAGAGGGCACGAGGCGGTGGTCATCGCCCCGGCAGGCTCGCTGGCCAATGAGTTCACCGGCAAGGCGGTTCCGAAGCGCTACCGCGGGTTCCGCGTCATCACCGTGCCTTCGGTGCCGCTTCCAAAGTATCCCGAGGTGCGGCTTTCCACTGCGTCATCGCAGAAGCTGCGAAGGATCCTGCTCCGGGAGCAAGTGGACTTGGTTCATCTTGCCAGCCCGTTTCTCCTGGGCTGGAGCGCGCTGCGCGCAGCAGGCGAGCTTGGATTACCGACCGTTGCGGTGTACCAGACAGAAGTGCCTACCTATGCGGCGCGCTACAAGTTCCCCTGGCTGGCTGACAGGCTCTGGGAGCATGTCAGGGCCATTCATACTGCAGCAGACCTGACACTGGCACCCAGCAGCTTCTCCATGGCCCAGCTGGACGGGCTCGGGATCAATAACTTGAAATTGCTCCGAAGGGGTGTGGATACTGCGCTGTTCTCGCCCTGTCGAAGAAGCGAAGCCTTCCGCAGAGCCGTTGCACCCTCCGGAGAGCGTCTCATCGGCTATGTAGGCCGCCTCTCGGCAGACAAGCAGGTAGGGGACCTCCGAGCGCTTAGCGAGCTGCCTGGGGCACGCTTGGTGGTCGTGGGCTCGGGCCCGATGGAGCGCGAGCTGCGGACGCTGATGCCAAAAGCCCATTTCACCGGGTTCCTGTCCGGGAGCCGGCTGGCTGAAATCATGGCCTCCCTTGATGTCTTCGTGCACCCGGGGGAGTCAGAGACGTTTTGCCAAACCATCCAGGAGGCAATGGCCAGCCGTGTTCCAGTAGTTGCCGTGGGCAGGGGAGGACCGTTGGATCTGGTGGATTCCTCGCGAACGGGGTGGTTGTACGAGCCAGGCCAGCTCGACGATCTCGCCTATCGAGTCAATGATCTTGTCTTCGACGGCGGCAAACGTGAGGCTTTCGCTGCTGCGGCGATGGACAGCGTCCAAGGCAAGACTTGGGAGAAGATCGGTGACGAGTTGCTGGAGCACTACAGGTCGGTGCGGTTGCACCGGGCAGCGCATCGCGCCCGGTTCTGATTGGAGCTCGACCTCTGGAAACCGGGGTTAACAAACAAACGACGGAAAGCTTTCGCTTTCCGTCGTCTTCTCGTGTGGAGCCTAGGAGATTCGAACTCCTGACATCCTGCTTGCAAAGCAGGCGCTCTACCAACTGAGCTAAGGCCCCCAATGGCAAGAAATAAATTTACCGGCCAGTGCGGGTTAAAGCAAAAACGGAAAGCTTTCGCTTTCCATTTTCCCTTTTGTGGAGCCTAGGAGATTCGAACTCCTGACATCCTGCTTGCAAAGCAGGCGCTCTACCAACTGAGCTAAGGCCCCAAAAGCGTTAGGAAACTTTATCGGCTACCTGATGCCAGGTATCCTTGGTTTCCGAAGAAGCCTTTACCTTCTTGATCAGCACTGCGGCAGCAGTTGCGATCGTTGCGAGAACCAGGAACTTTTTCATTACTTCCTCTTTCCCTCCAGCAAGGATTCGGTGGGCGTACCAAGACTTGAACTTGGGACCTCTTCGTTATCAGCGAAGCGCTCTAACCGCCTGAGCTATACGCCCTTGCTTTTGTTTTTGTTCTCTTCGGAACGAAATAAAACTTTACCGGGGTTTCTGCGAAGATACAAATCGAGCCCGGGTGTCGTGCATCACAGCACTAATCCCGGGCTCGACTTGGGGTGATTCTAGTCGTCGGTGAGGGTCACGCCGGCGCCGCCCACCAGCGAGGAGGCGATGTTGTACAACACCGATCCCAGCATGGCGACCACCGAAATCACGACCACGTTGACCACGGCGAGGATGGTGGCGTACGAAGCCACTTGGCCCAGGGACATAGAATCGCGCAGGTCGAAGCTGTCTTCAGCGCCAATGGCCTCGCGCATCAGCTGGTTGAAGGCATCGAACGTTCCACTGAGATCCAGCACGGCCCAGATACCTACCGCTGCCACCACGGTGATGACGCCGAAAGCCACCGAGAGCAGGAAGGCGATTTTCAGGACCGAAAATGGTTCCACCTTGGAAACCAGCAGGCGGGCCTTGCGGACCTTGGCCTTCGGCGCAGGGCGCACAAGACGCTCCTGGTTTCCAGCGGGACGCTGCTGGCCTGTTGGGCGTGGAGCCGCCGGACGGGGAGCTCCGGCTGGACGCTGCTGCCCGGCCGCCGGGCGCTGGCCCGGTGCTGGGCGGCTGCCGGCTGCCGCAGGTCGCTTTACCTGGGTAGGTCGCGGCGCTGCGCTCTTCGGGGCACTGCCGCTGGGGCGTGGCGTCGAGGGCGTGCTCATGCGTTACCTCCGTTAGTGGTGTCATCTTCTGCGGACTCGGAAGTGCTTTCCGACGTGCCGGATGACTCATTAGTGATGTTTTCCGGATCCAAGATTACGGTATCTTCCTCCGAGTTCTCTTCAAGCTCGGTTTCAGTATTCTTGGCGACCGCGATGATCGAATCCTTCTTGTCTGGCTTCGCGAAGATCACGCCCATGGTGTCTCGGCCCTTGGAAGGAACCTGCGAAACCGCGGAGCGGACGACCTTGCCCGAACCCATGACAACCAGCACCTCGTCGGTTTCATCAACGATCATGGCGCCAACCAGCTCGCCGCGTTCCTCGTTGAGCTTGGCCACCTTAATACCCAAGCCGCCACGGGATTGCACGCGGTATTCGTCGACCGTGGTGCGCTTGGCATAGCCCTCGTCGGTCACCGTGAACATGTAGGACCCTTCGCGGACCACGTCGGCGGCGAGCAGTTCGTCGCCCTCGCGGAACTTCATGCCGGTCACGCCGCTGGTGGCGCGGCCCATCGGGCGCATCGCGGTGTCGGTGGCGGTGAAGCGCACCGATTGGCCCTTGCGCGAGACAAGCATCACATCATCGGATTCGCTGACCAGCTGGGCGGAGACCAGTTCGTCGTCCTCGCGCAGGTTGATTGCGATCACGCCGGCGGTGCGGTTGGTGTCGTAGTCTTCCAGCCGGGTCTTCTTCACCAGGCCGTTGCGGGTGGCCAGCATCAGGTACTGGGCGTCCTGATAGGTACGCAGGTCCAGCACCTGGGCGATGTGCTCGTCCGGCTGGAAGGCCATCACGTTGGCCACGTGCTGGCCCTTGGCGTCGCGGCCGGCCTCGGCCAGTTCGTAGCACTTGGTGCGGTAGACGCGGCCGTGGTTGGTGAAGAACAGCAGCCAGTTATGCGTGGAGGTGACGAAGAAGTGCTCCACCACGTCGTCCCCACGCAGGCTGGCGCCCTTGATTCCCTTGCCGCCGCGGGCCTGCGAGCGATAGTTGTCGATGCGCGTGCGCTTGACGTAGCCGCCGCGGGTGATGGTGACCACCATTTCCTCTTCGGGGATCAGGTCCTCGACGCTCATGTCGCCGTCGTAGCCCATGAGGATCTTGGTGCGGCGGTCGTCGCCGTGCTTCTCCACGATCTCGGCCAGTTCTTCCGAGACGATGGTGCGCTGGCGCTGCGGATCGGCGATGATCTCCTTGAACTCGGTGATCATGCGCTCGAGCTCGGCATGCCGGTCCTGGATCTTCTGGCGTTCCAGTGCGGCCAGGCGGCGCAGCTGCATGTCGAGGATGGCGCGGGCCTGCTCCTCGTCGATGTCCAGCAGCTCCATCAGCCCGTCGCGCGCCGCCTCGGTGGTCGAGGAGCGGCGGATCAAGGCGATGACCTCGTCCAAGGCGTCCAGGGCCTTGAGCAGGCCGCGCAGGATGTGCGCCTCTTCCTCCGCCTTGCGCAGGCGGTACTTCGTGCGGCGGACGATGACTTCGATCTGATGGGTGACCCAGTGGCGGATGAAGCCGTCCAGCGGCAGGGTGCGCGGCACCCCGTCCACGATCGCCAGCATGTTGGCGGAGAAGTTGGACTGCAGCTCGGTGTGCTTGTAGAGGTTGTTCAGCACCACCTTGGCTACGGCGTCGCGCTTGAGCACGATTACCAGGCGCTGGCCGGTGCGGCCGGAGGTCTCGTCGCGCATATCCGCGATGCCGGCGATCTTGCCGTCGCGCACGAGCTCGGCGATCTTCACCGCGAGGTTGTCCGGGTTGGCCATGTACGGCAGTTCGGTGACCACCAGGCAGGTGCGGCCCTGGATTTCCTCCACGTTGACCACGGCGCGCATGGTGATCGATCCGCGGCCGGTGCGATAGGCATCGGAGATGCCCTTGGTGCCCAGGATCATGGCGCCGGTCGGGAAGTCCGGGCCCTTCACGCGCTGCATCAGCGCGGCCAGCAGTTCCTCGCGGGAGACCTCAGGGTTCTGCAGGTACCACTGCACGCCCTCGGCGACCTCGCGCAGGTTGTGCGGCGGGATGTTGGTGGCCATGCCCACGGCAATGCCGGAAGAGCCGTTGACCAGAAGGTTCGGGAAACGAGCCGGAAGGACCGTGGGTTCCTGGTTCTTGCCGTCGTAGTTGTCCTGGAAATCAACGGTGTCCTCGTTGATGTCGCGGACCATTTCCATGGCCAGCTGGGCCATCTTGGTTTCGGTGTAACGCTGGGCGGCCGCGCCGTCATTGCCCGGGGAGCCGAAGTTGCCCTGGCCCAGGGCCAACGGGTAGCGCATGACCCAGTCCTGGATCAGGCGGACCAGCGCATCGTAGATCGCGGTGTCACCGTGCGGGTGGTATTGGCCCATGACCTCGCCGACCACGCGGGCGCACTTGTTGTACGCGCGCTCGGGGCGGTAGCCGCCGTCGAACATCGCGTAGATGACGCGGCGGTGCACCGGCTTCAGGCCGTCGCGCACGTCCGGCAGCGCGCGGCCGACGATCACGGCCATGGCGTAGTCCAGGTAGGACCGCTGCATTTCTGCCTGCAGGTCGATCTGGTCAATACGCCCGCCTTCGTGCGCTACGACCTCGCCGTCCAGCGGTTCGTTCTCAGGAGTCTGCTCGTCGCTCAATTTCTTCCCTTACACATCAAAAAAGTTCTACGGTCCGCGGTGGTATCGCCTAGATATCCAGGAAACGGACGTCCTTGGCGTTCTGCTGGATGAAGTTGCGGCGGGACTCGACGTCCTCGCCCATCAGGACGGAGAAAATCTCGTCCGCGGCGGCGGCGTCGTCCATGGTGACCTGGCGCAGCGTGCGGCGATCCGGGTCCATGGTGGTGTCCCAGAGCTCGGAGTAGTCCATCTCGCCCAGGCCCTTGTAGCGCTGGATGCCGTTTTCCTTCGGCAGGCGCTTGTTGGCGGCGGCGCCGGCGACCAGGGCCGCGTCACGTTCCTTGTCGGTGTACACATAGTCGTGCGGGGCGTTGGACCACTTGATGCGGTACAGCGGAGGGCTGGCCAGGAAGACGTAGCCCTGCTCGATCAACGGACGCATGAAGCGGAAGATCAGGGTCAGCAGCAGCGTGGTGATGTGCTGGCCGTCGACGTCCGCATCGGCCATCAAAACGATCTTGTGGTAGCGCAGCTTGGACATGTCGAACTCTTCGCCGATGCCGGTGCCGAAGGCGGTGATCATCGACTGCACTTCGGCGTTGCCCAGCGCGCGGTCCAGCCGGGCGCGCTCCACGTTCAGGATCTTGCCGCGCAGCGGCAGGATGGCCTGGGTGTGCGGGTCGCGTCCGCGCTTGGCCGAGCCGCCTGCGGAGTCGCCCTCCACGATGAACACTTCGCACTCGATGGGGTTCTTCGAGGAGCAGTCCGAAAGCTTGCCCGGCATGCCGAAGGATTCCATGGGGGACTTGCGTCGCGCGTTGTCGCGGGCCTTGCGCGCGGCCATGCGGGCCTGGGAGGCCAGCTGCGCCTTGCGGATGATGTCCCTGGCGATGTTCGGGTTGCGGCCGAACCAGTCGCCGAGCTCGTCGTTGACCACGCCCTGCACGAAGCCGCGGGCCATCGAGTTGCCCAGCTTGGTTTTGGTCTGGCCTTCGAACTGCGGTTCGGAAAGCTTCACGGAGAGCACCGCGGTCAGGCCTTCGCGTACGTCGTCGCCGGTGAGGTTGTCGTCCTTTTCGCGCAGGATCTTGTTGTCCCGCGCGTAGCGGTTGAGCAGGCTGGTCAGCGCGGCGCGGAAGCCCTCTTCGTGGGTGCCGCCCTCGTGGGTGTTGATGGTGTTCGCATAGGTGTGCACGGACTCGGCGTAGGCGGTAGTCCACTGCATGGCGATTTCCAGGCTGATGCCGCGGGCGGAGTCCTCGGACTCGAAGGCGATGACCTCGTCGTGGACCAGCTCGACCTTCTTGGCGGCGTTCAGGTGCTTGACGTAGTCCAGCAGGCCGTCCTTGTACAGGTAGTCGACGCGGCGCGGCTTGACGACCTGGTTCTCGATCTCCTCCTCGACCTCGGCCTCCGGCTCAGCTGTCTCCGGAATGCGTTCGTCGGTGAGGGTGATGCGCAGGCCCTTGTTCAGGAACGCCATCTGCTGGAAGCGGGCGCGCAGGGTCTCGAAGTCGAATTCGACGGTGTCGAAGATTTCCGGGTCCGGGTAGAACGTCTGGGTGGTGCCGGTCTGTTCGGTGGCCTCGCCCTGGGTCAGCGGGGTGGTGGTGAACCCGCCGTTGGAGAAGCCGATGCGCCAGGCGTGGCCCTGCCTGCGGACCACGGTGTCGACCTTGCGGGACAGCGCGTTGACCACGGAGATGCCCACGCCGTGCAGGCCGCCGGAGACGGCGTAGCCGCCGCCGCCGAACTTGCCGCCTGCGTGCAGGATGGTCATGACGACCTCGACGGTGGGCTTGCCCTCGGTGGGGTGGATGTCCACGGGGATGCCGCGGCCGTTGTCCTCGCAGCGCACGCCGCCGTCGGCCTGCAGGGTGATGTTAATGGTGTCGCAGTATCCGGCCAGCGCCTCGTCGACAGAGTTGTCAACGACTTCATAAACCAGGTGGTGCAGGCCGCGGGGGCCGGTGGAACCGATGTACATGCCCGGGCGTTTGCGTACCGCTTCGAGTCCCTCGAGGACGGTAATATCCTGGGCGCCGTAAGTGTGCTCGACTTTTGAAGTCATCGATTCTGCAGGCACTGGGATGTTGTCCGGTTCCTGCGATGAAGCGTTTTCGTTAGACACGGGTGCTACGAACTCCTCGATTTTGGCGCGCGACCACCATGCGCGGTCCGAGCCCGGACGCGTCCAGCGATCTTGGTCTGGAGCGACGTAGACGTGGGTTCACCCACGGCACAGTCAATTCACTACCCCTAATTCTACCGCCTACAGCAAAATTATCGGGGATTCTGTGGCCTAAATCAGCCGCAGAAGGCACGGAATAGACCATCTGAGCGAGTTTGGGTGATCAACTGAGGGGGGATCCAGCCGGGAGGTGCGTTAGAGCTTCATATGCCATGCCAGCATTTTTAGCCGTAGGTGTCCCGGGGGCCGCGACCGGCCACCGATCTCAAACCGTGGCGCCACGAAGGTGCGTTCGGACCGATCACCCGGATGACCGTCACGATGCCCGGACCGAGCTCGGCGTCGAACTTCTTCAGCAGCTGGTGGCTCAGCAGCCGCAGCTGCGTGGCCCATGACGTGGAATCGCAGCGGACCACCACCACGGTGTCCTCGAAAGACTCCGGACGGCAGTGCTTTGCGATGTTCTCGCCGACCAGCTCGTTCCAGCGGCCGAGCACCGATCCGACGGCCACTTGGGTGCTCCAGCCGCGTGATTTGGACATTCTGGCCACCACGGCGCCGATGGACCGCGGGTCGCGGGGAGCATCGTCGTCTATCGTTTTCTTGCCTGCGCCCGGCGTATTGCGGGAGTTCTGGCGTTTGCGCACCTTGGCCAAGCGTGCCGCGTCCAGACGCGAATCGCCGCGTTCCTCGGCGAGCTTGCGCATGCGGTTGAGCAACGCCCTGGCGGCGTCGATTTCCGGATCCATGCGATGCTCGTCGTCGAAATTCTGGCTAGGCATCGACAACCTGCCCAGGGGAGACCTGGAAGAAATGCCCCTTCAAAGCCTCGGGAACGTCTTCTACCACGGCGGCGGTGACCAGCACCTGTTCGGCTCCAGCGACAATATGGGCCAGGCGGTTGCGGCGGGTTGCGTCCAGCTCGGCGAAAACATCGTCCAGGATCAAGATCGGCCCGGAGCCCGGACGGGGGTCGTCGTCGCCGAAGACGCGGTAGGCCGCCAAACGCAGCGACAGCGCAAAGGACCAGGTTTCGCCGTGCGAGGCGTAGCCCTTAGCCGGTGCCGCGCCAAGGGTCAGGACCAGATCGTCACGGTGCGGGCCGAACAGGGAAATGCCTCGATCCAGCTCGCGGGAACGATTCGCTTCGATCGCAGTCAGCAGCAATTCCTGGATTTCTTCCTGTCCAAGGGTCTCGAGATCCCGGGCCGGCAGGCTGGCATCATCCACTTCTCCCTCGAGCGATGAACGATATACCGCGCTGGCTTCCTTCGCGCCGTCGGCAAGATCCGCATAAGCGGCCTGCATGTAGGGACGCAGCAGCGACAGGACGTTGAGCCTGCCGCGGATCAGTCGCGCTCCGCAGGCTGCCAGCTGCAAGTCCCACGCCTGCAGCGTGTTTTCCTGCGAGGTAGTCGGCTTGGACTTCCCGCGGATCGACTTGAGCAGCGCGTTGCGCTGCTTCACAATGCGTTCGTAGTCGTTTTTGGTCCCGGCTTCGACAGGGCGCAGGGTCACCAGCAATTCATCGAGGAACCGGCGGCGGTTCGAGGGATCGCCCTTGATCAAGGCCAAATCCTCCGGCGCAAAGAGCACGGTGCGCACCATGCCAAGGATTTCCCGGGCACGCACCGGATTCGCGCGATTGATGCGAGCTCGGTTGATCTTTCCGCTGGTGATCTCCACTTCGAGCTGCGTCTGCTGGTTTCCTCGATGCAGCGTGCCTCGGATCAACGCGCGTTCGGCACCAAAATTTAATAGCGGTGCATCATTGCTGACCCGATGGGAGGCAAGATTCGCCAGATAACCAATGGATTCGACGATGTTGGTCTTGCCCACGCCGTTAGGCCCCACCAGGACGTTGATCCCCGGGACAAGGTGCACGTCGGCTTGCGCATACGAGCGGAAGCTCGTGAGTGAAAGCTGCGAGATATACACCGGAATCCTGACACGAAGAAGCGGTGGGTGGCAGCTGCCACCCACCGAAAAATTGTTAGTTGGAGTTCGGCAGGCGAACTGGCATGACCAGATAGCGGTACTGGTCCTGGTCTTCCTCATCCAGCTTTTCCTGCCCGGTCAACATTGCCGGTTTGGGTGCGCTGGTGAAGGAGAAACGAACGAAATCGGTGTTAAAGGAGTTCAGGCCTTCGGAGAGGAATGTCGGGTTGAATGCCACCACGATGTCTTCGCCGCGCAGGGCTGCAACAATGGCTTCTTCCGCCTGGGCATCCTCGCCGGTACCGGCATCCAAGGTCAGCTGTCCATCCGTGAATGCCATGCGTACCGGGGTATTTCGCTCGGCCACCACCGAGACGCGGCGCACGGCTTCAATCAATTCACTGGTACGAACCGTGGCATGGATTGGGGTGTCGCTGGGGAACAAGGAACGGATCTTCGGGTATTCACCATTGATCAGCAATGAAGTGGTGCGACGGTTCGCACTCTCGAAACCAATCATTTCGCCGTTCTTGCTGATGGCAAGTTTGAGTTCACCCGAGCTCGAGAGGGTCTTGGCCACTTCACTGAGTGTTTTTGCCTTGATCAAGAACGACGTAGAGATTTCTGATTGGTTCGGAGTCCAGTTGAGTTCACGCATGGCCAGCCGGTAACGGTCGGTAGCGAGGAAGGTGATGAGATCGTTTTCGATCTCGACCTTGATACCGGTCAGTACCGGGAGAGTGTCATCTTTCGATGCAGCCACGATGACCTGCGAAACGGATTCTGCGAATGCCTGCCCATCGATGGTGCCAGCAATTTCAGGCAATGCAGGCAGGGTTGGGTATTCATCGACTGGCATCGTTGCGAGATGGAAGCGTGAACGGCCGCAGGCCAAGGAAATCTTTGACCCTTCGGTTTCGAGGGTGACTGTGGAATTTGGCAGCGAGCGGGTGATTTCTGCTAACAGCTTGCCTGAGACCAGGATTGATCCCTGCTCGGAGATGTCCGCAGGAATTTCGATGTGGGACGAAATTTCGTAATCGAATCCCTCGAGGCGAACTATGCCTTCGTGGGTAGTGATCAGAATGCCAGCCAATACAGGCGAAGGTGGTCGCTGCGCCAAGGACCGGGCGGTCCAAGATACGGCGTCTGCCAAAACATCCTTTTCAACGCTGAACTTCACGAAAAATCCGCCTTTCGAAACCCATAAGTCTTAAGCCAGGCCAAGAAGGTAGTTTCCCGCCAAGTTCTTAAGCATAGATCAGGTAGTTGCACGTTCTCTGCAAATAATTTTGCCACGTCCATCCGACGCTGTCTCAGCGAGGGACCCAAAGTGTGGAAGAGACAACAAAAATTCAGGGTTCTGCACAGTTTCGAAGTCCTGGTCAGGGAGTGGACTCGTTATTTGGATGAATAAGTCTTAAAGGTAGAAGTGTTAATAACCCCTGTGGATACTGTGGACAAGTGCCATAACGCCAGACCTGAGGCCGATTGTGCATGTGAACAACATGTGTTTGGAAGTGACACTCAGTTCCATGACCTTGTTGAAACTCAGTTCCATGATTTTTAACGTCCACATGCAAAGACGTACTTATCCGCAGATCATCACCAGATCTTCCACAGATTTATCCACACCTGTGGTTTCGGCTTTTTAGTGCTCCCGCTGGCTCTGTTTAATGCGGTTTGTCAGTTCCGTCACCTGGTTGAAGATCGCGCGTCGCTCGGCCATCAATTCGCGGATTTTGCGGTCTGCGTGGATCACGGTGGTATGGTCGCGTCCGCCAAGTTCCGCGCCGATCTTCGGAAGAGACATCTCAGTCAATTCACGCAGCAGGTACATGGCTATCTGACGTGCAGTGACCAGCGTGCGGGTACGCGATTTGCTGTTCAATTCTTCAATGGTCAACCCGAAGTATTCGGCGGTCTGCTTGATAATGGTCGACGGAGTAATCTCCTGCGCGCCATCGTCGCTAATCAAATCCTTGAGCACGGTTTCAGCTAGCGCCAGGTCCACCTGCTGATTGTTCAGCGAGGCGAAGGCAGTGACACGGATGAGGGCGCCTTCGAGCTCGCGGATATTGGTGGAGATGCGTGAAGCGATGTACTCCATGACATCGCTGGGTGCGGAAAGATTCTCGGCATCGGCTTTCTTGCGCAGAATAGCAATACGCGTTTCTAGCTCCGGCGGCTGAATATCCGTAAGCAGGCCCCATTCGAAACGCGAACGCATACGGTCTTCGAAACCCTGAAGCTGTTTGGGCGGAAGATCCGAAGTGATCACAACCTGCTTGTTGTGGTTGTGCAGCGCGTTGAACGTATGGAAGAACTCTTCCTGAGTGGCATCCTTGTTTGCCAGAAACTGAATATCGTCGATCAACAGAATGTCGACGTTGCGATAGGTCTGCTTGAAGCTGGCGCCTTCGTCATCGCGGATGGAGTTGATGAAGTCGTTAGTGAACTCCTCGGAATTCACATAGCGTACGCGGATGCCTTTGTAGAGGTGGCGAGCGTAGTGGCCGATGGCATGCAGCAAGTGTGTCTTGCCCAAGCCAGAATCACCGTAGATGAACAACGGGTTGTATGCCTTGGCCGGGGCCTCTGCGACGGCAACAGCGGCTGCATGCGCGAAACGGTTCGAGGACCCGATGACGAAAGTATCGAAAATGTACTTCGGGTTCAGGCGCCCGAATTCCTGCGAATTTGATGGGGGAGTGGGTTGCGGTGCTGGCTGCGGGCGCGGACCAGGCGCTTCAGTCACTGCCTGTGGTGCTGCCGGCGCGGCCGGAACCTCAGGTTCTTCGGCTTCCAATTCATCTGACAACGACAGGTCAACACTGACAGCGCAGCGAATGTCGTCCTGGAATACCGCGCGCAACGCATCATCCAGTGGCTCTCGAAGCTGGGTCTGCAGCATGTCGCGGGTCAAATCATTGGGCACAGCCACCAGCAGGGTAGTCCCGATCAATCCCTGTGGCTTGGCGAGAGAAACGAAAGCCCGATGGCGGGCCTTAACGCGGTCGTCGTCCTCGATCTTCCGGACTACTTGGCGCCATGAGCTACCAATGCTATTGGTCTCGTCGCTGCTCACTAAGGGCGCCCCGCTTTCCGTCGAATTAATGCAATCTTGGTCACTTAACACTCCGTAAATGGGTGCCGCCGATGGTGCCAAAGCGGCATCGTCTCCCCTGATTCTATCCGTCATCCACATGGTTATGCACAGCTCGGTGGAAAAACTCGAGGTTTTGGTTGTGGAAAACTATTTTTCCCTTGAAATCAAGCGTTTTCAAGCACGCGATGACATGGAAGCACGGGTCTGGATGTGAACTTTCTTTCGTTAAGTCCACCGATAATCCACAAGTTTGGGGTAGATTATTCACAGGCACTGCCCCGCTGGTTCAAACGGGGAGGTACAGCTGTGCCAATTTGACCTGGCGCGCAGTTTTTTCTATTGTTACTAAGTCCCATGCGTGCGTTTTGCGACCTGCTCAGTTTTAGAAGAGCCCGCGGAGCCTCGCGTTTTTCAAAAATAAATGTGCGTCACCAATGTTGTTATCCAGCTAGCTAGCAACGGGTAGGGCGTATCACTAATCGTCTTGGAGTATCACCGTGAGCAAGCGGACTTTTCAGCCAAACAACCGTCGCCGTGCCAAGAAGCATGGTTTCCGCCTTCGTATGCGTACCCGTGCGGGTCGTGCCATTCTGTCGGCACGCCGTGGCAAGGGCCGCAGCGAGCTGTCCGCATAAATTTGCGACACAGCTCTTGGCAGCATAGTTTTCCTGGACTCGACTAAGAGTCACGAGGAAATCCCATGTTGCCAAAGAATCAGCGACTGCGCCTAGCGCAGGACCTTACAGCCACTGTACGTTCCGGCGTCCGAAGCGGACGCCGGAACGTCGTGCTATATGCACGACCCCGGACTGATGAAGAATCGGGGGATAGATTTGGATTCATTGTGTCCAAGGCTGTAGGTATTGCCGTTAAAAGGAACCTTGCCAAGCGGAGAATGCGCGAAATCGCCCATGAGCTTCGGCGTGCAGATGGAAATCTGGACATCGTCGTACGTGCGCTTCCAGGAGCTGCAGAAATTTCCTGGGATGAAATTCATTCGCAGGTTTCCTCGGCCTTCGCCTCTGCGGTTAGAAAAGCCGAGGCACGCTGATGCGCAAGGATTCAGCACCCCGTACAGGTGTTGTGTGGTTCGTTATTGACCTGCCACGCAATATCCTCATCGGCCTGCTCAAGATTTACCGAAAAATCATTTCGCCGTTGTACGGCGATGTATGCAGATATTTCCCCAGCTGTTCTGCCTATGGGCTCGAAGCAGTTACCCAGCATGGCGTCGTTAAAGGGGCCGGGCTAACTGCATGGCGCATCCTTCGATGCAATCCGTGGTCCCACGGTGGTGTCGACCACGTTCCCGAGGGACCGAGGATTTGGCCAGAAGGTAAACTGCCGAGGATCATAGTTCTGAATCATCCTGTGATTCCCGACGATGAAGACGCCGCGGATAGCGGCCGCAAGGAGCGCGACCTCTGATGAACAACTTCCTAGACACGATATTGACTCCGTTTACGTATGCGGTGTCTTGGGTTCTGTGGGCTTTCCACGAACTGTTCACGATCATTGGCATGAATCCGGACTCGGGCGTCACCTGGACCCTGTCCATCATCTTCCTCGTGCTGCTGATCCGAACCCTGCTGATCCCGGTCTTCGTCAAGCAGATCAAGTCTCAGCGTGCCATGCAGGCACTGCAGCCGGATCTTAAGAAGCTGCAGGCGAAGTACAAGGGCAAGACTGACCAGATGTCGCGTCAGGCCATGGTGCAAGAACAGCAAGCGCTATTCAAGAAGCACAAGACGAACCCGCTGTCTTCTTGCCTCCCGCTGTTGATCCAGATGCCGTTCTTCTTCGCGCTGTTCCGCGTATTGAATAACGCTTCGCATGCAAGCGAGACCAATCAGTCCGTCGGTGCGCTGTCGGTCGAGAACATCCGCAGCTTCGACTCGGCATCTATCTTCGGTGCCCCATTGTCCGAGACTTTCCTGGGCACCTTCAACTCCGGCAACACCAACTGGGCTGTTGTTGTTGTCGCCGTGATCATGATCCTTGCCATGATCGCTTCGCAGTTCTTCACCCAGCGGCAGCTGATGACCAAGAACATGAGTGCGGAAGCCCTGCAGGGCCCGTTCATGCAGCAGCAGAAGATGATGCTGTATATCCTGCCTCTGGTCTTCGGCATCGGTGGCATCAACTTCCCAATCGGTGTGCTGATTTACTGGACCGCCACCAACCTGTGGACCCTCGGCCAGCAGTACTGGGTTATCCACAACAACCCAACCCCGGGTTCTGAAGCAGAGCGTGAGCTCAACGCCCGCCGTGCTGCCAAGGGCCTGCCGCCAGTTGGCCAGAAGAAGACCGCAGAAGCAGAGCAGCCTGTCATTGAGCAGGCCAAGGGCCAGCGAGAGCAGCCACAGCGTAAGAACCGCCGGAAGAAGAAATAGCCATGACTGCAGCCGAAAATTTTGAAGTGCCCGATCTGGAAAACCAGGTCGATTCCGAGCAGGAAGTTCTGGACGAGGGCGACGTAGCCGCCGACTATCTTGAAGAACTTCTGGATATCGCGGATCTCGATGGCGACATCGACATCGAAATCCGCGGCGGTCGCACCTACATCTCCATCGTGACCGATGAAGCAGGGACGGACCTGAGCGGCCTTGTAGGTAAGGACGGCGAGGTCTTGGATGCGCTCCAAGAGCTCACCCGCCTAGCAGTTCTGAATGCCACCGGAGAGCGATCGCGACTGGTTCTGGACATTGCAGGTTACCGTTCGGATCGTGCTGATCAGCTGCGCACAATCGCGGATGAAGCTATCCAAAAAGCCCGGGAGACCGGCGAAGAAGTCCATCTTGAACCAATGAGCGCATATGAGCGCAAGTTGGTGCACGACGTGATCGCCGACGCTGGACTGCATTCCGAATCCGAGGGTGAGTCGGGCCGCCGGCACATCGTTGTGTCAACGCTGGACAATTAAGCCGCGCTGGCCACTAGCGTACGTGAACAAGCAAAGGACCATGCAATGACTGAGGATCTCAGCCTTACCGCAGAAGAGGCACTCGCCGCCGAAAAGATCTTCGGCGACCGCCTCGATCTTGCCAAGCGATATGTAGAGCACCTGGCCACCTCCGGCATCGAGCGCGGCCTGCTTGGCCCGCGGGAAGTACCCCGTCTGTGGTCCCGTCACGTGTTGAACTGTGCGGTCATCGAGTCAGTTATGGAGAAGGACGCCGAGGTGGCCGATGTGGGCTCAGGTGCTGGCCTGCCAGGGCTTTGCCTGGCCATCGCCCGCCCGGACCTGAATCTGACGCTCATCGAGCCTCTGGAACGCCGCTGCATCTGGCTCTCCGAGGTCATCGATGACCTCGGACTGACCAACGCCACCGTAATGCGGGGGCGCGCTGAACAGATGGTCGATGTCGTCAACGCCCGTTACGTGACCGCACGCGCTGTATCAGCGCTGACTAATCTTGCTGGGCTGACGATTCCGCTGCTCCACGGTTCAGGGGAGCTCATCGCCATTAAGGGGCGTTCCGCTGCTGAGGAAATCGACAAGGCATCGAAGGCTATCCGCAAGCTGGGTGGCAAGGAGACCGAGGTACTCGTGATCGGGGAAGGTCTGCTCAGCGAACCCACTACGGTGGTTCGTATCAAGGTTGGCTAGTCCAACAAGTTAGGCTTAAAACAGCTTTAGGTGCGCCAGACGCGTTTTGTTGAATTAATTTCACTGAAAAGCGGATTGCAATCTTAAGGACTTGTTTTGAATGTTTCACGTGAAACATTGTCGATGACAGTCGGAAACTGCGACTGCATCTTTTCAAGAGGAGGAGTTTCACCTTGTCTAAGACCAAGGATTCGTCGAGCAGTGTTTTTGACTTTAATGACTCTTCCTCGCCGCTAGCCAGCCAGCTGGCGAGTGAACATCGTCGACGCGAAGCTTTGGAGGCCCGTAAGGTGCCCAAGCCTGACAAGACCCGTTATTTCACTATCTCAAACCAAAAAGGTGGCGTAGGTAAGACAACTACGACCGTCAACCTGGCTGCTGCTTTAGCGAAGGGTGGCTTGAATGTCCTGGTGATCGATATTGATCCGCAGGGCAACGCTTCGACCGCTTTAGGAATTGAGCATCACGCCGAGGTCGAAAGCATCTACGACGTTCTCATCAACGACGTACCGCTGGCCGACGTTGTAGCCACCTGCCCTGATTTGCCTTCGCTTCAGGTAGCGCCTGCGACTATCCACCTGGCTGGCGCCGAAATTGAATTAGTGTCCCTTGTAGCCCGAGAGCAGCGTCTTCAGCGCGCACTGGACGATTATGCCCGTACCCGGCAGCGCTTGGGGCAGCCACGTTTGGACTACGTGTTCATCGACTGTCCACCGAGCCTAGGGCTGCTGACAGTTAACGCGTTCGTTGCAGCACGCGAGGTATTGATCCCGATTCAGTGCGAGTACTACGCTTTGGAAGGCCTGAGTCAGCTACTGAAGAACATCGAGATGATTCAGAAGCATCTGAACTCTCGCCTCACAGTCTCCACTATCTTGCTGACCATGTACGACGGGCGAACGAACTTGGCGGCCCAAGTGGCCAACGAAGTTCGTGAGCATTTCCCCGAACAGGTTCTCAAGGCAGTGATTCCTCGTTCTGTCCGTATTTCTGAGGCACCAAGTTATCAACAGACCGTTATTACATACGATCCGAATTCTACTGGTGCGCTTTCATACTCGGAGGCTGCACAGGAAATCGCTGATCGAGGGGCCAAAAAGTAACACGAAGCATTTCAGAAACTAAAAGCAGGAAAACTCCTGCTTTTAGTTGTTTAAGACAGGAGTATTGGGTCGATTTTCCGGAAGTGACGGAAACACTCACCTTTCATGTACTACGCGTCCCAACTCTTAACGCAGGTAACAGTAGACTAGTCGTGGGCTGAGATTCGGGATGAAAGGGCGTGCATTAAATGGCTGAGAAGAAACGTGGCTTGGGTAGGGGGCTGGGTGCGCTGATCTCCAGCTCGCCGGCAGCGACTGTTCCAGAAGAACATGTAGATGTTTCACGTGAAACGAGCGCGACAGAAACGACTGCTCCACCGTCTAAAACTAAGCCTGCACGACCCGTAGATATGTTCTTCGAACCGGGAAGGAAATCTTCTTCATCGGGAACTGGGAGTACATCGTCGCGTTCCACTAAGAAGCCTCGGGCAACGATGCCGGGGCTCACCTCCACGGTAGCTTCAACTAAGCCGAAGCCTGCGGAACCCAGTATCCAGCCTGAAACCGATGGGCTCGTCGATGTTCCTGGCGCACAGTTTGCCGAGATCGACGTCAAGCAGATCCACCCGAATCGCAAACAGCCGCGTAGCAATTTCGATCAGGAACACATGGATGAACTCATCCACTCGATCCGCGAAATTGGTCTCCTGCAGCCAATCGTGGTGCGTCCGTCACGAGAAAACAACGAGGCACCATATGAGCTGGTCATGGGCGAACGCCGTTGGCGGGCAACCCAGGAAGCCGGCCTTTCGACAATTCCAGCGATCATTCGGGACACGCAAGACACTGATCTCTTGCGTGACGCTCTTTTGGAGAACCTGCATCGTTCGCAGCTTAACCCTTTGGAAGAAGCTGCGGCATACTCGCAGTTGTTGGAAGAGTTCAATTGCACTCAGGAAGTGCTCTCTGAACGTATCGGGCGCTCTCGATCGCAAATCTCGAATACGATCCGCCTCATGAAGTTGCCGGCACTGGTGCAGCGTCGTGTTGCCGCCGGAGTGCTTTCTGCAGGTCATGCACGCGCGCTTCTTGGGCTTTCCAATAATGAGGCGATTGAGCAGCTCGCCCAGCGTATTATCAACGAAGGCCTGTCCGTGCGCGCCACGGAAGAAGCAGTCGCTTTGAGCGATGACAAGCCGAAACCGAAGGGTCGAAAGGTACGCGAGACGCAACGGAACGAGCGGCTCGACTTTATCGCAACTTCGCTTGCCGACAGACTCGATACCAACGTCAAGATCCAGCTTGGCAGCCGCAAGGGCAAAGTCAGCATTGAATTCGCCTCTGTCGAAGATCTGAATCGAATCATGGAAGTTCTCGATCCGAATATGAAAGCTTAGTAGGCCAGTCTAATCAGGGTGTATGTTTCACGTGAAACATACACCCTGATTGCCTTAATAGCGTTTTGAATGAACCGTGTTTCACGTGAAACAACTATCCTGCTGTCGAAGGAACTGCTTCGACGCGGCGAGGCCATGGATCATTGGTTTGAAAATTCTACTTCGACACCCTGATCGAAAAAGAACTTAAAGACGCAACGCAGACTAGTGAGTACGCCTTTCCAAGTCATCTGAGATATCCACTTCCTGCCTTCGGGGGAGCGACCACGAAGGATGGAAAGCGAGCATGGCATTTGCTGCAGCGACCAAGGCAACTGGTACAAGCAGGGCTCCGAACTTAGCAGTCACAATTCTCTAAATGGTCACCAGTCTGCCGGGACAATAGTGCAGATTCAAAGGCTGACGTAACGTGCGCAATCCGCTACTAACTGTTTCCGCGGTCGTTGGTTAGTGCGAGCGTGATTGCATTACTTGCTGTATTGCTGGAGAGCAATCCGGCTAATAGGCCCGCACTCCACGACTCGGATGATCCGACGTTCATGATCTTGAGATCGGCTTACTGCATTGGAGAAAACTGCCATCACGGCTGCGAAAACTTTTAGAAGCTGCCAGCTGCAAACAGCACGACCTTGGGGATGGACGTGCCTATCGAGCCGAACCTGGTTGACTAAACCTGACCGAATCAGCTCGGACTACCGAAGGGGGAAACGGAGACGTTCATCGTCGCTAGTGCGGGTCTTATTCCTTGGGCGCTTTGACGCATGAACCAGGCTGGAAAGCTGCCATCTGGTCAGAAGCAGATGCTGTCGGTCGAGCAGGACGCACCCTCGAACATCAGTCTGCGGCACCGAAACAGAGGAGCGCGCTGTAGCTGGCAACAAACTCTGCTGATCGACAGTAAATTTCTCGGATGAAGAGTTAACCGTAAGTGGAACACCGGCCCGCACGAAAGATGTAGACATCGGATAAGGCAGGGGAGAGTAGCTACGGTTGGTGAGTCGACTGACCTGCGCGATACACCGGACAATTAAAGTACCGCCGGCCATGCATGTAGTTGCTCTGTCGAATCTTCCATGCATGGCACTACTACCTTTAAGTGAAGCTCGGATGATTTTGTATCATAATCTGCCCCGAGGGCCGCTGGAACCGCACACAGCGCCACTACGATCCCCAAAGCCTCCAACCCATGTCTGAGGGCGTCCAGGACCCCCAGAGGCCTCCTGAGCCGCACAGCAAGGTGTTGCCGTCCTTATGCATCGCCCAGGGAGTTGCTGCTTAGCTGGAAGGCGATACGGCATCCTCTGATTCCATCAACGTTTGGGTAACGCTGACGCTTTTCCCGCTCACCACCAAAATGATCGAGAACTGACTTCGGAGCTTCTTCGGGCCCTGCTTTGGGCTGCTCAGTTTCATGCGCAATTTGGCGTAAGCCCGCCACGGATGAAGACCGAACTGGTGTCAACCCAGGAGGAAATTACAGCGGCAAAATAACAGGGGCAATTACTAGTTGAGTAGAGTTCTCTGGATTCTTCCCAAGATGATGCACTTCCACAGTGAACTATGAAGCCAAGATCAAAGCAGTAAAGATGGACTCATCCTCTCGGCAATGAGTACCTCTTCAAATATTTCGCTGGCTAGACACTGCTGAATATTTGACTCATTGAGAGCCACTAAATTTGTCGTTCAGAGCCACTAGCGGAGAACAGTATTATTGCCCGTGAGTGCCACCCAGCATTGCCTTTCAGATCCGCTTTCTGTGGCTGTTTTCTCTCCGTAGGTGTCAGTGTCCCTAACACGGCCTGCGTCGGAGACGCGGGGTACCACTTCGTCCGTGTGATTTGCAGTCAAGGTGATAAGGGCCTTACATCTGCAGCACTATTGGTCTCCCAAGGCCTGAGCGCCGGTCTACGCTCGACTGGGCAGTTTTAGTGGCCTTCAGCGAGCATTCTTCCTGCCCGTTGTTAGGACGAAACCATTCCCCTGAACAAGGTCAGGTAGGCCACAGTGAGCAAACGTATCATTGTAGCGTGCGGCGCGAGACAAGTGGCCTACGCGCTTCCGTAGCACGAGTACCGTTTCATTCGTCCGGTGCAATGTCTGCCAATTCGCTAGGCAACGTGCCAATCAAGCAGGTGGATCTGAACAAGAATATATGGGTGGCTCCGAACCGTAATAACGGGTGGCTCTGATCGGGAATAATGGTGGCTCTCAAAGCTTCGAATATTCAGTCTCCTTCACATTGGAAAAGATTTGGAGGGGAGATGCTGACAGCAGGGGAGTAGCCTGGCACCATCAATCCAACGCATTCTGAACCTCTCACATTTACCCGACGGGGTAGCTTCTGCCCGTATCAAGCATCTCCAACTGTTCAGCGCAGGACATCGCTCGGCCACGCCAGCGAGATTCTTTCCTGCGCACGGTGGAAGTAGCATCCTTGCATAATGAAGCAATTTTTTGAGCAGTCAACTCTTGCAGTGAACATCTGCAGGTATTGCTGAAGGAAGGTAACTCAACAATGCTCATCTGGGCTACTAGGGGTGGATTACGACCCGAAGATTCCAGAGATGTTCGAATACACAGAACCAAGAGCTCAGGTAGATAGTCTTGCGAAATTCAATGATTTCCTTTTGGCGGTCTGATGAGTTTGGCCTATCAGGTGGGGCTCGGCACACCATATGCCGCATTCCCGCTGGCAACTCTACGGCTTCGCGAATCCTCCGTTAGAAGATTGCCTCCGCCCCGAAAATGGAATTGATGTTTTCGGCAGTGGTTCTTAAGAATCGAAAATGAGTTTCAACTTCCATTGATCTGAAGGGATGAGCGCATATCGGTTGCCAGCCCGATGAGGGATGCCCCCTCACCTTAGGAAATCGATTCTTTGAATGCTGTTGGTAACCGAAGCGAACTATGGAAATGAGATGGTCGGTCTTCTTCGGGCAGTCTTTCATCTCGTTCAAGACTGGCCACGCAAAAAGATGTACGAATTTCGCGAGATACTGGCCAGGGAGTTTTCTGCCGTGTTCAGCTAACTGAGTCACAGAAGAAGTGCTGGTGCCTTGGTTGGGTTGTGTCTGTGAATCGGACACAGCGATTGCTGCTATCGGGCCACTAGAAGTTCGCCTCTCTCACTGCTGCCCGCCTAGCTTCCAAAATGTGAAGAGAAAGTTCGCTGATAAGTGATTCCGGGTGCGGCTGTATCTACCGCCGCTATTGTTGGACCGACATTTCCTGCTAAATTCGCATGCCTCGATAATTTACATGCGCATACCGGTTCAGGGACAAAATTATGAAGACTGCTCCGTTGTGTAGTTCCCGTTGCCTACGCGCGTTTCCTTTTCAGTTTGGTAACTTCTGATGGGAGAAAGATCCCAAGGAATCTTTATGATGGGCAAAGGGGAACTGATTTAGAAATGAGCTACTGTGGCCACGCGAGTGCTGTGCTGAGTTGGACTAGAAGCAGATGGAGTCGTAGCCAGGACAAACTACATCAGATCTACCCGAGGTGGATATTTGAACTTCAACGTAGCCTGTCCGTGCTCATTTGTTTGACTCTTAATATTCATTGTCGCGCTCAGAAGCTCGTGGAGAGTGATCTGCGGCGTCTGAGCGCTTCGTAGCGCCTTCCCCTAGCAAGTGGAGCCTGAAACATCGCAGAGGAGCACTTAGGCGGGCTGAGAGGGCTGCTTTGGTATTCGACCTGCATCGGGCTCTCCGCCGGTATGACCAGCGGGTAATTTCTGGAAGCAATTCGATCGGGAATCACGTTTTGGAACAGCCGGAGATGGGAAGAATTCTGGTTCAAGGAGATGACGCTAACTATGATCGACACGGTCGGCTTAGGTTGCGCGCAGGAGAGAATCTCCGTGGAAAGAAGGCTTCGACAGCGAACCGACTTGCTCGCAGCTGGTCGTAGGAATGGCTTTTCTGCGCGGACACCAACGACCGGAAGTAGGCTGACGCCTGCAATGCGGGGGATCTGGCGGCCAACATACGGCTGACTCCGAGACTTCCTCACAGTTGCGGTGGTGCCGGCAGCTGCATCCCGCGGGAAATCAGGCCAAGAAGCCTAGTTCCTTGCCGGCTGCTAGGTAGCTTTCTGGGCGGAACGATGGGAGGCCCATGAGGCGATATCTTGGAATGGTGGCGGGAGGTTCCGGCACCCGTGACTCATTTTGCGACTGCGCCGCGATCCACGATATTCCCAGCGCAGCACGTGAAGCCCGCGAGCTTCCCAAGGTGTGGTTGTACATGCAGTCCGCCTCGACAGCCTTCCGCCAGGGCTTGGGGGAGTGGTTGCTTGGGGGAGTGGTTGACCTTCACCATGGCGCTCCGAGGTGCCGATCCGCGGTGCGCGGCACTGGCCTACTGGTTCAGGACGGAGACTCTATGCTGCCATTTGGATCAGGGCATGTTTCACGTGAAACAACACGGCGAGGTGCCAGCGGCCGGCTAGTCTTCCGCGAGGAGTTTCACGTGAAACATCATCATTCCCGCAGCCCCGGTCTGGCCCGAAACATGTTTCACGTGAAACAGATCCGTTGAAGCAATCGTGACTGAGCGTGCACAGCATGCGCCAATAAGGTATCGACGTCAATCGTGTTTCACGTGAAACAATGCAGGGGGAATGGCCCGTTAGCAAGAGAAGCTAAGGGTCCGGTCAACATAGGCAGATACATAGGTCCACTCCTATGAACACTTGAAATGCGCGAATGATGCGAGATATGAGTGCCAATCAAGGTAGCAGTCGCCATAAGGACACAGGTGTAAATGTCGTCAAATTTGCGAATCACCGAACGCAGGACAGCTTGGAACTAATCCATAGAAGCTTATCGCCACACACACTTGGCATCATGATGGAATGAATGGTTGCCGTAAGTATGAATGCGATGCCAACGGTTGGAAGTGCCATTCAACAGCAAACATCGAATTGCGGCAACGAACAGATTCACCTATCCCGACAGCGTTGTCGAAGCCGCGAGCGTGCCAACGTGCATGAGGGGAACTCAATGAGGATTTCGATGGTTCACTGCGACGACCTTGTCCTGCACAGGAGATGGGAACTCATATTTGGATAGATTGCTTGAGGAGAATTTCGGTCCAGACGGCTGTGCGGGCCATGTTGTGCCTAGAGCTGCAGCGGTGCCAGCGACAGTTTCCTAGAAACCTCAAAAGGATACGGACCAAGAACGGGAGTGCCTACGTCTTGTTGTAGAAGGCGGCGAATGATTAGCAGATCTTAATACCAGGGTGACAACGAGTTCTTCGGTGGCAGTTTTCATGCTTGCATAGACCGTACGCAGAAGGCGTATGCATTCTGCACGCGTCACGGGGTCAAAAGTGAGTATTCGCTAAACTCGACGAGTGTATTGAATATTAAGATGTTTGTGAACCACCAATACTGCCGTTCAGAGCCACCTGCCCACTTTATGCACTCGTAAAAGACTCGGCGGACATTGCACCGACTCGACTCAACGATATCCGCGCTCCGGAAGCTCAAACGCTTATTGGGCCGCACGGATCCCCATGTGTGCACATTGACTCGCAGCTGCCGACTTGGCCATTTTTATTGGAGATTGGTTTCTGCCCAACGACAGGCAGGAAAATACCCATCACTGATGGTCGATAGAATTGTGCCGGCGCGCGAAGACCACTCCTAAGGTCTCGGAAGATTTCTGCGGCAGCAGATGCAAGGACTCTCATCGCTTTCGCTGTAAATCACACGGAAGCAGTGGCAGTCGGAATCTCCTGCGCAGTCAGTGCTTGGGGGAACGGTGGTCGGGAGTCTAAACAGCGGCGCGTGGTGGCTCTGAAAGAGAACATCTGGTGCCCCTCACCGACAATAATGTTGTTCTCCGCTACTGGCCATGAACGGCAATATTGATGGCTCTCGACGATTCGAATATTCACGCATCGGGGAATCTTTGGGCCGACGATTTGCAGTGCTGCCGATTATATGAACTTGGCGTTGAGCCATCGGGCGCCGATACAATGACGCTGAGGACTGCAGGCTTGGTCGCGTCTTGAGTGACCAAGTTTCGGTAGCCTTTGCTCAAGGCATACAAGTTCCGGACCCAGAATGGTTTCGTTTTGATGGCCTAAGAAATTCCGCTCTCTTTCAATTGTGTTCCAGTTATGTGGGGTGGTGCGGGCAAGCCCTAGGACGCAAAGGTTCTATCGGATTGAGTGAAATCGTTTACTGGTGTAATGGCTAACTTTGCAGGTACGGGTCTTTTCCGCGTGGAATGGCGGCAGGGAGGTCCCGATATCGACTGTTCAGATATCCGGACGGAGTGTTCGCTCGACGGTGACGGGAGTTGGTAGCTCGTAGGGGCCAGGGCTTTCCGAACCAATACAATCAGCATCCTGCCAGTTCGAGATCAGAATAATGCGATTCACCAAGATTCGGCTGCCTGCGGATTGGAGCCGCGGATCAGAATCTCCTATACGACTGGAGGACGAGGTTCTGGCGACTTTGGTGAAAGCCTGCATCAACTGCTTACAGTTATGCACAGCTGGCACGGACGACAACGAGAGATAAAGGATCACCTCTTGTAGTTCAGTGAAAAACAAGCGTATGAATATGTTTAACTGGAATGATGCGCGTAACGTCTCTAAGGTAGAACGCCTCGCTCACTCGAACAATGGTAAGGGCAGTTGTGATCCCTTTTAGACAAAAAAGTGGTGCGGCGGGAACAATTCCCGCCGCACCACTCAAAATGCCGGCTACTGGCTACAGGTAGGCTGCAAATTCTTTCTCGATGACAGCCTTGGGCTTGGCACCCAGGGAAGAAGCTACGTGCTCGCCGTTCTGGAACACGAACATGGCTGGGATGGAGGTAATCCCGTACTTGGCGGACAGGGCCTGGTTCTCGTCGATGTTCAGCTTCACGACGGTGACCTTTTCAGCGTGCTCTTCAGCGATCTGGTCCAGGATAGGGCCGAGCTGGCGGCATGGACCGCACCATTCTGCCCAGAAGTCTACGATGACCGGCTTGTCGGATTCCAGAACCTCTGCCTGGAACGTTGCTTCGGTAACTGCTTTAGCGTTGCTCATGAGATGCAACCCCTTTCTGAGGAATTAGTTTGCGGCTTCTGCCGGGGTCTTGACGTTGGCCAGGAAGTGCTCGACGTCCTGCGCCGCTGCGCAGCCGGAGCCGGCAGCAGTGATGGCCTGACGGTAGGTGGAATCGATGACGTCGCCCGCGGCGAACACGCCTGGCAGCGAAGTCTTGGAGCTGCGTCCGTCGACGGCGATGGTGCCTTCTGCAGTCAGCTCAAGCTGGTCCTTGACCAAATCCACGCGAGGGTCGTTACCGATGGCCACGAAGACACCGGTAACGTCCAAAGTGGACACTTCTCCGGTGTTACGGTTCTTGACGACTAGTCCGTTGACCTTGTCCGCACCGGTGATGCCGACAACCTCGGAGTCCCAGACGAACTCGATCTTCTCGTGCGCCAGGGCACGGTCAGCCATGATCTTGGAAGCACGCAGCTCGCTGCGGCGGTGCACGACGATGACCTTGGAAGCGAACTTGGTCAGGAACAGTGCTTCTTCCATGGCCGAGTCGCCACCGCCGATCACGGCGATGGTCTGTTCGCGGAAGAAGAAACCGTCGCAGGTAGCGCACCAGGAAACGCCGTGTCCGGACAAGCGCTTCTCATCGGCCAATCCCAGCTCGCGGTATGCGGAGCCGGTGGAAACAATGATGGAACGGGCACGGTACACAGTGCCGTCGGCCAGCGAGAGGGTCTTGATCTCGCCTTCTAGATTCATTTCGGTGACATCGTCGAAGAGGATCTCGGCACCAAAGCGCTCTGCCTGCTGCTGCATGTTGTCCATCAGGTCCGGGCCCATGATGCCCTGAGGGAAGCCCGGGAAGTTCTCCACGTCCGTGGTATTCATCAGCTCGCCACCTGCGGTTACGGAACCTGCAATCACCAAGGGATTCAAGTTTGCTCGCGCGGTGTAGATCGCAGCGGTGTAACCGGCAGGGCCGGAACCCACGATGATTACGTCGCGGATTTCATCGTTCTGTACTGAAGTCACGGGGGTAGAACCCTTTCGTTCTTATAATGCGAGGTGGATAGCGAGGGCTAACCTCACTATCCACCTCAACGCATTGCTTTGGTAAAAAATTCCGCGCGTGTTACTTGGCGGAGAATTCGCCGATCTGCAGACCGTATGGACGATCAGGATTGGCACCCGAGGCCCGGCGAGGCAGATCGGTGACATTCAGGAAGATGTACTGGCCTTCCATGAAGTCCTTGTCCCCATCCTTGACCGGGACGGTGACCGATGGGCCGGAGAAGGAACCCTTGGCCACGGACGTGGCGCTGCCCAGATCATCCGAACTGCCCACGAGAATTTCGTAGGCGCCACCGGTGGCGTTCAGGCCATCCAGCGAGATCTCGGAAACAGCCGACTTCTCTTCAAGCTCGAGGATGAAAACCATGTTCGAGGCGAATCCGCCGAAGTTGCCTGTGGTGTAGGAGAAGGACTTGTAGCTGCTCGAGGCATTCCCGTCAGTCATCTTCGACAAAGTATCGTCGGTTGCCGAATTCAATTCCTGATTGCCCGGAACCAGTCGGGAGACGTCGGCGACAGCCGGAGCCGGCAGTGACGGGGTCTCGGATTCCTCCGGGGTATTGGACTCACCCGGGGTGGTTGGAGCTTCGTTGACGGTCGGGGCCCCGTTGTCATCCGCCTGGTTGTCCTTGTCGCCGCCCAGGAAGTTGAAGGCAAAGACCACGCCGATGACCAGAACGATCACTAGTACGGCACCGACCAGCAGGCGGGTGCCGCGCGAGGTGCTCTCCTCCTCGTCAACCTGTTCGACGGCCTGGTTCTGCACCGGAGCGTTCTTGGCCGCTGCCGGGAAAGTCGAGGCCTTGGGTGCAGCTGCGCTGGCCGCACCCGCTGCAACGCCGGCAGCCGCCGCTGCGGCCTTCTTCTTGGCGTCGCTCGAGGCAGCGGCAGACTTGGGCTGCTGCTTCTGCTGCTGGGGCCTGGATTCTTCCGGTTTGGCCTTGGGAGCCTGGCCCTTGGACTGTGCCGCGGCGGCCAGGGCAGCGGTTGCGGTGACGTTGGGCTCGACCTTGTCGTCCAGCCGCGTGACCTTCGGCTTGGGAGCCTCGGGCTGCGCAGGAGCCACCGGGGTAGCGGCGGTCGGAGTCACCTGGACATTCGGAGCGGTCTGGTCGTCGACATCGGCCGGAGCCGCATATTGCTGGCCGTCGTCTTCCTGGTAGCCGGAATCGTCGTAGACGTCCTCGGCAGACTGCTGCTGGTTTTTCTTGCCGAAGCGGTTTTTGAAGCCGGCGAAGCCGTTGGACAGCGCGGTGCCGACCTTGCCCTGCTGTTCGGACGCGTCCTCGTAGCGAAGGTTCTCGTAGTACTCGTCATCGTCCGCGTAGGTCTCCGGGACGGACTGGCGCGATTCGCCGAAGATCTCGGTGCCCAGGGTGTCGGTGAAGAACGGCTCCACGTACGGCGCCTCGTCGGTTTCCAGCACCAGATCAAGCATGTCCGACGAACGGGCCACGTTGGCGACCAGATAGGTCTGATTTGAATCGGTGATGCCCAAGTCAAGAACCTGGACATTGGACGTACGCTCGCCCATGGCGATTTCACGGGCGCTGGTGGCCAGCTGGGATGAATTGTGAACCGAAGCCACCATGATGCTGACCGCGCGGTTGAGCACCTGATCGATGCCGCTTAGGACCAGATCGCCTTCTGCGGATGACAAAACGGTCTCGGTGACCTGGTAACGGCCGCTGAGAACGGAGCCGACATCGATTGGCTGCGACACGTGCATCTCCAAGGGGTTGGTTTGCGGTTCGATGGCAGTGAGGCACCGCCATCTGCCATGTTACCTGCCGATGTCGGCGGATTGGTGGCTATTTGGGCAGAATCACCTTGGTTCTTCGCGGCGCCGCTGCTAGCGCTTAAGTCCCGGGATTCGGCGCAGCAGGGGGCCCAGGAACCCGTCCAGTTCCGGAACCTTGGTCTTGTAGAGCAAACCGATGAAGACCACGGCCATCACGCCACCCACGACGATCACGGTGATGATGGCGGTGATCAGCGAATCGTAGGCGAATCCGAAGTTGAAACCGCCCATGAACCACAGCACCAAGCAGCCCACCAATGCGGAAATGGTTGCCATCCAGCCGATGCGCACGTAGGTGTCGATCACCCGGGTGATGCCGTAGTCCCCGTACCTGTGCTTGACCAAATAGTGTGTGCCGATGGCGCCGAGCACGTTGGTCAGGCCGTAGATGAAGGCGATGGCCGCGGCGATGTGCAGCGGGTCGACCACTGCGGCCGCGGTGAAGGCGAGCACCAGACCCAGGGCGGCGGTGGCAGTCTGGATCAACATGGGGGTGCGGGTGTCCTCATCGGCGAAGAACACGCGCAGCATGAAGAACTGCAGGGACTTGAACGGAAGGCCCAGCGCAGTGAGCACCAGCAACTGGCCCAGCGCTCCGGCGGCCTGGGCGGCGTATTCGGAGTTGCCGGCGAAGAGACGCCCCAGCGGACCAGCGAGCACGATGAAAACCAGCGTGCAGAAGATGATGGGTATGGCTGTCGAGCGCATTCCCTGGCTGAGCAGCCCACCCACGTCATGCCGGCGGTTCTCGTGGAAGGCCCGAGTGAAGTCGTTGAACAGCACGGTGGCGACGGTCAGCGCGAACAGCGAATGCGGCAGCACGGTGATCAACTGAGAGGTGTTCAGCGCGTATTCGCCGGCCACGGAGGCCGCCTGCTCCGCAGGCAGCTCGGTTCGGGCGGCCGTCGCAGCGGAGACGATCTTCGAGTACAGCAGCGAGGAGACGTTGCCGATGACCATGGCTGCCAGAGTCCAGATGGCCAGCTTGCCCACGTGGCGCAGGCCCATGCCACGCCAGGAAAAATCGAGTTTGAGCTGTAGGCCGGTCTTCTTCAACGGCCACAGCAGCACTACCGATTGCATCATGATTCCCAGTGTTGCGCCGCCGGCCAGCCAGATGGTTTTGCCGGTGGTCCAGGTATCCATCGGGTCCCCGGAGGAATAGGCGCCGAAAGTGATGATGAATGCGCCGATGACCAGCAGCTGGATGATGTTGTTGACCGCCGGGGCCCACATAAATGCGGCGAACCTGCCGTTGGCGTTGAGCACCTGGCCGAGCACGGCATACAGGCCGTAGAAGAAGACTTGGGGCAGCGACCAGTAGGCGAAGGCCGTGCCCAGCACAATCATCGGTTCGGTCCAGTTGTGGGTCAGCGCCACGATCAGGGGCCTGGCGAACAGCGTGAGGACCAGTGCCATCGCGCCCATGACGACCATGGTGAGGGTGATCAGTTTGGAGGTGTAGGCGGCGCCCCGGTCCGCGGCCTTGGATGCCTTGATCAGCTGCGGGATCAGCACCACGTTGAAGATGCCGCCGGCCAGCAGCATGAAGATGATCGTCGGGATGACGTTCGCCTTCTCGAAGATGTCCGCCACCGATGTCACCGATCCGATGGCCAAGGCCAGCAGGGCAGTGCGCACGAAGCCCAGGATTCTGGACACCAAGGTGCCGGAGGCCATCAGGGCATAGACCTTTGACCTGGAGCCGCCGGAGGCAGCCGGGGTTTTGGCCACTGGTTCGGGAACCATTTCCAACGCTCCTGTTACCGGTTGGTCGGAGCCCTGAAACGAATTAGGAACCTGAGACATACTTCGTTAGAACCTCGCGTGCCAGTTCTGCGATCCGGCGCTCATTAGGGAAGGACAGGCGTTTGCCCAGGGCATCGAGCGGCACCCAGGCAACATCCACGGCTTCGTGATCTGGATCGTTTTCGATGGTCAGATGCCCGCCGGTGGCTTCCAATAGGAAATGGTGTACGGTCTTGTGCACCCGGTAGTTAGTCACGGTGAACCAGTAGTCAACCGAACCCAAGGGTGCGAGGATCTTGCCGGCGATGCCGGTTTCCTCCTCGATTTCGCGGATGGCCGCTTCCTCGTTGGTTTCTTCGCCCTCCGGGTGCCCCTTGGGAAGGCACCATTCCAGGCGCCCGCCGCGGTTATACCGAGCGATGATCGCCACCGGAAAATCCGGTTTTTCGAAGTCGATGACGATGCCTCCGGAGGAGACTTCCTCGACGGTCGGCAGACTCGTATGACCGCCAGTTGCCTGCGCGCGGGCCATTGACGCAGTCAACGGCGTGCGCTTTGGGGCAGACGGGATCGGTCGGTTCATGGATCCACTCTATCTAGAAAGTGCCCTCCTTCGCCTTATCGACGTGGGCAAGTAAGTGATCTCGCTGGCAATGTCACTGATTTTTGAAGCAAACTTGCGGGATTTCTGGCACGCTTAAGGAACTATGCATGTACTCCCCACTCATGACGCACTGCGTCAAATCCTGCCCTCGGTCATTTTTGAGCTCGCCGACCGATTCGTCCGGGCAGGTCATGAGCTATCCCTGGTGGGCGGTCCGGTCCGCGACCTGTACCTCGGCCGGGTTTCACCCGATCTCGACTTCACCACCAGTGCACGGCCCGAGGATACCCTGAAAATTATTGCCGGCTGGGCAGACAATACGTGGGATGTGGGTCGGGAGTTCGGCACCATTGCCTTCAAAAAGGGCACATACACGCTCGAAGTCACGACCTACCGAGCTGATGCCTATGACAAGGATTCACGCAAGCCGGTAGTGGCCTTCGGCGACAACTTGCATGATGATCTTTTCCGCCGCGACTTCACCATGAATGCCATGGCCTTGCGTCTGCCCGAGCTAGAGCTGGTCGACCCGTTCGACGGTGTCTCGTCGCTGACCGACCAACAGATCAGGACTCCCGGTTCGCCGGATATCTCCTTCTCGGACGATCCGCTGCGCATGATGCGAGCGGCACGTTTCGCTTCGCAACTGAAGATCGAAGTGAGCCCGGAAGTGCGCCAGGCCATGAGTGAAATGACCGACCGCATCGAAATCATCTCCGCAGAGCGCGTGCGTGATGAATTGGTCAAGCTGATCAACGGAGCGGATCCCCGTGCTGGCATCGACCTGCTGGTGGATACCGGTCTTGCCGATCGCGTCCTGCCCGAGGTGTCCGCCCTGCGTCTGGAAATCGACGAACACCACCGCCACAAGGACGTGTACCAGCATTCTCTGACGGTGCTAGAACAGGCCATGGAACTGGAAACGGACGCGGAGGGAGCCGTTCCGGGCCCGGATTTTGTTCTGCGTTTCGCTGCGCTCATGCACGATGCGGGGAAGCCGGCAACCCGGAAGTTCGAGCCTAGCGGCGCGGTGTCCTTCCGCCATCACGACATGGTTGGTTCCAAACTGGTCAAGGCGCGCATGCGCGCCCTGCGCTTCGACAAGGACACCACAAAGGCCGTGGCCCGCTTGGTCGAACTGCACATGCGCTTCTACGGCTACGGCGATGCCGGGTGGACCGACTCGGCGGTGCGCCGCTATGTCACGGATGCCGGCAGCTTGCTGGAGCGGCTGCATCGCCTGACTCGTTCGGATGTCACTACGCGCAATCGTAGGAAGGCAGAGCGGCTCGCTTTCGCCTATGACGATCTCGAGGCACGCATTGCAGCCATTGCGGAGCAGGAGGAGCTTGATTCGATCCGCCCGGACTTGGACGGCGAACAGATCATGGCCATCCTCGGAATTCGCCCGGGCCCCGTCGTGGGGCGGGCCTATAAATTCATGCTTAATTTGCGTCTTGATGAAGGCGTGCTTGGTGAGGAAACTGCCGGTGAGCGGCTCCGTCAATGGTGGGCACTGCAACCGGAGGCGCAAGCGGGAGTTACTGAATAGTAGCGTCTGACTAGTTCAGCAGCGAAGAGCCGGATTCCCCGCAGGGAATCCGGCTCTTCGCATGCGCGGCTGAAATTTTCTTAAATAAAATGTTGAAATAGCTAGCGTGCGTCTCGTCGTGCATGTATGCTGAATATTGTGATTGGGAAGTCTCAATGAGAATTTCGAATCGAAAAGTTATCCGAACACAGTCTCGCGTTGCACGCGATTGACTCAGAGCAGATTTTAGGAGGTGGGACACGATGAATATGAATCAGACTTATGTGATCGATCGCCCGGTGCGATTCGGCAAAGGCATTTCTGCGCCCAACGGCCATCGCTTCGTCTCCCCAACCTCCGGAACAGCGGACTCCTAACATCATCTAGGTATCCAGACAAAGTTCCTGAGGTTGAAAGTCAGTAATCGACTCCCACCTTAGGAACTTTTTTCATGTCTGCTCCACTTTTCGCCACGGCAGCCCAACGTGCAGTTCGGACCTCGGAACTAATCTTCGCTGGACCGGAAAGCCTGAAGGCTCGTGCAATCTCTACTACCCGTCAAGATCTTCCTGCCCCTTTGATGCTGCGCGAAGGGAGGGAAAGCAAATGACCAAACGCCAGGACAAGCGCAAGATCAACTACCTTGACAGCGCCGAATTCAGCCGCAACATGCGCCAGCGTGAGTTGAAGAACCACGTGCCGCCAGAAATGTACTTCCGCATTCGATAGATGCTGATAACGCCATTACCGTTATCAGCACCATTGAACCTAGGAGTACATCATGAACTCGCCGATCAATTCTCAGAGGCCCGCCGGCCTGCAAGCCGGCGGGCTTCCCGCATTAAGTGCCAAATGCGGCCGCCAATCGGAAATAGACCAGCCATGGTTTTGATTCGGGGGTTGCGGGCAACAAAAAAGCAGCCGGTGCTGGAATCAATGATCCCGGCACCGGCTGCTGATTCAATGAGGCTTAGCGCTCGATGTCGCCCCGGATGAAGGCTTCGACCTTCTGGCGGGCGCTTTCATCGTCGTACTGCTCTGGTGGCGACTTCATGAAGTAGCTGGATGCCGACAGGATTGGTCCACCGATACCACGGTCCAGTGCGATCTTGGCGGCGCGCACAGCGTCGATGATCACGCCGGCGGAGTTCGGGGAATCCCAGACCTCGAGCTTGTATTCCAGGTTGACCGGGGCGTCGCCGAAGTTGCGGCCCTCAAGGCGCACGAACGCCCACTTGCGGTCGTCAAGCCAAGCAACGTAGTCCGACGGGCCGATGTGCACGTCGTCCTCGCCCAGTTCGGCCGAGGTGTTGGAGGTGACGGCCTGGGTCTTGGAAATCTTCTTGGATTCCAAGCGGTCGCGCTCGAGCATGTTCTTGAAGTCCATGTTGCCGCCGACGTTCAGCTGGTAAGTGCGATCGAGCACCACGCCGCGGTCTTCAAAGAGCTTCGCCATCACGCGGTGGGTGATGGTGGCGCCAATCTGGGACTTGATGTCATCGCCAACAATCGGGACGCCTGCATCAGTGAACTTCTGGGCCCACTCAGGGGTGCCTGCGATGAAGACGGGCAGGGCATTGACGAAGGCGACGCCGGCGTCAATGGCGCACTGGGCATAGAACTTTGCGGCCTTTTCGGAACCAACCGGCAGATAGCAAACCAGTACGTCGACCTTGTCGTCCTTCAGCGACTGGACGATGTCGACCGGCTCGGCCGCCGACTCTTCGATGGTCTCGCGGTAGTACTTGCCCAGGCCATCCATTGTGTGGCCACGCTGAACGGTCACGCCCGTGGTCGGGACGTCAGCAATCTTGATGGTGTTGTTCTCGCTGGCGAGGATTGCCTCGGACAGATCGAGGCCAACCTTCTTGGCGTCAACGTCGAAGGCGCTGACGAACTGCACGTCGCCGACGTGGTACTCGCCGAACTGCACATGCATTAAACCGGGAACGGTGGAATTTGCATCGGCATTCCGGTAGTACTCGACACCTTGGATAAGTGAAGTGGCGCAGTTGCCTACGCCAACGATGGCAACGCGAATCGGGTTCGCCGACACATGAACTCCTTATTGAAATGTATAAACCTCCGGGCAACTGGGCGCGCAGAAGACGCGGCACAGAGATATGCCCCTATTGATCTTAAGTCCTTAGGGCCCTGAAACATTCCCGGAATTGCCGGTAATCACAGTAGGTCAACGAATCGTGCCCTGAACGCGGGTCAGATCAGATCAATGTTGTAGTTGCCCATGACGGCGTTTCGAAGGTACTTTGTACAGGGCTATAAATAAGTTTAATAATGACACTGCCGAGGAATTCAAGGTCAAATCAATGTCAGTATCAAAATTATTTTTGTTCATGACGTGGATCTGAGATTCTTTCGGCCCTGGCTGTTCAGGAATCTTCTTATTTTCTGCAACATGCGCACTACGGGCGTGGGAAGCACCGTTCGCAGCCGCTGACGCATCGGTGGGTTTCTGATGAGTGCAAGAACTTCTGGGTTGGTCGTTAGTCGTCCTTTGCGGGCTTGTGAGGCCAAAATCGCCATCGACTCGTTGAAACTGCCGTCCATGCGGTGAAAATAGTTCTCCCGTAACCAGGCCTTGGTGGGAACCGCGAAAGAGAGCGCTTCAAGATCCTGCATGGATCCAAGAATATTCGAGCCGCGGAAGACTTCATTGATCATTTGCTCGTTCACTCCGAAATCGGAGAGGATCATCGTCGGAAGGCCCCGGTCGAGTGATTCGAGTGCGGCGGTCGATGACACGGTGACCAGAGCGCTGCGGGGTGTCAGTACATTGGACATGGTGCCGGTTTCGAACCGTAGGTGGGAATTCGGTCCCAGCCTGCCGGTAGCCTGCAACTCGTTGCAGAGCTGATCATAGGGAAAAGCTTCAAGGTGGGTTTGCGGTTCTCCCTCGCGGGCCCTCAACTTCACGATCACCTCGAGGCCGGGGTTCAACCGAGCGGTCCGCTCGAGGGTCAACAGGATCGCTTCGCGATCCTCGCGGGTGAAAGGCACCTTCGCCTGCGGAGCAAAGACGACCCTCTGGATCTCCCCATGCGGTTCCGGTGGGAAACCCGACGAATGCAGGAAGGGCAGCTTGCTGACCATGATCGTTGGCTGGTGTCCTGGTTGTTCCTCGGTCATGAAGGAGAAATCCCGGGCTTCGGCGTGGGAATGGCAGATGAACGCATCTCCGGCACGGCGGTAGTTCCACCCCTTGGCCGTCGCAGGGTAGGCGACACCCGGTAGTGCGGAGATCAGGGCGGTACGGCGGGCCTGCGCCGGCTCCGTGCGCAGGATCCGAGCATAGGCATCGGCAACCACCGGACCGGTGGCCGCAGCGAAGACGATGTCTTCGGGGATCGACTCCGCATTCAGCTGATGCAGGGTCATGAACTGCAAATCCTGCGGATCAAGGCTCGTGCCGTCAAACGCTGCGGCAATTTGTTCCTCGGTAGGTATTACCGGCGTGCGCACCAGGGCAACCCGCCTGTCCCATGCCGGGCCGAGTCGGTCGAGAAAGGTCACGGCCAGCTTCAGGTAGGAATCTGAATCGGCGATGGCGAGAATGGATTGATTCGCTGACATGTCAAACCTTCAAGGAGCTGGAAAGGTGTTCGCGCAGCGTCACCGGGGTCGACTCAGTCCACCATGATTCCGGGACTGCTTGGGGGTAGAGCTGACGCGCGTCTTTGCCCAGCAGAAGGCGCAAGGACGGGATGACGGTCGAAGGCAGTGCGCGGATCTCCTGGCCGGGCCGCAGCTCACGCAGCCGCATTTCGATCGGAACCGTGTGCTGCTTGGGAACAACGTTCTTGATCTGGCTGATTTTCTCCAGAAATTCCGTGCTTTCGCGTCGGTGCGGAAAATAGGCGACCGGCCCGTCGGCGGCGATGGAGCTGATCCATTCGCGGTAGGGCTCCTCGTGGATCAGCCCGTCGGCGACCATGGCGGAGCCGATCAGGAGCGTCGGCTCGGTGAATCGTTCGGCCACCGGCTGGGTCGAAAGCCATTCGAACTTGTGCTGCGCGAACTTGATGCCCAGCTCGGCCATGCGGCGCTGGGTCGCAGGGGAAACCAGCAGCGCGGAGACGATCAGCAGCCGCCCTTCGCGGGCCAGCTGGCGCAGCCGATGCCACATGGCCAGGCCCATGGCGCTGCGCGCCGCGGAATTCCTCGCTCGAGCGCGGACCAGCGGGGTCGGTTCCCCGGCCACCAGCTGGTTGATCAGTGCCAGCGTGGCCAGGCCGTCATCGATGATGATGACTTCTTTGGCCTTCACCCCGGCCAGCAGTGCTCGCTGGACCTTGCCAGAGTAGGCATCCCCCGCGACGAAGCGGTCAGTGGAGTATTTCGGCGCAGGAGGCCTGCGGGAAGCCCGCATGAATTCCACGCCGGCCGGGGCCTTCGACAGCAGCGCCTGGGTCGTGGCTTCCAGCGGCATGCCCTGCCTCGGCACGATGCGTACCTCGTGGCCCAGCAGCCCGGCCGCGTGGGTTTCCACCGCGGAGAGCAGCTGCAGCGGGGACTCCACCCAGACCGAGGCCGCGCCGAAGCGCGGTCGCGGCACCTCGGAGGTATCGCGGCGGGACAGGTTCATGGACATGGAACGGGCGATTCCTTCGCTGCGGACGGCGGAAGTCATTGGGCCAGGCGGCTCAGCGACTTGGACAAGGAGTCTAACCCCTTGGAACCGCGGCGCAGCACTTGGCGCGATGCCCCGCGAACCTTCGAGGGCAGGCTGCGGCGGGTGGGCAGGTGGGCCCAGCGCGGCGGCAGCTCCAGCTTGGTGATGCGGCGCCGCTTGAAATGCACGGAATACTCGGCGTAGTGCTCGTCCAGGAAAGCGGATGCCTGCTCGCGCAGGTGCGGGACCCGGGCCGACTGCATGCAGAAGGAAACGGCCGCCAGCAGGCGCGACAGCATGTCTTGTCCGGCAGGAATTCCGCTGTCGCGGGGGACCGGCAGGTCCTGGACGAACAGTGCATGGATGATTGACAGCGGGATCCGGTTCGAATTCTCGTACGGCGCCAGCGCCTGCAGCATCATGCCGGTGCCCACTGCGCGCACCTCGGTGCCCAGGATGTAGCGGGCGGTCGCCAAGCCCGTGGAGAAGCAGGAGACCACCAGTTGCGGCCGGGCCAGCGCGATCACGGTTTCGGCCAGGTGGTCGGTGCGCAGCAGCCGGAATTCCAGGCCAAGGTCCGCGGCGGCCTGTGCCAGCCGGACGGCGGCGGTGGGGCTGGCGGACGGATGGGCCTTGAACAGCACGGTGCCGAGCCCGGCGTGGCCGACCTCGCGCAGCATCTGCAGGTGCAGCTCGAATTCCTCCTCGGCATCCAGCAAGCCCAGGGAGCCCAGGTACTGCCCGAGCACCAGCGCCGCTCCCTGCGGCAGCTCGAGGGCCGCCTGCGCGGCCAGCTGCTCGAACACGGCGGCCAACGCGGAAGCCGGCAGCACCTCGCGCAGCGGATTCAGCTCGGCCAGCAGCGCCGGTTCAAGCCCCGGCACCAGGTCAACATGGAGGGTGCGGGTGATGCGCTGGCGCAACGGCATGGCCAGTCGGTTGCGGGTTGGCCCGTAGGACATCAGCCCGTCCGAGTGCACCCAGATCTCCGCGTCGAAGAAGATCCTGGCCAGTGCCTGCGATGGATTGACTTGTATGGATTCAAGCACCAGTACCAGCGGCTCGTCGTCCAGGTCCCAGGCGTCGCGCAGCAGGCGTTCGAAGACCAGCAGCTCGTCCTCGCGCGGGTTGAACTGCGCGGGGCGGCGCGGGGCCATCAGCTGGGCGTAGTCCACCACGCGGTCGAAGCGGGAGGCCAGCTGCTCGAAACCGGGGGCGTCCTGCAATGCGGTGGTCAGCTCCGGCACCTGGGAACCGTTGGCCAGCACCAGGATGCGCTCGTCGGCGGCCGGGAGCAGGCCGGCGTCGGCCATGGCGGCCAGGGAGGCGAGCTGGAAGTAGCTGCTGGCCTCGACTAATGCGATCACTTTGCGGCTCCGATCGTTCCGGGCTGCAGGAAGGAGAGGATGTGCCGGCGTCGGGCCACATCCATCTCCAGCGCCACCTGCAGGGCGGACTGCGGGTCGATCGAGGTGAAGACCTGGCGCAGCCGCTGTTTCATGGCCAGCCGCACCGCCGGCGGGTAGTGCTTGGCGCGCTTCTCGTGGTGGCAGACGATCGCGAAGAACTGGCGCAGCGCCTTGGGCAGGTGGCACTCGGCGTCAGGGTGGCTGCGCACGGCGGACAGGATCCGCTCGTAGGCGGGGATGAACCCGAGCTGGCGTTCGTCGAACACCTGGGTCAGCGAACCGGGCAGCCCGCGGCGGTAGAACACGCTGGGGGAGGAGACCACGGCGTAGCGGGCGGTGTCCAGATGTACCTTCCACAGCCACAGCCGGTCCTCGGCGCTGCTCAGGTCCTCGTCGAAGTAGAACAGGCCGCGCTGGCGCATCAACTCGGTGCGGTACATGCCCGCCCAGACGAACGCGTAGTCGACCATGGAAGGCGAATCGATCGGCTCGATGTCGTCCGCCGGGTTCAGCGGCATGCCGCGCAGCGCTTGCGGGGCGCGGTGGATGACGCGGTTGGTGCCGGTGACGCGCACGTGGTCGCTGCGCACGAAGTCCACATGCAGCCCGGTCAGGGCGTCGGCCAGCACGGACAGGTGCTCGGGGCTGTACCAGTCGTCCGGGTCCAGGAAGGTGAAGTACTCGCCGGTCGCCCGCTGCAGCCCGGCATTGCGGGCCGCGGAGACGCCCGCGTTCTGCTCCAGCCGGATCAGCTGGAGCCCGGGCAGCGAGTCGCGGAAGCTGTCCGCCAGCGCGGCGGTCGCGTCGGTGGAGGCGTCGTCCACCACCAGCACCTCGAGGTCCCAGCGGCCCAGCTTCTGCCGGGCCAGCGAGGCCAGCGCATCGCAAATATACGCCTCCTGGTTGTAGGCCGGGATGACCACGGAGATGCGGCCGGGGGTCAAGCTCGTCATTGCTGCTCGGCTTCCTTGTATTCGGTGCTGACGTCGGTGGGTAGCATCCGGCGGCCGGACCGGGATGGTCCGGCCGCCGGATATGCGGTGCGTGTGCTGCTTAGCCGTCGACGCGGCGCAGGCGGGACAGCGGTGCCAGCTCGCCCGGGAAGACCTTCTTGACGCCGTCGCCCATGGCTTCTTCCAGGATGCGGATGTCGCGGATCAGCGCGGCGAAGCCCTTCGGCTCGAGGCTGGACGCCTGGTCGGAGCCCCACATGGTGCGGTCCAGGGTGATGTGGCGCTCCACGGTCACCGCGCCCAGGGCGACGGCGGCCAGCGAGATCTGCAGGCCGCGCTCGTGGCCCGAGTAGCCCACCGGAACCTGGTAGCGGTCGCGCAGGGTCTCGATCATGCGCAGGTTGGCCTCTTCCGGAGGCAGCGGGTAGGTGCTGGTGGCGTGCATCAGCACCAGGTTGTTGGTGCCCAGGGTCTCCACGGCCTTGTCGATCTGCTCGATGGTGGACATGCCGGTGGACAGGATGATCGGCTTGCCGGTTTCGCGCAGGGCGGTGAGCAGCTCGATGTCGGTGACCGAGGCGGAGGCTACCTTGTGGGTCACCGCGCCCTGCTCCTCCATGAACTCGACCGATGGGACGTCCCACGGGGAGGCGAAGGCGTGCAGGCCCTTGGAGGCGGCGTAGGAGATCAGTTCCTTGTACTGCGCGGCGTCGAACTCCACGCGGTAGCGGTAGTCCATGTAGGTCATGTCACCCCACGGAGTGGAGCGGATCTTGTCGCGCATGTCCATCGGGGTGGAGATCTCCGGGGTGCGCTTCTGGAACTTCACCGCGTTGGCGCCGGCCTCGGCGGAGATGTCGATCAGCTGCTTGGCGATTTCAATGTCGCCGTTGTGGTTGATGCCGATCTCGCCGATCACGTAAACCTGCTGTCCTGCGCCGAGCAGGTTTTCGCCGATGGCTACCGGCTTGATGTCAGTGGTAATAGAGGTCATGGTATTGCCTTTCAGTGGGTGAAACTTGGGAAACTTTTGGCTGCGGCTTCGGCGTCGCTGCGGGCTGCGAGCACCAGCTCGGCCACCTCGCGCACCGCCCCGTGCCCGCCGTTGCGGGACAGGTTCAGTCGGGCCGCCTGGGCGACACGAGGCTGGGCGTCGGCGACGGCGACCGGCCAACCGACCAAGGCCATGGCGCCCAGGTCGTTCACGTCGTTGCCGACGTAGGCCACGCGGGCCGGGTTGATCGACTCGTCGGCCAGCCAGCGGGCCAGGTATTCGGCCTTGTTCTCGATGCCGTGCGCCACTTCGACCTTCAGCTTGGCGGCGCGGGCGGCGACCACGGGGTTCGTCTCCTTGGACAGGATCAGGAACTTCACCCCGGCGGCGCGCAGCCGGGAGACGCCCATGCCGTCCGAACGGGAAACCCGTACGGTTTCGGTGCCGAACTGGTCGACGTAGGCAGTGTCCGGGGTGTGCACCCCGTCGAAATCGGTGACGACCGCGTCCACCAGCACCGGGTCCGGATGCTGTTCCTCCTGCAGGGAGGCCAGCATCAGGTCCGCTTCGGTGTCGATGTCGATTCCGTGCTCGGCGGGCACCTCTTGGATCGCGACCCGGCCGAAGAATCGGTGGTTTGCTGCCAAGAATCCCGCAGAATCCATGGCGTAGAACGCGCCGGTTTCGCGGAAACGCTGCTCGCGGTCCTGCCGGCGCGGACGAACCGACTTGTCGTGGCCTACCGCCTGGGCGAGCCCGGCGGAATCCAGCGACCAGTGGAATCCATGGTCCGCGACGGCGGCGAAGCTGACGTCCAGCTCGCCGCGCAGCACCCGGTTGACTGCCGCGTCGAGATCCGTCGGATCGATGAACGGGCTGGTGCACTGGATGAAGACGGTCGCCTGCGGCAAGGCCGGTTCGCGTTCAAGCACGTGAACCAGGACGGATTCGCTGGTGGCGGTATCGCCGGCGATTTCTGCCGGGCGGTCCACCACGCGGGCCCCGTAGGACAAGGCTTCGGCCTTGATCCCGGGATGGTCGGTGCTCACCACAACATCGCTGACTGACGCTGCGGCCTGGGCGGATTCGATGGCGCGTCCCAGCAGGGACTTGCCATGGATCCGGCGTAGGTTCTTAAGCTCGATGCCCTTGGACCCTCCCCGTGCGGGGATGATCGCCAGGACCTGCGGCTGGTTGGTGTTGCTCACGGGTTCGACGTTAATCACCGGAGTTAACCATCCGGGGGCACTCGGGTAAACGCAGGGTGAAGTGCGGGTTTAATTACCTGCTGGTTTGCTGAACGCCTTGTCAGCAACCCTTTCGATGCCATGTTCCGGGGCAGGGGCAGGGTTCGGGCGGCGCCCGCCCGCCCGCGCAGGACCGGTCGGGACCTGCGGTGTCCTGCACGCCGCGCCCTCCGTAATTTTGTGAACCCAAGTGATGAAACAGTCGCTGGCAGCACCGTACAAATAGGCCGAGCTACTAGGCTGGAGGGTATGCGCGAGTCAAAGCAGCCACAGTCCACCCGGGGCCCGTTGCGGATCACCGTGCCCTCGAGGGCCGACGGTTTCCTGCGCCAATTCACCGCAGTGATCGGCGGCCCGCTAGGCAGGCACAGCGACCCCGGACGGGTGAATCCCGGATTCTTCACGGTGGAACGCGTGCTGATCCTGATGACCGTCGCCGCATCGCTGCTGATGCTGCTGGCCAAGAACCCCTGCCGTCTCAACGGCTGGGGCGGCAGCAACCCCTATGTCTACGCCTGCTACAGCGACTGGGTGCCGCTCTTCGGCGCCCGCGGCTTCGCCGAGAACCCGTGGGTGCCCTTCTCCGCGCAAGCGCAGTTCGAGTATCCGGTGCTGATGAGCGCGGTCGCCTCCGTGGTGGCCTGGCTGGTGCCCGAGGGGGCCGCCAACCGCTCGCTGCTCTACTTCGACATGAACCTGCTCCTCGTGGCCATCCTGTGGATCATCACGGTTGTCTGCACGCTGCGCATGGGAGGCCGCCGCCCGTGGGACGCCGCGATGGTGGCCATTGCCCCGGGCATCATCCTAGCCGGGAGCATCAACTGGGACCTGTGGGCCGTGGCCCTGCTTGCCTTGGGCATGCTCAGCTTCGCGCGCCGGCACACCGTGCTGGCAGGCATCCTCATCGGCCTGGGCGCCGCCATGAAGATCTACCCGTTCTTCGTGCTCGGCGCGGTGCTGGTGATCGCGGTGCGCACCGGAAAACTCAAACCATTCTGGGTCACGGCCGGCACCGCGACGCTGACTTGGGCCCTGGTCAACCTGCCCTATGCGCTGGCCTACCCGGACTCGTTCAAGCACTTCTTCGCCTTCTCCTCCGAACGCGGCGCCGGCTTCTCCAGCTTCTGGCACGTCTGGAACCTGCTGGCCGGCAAGTCCGAGGTGCTCGAGCCTGTCAACGCCGAGCAGATGTCCTTCTGGGGGCTGGCCATCTTCTTCCTATGCTGCGCGGGCATCGCGGTGCTCGGCCTGGCCGCGCAGCGGACCCCGCGGCTGGGCTCGCTGGCATTTTTGATCGTGGCTTCCTTCGTCATGGTCAACAAGGTGTATTCGCCGCAGTTCGTCGTCTGGCTGATCCCGCTGTTCGCCCTGGCCCTGCCGCGCTGGCGTGAATTCGCGATCTGGATGCTGGTGGAAGTCGCCCACTTCTACGGGCTCTGGTTCTACCTGGACTCGCTGGACGCCGACGACATCCACAAGGTGTTCCCGGAAAACGGCTACATCTTCCTGGTCCTCGCCCACATGCTGATGCTGGCGTACCTGATGTATCTGGTAGCGCGTTCGGTGCTCGATCCGCGCCGCGATCCCATCCGCGCAGTGGGGCAGGACGACCCGCTGGCCGGCCCGTTCGCCGGCGTGCCCGACGCCTTCACCCTGCGCGGCTCGAGGGCCCGCGGGACCCGGAACCCGCAGAAAGAAAAGGAACCAGTGGAATCCACAGGCCATCCCGAACCCGCATCGACCACCACGGGACCCACCGCATGAGCGCCGTAGCGGTCATCGGCTCCGGCCCGAACGGGCTGGCCGCCGCCGCGGTCGCCGCCAGTGCAGGCCTGGACGTCACCGTGTACGAGGCCAACGACACCCTGGGCGGGGCGGCGCGCACGCAGCCGCTGGGCGGGTCGGCGGCCCGCTTCGATTTGGGCAGCGCAGTGCATCCCATGGCCCTGCAGTCCCCGGCGATGCGCGAGCTGGGGGTGCTGGACGCGGTGGACTTCATCATCCCGGAGCTGTCCTTCGCCCATGTGCTCGACGATCGCACCGCCTACGCCTGGCGGGACCTCGAGCGCACCGCGCAGGACCTGGGCGCCGGCGGGGCTCTGTACTCCCGGCTGCTGTCTCCGCTGGTGCAGCGGATGGACGAGCTGGGCGACACCCTGCTCAACCCGCTGCTGAAGGTCCCCTCGCACCCGGTGACGCTGGCCGCCTTCGGCGCCAGCACACTGGGCGGCATGGGGCTGAAGGACCTGTTCTCCTCGAAGCACGAACGGGCCGCGGCGCTGTACGCCGGTTGTTCCGCCCACGTGGCCGGGGGATCGCGCGGCCCGGCCAACGCGGGTGCGGGATTGTTCCTTGCGGCGGCGGCCCATGCCAAGGGCTGGCCCATTCCGCGCGGCGGATCCCAGGCGATTTCCTATGCGCTCGCCGAACAGGTCAAAGCCCGCGGCGGGCGCCTGCGCACCGGCCAGCGGGTCACCAGCCTCGGCCAGCTGCCCGAAGACGTCGTCCTGTTCGACACGTCCGCGGAGATGGCCGGGCAGATCGCCGGAAACCGGCTGCCGTCCAAGCTGTCCAAGGCGCTGGCGGCCACACGTCGGTCTCCGGGCAGCTGCCTGGTCCATTTCGTGCTCTCGGAGCCGGTGCCCTGGAAAGACCCGGTGCTGGCGCAGGCCGGGACCGTGCACCTGGGCGGGACAGCCGCGCAGGTGGGCCGCGCGGAGCGCGAAGCCAAGCACCGCGCGCCGGGCAAGCCGTTCATGATCGTTTCCCAGCCTTCGGTCTTCGACGGCTCGCGCGCGCCGCACGGCCGGCAGGTTCTCTGGGCCTACTGCCATGTGCCGCTGGGCTCCCCTGCGGACATGAGCGGACAGATCCGCTCGATGATCGAGGCCGCCGCCCCGGGATTCAGCGAGCTGATCATCGAATCCCATGTAGTCACCGCGCAGGGGCTGGAAGCGCAGAACGCCGCGCTGGTGGGCGGCGATCTGTCCGGCGGCACCATGGACCTGTTGGGCAGCATCCGCCGTCCGGTGATTTCAACCGATCCCTGGTACCTGGGCAGCAAGGGGCTTTACCTGGTCTCCTCGGCAGTCCCGCCCGGACCATCGGTCCACGGCATGGGAGGGTTCCTCGGCGCCAAGTCGATGCTGAAACGAGAATTCGGCATCACTTGGGAGGATTCCATCTAAGAGACGGTGCCAACAGGAAACAGCTGGTTCTGAAGGCTTTCGATTGGGCCTTGCATCCCACCGATAAGTATGACGAAGCCCTGCAGCATGGACGTGACGAGGGGCTTACGCAAACAACCTGACAATCTCGGGAGGGCAGGCGCGTGACCTTCTCGTGTAAACGGTTCCCGGCAAACCCTGCTTGACGCTGTCCGTGCCTGCTTCATTGCCTGATGACGTGCCTGGCGTGGTTGATTACGCTGGCGTTAATACTTACTGCGGATGTTTCACTCCTATTGGCGCGATCTCTAAGCTGGATCGTGATGGAAGACTTCGGCTACGACTTAATTTCCCTGGCGTTCCTCGCGGTGCTGTGGACGGCATTCATCCTGCTGTACCGCAAGGAGCCGCGCAGGCTCGTGCTCGCCGCGGCCCTGCTGCCGCTGGTGCTGCTCACCTTGTCCACGATCTCCGAAATGCTCACGAGCTTCGTGCCCGGTTTCGGGTTCCTGATGGCGATCCTGGTTGTGCTCATGCCGCTGATGCTGGTGGTGTTCGGCGGGGCGCTGATCTACAACGGCATCCTGATGTGGCGGCGCGAGGGCGCGAAGATCCCCAACCTGCTCTCGCTGATCGCGGGAATCCTGGTGTTCGCGCTACCGGTGGCGGCCCTCGGCCTGGTGATGATCTCCCAATGGTGGAGCTTGTCCCTGGCATTCATCATGTTCTTCGCCTCCGTGTTCAGCGCCAGCATCTTCGCCATGCTGCTGCTGTATTCCTGGGTGAACGCCAGGTTCCCGGCCAAGGGCCGGGGCGCCGCGGTGATCGTGCTCGGTGCCCGGACCATCAACGGCCAGGTCACCCCGCTGCTGCGCGGGCGGTTGGACAAGGGCATCGAGCTCTACGGCTCCCAGCGCGACCCGAAACCCTACATGGTTCCCACCGGGGGACAGGGGCGCGACGAGATCGAGCCCGAAGGCGTGAGCATGGGCCGCTACCTGGCGGAGCAGGGGATCCCGCAGGAGCAGATCCTGGTCGAGGACCGGGCCAAGGACACTATCGAAAACCTGGAATTCTCCAACCAGCTGGTCCGGGCACAGCGCGGTGACGGGCGCCTGTGGCTGGTCACCAGCGACTACCACGCGCTGCGTGCAGGGCTGGCCTCGCGGACGCTGGGGCTGGACGCGCGCTCGTTCGGCGGCAAAACCGCCGCCTACTACCGTCCCAGCGCCTTCCTGCGCGAATGCGTGGCGATCGCCCGCGACAACCTGAAGTTCATGCTCCTCCTGGGCCTGCCGTTCGCGCTGATGATAGTCGGCGCACTGTTCGTCGCCACCTCGGTCTCCTAGGACCCGCACCCCGAAACCCGGAGCACACCCCGATTAATGCACCCTCGGGTGCATGGAACGGCGCCGGGGCGGATGCGGATCCTCCTTTCGAGGGAGGCCCAAGATCAGCATTCCGGCCGGTTCGCGAACCCCGGCGGGTTCCTATGCTGGATATATGATCCAGGTACAGGAACTGACCAAGAACTACGGTGCAAAAACCGTGGTCGACCACGCGTCGTTCACGGTTCAACCGGGGATCGTCACCGGATTCCTCGGCCCCAACGGCGCAGGCAAATCAACTACCATGCGAATGATCGTTGGATTGGCAAACCCCACCCGCGGGCAGGTGCTCGTGAACGGGAAGAACTTCAAGTCCTCCACCCACCCGCTGACCGAGGTCGGCACCCTGTTGGAAGCCAAATCGGTCCACAAGTCGCTGACCCCGCGCTCCCACCTGAGGGCCATGGCGGCCACCGCGGGCCTGGGCAAGTCCCGGGTGGACGAGGTGCTGGAGCTGACCGGCCTGGGGCCGGTGCAGCGCAAGAAGGTCGGCGGCTTCTCCCTGGGCATGGGACAGCGCCTAGGCATCGCCACCGCCCTGCTGGGCGACCCGCAGGTGCTCATCCTCGACGAGCCGGTCAACGGACTGGACCCCGAAGGCGTGGCCTGGATCCGCAACCTGGCCCGCCAGCAGGCGGCCGCCGGGAAAACCGTGTTCATCTCCTCTCACCTGATGAGCGAGATGGCGCAGACCGCAGACCACCTGATCGTGATCGGCAAGGGCCGGATCATGGCCGATGCCCCGATCAGCGAATTCATCGACAACGGGCTGGCCCAGACGGTGGTCCGCGCCCGGGACATCGAACTGCTGATGAACGCCCTGGCGGCCGAGGGGGTGCAGCTGCGCCGGCTGGACGCCACCACGCTGGAGGTCACCGGGCCGGAATCCGAGGACATCGGCCGCCGTGCGCTGGAAGCCGGGATCGTGCTCAGCGAACTGCGTCCGCTGCAGCGCACCCTGGAAGACGCCTACATGGAACTGACCCGCGACGCCATCGAGTACCGCTCGCAGGTGTCCAACGACAATCCGGCTGGGAAGTAGGAAACCATGAGCACCGAACTTGCGGCACCGGCCGCACCGCGCACCGGCGGAAAGGTCACCCTGGGCGGCGTGCTGCGCAGTGAAATGATCCGCTTCTTCTCCCTGAACTCCACGCGCATCCTGATCCTGGTCTCGATGGTGGTCTACATCGGCATCGCCGCGGTCGGCGTGTGGGGCGTGGGCTCCTTCTTGCAGAGCGCACCGGATGCCGGGCAGATCCCGGGCACCGAAAGCATGGGCACCGCCGACTTCACCGTGGAAACCATGGCCTCGGGGCTGATGTTCTCCCAGCTGATCCTCGGCGTGCTCGGCGTGCTGCTGTTCAGCGGCGAATTCACCACCGGTTCTGCGGTGAGCACCTTCCTGGCCAGCCCGCAGCGGCTGCGCGTGCTGGCCGCCAAGATCATCGTGATCACCGGGCTGAGCGCAGTGGTGCAGCTGGTATCCACGCTGGCCGCCTATCTGGTGTGCCGCCCGCTGGCCGAGAACTACTCGCTGACCCTGGACCTGGGCGGCGAGGCGTTCCAGCGCGTGCTCTGGTACGGGGCGCTCGCCGTGGTGATGGCCTCCCTGCTGGGACTGGCGCTGGGCCTGCTGCTGCGCAACTCCGCCGGCGGCATCACCAGCCTGGTGGCGGTGTTCTTCGTGCTGCCGCTGATCGCGCAGATCCTGATGGCGGTGACCGACTGGTTCAAGGACTACGCGCGGTTCATGCCGGACCAGCTGGGGCTGGGGCTGGCCCTGCCGCTGAGCTACCCGAGCACGCTGGAAAGCTGGCAGCAGCTGGCAGGGGTGGCGGGATGGGTTCTGCTCCCGCTGCTGCTGGCCGGCATCCTGCTCAAGAGCCGCGATATCAAGTAGGAACCGGAAAACTAGACTGGAAACCATGAGCAACCTTTCGCTGCAGGAGTCGGTAGCCTCCTTCGACGAACTGGCCGCCAAGCGGATGGGCCGGGTACGCAGGTACCTGAGGACCCATCCGCGTTTGGTGTCCGTCGGCGTCGTGATCTTCTACCTGCTCGGAACACTGCCCGGGGTGCTGTTGATGGCCGACATGCCGGGCAACCACGGGCTGGTGCTGCTGCTGATCACCCTGGCCACCGCCGGCACGCTGCTGTTCCGCCGCCGGGCGCCCATGACGGTGCTGTGCATCGTGTTCGCCCTGGAATGCATCTCGGTCCTGGACGTCGGCTCGGTCTACGGGGCCGAGGGCCTGGGCATGATAATCGCCCTCTACATGGTGGCCACCAGCTATTCGGCCCGGCGCTCCATTCCGCTGGCCATCCTGGCCGGCAGCTTCCAGATGGTGCTGATGGTGCTGGTCGGCTTCCCGGACATGAGCGGCATGGAGATCGACCCCTCGGACGGAATCAGCGAATCCACGCTGGCCATCGTCATCATCGGGGTGTTCGCGGCGTTCCTCATCGGCTTCTATGTCACCGCGGCCGCCATCGGCGTGTACATCCGCAACACCCGCATCCACGAGGCCGAGCTGAACCACTGGGCCTCGCAGGTCTCGCGGCTGGCGCAGGTGCAGGAGCGCAACCGCATTGCCCGCGAGATGCACGACGTGGTGGCGCACTCGCTGTCGGTGATGATCGCGCTGGCCGAAGGCGCCCGCGTGGTGGGCCGCCGCGACCAGGAGCGCGCCGAGGAGGTGCTTGCCGAGCTGTCCGGCACCGGCCGCGCCGCGCTGGCGGACATGCGCCGGATGCTCGGCGTGCTGCGCGAGGGCGAGGGCGGGGACCTGGCCCCGCAGCCCACCTCAGGCGGCATCGAGCACCTGCTCGAGGGCTTCCGGGCCGCCGGCCTGCCGCTGACCTACACCTACGTGGGCGAGCCGCTGCCGGATGACAAGGCGTTCGCGCTGACCATCTTCCGCATCATCCAGGAGTCCTTGACCAACTCGCTGCGCTACGCGCGCAACGTCAGCGACGTCCAGGTCCGCCTGGAACGCGGCAGGCACCAGGTGCGGCTGGAGATCATGGACAACGGGGACGCCACCCGGGTGCCGAGCGTGGGCAGCGGCCGGGGCTTGCGCGGCATGCGCGAGCGCGCCGAGCTCTTCGACGGCACGGTGGACGCCGGCCCCGTGGCCAGCGGCGGCTGGATTGTGAAGGCGATGTTGCAGCTGCCCGAGTGCAGCGCGAAGAATGGTAACCAGAAAGCTGCAAAGGGGTAGGACATGGACGAAACAATCAAGGTGCTTCTGGTCGACGACCAACCCCTGCTGCGGATGGGCTTCCGCCTGATCCTCGAGGGCGAGGACGACATCCAGATCGTCGGCGAAGCGGCCGACGGGCTGGAGTCGCTGGCGCAGACCGCGGCCCTGCACCCGGACGTGGTGCTCATGGACGTGCGCATGCCCAACATGGACGGGATCGAAGCCACCGACCACATCGCCAAGGCGCACCCGGATACCAAGATCATCATCCTGACGACTTTCGACCTGGACGAATACGCATTCTCCGGGCTGCAGGCCGGTGCCAGCGCCTTCCTGCTCAAGGACGTCGCCCCGGAGGAGCTGGTCTCCGCCGTGCGCCTGGTGGCCTCAGGCGACGCCGTGGTGGCGCCGCGCGTGACCGCCAGGCTGCTGGAGACCTATGTGCGCAACGGCGGCAAGGCGCAGACCGCCGCCACGCCGCAGCGCGACCCGCTGCTGGACGATCTGACCCCTCGGGAGCAGGAAGTGCTGCGCGCGCTCGCCGAGGGGCTGTCCAACGCGGAGATCGCCCACCGTTTCTTCCTCTCGGAAGCGACGGTGAAAACCCACGTGAGACGCATCCTGACCAAGCTGCACCTGCGCGACCGGGTGCAGGCGGTGGTCTACGCCTACGAGACCGGGCTGGTCATCCCCTCGCAGGGACTGGATTTCTAGCTACCGGCTCTTCCGCTCGGCCTTGCGCTTCTTGCGGGCCGTGGCGCGCAGCTGGATCACGCGCGCCGCCCCGATGGCCGCGACCACCAGTGCGCCGCCCAGCGCCCCGATGAACAGGGCCAGCCCCAGGCTGATTTCGCCGCGCAGCCCGAAGTACTGCACGGTCACGGGATTCTGGTTCTGCGCGATAAAAACAATCAGCAGGATCAGCAGCAGCACGCTGATGACGGTCGCCGTCCACAGCCGGGCGAGCCTGGTCGACTGGGCCCGGTCCTCGGTGTCCTCCACCGGCAGCGGACGCATCCCCTCGGGGTCCGGCTCCGCCGGGACGTAGGGCTCGGTGTCGACAATTGCAGGGCCTGAACTCAGCGTGGTGCTCGGCTCATCGACCGGCTCAAGGTCTACTCCGGCCTCGGTCTCCGACTGCGGCTCGAGGGATTCACGGTGCTCCGGGAAATCTTCGGGCGTGCGGTTGGTCTTTGGCATGTTGTACTCGCTTTCTTGGTCGGCGTAGGCCTGATCACAGCATTTACGCCGAGCGAGGTCCACGTCAAGCCCGGTGGCGCAATTCGCGGGCATTTCCCCGGCTGGCGCGGTCCGGGCCATGCACCGAGCCAATCCACGACGCAGGCTACTAAGCTGGAGATAACCCGGCAGATCCCGTCGGGCAGCAGCACTTGATGACAACCGATCTCGAAAGAAGTGAGCATCCAGTCATGGCACAAGCCGCGGCAATGGCACACATTGCAGATTTGGCCGAATACGTAGCGACCTCCCCGTCGAGTTACCACGCCGCCGCGAGCGCGGCGAAGCGGCTGGATGCCGCTGGATTCACCGCGCTGGACGAAGCCGAGGCATGGAACCTCGGGCCCGGCGCCTACTATGTGGTGCGCGACGGCGCGGTCATCGCCTGGGTGCAGCCCGAGGGCGCCACCGCCACGACCGGCTTCCACATCCTCGGCGCGCACACCGACTCGCCTGGCTTCAAGCTGAAGCCGAAGCCGACCACCGGATCCAATGGGTGGTGGCAGGCCGGGGTCGAGGTCTACGGCGGGCCGCTGCTGAACTCGTGGCTTGACCGCGAACTGGTACTCGCCGGCCGCCTGGTGTTGCGCGACGGCTCGGTGCATCTGGCGCAGACCGAGCCGCTGCTGCGCATCCCGCAGCTGGCCATCCATCTGGACCGCCAGGTCAACGACGGACTGGCCCTGGATCGCCAGACCCACACCAACCCGATTTTCGGCGCCGGCGATCTGGCCGACGCGGATATCCTGGCCGTGCTGGCCGCCTCAGCCGGCGTGGACCCGGCCCACATCGCCGGCTACGACGTGCTGACCGCCCCGGCGCAGCGCGGCGAGGTGTTCGGCGAAGGCAAGAACTTCTTCGCCTCCTCGCGCCTGGACAACCTGTCCTCGGTGCACGCGGGCCTGATCGCGCTGACCGACTATGCGCGTAAGCCCGAGGGCCGACGCATCGCCATGCTGGCGGCATTCGACCACGAGGAACTGGGCTCCGAGTCGCGTTCGGGCGCCAGCGGCCCGTTCCTGGAGGAACTGCTGGCGCGCATCCAGGCTTCGCTGGGCGCCTCGGTGGAGGACACCGCCCGCGCGCTGGCCAACTCCGTATGCCTGTCGGCCGACGCCGGCCATGCAGTGCACCCGAATTACGCCGAGCGCCACGACCCGGCGAACCGCCCGCAGGTCAACGCCGGCCCGCTGCTGAAGATCAACGCCAACCAGCGCTACGCCACCGATGCCGTGGGCGCCGCCGCATTTGCCGGTTGGTGCGAAGCCGCCGGGGTGCCCTACCAGGAGTTCGTCTCCAACAACCGGGTTCCCTGCGGCTCGACCATCGGTCCGCTGACCGCGACCCGCATCGGCATCCGCACCGTGGATGTGGGCGTGGCGCTGCTGTCCATGCACTCGGCTCGCGAGATGTGCGGCGTGGATGACCCGTGGTACCTGTCCAAGGTGGCCCGCGTCTTCTTCGGCGAGTAGCGGCATCCAGACCGCGGCAGGACTCCCGTCCATGGAATCCTGCCGCGGCAGGCACCGCCAGGATCTATGCCCTTTGAGGAATATAGTGGGAGTTGGGGTCTGTCGGACCGCTCTTCCGTGCCATGTCGCGGTGCTGTCGGGTAGTTGTCGGGTCGAAGTCGTGGTGCTGTCGGGCCGAGCATGGCTAGGGTGACTGGTATGAATGAATCACGAATTGCAGAAATTCGCCGTTCCAAGGGCTGGACGCAGGAACGGCTGGCCGCCCAAAGCTCGGTCACAGTCCGGACGATCCAGCGGCTGGAAGCCGGGCAGGACGCCAGCATGGACACCCTCTCCAGGATCGCCGCCGCCCTCCAGGTGCCGGTGGGTGAGCTGTTTGCCAGTGTCCAGACTCCGCAGTTCCAGGCATCCGTCGACGGCCTGGAGCAACGGATGGCCCAGCAACAGGAGCAGCGCGATTCCTATACCAAGGGCGTGGTGCTGATCTATCGAGGCGTGGGCATTGTGCTGGTTTTCGCCACGGTGATCCTTGCCTTCTCGATGAACTGGGGCTGGTTCAGCTGGCTGGCGATCCCGGTGTACTGGGGTGCCGGGCGGCTGGTGCTGGAAGCGGTCTTCCGGCTGGCACTGGATCCGAAGCTCGACGAGCGGTACCCGCTATCCAAGGCCGACCGCGGCATCCTTGGCTGACTCGCAGCGAACCGCGCGAGGTCAAACGGTCCCGATTGGCCTGTGGCGGCCAAGCGCTGATGGCATAATCGCTGGCATGACGATCTTCGAACCGGACGTGCTGGTCATCCAACAGACCAAGAACCTTATGAAGAACGATTTTGCGATCCTGGACGGCGAGGGGATGCAAGTCGCCCACGTGGAGACCGGAGGAAGCGCACTGGGTCGCATGTTCGCCGGTTCCCGGCAGCTAACGGTGTTCGACGGCCCGGGCAATCCGGTCCTCCAGGTCAAGGACACCATGACCCTGGGGCGTGAACGCATGGAGATCCTGGACGGCCAAGGCCGCCCGGTCGCCAGCCTGGTTAAACGGATCACCATGTTCAAGACCCGGGTGACCGTGGAATTCCAGGGTGAACAGATCGATCTGATCGGCGATCTCTGGGACTTCGAGTTCCAGATCAGCGCACCGGACGGAGTCATCGCGACGGTGTCGCGCAACTGGTCTGGCCTGGGCAACGCCTTGATGGGCAAATCCACCTACTCGGTGCGGCTCGCCCCGAATATCAGCGCAGGCCATCGTTTGGTGGGCGTCGGCTCGGTGCTCGCCCTGGACCTGATCCGGGAGAAGCAAAAGCGCGACTAGGCGATGCTCTTGCGCGCCAGCGAATCCACGATGTATTCGGCGATGGCCAGCGAGCTCGTGGCGCCGGGGGACGGGGCGTTGCGGATATGCGTGGCATGTTCGCGGTAGTCGATGGCGAAATCATCAAGCAGCTTGCCGTCGGCGTCCATGGCCTGGGCGCGGATGCCGCGGGTTAGCCGGGTTGCCTTGGCTCCCTCCAGGGAGGGAACATACTTGGCGGCTTCCTTCAAGAAGAACTGCTCCGAGATCACTGTGCGGGCTTCACGCACCGCGGTCGGCATGTTCCGGGCGGCGAACTTCCAAAAGCCGGTGTTGGCCAGAACTTCGCCGAGATCCTTGAAATCCAGGCCAAGTCCCCGGTACTTTTCCCGCGACAGCGAGAGGAATGCATTGGGTCCCACCATCATCTGTCCATCCACCCGCTTGGTCAGGTGGACACCGAGGAACGGGTATTTCGGATCCGGCACTGGATAGACCAGCCCGTTGAGGATGGTGCGGTAGCTTTCCTCCAGTTGGAAATATTGTCCGAAGAACGGCACCACGCTCGGCTGGGCACTGGCGCCGGAACCACGTGCCAGGCGGTCGGACTGGGAACCTGCGCAGACGATGACGTGATCCGCGCGAATCTGCCCTGTACTGGTGTGCAGGCGGACCCCGGTGGCCAGTTCCTCAATGCGCTCGACAGTGCAGCCGAATCGTACGTCGCCGCCCGCCAGACGGACCTCGTCAATCAGCGCCTCGGTCACCGCGGCATAGCTGATGATCGCCGTACTGGGGGAGTGCAGCGCCATGCGCCCCGTAGCGTTGGGTTCAATGGCTTTGATGCCGTCCGGGCCGAGCATGGAGATCCCGGGTACCCCGTTGGCCTGTGCCCGTTCGAAGATGTTCTCCAACCGCTGTTCTTCCTCGGGGTTCAGTGCAACCACGAGTTTTCCGCATTCCTCATAGGGGAGGGAGCGGGACACCGCAAGTTCCTTGAGCAATTCGACTCCGCGGCGGCACAGCTTGGCCTTCAGGCCCCCTGGCTCGTAATACAGGCCAGCGTGGACCACGCCCGAGTTGTGTCCAGTCTGGTGTGCGGCCGCGCTGTGTTCCTTTTCCACGATAGTGATGCTTGCCTCGGGGTATCTGGCCAGCAGCTCGCGGGATACAGCGGCGCCGATAATCCCAGCGCCTACCACTGCAAACGACTTGGCTTGGGGCATTGCATGTCCTTACGTCGGGTGGCGCGGAAAATCAACGGAACATCAGGCAACGCTACCGACGAATGACTCGCGAAACAATTGAATTACGCCCGCCCTTCCAGTCATTTCAAACTGTCCGTTTCTGTGCCCGTTGACTGGTGCTCACCGGATGTTTACCCGGGGCTGGTTCGATCAAGCATTATGAGTTCGTTTGCCGCCCCGATCAGAAATTTCCGGCCTGAGATCCAGGCGTTGCGCGCCCTGGCGGTCTTGCTGGTGGTGATCTATCATCTGGAGCCGCGGATCCTGCCGGGAGGATATATCGGGGTGGATATCTTCCTGGTGATCTCGGGTTTCCTGATCACCTCCCATCTGCTGCGCGAAGCCGAACGCACCGGCCGCATCGACTTGCTCTCCTTCTACGCCGGGAGGGTTCGGCGAATCCTTCCAGCGGCATTGCTGGTCATCGTGGTGGTAGTGGCGGGCGCGCTGCTGATCCTGCCCAGCACCATGTGGAAGTCGCTCGGAATTCAAGCTGTGGCTTCGGCTCTTTCGGTGCAGAACTGGGTGCTGGCGGCTTCGTCGGTGGACTATCTTGCGGCGGAGGAGGCGCCGAGCGCACTGCAGCATTTTTGGTCCTTGGGAGTTGAAGAGCAGTTCTACGTGTTCTGGCCCTTGCTGGTTGTAGCCGCCTATGCCGGCATATGTCGCCGATGGACCACCCGTGCACTGTGGATCGGCTTTTCCGCGACAGCGCTGGCTTCGCTGGCCTATTCGGCCTACCTGGGTTTCACCGGGGATCCCAGCGGCTATTTCGTCACCACCACCCGTGTCTGGGAGCTGGCGACCGGTGGATTGCTGGCATTGGTGGCCGCGCGGCGAGCACGCTCCGGGCAGAGAATTCTGGAAGGGATCCCCGCAGTGCTGCGCAACGTCCTGGTTCTTTTCGCCCTGGCCGCGCTTGCCGGTGCGGCGTTTACCTACAGCGGCGCCACCGCTTTTCCCGGCATTGCCGCCTTGGTCCCGGTCCTGGCCACCGTTCTGATCATCTCTGCGGAGCGCACCGAAGGACGGCTTTCGCTGCATCCGGTGGTCGACAGCGGCCCGGTCCAATGGGTCGGAGCGGTGTCCTACTCCCTGTACCTGTGGCATTGGCCGTTGATCGTTTTTGCCACCCAGCTCATGGGCGGCGATCCCGGCCCGCTGGAATCCGTGGGGCTGCTCGCCTTGTCGCTGCTGCTGGCGCAGCTCAGCTTCCGCTATGTCGAGAATCCGGTGCGCCGCTGGCCAGCGCTGTCGCGCGGGGCCGGCCGCACAGTGCTGGCCGGGGCTGCCGCCGTGGGGCTTGTCGCAACGCTGGGGTTCGTCCCGCAGCAGGCGCAGTCCGCCCTTGCTGAGAAGCAGAACGAGCAAGCCGCCGAGCTGACCCGCAATCCTCCTCCCGGTTTCGGCGCCGCCTCGCTGGCCCAGGGGGCGCCGGCCTATCTGGGAGAGAACCGGCAGATCGTTCCCATGCTCAGTGAAGCCAGCGGTGATTCCCCGCAGATCGGCGATTGTGTGCAAAAGCCCCAGTCCGAGGAATCCAAGGAATGCGAATTCGGCAACCCGTCAGCCCAGACCACCATTGCGCTGGTCGGCGATTCGCACGCCACGCACTGGTATCAGGCGGTGCAGGCGCTGGTTGATGCCAACGATTGGAAGCTGGTCACCTATCTGAAAGACTCCTGCCCTTTCTCCACGGCCCAGCGCACTGCCGAGGCGGACGGATCGATTTCCTGCAGCGAGGCCAACACGGAGACCGCGCGGCGGCTGGCCGAGCGCGGCGACATCGACGTGGTGCTGACCGCCAATTGGGCTGAACCGGCTTACGCTTCGGACCCGGCACGAGGTTTCGCCGAGGCCTGGTCCGAGCTCGAAGATGCCGGGATCAACGTCATCTCGCTGGTTGATACACCTCGCCCGGCACTCAAGGGCTACGCCAGGGATTGCTTGGCGGAGAATCCCGGGGATCCGCAGAGGTGCGCGACCCCGCGGACCAAGGCGCTTCCGCCCGGGGACGTCACAGAAGAAGCCGGCAGGCTGGAACCGCGGGTGCAGGTCCTGGACCTCACCGATGAATTCTGCACCAGCGAAGATTGCCCTGCGCTCGTGGGCAACGTTCTGGTGTACCGGGACAAGCACCATGTCTCGGATACGTATATGCGCACCGTGGCCCCGGAGTTCATCGAGCGGATCCAGCCGCTGATCGACCGGGATCTGGGGAACTAGGACGTTGCCGATAAACCCTGGGACGACACCCATTTCATGATCTGCGACACCATGACTACTGCATGACGGGTCCCCTCGGGTAAGCTTGGAAGGTCTGTGCTACCGCATGCCCGAAACTTGGGTGTGTCCGGCTCAGGCAACGCAAGAACCTCCTGTTGCGGAAATGCCGCGACCGTTTAGCCCAAAGGAGGTGGGTTCACATGCGTGCTTATGAACTTATGGTCCTCATCGATCCAGAGGTCGATGACCGCACCGTAGAGCCAACCATCGAGAAGTACCTCGAGGTTGTTCGCTCCCACGGTGGCACCATCGACAAGGTTGATGTCTGGGGTCGTCGCAAGATGGCTTACGAGATCAAGAAGAAGGCAGAAGCCACCTACATCGTGGTGAACTACACCGCAGATCCAGCTACTTCGGCTGAGCTTGAGCGTCAGCTGAAGATCAACGAACTGATCCTGCGCCACAAGGTCACCCGCCCGGAAGAGGCTCGCGTTTAATTACGCAAGTACTTCCGTCGTAGAACAAACGTTCAAACTTTTCTAAGGAGAGTCAATGGCAGGCGAGACTGTTATTACCGTTATCGGAAACCTGACCGCCGATCCGGAGCTGCGTTTTACGCCGTCCGGTTCAGCCGTAGCGAACTTCACGATCGCTTCGACTCCTCGCACCTTTGACCGCCAGACCAATGAATGGAAGGACGGGGAAGCCCTGTTCTTGCGTGCATCGGTATGGCGCGAGGCTGCAGAGAACGTTGCAGAAACGCTGACCAAGGGCATGCGCGTCATCGCCCAGGGTCGTTTACGCTCGCGTTCTTACGACACCAAGGAAGGCGAACGTCGCACCGTTATGGAGCTCGAAGTCGATGAAATCGGCCCGTCGCTCCGCTTTGCGTCCGCCAAGGTAACCCGCACCCAGCGCTCCGGCGGTGGCGGCGGCGGATTTGGTGGGGGAGGCTTCTCCAACGCACCACAGCAAAATGCACCACAGCAGCCGCAGCAACAGCAGCCGCAGCAGGGTGGCGGCTGGAACGCTCCAGCCAACGACCCGTGGAGCACTGGCGGAAACAACGGTGGCGGCTGGGGCAACCCGGGCAACGACGAACCGCCTTTCTAACCACAATTTATTCACCATCCCGCAGAAGAATCTGCGGGCTCCAAAACTAAAGGAGCTCCACGATGGCTAAGGCTGAAATCCGTAAGCCCAAACCAAAGTCCAACCCCTTGAAGGCCGCTGACATCACCGTCATCGACTACAAGGACACCGCATTGCTGCGCAAGTTCATCTCCGACCGCGGCAAGATCCGCGCTCGTCGTGTGACCGGCGTTTCCGTGCAGGAACAGCGCAAGATCGCACAGGCAATCAAGAACGCACGTGAAGTTGCCCTGCTGCCTTACTCCGGCGCTGGCCGAGGCTAAGGAAGAAGGGATAGCAAAATGGCAAAGATCATTCTGACTCACGAAGTATCCGGTCTCGGTGCTGCTGGCGATATTGTCGAGGTAAAGAACGGCTACGCCCGTAACTACCTGCTGCCACGCGGTTTCGCAATCGTCTGGACCCAGGGCGGTGAGAAGCAGGTTGATTCCATCAAGGCTGCTCGCGCTGCTCGCGCCGTTGCAAACCTTGAGGAAGCTCAGGCTCTTGCAGCATCGCTGAAGTCCCAGCCGGTCAAGGTTACCGTCAAGGCTGGCTCCAACGGCCGCCTGTTCGGCACCGTGAAGACCGCAGACATTGCTGCTGCTGTTGCAAACGCTGGTCTGGGCAAGATCGACAAGCGCAACATTGAGGTCAGCGACCACATCAAGTCGACTGGCAACTACACCGCAACCGTTCGCATTCACGAGGACGTCGTTGCAAACCTGCGCCTGCAGGTTGTTGCTGCTGCAAAGAAGTAAGTCTTCTAGACCTGCTTTCTGTTCAACGGGTGGCGCACTCTCCGCAAGGGGAGTACGCCACCCGTTGGCGTTTAATCGAAGCACTCCGAATGAGCGTCATGGGTCCTCTCCCGTTAAGATATGGGTGTGGAACAACTGGATGAGCACAGCGCCTTGTCGCGGGAACGCTGGGAACTGGATTCCCGCCCGGCGGATGTCATCGCCATCGGCTCCCAGGTGGTTTACGGCACGGTCGGCCTGAGCGCTTCGGTGCCGGTGTTGACGGAGCGCGGCCTGAAGGTCGCGGCGCTGCCCACCGCCATGCTCAGCAACCTGCCGCACTACCCGCAGGTACATGCCGCCGATCTGTCGGGCCCGTGGGTTGCGGACGCGCTGCATGACCTGACCGCGCTCGGCATCGCAGATGAGGTCTCCACCGTCTACACCGGGTACTTCGCCGGGCCGGCCCAGGTAATCGCCGTAGCCGGCTGGCTTCGCGTGCTGCTGGAACGCCGCCCGCAGCTGCGCGTCGTCGTCGACCCCACGCTTGGGGACTACGACGTGGGCGCCTACACCGATCCCGAGGTGGCTTCGGCCCTGCGCAAGGAGCTGCTCCCGCTGGCGACCGGGATCGTTCCGAACCTCTTTGAACTGCAGCACCTGCTTGAAAGTTCCCCGGAGCGCGACCAGCCCGTCGACCAGATCATCAAGGACGCGCGCCGACTGCTGCACGGACGCTGCCAATGGGTGGTTGCCACCGGCCTGGACGGACAGGACAGGCAACACGGTGAGGATCTCGTGGTGACAGCAGACGAGGTCGCCGCCATCGGCTACGAGCGCCTGGACGTGCGCGTCAAGGGAACCGGGGACGTCATGGCCGCCTCGATCGTGGCAGGGCTGCATCAAGGTCTGGACATCGCCGATTCCGTGGAACAAGCCGGAACCGCGGTACGCCGGCGGCTCGAAGCACGCAGAATCGGTCGCATTTAGAAACACGACCGACACTCCCACGGATCATCCTGCCCAACTGCCGAAGCCAGCAGCCGGCGTATCCTCCCTTGCGCCCGCGTCAGCAGCGTTGTTGGTTTGGGGCGTTAGGAAACCTTGTGTTGGCCGCCCGCGCAGTTTGGCTCCCGAACCGCAAGTCGCGTTCATGCTGTAGCCCCCGAGCCGCAATCTTCGGGCAACTTGCCGAACCTACACTGGCTTTAGGTTGACAGATGTTCGATCATTCGGGGGAGAACAGCACCCATGGGATTTGGTTTCCTTGATCCGCGCGAACTATCGGCGCAACAACGACAGGACCTAGAAGTCCATCGCCGCCAGCATGAAGCTCGAACCCAGAAATCCTCAAAGGAAAATTCACTGGCACAACTTCGCGAACTTACAGGCTTGAGTACCAAGGAGCTCGCCGGGAGACTCAAGACCAGCACCGACCGGGTGCAGAAGCTTGAGTCGGGAGACCTGGACCGCATCCAGCTGGCCACCCTGCGCCGGCATGCGGAAGCCATCGGCTGCCATCTGGAACTCCGCTACGTCGCCGAGGGCGCCCACGCAGCATTTAGCTGAGTGGTTGCTTGAGGGTATCCCTGAGCTCGATGCCGCTTTCACCGCTGAAGGCGCCTGAACTCGTGACGAACCATTGCCTGGGCTCCGGATCGTAATTCATCCGGAGCCCAGGCAATGCGAATTCACAGATCGTATGCGTGGAATCTAGTGCGCGGTGCTCGATCCCCCTGTTGCATGGCGCATTTCCATGGCCGGGGCCAGAGCCATCAAGCCGGCGGCGACACCAACGGCACCGCAGATCCACGACACCCAAGTGCTCATGGAATAGCTGGTGAACTGTCCCATCCACGGTGAGGCGAAGAGCAGCGCACCGGAAATGGCAAGTGCCCATTCCATCGAAACGAGACGCGGCATCGCAACGCTCCACACTGCGGTGACGACCATCAGCAAACCGAAGACCATCATCAGCGTCATGGATGTTGTTGTTCCATTGAGCCAGATGGATGCGATTGCGGCATACAGACCTGCCACGACACCGACCCAGTCTTGCCACCGAGTCCATTTCTTCATTTGAATCCGACCTCCAACATGAGATTTCAGAGGGCCCCCGACGGGAGTCACCTTAAATGTAGGAGCGCCCCCATGGCCGGTCAACGGCTATTCGGGGACAAAACGGTAACGGCCAGATTTCCTTAGGAGCTTGGCGATTTTCGCGCCACGCGAGCGCGCAATGCGCCCGAACTCGGGCAGGAAATCGCATATTTGGGGTTCTTGCCCCTACCGGTTCGACACCGCAGCGCCCTGCGGTGCCGAATCTGGCCATGGGGATCCGGCCCTAGGCGACCTGCATGGTGGTCAGGCAGGTGGCGTCCTCGGACCCTGCCGTGGAGATGGACTGCGTCGAGGTCTTGCCATCGGCGGTGATCGTCAGTTCACCGGTGACTCCGCTGGGGAGCCAGAGGCCGACGAACCCGTTGTCATTGGTTGCCAGCTTCTTGCCGTCCAGAACCTTTGTGCCATCGTTTGTCGTGAAATCGATGATGACGTCAGCATTCTGCAGCTCCCCGAGGCAGGTGGTGAGACTGTGGAAGTGGCAGTCATGGGTCTGGCTCTCGTAGGGAGCGACGGAAAGGTAGAACTTGTCCTCGGGCAGCTGCATGGCGGCTTGGCGACCGGCCTCGTCGCTGAGCACCAGCTGGCCCGGCCGGACAGAGGCCATCAGGTTGGCGGGGCGCTCGGCGACCGGAAGCTGCTCCAGATGGTCGATGATCTGCGCCGGGTCCAACCCCTGGAGCCCGAACCGCTCAAGCAGTTCGCCTGAATCCGCGGAAGATTCGGCTCCGGACTGGGCCACCGGAGCAGGGGATGGGGCCGGCGCTTGTGAGCAGCCGCTGAGCACCATGGCGAGCATGGCCAGCGGAGCGGCGAGCCGCACTGCCTGGCGGCTCCAGGCGCTGGGTTTTTCGAGGGGGTTCATTGGTTCCTTCGGACTTAGTATGTGGAGAGCAGATCATTCATCTGCTCAATTTCTGCGGTCTGGGTGTCAACGATGTGTTGGGCCATGTCCTTGGCTTGGGCGAAACGTCCGTCTGAAAGCTCTACTTCTGCCATTTCGACGGCACCTTCGTGGTGGGCGACCATCTGTTCCAGATACAGTGTGGTGCCTTCATCCGCTTCGGCCTGGCGCAGCTTCTCCAGATTCGCTTCACTGACCATTCCGTCGTCCTCGCCCATCGAATGGGGCTGCTCCGACGGGACGTTCCACTGTTCCTGCCAGCTGCGCAGGGTCTGGATTTCAGGACCCTGCGCATCCTTGATGCCCTGCGCCAGCTGCTGGATTTCCGCGTCGAGTCCCTGCTTGGACAGCAGGATGTCGCTCATCTCAATGGCCTGTTCATGGTGCACCACCATCATCGAGGCGAACATCTCGTCGGCGTCGTTCTGCGCGGCGCCCACGGACGCGTCGGAAGGCGAGGCGGTGCCCATGTCGTGGGTCGAATGCTCCGCCGGATTGTTCGGTTCCGGCGCGGAGCAGCCTGCCAGGGCCAGTACTGCCGCCGCCCCGAGGGCGCTGAGGGTCAGAGGGATGGACTTCATGGGAGATCTCCTATGTGTTGTCGATGGCGCGCCAATCACGCCGGGTTGCCGGGGCGCGGCCAGGGGATCGGCGAAACGCCGCTGGCCGCCACCGGTCATCATGTTCGACTAATACACAGGCTGATCAGGCTCGGCGCGCGCAGCACGCTCCAGCTTGTCCAGGAACGGCGCGGTCCGGCCCGCGACGGGAAGACCCGGCGAACCAGTACGCTGCCGCGGCGGGGCAGTAGCAGTAAAAAGAGGATGAACGCGAGCACGCATCCGGCGGCGGCCGCCTGTGCGCCCTGCTCATCGCAGTCGGTGCAGGCCAGTGCGTTCGGCTGGTCGACAAGATGCTGCATGCCCGTGGCGACGAGCCCCGAACCCTGCAACAGGGGTCCCGCCGCGTGCCCGTGGGCGGTCTCGGCTGGGGTCACGGCGCCAGTGCTGGAGGCATGCTCGTTGTGCAGGTTCATCCCGTGCATTAAGAGCAGGCCGACAATCAGCAGCAACGCAAGAAACAAGGCACGCGTCAACAGGCCCAGCACCGCGTAGATGCGGTGCCGGGGTGCGGCGGCTCGTGCTGTAGTCATCACCACCCAACCTAGCCACCGAGTCTGTCAATGGACTTAGAACGTGGTTGAAACTGCAATGCGCGTGGTGTTCGGGAGAATATTAGTCGCAGAAGGTGAATTTCCGGTGACCGGTTATCGCAAACTCTGGACAGGTCAGCGCTTTGCCCCTGCTTTATTCGGCATAGAGCCTAGAAGCTGGCTCTGAAAGGTCGAAAGCAACACTAGAGTATTAGGTTGAGATACTCGTTACAGACGTGGATCACAAAGAAGTGAGAAAGGGCTATTTTGCACCAGCGTATTCACCATCGCGCCTTCACTGAACGACTGATGAGCGCAGAACAGGCTGCCACTTTCGTTAAGCCAGGCATGACCGTAGCCATGAGCGGCTTCACCGGCGCCGGCTACCCGAAAGCCGTGCCGGGCGCTTTGGCAAAGCTCATCGGCGACGAGCACGATGCCGGCCGAGACTTCAAGATCAACGTTCTGACCGGTGCCTCCACCGCTCCGGAACTGGACGGCGTGCTGGCCAAGGCCGAGGGCATGAACCTCCGTCTTCCGTACATGTCCGACCCGGAGCTCCGCCGCCGCATCAACGAAGGCAACATGGAGTACATGGACATCCACCTGTCCCATGTCGCCCAGCATGCCTGGTTCGGCTTCTACGGCAAGATCGACCTGGCTATCGTCGAGGTTGTCGGCGTGACCGCCGAGGGCGATCTGATCCCTTCCTCCTCCGTGGGCAACAACAAGACCTGGCTGGAGATGGCCGACAAGGTCATCATCGAGGTCAACTCCCAGCAGTCCTCCGCCATGGACGGCATGCACGACGTCTACTACGGCACCGCGCTGCCTCCGCACCGCAAACCGATCGACCTGACGACCGTGCGCGACCGCATCGGCCAGAAGTACCTGGACGTCGACGTGAACAAGATCGTCGCTGTGGTGGAAACCGACGCCCCGGACCGCCTGAGCCCGTTCGCCCCGGTGGATGCCACCAGCGAGAAGATCGCAGACCACCTGCTCGGCTTCCTCGACTACGAGATCCGCGCCGGCCGCCTGAGTGAGAAGCTGCTGCCGCTGCAGTCCGGCGTGGGCAACATCGCCAATGCCGTGCTCGCGGGCCTGTCGCGCGGAGGCTACAAGGGCCTGACCGCCTACACCGAGGTCATCCAGGACGGCATGCTGGAGCTGATCAAGGACGGCACCATCGAGTTCGCCTCCGCCACCAGCTTCTCGCTGTCCGAGGCCGGCATCGCCGAGTTCAACAAGAACGTGGACCACTACCGCGACCGCATCCTGCTGCGCGCCCAGGAAATCTCCAACCACCCGGAGATCATCCGACGGCTGGGCTGCATTGCCCTGAACGGCATGATCGAGGCCGACATCTACGGCAACGTGAACTCCACCAACGTGCTCGGCTCGCACGTCATGAACGGCATCGGCGGCTCGGGCGACTTCGCCCGCAACGGCTACCTGTCGGTGTTCATGTCCCCGTCCACCGCCAAGGACGGCAAGATCTCGGGCATCGTTCCGTTCGCCTCGCATGTGGACCACACCGAGCACGACACCATGATCCTGATTACCGAGCAGGGCCTGGCCGACCTGCGCGGCCTGTCGCCGAAGCAGCGCGCCCAGACGATCATCGACAACTGCGCGCATCCGGACTACCGTCCGCTGCTGCAGGACTACTTCGACCGCGCCCGCAAGGAAAGCTACGGCAAGCACACCCCGCACCTGCTGGGCGAGGCCTTGTCCTGGCACCAGCGCTACCAGGAGACCGGGGACATGCGCCCGGCCCGGTAGCTACCGGCACCAGCCGCATGCGGTTCGCCAACGGCCGGCATTCCCCTTCGCGGGGGAGTGCCGGCCGTTGGCGTCTGCGCTACCCCATGCCGGGTGCCGGGATCGCCAGGAGCCGGTCATCTCCCGGAGCTGGGTTCCCGCGCCCGTCGGTGTTGTTGGTCAGCAGCAGCAGATTCCCGCCGGCTCCCGGGACGACGTCGCGCAGGCGCCCGAGCTCGCCGGTGAACAGCTCCCGCTGCCGTGCCGGGTCCGCCAGGTCCACCGCGCGCAGCCGCTGCCCGCGCAGGTTGGCCAGGTAGAGCACCGAGTCGATGATGGCGATGCCGCTGGGGCTGGCCTGGTCGGTGGGCCACTGGGCGATCGGGTCGGTGAAGCCCTGTGTGCCGGCGCCGCCCTCCACCTCAGGCCAGCCGAAGTTGCCGCCCGCGGTGATCTTGTTCAATTCGTCCCAGGTGTTTTGCCCGAACTCGCTGGCGTACATGGTGCCGTCAGCGTCCCAAGCCAGTCCCTGCACGTTGCGGTGGCCGTAGCTGTAGACATACGACCCCGGGAACGGGTTGCTTGCCGGCACGCCGCCAGCCGCTTCCAGCCGCAGGATCTTGCCTCCCAGGCTGCCCAGGTCCTGCGCGCTGTCCGGCCGCCCGGCGTCCCCGACGCTGGCGTACAGCATGCCGTCCGGCCCGAAGGCCAGCCGCCCGCCGTTGTGGTTGGATGCGGCCGGAAGCCCGTCCAGCAGCGTCCGGGGCTCGGACAGGGTGTAGCTTCCCGCGGATCCGGCCAGGGTGAACCGCTGGATCCGGTTGCCTTCAGGGCCCGTGGAATACGCATAGAGCCGGTTCGGGGCCTTGAAGGCCAGGCCGAGCAGCCCGCCCTCGCCGCCGAAATCCACGTCGGGCAGCCGGCCGACCTCGCGCACATCTCCGTCATCGAGGACCTCCACGATGCGTCCGGAATCCCGTTCGCTGACCAGCAGTGCATCGCCGGTATCCGCCACGGACCACGGGGCGTCCAGTTCAGCGGCCAGCGTCCGCAGGGTGCCGCTCTGGGCGGTATCCTCCCCAATGGGGGCGTCGCCGGTCGGCGCCTCGCTGGTCGACACTGGACCGGTCGGTGCAGGATCGTTGGGAATCGAGCAGGAGGCCAACGCCAGCGCCCCGGCCGTCAGCAGTCCCATAACGTGCAGGGCCCGCGTGGACCGCGTAGGAGGCGGTGCTGCCCCTTCCGATGCCACCTGGATCTCCTCCTTGCAGGCCCGGCGCGGCTAGCCGTGCCGGGTCGGGCGGTAGGTGAGTTCCTGGATGCTGCCATCCAGCAGCCGGGAGTCGACCAGTTCCAAATCGTAGTCGTCCACCCCGGCGAAGACCGGCGAGGCGCCGCTGCGCCCGGTGAGCACCGGGAACACAGTGACCTGGATGAAATCCACCAACCCGGCGGCCAGCAGCGAATGGTTCATCGCCAGGGATCCATGGGAGCGCAGCGGCACGGGCGATTCGGCCTTGAGCCGGGCCACCACCGCCAACGCGTCCTCGCGCTCCAGCACCGCGTCGGGCCAGGCAAGCGGCTCGGCCAAGGTGGTGGAGACGACCGTGGCGGGCTGCTCGTGCATGGCGACGCCCCAAGGGTCCTCGACCTCCGGGTTCTCCGCGATCTCGCTCCAGAAACGCTCGAAGAGCCGGAAGGTATTTGCGCCGTAGACCATGCGGCATGCCGGGGTGTACAGCTGCAGCCGGCGCTCGAGCAGTTCCGGGCCCTGCTTGCCCCAGTAGCCGCCCCAGTCGCCTCCCGCGCTGCCGAAGCCGTCCAAGGAACTGAACACGTCGAAGGTATAGGTTGCGGACATGGCGGACCTCCCGGAGCGGGTTTTTGGTGCGCCCACTCTACGCCGATGCCGTGCGGCGCGGAAGCCTGCGGGGAAAGTTATCCGGCGGCCTCTTCCAGCGCCTGTGCGCGCAGCACGTTCTTCTGCACCTTCCCGGTGGAGGTGCGCGGCAGATCCTGCGGGAAGACGATGGTGCGCGGCACCTTGTACCCGGCCAAGCGCTCGCGGGCGAAACTGATCAGCCCCTCGGCATCCAGCTCGGAGCCGCTGGTGCGGATCACATAGGCGACCGGGCGCTCGCCCCACTTTTCGTCCTGCACGCCGACCACTGCCAGGTCCAGCACTTCGGGGTGCGCGGCCAGCGCCTGCTCGACCTCGATGGTGGAGATGTTCTCCCCGCCGGAGATGATGATGTCCTTGGCGCGGTCGCGGACCTGGATGTAGCCGTCCGGGTGCATCACACCCAGATCCCCGGTGTGGAACCAGCCGCCGGCGAACGCCTGCTCGGTGGCCTGCGGGTCGCGGTAGTAGCCGATCATCACGTTGTTGCCGCGCAGCACGATTTCGCCCATGCTTTCCCCGTCCGCGGGCACGTCGTTCATGTCCAGATCCACCACGCGCGCGGATTCGGCGGTGATCATGCCCACGCCCTGGCGCGAGAGCCGCTCGGCGCGCTCGGCCGGAGCCAGCTCGTCCCAGGCATCCTGGTATTCGCAGATCGTGTACGGTCCGTAGACCTCGGTCAGTCCGTAGACATGGACCACCTCGATGCCAAGGTTCTGCAGCTTGGAGATGATGGCCGGCGATGGCGGGGCCCCGGCGGTGGTGATGCGCAGCGGTTCGTCCAGCTCGTGGGCGCGGGAAGCATCGGCGATGATGGAGCAAACGGTCGGGGCGCCGCACAGGTGGGTGGTGCCCAAGTTCTCGATGGCGTCCCATACCGAGTCCTCGCGCACCGCGCGCAGACACAGGTGGGTGCCGCCGGCGGCGGTGACCGCCCACGGGGTGCACCAGCCGTTGCAGTGGAACATCGGCAGGGTCCACAGGTAGCGAGTCGCGGAGTTCATGCCCTGGTGCATGGCCTCGCCCAGCGAGTTCAGGTAGCTGCCGCGGTGCGAATACAGCACCCCCTTGGGCTTGCCGGTGGTGCCCGAGGTGTAGTTCAGCGTGATCGGTGCGCGCTCGTCCTCGACGGAATAGGGCAGCTTCGCATCGCTGGCCTCCGCCAGCAGCTCGTCGAGCACCGCGTCCACCGCCACGTCGGGGCGCTGCCCGGTGAACTGGTCGTCGGTGAGCTCGATCAGCGCCTGCAAAGTGGGGTTCTCGGCGCGCAGCATCTTGGTGTTGCCCAGCAGCTCGGTGTCGGCGAAGAGCAGCTTGGCCTCGGAATGGTCCATGATGTACTGCAGCTCATGTGCGGACAGGCGGGTGTTCAGGGCGATCAGCACACCCCCGGCCAGCGGTACGGCGTAGTGGGCCATGAGCATTTCGGGGGTGTTCGGAGCCAATACGGCCACGCGGTCACCGGGATTGATGCGTTCGCGGATGACCTGGGCGAAACGGTGGATCCGGGCTTCGAGTTCCGCATAGGTGTAGTTTCGGGTTCCGTGCAGGACAGCCTGCTTGGACGGGTAGACCTCGGCGGAGCGCTCCAAGAAGCGCAGCGGAGTCAGCTCGGAGTGGTTAGCGTGAGTCATGGCCATGGGGGTGACGTCCTTTGATCTCTGTACCTGTCACGTTGCACCGCCCGCGATCTTGTGAGCTGGCGCACGTCCAACAAATATCGTGGCATGAAACGCAGGTTCAATTCAAGAAACGTAGTTTCATGTCGGTGAGCGGGGGCAATGCAGCGCCGAACGCACCGGGGTCTCCGGGCCGCAGCGGGGGAGGTGCGGTGCGGAAATGCAAGCCTTTTCCTGCGCTTGAATGCGTGTCATCCTCTATGAATGACACCTGTTCGCCCGCCGTCCGCCCCGAGCCTCCAAGCTGCGCTTGGCGCCGGAGTGGATCCGCTGGGTTACGCCCGCCAGCTGCTGCCGCTGCACCGCAGCTGGACCGAGGGTGCGCGCATCCAGCGCGAGGTTCGCCCGGTCATCGCGCGCTCCTGGGAGCGGGCGCCGGGCCGCGGCGGGGAATCCCGCCCGTTGCCGAGCAGCGAGCTGGCAGCCCTCCGTCGGGAGAACAGCGAGCTGTCGATCCTCGGTGAGCTGCTCAGTGACCGGTTGCTGCCTATGGCGGGGCAGGCGGAAAACCAGCTGGTGATCACCGACGGCGAGGGCTACATCCTCTCGGTGCTCGGACCCCGCGCGGTGCGCAGGCAAAGCGACGGGATCGGTTTCGTGGCCGGCGCGCGCTGGCGCGAAGCGGATGTCGGAACCAACGGCATCGGCACCGCCATGGCCGAGCGGATTCCCGTGCAGGTTTTCGGTCCGGAGCACGCCCGCGAGGAGCAGCATGCCTGGGTGTGCACCTCGGCGCCGATCGTCAATCCAGCCACCGGGATGCTGGCCGCCACCGTGACGCTGGCCGGTTCATTCCGCACTGCGCATCCGCACACCCTCGCGCTCGTCTCCGCGACCGCCCGCGAGGCCGAGGGCGAGCTGCTGCGTTTGCACCAGCTGAAGCTGAACGAGCTGCGCGGCGCGGTGGACCAGCCGGCTGGGGGCTACGTGCTGGTCGACGAGCAGTACGCGGTAGCCGCCAGCCGCGGCTTCGACTGCCCTGCGCGGCTTTCGGTGATCGGCGGACTGCACGAGGGAAGCGTCTGGGTACGCGGCCTGGGCGCCATGCGCGCCGCGCCGGTGCCCGGCGGGTGGATGCTGCGCCCCGTCGCGGAGCAAACCGTGCTGGAACTGTGTCCCGGCCCGCTGCCGCGCGCGGTGATCTGGGTGGGATCCGAGCGCACCGAGGTGCCGCTGAACTCTAGGCACTGGCGGATCTTGCAGCTGCTGGCCCGCCGCGAGCAAGGCGTGGACGCGGCCGGGCTGCGCGAACTCTGGTCCGAGCCAGTTACTCCAGTGACGGTGCGCGCGGAGGTTTCTCGGCTGCGGGCCAAGCTCGGCGGGATCATCGCCGCGCGCCCCTACCGGCTGACCGTGCCGGTGGTCTTCTCGGAATGACTGGAACCGAGCCTGCGCTTGCTGACCATGATTGCGATGTGGCTGCTGATCGCTGCGAGCGCTGTCGTAGGCGGTGTCCTGTTCTAAAGCGTTTATCGTGAGCGGTGCCGGAGGTTTTCTTGAGTCAACGTGGGTAATTGACGTGTAGCTACGGTCCCATCGCGGTTACCGCGAACACTCGCAGAATCGTACGTGCTTTTTCGGTCCTGACCGGAGCGGTCCTGTTGCAGGACGCAATGCCCATGGCTGAGGAAAGTCGAAGTTGAGCTGGCAAAGCGCTATGTGCGCACGGTAAACAGGAAGCCTCATTGCTCAGCGTTCGCGCAATGCGCTGCGAGGTCGCTTAGAAGGAGGTGGTCCATGGGCCAGCGGCCAATGGCGGTGAGGCGGATCTTGTGCATGGGGCGAGTGAAATTAAGAATCATGTATTGCAGTGGCGTTACATTGCTAGTGTCGTTGTCTTCGATTACCTCGATGACGTCCCGTCTAGTTTCCTTAGTGGCCCTTTAAAAAAGTGTCTCGCAACCAATGGCGCAGACATGATTTTACGTCATTGGTTGCGACACATAGTTGCGAGAATTTTGGACCATTGAGTTTCCGCGGATTTTTCACCGGGGGAGTGGTATCCGTTGAGACGTCTTGCAACTCTTCACTTACAAGAAAAAATTCATGGACTTGCAAGGGCTGGGGGATTTTGGTGTCCAGCGATTCCCGTATAAGCAGCCCAAACAGCCTGGACCAGGCTAGAGAAGGTCTGGAGATGGAAACCGCTTCGTGTCGTCATGTGCAGGTGAAGCAGCAGGAGCTGCTGTAACGAAAGAACTACCGGCTCCAACGCTCTCAAGCAAGGAGCGGGAAGCGTAGGAAGCTGTAGAGACGGCTGCGCGGCGTGAAAAGTAGCACGATGCCAACTTTCCAAACCCCTCCCCATGATCCGAAGCACTGGGAAGGGCCGAGCAAGAAACACGCCACCACAGATACCGCGAACTCGCGATGAAGGGTATGAACGATAGAGCAGTAATCTACCGGGTTAGGGAACTGAGCTTTTTATCGAGAATTTTAAGGAAGTAGAGAGCGCATACATACCTTGACCTATAGACGTTAGTTAATACTTCCTCAGGTATGACTGATAGTTTCATTTGCTGCCCTCCTGCCGTGCTGATCGTTAGTTCAAATTTTCCAGTTGCGGGCACGGGGGTAATGTATTCCCACTCATTGAGCGCCACGAAGCTGTCATCCATTGAGCATTCGACCTTGTTGACAGACGACATGTTGAAAAGGACGGGCGATCCTTGATTGAGATTTTCAGATACGGCAGACATGATGTCGTTTCCGTCAAAAAATCCTAAGCGTTCACCAGACTGGACTAGAAAGCCTTCCAAAGTTTGTCCCGTGGGCGCGACAAGACGGCAAACAAAAGATAGGCCTTCATCTTCTTGTACGTTCTCAAGAACCACCGTCTTTGCGTATTCGCCTAAGCCGTTACGTGGAGTATCGAAGTACCTTACGCAAAAGGAAGCAGTCAGTTGAGAAGATGCGAAACTTGTTTGCACCGCTTCCTCGTAGGTTTCATCCTCAGTTCCAGAACCAAAACTTTGGGCAGATACCCAAGCTTCGCCGTTCCAAAAGAGGTCAGACTCTATGAGCGATTTAGAGAACTCAACAGTCTGAGAGACGTCTTTGGACGAGATCTCTTCTGAGTGCGTCCCAGTAGTCGTAGTCTCTTTCCAGCGATCCTGCGCAAATTCAGGATAGGCAGTGAGGAATAGGTCTTCCCCTTGCAGTCCGAAGATTCTATTGCATAACCCCTGAACTAGCGCAATAGCCGCTAGCCCTTGTGGCATATCAGCCAGTTCTTTCTCGTACTGCGATACCAGCCACGTAACCTCTGATTTAGGAACTACCGCATCCGGTATCCAGCTTGGTCTTTTCCTTTTGGGAAGGTACGCGACCTGACCAATCGCCACGGCGATTTCGGTTCGGACACCGACATTTTCTAACCGTGTGCGCAGTCCATTCGCTGCACCGTCTCTAATCCCCATAGATGAATCCTCCACTGGTTACATCTAAAAAAGCAATTTCAAGTAAGCGGGGACTGGACGCGGCGGCCATCTTGTATTCAACATCTTCGCGTCCTTCGTTGATTTCATTCGGGATCTCACCGCGAATGCCGGACCTAAGACTGCAGGCAGGCCGTGCCCGGAAAACTCCGCCCTACGCTCTGGTGCACACGCAATTCTCCTGCAACGCGGTCCGATTGAATCGCTCGACCTTGCTGCTGATCAGCGGTCGATACTGGCGGACGCGCCGGTGCTTAATTCCCGGTCCGAGCCCGTCTTTGAACACGTGAGACCGATAGCAGAACCCGTTATCGTTCAGCGCCCGCTTGGCCATGACATCAAGCCAGTCGAAGCACGCGTGAGACGCTGTCCTCCCGGAAGGTAAGCGTTGCACGATATTATACGAAGAACGACTAGTCCTTCCTAGCATTCTAAATCTAGAATGTAACTTTATTTTTCGAATTTAATATCTATTTATTGGAGGATATTTTCAGTGTTTCTTCGCGAGTATATTTATGTTGACTTTGATAAAGTCAAGGGTTTAGCGAGCCAACTTTATGACGGGGTTCCCGAGAAAGCCACCAATATCTCTGCGAGGCAAAAACAGCTCGGAGTTGATCTCAAGCTTTTTAACGCTCGAACCCAGGCTGGGTCTGAGGATGCCGTGGAAAGGAACCTGGGGGATTCCTTATTCAAAGATCTCGAAACTGATTTGGAATCTTTGGGCCTTTTGGTTGATAAGTCAGAGGCTCTTCAAAATTTGGAAGCTTGGGAATCTGATCCAACTATTTACCCAGGCCAGATAATTCGGATTACTGCCCCTGGTACATTATTCCATCCAAATCAAATGGCTGAAGCTCTTGTGGGAGTTGCTACAGCGGGCCAAGGCCTCAGTGAAATGGGCATTCGGTCAGAAGAGGAGAAGGTCAATCTCTCCAAGGCAAAAGGCCAACAGCAAAAGGGCGGGAACCGAAATCATAAGCCACCGATGCTTGAGCCTCGTTTTCCCGAGGATCTTCTTCCCACCGTCGAAACGATTCCCATGTTAGGCATCGCTCGAGGAGAGCTATCTGGAATTATCAAGATTCTGCGAGGTGTATTCGGCGAAGGAGTTCATTTACACCTAAGACCTGCAGGAAAAACAGGGCCAGCTATTTCTGCCCGTCTTGAGCAAGGTCGGCAGTTTCTCGATTCGTCGCCCGAAGTGCTCTTTTCTCGGTACGGTCTTCACGAGCAGGACTGGACACTGGTTGGAATGATTGGCCAAATAGGTGCCACCGAGACAGATTCAGAGATCTCTGATGTCACTGACGAAAACGGAAATATTGCTCGAGCCCGATTCGTGGACGTAGTTTCCGGCTTTATGGATGCGACTAGTGGGTTCGTGGATCTACCGCAGGCGCCTGGGTTTTCGGTAGTTCCTCTAGCCGTTTACAGAGGGATCGGTGTAGGGATAGAACCAGAGGGATCCCGCTAGGATACGGTTTCTATTCAGATGAGATACGCAGAGTACTACTTTACATAACGGAGGTTATCGGCGCGAGAAATCAGCTTAGGGGAGTAGGTCCCAAAGCAGACTAAAACGCACAAAAGGTCATGTCAGTAGTGGTATTTTGCCTGCAGAATCGTTATAGCTCGGTCGTCAGCAATATACACCAGTCGGTTGACGTCATCGATGCGTCGTGACCAAGCTCCGGCCAATGCGTGTTTCAGTGGTTCAGGCTTTCCTATGCCTTCAAAAGGATCGTCGCGGAGCACATCCTCGATCAGCAGGTTGATGCGTTTGAGTGTTTTGCGGTCCTGGGTCTGCCAGTAGACGTAGTCTTCCCATCCACCGGCAGTCCAGGTTAGAAGTCTGTCACTCACGCTTCGATAAGTCCGTGTTCCACAGTCTGGTCATTACGCGCCGCTTCAAGGGCTGCGAGTAGACGCACCGCATTCTTGGGCGAGCGTAGCAGATGGCTGGTTTCAACGAGTGAATCGTACTCGTCTTTCGACATAAGCACCGCAGAGCCACGCTTGGACATGATCTCTACTTCGGTGTGGTCAAGGTTCACTCGTTCAATGAGACCAAACAAGTCGCGTCGCGCTTCGCTGGTAGTGATTGCCATTTCGCCTCCTAGTGGTACTAGATATGGTACCACTTTGCTAGTGCCCACACCGGCAATCAAAAGTTCACCTGCTATCGAAAAACTTAGATATGGCAGTCACCACAACATATCGAGGAATGTTCAGAGGAAGGAATTTTCGTGTTCTGAAATTAGATTCCTCTGGTCACTGCTGCACCGGCCGCCAGCCATGCCCGCTGCGTAGCTGGTCGTAGCGCGTCGTAACGAAGAATGCCGTCCACCATCGCTGGGTCAAACGGAACCGTTGCCACATCGCGGGCCAAGGTCTTGTAGCCGTCTGCAACGCGCTGCACGTCGGCGGTGGTGGCCTTGGAATCAGCTTGGGTCACGACGGCGACGGCGTTCTGTGCTAGGGCGTGGGCCTTGTCGTTCTGCTGCGCGAGCGCTTCCAGCAGCAGCGCCGGCTTCGGCGTGTCACACGACTACCGTGCTCGGCACTTCGTGTCCATTGACATGGAATGGACTCTATCGACCCCTGTTCCTTGTAGGCCCTGTGAACGCTTCAGTGACAGGTGCAGCGCAGGCGCCTTGTTTCCCTATACGAGCGCAGCGGCCCTCCAGCTATAGCTGGAGGGCCGCTGGCGGCTACGCGTTATTCATAGAACTGTTCAGTAGCTCTGTTTGTGTTTGAAGCTGGATGGCTGCTTGCTCGAGCGGACCCGTGGCAATACGCTGCAGTGTTTCTGCAAATCCAGTGTCGAAACTAGCATCGGGGCTATTAGCAACCTCAGAGTAGTCCGCAAGCTCCCGTTGAAGTTCTTGCAGTGTCTGGATCGAAGCATCCAAGACTGATTTCAGCATCCGATCTTCGGCATGCTCAAGATGCACCAGATCCAAGACATACAGCGAAGACACCGCCAGGGTAGCTGCCAGCCTTTCGGCACCTTCCAGTGTTGAAATCCAAGCAGTGATGAACTCATCAACAGCCTCGGGGTGTTCTCCCGCTACGTTGCGAAGAACATCCACGACTCCCGAAACTGACTGCTTCGAGGCCAGCTCCACTGCGGCGGTTACCTCTGCAGGCTGTCCGGCCAAAAGGCCTTTGAGCTTATCGAACCCATCCATTACTTACCTGCCCTCCGTTTTTAGAATACGTCACCACGATGGTCTTGCCTTTGTAGTTGTAAACAGCTTGCATGGCGCCACTCTTGTACGCTGAATGTTTACCTTCGGCCATGGCCCGACCCATAAGATCCGCGACTTGCTCCCGTGATTTGGCCCCTACGCTGCCCCACTTATGCTTAGGTGCCATAATGTGCGCCCACTTATTAGCCCCAATATTGTTCAGCAGGTAAGACTTCACGGCTTTCTTGACCTGGGTCTTGCCGACCCACTTAATCAACGCCTGAATTCCGATGCGCGCCAATTGCGCCAAGACCCAAGCTACCGGAAATGCCTGCTGGGCAACGTCCGTAGAGGAAACGACGATCGTTTCCCCCGTGGCGACGTCCTCAACTACTGCATGGAAATCCTCATCACCAAAATAGGTAAATTCCAAAACATTGAGCTCTGCGGTAACTACCTCTCCGTCAACCACACCGTCAACGGAGATACTTTGCACTAACTCATCGATGGGAGCGTTTTCATCATGCTCGACCACAATGTTTGATTCGAGGCCTTCACCCGAGACGTCAATATCCAAGGCATCATTCGTAGCCCGCAAATCCAAGTCTAGTTCAGCTTCGAGCTCGTTGAATTGTTCAGATTGTGCTGACACCGCGGCCTGTGAGGTTTGAACCTCATACAGGCTATTTAGTGCATTGGTGCTAGTCTCGTTAGCACCCCGTTGGTGCTCTGAAGTGAAAACCTCGGCGTTAGCCGGAGCAATATTAACGGCGGCTAGAGCCACCATCACAGCGGTTGCACTGGCTAAGCCTCGCAAACCTCGAACGATAGATTTTCGCACTGTCGTTGACACCCTTTCGTGTCTATTGGGTTACTTGGCGTATCGCATCTTCGATACGTGTATTAGCGTCTATTGCCGCTAAATCTGAAAAGTCAATGTCATGCCACGCAGCAAGAATCTGTTGGGCGGCTATTGCGGTGGCAGGGGAAGTACCATCAAGGTACTGTTTCTCCGCACCAACGTTCACCGGGATATTCTCGCCAGGAGCAAGTATCGCCACTGCACGAGAGTTAGTGAACCGACGTCGATCGCCATGCTCATCCAGTGCTCCGATAGAGAGAACCCCAGGGTAACCGGCAGGATATGTTTGAAATGACCCAATGCCATTGCCGGCAGCTGCAACCACAACAACGTCCTGTTCAACAGCTCGTGAGACGGCCGTTGCTAAACGGGGGGAATCAATTTCTACTGCCAGGCTGCAAACGATCATATCTGCGCCCAGAGTTATGGCCTGCTCGATCCCCCAGGCCAAGTCTTCAACGTCGCCTCTCCCATGCTCGTCTAGGACTTTGATATCAATGAGGCTCATGCTGGCCGGGTTACCTGTGGTCGTGGACGAGTTCAAAAGTGCCGCCATTTGCGTCCCATGGGCAGTAAACCCGTCTTCCAGCGCAGCAACCCTCACCTTCTCTAAAGGAAGATCTTTTATTCCCTCCTGGGAGGCATCTACTCCCCCGTCTAGAAGGGCAACTTTAGGGGGCGCAGGGTCTTTAGGAAGAAACGCGACGAAGGTCGTGAACAGAGCAGCAAGAACCACGAGACTGAGTGCGCCGAACCACAAGCGCTTCGAGCCACAAAATCGTGTAGAGGGCGCGGCCATTTGTCCTCATCTCAAAGATCATCAAACCTGCCGAACGCTTCGCCAAACTTCCATTGTTCAAGGTCGTGACGGCGTGGTCAGGGTACGGAAATGGGAAGTAATGATGGTGAGTATCGTACATGAATAATCACTTCGTGTGATTTTATTTGATCTACATCATCTAAATATGGCTCACTTCAGTGAATGCCCTGAATTTTTTGTTCAGTGACACTGCCTCGCAAACGACCGCAAGTTTCTCCAAAGAGCTAGCTCAAGAGAAGTTTGAAGCCCGGCCCTGTCGCAAACGCAGGAGTAACTCAACGCACATCTCATTTTCATAGCCCCCTTGCGACTGCCGCTCCGGCTGCCAGCCATGCGCGCTGCGTGTTCGGGCGTAGCGCGTCGTAGCGCAGGATCCCGTCCACCATTGCTGGGTCAAATGGGATCGTTGCTACGTCGCGGGCCAGGGTTCTGTAGCCGTCCGCGACGCGCTGCACGTCGGCGGCGGTCGCCTTAGAATCAGCTTGGGTTACCACGGCGACGGCGTTCTGTGCCAGGGCGTGGGCCTTGTCGTTCTGCTGCGCGAGCGCTTCCAACAGCAGCGCACCGGCTTCGGCGTGGTCATCCCGGGTCGTGGTGGCCACGACGAGCTGATCGGTGTGGTCGATCATGCGCCGCCACATCGGATCTGACTCGTCATTGCCCGAGTCAATAAAGATCAGCCGGTAATACTTCGAGGCTACCCGGTGGATCGCGTCCACATCGGCTGCGTCTACGCGTTGGGCGCTGGCCAGCTCCATGGGCTTGGAGCGCAGCACGTCGAACCGGTCACGCGTCTGGTGGTGCACAAAATGGGCGAGGTCTGCCGATTGTGCCCCGGTGCCTAAGAGTTTTTCCGATTCGGGCAGCAGCTCCAACAAGGTCGCTTCGTGCGGGCCTTGTTCGGTGCGCCAGCCCAGGGTGCCTCGGGTCTGGTTGTTATCCCAGGCCAGCACCCCGGCCCCGCCGTAACGGGCGAAGATCGCACTGAGTAGCACCGTGGTCGGGGTTTTCCCGGCTCCGCCTTTGCCATTCACAATGGCGATGGTGCGTGGCCCTGGCCAGTGCTGGCTCACGGCTTGCACATCGGCGCGTTCGGCGCGTTCGGCCTCGTTGGGGGCCATGCGGATACCGAGGCGGGTCATGGTACCGCGCCAGCCTTGGGTGGCGGGTTCTTCAACTTGTTCCTGGGTGAGGAAGCTTTGGCGGGCTTCACGCCGGGTCGCCGGCGCTTCGTCCGGTACGGGAACGGTGTGGGACTGGGGTTTCTGGGCGAACGGGTTCGGCTGCTGGGCTTTGGGTGCTACAGCATCAGGGTCGGCGGGGGCCGGGGTGGTGTTCTGGGGCTTGACGGCAGCTTGGGCGGGTTCCATCGCTGGTTCCTCCGGTTCGGGTGCAGTGTCTGCGGTGGCTGGCGGTTCGGGCGCTGCGGTGGCGGATTCTTCGCTCATCGCTGGTTCTGCGGTGGCTGCTGGTTCTTCGATGACAGCCGTTTCAGCGTTGGCCACGTGCGTGACCGGACTATCGACACGGCGGCGGCGCGCGGCGGGCTTGTCGCTGCTGGCCGGTGGGGTGGTGGTGTCTGGTTCCACGGTGCCATCGGGGTGGACTTTGACCGGCCAGGAGCCTTGGGCATCGTGCATCACTGCTCGCACGGCCGTACCGCGTTCGGTGGCGTGTTTGCTGACCAGTTCCACGGTTTGTGCTCGGGCGGCAGCTTCGCTGGCTGCGGTGAACTCGTGGGTGGTGCCCTGGATACTCACGGTGGCGGTGCCGTCTTTGGTGACGGTCGCTTCGATAAGTTCTTCGGTGGTGCTCATGGTGTACTCGCTTTCTTCACACTGGGATCGCTCTGTAGGCGATACGGCTCAGACAGTGGGGTGCGCCGGTTAGCGAACGGAGGAAACGTAGTCGCGGATCTTGTACGGCTCGTTGTCCGTGAAGCTGAAGAAGAACGTTTGCTTCCCTTCCCCGGCCCAGGATTCCCCGTCCTTGGTGACCCATTGCCACGTGGCGGTGACGGCGATGGTGTTTTGCTCGTGGTGCTCTGTCATCAGCTTCACCGTGGGTTTGCTGGTGGCCTTCTTTTCGGCGGCGGTCAGCCATTCAACGCCGGTCGCGGGCCGTTCGGGGGCGATAACTTCTTTCGCCCGTTCGGGAGTCATGAGCGGGCGGGCGCGCAGCTCGGCGGCGGTGCGGTTGAAATCCTTGGTCGGGTCCCAGGTGGTCATGATCGTGGCCGCTTGTTTGGCCAGCTCGACCTTGGCCGGATCTTCGGTGGCTTGGCCCTGGGAATGACTGCTCTCGTTGCCGCCGCTGCTGCTGGGGGCTGGCGCAGTAGGGCCGGCCGTGGTTGGGGCAACGCTCGGGGCGCTGCCGGGTTCCGTCTCGGTGCTGGCCGGCGTGCAGCCGGCCACGCCCGCAACGAGTCCTGCGGCCAGTGCCAGGGTGAGGATCTTGGGGTGCTTCATTGGATGTTCACCTTTTGCTGTCGAAGAATCGGGATCGGGTCATAGGTTGTGCCATTGTTGATCGCTGGCCGGTCAAACACACTGGTTTTCGGGTCGTTGATCTGAAAATGCACGTGGATGCCACTGGAATTGCCCGTCGCCCCGGGCTTGCCCAGTGGGGTGCCTTTCTCTGCCACGTCGCCAGTTTTCACCAACAGCGAGTGGTCCTGCGCTTCGTGGAATTCAAAGACCAAATACGGAGCTTCGGTCATCTGGCCGAAGATGTAGTTGCCGTAGGAGTCATAAAGCTGATCTGGGTGCATAGTTCCATGCGCGCCATCAAGAGCTGCTTGGGGGCAGGCCGTGGATCGCCTCAGGTGTCCACAGCAGCACACCGACAATGCCGAGGGCGAGTACGCCTGCCGATGATCCGCAGTACTTCGACAGTGGCTGTCTGGTTTTCTGAACTTCAGAGGGTCGAGTGAATTTGGCATCCAAGAGGCTCAATGGTTGAGGATGCCGATGATCCCAAAAGGAAGCACCTCAACTCGGCTGCAACCTTTTGCAACCCTTTCAAATTGTGACCCACATCATATTCTGGATTCCACGCGGCACAGCAATTGCCGCACCATCCCAACGGTTCCAGGAAGAAATGAAGTGATGACGATGGCTGAGAACTCCCCGGAAGTCCAGGCGCAAGCATGGCTGGCCAAGCTGCAGCAGGCGCTGGCGGCCGGCGACTCCACCGCCGCGGCCCAGCTGTTCGGCGAGGAATCCTACTGGCGCGACCTGACCTCGCTGACCTGGAACCTGCACACCGCCGAGGGGCGCGACGGCATCCAATCCATGCTGCTGGGCATCGACGCCGGTGCCTGGCCGCGCAACCTGCAGGTGACCAGCGCTTCGGAAACCGACGGCGTCATCGAGGCCTGGTACACCTTCGAGAACAATGCGATGCAGGGCAAGGGCCTGTTCCGGCTGCGCGACGCGCTGGGCTGGACCATGCTCTCCACCGCGCAGAACCTGCGCGACTTCCCCGAGCCGTCCGGCCCGCGCCGCGCACTGGGTGCGGACCACGGCGCGGCCATGGTCTCGGAGAACTGGCTGGACCGGCGGCAGAAGGCGCAGCAGTCCCTGGGCATCACGGAGCAGCCCTACGTGCTGGTGATCGGCGGCGGCCAGGGCGGTATCGGGCTGGGGGCGCGCCTGAAGCGCATGGGCGTGCCCGTGCTGATCATCGACAAGCACCCCAAGCCCGGCGACCAGTGGCGTTCGCGCTACCACTCCCTGGCCCTGCACGACCCAGTCTGGTACGACCATATGCCGTACATCGAGTTCCCTGACCACTGGCCGGTGTTCACCCCGAAGGACAAGATGGGGGACTGGCTGGAGTGCTACACCAAGCTCATGGAACTGGACTACTGGTCCCTGACCGAGGCCGTCAGCGCGCGCAAGGACCCCGAGGGCGAAGGCTGGATCGTCGAGGTAATCCGCGACGGGGAGCCGCTGACCCTGCGCCCCACGCACCTTGTCATGGCCACCGGCATGTCGGGCATCCCGAACCTGCCGCAGTATCCGGGCCAGGATCTCTTCGCCGGGGAACAGAACCACTCCTCGACCCACCCGGGCGGCGAAGCCTACCGCGGCAAGAACGTGGTGGTGATCGGCGCGAACAACTCCGCCCACGACATCTGCGCCGACCTGGTGCACAACGGCGCCAAGCCGGTGATGGTCCAACGCTCCAGCACGCACATCGTGCGCTCCGAATCGCTGATGAAAACCGTGCTCGGGCCGCTGTACTCGGAGGAGGCGCTGGCCAACGGGATCGATACCGATACCGCGGATCTGATCTTCGCCTCGATCCCGTACAAGGTGCTTCCCGAGTTCCACAAGCCCGCCTTCGCCCAGATCAGGGAGGACGACGCGCAGTTCTACCAGTCGCTGACCGACGCCGGGTTCGACCTGGACTTCGGCGACGACGACTCGGGGCTGTTCCTGAAGTACCTGCGCCGCGGCTCAGGCTACTACATCAACATCGGCGCCTCGGAGCTGGTGGCCGACGGGTCCATCGCGCTGGCCAAGGGCGAGGTCTCGCACCTAACCGAACATTCAGTGGTGCTGGCCGACGGCACCGAGCTGCCCGCCGACGCGGTGGTCTACGCGACCGGCTACGGCTCCATGAACGGCTGGGCCGCGCAGCTGATCTCCCAGGAAGTCGCCGACGAAGTGGGCAAATGCTGGGGCCTGGGCTCGGGCACCACCAAGGATCCCGGGCCGTGGGAGGGGGAGTTGCGCAACATGTGGAAGCCGACCAGGGTCAAGAACCTGTGGTTCCACGGCGGCAACCTGCACCAGTCCCGGCACTACTCCAAGTATCTGGGGCTGCAGCTCAAGGCACGCTACGAGGGGTTGGACACTCCGGTGTACGCGCTCGCCGAAAGCTTCCACCGGCTCTGACGCGGGGATGCGTCTGGAGGGTCCTCGGCCCGCCCGGTTCGATGGTGCGACCGGGCGGGCCGAGGGCTGTGTCCTGAGAAACTCCCCGGCCTATTCGGCCAAGATTTCCCCGTTCGAGCCCCGCTGGGGGACTGCTGGCCGTTCGCCGCTCGAGGCAGGATTTCGCTGGGCAGCGTGCCGGCAACGATGACCGCCGCGCTGAGCAACGCCAAGGCTGGCAAACGGTCCCCGGCTAAGTAAAAGTCAAACACGTTCCAACGCGGAAACGTCGCGGGGTGGCCCGTCTGGGATGATTGCGATCAATACTGCCAGCGGGCGATGCGCCCGCGCGATCAGGGCTCAGATATGGTGATTGCCTTGGACTCGGTTTTGGTCGAAGCAGGTATGGTTGTCCGGGGCAGCGCCGATGGAGTTGACCGCCGTGAGACAGGGCACTCATTTCAGACGCTCATTGCCAGAGTGCCTGACGCGTTCGGGTCTCGTCGAGGTGCCCGGCCGACGGGTGGTAGTCGGCTTTCCGGCGTGAGAAACCAAGGGCGGGGAAAACGAGTTCGGGTAACGGGTGAGAGCCTCTTCCACCGAGGCTTGGGTGCCGATTTCTCGCTACCGCTCAGTCATTCATTGCGTCCAATGTGGCCTCGGAGTTAGTTGTGTCCCGTCCCGTTAAATCTTTGATGAGTTTCGCCTCGATCCTGGCTCTTCCGGCATGCTTTACCGCTGTTTGGAGCGGGTATCGAGGACTTCCAGCGCTCGATCATGCGCCGTCAATGGTCTCAGCACGCGCTCCAGCTACGGATGGATTTGGGTGAATAACTCTCGGATCGGGTTACTGCGCAGGTGGTCCGGCGCGACAGGTCTCGGTTGAAGGAGGCCAGCATGCACGCTCGATTCCCCAAGCCGTAGATTTCGATGCCATGCGGTGCGTGCGGTCCGGGCAGATAAGGGGCGGCGATTCCCGACTGCTGGTCCACGATGACGAGAACAGTGCTTTTCGCCCTAAGATCGTGGATCGTCTCATGGTTCTTGGTTTCATCGCTGGGTAGGTCGGTGGTCCAGATTCTGGGACCGTCAGCAGAAGCGGTGTATTGGCAGCGATTGTTTATTTCCATGCTGCCCCGGCTGGATAACACGATTGTTGGGCGATCACGAATTGTGATTTTGTGAACTTTGTGTTCAGTCTCGGCCACTCGTCGGGAGCAAAAACTTTGCATCCGCTTTACGGGTGACATTCGGATTTTTCGCATTGGTGTACACATCAACAATTACCGGCTCTTCAGGATTGAGAGTGTAATCGCGGTCTAAACCCGCCAGTCTCCAGCAACGACCGTGCGA
>NZ_BMPH01000014.1 GCF_014647495.1 Glutamicibacter protophormiae
TACCAACGCTGACGCCCAGGCTGGTGCCAATGCTGATGCGGCTTCGGCTGCTGATGCTGAGGCTGGCGCGGATACCGCTGGTGCTGATTCCAATGCTGACGCCAACGCTGACGCCAACGCTGACGCCAACGCTGACGCCAATGCTGATGCTGAGGCTGGCGCGGACACCGCTGGCGCGGACACCGCTGGTGCTGACGCCCAGGCTGATGCTGAGGCTGGTGCGGATACCGCTGGTGCTGATACCAACGCTGACGCCCAGGCTGGTGCCAATGCTGATGCGGCTTCGGCTGCTGATGCTGAGGCTGGTGCGGACACCGCTGGTGCTGATACCAACGCTGACGCCAACGCTGACGCCCAGGCTGGTGCCAATGCTGATGCGGCTTCGGCTGCTGATGCTGAGGCTGGCGCGGATACCGCTGGTGCTGATACCAATGCTGACGCCAACGCTGACGCCAATGCTGATGCTGAGGCTGGCGCGGACACCGCTGGTGCTGATACCAATGCTGATGCGGCTTCGGCTGCTGATGCTGAGGCTGGTGCGGATACCGCTGGTGCTGACGCCAACGCTGACGCCAACGCTGACGCCAATGCTGATGCTGAGGCTGGCGCGGACACCGCTGGTGCTGATACCAATGCTGATGCGGCTTCGGCTGCTGATGCTGAGGCTGGTGCGGATACCGCTGGTGCTGACGCCAACGCTGACGCCCAGGCTGATGCTGAGGCTGGTGCGGATACCGCTGGTGCTGATACCAACGCTGACGCCAATGCTGATGCTGAGGCTGGCGCGGATACCGCTGGTGCTGACGCCAATACTGATGCGGCTTCGGCTGCTGATGCTGAGGCTGGTGCGGATACCGCTGGTGCTGATACCAACGCTGATAGCCAGACAGATGCAGAAACTGATGGCGACACTGACGGCAATTACGAGGCGGTTGGCATCACCTCGCCAAAGGAAAACTCTGAAGTTGAGGGCCCAAGCATCATGATTTCCGGAGTGTCGGATCCTAATGCCAAGGTAACCGTGACCGTTGCCCGTGTATCTGAAGGTGCGGTAGCCAAAGCAGCAATGACTGATCCGCAGCAGCAGATTGATGCGGACGACGAGGGGAACTGGTCCGTGACTGTCGCTGGTGTCGAAGCTGGTAAGTACACGGCACACGCGGCTGATGGACGTACCGAAGACACAACGTCTTTCGTTGTCTACGATCCGTCTGCAGAAAGCGACAGTGATTCGTCGGCTACTGAGGGTGGCAGTGATTCGTCGGCTACTGAGGGTGGCAGTGATTCGTCGGCTACTGAGGGTGGCAGTGATTCGTCGGCTACTGAGGGTGCCAGCGACTCATCGGCCACCGAAGCCAACGCGTCCGCCGATGGAAAGGACCAGGACTCCGCGTCCATGCCTGAATCCGACGGCAAGAAGGACGAGCTGGCTGACACTGGTGCCAACGGCGTGCTGCTTGCGGCAAGTGCTGCACTCATGCTTGCCCTGGCCGGTGCAGGCATCTTGTTCGCACGCCGCAAGAAAGCATAGCCGCGCTAGGACGCGAGCTTGATGAGAGGTCGGGTTGCCCTTCTGGTCAACCCGGCTTCTCACCCGCCGGATGCCAGCAGTCTAGAGACTGTTGGCGTCCGGCTTCACGACTTTGTACTTCCCGATTGGCTGCGGCAGCTTTTCGCTTCCACTCAACCGGATTCCCGAACTGACAGGACTGGGACATGACCGAAACTGACAGCACGCCCAAGATCAAAAAGCGACCCTTATGGCTTCGCCTAGTGGCGGTTGCCTGCGTTGGGCTGACGGCATGGCATGTTTTCGCGACATTCCTTTGGGTATCGCCTTCAAGCGAGTTGCGTGATGCTGTGCCCGACAAAGCGCTCCGGGCTTACATGCAGCCAATGTTCGGACAGAGCTGGTCCGTTTTCGCTCCGAAACCGATTGACGGAGACTATTCATTCGAAGTCCGCGCCACGTTGGAAGATACCACTGGAAGGCGTGAGGCTACGCAATGGGTAGACGCAGTCAATTTGGAAATGGACTTGATCCATCACAATCTCTTCCCGCCACGGGCATCATTGGCTGGCAACCAGCTTGCCAGCGACTAGCGGAACAAATGGCAGAAACTCAACGACGAGCAGAAAAACGTTGTCACGCTTGGATATTTCAAGGGTGACGACTGGTCCAACCGACTCAATGATGACTTGAACGAACGCGAGATTCAGAGCACTAGCTCGCGAAAGAATACCAAGTCGTTCATCGAAACAGAACGTGCAGCCAGCGCCTATGCTACGCAAGTTGCCAAAGCCCTGTGGGGGCAGGACATCAGCTCAGTGCAATTCCGTGCCGGGCGGCAGGCAGTTGTCCCATTCGAGCGGCGCAACGACCCGGATGCCCAGCGCCCTGATGCTGTGACTATTGATTCCGGCTGGCGTGGACTGACAGTTATTGAGGGCCAAAACGAACAGAACTTTGCCGAAGTCTTCAACTCATTGGAAGGCGTGAAATAAGCATGGCAGGAAAATCAAACCTCGTTGCTCCCTTGACACGGATCTGGTCGGCATTCTGGAAGGAAGGGCCAGCTCATCTGGCGCAAGCCGGCCGGGGCGTTGTGGCCACGATTGACGGCTGGCTCTTGGACAGCAAACACGCAATGTACGGTATTGCCGTTGCCCGGATGATCTTCGCGGCCGCTGCACTTGGCCTCCTGCTGACCAACTTCAACACGCGCCACTACACCTACGGCAGCGGTGCCGCCTGGAGCGGGCAGCTGGAGGAAGCCAACGGTAGTTTCGCCGGGAATCCGCTGTTCGAAGTCTTTTTCAGTATTGCACGCAACGACGCAGCAGTTACCGTCTACTTCCTGATGCTGATTGTGCTCGCTGCGGCCCTTCTCGTAGGTTATCGGGCCAGACTCATTCTCCCGGCATTCCTGGTTCTCTGGATCGGCTTGATCGAGACCCCGTACTTCGGCGGCGACCAGGGAGACAATGCACTTCGCATCGCCTTATTCCTGATGCTGTTTACCGACCACTCGGCCCGATGGTCATTCGATGCCCGCCGCCGTGGACGCAGCGCAAACTCAACTGGCACGATTCCTGCCAAATTGTGGCGGGGCACGCGAATTCTGCCGGCTGGCCTGACCAACTTGTGGCACAACCTGGCGCTGGTGGCATTGGCCTGCCAAGTCTTCATGATCTATGTTTCCGGTGCCTTGTTCAAAGCCGGTGGCGAACCATGGCAGAACGGAACCGCCATTTATGGCCCCCTGCACACCATGCGATTCGGGCCATGGCCCGAGCTGAGCGAACTGATTACCACTTTCGGCTGGGTCGTGGCGCTGGGAAGCATCGGTTCAGTGATGCTCCAAGTCTGTTTCCCCGGTGCATTGCTGTTCCGTTGGACCCGGATTCCGGTCCTGTTTGCGATGATCTCATTCCATGCAGGCATTGCACTCCTGATGGGCCTGCCGTGGTTCTCGCTGGCCATGGTCGGTATAGACGCGATCTTCATCCGCGACATCACCTGGGAACGCATGGCCAACTGGTTCAAGCGTTCGGCGCGCGCCAACGAGGAGGCTCCTCCCGCGCCCGCGCCCGTGCCTGATGAACTGGTCGATACCGGGGAGCGGGAGACCGAGCGGGTCAGCGTCGGCGTCTAGGAATACAAAGCTGGCAGAATAAAAGGGGAAGCACCGGATGGTGCTTCCCCTTTTATTCCTTAGACGGTTACTCGCCTACATAGAACAGTCGCTTGTTGACGAACTCTTCCATGCCCAGCGGGCCCAGCTCGCGGCCGAAGCCCGAGCGCTTGACACCGCCGAATGGCATTTCAGCGCCTTCTGCACTGGCGGCATTGACGTTGGACATGCCTACCTGCAGCTTCTGGGCCACCTTTGCGGCGCGAGCTTCGTCGGTGGAGTGCACCGAACCGCCCAAGCCGTAGATGGTGTCGTTGGCCAACTCTGTGGCTTCCTTGTCGCTGGTCACCTTGTAGACCACGGCAACCGGGCCGAACAGCTCCTCGTAGTAGGCTCGCATGTCCTTGGTGACACCGGTGAGTACGGCAGGGGAGTAGTACGCCGACGGACCATCATGCAGCACGCCGCCGGCGTGCAGGGTTGCACCCTTGGAGACTGCGTCCTGCACCTGTGCGTGCAGGTCTTCGGCGGCCTTGCGCGAGGACATCGGTGCGAACGATCCGTCCTCTTCCTTCATCGGGTCGCCGGCCTTCAGCCCCTCGGCGCGCTTGGTCAGCTCGGAAACGAACTCGTCGTAGATGTCTTCCATGACGATCATGCGCTTGTTCGAGTTGCAGGCCTGACCGGTGTTGTCGATGCGGAAGCCCCAGGCTGTTTCGGCAATGCCGGCCACGTCATCCGAATCCAGAACCACGAATGGATCAGAACCGCCGAGCTCCAGAACGGCCTTCTTCAGGTTGCGTCCGGCCTGCTCGCCGATGATGGCGCCTGCGCGCTCCGAACCGGTCAGGGAAACACCCTGGATGCGGCTGTCGGCGATGATGGTGGAGATCTGGTCGTGGGTGGCGAATACATTGTTGTACACGCCAGTCGGAACACCGGCTTCATCCATGATTTCCTGGATGGCCAAAGCCGAGCGCGGGCAGGACTCCGCATGCTTCAGCAGGATGGTGTTGCCCAGCATGAGGTTCGGCGCCGCGAAGCGTGCAACCTGGTACAGCGGGAAGTTCCACGGCATGATGCCCAGCAGCGGGCCCACAGGGCGCTTCTGGACGATGGCCTTGCCACCGGAGAAGGACTTGATTTCCTGGTCGGCCGCGAGGGTCGGGCCTTCTGACGCGAAGTATTCGAAGATTTCCTGGCAGAACTCGGCTTCGCCCACGGCCTCGGAGAGCGGCTTGCCCATCTCGGTGGTCATGATCTTGCCCAGTTCCTCCGCGCGCTCGGCAAAGAGCGCACCGACCTTGGAAACGATCTTGGCGCGCTCGTTGATGTCAACGTCCTGCCAGGACTCGTACGCGGACTGCGCGGAGGCCAGTGCCTGCTCGATCTGCTCATCGGTGGCAACGTCGAATTCCTCGACTACCTCGCCGGTCGCCGGGTTCAAGACCTTGTAGGTTGGGGCGCTCATCGATGCTCCTGTCTTTGTGCATGTTGGTCGGTTTTACGCGAACGTAGCTGGTTGTTATTGAACTATAACCAATAAATGAATGTAATTCACTTCATATCGCGTCCACTCCGAGCTTATCCATACAATGCAAAATCTGCCAGCATGGAATCGCTGCGCTAAACGAACTGTCACTGGGAAGTGTTGGAGAGACAGGAAATGTCGCACTGCCTGGAAATTTCTCCAGGCCAGTGCGGCACTTCCAGATCACCATGCGGGTTCGCGCAGTCCTCACTTAGCCGATGGCGGAGCTGCGCCACCAGTCGATGCCGGCATCGCCCTGGGCGATCTGCGCGATTTCGTCCAGCTCGGACTGCGGGAAATCGACGTTCTTCAATGCGCCGAGGTTCTCGTCCAGCTGCGTGGTGGATGAAGCCCCGATCAGCACCGAGGTTGCGGCTCCGTCGCGCAGCAGCCAGGCGATGGCCATCTGGGCTAGCGACTGGCCGCGGCGCTGGGCCACCTCGTTCAGGCGGCGGATCTTCGCCAGGTTCTCATCGGTCAGCTGCTCGGTCAGCGCCCGGCGGCCGCCTTGGCGCTCGACGTCGGTCGTGGTCAGGTACTTGTCGGTCAGCAGCCCCTGTGCCAGCGGGGTGAAAGCGATGGCACCCATGTTCTCCGCGGCCAGCGTCTGCAGCAACCCATGCTCGACCCATGGATTCAGGATGTTGTAGGACGGCTGGTGGATAACCAAAGGTGCCCCCAGGTCCTTCGCAATCGCCTTGGCCTGCGCGGTGCGCTCGGCCGAGTAGGACGAAATGCCGACGTACAGCGCCTTTCCGGAGCGGACCAGCGTGTCCAGGGCGCCGATGGTTTCCTCCAGCGGCGTCTTCGGATCGAAGCGGTGGGAATAGAAGATGTCCACGTAGTCCAGGCCCAGCTTCTGAAGCGAGGCGTCGCAGGAGGCGATCAGGTACTTGCGCGATCCCAGGGTTCCGAAGGGGCCGGCCCACATGTCCCAGCCTGCCTTGGAGGAAATGACCAGTTCGTTGCGGTACGGCTTGAAGTCGTTGCGCAGCATGCGCCCGAAATTCTCCTCGGCCGCTCCGGCTGGAGGGCCGTAGTTGTTGGCCAGGTCAAAGTGCGTGATCCCGCGGTCGAATGCGTGCCGCAGGATTTCGCGCTGCGAATCGAAGGTCCGGTTGTCGCCGAAGTTCCACCACAACCCCAGCGAAAGGGGCGGGAGCATGAGGCCCGAGTCGCCGACGCGGCGGTATCCGAAATGCTCGTAACGGTCCGCTGCGGCCACGTAGGGCCGATGGGTGTCGTTGACTGGATTGACGATCTCGTATTCCACGAAAAACCTTTCTGCCGGCAGAAGCCGATCAGTGCGATGGAGAAATCTCTCTGCTCCACCATATGTCAGATTTTTGAGACATTTCTGGGCGGGAGCCGATTCGCGCGCAAGGAACATGGAAAAGGGGCGGACCCACCACTTGCGCTCGGCATGCGATGGGTCCTTCGATACGAGAGCTTGGGGGTGCTTCCGTATCCCGCGGCTGCAAAGTTTATGGGGGTACCGTGCAACCACGGCCGACTTCGCCGGCTCTCCAAGTCTAGCTTTGCGAGTATTGGCGGAGGGCTTGTTACGACCAAGGTTGGCTGTTGGGCAGATAGTCCTGACCAGTTGGCTATGGCGTGAGGACGGCACACGGATTAAAGGAAGAACCGATCTGTCAGGCCAAGGAGGTAACGCCTGCGCAGATCGGTTCTTCTAGATCACTCGCACCTTGAGAAGGTACTAACAACGGTAGGACCTATGCCTTGAAATTACCTGAAAGTCGAGTGTGCGACAGCTTGAAGACATGGTGCTCAGTAGTTCGAGGGTGGGTCGGAGGCCGGGAATGACTCGTCTTCCCATTCCTCGACCAGCTGCTCGTCATGCTCGTCGTGCAGCTTCTTCTCGAGATCCTCTTCATTGGGTTGCTCGCTCATTTCCTTCCCCTTTCATAGCCCTCAACGCGCGGCCGGCGAATGGCCAAGCCGCTGTAACCTCAGTGTTCTCCTTCTTGCCCCGGTTGTCGAGGGCTGGGACGCGCCGTCGATTTCCATCGGGGGAATGGAAGCGATTTAATCAAAGGTATGCCGATGATCAAGAACCCCGCCGACGGTGCAGAAATCTTCTTCGACGATGATTCGGCGGATGGCGAGCCGATCCTGTATTTGCACGGTTCCGCCCTCTCGCGATCCATCTGGCGCGGGCTGGGCTACACCAAGACGCTGGGCGCGGGGTACCGGAACATCCGGATGGACCTGCGCGGCCATGGCCGCTCGTACAAGTCGCACGACGTCGCCGATTACACCATGGACAAGGTCATGGGGGACATCCATGCGCTTCTGGACCACCTCGGCCTGGAATCCGTCCACGTGGTCGGCTACTCGTTCGGCGCGCGCACCGGGCTGCATCTGGCCATGACGTCGCCGGCATCGGTGCTGTCGCTGATCATGCTCGGCGGCACCTTCGAAATCACCCCAGGCGAAATCGGCAAGCTCTTTTTCCCCGGCTACCTCCAGGTGCTGCGCGACGGGGACATTGAAGGCTTCGTCACCGGCCAGGAAACCCGCGGACGCCTGGATCCCGCCACCCGGATGGCATTCAAGTCGAACGACCCGCTGGCCCTGGCCGCCTACTACGAGGCGGCGGAAACGGTCCAGAACGTCGAGCTGGCCGAGCTGGCCCAGATCCGCGTCCCGACGCTGCTGCTGATCGGCACCCACGACCAGCCGCGCTTCGACCAGAACAAAATCATGGCCCACACGCTGCCCAACGCGCGCATGGTCGCGCTGCCCGGGCGCACCCACGGCAACACGCTGTTCCCCATCGAACCGGTGGTCCAAGCCATCGAGTCCTTCTGGAAGGGCCGCCGGCGATGAGCTCCGAGTTGTTCGACCTCGATGCGGTCTCCCGGGGCCTGGCCTTCGGCCCCAGCCGCCACGAACTGTTCGCCAGCGTCCAGGCCGACCCCGCCCGGCCGCTGGTGATCCAGGCGCCGCCGGGATCGGGCAAGACGACCATCGTGCCGCCCGCTGTGGCCAACGCGCTGGCCGGACGCGGGCTGGATGGACGGGTTATCGTCACCCAGCCGCGCCGCGTGGCCGCCCGTGCCGCGGCCCGGCGCCTGGCGCAGCTCGACGGGTCCAGGCTCGGGGACCGCGTGGGCTTCTCGGTCCGGGGAGAGCGGATGCTCAGCGCCCGCACCAAGGTCGAGTTCGTCACCGCCGGCCTGATGCTGCGCCGCCTGCTGGCCGATCCCGACCTTGACGGAGTCAGCGCGCTGGTCATCGATGAGGTCCACGAACGCTCCATCGACACCGATCTGCTGCTGGCTATGGCCAACCAGGTGTCCGAGCTGCGCGAGGACCTGAGCCTGGTGGTCATGAGCGCCACCCTGCACGCGCAGGAACTCTCGCAGCTGCTCGCCCGGGACGTTCCGGCCCCCGTGCTCAGCGCCCGGAGCGCGCAGTTTCCGGTTCAGGAGCAATTCGACAGCTTCTCAGGGCTGCGCAATACCGAGCGGGGCTTGTCCCACGACTACCTGCGGCATGTGGCCCACAGCGCGCTCAAGCACTCCGCACTGGCCAATCGCGAGTCCGGGCGCCCGGTGGACACCCTGGTGTTCCTCCCCGGAGCAGGGGAGGTGCAACGGGTCTGCTCGTACCTCGACGCCGCCGGCGCGCGCAGCTTCGCGCTGCACTCGCAGGTCTCCTCCCGCGACCAGGACTCGATCCTCGGCGTTCCCGACGATGGGGAACCGCCGCGCATCATCGTCTCGACCTCCATCGCCGAATCCTCGGTGACGGTGCCCCGGGTGCATCTGGTGGTCGATGCCGGGTATGCCCGGGAACCGAGGCGCGACGCGGGGCGCGGCTTCAGCGGCCTGGTCACCGTGGTGGCCAGCCGCGCCGCCGCCACCCAGCGGGCCGGCCGCGCCGGACGCCTGGGGCCCGGCACGGTGGTGCGCACCTTGGATGCGAAGTCCTTCGCCGCGGCCCCGGCGCATTCGACTCCCCAGATTCGCACCGCCGACCTGGTGGACGCCGGGCTGGCCCTGGCCGCCTGGGGCGCGCCGCGCGGCGAAGGGCTGTCCATGTGGGAGCGGCCACCGGCCGCCGCCATGCGCGCCGACGAACAGGTGCTCTACGCGCTGGACGCCGTGGACGAATCCGGCCGGATCACCGCGCTGGGCGAACGCATGTCGAAGATCCCCACCGACCCCCGCACCGCCAGGGCGCTGCTGGAAGGCACCCGGCGCTTCGGCGGGAAGGCCGCCGCGGAGGTCGTTGCGATGCTTGCAGGATCCGAACGGGTGGGCAGCGCCGATGTCTCCGAGCTGCTCGCGGCGCTGCGGCGCAGCTCCCACCCGGGGCACCGCAGCTGGTCCCGGGAAGCCAAGCGGCTGGCGGCGCTCGCCCCGGCAGGCGGCGACGCGGCCGCGGCCGGAGCGCAGGCCGCCGCCGATGCGGTGGCGGGGATCTGCGCGCTGGCCTACCCGCAGTGGATCGCGCGCCGCATGGGCCCGTCGGAATACCTGTTGGCCTCCGGCACCAGGGCCTCGCTGCCGCGCGGCAGCCACCTGGACCACTTCGAATACCTCGCGGTGGCCGAGGTCTCCCGCACCGGCGGGGGAGCGATGATCCGCAAAGCCGCGGGCATCGACATCGACACGGCCTGCGAGCTGCTGCCGCAGATGCACCGGATCCGCGAGACCGCCCAGCTGCTGGACGGGAAGATCAGCGCCCGCAGGGTCGAATCCTTCGGCGAGATCGAACTGGCCTCCACGCCGATCAGGGCGACCGAGCAGCTGGGGCTGCAGGCTGCGCAGGCCGCGCTGGCCGAGCAGGGGCTGGCGCTGTTCGGGGCGCAGGAAGGCTTCGAAGCGCTGCGCCGGCGGATGGCCGTGGCGCACCGGCTGCTGGGCGAGCCCTTCTCGCCGATGGACGAGGCCGCCCTGGTCGGCTGCGCCGCCGACTGGCTCACCCCTGCCCTGCGCCAGCTGGCCGCCGGCAAGAGCGCGGCGAAGATCGACCTGCACTCCGCGCTGCGCACGCTGCTGCCCTGGGAACACGCGCACGACTTCGACGCGCTGGTGCCGCAGCGCCTGCAGGTGCCCTCCGGGTCGCGGATCACCGTGGCCTACCCTCCCGTGGGCGACGCCGGGCCGGCGGTGGTCTCGGTGAAGCTGCAGGAATGCTTCGGGCTGGCGGACTCGCCGAGGCTGGTGCGCGAGAAGCTGCCGGTGCAATTCCACCTGCTCTCGCCCGCGGGACGGCCGCTGGCGGTGACCGACGACCTGGTCAGCTTCTTCAACGGCCCCTACGCGCAGGTCCGCTCCGAAATGCGCGGGCGCTATCCGCGCCACCCGTGGCCCGAGAATCCCTGGGAGCATGTGGCGACCGCGTCGACCAAGAACCGGCTCAAGCGAGAGTCCGGCGGCCGGTCATAATGCGAGCCGGGCCCCGCGCCAGTGCGCGGGGCCCGGAAACCCTTGGAAGTGCCTTTCGGCGCTTTAGGCGAAAGCGGAGATGCCGGTGATGTTGCGGCCCATGATCAGGGCCTGGACGGTCTCCGTGCCTTCATAGGTGTGGATGGCTTCGACATCCGCGAAGTGGCGCGCCACGCGGTTGCTGGTCAGGATGCCGTTGCCGCCCAGCAGGTCGCGGGCGTTGGAAGCGACCGAGCGCGCGGTGCGGGTCGCGGTGAACTTGGCCAAAGAAGCCTGCGGGCCGGTCAGCTGGCCGGAGGCATCGCGCTTGGTGGCCTGCATGACCAGCAGCTGGATGGTGGCCAGCTCGGACTGCATCCGCGCCAGGCGCTCCTGGACGATCTGGCTGGCGGCCAGCGGGCGGCCGAACTGGATGCGCTGCTTGGCATAGTTCACCGCGCTTTCGTAGCAGGCGGTGGCGTGGCCGACGGCGGCCCAGGCGACGCCCAGGCGGGTGGCGAACAGCACGCGCGAGGTGTCCTTGAAGCTGTTCGCTTCGGGCAGCACGTCCTCGTCCGGGACGAAGACCTCGTCCATGCGGATGTGCGCCTGCCAGATGGCGCGCAGCGAGAGCTTGTTCTCGATGTTGGTCGCCCGGTAGCCCTCGGCCTCCTGGTGCACGATGAAGCCGCGCACCTTGCCTTCCTCGTCGCGTGCCCACACGATGCTCACTCCGCCGATGGAGCCGTTGCCGATCCACTTCTTCTCGCCGCTGATCGCATAGCCGCCCTCGACCTTGCGGGCGACGGTCTCCAGCGACACCGAGTCGGAACCGTGGGTCGGCTCGGTCAGCGCGAAGGCGCCGGGCAGCTCTCCGGCGAGCATCGGCATGCCGTACTTGGCGATCTGCTTGGGGCTGCCGCAGTAGATGACCGAACGCAGGGCCAGGCCGCCCTGCACGCCGATGATCGTGGCCACCGAGCCGTCGCCGCGCGCCATTTCCATGTTGATCAAGCCTGCGGCCAGCGGGCTCATCTCCTCGCGGCCCTCGATCTTCAGCCCGTCACGCAGCAGGTCCGCGTCGCCGAGCTTCTTGACCAGGTGCAGCGGGTAGTCAGCCTTGTCCCAGTACTCGTGGATGTCGTCCTTGACCTCGTTGAGCACGAACTTGCGGGCCTTGGCGCGCCAGGCCGCGTCGGTCTCAGACAGCTCGGAGAACACGCCGGTGGGATCGATATCGACCCCGTCTGACCATAGGTCGTACTCCGGCTCGGTGACTCCGGAAGGGAAGGCGAAACCGGTCTGCTGCTGGGTCATTTGGGGCGCTCCTTGGGTGCCTGGGGAAGAATGGTCTACCTCAAGCGTAATGGAACGCAGTGTCATGTCAAGATACTAGGTTTCAAATGCCTTGTGTCTTGGGAGCTGAGCAGTCAGTGCTGGCGCTCGCGCAGCGCCTTGGACACCGCATCCAGGATGGACTGCTCATCCGCTCCTGCCGGCAGCACCGAGACGACCACGCTCGGGGCGGCGCTGGCCTGTTGCCGCGATCCGTCGTTCGGGTTCAGTACATCGGAGAAGCGTTCCAGGAAGATCAAAACGTCGTGGGCGAGCTTCGTGCGGTCGGTGCTGTGCGGCTCGCGCAGCCACATGCGCAGGTGGTCGTTGTGTATCGCCACCAACCCGGCGCTGATGCCCAGGCCCAGGGCGTGGGTGGCCGGGGTGGAGACCAGATCGCGGCGGGCCAGGAACTGGTAGAACGCCCTCTCGTAGCGGTGCGTGGACACCAATTCGCGTTCACGCAGCGAAGGCACCGAGGACAGCAGCCTGTGGCGCAGTTGGGCTGCTTCCGGGTTGGCCGTGTACTGGTCGAAAACCACATGCGCGGCGTCGATCAGGGTCTGCGTGGCGTCCACGGAGGACGCGGCAAGTGTCGTTTCGACATGCGTGATGATCATTTCCTGATCCGCGAAGACCATGTTCTCCTTGGAACCGAAACGGCGGAAGAACGTGGAACGCGAGATTCCGGCCGCAGTCGCCAGCTCGTCGACACTCGTGGCATCGAAGCCTTGGGAGATCAACAAATTCAGGGCAGCGGAAGGCACGGCGGAAGAGGGGATCATGATTCAAAAATCTAGCATGATTCACGGACCTGGTTTCTTGCTCTTCGCTGAATGCGACTCGCAAATGATTGTGAACACCCAAGTCGATGACTACGCTGATCAACAAGGCAACCCGGTCGGGCTGCCACTGACGATCTAAGGAATGAGGCCCCATGGGAATCTCGATTGCAAACGCAGCGCTACGTTTGGTCAGCGGCGCATTCATTCTCAACAGCGGCATCAACAAGCTGCGATTGGACGAAGCCAGCGCCGCTGGCTTGCAGCAAATGGCTGCCAACGGCCTCCCGCAGCTGCGCGAAATGGAGCCTGCGGCCTTCGGCAAGATGCTTTCGATCGGGGAGATTTCGCTGGGCAGCGCACTGCTGCTCCCGCTGATTCCCTCACGGCTTGCCGGTCTGGGATTGGGCGCTTTCTCCGGTGTCATCCTGGCTTCCTACCTGCGAACCCCGGGTCTCACCGAATCCGATGGCATCCGCCCGACGCAGGACGGCATCACCCTGGCGAAGGACGTCTGGCTTGCGGGCATGGCCGTAGCGCTCATTTTCGGGCGCCGTTCAGCCAAGAAGGCCAAGGCCAAGAAGAAGTAATTCGACCTAGGCCTTGAGTGCCCCGGCGGGACAGCATAAATTGATTCTGGACCTACTGGTTTCCAGTGGCCAAAACCGGTTTCAGCGATGAGGAGAGTTGCATGAGTTTCTTGGATGATGCGAAGAAAAAGCTGGGCGAGGCCGTCGAGAACGTGAAGGACTTCGCGGAGGACGCGGCAGAGAACGTCAAGGAATTTGCCGAGGACGCGACGGAGAACGTCAAGGAATTCGCCGCCGAGGCTACCGAAAACGTCAAGGAGTTCGCTGCCGACGCGCAGGAGAAGATCGGTGAGAAGGTCGAGGAATTCAAGGGCGGCAACAAGCCGAACGGCGAAGCCTGAACCGGCGCATCGGTGCTTTCCTGATCAAATTTTTTGATCAGGAACCGAACTGAGCACACTGCCCCTGACCGCGAGCGCGAACTCGTGGCCAGGGGCAGTGTGCGTAGAGGGCTGATGTGCCCGGCGGGCGGCTACTAGCCGCGCAGCTTCGCCTCGGACGGATGCGACTTGAAGAAGAGCACCGAGAGGATCGCGGCCAGCGCCACGATCCCGGGGAGCATCAGCGCCTGGCCCAGCCCGACCGAGGTGGCCTCGAAGATCGCGGCCTGGTCGGCTGGCTGCTGCAGTTCGCTGATCTGCGCGGTGATCCGCGAATCCATCATGAACGCAATCAGCGCCGAGCCCAGCACCGAACCGATCTGCCGGGTCGTGTTGTAGATGCCGGAGCCGGCGCCCGCGTCGGCAGCGGTCAGATCGCGGGTGGCGGCCAGCGAAAGCGATGGCCAGATCATGGCCGAGCCGAAACCCTGCACTGCGGAAGGGATCAACAGCAGCCACAGCGGAATATCGGCGTGCATCATCAGCGCATACGCGATGGTGCCGCCGCCCATCAGGAAGAACCCGGGCAGGGCGAAGGTGCGCGGATTGAACTTGTTGATGTGCTTGCCGATCATCGGCGCCATGATGATGCCGACCACGGCCATCGGTGAGATCATCAGCGCGGACTGGGTCGGAGTCAGACCGCGGACATCCTGCAGGAAGAACACCATGGGCAGGCTGATGGTGGCGATCGCCAGGCCCATGAAGGTGATGGCGATATTGGCCAGAGAGAAGTTGCGCACCGTGAACAGTCGAAGCGGGACCAGCGGTTCGGCCTTGGTCTTGGACTGCCACCAGACGAACAGCGCCATCATCAGAACGCCGATGATGATCAGGTGCCAGGCGCTGATTGGCCCGATAAACGGTTCCCAGTTGGTCGCGTCGCCTTCCTGGATGCCGTAGACGAGGCTGAACATGCCGATGGCCGACAGCGCCACGCCAATCCAGTCGAAGGAATGCGCCTGCGGTTTGAGCTTGGGCACGAACTTGAACACCATGGCGATGCTGACCACGGCGATCGGGATGTTGATGAAGAAGATCCATTCCCAGCCGGCCGAATCGACCAGCAGGCCGCCGGCGATCGGGCCGACCAGCGAGGCGATGCCCGCTACCGCGCCCCACACGCCCATGGCCGCACCGCGGTGGGCATAGGGGAACAGCCGGGTGATCATGGTCATGGACTGCGGGGAAATCAAGGCGGCGCCCAGGCCCTGGACGGCGCGGGCTACGATCAGCGAGGCCAGCGAGGTGGACAGGCCGCTCCACAGCGAGGCGATGGTGAAGATGACCATGCCTACCAGATAGATGTTGCGCGGGCCGAAGCGGTCGCCCAGCCGCCCGGTCACCAGCAGCGGCACTGCGAAGGTGAGCAGGTAGGCGCTGTTGATCCACAGGATGCCGGAGATGTCGGCGTCCAGGTCTTCCATGATCGCCGGCATGGCCGTATGGACGATCGTGGTGTCGAGAAGGATCATGAAGAAGCCGATGACCAACGCCCAGAGGGCGTTCCATGCGGATTTCTTATCGAATTCTGTGGGGGTGTTCGCTGTTTGTGGCACTGGTCAAGACTAGTGCGTTCGGCGGGAATGCGAAATAAATAGGAAGACTATTGATGGTGAATCAGTCGAAGCTCACAGTTCCGCAGACCCTGGTCACCACATCGCCGCTGACCCAGACGCCCTGGTCGTCGGCCTCGACGTGCAGGATCGCGTCGCGACCCACCCGGGTGCCCTGGCGGACCGTGTAGCGTTGCGGCGCGTAGCCGGACTTGGTCAGCCAGACGCCGAAGGCGGCATTCAGGCTGCCGGTGGCCGGGTCCTCGGGGACGGCCTCGCCGGGAACGAAGTTGCGGACCTCGAAATCCGCCGGAGGCTGCATCACCACGGAGCCGAAGCGCTCTTCGGAGCGTTCCAGATCCGAGGAATCCAGCGGGAGCAGTTCCTCTCGGGTTCCCGCCAGCCGCGGCAGGACGGAATCGCGCGGCTGCCAGCTGCCGTTGGAGACGCTGGAAGCGGTATACGGGCCGATCACTCCGACTTCCAGGCCCTCCAAGGCCTCGAAATCCGGTTCGATGGCCAGGACCACGTCGGCATCGCGCAGCACCAGACCCGCCGGCTGGGGGCCGTTGACCAGCCAGGAATGGTCGATGACGTCCTCGGGCTGGATACCCAGACCGGAAATCGCCCACTGCAGGACGTCGGGTTCCAGCGGACCCGAACGGGTCAGCGGGGGAGCGAGGAAAGCGATCCGCTGGGAATGCTCGGCGGTGCCTTCGCGTTCGACACGCAGCCGGATCAGGCCGCTGCGGCATTCCTGGACCAGATAGCCGCTGGGGCCGGGTTCGCCGCCGGATTCAAGCCAGGCGTGGGCGGCGCCGAGCGTGGGGTGGCCGGCGAAGGGCAGCTCCGTGGTCGGGGTGAAAATGCGAATCGCGTAGTCCGCTTCCTCCTCGGTCGGCTCGACGAAGTACACGGTTTCTGCCATGTTGATCCACTTGGCGAAACGCTGCATCTGGTCGTCGGTGAGGTGGCCGGCGTCGAAGACCACGGCCAGGCCGTTGCCGTTGAATTCGGTAGCCGCAAAAACGTCAACCTGCTGATAGGCAAATGTGCTGCTCATACATAGCATCGTGGCACATTCGTCAGCAGGTTGACGGGGTGTTACGCGGTACGTCACGCAAAAAGTGCCGAACCGCACCGAATATTTTTTGCGGTCACCACTGGTGGGCGACGTCGATGACGAGCCTGGAGGAAGTCCCCGGGCCGTTGAGCAGGAATGCGCGCATTGGCAGCCGTGCCCGGGTGGAGACGCCGAGCAGGGTTTCCCCTTCGAAGCTTCCCAGCCAGACCTGCTGCTTGAAGGTCTTGTAGTTCAGGGTTTTGACCTGGGCACCTGGATTGTAGGAGGTGCTTGCCGGGGCATGAAGCTGGATCTGCAGCTTCGCTCCGCCGGTGGTCTTCACTTCGATCCCGGAAGCGATGCCGACGAATTTGTCGACGTACTTCACGGTGTAGCCGGCAGGCTTCGACTTCAGGTCGATGACCATCCGGTCGTAGCAGGTGTGCTGACCGGTGCGCACATTGGTCAGTGCGGATGTGGTGGACAAGGTCTTGGTCTTGGCCAAGGAACCCCAGTAAACGGTTGCGCAGGTCGAGGCTGCGGTGGAGGTGGGTACTGCTACTGCTGCGGGCGTCATTGCCAGCATGGCTGCCGTCGCCGTGGCGGCGACGATTCCGAATTTTGTTCGGCGCACGGTGATCACCGGCTTTCTGTGGTTGCGCCAGCCGGCCGATTCACGTGGCCGGTCACACTACTAAAGCGCCGCCGCGGGGGAAAGGCAAGAGTTTGGAGAAAATGGAACGATACCGATATTGATCTGTGACGGACGTTGAAAAGTTCGGAATGACACAAGCTGCTACACAGCCCTCGGCCAGAGCCCTATGACATGCTTTAAGGATGACTCCAACACCTACCGCACCTATCGATGAAACTGTTGAAGATGTCATTCAGGCCTCAAGCTTCCTACCCGAATCGTTGCAGTTCTGGGTGGTTATAGCTATTGGCGCAGTTGTTGCCGGGGTCCTGACGATCGTCTTCAGCAGCGTCTCACGCCGTATCCTGGGGCGCATGGGGGTTCCCGCCGGCACCGTGAAGCCGACCAAGATTCCGTTCTTCGCCACGGTGACCTCGATCGTCGTCAAATCGGTTTTCTCGATCTTCTACCGGGACAAGTCCTGGTACAACGCGTGGCAGTTCGTCATCCTCGCGGTGCTGATCTTCTTCCTCACCTGGTTCATCATCAGCGTCGTCAAGGTCACCGAGACCTCGGTGCTGGCCAGGGTGGAAGCCAGGTTCGGTCCGGGCCGCAAGCTGGCGAAGGTCCGCACCCAGGTGGGCCTGCTGCGCCGGGTGCTGACTGCGGTGCTGTGCGTGCTGGCGATCGGCGCCGTGCTCCTGTCCATCGAGCAGGTCAGGGCGTTGGGCGCCGGTATTATCGCCTCCGCCGGTCTGGCTTCGGTGGTCGTCGGCCTGGCCGTGCAGTCAACGTTGGCCAATGTCTTCGCTGGCATCCAGATCGCGTTCACCGACTCGATCCGCGTGGAGGACACCGTGGTGGTGGAAGCCGAGCGCGGAACGGTCGAGGAAATCACCCTGTCCTATGTGGTGGTGCTGCTGCTGGACGGGCGGCGCATGATCCTGCCTTCCACCTACTTCACGACCACCCCGTTCGAAAACTGGTCGCGCCGAAGCAGCGAGATCTCCGGCAACGTGGTGCTGCAGCTGAAGCTGAACGCCCCGATCGAGTACCTGCGCCAGCGCACGACCGAACTGCTGGAATCTTCCGACTGGTGGGACGGCCGCACCAATGCCCTAAACGTGACCGACGTCCAGGGCGGCCTGCAGACGTTGACCATATTTTTATCCGCGCGCAACCCCTCGGACCTGTGGGAGCTGCGCAACATGATCCGCGAGAAGCTGCTGGGTGAACTGGTGCAGAGCTACCCCGAATGCCTGCCTGACCCGCGGACGCTGCCGAATGCGCCGACCGCCTAGCGGAAATCGACGATGGTCCCGTGGAACACGCCGCGACAGCGGTGCGTTCCGCGGGACCATTTTGACTTCGCGGACGGCGGGGCCGGGGCGGCCGGGTTAGAGGCGCAGCACGGCAGGCCCGTAGTCGTTGTAGCGCTGCTGCCTGGCCGTGGCGTCGCGCAGGGCCGAGATCAGCGACTCGGCCTTGTCGATCAGGTCCCGGATCAGGTCGTCGTCGCGTTCGACCCACAGGTATTCCGGGACATCGCGCAGCGGGACGAAGTTCTCGTGCTCCTCCCAGACGAACAGGGTGCGTTCGGCTCCGATCACGTGCTGCTGCCAGAGCACCTGGCGCAGGTAGTTTTTCGGGATCCTCTTGAAGGGCTTGTTGGTGGTCTTGATTTCTGCCAGCACCGGAACGCCGGCGGCGTCGAATCCGAGGCCGTCGGGGGTGGCCAGGTGGAGCTTGGACAGCTGGGAGTGGAACAGCTGGGTGGAGGGGAAGATGTTGAAGTTCTCCTGGACCCAAGCGGCGATCACCGGCTCGCGTTTGCGGCCGTGGTCGGTGTAGGGGTTCCCGGAAAAGCCGTTGCCGTAGAGCTTGTCCCAGGCGGCGTTCTTGATCGACTTCTCGGTGGAAAGCTTGGCCACATCGGTGGCGGTGATGCCCTGGGAGCGGGCCCGGAGCCATTCGATGCGGTTTGACGAATCGGCTAGAACTCGTTCGAAGCATTCATGGCTGACACCGGGCACTGTAATCACGTGCTCCATTGTCCCCCACAAAGGGGGCGCAATCGTGCATCTGGGCCTTCAATCCTGCGTGAGGCTAGTCGCTGGCCCGGGCGATGGCGGCCAGCAGCTGGTTCATGGTGGGCGGCTGCTCGCCGCGGAACCGCTCCTGCCCGTCGACCAGCAGCCGGATCACCGGGGTGGAGGTGATGCCCAGCTCTTCGCCGCGCTGCACCTGCTCGACCACGTTGATTTCCTCGACTTCCAGATCGGGCAGCAGCTGCTGGACGCGGCGGACCAGCGACCTGGTGCTGACGCAGGGCGCGCAAAAGGGCTGCGAGTACAGTTCCAGCTTCATGGATCCGGTGGTTCTCCTGCCGAGGGATGTGTTGGGCGGGGCGGGGCTCATACCAGGGTAGGTGCCCAGGCCGGCCAGTGTCGCTCCCTGAGGCGATGCATCCGGCCGCCGTGATTGAAAACATGGAGGCATGGTAGAAAATTCCCCGGCACGCCCGGCCGTCATTACGGCCCGTGGCCTGCACCGCAACTTCGGCAGTACCGCTGCATTGGACAACGTGAACCTCGATATCCAGCTGGGCCAGTCACTGGCCATCATGGGACCATCGGGCTCCGGAAAGTCCACGCTGCTGCACGCCCTGGCCGGCATCGACCTGCCGGATTCCGGGCAGATCACACTGACCCTGCCCGGGAAAGCCCCGGTCCAGATCGAGAGGCTCAAGGACAAGGCGCGCACCAGGCTGCGCCGCGAGGCCTTCGGCTTCGTTTTCCAATCCGGGTTGCTGATCCCGGAATTGACCGCCATCGAGAACGTGGCCATGGCCCTGATGATCAACGCGGTCCCGCGGCCCAACGCCATGAACCGCGCCGGCTTGGCGCTGCAACAGCTCGGGCTGGCAGGGATGGAGGAGCGCCGCATCGGGCAGCTCTCCGGCGGCCAGCAGCAGCGGGTGGCAATTGCCCGCGCCCAGGTGACCGGTGCCAGCGTCGTCTTCGCCGACGAGCCGACCGGCGCGCTGGACTCGGCCACCGGCGCCGAGGTGCTGGAAACCCTGCTGGCGTGCACCGTGGGGGCGGGCAAGTCGCTGGTCATGGTCACCCACGACCGCACGGTGGCCGAACGGTGCGACCGGATCGTGCACCTGGGTGACGGCCGGTTGCTGGAGGGCACGGAGCGCCAGGCGGGAGTCTGGTCGTGAATACCGTGCACCTGGCCTGGATGCTTGGCCGTCCCTCCGCGACGCGTGGCACCTCGCAGATCCTGACCGTCAGCGCCTACGCCATGGTCGGCGCCATGCTGCTGGTCGTGCTGGGCGGCGCCTATTCGTTCACCAGCTTCGAGCGCGAGGCACAGGCCGCCTACCTGTCGCTGGCGGGCTTTGCGGTGGTGCTGCTGGCCGTGCCGCTGATGGTGCTCGGTTCGGCCGCCGCCCGGCTGTCGGCGCGCACCCAGGACCGCGCGCTGTCCTCGCTGCGCCTGCTGGGCGCGACCGGCGGCCAGATCCGCGGTGTCTCGCTGGTGCAGGCTGCCGGCACCGCCTTGGCCGGGGCCGTTGCCGGAGTGGTGCTGTACTTGGGCTGCTCGCCGTTGGTGGCGATGATCCGCTTCCAGGGGGCGCCGCTGGGCGACGCCATCTACCTGCCCTGGTGGGCGGTGGCCGCCGCGGTGGCGGTCATCGTGCTGCTGGCGGTGCTCAGCTCGCTGGCCGGGCTGCGCAAGCTCATCATCACCCCGCTGGCCGTCGCCACCCGGCAAAGCGTGCCGGTGCCCAGCTGGATCCGCGCACTGGTCACGGTGGGCTCGGTGGCGCTGCTCTACTTCGTCTTCACCAACATCGGCATGGTCAGCCAGGAAATCGGCACCATCATCGCGGTGGTCATCCTGGGCTTTGGATTCGGCCTGCTGATCCTGAACCTGGCCGGGCCGTGGCTGGTGGCCACGGTCGGACGGAGCAAGCTGAAGAAGGCCGCCAAGCCGGAGCAGCTGCTGGCGGCCCGCATGATCCTGGAGAACCCGTCCGAATCCTGGCGCCAGGTGTCCGGCGTCGCAATGGCCTCCTTCGTCGCCGTGGTCGGCGGCAGCGGGGCGGCCCTGATGAGCATGGGCAACGGCCAGGAGCCGACCGGCAGCTGGTTCGACTACCTGCCGCAGGACATCCTCACGGGCGTGCTGCTGACCCTGGTTATTACGTTTGTTTGCGTGGCCGCGTCGGCCTCGATTTCGCAAAGCGCCAGCACCCTAGACCGCGCGGACCTCTACGACGGGCTGCACAAACTGGGCATGGGCTACGAGGTGATGAATGCGGCCCGGACCAAGTCCTTGATGATCCCAGCGCTGACCGCTTCGATCGGCTTCGCCATCGCCTCGGTAGTGCTGGTCCTGCCGCTGGCCGGAGTTGCGGTGCTGCTCAAGCCGCTGACGGTGCTGGTGGTCATCCTGGCCGTGGTGCTGGGCCTGGTGCTGATCCGCGCCAGCATCAGTGTGGCCAACCCGCGCAGGCTGCTCGCCGAGCGCGTAGCCGGTCATTCCAGGGGCATCAAGATAGGTGAGGGATAGCGGGAAAACACGGATTTTCTCCGATTAGGGATTAACCATGTTGCGTAATGATGGCAAAAACGCGTAATGTGACCTGTGGTTCGGGTAGGCATGCCTTACCTATTCGAATTCACAGTTCACGGAACCTCGCACAGTCTGGATAACCCCGCCCATGAATATCTCGCGCCGCGCCGGCATCTTTGCCGCCTCCACCGCCATCCTCGCCCTGAGCCTGACGGCCTGCGGTTCCAGCGCTGAATCCGGCGCCGAGTCCTCGGCCACGCCGTCGGCTTCGGCAGGCTTCAGCCCGGTGACCATCAAGAACATCTACGGGTCAACGGAAATCACCGAGGTGCCGGAAACCATCGCAACCATCTCCTGGGTCAACGCCGACACCCTGCTGGCGCTGGACACCGTGCCGGCAGGCATGGACACCGACACCTACGGGCAGAACGCCAACAATTCCACGGACTGGAAGGACGCGGCGCTGGCCGAGCTGGGCGCGTCCATCGGCTCCGAGAAGGCCCCGAAGCAGTTCGACATCGCCGACGGCATCGACTTCACCGGCATCGCCGAGCTGAAGCCTGACGTCATCTTCGCCCCGTACTCGGGCATGACCCAGGAAGAGTACGACAAGCTGAAGAAGATCGCTCCGGTTGTCGGGCCGATCGAGGCCAACTACACCACCAGCTGGCAGGACGCCACCGAAGCGGCAGGCCAGATGCTGGGCAAGCAGGAGCAGGCCAGCGCGTTGATCTCGGACATCGAGGGCAAGATGGCGGCGGTGGGCGAGCAGAACCCGGTGCTGAAGGACTCGACCTTCATCGCAGCGGACCTCTCCTCGCCGGAAACCTCCTATGTGTACTCCACCGGCGACACCCGCCCGCGCTTCCTGACGGCGCTGGGCATGAAGCAGGCGCCGTACGTGGATGCGAACGCCGCCAAGGATGCCTTCTACTTCACCGTCTCCCCGGAAAAGGTCAATGAATGGGACGCGGACGTCGTCTTCGCCTCCGCCGCGGCCGGCAGCACCGTGGATGACATCGTCAAGGCCCAGCCGCTGTACGGCCAGATCCCCGCGGTGAAGAACGACGCCGTGGCCCTGCCGGGCACCGACCAGGCCACGCTGTCCATCTCCGCCGCCTCCCCGCTGTCCATCGAGTGGGCGCTTCAGAACGTGGTGCCGAATATCGTGAAGGCCGCAGAGAACGCAGCGGCCGCCAGGTAGCTCCTAGACGGTTCGCGACAAATAGTGCAATTGCGCTTCCAGGGAATGACTCGCCGCGCCGGCCAGGCGCGGATCAAGGTCGGGGTAGACCAGGTCCAGCAGCTCAGCCGGCCTTGCGTCCGCCCCGGCCTTGCCGAGCTTCTCCAGCGCGGCCCGCACCTGGTTCAGCCGGTCTTCGCGGTGCGCCAGATATCCTTCCAGCAGCGGGTGCGAGCGCTGGTGCTGCTCGCCGTGCGCCGGGTGCAGCGGCATGTCCGGCAGGCCCAGCAGCCGCTCCAGCGAGGCCAGGTAGTCGAACAGCGTTCCGTCGGGGTGCTCCAGGATGGTGGTGCCCCGGCCCAGCACGGTATCCCCGGTGAACAGGTGCTCTTCGCGTCCGGTGCGCACGAAGCAGACCGAATCCGAGGTGTGCCCAGGGGTGAATTCGACCCGCACCCCGGTGCCGGCCGCCTCGATCTCCTCCAGGTCCGCGAACACCTGGGCCCCGCGGCAGAACTGTTCCAGGACGGCGCGCACCGGAGCCCCGGTCAGCTCGCGCAACCGGTCGATTCCCCCGGTGTGGTCCGGGTGCCGGTGCGTGATCAGCACCAGCTGCACGTCGTACACGGCCAGCGCCCGCAGGTGCTCCTCCAGCTCGGGGCCGGGGTCGATCACGATCACCGGGGTCCCGGGGGCCAGGCTCGCCTCCGGGGCGAAGAGCAGATAGGTATTGGTCCCGTCGAGTGTCATCTCCGAGGGGTTGTCGGCTCGCAGCACGGCAATGCCGGGCGCCAGAACTGTGGGCGCAGAAACATGATCCATGACAACGAGTGTAGGAAGCAATGACCGCAACCGAAAGTACATTGCGCGCCGCGGCGGAACGTTCCGGCCCCGGACTGCGGCGCAAACTCGGTGCCGTCGCGCTGTTGGTGCTGCTGCTGGCCGCTGCGCTCCTCGCCTCGCTGCTGCTCGGCGCCCGCAGCGTCGGCCTGGACAGCGTGCTGGCGGCGCTGGCCGACTTCGACCCGATGGACGGTGGCCAAGTGGTGGTGCAGTCGCGGCTGGCTCGCACCGCGGGAGCCGTCGTGGTGGGCGCCGCCCTGGGGCTGGCAGGCGCCGGCTTGCAGGGGCTGACCCGCAACCCGCTGGCGGACACCGGGATCCTGGGGCTGAACGCCGGATCCTCGCTGGCCGTGGTGGTGGTGGCCGCGCTCCTCGGCGCGGCCTCCCTGCCCTTGCTCATGGCGGCGGCCTTCCTTGGCGCGGCACTGGTCATGGCGCTGGTCTACCTGGTGGCCAGCGTGGGGCGCGAGGGCGCCACCCCGATCAAGCTCGCCCTGGGCGGCGCGGCCTTGGCCGTGGGCATCGGCTCGATCACCAACACCATCTTGATGATCTCCAAGTCCACCTTCGATGAATTCCGCAGGTGGCAGATCGGCTCGCTGTCCGCCGGCAGCATGGAAACCTACCTGCTGGCCGTGCCGGTCATCGCCGCCGGGGCGCTGCTGGTGCTGTCCACCGCCCGCGCCTGCAATGCCGTGGCCATGGGCGAGGACACCGCGCTCGCCCTGGGCTTCAACCTGAAGCGTTCGCGCCTGCTCGGATCCATCGGCGTGGTGCTGCTGGCCGGCACCGCCACCGCCGTGGCCGGGCCCATCGCCTTCGTCGGCCTGATGATCCCGCACGCGGTCCGCCTGCTGGTGGGCGGGGACTACCGCTGGATCATGCCCGCCAGCCTGCTCGCCGGGCCGGTCCTGCTGCTGCTCGCGGACACCGCCGGACGGCTGGTCCTCCCGCCGAGCGAGATCCAGGTGGGTGTCATGTGCGCCATGCTCGGCGGTCCGATCTTCATCATCATGATGCGCAGCGGCATGAAGTCGGTGAAGCTATGAGCGCCATCGAACGGTCCACGCAGCAGGAACCAATACGGCACAAGGGCGCCGCGGCCCGCCGCGCCTCGCGGGTGCGCACCGCGGCGCTGTGGATGGTCTTGGTGCTGCTGGCCACCGCCGCCGCCTACATCTTCTGGGGCCGCGACAGGCTGCCGGCCATTGAAGTGCTGCAGGTGCTGGGCGGGGAAAGCGTCCCCGGCACCGGCTTCATCCTCATGGAGGACCGGCTGCCGCGCCTGGTGGTCGGGGCGCTGGCCGGCGCCGGGCTGGGCCTGTCCGGCGCGCTGTTCCAGCGCTGGCTGGGCAACCCGCTGGCCAGCCCCGACGTGATCGGCGTGGGCTTCGGCGCCTCGGCCGCGGCGATCGCCGCGATGATCGTTTTCGGCGTGAACGACTGGAAGCTGAATGCCTTCGCGCTCGCCGGGGGCCTGGCCGTGGCCGCGGTGATCTACTGGCTCTCGGCCTCCGGCCAGCGCACCGGATCCCGGCTGATCCTGGCCGGCCTGGCCATCGGCGCCGTGCTGCAGGCGCTGATCCAGTTCCTGCTGACCCAGGCCGAGGTGAACACCGCCAGCGACGCGATGCGCTGGCTGACCGGTTCGCTGTCCGCCAGCACCTGGGAACGCGCCGCGGTGCTGGGCGTGGGCCTCGGCGCGGTGGGGGTCCTCGCGCTGCCGGTGGTGCTGAGCCAGCTGAAGCTGCTGGAGCTGGGCGAGGACGCCGCGGCGGCCCTGGGCCTGCACGTGGGCCGGGCCCGGATGCTGCTGGTCTTCGCCGCGGTGGCCCTGGGAGCGATCCCCATCGCGGTCACCGGCCCGCTGGCCTTCGTCGCGTTCCTGGCCGGCCCGATCACCGCGGCGCTGTCCCGCGGAGCGATCCATGTGCCGCTGGCCGGGCTGACGGGTGCGACACTGGTAGTAGTCGCCAATTTCTTCGCCGCGAACCTGTTCGCGCAGATCAACCTGCCGGTGGGCGTCATCACCGGCGCATTCGGTGCACCGTTCCTGATCTGGGTGCTGGTGCGCGCCAACTCTACTGGAAACGGGGGATAACCCATGGCCACACTGCAGGCTAGCGGGCTGACCTTGGCCTACGACAAGGTCACCATCGTCGATGAACTGTCACTGGACATCCCCACCGGGCAGGTGAGCATCGTGGTCGGGGCCAACGGCTGCGGCAAGTCCACGCTGTTGCGCGCCCTGTCGCGGCTGCTGAAGCCAGCCGGCGGACAGGTGCTGCTGGACGGGGCGGACATCCACTCCAAGCCGGCCAAGGAGGTGGCCAAGACCCTGGGGCTGCTGCCGCAGTCGCCCACCGCGCCGGACGGGATCACCTCCCGCGAACTGATCAGCCGCGGCCGCTACCCGCACCAGGGCCTGTTCAAGCGCTTCTCCGCGCAGGACGAGGCCGCGGTCGCCCGCGCCATGGAGCTGACCGGCACCACCGATCTGGCCGACCGCCCGGTGGACGAGCTCTCCGGCGGCCAGCGCCAGCGCGTATGGATCGCCATGGCCCTGGCCCAGGAAACCGACCTGCTGCTGCTCGACGAGCCGACCACCTTCCTGGACGTGGCCCACCAGCTGGAGGTGCTGGACGTGGTCAGCGAGCTGAACCGCACCCGCGGCATCACCGTGGTCATCGTGCTGCACGACTTGAACCTGGCCGCCCGCTACGCCGACTACCTGGTGGCGCTGAAGGGCGGAAAGATCTACGCCGCCGGCCACCCCACCGAGGTCGTCACCGAGAAGACCGTCAAGGCAGTCTTTGGCATGCCGAGCCGCGTCATCCCGGACCCGGTGGCCGGCACTCCGCTGGTGCTGCCCATCGGCCGCCAGCGGGTGCTGCGCACCGAGTCGGTGCTCGCCGCCAACGGCATTTTCCGCGGCGACGCGCCGGTCAACGAGCCGCAGGCGCTGGCCGAGGGCCTGGAGCAGGACTCCGCGGTCATCGAGGAGGAGGTGCAGGCCATCACCCGGACCGTTGCCGAGGCGGACCCGAACCTGGCCCGCCCGGCCCGCGAGCACCTGCAGACCCTGGCCTTCCAGACCACGGTGCTGCGCAGCCAGGAGCTCTCCCCGTCCTTCCGCCGGCTCACCGTGGGCGGCGCCGACCTGGAGGACTTCGGCACCAACAGCCACCCGCTGGACATGCGCATCAAGCTGCTGCTGCCGCCGGAAGCCGGGTTCGGAGCCAATGGGGAAATCGCCAGCCTGCGCCCCGACGCGCTGACCAGCCCGGCCGGGCAACTGGGCTGGTACCAGCGCTGGCTGGCCATCGACCCGGCGCAGCGCGGCTACATGCGCACCTACACCGTGCGCGCCTTCCGCGAGGCCGGGCACCGCGACAACCTGGGCGCCACCCCGGAGCTGGATATCGACTTCGTGCTGCACGGCAAGGTGGTGGACGGGAAGCTGCAGGGCGGCCCGGCCACCGAGTTCGGCGACCGCGCGCGTCCCGGCGATCCGCTGCTGCTGCTGGGGCCGAACAAGGCGCTGACCGACGACAGCTACGGCGGCATCGAATTCCGTCCGGGCGCCGCGACCCGCATCGTGCTGGCCGGCGACGAGACTGCCGCCCCGGCCATCTGCGCGATCCTTGAATCGCTGCCGGCAAATATCACCGGGCACGCGCTGATCGAGGTGCCGGAAACCACCGACATCCTGGGCACCACCACCCGTTCGGGCATCTCGGTGCAGTGGCTGACCCGCGGATCCGCCGAGCACGGCTCCCTGCTGCGCGACGCGGTCCGCAGCGTCGTGGCGATCCCGGGCGCCGGCGTGGTGCAGACCAACGCGGATCCTGAAGACATCGACGTGGATGAGAGCATCCTCTGGGAGACCGGTCAGGCCCAGTCCGCCCCGTTCTACGCGTGGATCGCCGGGGAGGCGGGCACCGTGAAGGAGCTGCGCCGCTACCTGGTGCGCGACGCGGGCATCGACCGCAAGCAGGTGGCCTTCATGGGCTACTGGCGCCGCGGCAAGCAGGAGAACTAGGCTCCGGGCGCACAGCGCAAGGCTCCCGCCCGCCGGAATCATTCCGGCGGCCGGGAGCCTTGCCGCTTTTCGCGCAGCGGATCGGATCAGCCGGCGGGATGGCCGGCGGCGCCGGGCCTGCAGGTGCCGGCCCGCGGCGGGCGGGGGTTCTCGCGGTTCAGGATGTCCAGCAGGCGGGCGAGCTCCTCGCGGTCCTGCGCGCCGAGCTTGTCGAAGTAGCTGTCCATGCCGGTTTTGCGCAGGGCCGAGAGCTGGTCGAGCAGCGCCCTGCCGGCGTCGCTGAGCACGATCAGCGTGGCGCGGCGGTCGCCCGGATCCGGGGTGCGCACGACCAGTTCCTTGGCCGCCAGCTGGTCCACCACCTCGGTGGTCGAGCGCGCGGCGATGTGCAGGCGCTCGGCCAGCTGGGAGTTGCGCAGGCCCTGCTCCTCGGCGCGGCCCAGGATGGACAGCACCCGGGACTGGTGCGGGGTGACTCCCGCAGGGCTCAGGCTCTCGCGCCAGCGGCCGCGGATGGTCCGGGATGCCTGGAGGAACAGATCTGCCAAGTCAGGCTTGGACTCATCGGTGTGCATAGGGTCAAGGATAGTGTGTTTTCCCGAACAGTTTCAAGATGGAACCACATAGTGAGGTTACCTCTGGTATTCTGAAATCCCAGTGGGGACAATCATGAAGGGGGCGCCCATGCATCCGATGGCACCAATGGGCGGTGGACGGCCGTCGGCTTCGGCGTCGCGCAGCGCCGACGACAAGAAGTGGCTGGCCGAGCATCCGGTCTCCGTCAAGCGCATCGCCGCGCTCTTCCGCCCGCACCTGGGAACGGTCATCGTGGTGGTGCTGCTGATCGTGGCCTCCTCGCTCATCGGCCTGGCCCAGCCCTTCATCATCCGCGAATTGATCGACGACGCGATCCCGAACCGCGATGTCAACCTGCTGATGCTCGGTGCCGGCGGGCTGGTGCTGATCGCGCTGGTCACCTCGGTGCTGGAAGTGGTCCAGACCTGGCGGGCCACCCTGATGGGGCAGCGGGTCATGCACGGGCTGCGCACCGGGCTGTTCACCCACCTGCAGAAGCAGTCGCTGGGATTCTTCACGAACTCCAAGTCCGGCGACGTGCAGTCGCGGCTGATCAACGACGTGGGGCAGATGCAGTCGGTGATCACCAACTCGGCGACCAGCCTCGCCTCCAACCTCACCACGGTGGTCGCCACGGCCTGCGCCATGGTCGCGATCTCGTGGAAACTGAGCCTGATCTCCCTGGTGGTGCTGCCGCCGGCGATCATCCTGGCCCGGCAGACCGCCCGGCTGCGCCGCGCCGTCACGGGCCGGCGCCAGCGCGAAATGTCGAACCTGACCTCACTGATCGAGGAGCGCCTGAGCATTTCCGGGGTGCGGCTGGCCAAGATCATGGGCACCGGAGCCGCCGACGCATCGGCCTTCGCGCAGTCCAGCCACCGGCTGATCGACCTGGAAATGAAGAGCGCCCTGGCCGGCCGCTGGCGCATGGCCGCTATGAGCATCATCTTCGCGGTGATTCCCGCGGTGCTGTATCTCGTGGCGGGGCTGCCCGCCACCGGCGGGGGCATGAGCATCGGCACGCTGGTGGCCTTCACCGGCCTGCAGGCCGGCATCTTCCGCCCCGTCATGGGGCTGATGCAGATTTCGGTGCAGTGGATCTCCGCGATGGCGCTGTTCGGGCGGGTCTTCGAGTACCTGGATACCGACCAGGCGCTGCCGCTGCCGGAGCATCCGCGCCGGCTGGATCCCGCGGCGATGCGCGGACGCGTGGTTCTGCAGGACGTCGGTTTCCGCTACCCGGGGGCCGCCGCGCCGACGCTGGAGGCGCTGGACCTGGTGCTGGAGCCGGGGACCATGACCGCGGTGGTCGGGGCGACCGGCTCGGGCAAGTCAACCCTGGGTTCGATGCTTCCGCGGCTGCTCGATCCGACGTCGGGGCGGGTGCTGTTCGACGGGGTGGACCTGCGCGAGCTGGACCCGGAGCAGGTAGCCCGGGCGGTGTCGGTGGTGGCGCAGGAAAGCTACCTGCTGCACACCTCGGTGCGCGAGAACCTGCTGTGGGCCGCGCCCGGGGCCAGCGAGGCCGAGCTGTGGCAGGCGCTGGAAGCGGCGCAGATCGCCGCCCTGATCCGCTCGCTGCCCGACGGGCTGGACACCGCGGTGGGCCAGCGCGGCCACCGCTTCTCCGGCGGGGAGCAGCAGCGCCTGGCCATCGCCCGCACCATGCTGCGCCGCCCGAAGGTGCTGGTGCTGGATGAGGCGACCAGCGCGCTGGATACCGTGACCGAGGCGCTGGTGCAGCAGGCGCTGGACGAGCTGGCGGTCGGGCGCACCACGCTGCTGATCGCGCACCGGTTGAGCACGGTGCTGCGGGCCGACCGCATCGTGGTGCTCGACGGCGGGCGCATCGTCGAGTCCGGCACCTTCGCCGAGCTGGTGGAGCAGGACGGGCGCTTCGCCCGGCTCGTGGCGAACAGCGAGTTCGCCGACAGGGTTCGCTAGTCCTCGTCGCAGCGCTGCGCGTCGCCGGGGGCGGAATCCTTGCAGGACGGGTCGGGCTCGCAGGCCTCCAGGGCATCGAGGACCTTGGGCAGCGCTGTCCCCAGCGCCGCGCGCTCCTGCTCGTCCAGGGAATCGAACAGCTTTTCGCGGATGAAGGTGACGTGGCTCGGGGCGGCTTCGCGGATGGTCTTCCAGCCGGCCTCGGTCAGTTCGATCTGCTGCCCGCGGCGGTCGGTGGCATCCGAGCAACGGGTGATCATGCCCTTGGCCTCCATGCGGCGCAGCAGGTGGGACAGGCGCGAACGGTCCCAGCGCAGGTTGTCGGCGATGTCCGCCGGGCGCAGGGAGGTAGCGGGCCCCTCGGAGAGCACCGCCAGTACCGAATACTCGCCGGTCTGCATGCTCGAATCCACACTCAGCTGGCGGTCCATCGCGCTGGGGAACTGCCACAGGAATTCGCGGATGGTCCGCCAGAGGGCTTGTTCCTTGTCGTCGAGCCAGCGGGTCTCATCGGCAGCCATGCGTAGGCGCTCCTTCTGTAGGTGGCAGACCCGGTGTGCAGCGGATCATGCAATTATTTGTTGACGCATCAATTATCTCTGGTATTGTTGGATTTAGCAAGAGTCGCTGACGCATCAACTAAAGTGTTCGGCGCAGGAACCTTCCCAAGGAGAAAATCTTATGTCGAAGATCGCCATCGTCACCGGATCCACCCGTCCAGGCCGCAACAACATCAGCGTTGCCCAGTGGGTGCTCGAGCAGGCCCAGGCCTTCGGCGGCGCCGACTTCGAGCTCGTTGACATCGCCGACTTCAACCTGCCGGTGCTGGATGAAGCCTTCCCGGCCGCCTACCAGAACTACCAGGGCGAGCACGCCAAGGCCTGGGCCGCCAAGATGAACGAGTTCGACGGCTACATCTTCGTCACCCCGGAGTACAACCACTCGGTTTCGCCGGCACTGGCCAACGCGCTGAGCTACATCAACGTCGAGCTGAACAACAAGGCCGCCGGCATCGTCGGCTACGGCTCGGCACTGGGCGCCCGCGCCATCGAGCATCTGCGTGGCATCCTCTCCGAGCTGCAGGTCGCCCACGTGCAGAAGACCGGCTTGTTCTCCCTCTTCACCGACTTCGAGAACTTCTCCAACTTCAAGCCAAGCGAGCCGGGCGCCGCATCGGTGCAGCCGATGTTCGAGCAGCTGCTGGCCTGGACCGAAGCCATGAATTCGGTGCGCGCCGCAGCATCCGTCAGCGCCTGATTGGACGCTGGCTGGAAGCCCTAGCGTTCCAGCGCAAACGGCGGGAAGCTTGTATCGGGCCTTCCGCCGTTTGCCGCATCACCCAAGACCCGGCCCGAGCACGGGCGGCCAAGCCAGAGATTGTGGAGGATCGAGCATGTCGCAGGACTTTTCTACCAAGGGCGCGTATGTCACGGGCAGTGAATTCACGCGCGATACCAACTACATCCAGGACCGCATCGTCGCCGATCCTCGGCCGGAGGCCTTCGCGGACGGGACCTCGGAAAGCAAGATCGGGCACCCGAACGCCGCCCTGGGCGACGGCGCCCAGCTCTGGCAGGTTGAAGCCGGGCGCTACCGGCTGGTGGCAGCCCGTGCCTGCCCCTGGGCCAACCGCACCCTGATCGTGCGCCGCCTGCTGGGTCTGGAAGACGCCATTTCCGTCGGCCTGCCGGGCCCCACCCACGACGTGCGCAGCTGGCAGTTCGATTTGGACGAAGGCGGCAAGGACCCGGTGCTGGGCACCGAACGCCTGCAGGAAAACTATTTCAAGCGCTTCGCCGGCTACCCGCGTGGCATCACCGTGCCTGCCATCGTGGATATTCCCAGCGGCGCCGTGGTCACCAACGACTACCCGCAGATCACCTGGGACTTCTCCACTCAGTGGAAGCAATTCCACCGCGCCGGGGCTCCTGACCTGGTCATGGAGGACCGGCTCGAGGAGATGCTCCCGCTGATCAAGCGCATCTTTACCGAGGTCAACAACGGCGTCTACCGTGCGGGCTTCGCCGGCTCCCAGGCCGCCTACGAAGACGCCTACGACCGGCTCTTCACCGCCCTCGACTACCTCGAGGAACGCCTGTCCACCCGCCGCTTCCTCATGGGCGACCATATTTCAGAGGCCGACGTCCGCCTGTTCACCACCTTGGTGCGCTTCGACCCGGTCTACCACGGCCACTTCAAGGCCAACCGCAACAAGCTGATCGACATGCCGAACCTCTGGGGCTACGCCCGCGACCTATTCCAGACCCCGGGCTTTGGAGACACCGTGGACTTCGAACAGATCAAGGACCACTATTACAAGGTCCACGAGGATATCAATCCGACCCGGATCGTGCCGAAGGGCCCGGACCTGTCCAACTGGCTCGAAGCCCACGGCCGCCAGGAACTGGCGGACAGCGGCCCGTTCCTGAACGGCACCGCTCCGGGCGAAGTCCGCGTGGAGGAGCGCGTCGCGGCAGGCCATAACCCGCTGTACCCGCTGGAAGGGAAATAGCCGGTAGCCTTCGGGCTACTTCGTGAAGTCGAAGCCCTGCTGCTCGCACGCCGCGTCGAACGCTGCGTCATCGGTGATCACAGGCTGGCCAGCTGCATCGGTCGACACCGCGTTGCGGATCGACTCGGTGGAGGCCGCCGAGCCATGCTCGGCGGCCTTTTGCCGATTCGTCTGGCCGATATCGCCCGGGGCGGTGAGGCTGCCCCCGTAGTGGATGCACGCGGTGCTCCCCTCGGGATCGGTTCGACGCAGGTCGTCGGGCGACGGACCCGAACAGCCGGCCAGGCCCAAAATCGCAACGAGGAGCATCGGCAGAATCTTTTTCACAGTTCACCATCCTACGGACCTTCGCGCGGGCAGTGGCATGCAAGCGGCGCGGGCGTGGAGCGCAGCCGGCGGCGCCGCAGGAACTTCGGCCCCAACGCACGTCTCTTTAGGCGGCGGGGGAGGTCAGGTGGCAGGATTAAAACCATGACGATCACCGCAGCGGCAGACGGATCAGCCCTAGGAAACCCCGGCCCGGCAGGCTGGGCCTGGTACATCGACGAGGAGAACTGGGCCTCCGGCGGTTGGGACCACGGGACCAACAACATGGGCGAGCTGCAGGCGGTCCTCGAACTCTTCCGCGCCACCGCGCAGCATCCGGAACAGGAACTGAAGATCCTGTGCGACTCCCAGTACGCCATCAACTGCATCAGCAAGTGGATGCCGGGATGGAAAAAGCGCGGCTGGAAAAAGGCCGACGGCAAGCCGGTGCTGAACCAGGAGATCCTCAAGGAACTGGATGCGGCGATCAACGGCCGCAAGTACACCTTCGAATGGGTCAAGGGCCACGCCGGGCATGACCTGAACGAAGCCGCCGACGACCGCGCCCGCGCCGCGGCCACCGCGCACCAGCAGGGCTCCGCACCGGATCCGGGCCCCGGATACACGGCCGGAGCAGCCCCTGCCGCGGAATCCGAGCCTGAGCCGGCCGGCGCCGTCGCCGAAGCCCCGGATTCCGCGGCCAGCCAGGATACGGCGGCCACGATCTACGAGCTGGAACTGGGCTTTCTCGATCCGCAAATCCGCACCAGCTTCGCCGAGCTGAGCGATTTCCTGCATCCCGGGTACCAGGAAGTCACGCGCGCCGGGGGACTGCTGGATGTCGCCACCGTGCGCGCCCAGCTTGAAGCCGGGGCGCCGCTGCCTGCCACCGGCGAGGTCCAGGTGCTCACGGCTCGCGAGGTCGACCGCGATCTGGCCCTGCTGGCCTACCGCATGAAGGTCGACGACTCGCCGATCCTGGTGGTCTCCTCGTGGTGGCAGCGCACCGAGGGCGGCTGGAAGCTGCGCTTCCGCCAGGAAACCGTCCAGCAGTAGCCGCGTGGGCCACTGGCGCTCCGCGCAACGGCAAAGGCACGAACCCGGGCTGGGTTCGTGCCTTTGCCTCTGGCCGGGCCGGGGTGCTAGAAGTGCCCCGAAGAGATGTTGCCCTTCTTGTAGTTGATGCGGTTGGCCAGCCAGGTGACGGCCCAGAGCGCGATGCCCAGTGCCAGCAGCAGCCCCGCGATCTCGTACTGCACCCAGTCCGCGCGCGAACGGGCCCACGGGCCGATCAGGAAGGCGCTGGTCGCGGCGCCGAGAATCGGGATGATCGTCGGTGCGCGGAAAGCGTCCTCTGGCGCCTTGTCGCGGCGCAGCACCAGCAGGGCGATGTTCACCATGGTGAAGACCACCAGCAGCAACAGGGCCGTGGTGCCGCCGAGCGAGCCGACGATCCCGCTGTCGGTATCCAGGTTCACATAGACCACCAGGGCGATGGCCAGCAGCGTGGTGAAGACGATGGACAGCGTCGGGGTGCGGCGCTTAGAATTCACCTTGCCCAGCACCTGCGGCAGCACACCCTGGCGGGCCATGCCGTAGAGCAGGCGGCTGGCCATCAGCATGTTCATCAAGGCGGTGTTCACCACGGCGAAGACCGTCAGGAACGGGAAAATCGCGTCCACCGGCAGGCCCGGGGCGCCGATGCGCACGACGTCCAGCAGGATGCCGGCATCCGGATTCTTCGGGTTCAGCAGGTCGCCGGTGGGGATCACCATGATGATGGTGACCGCGACCAGCATATAGATGACCGCGCAGATGCCCAGGCCGATGAGCATGATGCGCGGGAAGGTCCGGTTCGGGTTCTTGGTTTCCTCGACCAGGTTCACCGAATCCTCGAAGCCGACCATGGCGAAGAACGCGATCGCGGTGCCCATGGTGACCGCGGCGAACAGGCTGCGGTCGTCCGGGGTCTCGAAGACCACCAGCCGGCTGATGTCGCCATGGCCGCTGGCGATGGCGCCGATGCCGATGGAGATGATCACGGCCATGATGCCCAGCGAGATCACCGTGAGCACCAGGTTGAACTTGACGCTTTCGCCGACGCCGCGCAAATTGATCAGGGCCAGGATGATGATGATCGCGATGGCGGCGAACATGCCGGCTTCCGGCGTGGTCGGCACGCCTTCGATGAATTGGCCGAAGCCGATCAGCAGGTTCTGCCCGACCAGGGTGGCCGAGGTCGCTGCACTGGTGATACCGGAGCAGGCCACCGTGAAGGCGACCAGGAAGGTGACGAAATGGATGCCGAAGGCCTTGTGGATATACAGGGCGGCGCCGGCTGCATGCGGATATTTGGTGACCAGCTCCATGTAGCTGAAGGCGGTCAGCGTCGCGATGGCGAAGGCCAGCAGAAAGGGCAGCCATGCGGCCCCGCCGACCTGTCCGGCGACCTTGCCGGTGATCGCGAAGATGCCTGCACCGATGATGTCGCCGATGATGAGGAACAGCAGGAGTTTGGGGCCGATGACCCGCTTGAGTTCGGCGGGTTGCCCGCCCGGAGTTGAGTCTTCTCGGGTTGCAGTCATAGGCGGATGAGCCTTTCCAATCTTCGATTCGAGCGGAAGAATACGACATATTTTGTTGTCGTCTATTCAATGGGCGAAATCGTTCACTATGCTAACAGCAATAAATGCCTGCTGTTCCGGTCTTTTTGGAGGGGTTTTCTCCACTTATTGAGAAAGGCTCTTTGAGGAACTTATAGGTGGGGCGTGATCTCGCCGGAAGACACGAATTTCCGCTGCGGCTACTAGTGTTAGTTGCAAAGAGACATTCTTTCGAAGGAATTAGATGGAATCGGTCATTACTGACGACTTTGCTCCGCTCGCGCAGGCGCTGCAGGACCGCGCGGCGGCGGAGGAGGACTATTCGGCCCAGCTGGCGGTGTACCACCGCGGCGCGCTGGTGCTGAGCCACAGCGTGGGGGAGCACCTCTCGGGAGACGCGCTGACCTGCGTGTTCTCCTGCACCAAGGGGCTTAGTGCACTGGTCATCGCGCTGCTGGTCCAGGATGGGCTGATCGATCCGGCCGCCCCGATCACCGACTACTGGCCGGAATTCGGCACCCACGGCAAGGGGAAGCTGAGCGTTGGGGAAGTGCTCAGCCACCAGGCCGGCGTCCTGGGAGTCCCCGGCGGAGTGCCCAGCCGGGTGCTGATGAACTCTTCCGAATACGCCAAGATCCTCGCCACCATGCCGAGCATCTGGCCGCTGGGCCAGAACATCGTGGGCTACCACGCCATCACCATGGGTGTGCTCATGGAGGAACTGGTCCGCCGCGTCGCCGGCAAGGAGTTGAAAGACGTCTTCGAAGAGCGCATCCGCAAGCCCCTGGGCGTCGATGCGTACATCGGGCAGGACGACTCCCTGGAACCGCGCTACCGCGACGTGCTCCCCGGCGCCTCCGCCGAGCAGGCATTCTTCGACCCCTTCTCCCCGGCGGGGTTGGCAGTCAACTCGGCCTCCGGCTTCGCGCTGGACAGCGGCCCGGTCTACAACTGGCACGAGCTGGCCAATGCCCGGCAGGTCCGCCGGCTCGGCCCTGCTTCCATGGGCGGCGTGGCCGATGCCCAGTCGCTGGCGGCCATCTACGCCGCGTCCTTCGGCCCGGTGCCATCGCTCGGCGCCGCTCGGGGATTCCTGACCGAGGACACCTGGTCCCGGGTGTCCGCGGAACTCGTCTACGGACACGACCGCACCAGCGGGCTGCTGCAGGCCTTCGCCCTCGGATTCATGAAGGCCACCGCCCGCAACGACTACGGCTCGATCTTCGCCTACGGGCATGACGGGGCGAACTCCTCGCTGGCCTTCGCCGATCCGGCCTACCAGCTGGGTTTCGCCTACATCCCGTCGCGCAACGAGGGGGAGAAGAGCACCTCCATGGGCGTGCAGCTCAGCCAGTTGGCGCGACAGGTGGTTATCGGCAAGATGATGCAGGCCAAGGGCTAGGAGGAAGAACATGGCAAAGTTTTTGGCAATGGGAGACTCCTTCACCGAAGGAGTCGGCGACGACGATCCGCTGCGCCCGAACCAGGTGCGCGGCTGGGCCGACCGGGTGGCCGAGGTGCTGTGCGCCCGCGGCGACTGGGAATACGCGAACCTCGCGATCCGCGGCAAGAAGATCGGGCAGGTGATCAACCAGCAGATGGACCAGGCGCTGTCCATGAAGCCCGACGTAGTCTCCCTCTACGCCGGCGGCAACGACATCCTGCGCCCCAAGGCGGACCTCGAGGCGCTGATGCGCGGTTACGACAGCATGGTCAAGCGCTTCGCCGATGCCGGCATCACCGTGCTGCTGTTCACCGGCTTCGACACCGTCGACTCGCCGTTGTTCTCCAAGACGCGCCCGCGCACCGCGATCTACAACGAAAAGGTGCGCGAGATCGCCGACCGCTACAACACGCTGGTCGCCGACTATTGGCGCTGGCGCGAATTCTCGGACGTGCGCTACTGGGCGGTGGACCGCCTGCACATGGGCGCCGCGGGACACACGCTCATGGCCGCCAAGGTGCTGGACGTGCTGGGCGCCCATGGCGTCACGGACGGCAACTGGTCCTCGGATATCGAGCTGCCGGGGCTGCCGGCGGCAGCGGTGAATGCCCGCGCCGAGAAGCTCCGGCAGGACTTGGGGTGGGCCAGGGAATACCTGGGTCCGTGGGTCAAACGCCGTCTGACTGGGACCTCCTCGGGGGACAATCTGAGCGCCAAGTACCCGGACTACATTCGGCTCGGCGCCGAACACGGCTAGGGCGCTTCATGCAGGGGCTCCGGGGCCGCAAGATTGTTTGCAGTTGGTCCCAGGGCAGGTACCATGGGACATGTGTTGTGGGTCATTGGCCCGCAGCCGACGCCATAGAAGGATGGCGGGAGAGACCCGTTCACACCATGGACGGGCGCCGTAGGAGCAATTCCTCCCCAGGAAACTCTCAGGCACCCGTACCGCCATCAAGAGGCAACTCTGGAAAGTAACCGGCCCGATCCGGTTCACCGAAGGTGCAAGCAACCGGCTTGGTAGGCCGGATGCGTAAAACTCTCAGGTTGTGCAACAGGGATGGGGAGGGACAGCGACCTTCCTTTGGCATGCGCCAAGACAGATCCCCATGGAGACACCTGCACCATGACCATCACGCAGACTTCTGCTAACACGAACAGCGAATTCGTGTCCCGCCACATCGGCCCGCGTCAGTCCGACGTCGAGACCATGCTCCAGACCCTGGGCTACAACAGCCTGGACGAGCTGATCGACACGGCAGTTCCCGCCGACATCCGCCAGGATGCCGCACTGGACATCCCGGATGCCCTGACCGAGACCGAGGCCCTGGCCCACCTGCGTGAGCTGGCGTCCAAGAACGTCATGAAGACCCAGATGATCGGCCAGGGTTTCTATGACACCATCACCCCGGCGGTCATCCGCCGCAACATCGTCGAGAACCCGGCCTGGTACACCGCCTACACCCCGTACCAGCCGGAGATCTCCCAGGGCCGCCTCGAAGCCCTGCTGAATTTCCAGACCATGGTCATGGACCTGACCGGCCTGCCGATCGCCAACGCCTCGCTGCTGGACGAATCCTCCGCCGCCGCCGAAGCCGTGCTGATGATGCGCCGCGCCAACAAGAAGAAGTCCAACGGCAAGACCGTGCTGGACTCCAACATCTTCCCGCAGACCATCAAGGTCGTGCAGGGCCGCGCCGACGCGCTGGGCTTCGAGGTCGAGGTCGTCGACCTGTCCGCAGGCCTGCCCGAGGGCGAGATCTCCGGCATCGTGCTGCAGCAGCCGGGCAATGACGGCTCGATCGCCGACCACGCCGAAATCATCGCCGCCGCCAAGGCCGCCGGCGCCATGGTCACCGTGATCGCCGACCTGCTGTCGCTGACCATGATCGCCGCCCCGGGCGAGCAGGGCGCAGACATCGCCGTGGGCAACACCCAGCGCTTCGGCGTCCCGCTGTTCTTCGGCGGCCCGCACGCCGCCTACATGGCCGTGGGCAAGGGCCTTGAGCGCTCCATGCCGGGCCGCCTGGTGGGCGTCTCCACCGACGACGCCGGCACCAACGCCTACCGCCTGGCCCTGCAGACCCGCGAGCAGCACATCCGCCGCGAGAAGGCCACCTCCAACATCTGCACCGCCCAGGCGCTGCTGGCCATCTGCGCCTCGATGTACGCCGTGTACCACGGCCCGGCAGGCCTGAAGCAGATCGCCTCGCGCGCCCACAACCACGCCCGAGTGCTGGCCAGCTCGCTGGCAGCCGGCGGCTTCGAACTGGCCTCGCAGGCCTTCTTCGACACCGTGGTCGTCACCGTCCAGGACGCCGAAGGCATCATCGCCAAGGCCAACGAGGCCGGCATCAACCTGCGCAAGGTCTCCGACACCCAGGTGGGCATCTCCACCGACGAGACCACCACCTCGGCCACGGTCAAGGCCCTGGCCGGCGTGTTCGGCGTGGAACTGTCCGCACCGGAAGGCTTCGAGATCCCCGAGGGCCAGGAGCGCACCAGCGCCTACCTGACCCACCCGATCTTCAACACCATCTCCTCCGAGACCCAGATGATGCGCTACCTGCGCCGCCTCTCGGACCGCGACCTGGCCCTGGACCGCACCATGATCCCGCTGGGCTCGTGCACCATGAAGCTGAACTCGGCCGCCGAGATGGAATCCATCACCTGGCCTGAATTCGCTTCCATCCACCCATACGCCCCGGCCGCGCAGACCGAGGGCTGGCGCGAGCTGATCACCGACCTGGAAGGCCGCCTCACCGCGATCACCGGCTACGCCGGCGTCTCCATCCAGCCGAATGCCGGCTCCCAGGGCGAATACGCAGGCCTGCTGGCGATCTCCGACTACCACGCCTCGCGCGGACAGTCGCAGCGCAACGTCTGCCTGATCCCTGCCTCCGCCCACGGCACCAACGCCGCCTCGGCCGTGCTGGCCGGCATGAAGGTCGTGGTCGTCAAGACCGCAGCCGACGGCACCATCGACGCCAATGACCTGGACGCCAAGATCGAGGCGAACAAGGACGTGCTCTCCGCGATCATGATTACCTACCCGTCCACCCACGGCGTGTACGACGCCGACGTGCGCGAGGTCTGCGGCAAGATCCACGACGCCGGGGGACAGGTCTACATCGACGGCGCGAACATGAACGCCCTGGTGGGCCTCGCCCAGCCGGGCAAGTTCGGTGGCGACGTCTCGCACCTGAACCTGCACAAGACCTTCTGCATCCCGCACGGCGGCGGCGGTCCGGGCGTCGGCCCGATCGGCGTGGGCGAGCACCTGGTGCCGTTCCTGCCGGGCGACGCCTCGGGCACCTACTCCGAGCGCGACGGCGTCCCTGTAGTCGCCACCGCCTTCGGCTCGGCCGGCGTGCTGCCGATCTCCTGGGCCTACATCGCGATGATGGGCGGCGAAGGCCTGACTTCCGCCACCAAGCACGCGATCCTGAACGCGAACTACATCGCCAAGCGCCTGAACGAGCACTTCCCGATCCTGTTCACCGGCAACAAGGAACTGGTTGCCCACGAGTGCATCCTGGATCTGCGCGAAGTCACCGCCAAGACCGGCGTCACCGCCGAAGACGTGGCCAAGCGCCTGATCGACTTCGGCTTCCACGCACCGACCCTGGCCTTCCCGGTGGCCGGCACCCTGATGGTGGAGCCGACCGAATCCGAGGACCTGGCAGAGATCGAGCGCTTCATCGAAGCCATGATCACCATCCGCCAGGAAATGGAGGAAGTGCTGGCCGGAGTCTACGAGCTGGAGGAATCCCCGCTGCGCCGTGCCCCGCACACCGTGGCTGCAGTGGTCAACAGCGGCTGGGACCGCAAGTACACCGTCGAGCAGGCGGCCTTCCCGGTCGCCAGCCTCAAGGTGGACAAGTACTTCCCTGCCGTGGGCCGCATCGACGGCGCCGGCGGCGACCGCAACCTCATCTGCTCCTGCCCTGCTCCCGAAGCCTTCGAAGACTAGGAACATCGCAATGACTGAAACCATCACCAAGCACACCGCGCTGCACGGCAAGCACGAAGCGCTCGGCGCGAACTTCACCGACTTCGGCGGCTGGGACATGCCGCTGAAGTACGGTTCGGAGCTTGCGGAGCACAAGGCCGTGCGCTCCACCGCAGGTCTGTTCGACCTGTCCCACATGGGCGAGGTCTGGGTCTCCGGCCCGCAGGCCGCCACCGCGCTGAACACCGCGCTGGCCGGCAACTTCGCCCTGATGAAGGTCGGCAAGGCCAAGTACTCGCTGATCCTGAATGAAGACGGCAAGATCATCGACGACCTGATCGTCTACCGCATGGAAGAGTCGAAGTACCTGGTGGTGCCGAACGCAGGCAACGCCCCGGTAGTCGCGGCCGAACTGGTCCAGCGCGCCGAAGGCTTCGACGCCCAGGTGCAGGACGCCTCCGGCGATGAATCGCTGATCGCCGTGCAGGGCCCGAACGCCGAAGCCATTGTGGCCAAGCTCGCCGCCGACGAGGCCAGCGCCGGAATCGTCACCGAGATGAAGTACTACTCGGCCGCCTATGTGAAGCTCGGCGGGATCGACACCATCCTGGCCCGCACCGGCTACACCGGCGAGGACGGCTTCGAGCTGATCATCAAGAACGCCGACGCCGCGTCGCTGTGGGACACCATCGTGGAAATCGGCAAGGACCACGAACTGGTTCCCTGCGGCCTGGCCGCCCGCGACTCGCTGCGCCTGGAAGCCGGAATGCCGCTGTACGGCAACGAGCTCTCCCTGGAGCACACCCCGTTCGACGCGGGCCTCGGCCCGGTGGTCTCCTTCAAGAAGGAGGAGAACTTCATCGGCCGCGCCGCACTGGAGGCGCAGCGCGAGCAGACGCCCGCCCGCAAGCTGGTGGGCCTGAAGGGGCTGGGCAAGCGCGCAGGCCGCGGCGGCTACGCCATCGTGAAGGACGGCGCCGTCATCGGAGAGATCACCTCCGGCCAGCCGTCGCCAACCCTGGGCTACCCGGTGGGACTGGGCTACGTCGATGCGGCCTTCAGCGAGGTTGGCACCGAGCTGGAAGTCGATCTGCGAGGTAAGACTTTGCCATTTGTTGTCGTGGAACTGCCGTTCTACACCCGCGCCAAGTAACGTTAAACAAAGAGGGCATAGCCTAACGCCCCCTATTTCCCTTTGGGAGAGGAAAAAATCGTGAGTAAAGTTCTGTCAACGTTGCGCTACTCGGCCGAGCACGAGTGGATCGACGCATCGTCCCCAGCCAAGATCGGCATCACCCAGATTGCTGCCGACGCACTGGGCGACGTTGTCTACGTAGACCTGCCAGAGGTCGGCGACACCGTCACCGCCGGCGAGACCTGCGGCGAAGTCGAGTCCACCAAGTCGGTCTCCGACCTGTACTCGCCGGTCACCGGCACCATCGTCGAGGTCAACCAGGAAGCAGTGGACAACCCTGCAATCCTGAACGAGGACCCATACGGCGCGGGCTGGCTGTTCACCGTCGAGGTAGAGTCCGAAGGCCCGCTGCTTTCTGCAGCAGACTACGCAAGCGCGAATGGTGGAAACGTCGAGTAATGAGCAACAAGACTTATGAATCACTGGCCCCGGCATCGCTGACCCAGTCCCTGGCTGAGCTGGATCCAGAGGTCGCGGCGCGGATCGACGCCGAGCTGGCCCGCCAGCAGCGCGGCCTGGAAATGATCGCCTCGGAGAACCACACGGCGCAGGCCGTGATGCAGGCGCAGGGTTCGGTGCTGACCAACAAGTACGCCGAGGGCTACCCGGGCCGCCGCTACTACGGCGGCTGCGAAGAAGTCGACGTCATCGAGACTCTGGCCATCGAGCGTGTGAAGGAATTGTTCGGCGCGAAGTTCGCCAACGTCCAGCCGCACTCCGGGGCGCAGGCCAACGCGTCGGTGTACCACGCGCTGGTGCGTCCGGGCGATACCGTGCTGGGCCTGAACCTGGCCCACGGCGGGCATTTGACCCATGGCATGAAGATCAACTTCTCCGGCCGGTTGTTCAACATCGTCCCGTACGGCGTGGACGAGGCGACGAACCTGGTGGACATGGACGAGGTGGAGCGCCTGGCGATCGAGCACTCCCCGAAGATGATCGTGGCCGGCTGGTCGGCGTACCCGCGGCAGCTGGACTTCGCCCGGTTCCGCGAGATCGCGGACAAGGTCGGGGCGTACCTGTTTGTGGATATGGCGCACTTCGCGGGCCTGGTGGCTGCGGGGCTGCATCCTTCGCCGGTGCCGCATGCGCATGTGGTCACTTCGACCACGCACAAGACCCTGGCCGGTCCGCGCGGCGGCATCATCCTGAGCAATGATGCGGAGATCGCGAAGAAGCTGAATTCGGCGGTGTTCCCTGGCCAGCAGGGTGGTCCGTTGGAGCATGTGATTGCGGGCAAGGCGGTGGCGTTCAAGATCGCCGCGACCGCGGAGTTCAAGGAGCGCCAGGAGCGCACCCTGGCCGGTTCGCGGATCCTGGCGGAGCGTTTGACCCAGGATGATGTGGCCGCCAAGGGGATCAGCGTGTTGACCGGTGGCACCGATGTGCACCTGGTGCTGGTGGACCTGCGCAACAGCGAGCTGGATGGCCAGCAGGCCGAGGATCTGCTGGCGCAGGTGGAGATCACGGTGAACCGCAATGCGGTGCCGTTCGACCCGCGTCCGCCGATGACTACCAGCGGTCTGCGGATCGGTACGCCGGCGTTGGCGACCCGTGGTTTCTCGGAGGCGGCGTTTGCGGAGGTTGCGGAGATTATCGCGCAGACCTTGATTGCCGGTGCCGAAGGCAATACCGGTGCGCTGCCGGAGCTGAAGGACCGGGTTCTGGAGCTGGCCGCAGCCCACCCACTGTACCCGGAGCTGGCCAAGGTTTCCGAGTAACATCTTCAACCGAAGATGAGGGCCCGGAAAGCGGCGAAAAGGTGCTTTTCGGGCCCTCAGTCTCTCTTCTGCCAAAAATACGCGGCAGTAGAACGACAGCAGGGGGAAGAACCCTGCATGACAGACGAGCCGATCCGGGCTTCTCCCGGATCCCAAGATCTAAGGATGTGATCCGCTATGGCGGTAAGCGTATTCGATCTCTTCTCGGTAGGCATCGGACCCTCGTCCAGCCACACCGTGGGACCAATGCGTGCGGCCCACGCTTTCATTGCGCACCTGGTGCGCGAGGGACAGCTCCCCGCAGTGGAGAGCATCCGCATTGACGTCTACGGTTCGCTGGCCGCCACCGGCCGCGGCCACGGGACCTTCACCGCCATCATGCTCGGGCTGGAAGGCTTCGAGCCGGAAAGCATCCTGCCGGCCCAGGTCGATTCCCGGCTGGCGGACATGGACGGCACCGGAGTGCTTCGCCTGGCCGAGCAGCTGGGACACCGCAAGGACCTGGACTACCGGGTCGAAGACATGGTCCAGCACCCGCTGACCGTGCTGCCCCGCCACACCAACGGCGTGAAGTTCATCGCCCTCGACGCCCAGGGCGCCGAACTGTCCAACGAGACCTTCTTCTCCGTCGGCGGCGGGTTCATCGTGCGCGAAGGCGCCGAGGAACGCATCGAAAAGAGCCTGGAAAAGAAGCTCAAGCAACAGCCCTACCCGTTTACCACCGCGGCCAAGCTGCTGGAGCACTGCCGGGAGAGCGGCAAGTCCATCGCCGAAATCATGATGGCCAACGAGGAAACCTACCGCACCCGCGAGGAAATCCGCTCCGGCCTGGTCCACATCTACGAGGTCATGGAGGAGTGCAAGAACTCCGCCCTCGAGCGCACCGGCGTGCTGCCCGGCGGACTGAAGGTCCGCCGCCGCGCTCCCGAATGGCACAAGCGCCTGCGCAAGGAAGACAAGGACCGGGACCCGGTGTTCTGGCAGGAATGGATCAACCTCGTCGCCTTGGCTGTCAACGAGGAGAATGCCTCGGGCGGCCGCGTCGTCACCGCACCGACCAACGGCGCCGCCGGCATCATCCCTGCCGTGCTGTTCTATGCAACCCACTATGCCCCGGGCGCCAAGTACTGGAACGATGAAGAAAAGCACGACGCCGTCGTGAATTTCCTGCTCACCGCCGGCGCGGTCGGTGTGCTGTACAAGGAACAGGCCTCCATCTCCGGCGCCGAAGTCGGCTGCCAGGGCGAAGTCGGTTCGGCATCGTCGATGGCCGCCGGCGGACTGGCCGAAATCCTGGGCGGAACACCAGCGCAGGTGGAGAACGCGGCGGAGATCGCCATGGAACACAACCTTGGGCTGACCTGCGACCCCATCGGCGGGCTGGTGCAGATCCCATGCATCGAACGCAACGCGATCGCCGCTTCCAAGGCCGTGAATGCCGCGAAGATGGCTCTGATGGGCGATGGCGAACACCACGTCACCCTGGACGAAGTCATCATCACCATGCGCGAAACCGGCAAGGACATGAGCGACAAGTACAAGGAAACCGCCATGGGCGGCCTGGCCGTCAACGTCGTGGAATGCTGAGACGCCGATAGGCCTGCATGCGGCGCGGAAAGGGCGGAGCTCCACTGGAGCCCCGCCCTTCCTGCGTCCGGGCGCTATGAGCTCAGGCACCAAAACGAGACAGCAACGGGCATGGATGATAGAACTTGAATCAGAGGGTGGCTTCACGCGCCGCCCTGCACTAGGGAGGTGATCACATGGACGACGGGCCTAGCCGATCTATGTCCACGCGATCTCCCAGGGACAATTCGTAGCTGGCAAGCCTTTCTCGGCTTCCCTGCGTGCACGTCTGCGAGTTCGCGACCGGCTCTCATTCATGTGCGCAGAGCATGACTTAAATCAGGAGACTTATCTCCGCTTTTCCTGATGCTTCCGCTCCCCGGTTGGTGGGCGGAATGCTTATGTTTCCGCGCCAAACGACACGTTTGGAAGGTTCATCATACATACCCCACAGAACGTAGATTTCTCAACTACATTGCGTGCCCTGCACGCGGCCTTGAAGGACGAGAACCTCGGCGCATTGGCCGCGCAGCTGCGCCAGCTGGAACCAGCGGCAATCATCGAGTACCTGGACACCCTCACCCTTTCCGAAGCCGCCATCGCCTTCCGCCTGCTGGACAAGCCGCGGGCGTTGAGGGTTTTCGAGAAGCTCGATGCCCCGCTGCAGGCGGACCTCATCAAGGGGCTGCAACAGGACGCGGTGGCGGAGACCTTGGCCGGCATCGAGGCCACGGAGCGGGCGGCGCTGCTCGACGAGCTTCCGGCCACCGTGGCATCCACCCTGCTGCAGGCACTGGATTCGACGTCCCGTGAAGAAACCCGTGTGCTCCTGGGCTACTCCGCGGCCTCCACCGGCCGGTTCGCCTCGACGCACTACATCAAGACCTACCCCGAGCTGACCGCGGAGCAGACCCTTGAACGGGTCCGGCGGCGGCTCTCCGAGCGCAGCACCGCGAATCTGGTGCCTGTCGTGGACCACGAACGCCGCCTGCTCGGCGGGGTCGAGCTGAGCCAGCTGGTTGCCGCTGATCCGCAGACCCTGATCGGGGACCTGCTCAGCCCGATGTTCAGCGCGACGGTGGAGGATCCTGCGGTGCAGACCGCACGTCGACTGGTCAACCGCCAGCGCGAAATCGGTGCGGTGCTGGACCAGGAGGGAAAACTGGTCGGGGTGCTGCACTGGGCGCAGGCCCTGGAAATCCTGGAGGACGCGGATGAGGCGCGGACCGCCCGCACCGCGGGGTCCGAGCCGCTGAACCGCCCGTACCTGAGCACCCCGATCGGCTCGATGGTGCGCTCGCGCATCCTCTGGCTGCTCGTGCTGGCCGTCGGCGCCACCCTGACCGTCCAGGTGCTCTCCAGCTTCGAGGAAACCCTCGAATCCATGGTGGTGCTCAGCCTGTTCATTCCGCTGATCGTCGGTATCGGCGGGAACACCGGGAACCAGGCGGCGACCACGGTCACCCGTGCGCTGGCCATGGGGGAGGTGCGGATTTCCGACATCGGCCGCGTGCTGCTGCGCGAGGTCCGGGTGGGTTTCGTACTGGGCCTCAGCCTCGGGGTGCTCGGGTTCCTGATGACATTGCTGATCTTCGATGAGCCGGTTGCCTGGGTGATCGGCCTGACGCTCATGGCGCTGTGCACCGTGGCGGCGTCGGTCGGCGGCATCATGCCGATCATCGGCAAATCGATCAAGGCGGACCCGGCGGTCTTCTCGAACCCGTTCATCTCGACCTTCGTCGATGCCGCGGGGCTGGTCGTCTACCTGAGCATCGCTGTGCTGATTCTGGGCTGAAAGGCCGGCCCCGCGCCCGGGCGGAAAGTTGCGCCGCGCTCCGCGGGCGGAATAAGCGTCCGGGCGCGAGCGTCATACTTAGCATGCCTCAAAGTAAACTCTTCGCTCCAGTCACCATTCCCACCCGCGCCGGACGGGGCTTGGTGCTGCGCAACCGCACGGTGCTGCCGCCGATGTGCCAGTACTCCATCGAACAGCGCGACGGCGTGCCGACCACCTGGCAGCTGGTGCATCTGGGTGCGCATGCCCAGGGCGGCTTCGGCCTGGTCATCGCCGAGGCCACCGCGGTGGCACCCGAAGGACGGATCTCGGACCTGGACGTCGGGCTGTGGAACGAGCGGCAGGCCGACGCCTGGAAGCCGGTCACCGAGTTCATCCATTCCCAGGGAGCCGCCGCGGGCGTGCAGCTGGCCCATGCCGGGGCCAAGGCCTCGACCTACGGCTGGCTCAAGGAATACGATGACGCCGGCAAGACCGGAAGCCTCGCCCCGGAAGACGGCGGCTGGCAGACCCTGACCTCGACCCCGAGCGACCTGCACGGACTGGATCCGGCGGTCCAGATGACCGCGGAGCAGATCGCAGAGTCGGTGCAGGACTGGGCCGCGGCCGCGCAGCGCGCCGACCGGGCCGGATTCGACCTGATCCAGATCCACGCCGCGCACGGGTACCTGATCCACCAGTTCCTCTCCCCGCTGACGAACCAGCGCACCGACCAGTACGGTGGAAGCTGGGAGAACCGCACCCGCTACCTGCGTGAGATCGTGCAGGCCGTCGCGGCCGTGTGGCCGCAGGAGAAGGCCCTGGGCATCAGGTTCTCCGGAGACGACTGGGTCGAGGGCGGCTGGCGCATCGCTGACACGGTTCGGCTGGCCGAGGAGCTCTACGCCGAGGGCGTGCGGGCCTTCGACCTGTCCAGCGCAGGGATCGGCCCCTTCCGCGGCCCCAGCGGCCCCGGATACCAGGTGCCGCTGGCCCAAGCGGTCAAGCAGGCGCTGCCCGCGGACGCATTCGTCACGGCCGTCGGCGGGATCACCGACCCCGCGCAGGCCGAACAGATCCTGGTGACCGGCCAGGCCGACGGCGTGAGCGTGGGACGTGCCGCGCTGGGCGACCCGCAGTGGCCGAACCGGGCCGCCAAGCGGCTGGGAGCGGCCATGGCGTCCCCGGCGCAGTACTGGCGGGGCCGCTGGTAAATTCGGCGTGCCATGCTGATTTCAGCAGAACCTCGACATACTTTCCGCTTACCTCTTCCTGCATCTGAATAGTGATGTTAGGTTAGTGCCACGGATCAAGTCGCATCGCGGCGGGAGTCGCGTGCGGAAGGGAGTCAGCATGGCACTACGCGCGGATTCTAATGGAATCGACGCTTCGCTCTACCGAAAGACCGGCCCTTGGAGCACCGTACTGGTCGATGCTTCGCTGGGGAACACATCCGCTCAAGAGGCAGCTGATAATCTTCCCGACAAGGTAGCGAAATTGCTCAAAAGCCAGCAGGCCAGCACGGAAGACATCGGCGCAGTCACTGGCGCACTTGAACCAGCGCAAGGCATGCGCGCACCGGTCGCCCGCTTCATCGCCGTCCATGACGGAGAAGTCCTGCTGAACGAGCTGCTTCCCGGGCTGAAGGTTCAATTGCCGTCGGTCGATGTCGGACCGTTCCCGAACTTCACTGCGCTGGCGCGATCCCGCGGCGGCTCGTTCTCCTACCTCGTGGCAGAGGTCGGACGTGACGGCGGCGAAGTCCATCTCTACAACACCACTTCACCCGAACGCGTTGCCAGCCGCGGCATCGTCGGCGCACCCGAAGAAATCCGCCACGCACGCAAGGTGCCCGGCGAATACGACCAGCCCAAGGCCCAGGCCGCGGCGGATGAAATGATTCGGCGGAACACGGAGGAAGTCGCCGACCTCATTAATGACATGTGCCGCGACAACTACATCCGGCTGATCGTCCTCTCCGGGGATATCAAGGCCCGCGAGGCCGTCGCCGGTGCGCTGCCGGTGACCCTGCAGGAGTATGTGGAGGTCATCGACGCGCATACGCGTACCGGAGGTGCGGATGCCAAGCAGGTCCAGCAGCATATTACGAAACTCGTGGACGAGGTGAAGGCAGCGGCCGTCGCAGACCTCGAGGCCCAGGTCGCCGCGCAGGCCGGCAACGGGCGATCCCTGCTGGCAGTGGGGCTCGACGAAGTCGTCACCGCCCTGCAGTCCGCCCAGGCCGAAGTGGTGCTGGTCGGGCAGTACCAGGACGAGCACACCCTGCGCGCGCTGAGCGCCGAACCATGGGTTGCACACCAAGAAGGAGATGATCACGCAGACCTGGTGGTCGGCGAATGGCCGGCACCGGAGGTCCTGCTGCGGGCCACGGCCCTGACCGACGCAACGATCCGCTACGTCCCGGACATGGACATGCCCGACGGCGCAGGCATCGCAGCACTGCTTCGATGGGCCAAGTCCTAGGAACCAGCCGCACTTAACCAACCAAGCGTGGGAAAGCCTCGGCGATCCCACGCTTGCCTATGCCTGCGGCCCCACCGCCGGGACCGGCGTTATCGGGAGTTCCCGTGCCGCTCCTGCCCGCCGGGTCCGTCCGGCCCGGGCGCTCCAGGCTGGCCGGGCTCCAGCGGCTGCTGCGGGACCCCGCCCGGCCCGGGCCGGTAGGCCGGGTGCTGGCCGGGGAAGTTCCCGCCTGCCTCGGGCGCCCAGTAGGCCTGATGCTGCGGGGTCACCGGGTAGGCGATGGGCCATGGCTGCAGCAGGTGCTGGTCGGTGCGGCGGCGCGGTGCCGGCCCGACGCTGCGCTGAATGTCCTTCTTCTGCGCGACCTTGACCAGCAGGACCGTCAGGATGGCGGTCATCGCGCCGGAGATGAGCAGCGAAACCGGGTCCGAGCCCTCGGCGTTCAGGTCCACCAGGCCGACCGAGCCGAGCAGGAACAGCGAAGTGTTGTTCACGACGTGGATGGCGATCGCGGCTTCCAGCCCGCCGGTGCGCCAGGTCAGATAGCCGGCGGCGATGGCGAAGATCGCCACGTCCAGCAGGCCGTAGATGTCGTACAGGTGCCCAGCGGTGAACAGCGGCACCGGCAGCAGGATCGCGAAGAGCGGGTGCTTGAACCAGCTGCCGATGACCTGCATGAACGCTCCGCGGAAGACCAGTTCCTCGGCCGCGCACTGCAGCGGGGTCAGCAGGATGACCAGCAGGGCGTAGAACAGGGGGCTGTCAGGGATGCTGCTGGCAGGCACCTGCGCGCCCCCGCCCACGTCGAGGGCATCCAGGATGAACGTCAGCGCGAAGTAGGCGGCATAGACGATGCCGCTGACGGCGAAGGCCGTTCCCATCCACCCCCAGCGGATCTTCCCGGCGACCGAAACCAGCAGGCAGACCGGCTTGGCGCCGAGCAGGAGATAGGCGAACCACACCGAGGGGATCATCACGATCAGCGAGACCATCAGGATGGAGAACATCATCGGGTCGGCCATGTCCATGACGGTCAGCTGCTCCAAGGCCGCGGCGTCATCGCTCCAGAAGACTGGGTTGAACATCATCATCACGAGGGAGATGAGGGCGACGACGATCGACAGCACCGCGAAGAACCCGGCGGCCGTGCCCAACAGCGCCAGCGGGCGCCACCAGCGGTAATTTTCCTCGCGCCGCAGGAGTCTGTGGAACTCGTAGCGCGGTTCATCAACTTCTTCGGCCGGGGCAGGGAGCCCCGCATTTGATGTCATGCTCATGCATCCATTCTCCCGGTGCAGTCCTCCGAAAAGCATGAGCCTTCCGGAGGATCTCTGCGCTCATCCCCGAGAGGCAGGCACCTGCTGTTTTCCCGAGCTGATTAGACTTGGGGACGACAACTTTGACTCGAATGATGCGGAGAACGCACCCGTGGGCCACCACCATCACGACGAACCCATCTTGCAGGATCCGCAGCGGCGGCGCCGCGCCTCGATCATCCTCTGGGCGCTGCTCGCCCCGATCGGCGCCCTGGCGCTGGTCATGGTCATCGCGCTGTGGCCGCAGGGGAACTATGACAAGTTCGCGCTCTCGGGCTCCACGGACACCACCGGCGGAGCGGTGATGGCCACGGGCACCGTGACCCGCTCGGTGTTCCAGGACTGCCCGTCCTCGCAGGGTCTGGAGGACGTCGGTGGCAAGGTGCTTGAATGCACCGTCACCTACGTGATGCCCGATGACGGCGGTGCCGAGATCCAGCTGGAAATCCCGCAGGAGACCCTGCAGTCGCGCGAGGCCAGGGCGGGGGATTCGCTGCGCTACCTGGATCTGTCCAAGGTGGGGTCGAATTCCGGAACGGATTTCGTGTTCGTGGACTTCGTGCGGACCTTCCCGATGGCCCTGCTGGCCATCGCCTATGGCCTGGTCGTTGTGCTGGTGGCCGGCTGGCGCGGGGCCAGGGCCATGATCGGGCTGATCGGAGGCATCGCCTTCATGATCGTGTTCATGATTCCTGCGTTGCTGGAGGGCGGCAATCCGATCCTGGTGGGCCTGACCGGGGCCACGGCGATCATGTTCGTCGCGTTGTATTTCGCGCACGGGCTGAATGCCAAGACCTCCACCGCGCTGCTGGGCACGCTCTTCGGCCTGGGCGTGACGGCGGGGCTCGCGCTGTGGCTGACCGATGCGGCGGCGTTGACCGGTGCGCACGACGAGGCGGCCATGACGCTGTCCACCGTCGCTCCGCAGATCTCGCTGCCGGGCTTGCTGATCTGCGGCGTGCTGATCGGCGGCATGGGTGTGCTCAACGACGTGACCATCACCCAGTCGGCCACGGTCTGGGAACTGGCAGAGTCCGCGCCGAAGGCCACCGCCACCGAGCTCTTCCTGCGCGGCATGCGCATCGGGCGCGACCACATCGCCTCCACGGTCTACACCATCGCCTTCGCCTACGCCGGCGCTGCGCTGCCGGTGCTGGCCATTGCGGCGTTGAGCAACCAGGGCTTCGGCACCACCCTCAGTTCGGGGGAAATGGCCGAGGAAGTCATCCGCATCCTGATCGGTTCCATCGGGCTGGTGCTGGCAATCCCGGTGACCACCGGGATCGCGGTGCTGGTGGTCAAGGCCACCGGAACCGGCGGCGCGCATGGAAAATCACTGGGCGGAAGAGGCCGCCGAGCGGCGCTAAGTGCGAATCATTCTCATGAGTAATGTAGAATAGTTCTCAATAGCGCACCTGAACTAGAAAGTTTCCTCGTGAATAACCGCTCAATCCTCGCCTCACTTGCCCTTGTCCCCGTCGCAGGCCTGCTGCTCTCCGGATGCTCTGCCGATGCGCAGGGTACGCCGGAAGACTCGGGTGTGAGCATCGTGGCCACCACGAATGTCTACGCCCAGATCGCCCAGGCGGTAGCCGGCGAGCATGCAGAAGTCAGCGAGATCATCACCTCCACGGCGCAGGACCCGCACTCCTACGAGCCGACGGCCCGCGACAAGCTCGCCGTCTCCCAAGCCAGCGTCGTACTCGCCAATGGCGGGGGATACGACGCGTTCATGGACACGCTGGTCCAGTCGCTGCCCCAGGAACAGCGCGAGAAAGTCTCGCTGATGCACGTGGTCGATTCCTCCCCGGTCGCAGCCGAGGAAGCCGCAGGCCACGAGGGCGAAGCCGAGGGCCACGACCATGCCGACGACCACGACCACGCCGGCGAGGAGGGCCATGGGCACGAGCACGCCGAGTACAACGAGCATGTCTGGTACGACCTGGAATCGATGAGCGCGCTGGCCGATGCCCTCGCCGCCGAGCTGGGCAAGCAGGACGCGGCCAACGCCGCCGCCTATACCGAGAACGCCCGGGCCTTCGACACGGGCATCAAGCAGCTGAGCGGCGAGCTGGCCGCCGCCGGGCTGGAAGGCAAGAGCTACCTGATGACCGAACCGGTGCCCTTCCACCTCCTGGAGGACGCCGGCATGGTCAACAAGACCCCCGCCGGCCTGAGCGAAGCCATCGAGGAAGGCGAGGGGATCGCCCCGCTGACCCTCAAGAGCGCCGAGGACCTGCTGTCCGGCAAGGGCGTGGACATGATGGTCTACAACGTGCAGACCGAAGGCGCCGAGACCAAGGCCCTGGCCTCGGATGCGCGGGACGCCGGGGTTCCCGTGGTGGAACTGACCGAGACGATCACCGACGGTTCGAGCTACCTGGAATGGATGCGCGGGAACATCAATTCCCTCGCCTCCGCGCTGAAGGGCTAGCGCTTACGTAGACTTGATGCATGCCGTTGATTCCAACACCCTTCAATCAAGCCGCTGGCAAAGCAAAATCCCTTCTGGCCGAACGCTCGGTGCGGGCCCAGATTGCCGACGCTTCCCGTGGCCTGGAGAAGGCGGAGGTGGTCCTGTTCTTCGCCGAAGGACCGGGCCAGATCTACCAGCTGGACACCTGGCTGGAGACCTTCGAGCGGCTGGCCGGCCGGGGGCTGGACGTCGGAGTTGTGCTGATGGACGCGCTCAGCGCCCGGCAGGCGCTGGAATCGACCAGCCTGCCGCTGCTGTTCAGCCGCTCCATGGAGCAGATCGAAAAGCAGCTGGCCGCCATGGGCACCAAGGCGGTCTGCTATGTGAACAACTCGCAGCGCAACTTCACCATGCTGCGATTCAACGGCCCCGCGCACATCCACCTGAACCACGGCGAGAGCGAAAAGGCCTCCATGGTCTCCAACCAGCTCAAGGCCTACGACTACGCCTGCGTGGCCGGCCCGGCCGCGGTCGAGCGCATCCGGGAAGCCATCCCGCGCTTCGACCTCGCCCACCTGGTGCAGATCGGCCGCCCGCAGCTCGATGCACTGGTGCCCAACGAGCGGAGCAGCAAGATCCGGGTGCTCTACGCGCCGACCTGGGAGGGCGACTCCCAGGCCATGGCCTATTCCTCCATCACCACACTGGGAGAGCGGATCCTCGCCCAGCTGCAGGCCGACGACCGCTTTGAAGTCCGCTTCCGCCCGCACCCCAAGACCGGGGACGTCTCCGCCGAAGCCCGCAAATCCATTGCCGCGCTGAAGTCGAACTACACCGCGCTGATCGACCCCACCGCCGACGCGGGCCAGTCGCTGGTCTGGGCCGACGTGGCGATCTGCGACATCTCGGCCATGTCCTATGACGCGGTGGCGCTGAACGTGCCGCTGCTGCTGGCGGGGGAGCGGGACTGCAAGTTGCGCCAGGGCTTGCCTGCGGACCAACTGCTCGGCCACGCCAATGGGCTGGCCGACCGCGTCGCCGCGCTGGCCGCTTCCGGGGTTTCCGGACGGCAAAAACAGCTGGCCCAGTATTTCTTCGCGACCACCGAACCGGGGGCCGCGACAAAGAAACTGGACCAGCTGTTGCGCAGTGTCTGACACCGCGGCGCCGCGGGCAGCAGCCTAGCGCTGCTTGAACACCGTGTCCTGCCATTCGCGGTGGGCCGCGGTGTCATGGGCGATGAGCACGTGCTTGACGTTCGTGTACTCGTCGAAGGAGTACTGGCTCATGTCCTTGCCCATGCCCGAGGCCTTGTAGCCGCCATGCGGCATGTCCGAGACGATGATGATGTGCTCGTTGATCCACACGCAGCCGGCCTGGATTTCGGCGCTGGCGCGCATGGCCCGGTTCACGTCCTTGGTCCAGGCGCTGGCGGCCAGGCCGTACGGGGTGTCGTTGGCCAGCTCGATGGCCTGGTCGTCCGTGTCGAACGGCAGCGCCACCAGCACCGGGCCGAACACTTCGTCCTGCACGATCTGGGAATCCTGGGCCGCGCCGACCAGCAGGGTCGGACGGTAGAAGTTGCCCGGACGCTCTACGCGCACACCGCCGGCCAGGGCGGTGGCCCCGGCGGCGACCGCGCGCTGCACCATGGCGGCGACCTTGTCGGCATGCTGCTCGCTGATCAGCGCGCCCATGTCGGTGTCCTCGTCGGTCGGATCGCCGACCACCATGGCGTTCATCAGTTCCGCCACGCGGGTGGTGAACTTCTCGAATACCGAGGAATGCACGTAGGCGCGGGTGGCGGCGGTGCAGTCCTGTCCGGCGTTGATCGTCGAGCCGGCCACCGCTCCGTGCGCCGCGGCTTCGATGTCCGCGTCCTCGAAGACCACGAACGGGGCCTTGCCGCCCAGTTCCAGGTGCACGCGCTTGCCGCTTTCGGCGGCCATGGCCATGATCTTCAGGCCCACCGCGGTGGACCCGGTGAACGACGTCATCTTCACCAGCCGATGGCGCACCAGCGGCTCGCCGACCTCCTGGCCCCCGCCGACCACGACGTTGATGACGCCGTCGGGCAGCCCGGCGTCCTTGGCGGCCTGCGCGAACAGCAGAGTGGTGCCCGGGGTCAGTTCGCTGGGCTTGAGCACGATGGTGTTGCCCGCGGCGATCGCCGGCAGCACCTTCCATGCGGCCATCTGCAGCGGGTAGTTCCACGGGCTGATCGAGCCGATCACGCCGATGGCCTCGCGGCGCACCATCGAGGTGGTGTTGCCGGCGTAGTCCCCGGCGGCCAGTCCCTGCAGGTTGCGGGCGGCGCCGGCAAAGAAGTTCACATTGTCGATCGAGCCGGGCACGTCGAACTGGGTGGACATGCGGATGGTCTTGCCGGTCTGGGCGGTTTCCACCTCGGCCAGCAGCTGCGCCTTGCGTTCCAGCTCGCGGGCCAGGGCCAGCAGGTGGTCGGAGCGCTCACCGGGGGTGAGCTTGGACCAGGTGGCGAACGCGGCCGCGGCGGCCTGCACGGCCTGGTCGACCTGGTCGGCGGTGGCGGTGTCCACGTCGATCAGCTTCTGCCCGGTGGCGGGGTTGCTGCGGGTGAGCACCGGCCCCTCGCCGCGCACGAATGAGCCGTTGATGAACTGGTGGCCGTCGGTGAATTCAAAGGTAGGCATGTGGGAAGTTCCTTGGTGGTAGTTGCTGGCGACGGGCTAGGAGTCGAAGCCCATGCCGATCTTGTCCATGAGTTTCAGGAAGGCGGAGCGCTTGCCCTCGTTGCGGTCGGCTTTCACCAGGTGGCTGGTCATCAACTTCACGCCGACCCAGGCTGCAGGTTCCGGCGGGAACGGGATCGGCTTGGTGCGCACCAGTTCCAGCTCGGTCAGCTGGGTTGTGGCACCGGAGAGCAGATCCAGCATGACCTTGCCGCCGAATCGGGTGGCCCCCACACCCAGGCCGGTGAAGCCTGCGCAGTAGGCGACCTTGCCGCCGTGGGTGAGGTCGAAGAAGGAGAAGAAACGCGAGCAGGTGTCGATCGCCCCGCCCCAGGCGTGGGAGAACTTCACGTCGCTCAACTCCGGGAAGCTGCCGAAGAAGTGCGCGGCGAGCTTGTCGAAGGTTTCCTGGTTGGTGTCGTAGCTGGAGCGCACCTTGCCGCCGAAGTGGTAGACCGCGTCGTAGCCGCCGTACAGGATCCGGAAGCCGCCCTGTTCGTCGATGGTCGGCCGGGCGTAGTGGAAGCGGTTGTTCATGTCCGCCAGGCCTACCATCGGATCCCAGCCGATCGCCGCGCGCTGCTGCTCGGTCAGCGGCTGCGTCATCAGCGCGTAGTCGTACACCGGGATGACATGGGCCCGGTGGCGCTTGAGCAGCGAGGGGAAGACATTGGTGGCCAGCGCGACATGCTTGGCGGTGACCTGCCCGTCGGCCGTCAGTGCGCGCATGGTGGCGCCGTCTTCCACCAGCTCGGCGACCTGGGTGTGCTCGTAGATCTTCACCCCCAGCTCGGTGCAGACGCGGGCCAGCTCCCAGGCGAGCTTGGCAGGATGGACCAGCGCGGAGCTCTCCTTGTCCCAGGCGCCGGCCAGGAAACCGGGGGAGTTGATGACCGCGCGGGTTCCCTCGGCATCCAGGACCTCGACGCCCTCGGCGTCTGCTTCCCCGCGTACCCATTCGATCTGGTGGGCCTCGGTGGCCACGTTCAGTACTCCGTCGCGGGTGAAATCCACGTCCATGTTGTAGCGTTCAACGGTTTCCTGCAGCTCGTCCAGGTTCTGCGCGCCGAGCCGCGCCAGCAGCGCGTTTTCCTTGGGCAGGTGGTTCTCGCCGTTGGTCTCGCCGTGCACCAGCGAGGCCTCGCAGAAGCCGCCGTTGCGTCCCGAGGCGGCCCAGCCGATGCGCTGGCCTTCGAGCAGCACGACCTCGCGCTGCGGGTCGCGTTCCTTGGCCTGCAGTGCGGTCCACAGCCCGGTGTAGCCGCCGCCCACCACCAGCAGGTCCGTGTCGATGCCGTCGTGCAAGGCGCTCTTGGGCGCCGGCCGCCGGTCGGTATCCAGCCAGTAGCTGGTGTGCTTGGCTCCGGCCAGCGAGGCGGCGATGTGCGCTCGCGAGGCCTGGGCCTCGTGGCGGTCGAAGGAAATGAGGTTGGTGATAGCCATGGGTGGTCCTTGGTCTGAAGGTAGGTGGTCGGTGAAGTTCGCGGGTTCAGGTGCGGCGCGTGGCGCGGGGCAGCGGTACGACCAGGGGACCATGGGGTTTTGCATCGAATTGAGCGCGGGTGATCTCGGGAGATTGCCATGGGGCAGTCAAGAATATCCCTCTTCTCAGCGACAAGACCACGAATAGAATGTGATTCATTACATATTCAAGCGTTCTCCGGAGACGGTGTCAACCCAAATCCGACCAACTGGTCGGTTTGTGACTATTGAGACTTTGAGGGAGTTCGTAGTATGCAGGTTTAGGATGCGGTGGGTGCCAGAGGCATTGCATGGCTGGTGAAGCACCCTTGGGTCCGCAACATGCCCGGTCCAGTCGCCGGCGTCAGCCTAGGGGTAGTCGAAGGCAGTTGGTGCTGATCTTTGAAACAATGAGGTCTGCATGCTGCTGGAGCACGTTCAACGGATGCGTTCCTTCGACGCAAATGGGAATCATGCCAGCAGCTTTAACCGCGCTCAGCCCGGGAATTGAATCCTCGAAGGCCGCGATTCGCGATGGATTTTGTAATCCAAGTTTCCGGGCTGCAAACTCGAATCCTTCCGGCGACGGCTTGCCGGTCTCGACATCCTCATCCGTGACCACGATGCCGAACAACCCCAGAATGCCGGCGCGTTCCAAGGCAGGAATGACTTGGTTGCGGCTAGCTCCGGTAACTACGCCGAGCTTCAGTCCGTTCGCGTGCAGGACATGGAGCAGTTCAACAGTCTCCGAGCTGATCGTATTGGCGTGTTTGATGGCAGTTGCGTACATGGCATCGATGACGGGGAAAAATGATTCGATCGGATGTGTTTGGGTCGCCTCTGGGGCTAGCGTCAGAATGTCTCCCATGATCTCCCGGTCGCTGCGTCCCGCCAGCTTCTGGTGGTAGTCCTCGGGGGTGAGATGGACCCCGAAGAAGGTGGCGGCCAGCTCGATGAACAGTTCCCGCAGCAGTGATTCGTCATCGGAGAGGGTTCCGTTGAAATCAAAGAGGATGCCGTCCAATTCTTCCAAGGTTTCGGCGGCCGGTGTTAGGGTGCTGTGCATAAAATTAATCCATCCTTGATACTGTGGGGGCACCCCGAAGGGTCTAGACCTCTGAAGCATGTCGCGATCACGCTATGCGTCCGAGATGTCTGGGAGAATGACGTCGGGCGTATCGAATCCGGACTCTGCATTAACACGCGGTAAATCATCACGCATGAAGGAGTAAACGCCATCGAAGCCGATGAACTTCTCGAAGCTGCCAGGGGATTGGTGCTCGACCAGGGAAGGCCGGCCCATCAGTCGATCAGTGAGTGGCTGTCGTCGCTGATTGCAGCAGAGCACCTTTCGCCCGGGTTCAGGCTTCCCGCCGAACGCGGTTTCGCCCAGGAGCTTGGCGTAAGTCGCATGACGCTACGCCAGGCGCTGGATTCGCTGCTCCAGGAAGGGGCGATTGTCCGTGCGGTTGGCGCTAGGGGCGGGTCGTTCGTGGCCGAGGCCCGGGTGCCGGTGGATATCTCCAATCTCATGGGGCTGAGCAAGCAGCTCTTGCGGAGCGTGCACAGCGCATCCTCACGCGTCTTGACTGCGGAAACCGTGAGCGCGGACCCCTCGGTGACCGAGGCTCTACAGCTGCCGGACAAGGCGCCGGTGCATCGAATCCATCGCCTCCGATTTGCCGCCTCAACTCCCGTGGTGCTGGAGGATAGTTTCCTGCCAGCGGACCTGTTTCCTGGCTTCTTGGAGAAAAACCTCGACGGCTCACTCTACGGCCTGATGCGAAGGGATTACGAGCTTTCCCCGTTTTCCTCTGTTGAGGAGCTCAACCCGGTCATCATTTCCGTGCAGGATGCTGAGCTGCTGGAAATCCGCGCGGCCAGTGCGGTTCTCGGGGTCAAGCGCACCGGGCTCGCCCGGGACGGAAGGCCTGTGGAGTACTCGCGTGATCTGATCCGAACGGATCGCCTGAAAATCGTGGTTTCCGGTCGCGCCGAGTAGCGGGTAGCTCATGGACCCTTAAAGGTCTAGACCACTGTTCATGTTGTGGTTACTTTCAAGTCGTTAAGTGGAAACGTCACGTGAATAGCTTTGGATGTGCCAGCGGGCCAACCGGCCCCGTTCACTCACATGGAGAGTAATTTCGCTATGAGCAAGTCACTGAACCCGGAGTCACGAGGACTCTTCTCTGCCTCGCGATGCACAGTTCTTCGGTCCGTCGCAGGGGCAGCGGTCATCGCCACACTCGGCGCTTCGCTTTCCGCGTGCGGCCAGTCAGCATCGGCCGAGACCACAGTTGGCAGCAGCTTGGAGCAGATCACCGAGCTGGCCAAGAGCGAGGGGACAGTCCAGCTGATCGCAGTTCCGGAGGACTGGGCCAACTACGGCAGCCAGTTCTCAACCTTCACCGAGAAGTACGGCATCGCGACCCCGGTAGACACCCCGAACGCTTCCAGCGCCGATGAGCTGACGGCCGTTAAGAACCTCAAGGGCCAGAAGAGCCAACCCGATGTCATCGACATCGGGTATTCCTTCACCGGCAAGGCCGAAGCAGAGGGCCTGATCACCGCCTACAAGCCGAGTAATTTCGAGTCGATACCCGACAACCTCAAGGACCCGGATGGCATGTGGGTTGGCGCCTACTACGGCGTCGTGCAGGTAGGAACCAATACCAACGTCGTTGAGGCACCGAAGTCTTGGAACGACCTTCTTGATCCCAAATACAAGGGCAAGATCGCACTGCCTGGCGATCCCCGCAAGGGGGCCTCCTCGATCGCGGCGGTCTTCGCCGCGGCACTGGCCAACGGGGGCAGCGTTGACAATATCCAGCCGGGCATCGACTTCTTTGAAAAGCTTGCAAAATCCGGCAATCTTGTCTCCATTACTTCACCGGTGTCCGCACTGAGCACCGGACAGGCCGCCGTGGTCTTCGACTGGAACTATAATTTCCTGGGCATGGAGAAGGAGCTGGAGAAGTCCGGCATCACATTGGAGACCACAACCTTCGAAGACGGTGTTTTCGGCAACTACTACGCCCAGCCGGTGGTTGCGGACTCGCCTCACCCGAACAGCGCCCGCCTATGGGCCGACTGGCTGACCAGCGACGAGGGCTCCGAGCTCTTCGCACTGGGCGGCGGTATCCCTGCCCGCTACCTTGAGCTGAAGGAAGCCGGAAAACTCTCCGACGAAGCCTTGTCCATGCTTCCGGACGCCGGGGTGATCTCCGAGATCGAATTTCCCACCGTTGAACAGGGCGAAACGGCTAGCCAGCTGATCGTCGACCAGTGGGCCCAGAAGGTCGCCTCGCAGTGACCCTGAACAGCACGCTGCAGCGCGTCTCCTGGCGCGGGCTGAGGCAGCGCGGCTTGCCCGGATGGGTTGGCGCACTTCCGCTGCTTATGTTCCTAGCGCTCTTCCTGATCCTTCCAATTGCAGCGAATGTCGTCACGAGTTTCTGGGTAAATGGCGCCTTTTCCTTCTCGGCAATGGCTCAGCTGTTGGAGCCTCAATACCTGGACGCATTCATCCAGACCTTTAACCTCTCGTTGCTTACCGCCGCGGTGGGCGGGGTTCTGGGACTGTTGCTCGCCTGGGCCTTGGCCACGGGCCGCAAGCCTGCTTGGCTGCAGAATCTGGTGCTGTCATTCTCTGCGGTGGCTTCCCAGATGGGCGGTGTGGCGCTGGCCTTCGCCTTCATCGCCACCCTCGGCGTCCAGGGTTTCGCCACTCAGGCAATCCTCGGCCTGACAGGTTGGGACCTGAGCCAGGACATCCAGCTGGCCTCGTTCAGCGGCTTGGCGCTGGTCTACCTGTACTTCCAAATCCCGCTTATGGCGATCTTGATGCTGCCCGCCTTCGGCGCACTGAAGAAGCAGTGGCAGGAAGCAGCCAATTCACTGGGCGCCAGCCGCCTCCGCTACCTGCTGGATATTGCGCTGCCGATCATGTGGCCGTCGATTGCCGGGTCGCTGTTGTTGCTCTTTGCCAACTCCTTCGGTGCCTACGCCACCGCTTACGCGCTGGCCGGGGGACGAGTGAACCTCGTGCCGATCCTGATCGGCTTCTTCATCTCCGGGGACGTCATGAACGATGAAAGCTTCGCCGCCGCGCTGGTGACCGGCATGGTTGTTGTTGTCGTCGCGGCCATGGGTTTGCGAAGCTTGGCGGAAAGGAAAGCCAACAGATGGCTGCGATAGAAAAACTCCCGTTGGTCTCCGATGGCGTGAAGGCCCGCACGCAAGTTGCAGGTGGAGATGTTGTTCGCACTGCAATCATCGGCTTGGCTCTGGTCCTGTTCTTTCTGCCGTTGGTGGCCTCGGCGGCGTTCGGTTTCACCCTTCCGGGCCAGGGAATCAGCTTCGAGCCGCTGCGCGATGCGTTGGCTGGAACGGACATTGCGACCCAGCTGATGAACACCGCCAAGTTGGCGGTGCTCAGCACCATAGGATCGTTGGTGCTGTTGGTTCCGACGTTGCTGTTCCTGCACCTGAAAGCGCCGAACTTGTTGCGCTTCACCGAATGGCTGTCGGTCATTCCCTATGTTGTCCCGGCCATCGCGTTGGTTGCCGGAGCCAACTTGTTCTTCCGGCAGGCCGCCCCTGGCTTCATGGTCAGTCTCTACTCGCTGGTGCCCTTCTACATGGTGCTGACCCTGCCGCTGGTGTATCGAAGTCTCGATGCCGGAATCCGCTCCATTGATTTGCGGACCTTGTGGGCCGCCAGCGAAAGCCTGGGCGCGAAACCATGGCAGACACTGTGGCAGGTCGTTCTGCCAAATCTGCGCGGATCCTTGCTGGGTGCATCGCTGCTGTCCTGCGCTATGGTGCTGGGCGAATACGCCGTCGCGGCCCTGCTGCTGCACTCCACTTTCCCGGTGTTCATGGTGCAGGTGGGCATGAACCAGCCTCGCGCCGCGGCGGCACTGTCCTTTATCACCATCCTCGTTACATGGCTGTTGCTGGCCTTGCTCTCCAGGGACAGCGCACCGAAAACAACCTCGAAAGGAGGACCCCGATGAACCGGGATTCTGCCGAAGTCGCCCTGCACGGGATTACGAAAAGCTATGGGGGCAAAAGAGTTCTGGACAACCTGGATCTCACGCTTGCTCCCGGGGAACTGCTGGCTCTGCTCGGTCCCTCGGGCTGCGGCAAAACCACCACGTTGCGAGTGCTCGCCGGGTTGGAAACTCCCGACACGGGAACCGTCAGCATCGGTGGTGTGGATATGACCAGCGCACCGGTTCGCGGACGAGGGATCGGTCTCGTCTTCCAGTCATACAGCCTCTTTCCACACATGAGTGCGGCGGAGAACGTGGCCTACGGGCTGCGCATCGCAGGCTCCTCGAAGTCCGTGCGGACTCGCCGTGCCACAGAACTGCTGGAAATGGTCGGGCTAAGCGAGCACGCGGCAAAGTTTCCGGGCCAGCTCTCCGGAGGACAACAGCAACGCGTCGCGCTGGCTCGGGCACTTGCCATCGAACCGCGGGTGCTGCTGCTCGACGAGCCGTTGTCCGCGCTGGACGCCCAAGTGCGGGTGCATCTGCGCGAAGAGATCAAACGGATCCAGGTCCAGGCCGGAACCACTACGCTGCTGGTAACCCACGACCAGGAGGAAGCACTGACCATCGCGGACCGGGTCGGCGTGATGCTCGGTGGCCAGATCGAACAACTCGGAACCCCGGAGCAGATCTACTCGGCCCCGCATACCGCGTTCATTTCCGAATTTGTCGGGGCGGTCAACCGTATCCCGGCCACCGCTACGACCGGAGGGGTGTCGGTACTGGGTAAACTGCTGAAGATCTCGAACCCCGATTCGGCCCCGGCCGCCGCCTCCGGGCTGGAAGCGCTGATCAGACCAGAAGATCTGCGATTGACGAGGCAGGGCGACGGTCTTGGAATCGTCGAATCGATGATGCTGCGCGGCCCCCTGACCAGCGTCATGGTGGCGCTTCAAGGACGTTGCCTGCGCGTGGATCTGCCCTCCCACGAAGCCGCCGAATTCTCCCCCGCAATGAGAGTGGCCCTCTCACCGCGGCGTGACGCCGCGCTGATCGACTCATCCAGCACCACGCCGAGGGATTCCCTCCCGGCCGCGCCCGCCCATCTGCTCTCACACCTAGGACCCATTGCATGAAACCGAAAATCGTTCTTGTCGGAATTGACGGTCTGCGCATCGACCTGGCCCGGGGAACCGGAGCCATGCCGACCCTGGATGCCGTCATTGGTCAGGGAGTTTTCACGCCGCTGCGCATGGATGTTCCCACGCTGTCCGGACCCGGCTGGTCCACGTTGCTGACCGGCAGTACCCATGCCGAGCACGCGGTGCAAGACAACAGGTTTGTCGGCCACCGGCTGTTGCACCGACCGGATTTGCTCAGCCGGGCTTACTTTGCCGATCAGTCGACCACTACCTTGGCCGCCGCCGGCTGGCCACCGTTGGTCGACCCGGCCGACGCCGGACCGGTCATCTGGCAGCGCCGCGAGCAGCAGCGTTCGGGCCACCACACGGTGATTTCCCGCGACGGCGAAACCTACGGCTACCAGGTTGTCGACGCGGTGATTGCCGACCACGCCGTGGAGGTGCTCGCGGCCAAGGGCCCGGATGTCTCCTTCATCTACTTCTGCGATGCCGACGACGAGGGGCATGTCTATGGGCCCCACAGCCAGCAGTATGCGGCGGCGATGGGACGGGTGGAAAACCACCTCTCGCGGATCAAACAGGCCATCGAACATCGCATTGAGAACCACGATGAAGACTGGTATCTGGTGCTGACCACCGACCACGGCCACGTGGATGCCGGTGGACACGGGGCAGGCAGCGAGGTCGAGCGCGCTTCGTTCGTGGCGGCAACCCGCTTCGGGAGCTCGCTGGCGCATTGGCCTCGGGAATTGGAGCCGCATCAGCTGGTGCCGCTGCTGCTTTCCTGCCGCGAGGCCGGCGGCATGGATTGCGAGGTTAACGAAACTCGGGCCTTGGCTGCATCCGTCTAGGATGCAGCCAAGGCCCGAAAGGATCACCGGGAGCCGTGGCGCCGGACCACCAGCGCCGAGGCGAACATCAGCGCGAACTCCATCAGCGCTACCAGCAGCATCGGCACCGCATGGCTGCTCGGGTGCCCGGAGTGCCCGCCATGATGGCCGGCGAACCAGGGCATCCCGACGACCATGGCGATGTGCGCCGCACCCATGGCCGCGCACATGCCCAGCAGCTCCAGCGCATTCCCGCCGCGCAGTACGCACCAGGCGCACTTCAGGCACCAGGCGGTCATGGCCAGCAGGACAACTGTCCAGAGCGCCGAGTGCGGGATGAGCGCCAGCACCGCCAGATGCACCGCGGCCGAGCCGAGCACCGCCCAGCCCAGCACGCGGTGCCCGGACGGAACCCTGGCGGGCGCCGCCGGCGCGGCCGCGCTAGCCGTTAGAACCGCAGCAGCCATCGGCTTCGGTGGTGGTGGCGCAGCAGCCGTGCTTGGCCGGTTCCGGGACGTCCAGCACCGGCGAGCGGTCGAAGAAGCCTTCGGGGCGGATCTTGAAGCCCACGGTGTCCACCGGCATGATCGGCCAGTCCTCGGTGCGCGGGAAGTGGGTCAGCGCGAAGGTGTGCCATAGGCTGATCTTCTCCCCGTCGATGCTCTTGTCGTCCTCGATCCAGGAGCCGATGCCGTCCACGCCCGGGTTCTGGTTCACGAAGTCGCCGGTCGGGTAGCGGTGGGCGGCGTCGCGCTGGGTGACCCACAGCGCCTTGGAGGCGAACTCGGCGCGCCGGTGCACCGAGGAGCCTTCGGCGGCCAGCAGGGTCGGCAGGCCCTGGGGCAGCAGCTTGAAGCCCACCGGCTTGCCCAGGTAGTTCTTCTTCTCCGGGTTGGTGACCACCCAGGTGCGCCCGGCGGCCTGGTTCGCGTCGCGCACCGCCTGCTTTTCGGTGGCCAGCACGGTCTGGCTGCGGGTGAAGGCGTTGCCGCGCGGGTTGTCCTCGCTAATCGGCAGGCGCACCGCTTCCTCCTCGATGACCCGGCTCGGACCGCCGTCCAGTGCGAAGTCCAGGCGGGCGCCGAACAGGTGCTGGTGGAATGGGGCGCCCAAGCCCGGAGCCATCTCGGAGGCGAAGCGCTCGTCGCGCATCGCGGAGGTGAACACGATGCCGGTGGCCTTGGCCTCGAACTCGATGGTGCCGTCCAGGTAGAGGTACCAGTAGAAGCCGTAGTCGTAGTTGCCCACGGTGGTGAAGAAGCTGATCACCAGGCGGCGGTTGCGGCGGGTGTACTTCACGCCGGACCAGTCATCGGAGTGCTTGGCCAGGATCGAGGAGTCCTCCTCGTGCATGCAGATGCCGTTGGTGATGGTTTGCGCGTTGCCGTCCGCGTCGGTGATCACCGGGGAGATGTAGTGGATCTCGCCCAGGCAGTCGCAGCCCAGCTCCAGGGAGTTGGCGAAGCGGCCGACCAGGTACTCGCCGGTGTCGAAGTAGTTCTGCCAGCTGCGCACCGGCGAGGGGTCGCCGTAGGGGACCACCATTTCCGCGATGGAGGCGCGGTCCAGGATGCGGCGGCGCTCGCCCTTGTCATCGAAGCCGATGTTGTAGAGCACCAGGCCTTCGCGCATGTCGAAGCCGATATCCAGCGACCACTTCTCCCACTCGACGTGGTTGCCCTCGGTCACGGTGAAGCTGGCGCCCTCGGGCTGGGTGATCTCGATCGGCTTCTGGGTGGTGCGGATCGGGCCGGTCAGCTCCGGATCTGTGTAGTTGCCGTGGGTCGCCGGCACGTCGACGATGCCGAAGTCCAGCAGCTGGTCGACCTTCTGCTCGATGGTGTCGATGTAAACCACCAGGCCGTCGATCGGGTGGGCCCAGGCGGAGTCCTCGGCGAAGTCCTGGCGGAATGCCAGGCCGCGCAGGATGCGGCGGCCGGACTCCTGCGGGTATTCAAACACGCCGGCGGACAGCGGAGCGACGCGCACCTGGTCGACTGCCAGGCCGCGCTTTTCCAGCGCGGCGGCCCACTGGGCATCTTCGGCCAGGATGGCTTCAACCATCTCGAATTCCTCGACCAGCACCGGAAGCTGGCCTACGGCGGCCGGATCCAGCTCGATGACCGAGGCGACCTCGCCGCGGGTCAGGTCCAGCACCACGTCCTTGGGCTCGTTGCGCGCCTTGTCCATGAGCATGACGCGCACCAGGCGGTCGGCGTTCTGCTCGCTCGGGTCTTCGAGGCCCATGTAGGCGATGCGGGTGCTGTCGGTGAACAGCTGGTTCTCCACCAGCAGCTGCTTGGCGGTGGCGATCTCCTGCTCGGAAAGCAGCGTGAAGTCGGTATTGACGGCGGTGGTTTCAGTCATGATGCTGGAGCCCTTCGGTGACGGGATGTGATCCACAACATTTTTTGTTCTCTGGGTGTAGAGAATACGGCTCTGTGACGCAGGACGCAAGCGCCGCTGTGAAACACGTCTCTTCGCTTAGGCTTAAGCCATGCCGAAAATCGTTGACCATGACCAGCGCCGCCGCGAGATCGTGGAGGTCACGTGGAGATTCATTGCGCGCGAGGGGATCGCGAAGCTCAATCTTCGCGATCTGGCCGCCGCGGCCGGTTACGCCAACGGCGGGCTGAAGATCTACTTCCCGACCAAGGACGCGATCCTCGCGGCCACCTTCGCCTATGTCGCCGAGGCCACGAATGCGCGCATCGAGCGCAACGCCGGCCAGCTCGAAGGCCTGGCCGCCGTCGAGGCCTTCGCCCACGAGGTGCTGCCGCTGGATGAGCTGCGCCGGGACGAGGCCCGGGTCGCGGTGCACTACTGGCATCTGGCGCTGGGGGACCCGGCGCTCGCCGAGGCCAATGCGCAGACCATGCAGGGCTGGCGCGACGGGCTGGACGGCTGGCTGGAACAGCTGCTGGGCCCCGGGCATTCGGAGGCCGGTGCGGCGCGCGATGCGCTGATCAACTTCCTGATGGGCGCGCAGGCCGGCAGCGTGCTCGACGAGCAGGCCAACACCGTGCAATCGCTGCTTGAGCAGCTGGAACACCACTTGGCGGGGTTGCAGCGGCTGGCCGAGCCCCGCTGATTTTTCGTCTACGTATGCAGAAAAATCGTGACTTTTCGGCGTTTCTGGGCTACCCTCAAACGTGTCGCCCGGCACAGTTGCGGGCGCAGGGCACAGGGGGCGCAGATGTATCAGGTGCAGCACGTTGACTCGTTTTCCGCATGGTCGGCGCTGATCTCCGACGCCTTTGTGCAGCTGCGCAGCGAGCAGGTCTCCCGCGGCCACTTCGCCGCCACACTCGGGGCCAACATGCTCGGCGACATCGGCCTGATGCGCATCACCGCCAAGCCTCATGCCGTGCTGCGCACCGAAGACCTGAGCACCAGCGGCGACGGGGACTACTACAAGGTTTCCTACCAGCTCGACGGGCACGGACTGCTTGTCCAGGACGGCCGCGAAACCGTGCTTTCCCCGGGCGACCTGGCCATCTACGATACCCAGCGTCCCTACGCCCTGGCCTTCGAGAAGCCCGCCTCCGTGGTCGTGGCGCTGGTGCCGCACGACCAGTTCCGGCTCTCGCCGCAACAGGTCGCGCAGATCACCGCGGTGGCGCTCAAGGACGAGCACCCGCTGGCCGGGACCGTCACTCCGCTGCTGCGCCATCTGGGTAACAACCTCTCCACCTGGGACCAATTCGGGGGTTATTCGCTGGCCCGCAACACCGTGGACCTGATCGCCACCGCGCTGGCCGGGGCACTGGGCGGGGAGAACCAGGCTGATTCGAAGTCCGCGCAGCGCCAGCGCATCACCGCCTACATCGACGCACACCTGGATGAGCCGGAACTGGATCCGGCCCGCATCGCCGCCGCGCACTTCATCTCCGTCCGTTCGCTGCATGCCCTGTTCGAGCACGAGCCGCGCACCGTCGCGGCACTGATCCGGCACCGCCGCATGCAGCAGGCCAGCGCGCTGCTGCGCGACCCGCTGCTGGGCGACGTCTCGGTGCAGCGGATCGGCGCCCGTGTGGGCATCCCGGACGCGGCCGGCTTCAGCCGCATGTTCTCCCGCGAATTCGCCCTCACCCCGGGACGCTACCGCCAGCAGCAGGCTGCGGCCTAGGACGCCCGGAACCTGCGCTCAAGTGCAAGACACCTGCACGCAATGCCAAGGTGATCCACGCCACGCCGGGGGATCCTAGAGGTACTTACTCGCAATGGGGGATCCAATGGGACTTGAACAACGCAAACTGGGCGTCCCCGCCCTGGTCGTCATGATCATCGCGGCCAGCGCACCGCTCACCGCCGTCGCCGGCGGCGTCACCACCAACTACGCTGTCACCGGCATGCAGTCCGTGCCGCTGTCCTTCCTGGTGGTCGGCGCCATCCTGCTGGTCTTCAGCATCGGCTACACCGCCATGAGCCGCCACATTCCCAACGCCGGCGCCTTCTACGCCTACATCGCCCAGGGCCTGGGCCGTGCCTGGGGCGTCGGCTCGGCCATGGTCGCGGTGGTCAGCTACAATCTGATGCAGATCGGCATCTACGGCATGTTCGGTTTCGCCGCTTCGTCTTTCGCCAATTCCATGATGGGCACCGCGATCCCGTGGTGGGCCACTGCGCTGGTGGCCTGGGTCCTGGTCGGGCTGCTGGGCGTGAACCGCGTGGACTTCTCCGTCAAGGTGCTGGGCATCGTGGTGGCCGCCGAATTCCTGGTGGTCATCATCTACAACGTGATGGCCTTCGTTGTTTCCCCGGAGGCTCCCGCCCCGGGCGCCGCCTTCGACATCTCCGATGCGATCGCCCCGGGCATGGGCGCGGTCATGGCCTTCACCATCGCTGCCTTCATGGGCTTCGAATCCGGCACCATCTACAACGAAGAGGTCAAGGACCCCAAGCGCACCGCCCGGGTCGCCACGATCATCGCCGTGATCGTGATCGCCTGCTTCTACGCCTTCTCCGCCTTCGCGATCTCCGTGGGCGAAGGCGCCTCCAACGTGCTGGGGGCCACCGCAGAATTCGGTCCCGACCTGATCTTCGTCTTCTTCGCCACGCACGCCCCGGCCTGGTTCGTCGACCTGGCCAACCTGCTGTTCATCACCAGCCTGTTCGCCGCGCTGCTGGCCTTCCACAACGTGGTGGCCCGCTACTTCTACGCCATGGGACGCGGCGGCGCGCTGCCGTCCATCCTGGCCGGAACCTCCCGACGCACCCAGGCCCCGGTCGCCGGCTCGCTGGCCCAGTCGCTGCTGGCGCTCATCGTGATCGCGGTCTTCGCGGTCATCTCCACCGGGCAGGACCCGATGTTCATCGTGTTCACCATGTTCACCTGGCTGACCAACTCCGCTGCCTTCGGCCTGGTGCTGCTCATGGCGCTGACCTCGTTCGCGATCATGGGCTACTTCGCCAAGCACCGCACCAAGGATTCGCTGCTCACCCGGGTCATCGCCCCGCTGCTGTCCGGCCTGGCACTGGTCTTCATCTTCATCCAGATCATCGTCAACTTCGACGTCTTGCTCGGCATGGAGGAACCGGGCATGCTGGGATACATCTTGATGGCCGTGGTCATCGTGCCGGGCATCATCGGATTCCTGGTGACCTCTGCGGTCCGCACCCGCACCGTCGACACCGACGCCGAGCCCGAACACCTTTCCGTCCACTAAGTACACCCGCAACACCCACGCAATAAGGAGCCAAGTCAATGGCCTACGCAAATGCCCAGGAACTGCTGGCGGCAATCCAGCCCGCAACCGGAGGCACCGAAGTCCTCGATCCGGCCACCGGCCAGATTGTCGGCCGCGTCGAGGAGAAGTCCGTCGCCGACCTGGACGCCGCGGTTGCCGCGGCCCGCGCGGCCCAGCCGGCCTGGGACGCACTGGGACACGAGGAGCGCAAGCGCCTGCTGAACGCCGCCGCGGACAACATCGAGGCCAACGCCGAGGCCCTGGCCGAACTGCTCTCCCGCGAGCAGGGCAAGCCGCTGAACGGCCCGAACGCCCGCTTCGAGGTCGGGGGAGCTGCCGCCTGGCTGCGCGCCGCGACCGCCTACGACGTGGACCCGGAGGTCGTGGTGGACGACGGCGAAACCTACGCCGCCAAGCACTACCGCGCCCTGGGCGTGGTCGGCGCCATCGGCCCGTGGAACTGGCCGATGATGATCTCCATCTGGCAGCTGGCGCCGTCGCTGCGCATGGGCAACACCGTGGTGATGAAGCCCAGCGAGTACACCCCGCTGTCGGTCATCGCCCTGGGCCACATCCTCAACGAGGTCCTGCCGGCCGACGTGCTGCATGTGGTGGCCGGCGGCCGCGAGGTCGGCGAGAATCTCTCCGCTCACCCGGACATCGACAAGATCATGTTCACCGGCTCCACCCGCACCGGCAAGGCCATCATCCGTTCCTCGGCCGACACCGTGAAGCGGCTGACCCTGGAACTGGGCGGCAACGACGCCGGCGTGGTCATGGAAGACGCCGACCCGAAGGCCATCGCCCAGGACCTGTTCTGGGGCGCGTTCATCAACACCGGCCAGACCTGCGCAGCGCTCAAGCGCCTGTACGTGCCGGAATCCATCTACGACGAGGTCTGCACCGAGCTGACCGAGGTCGCCAAGGCCATGCCGATGGGCGTGGGCCTGGACGAGAACAATGTGCTCGGCCCGCTACAGAACAAGGCGCAGTACGACATCGTCGCGGACCTGGTCTCCGACGCCGTCGCTTCCGGCGCCAACGTCCTGCTCGGCGCCAACCCGGACGAGTCGACCGCCGGCTACTTCTACCCGACCACGTTGATCAGCGACATCGACCCGTCCAACCGCCTGGTCACTGAAGAGCAGTTCGGCCCGGCCCTGCCGATCATCAAGGTGAAGGACAGCGCCGAGGCGATCAAGCACGCCAATGCGCTGGAGGTCGGTCTGGGCGCCTCGGTCTGGGGCTCGGACCGTGCCAAGGCTCTGGACGTCGCGGCCCAGCTGCAGGCCGGCACCGTGTGGATCAATTCGCACGGCACCATCGATCCGCGCATCCCGTTCGGCGGCGCGAAGCAGTCCGGCTACGGCCTGGAGTTCGGCCTAGACGGCCTGAAGTCCCTGGCCCAGCCGCAGGTCATCAAGGGCTAGGTTGCCGTTCTCGGGCGCCGGATCGCAAGATCCGGCGCCCGAGGCCTTTGACGGCGTTATCCCTGGGGCTTCGGATGGTAGTGGTACCAGACATCCTCGATGAATGGCTCGTTTCCGTCGCGGATCTCCACCTGCGCATTGCTGAAGCTGGTTCCGTCATCCAGAGTGATGTCCACGCTCATCCACGAGCCGTTGAAGGAGCCGAGCTCCAGCTTCGCCGGGTTATAGAGCTGCACGATGTTCGCCTGCAGATTCCGTGCCGAGGAGGTATACCCGAGCACCGCAAAAAATCCCAGCACCGCCATCAGCGACAGCGTCAACCCGCCCGCGATGACTTCGGTGCGGATGGAAGAGCGCAACTTGTAGGTCTGGTAGCCATCGGCCAGTCGCTCGAACTTCTTCTTACGGTACCAACCGTGCAGCAGCAGCGGAACGCCTCCGACCAGCAGCACGGCGGCCAAGCCAACACCTAACAGCGGGGTCATGAAATCTACGTTCAGGTATTGCTCCTTCATAACCCCACGTTATGACGGTATTCTCCGCGGTACGACCTCATTTCGGATGATTTACGCGCTGGCATCTTCAGCAGCCTGGAGAGCACCGGCCCGTTCCGACGTGTGGTTGGGCAAACTGGCGAGGCAGCGACGCGTGCCAGACAGAGCCGGCCGAGCATCACCCCCAGCTATCGGGTTTCGCGCCGTGGAGTATTGACGTTCTCATGGAATTCGAGCTCCCCGGTAGCGTCATGGACGAAGATTTCGCCCGAACCGAGTTCCTCTGCTCTTTTGCAGGCAATGTCATAGGCTTCGGCTCGGGAGCGGCAAGTTGCCAGATGCTTCCCACTGAGAGTCACGACCCAGGCCTCGCTGTTGGCCAGAATTTGGAAGTGATTGGCGCTCATGCTCTTTCCTTTCTCAAGATGGCTACGGGGAAGCGGGTGCTTCGAAGTGAGGTCTGGTCCCTGGATGAGAGCGGTCTTGCCTCCACCATTCCATACCAGTTTCATGGCATCCAGATGTTTCAGGGAAAATCCAGAGTGAGCCCAGTCCTCGCGCTTCGATCGAGGATTCTGAATATTTCCTCTAATATCCACGTCGGGCATGAACTGTCTGGCTTTCCGTCCTACAGTGACCCCATCACCGTAGGCTCGTCCCTTGACGAGGAAGGAAAGAGATAAAGTGGCGCGGGCTAAGTCACCAACATTGCAACGACTCCTACTGGGGATGGCCGTGCTGCCCCTGTTGTCAGGCTGCGTTGCGCAATTTCCCGTGGATCCCGAGGGAACGCTCCAGGAAGTCCGATCGGGGACGATCAGTGTAGGAGTGACCCCGAATGCGAACTTCGTAGAGGTTGCGGACGAGGAATTGCAGGGCAGTGAAATTCAAGTCATCAAGGATTTTGCCGAAAGTCTGGATGCCGAGGTGGAATGGACGGTCGCGGGTGAGGAACAACTCGTCGCAGCTTTGGAGGACGGGGATCTGGACCTAGTAGCCGGAGGGATTAGTTCCAAGACTCCATGGTCCGAAAAAGTGGGGATGACACGGCCGTACACGACGCAGATCGACGCCGACGGCCAGGAAAGCAAAATCGTGATGCTGGTACCGCCGGGCGAGAACGCTTTTCTTTTCGAAGTGGAACGCTTTCTCGACCGGACTCAGGAGAAGCCATGACTAGTTCACCGGGAACCCATTTGCCCCATGAACAAAAGCAACTGATGCGCCGTGCCGCCAAGCTGGAGTGGATCAGCATCGGATATGCAGCCTGCACCATCGCATTGGTCGCCTTAGTTGTTGGAAATTCCCAAGCCATGAGGACGGCGTGGATTGAGGACATGCTCTCGGTGCTTCCTCAGCTTGCCTTCCTCATAGCGTTGCGCTGGACGCGCAAGACCCGTAAGCCAAGACATCCATACGGCTATCATCGCTCCATGGGGGCAGGTCATCTCGTCGCCGGAGTGGCGCTGCTTGTGGTGGGCGCCATGTTGGCCTTCGAATCAATGTCCGCATTGGTGAAAGCGGAACATCCCACTATCGGGACGGTCAACCTGTTCGGCCAGACAATTTGGCAGGGATGGCCGATGATCCTGGTGATGACGGTTATTGTTGTCCCGGCTGTGATCCTCGGTCGGCTGAAGATCAAGGTCGCCGAACCGCTGCACAATAAGCTGCTCTACGCGGATTCAAAGATGGCCAAGGCCGATTGGCAGACCAATGCGGCCTCGATTGTGGGCGTCGCCGGAATCGGTCTTGGGATTTGGTGGTTGGACTCCGTTGCCGCACTGGTCATCTCGATTGGCATTCTCAAAGATGGCTGGGACAGCACTCGGTCGGCAACCTCAGACCTCCTGGACAGCCGAGCTTCCGCTCTTGACAGCACCGATCCGCATCCGCTTGTGTTGCGAATCGAGGAGCATCTAGCCCGTATTGACTGGGTTAGAGAGGCAGCAGTCCGAGCCCGCGAACTCGGCCAGGTCCAGCACATCGAGGTTTTCGTCGTTCCGCGTTCGGACAAAGTCGACGTCAAGCAAGTCGCTGGCATTTGTGCCGAGTTGGAAGAGCTCGACTGGCAAGCTTATGACGTGGTTGTGATCCCTGTGGAGTCGATCCCGGAACACTTGGACAGGGTCCCGGCCAAGGAGTGAAGCACTGGCTATCCAGCAACTGCCGGGTGGATGCCACGATCCTGAAGCGCCGCGAGAGCGGCATGCCAACCGCCCATGCCGTGGACGCCGCCTCCTGGCGGCGTGGACGAGGAACAAATATACAGGCCATCCGGGGCCAGACGATATGGATTAAGAGAGACGGTCGGACGCAGGAACTGCTGCAGTCCGCGCAGCGAGCCTCCCCCGATATCGCCGCCGATAAGGTTCGGGTTCCAACGTTCCAGATCCGCCGGGCTGCTCTCGCGGCGAGATAGGACGCGGTCGCCAAATCCCGGGGCGAAACGTTCGATCTGCGCGTCGATAAGAGCACCAGCACGGCCCGCATAACCATTGGGCACGTGTGCGTACGACCAGACGACGTGCTTGCCTTCAGGAGCGCGGGTGGCATCCGCGCTGGAGGGCTGGACAACCATCACAAACGGCTTATCCGGCATGCGCCCCCGGTTGACCTCGCCCTCTGCCCAGGCAATGTCGGGTGCATCGCCGCCAACATGCACCGTGCAGGCTTGTTGCGTGCGCTCATCGGTCCACGGAATCGGTCCGTCCAGCAGATAGTCGACTTTGTAGACAGCGGTTCCGTATCGCCAGCGGGACAATTGCCGGGCATAACGCGCAGGCAACCTGTCGGGCGCGATCGACAGGATCTGTCGCGGTGTCAGATCCAGGATCGTGATGTCCGCGGACGGAAGCTCACCGAGGTTCTTAACCTCATGACCGGTATGGATGCGTACCGAGCGGGATTGAGCGGCACGGCCCAGTGCTTGGACAATCGATCCGGTGCCGCCATGTGCTACGGGCCAGCCCCAACTTGAGCCCAGCGACCCGAAGATGATCCCGAACCCCGAGGTGAATGGATGGGACTGGGGAAGCATGGAGTGCGCACTGGTTCCGGAGAAGAGCGCCCGGGCCTGGCGGCTGCGTAAGATGCTGGAGGCCATGACGGAAGTCGGAGGTAGCGAACGCAGACCGAAGCGTGCCATCAGCACCGGATTCGGCGGCACGCGCAACAGCGGGCCGGTCACGTTATCCAGCAATTGTTGAGCACGCTTGACGAACGGGCCATGCAGAGCCGTCCAGATTTTCCGATCCTCGGCGAATTGGGCGGTGGTTGCGGCGAGCGTTTGGTGCAGGAACACGCTCGGTGCGTTATTGAGCGGATGCGCCAGCGGCATGTCGTGGAAATCCCAACTCAATCCGTGGCTTCGCAGGTCCAAGTGCCGAAACGCCATACTGCCATAGGCAAACGGGTGTGCCGCGGCTCCCAGATCGATCAACGCCTCACCGTCAAATGCCCGGGTGCTGGCGGCGGCACCCCCGATCTCCTTGTTCCGTTCGTAGACATCCACTTCGATTCCGTTTTCGGCAAGGATGGCAGCGGCTGTCAGGCCATTGGGGCCGGAGCCAATAACATGGGCGCGCAGTGTCATATAACGTGTTTCCGTATCTCGGTTCGGACAAACTCAGCGAAAGCGCTCGGCCCATGAACTGTCGCTGAACTCCGATAGTTGGCGAATCTGCGATTCGGCACGCAACTTCAGATCACTCAGCAAGGCCTCGTCCAGCGTCGGCTCCTCACCCACCATCAGAAGCAGGGTGCGCCACATGTTGTGCTTGGCGTTCAGCAGGCCAGTCAGCACATCGAGCTGTGTCTGGGCCAGCGTCTGGCGACGCTGCCGCAGGGGGTTGAGCAAGTTGATCTTGCCTAGAAGCTTAGCCCAGGGCTCGGCCAGCAACGCAAGGCCATGGGGCTCACGGCCCAGCTTCTTCAAGATGCGCTCGAGATCCTGCTGGTCTTCTTTGACCTGCAACCAGAGGGAATGGAAGACGGCCGCATGTTGGGTATCCGCCCACATCCGTTTTGCGCTGGCGAAGTGTTCCAGCCCAGCAGCGGAACCCAAATGGTGTTCACTGAGGTATTTGTGCAATTTCTCGTGATCGATTGGCTTCTTCACTTCGTGGCATCCTCACGCAACTAGGCATTTTCATCCACCCGGAAAAGCTACTAATCCGGTCCCTTGTGCCAAGAGTAGGGAGAGTTCGGCTGCGCTGGCCCGCCTGAGACGCGAACTCATGGGAAACCACCAGAAATGCGTGGCGGCACTGCTTGGATTCCTGCGGGCGGGGGAAGACGCATTGCGCAGAAATGTTGCGTTCTTCTTCGCGTTTCCTGTGATTTGGGACTGGTATGCCGAGCCCGGACGCAAGCCGGCATAAACTCCAGCTGAAGCAGAGTCGACATCCCGGAAGGATATTGCATGCCCCGAACTTTCGGGATCGAGGAAGAGTTTTTTCTCGTGAATCCCCAGACCGCGACTTTGGCTACGGTCCCACCCGGTTTACTGGAACACGTGCAGGGCGAAGACCTGGCCGGGGCAACACTCGTCCCGGAACTCCTCGGTTCCCAAGTTGAACTAGTTTCCGGAATTTGCACCACCGCCTCCGATGCCTTGGAAAGCTTGCTGATGGGTCGACGGAAGCTTCAGGAAGCTTGCGCGGGTGCGGGCCTGGTGCCAGTAGCGACGGGCACGCCGCCCTTCCTTCCCGGAGAGACGGAGATATCCGAAGGGCAGCGTTACGAGGACATCCAGCATTTCGTGCCGGGCATCGTGCGCGAACATTACATCAACGGGTTGCATATTCATGTGCATATCCCGGACGCGGAGAGCGGGCTGCAAGCCATGAACGTACTGCGCCCGTGGCTACCGGCGCTGACAGCCATAGGGGCGAACTCACCGGTATGGAACGGTGAGCTCAGCGGGTTCGAGTCCTGGAGGATGGTGCATTACCGCCGTTGGTCCGTGATAGGCGTTCCTCCGGCGTTCGACTCCATGGATCACTACCAACGGTTGCGTCGGATAATGCTTAATTCCGGCGCATTGCTCGACGCCGGACATATCGGTTGGGCTGTGCGCCTGTCCGAGCACAATCCCACGATAGAGGTCCGCGCGGCCGACGAACAATTGACGGCCGGCGAATCGGTGGCCATCGCCATGTTGGTCAGGGCTCTGGTGGATACCGGCCTCGCGCAGGGACGCATGGCCAAGACCGTGGAGGACCGGCTACTGGATCTCGGTCTCTGGCATGCCTCCAAGATGGGCATGTCTGGACCCCTATTCGACGCGGGAACCGAAACCAGGCTGGAACCGGAGCAAGTGCTGAGGCAATTGCTCGACTACGCAGGCGAACATCTAGCAAACAACGGTGATCTCGATTTCGTGCAAAACTACTTCGCCCGGATTGCATCCGTTGGAAACGGCGCCCAACGGCAGCGCGCAAGCTGGGCACGCGGGGGAGGCCCGGCCCTCGTGCAAGACGCCCAGCAGGAGTTCGCACGGCGAAACGATGCCGGCCTTCCACACCAACCCGTGACGGGCTGGTAGGTCCCGATCTGGCTGAGACACATTGTGGGAATTCTCTGGCAATCCGAACCCCGGCCCGGTAATCGGGTTGGACATTGCCTATAGTCGATTTTTCAGTATGTGCGCACGAAGGAGCAGGTGGAGAAGTGGAGCTTCCAGAAGATCGAGGCCGGATCAGCGAATCTCTTTTCGAGGTGCTGAGAACCTACGACGCCGATGTCGATCTGTCCGGTTTGGAACATGACGCCTTCGAAGTTCTGGACTCGGAAGACATCCTCTATAGCGAGGACATCCAGATTCTCCTCTTCGCCCTCTACGAACTGCACTACCGCGGGTTCGACCGGGTCGATGCACGCTGGGAATGGAATCCGTCGCTGCTGGGCCTTCGAGCAAAGATTGAAGAGCGGTTTGAGGCACGATTGCGGCAGATCGCCGGGGATGTAAGTTTCTCGCTCGGCTCCGCACAGGATACGGCTCGCCAGCTTTTCGCCCTTGCCAGCGCGGACGGCGGGCCATCGGTCTCGAACTACATATCCCGGCATGCGACGATTGAGCAAACGCGCGAATTCCTCATGCATAAGTCCATCTACCAGCTTAAGGAAGCCGACCCGCATTCGTGGGCGATCCCACGGCTGACCGGGCGCGGAAAGTCCGCATTGATGGAGATCCAGTTCGACGAATACGGGGCAGGCCGGCCTGGTGCCATGCACTCCGAGCTATTCGAGATAACCATGCGGGGACTGGGGCTCGACTCCGAGTTCGGAGCCTACATCGAGTCCTTGCCCGCTATCACGCTGGCGTCGGTCAACATGATGTCGTTCTTCGGCCTGCATCGCCGTTTGCGCGGCAGTATCGCCGGTCACCTAGCCATCTACGAGATGACATCCTCGATCCCCAATGCCCGGTATGCGCGCGGATTCCGACGCCTGGGCTTCGACTCCCCGGTGACGGATTACTTCGATGAGCACGTGGAAGCCGACGCAGTCCACGAGCAGATCGCCGGACGCGACCTGGCGGGCGGATTGATCGAGCAGGATCCCAGCATCGCCGAAGCGGTGTTTTTCGGCGCGCAGGCGGCTTGCGCCATCGACGCCCTAGTGGGAACCCACCAGCTTGAAGCGTGGGGCCGGGGCGACTCGTCCCTGCGTCAACCGAAAGTGAAGGTCCAGGGATGAACGCGGATGGAGCACAGATCGTGGTCTGCCCGCAGGGGCCGCTGATCGTCCGTGGCGACTTCGAGATTCTCGACGCAGAAGGCAATGCTGTTCCGACAAGCCGGGAAACAGTGGCCCTGTGTCGCTGCGGAAGCTCGGCCATCAAACCGTTCTGCGACGGCACGCACAAACTCAAGAAGTTCGAAATGCCACGTGGATGACGGGAATCCGATCCTCGCCCGAACGACCTGATGTGGCCAGATTAATGGAGCAGGGAACTTGGCGCGTGAAATCATCTTTAATTACCCACGGCCGCTTGCAGCCCCCGTATATTAAGGTGGAGACCCCGTCCCGCGACCCCGGAAGAGCCCTCCATGCCCATCCTGAATAAAGACATGACCCTGTGCATCTCGCTGTCCGGCCGGCCGTCGAACATCGGCACCCGCTTCCACAACTACTTGTACGAGGAACTGGGACTGAACTTCATCTACAAGGCGTTCTCCACCGAGGACTTGGCCGGGGCGATCGCCGGCGTCCGCGCCCTGGGCATCCGCGGCTGCTCGGTGTCCATGCCGTTCAAGGAAGACGTCATGGCGCTGGTGGACACCATTGAGTCTTCGGCGGCGGCCATCGACTCGGTGAACACCATCGTTAACACCGACGGCCGGCTCAGCGCCTCCAACACCGACTTCGAGGCGATCGCCACGCTGATCCAGCGCCACGAGCTGGATCCCTCGCACGCCGTGCTCGTCCGCGGTTCCGGCGGCATGGCCAAGGCGGTGGTCGGGGCATTCCGCGAAGCCGGATTTGAGAACCTCACGGTGCTCGCACGCAATGCCGCCGCAGGAGGCGCGCTGGCGCAGAAGTACGGTTATTTCTTTACCGCGGTTGATCCGGAGCCAGACCACCAGATACTGGTCAACGTCACGCCGCTGGGCATGGACGGTGCGCAGGCTGCCACCCAGTCATTCAGCGACGCGCAGATCGCCGCGGCGGAAACGGTGTTCGACGTGGTCGCGTTCCCGAGTGAAACACCGCTGGTCGCCGCCGGGCGGAAGCAGGGAAAGCAGGTCATCACCGGGGCCGAGGTGATCGCCCTGCAGGCCGCCGCGCAGTTCGAAAAATATACGGGTCATGCGCTCAGCGCGGACCAGGTCGCCCGCGCCTCGGAGTTCTCCCGCCTATAGGGACAACAAAACCCTGCACCTCGTCGGCGGTGCAGGGCTTTGCTGTAATAGGTGTTTCTAGCCCCGCAGGGTGACTTCGACTTCTTCCATAGCCTGCCCGGCAGGGTACTGGCCGTTGAACATCTTCGAGCCTTCCTCGGTCACCACGGCGGAGAACCGGGTCCGGGTCATGCCCATGGCGTGCGAAACCCCGGTCTCGGCCAGTTCCGCAATGGCGGTGCGGCCCTCGGGGGTGTCGATGGTCAGGAAGATCGACTCGCCCTGGTTCTCGATACGCGGCTCGTTCAGCTCGAGCTTCATCATCCCGCCGTGGCCGGAGAAGGACACCCGGCCGTTGAACCAGATTTCATTGTCGGGAACATCCACGGCCGGGTGCACTGGGAAGGCCAGCGCGTTGCCGACCTGCCACACCCCGTTCGAGGCTTCGATGCGGCCGTCGGCCAGGGATGAAATGTATCCAACGAACGAGGCCTTGACGCCCCACTGAAGATGCGGCTGGAAAGCGTCGCCTGCCATGGGTTCCTCCATAAAGATTGTGCGGGTGACCCCAGTATTTCACAGCGGGCGAGGGGGCAGGCGGCCCATTCATCTGCCAGCGAATTGTTAATGCCGAATGTTAAAAAGCACAGCTGGCAGGGGAATCCTGCCAGCTGTGCGGGTGCAGCTACTTGACGAAGCCGTCGGCGACGAGCAGCGCCTGCTCCAGCTTGTCCAGCGCCTCGATCAGCACCTCGTCCGGGATGTTCATGGCAGGAACCACGTGCAGCCGGTTGAAGTTCGCGAACGGCAGCAGGCCTGCCGCGCGGGCGGCGGCGATGACCTGGTTCATCTCCGGCGAGCTGCCGCCGTAGGCGGCCAGCGGTTCGCGGGTCTCGCGGTTGACGACCAGCTCGATCGCCCAGAACACGCCGGTTCCGCGCACGTCGCCCACCGAGGGGTGGTCCGCCTTGAACTGCGCCAGGCGCGGGCCGATGATCTCATCGCCCAGGCGCTTGGCGTTGGCGACCAAGTCCTCGTCCTCCATCGCCTTGATGGTGGCCACCGCCGCGGCGCAGGCCAGCGGGTGTCCCGAGTAGGTCAGGCCGCCCGGGTAGACGCGCTCACGGAAGGTCTCGAAGATCTCCTGCGAGATGGCCACGCCGCCCAGCGGCACGTAGCCGGAGTTCACGCCCTTGGCGAAGGTGAGCAGGTCCGGGGTGATGTCCCAGTGGTTCACCGCGAACCATTCGCCCGAGCGGCCGAAGCCGGCCATGACCTCGTCGGCGATGTACACGATGCCGTACTTGCGGGTCAGCTCGCGCACCCCGGCCATGTAGCCCGCCGGCGGCACGTAGATGCCGGCGGTGCCCGGGATGGACTCCAGGATCAGCGCCGCGATGTTGCCGGCGCCCTCCAGGATGATCAGGTCCTCCAGGTGCTTCAGCGCGCGCTCGGTCTCTTCGGCTTCCGTGGCGGCCCCGAAGTAGGAGCGGTACGGGTAGGCCGGGAAGAAGTGCACGATGCCGTCCGCGCCGGCGTCCGAGGCGAAGCGCCGCGGGTCGCCGGTGATGTTCACGGCCAGGTGGGTGCCGCCGTGGTAGGAGCGGTAGGCGGAAAGCACCTTGTGCTTGCCGGTGTGCAGGCGCGCCATGCGCACCGCGTGCTCCACCGCGTCGGCGCCGCCGTTGGTGAAGAAGATCTTGTCCAGGTCGCCCGGGGTGTGCGATGCGATCAGCCGCGCGGCCTCGGAGCGGGCGTCGTTCACGTGCTGCGGGGCGATCGTGGCGATCTTGCCGGCCTGCTCGACGATCGCCGCGACGACCTTCGGATGCTGGTGGCCGACGTTGGTGTTGACCAGCTGGCTGGAGAGGTCGATGAGCTTGTTGCCCTCGCCGTCCCACACGTACGAGCCCTCGGTCTTGAGGACCGTCATCGGGTTGAACGGACCCTGCGCCTGCCAGGAATGGAACACGTGCTCGCGGTCCAGCTCGTGGGCGCGCCGGCCCTGCGCAATCTGGTCGCTGGTGATATCGCTGATTTCGGTAGTCATGGGTCCTAGTCGTTCTGTGGGAAGCCGAGGTTGATGCCGCCGTGGCTCGGGTCCAGCCAGCGCTTGGTGACAACCTTGTTGCGGGTGAAGAACTTGAAGCCCTCCGGGCCGTAGGCGTGCTGGTCGCCGAACAGCGAAGCCTTCCAGCCGCCGAAGGAGTGGTAGCCCACCGGCACCGGGATCGGCACGTTCACGCCGACCATGCCCACCTGGATCTCGTTCTCGAAGCGGCGGGCCGCGCCGCCGTCGTTGGTGAACACCGCGGTGCCGTTGCCGTACTTGGAGGAGTTGATCAGCTCGATGCCCTCGTTGAAGGTCTTCACGCGCACCACCGAAAGCACCGGGCCGAAGATCTCATCGGTGTAGATGCTCATGTCGGTGGTGACGTTGTCGAACATGGTCGGGTGCAGGAAGAAGCCTTCGCCGTCCGCGTCGATGGCGCCGGTGCGGCCGTCCAGGGCCAGGGTGGCGCCGGCGGCGATGCCCGCGTCGATGTAGCCGGCGACCTTGTCGCGGTGCTCGCCGGTGATCAGCGGGCCCATGTCGCAGCCGCGGGTGCCGTCGCCCACGCGCAGGGTCTTGGCGCGTTCGGCGATCTTGCCGACCAGCTCGTCGGCGATGTTCTCCAGCGCGACGACCACGGAGATCGCCATGCAGCGCTCGCCCGCGGCGCCGAAGCCGGCGTTCACGGCCATGTCCGCGGCCAGGTCCAGATCGGCGTCCGGCAGCACCAGCATGTGGTTCTTCGCGCCGCCGAAGGCCTGCACGCGCTTGCCGTTGGCGGTGCCGGTGGAGTAGACGTACTGCGCGATCGGGGTCGAGCCCACGAAGGACACGGTGGAGATGCGCTCGTCGTTCAGCAGGGTGTCCACCGACTCCTTGTCGCCGTGCACCACGTTCAGCACGCCCTCGGGCAGGCCGGCCTCCGCGAACAGCTCGGCCAGCCAGTTGGCGGCCGACGGGTCCTTCTCCGAGGGCTTGAGCACCACGGTGTTGCCCGAGGCGATGGCGACCGGGAAGAACCACAGCGGCACCATGGCCGGGAAGTTGAACGGGGAGATGATCGCGGACACGCCGACCGGCTGGCGCATGGACTGCACGTCTACGCCGGTGGAGGCGTTCTCCGAGTACTCGCCCTTGAGCAGGTACGGCGCGTTGCAGGCCAGCTCCACGACCTCCATGCCGCGGGCGACCTCGCCCAGCGCGTCATCCAGCACCTTGCCGTGCTCCTCGGTGATGATCGCGGCCAGCTCGCCCTTGCGCTCGGCCAGCAGCTGGCGGAAGGTGAACATGATGGCGGTGCGGCGGGCCAGCGAGGTGTCGCGCCACTTCGGGAAGGCGGCGTGCGCGGCGGCGATCGCGGCCTCGGTGGTGGCCTTGGAGGCCAGGGCGACCTCGCGGGTCACCTCGCCGGTGGCCGGGTTGTAGATCTTGCCGGTGCGGTCATCGCCGCTGTAGGCGGCATTGTTGATCCAGTGCTGCAAGGTGGTCGTCAGCGTCGTGCTCATCGTGGCTCCTAGAATGTCCTCGTATGGTTTCCTGCATTCATCATGCGGCACGAACATGGCCTGCAACACACTCAGTGTGTAATGATTTATCGTGAAGCTGCGACGAAGTGTAAAGGTGCGAGGATGCTGACGGTCGACGACGTGCTGGCCCTGCCAGTGGTGCAGGAGGCGGAGCCGCAGCTGCTGTGCGCCGAGGGGCTCGACGCGGAGCTGCGCTGGGTGCACGTGACCGAGTCCGAATCCAACGTGGACCTGCTCTTCGGCCGCGAGCTGGTGCTCACCACGCTGCGCAACGTGTCCGACGTGCGCGGTTTCCTTCAGCAGCTGCGCGACGCCGGCGCCGCGGGCGTGATCATCGAGGCCCCGGGCGCCGCCGAGCTGCCGGTGGCCGGGCTCGGCTTCCCGGTGATCCGGCTGCGCCGCAAGGTCCGCTTCGTGGCCATCACCGAAATCATCCACCAGAAGCTGGTCGCCCAGCAGCTGGCCGACCTGCAGTTCTCCCGCAGCGTGCACGAGATCTACACCGGGCTCTCGCTCTCCGAGGCCGACGAGCAGGCCATCGTGGAACGCACCGCGCAGCTGCTTCACGCCCCCGTGGTGCTCGAGGACGTGCGCCACCTGGTCCTCGCCCACGCGAACGCGGATTTGGACGACTGGATCTGCCGCTCCCGGTTCGTCGGCTACCTGGAACACACCGGGCGGTCGGCGGGCGCCGAGAACTGGCTGCAGACCCCGGTGGGGGCCGCCCGCCGCCGCTGGGGCAGGCTCATCGTCCCGGCCGTGCTGGAGGACGACGCCGGCGCCGCCCTGGTGCTGGAGCGCGCCGGCCAGGCGCTGACCATCGCCCGGCTCTCCGGGCGCGACCAGCGCGAACTGCTCTACCAGGCGCGCACCTCGATGCTGCACGAGCTGCAGGCCGCGCACGGCTACAGCGACAAGGAGGTCGCGGTGCGCGCCCAGTCGCTGGGCCTGGACGCCGCGCCCTACTACGTTCCGCTGGTGCTGTCGCTGGCCGCCGCCGAGCGCACCCCCACGGAAACCCAGCTGGCCGAACGCGCCGCGCTGGAGGTCATCGAGCAGCTGGCCGACACCCTGCGCCTGGGGGTGCTGGCCGGGTCGCTGAAGCCCGGCTACCTGGCGGTCATCCTGCCGGTGCGCGCCCGCGAGCTGGTGGACTCCGCGTTGCAGGGCTTCACCCGCCGGCTGGCGGAGCAGCTGGCAGAGCAGTTGGCAGGACCGGCCGCGATCGGCGTCGCCACCGAGGGCCCGCTGGCCGCCTGCCTGTCCCGGCTGGACGAGGCCGCCCATGTCGCGCAGATCGTCCCGCACCTGCCCACGCGCGCCCGGCCCTACTACCGCTTCGCCGACCTGCGCCTGCGCGGGGTGCTCTCCGCCATGGGTGCCGATGCCCGGCTGCGCGCCTTCGCCCATACCGAGCTGGCCGGCCTGCTCTCCCCGCCCGATGCCGACGGACTGCAGCTGCTGGAGCTCTACCTGGCCCACGGCGGCAACAAGTCCGCCCTGGCCAAGGCCGGCTACTACTCCCGCCCCACGCTCTACGCCCGGCTGGCCAAGCTGGAGGACAAGCTCGGGGTCTCGCTGGACTCGGCCGAATCCCGCGCCAGCTTGCAGGTGGCGCTGCTCTGGTACCGGATGCACGGCTGAGCGCGCACCTGTTACAGGGCCGAGCGCACGCTGCACGGCGGCGCGGACCTTGGGTTATCCCCACCTTGCCGCGCATCAGCCCCGCACCCGCCACCGCAAGGGCAGGCTGGATCCATGAGCACCAGCAGCGAAGCACTTCTCGACCTGTCCGCCGCGGACAGGCTGCTCGGATCGGCGGTGAGCGCCCTGTCCGACCCCGACGTCCCCGCAGGGCACGCCGCCTATGCGGCGCTGCTCATCGAGCACCTCTCGCAGCAGCTGAGCCGAGCCCAGCTGCACGCCGCCGAAGCAGTGCGCCGCACTGGCGCCCACAAGCTCGACGCCGACTCCCTGCAGGCCATAGCCGACGGCGGGCTGGAACCCACGCCCCAGCAGGCCGAGGCCGCCGCCGGCCGCACCACCGGCGGGCGCACGCACTTCAAGAAGGCGCTGGACCTGCTGGCCGGCTGGCTGAACGTCCCGGTCTCCACCGCCCGTGAACGGCTCTCCTCGGCGGACTGCCTGATCGCCCAGGTCACCGATGCCGGCGAGCCGGCGGCTCCCGCGCTGCCGGTGCTGGCCGCGGCCCTCGACGATCCGGGGACCGACCCCCGCCTGGTCATCTCCGCCGCGCGCAAGCTCAGGGCCGCGGACAAGGATCTGGGCACCGGGCCCGAGGCGGAGCAGACCCGGGCCGAACTCCAGGAGCTCGCGCTGGAGCTTATCCGCAGCCAGCCGGCCACCGCACGCAAGCACATCTCCGCGCTGATCGCCCAGGCGGTGGGGGAGCAGCGCCCGCCCGAGGCCCTGCTCTCCCAGATCGGCATCTACCCGCTGGGCATCCGCAACGGGCTCGAGCGCTTCCTGGTCAAGCTCCTGCCCTCGCAGGGCGAAACCATGCACGCCATCTTCCGCGCCATCGACAACCCGAAAACCATGGCCGGCAACCGCGACGCGCTCGCCGAGCAGGCCGCCGCGCTCGTCGACGACGGCGCCGCCCCCGGCTGGGACGACGAGTCCACCATGCCGGACTGGGCCAAGGCGGAGGACGACGCCGACGGCACCGCCGACGGCACCGAAGGAGAAACGCCCGAGGCCTCCGAGCCCGGCGGCGAGCCGGACAGCGAGGCCGGCCCGCCGGACAATCCGCCCGTTGAAGCGCGGAAAGCGGAACTTCCCGGCCCCTTCGAGGACCTGCGGCCGGAGCTGCGGCACCTGCTGGGGCTCATGACGGTGCTGCAGGCCAACGGGCCGGGCGCCCTGGCCAGCGACGGCCACGCGGTGACCACCCCGCAGATCGGCGTGCTGCTGGACTACGACAAGATGCTCGAATCCGGCCGGGACTTCGCGGTCACCACCTCGGGCATCCCGATCCCGGCGGGGCAGGTGCGCGCCATGGTGTGCAATGCCGGGCTGTACCCGGTGGTGCTCAACGGCAAAAGCCGCATCCTCGACCTGGGCCGGACGCAGCGGCTGTTCTCCAAACCCCAGGCCCGGGCGATCCGCGCCGCCTACCGCGGCTGCGGCTATCCGGGGTGCAGCATGCCGGCGCACCGCTGCGAGCTGGACCACCTGGACAAGTGGGAACGCGGCGGGCGCACCGACATCGAGAGCAGCGACCTGTTCTGCGAAATCCACCACATCGCCCGGCATTGCGGGCTGTTCCATTCGGTCAAGGTCAAGGGCTCGCGCCCCATGGTGCTGCTGCCCAGGGAACTGGATCCCGAACAGCGCCTGCAGTTCAACACCTACTTCTTCTCGCCCTCGGAGGCCCTGCGGCTGGCCGAGTGGGCGCGGCAGGCCACGGCGCTGTGGCGGGCGGGCCAACTGGACGCCACGATCGCCGACCCCTGAGTTTCTCACGGCGGACTTCGCCTGGTTCCTGCCGCGACAGCAGAACTTTGCTGACGTAATCGGCGCCATTAATCGATCAATGGGCCAAGCGGGACTCCGCGAATCGGAACTGCAAAAACCTCCGGGCGGCTTCGGCCATGCTGGTGTGTACGGGCCGATCCCAGGGCCGCGGGCATTCGCCAGGCGAAGTCCGCTCCTAGAGCGGGACAGCTTGCGGCCAGCAGCGCAGAAGTCCATGCTGCGCGCCGGCCGACGACTGGGTATCCGTACTCGTCGGCAAGGGGATTTTCCGGACCATCGCCGGAAGTCAGGGCCCTCGCGGTTCTTCGACCGGGCTTAGCGACGTCGGCTTTCTCAAATGTTCGACGGCAAGTGCATTCCAGCTTTGCGCGACAAGCACCGCTAACCGATCTTCGTCGATCGGCCTGCCGAACGCTCGACGCCGGAACGCCACGAACAACGGCGCCATGAAGACCATGGCCATGGCCTCGGAAGTCGACTCGTCGGGGCAAACTGCGGCATCCACCAAAGCACGGGCCAATGGGCGAGCTCCGGGCAGGACATCGGGCAGCAACTGATTGGCCAAGTGGCGGTCTCTGTCGGCGGCCTCGAAGACCGGTCGCATAAGCGCTGCGGCTGCAACCCAGCAGCCAAATCCACGAGCGATCCAACAACGGATTTCCTCGACCTCGGGATCGCGCAGTAGATCGGCTAGTTCCCGGTAGTCACTTTCGAAATAGTGTTCCGCGCGACGTGCCAGTTCGAAGAGCAGATCGCTCTTGCGCCGGAAGTGCAGGTAGAACGTGGCGCGGCTGGTTCCCGCCCGCGCCGCAATTTCGTCGATCCGGCTGTCCTCATATCCCCTATCGGTGAAAACGAGCACTGCGGCGTCGACGATCAGCTCACGGGTGGCGGCCTTTTGGCGAGCTCTGAGGGACGGCGTCGCGACGGCGTTTCGATACGGTGGCATGACCCCATGCTAGACAAGATCTCGGTTTCGTCTACTGAGTCGACACCAGGGCAGGTGGATTGACCGTCCAGCCGGTCAATGGTTTTCTGGTCCCACGACCAGCCCGCCCAGCCGCGCCGGCGAAAGCGACAGCATACGGAAAGAAGCAACGCATGAGACTTGCAGGAAAACGCGCACTGATCACCGGAGCCGCCATGGGGATGGGGGCCGCCCACGCCCGTGCCTTCATCGCGGAGGGGGCCACCGTGCTGCTCGCGGACATCAACGACGAAGCCGGCCGCGCGCTGGCTGAAGAGCTTGGCGACCGCGCCAGCTATGTGCACCTGAACGTGGCGGATGCCGAGGGGTGGGACGCCGCGGTGGGGCAGGCCGTGGCGGAGTTCGGCGGGCTTGACGTGCTGGTGAACAACGCCGGGATCCACGACGATGCGCCGCTGGAAGACACGACCTTGGAAAGCTGGAACCGGGTCATGGACATCAACCTGACCGGTGCCTTCCTGGGCATGCGCGCGGCCGTGCGCGAACTGAAGAAGTCAGGCGCCTCCTCGATCGTGAATGTGTCCTCCACCGCCGGGCTGGAAGGGTACCCGAAGCGGCACGCCTACTGCGCCTCGAAATGGGGGTTGCGCGGGTTGACCAAGTCCGCGGCGCTGGAGCTGGCGGAGTTCGGCATCCGGGTCAACTCGGTGCACCCCGGCGCGGTGGCCACCGCACTGACCCAGGCGCTGCGGCCGCTGACCGATGCGGATCTGGCCGGCAACTCGCTGGAGCGCTTCGCCCGGCCGGAAGAGGTCAGCGGCCTGATCCTCTTCCTGGCCAGCGACGAATCAAGCTTCTGCACCGGCGGCGAATACGCGGTGGACGGCGGCATTTCCGCGGGCACCAGATACTAGCGGGTCAGTCCGCCGTTCCGTAGGGGCGGCGGACGTCCTCGCGGGCGGACTCGGACCATGGCGCGATCCACGGGCCGGTACCCTCGGACACGTCGCGCACGCCCTCCTCGAGCCACAGGTACGCCCCGTCCAGCAGGTCCGCGGCCACCTTGTCGTCGTGCGAGGTGGCGTCCCACAGGTGCTCGAAGTGGTCCTCGCAGCGCCGGGTCGCCTGCTCGCAGAACGCCTGTGCCAGGGTCTCGGCGGAGAAGCGCTCGGGGGCGGTGGAATCCAGCAGCGCCGAGGTCTTGGCGATCACCGCGGCCATGGCGAACAGCTCCGCGCCGATGTCCACGATGCGCCCCAGGAACACCTGCTGCTTCTCCAGCCCCGCCTGCCAGCGCGCCATCCCGGCGAAGGTCTGGCGGGCCAGCTTGCGGCTGGTGCGCTCGATGTAGCGCAGGTGCTTGGCCAGCGGGCCGTGCTCCGAATAGGTGCCGGGCAGGCTCCCGGCGCCGGCGACGAGCTTGGGCAGCCAGCGCGCGTAGAACCCGGAGGCGTCGCGCGCCGCGGCGGCCTTTTCGGCCAGCGTGGAGTCGGCCACCGCCAGCGCCCCGGCGGCCTGCAGGTGGGCGTCGACGGCCTCGCGGGCGATGAGCAGGTGCATGATCTCGGTGGATCCTTCGAAGATGCGGTTGATGCGCAGGTCGCGCAACAGCTGCTCGACCGGGACCGCGCGCTCGCCGCGCGCCGCCTGCGAGGCGGCGGTCTCGTAGCCGCGCCCGCCGCGGATCTGCACGAGCTCGTCGGCGATCTGGCAGGAGAGCTCGGAGGAGTACAGCTTGGCCAGCGCGGCCTCGATGCGCACGTCCTTCATCCCGGCATCCGCCAGCAGCGCGCTGACCTCGAACACCGCCTCCAGCGCATAGGTGCTGGCCGCGATGTAGGCCAGCTTGGAGGACACGGCCTGGTGCTCGCCGATCGGCCGGCCCCACTGCACGCGGGCGGCGGACCATTCGCGGGCGATCTTCGTCGCCCATTTGCCGGCCCCGGCGCACATCGCCGGGATGGACAGCCGCCCGGTATTCAGCGTGCTCAGCGCGATTTTCAGGCCCGAGCCCTCGCGCGAGAGCCGGTTGGCGGCCGGCACGCGCACCTGGGCGAAGCGGGTCACGCCGTTCTCGATCCCGCGCAGGCCCATGAACGCGTTGCGGTTTTCCACGGTGATGCCCGGCGCGTCGGCCTCCACGATGAACGCGGTGATCCCGCCCTTGCCGGCCGGCTGCTCGCCGCAGGCCTCGTGGGGTTCGACGGCGGCCATGACCACCAGCAGCTCGGCGACCACCCCGTTGGTGGTCCACAGCTTGGCGCCCTCCAGCGTGTAATAGGCGCCGTCCGCGCTCAGCGTCGCGCGGGTGCCCAAGCGCGCGGGGTCCGAGCCCACGTCGTTCTCGGTGAGCAGGAAAGCGCTGATCGCCCCGGCGGCGCAGCGCGGCAGGTACTCGCGCTTCTGCGCCTCGGTGCCGAAGGACTTGACCGGCTCGGGCACGCCGATGGACTGGTGGGCCGAAAGCAGGGCGCCGATCGCCGGGCTGACCGAGCCCACGCGCATCAGGGCGCGCCCGTAGTCCAGCAGGCTCAGCCCCCGCCCGCCGTAGTCGGTCGGGATCTTCATGCCGAACGCGCCCACCTCGCGCAGCGCGGCGATGTACTCGTCGGGCACCCGGGAGTCCGCCTCGATGCGCCCGGGGTCGAATCCGTCCAGCACCGTTTCCAGTTCGGCGATGAAGGCCGCGCCGCGGGCCGCGACCTGGGGATCCGGCGCGGGCAGCGGCTCGATCAGCGAGAAGTCGACCTCGCCCATGTAGATGCCCTTGGCGAAGCTCGGCCGCTGCCAGCCCTGTTCGCGGGATTCTTCGGCCAGTGCACGGGCCTTGGCGGCGTTGATGTCCATGGCAGTACCCTTTCGAGACCGGGCGGCAGGCCACCGCCTGGAATGCCCAGCCTAGTCCGGCCGCGCGTGCGGCGCTAGGGCGGAGCCGGTGCGCCCGGGTTAGGGCAGCGCGCGCAGGTGCCCGGGCATCCCGAGCGGGGCTGCCTCCTGCAGGCCGGGCAGCACCATGAAGGCATGCCCGAAGGTCAGGTCGTGCAGGGTGCGGGCCGGCACCCCCAGGGCGGCGGCGATCCGCAGGGTGCCCATCCGGTCCTCGCCGCGCAGCGACGGGAACACCAGGGAGAACACCCGCGAGGCCAGCGGTGCGCGGCGCGGCGCCGGTTCCAGGGCCAGCTCCTGCATCAGCCAGCTGTAGCTGTCGTCGCCGAGCATGCCGCAGTCGCGGGCATGGGACAGGATGATGTGCGCCGGGACGCCGAACAGCTCCTGAGCATCCAGCAGCTGGGGCATCCGCAGGGTGTCGCCCACGCGCGCCTGCAGCGACAGCGCCGGCAGCAGCAGCCGCGAGGCGAACTGCTCGGCCTCGGCTTCGGCGGCGGCGTGCCCGCCGGCGCCCAGCGCGGAGTGCAGCAGCAGATGGCCCAGTTCGTGCGCCAGCTGGTGGCGCTGGCCGGTGCGGTCCCCGGCGGCCAGGAAGATGAATGCCTGCCCGTCTTCCCAGAAGCTGAAGCTGGGGCCGTCAGCCAGGCTGAGCACGCGCACGCCGCGCGATTCGAGCACGTAGAGCAGGTCGGGCACCGGCCCGCAGCCCAGGTTCCAGTCCAGGCGCAGCTGCACGGCGGCGGCCTCCGCGTCGAGCCCGGTGTAGTCGGGCACTTCGGTGTCCGGCAGCAGGTAGTCGCCGGTGATCAGGTCGTAGAGTTCGACCCCGGTGCGGCCCAGGGCCGAGCAGGAGGTTTTCCGCGCGCGGGAAATGCGCCGCGGGGTGCGGAAGAAGATGCGTTCGACGTCGATTCCGGCTGCCGGAGGGCGGTGGAAGTAGCCCGGGGCGCAGCCCAGCGCGGCGGCCAGTTCGCCGGCCATGGCTTCGGGGGCGCCGCAGGTTTCGTAGCGGCGGACGGTGGATTCGGCGACCTGAATCAGTCGGGCGAGATCCATGGCGCTGTACCCCGCAGCGTGGCGGGCCAGCGTAATTCGGGTCGGTTCCAGCATGACGTTCCTGCTTCCATGACTGCTTAAACCACACAGTAGTGTCACAGGCCACAAAGCACCAATCGGGCGCAGCCAGGTTACACGGCTGCGCCCGAGGGGCGTGCTAGATCTTGCTGGATGCCTCCGAGAGCACCGAGCGCAGGATCGACTCGATCTGGTCGAACTCGGGCTGGCCGATGGTGATCGGCGGCGCGAGCTGGATGACGGGGTCGCCGCGGTCGTCGGCGCGGCAGTACAGCCCGGCCTCCCACAGCGCCGGGGTGAGGTACTCGCGCAGCAGGCGCTCGGACTCCTCGTCGTTGAAGGTCTCCTTGGTGGATTTGTCCTTCACCAGCTCGATCCCGTAGAAGTAGCCGGCCCCGCGCACATCGCCCACGATGTCGATGTCCTTGAGCTTCTCGAGGGTGGACTTGAAGGCGTCGGCGTTGCGGTGCACGTTGCCGTTCAAATCCTCGCGCTCGAAGATGTCCAGGTTCGCCATCGCCACCGCCGCGGCCACCGGGTGCCCGCCGAAGGTATAGCCGTGGTAGAAGGTGGTATCCCCCTTGGTGAACGGCTCGAACAGCTTCTCCGAGGCGATCATCACGCCCAGCGGCACATAGCCGCTGGTCAGCGCCTTGGCGGAGGTGATGATGTCAGGAGTGTAGCCGAAGTCGTTGCAGGCGAACATGTCCCCGATGCGGCCGAAGGCGCAGATGGTCTCATCGGACACCAGCAGCACGTCGTATTCGTCGCAGATCTCGCGCACCCGGTCGAAATAGCCCGGGGGAGGCGGGAAGCAGCCGCCGGAGTTCTGCACCGGCTCCAGGAAGACCGCGGCCACCGAGTCGGCGCCCTCGAATTCGATGGCCTCGCGGATGCGCTCGGCGGCCCACAGCCCGAAGTCCTTCTCATTCTCGGAGAACATCTCCGGGGCGCGGTAGAAGTTGGTGTTCGGTACCCGGAAGGTGCCGGGCACCAGCGGCTCGAACGGCGTCTTCATCCCTGGCAGCGAGGTAATCGCCAGGGCGCCCTGGGGGGTGCCGTGGTAGGCCAGCGCGCGGGAGATGACCTTGGTCTTTCCCGGCTTGCCCTTGAGCTTGAAGTACTGCTTGGCCAGCTTGAACGCGGATTCCACCGCCTCGCCGCCGCCGGTGGTGAAGAAGACGCGGTTCAGGTCCCCGGGGGCGTAGCCGGCCAGGCGCTCGGCCAGGTCGATAGCCGGTTCGTGGGCGTAGGACCACAACGGCATGAAGGCCAGCTTCTCGGCCTGCTTCGCCATGACCTCGGCCAGCTCGGCGCGGCCGTGGCCCGCGTTGACGACGAACAGCCCGGCCAGACCGTCGATGTAGCCGCGGCCGGCGTCGTCGTAGATCATGTGCCCCTCGCCGCGCGAAATGATCGGCACCTTGCCCCCGTTGTACAGGCCGGAGTGACGGGCCATGTGCATCCAGAGGTGGTCGCGGGCAGCTTGCTGGCGGTCGGTGCCAAGTGGAGTATTCATCGTGTTCCCCAGTTGTATTCCTGTTTTTTGAGTGAAAGGTAGGTGAAGGTATTGGTGCTGAGCACGCCGTCAATGCCGCGGATGGTGCTGATGACCCGCAGCAGGTCCTCATCGCTGGAGCAGATCACCTCGGCGAGGATGTCCGCGTTGCCGGCGGTGACCACGCAGTAGTCGACCTCTGGCAGCTCCGCGATCCTGTCGGCGGTGGCGCTGATATCCGAGGCGGCGACGATGCTGATCATCGCCTGCCGGGTGAAGCCCAGCTCCAGCGGGTTGGTAACGGCCACGATTTGCATGATCCGGCTGTCGGCGAGCTTCTGCACACGCTGGCGGACGGCCGCCTCGCTCAGGCCCACGGCCTTGCCGATGGCGGCGTAGGAGCGTCGGCCGTCTTCCTGCAGCTGCTCGATGATCTCCTTGGAAATCTCGTCGATGCCGGCGCTCGCCGGTGGCGGCAGTGTCATGGTCATCCTCGTCTCAAGAGCGTTAGCCACGACCATACAGCCACTGAATCAGTTGCGAAAGGGGTTGATTGATAAAGTTTTCGACGCTATGGGGCGGATTTTCGTATGGAATCTTTTGTCGAGGTCTTGTCACTGCCCCGTCGACCTGACAGGATGTTCCACAACACGTTCCGTGTGATCGATCGCACACCTGCGATGAGAGATGGGGGATGGACGATGTCGCACTCGCAAAAGCTGCCGCAGGATCCGAACATTCGAGCGCTGGTCAGCGCCATGAGCCAGCGCAGCCTCAGCCGCCGCTCGGTACTCGGCGCCGCCGGGGCCCTGGGGCTGGGTGGACTGCTCGCCGCCTGCGGCACCGGGGGCAGCAAGACCGGGGTCGCCGCAGGCCCTGCCGCGGCCGATATTTCTGCCTCGGACCCGACGTTGAACTGGGCCAACTGGACGCTCTACCTGGACTACGACGATGCTGCCAAGGCCTATCCGACGCTCGAAGCATTCACCAAGCAGACCGGCATCAAGGTGAACTATTCGGAGGACGTCGACGGCAACGACACCTATTACGGCAAGGTGCAGGCCCAGCTGAAGTCGGGGCAGGACATCGGCCAGGACATTTTCACGCTGACCGACTGGATGGCCGGGCGCGTGATCCGCCAGGGCTACACCCAGGCGCTGGATCCGGTGAACATCCCGAACAGCTCGAACCTGCTGCCGAGCCTGCAGAACGTGGACTTCGACCCGGGCCGCGAACACTCGCTGACCTGGCAATCCGGCTACGCCGGCATCGCCTGGAACAAGGCGAAGTACCCCAAGGGGCTCAAGAGCGTCGCGGATCTGTGGGACCCGTCGCTGAAGGGCAGGATCACGGTGCTCGACGAAATGCGCGACACCATGGGTCTGCTGATGCTCCAGGACGGCGTGGACATCTCCGGCACGTGGGGGCAGGACGAATTCCAGAAGGCGCTGGAGGTGCTGCGCGGGAACATCGACAGCGGCCAGATCCGGCAGGTCAAGGGCAACTCCTACAAGGAGGACTTCATCTCCGGCGACGCGATCGCCGGCATCGTCTGGTCCGGGGACCTGGTGCAGATGAACTTCGAGAACGACGACCAGTGGGAGTTCGTGATCCCCGAGGCCGGCGGCACGTTGTGGAGCGACAACCTGATGGTCCCGGTCGGCTCCCCGCGCAAGGCCAATGCGGAGAAGCTGATGGACTACTACTTCCAGCCGGAGGTCGCGGCGCAGGTCGCCGCCTACGTGAATTTCATCTGCCCGGTGACCGGCGCCAAGGAAGCGATGGAGAAGATCGACCCGTCGCTGATGGCGAATCCGCTGATCTTCCCGGCCGAGGAGGATCTGGCCAAGGCCCACGTCTTCCGGTCGCTGGACGCGGACGAGGAATCGAGTTTCGCCGCAGATTTCCAAAGCGCCATCGGCGCCTAAATCTAGGAGTATGACATGACGCGCCAACGCGCTATCAACATCCAGCGCCGGCGGCTGTTGCAGGGCATCGAACAGGCACAGGCTTCGCGCCGCTCGGTGCTGGCCGGAGCGGCAGGCCTGGCCCTGGCCGGGCTGTTGTCCGCCTGCGGAACCAAGGGCAGCAGTGCCGGGCCGACCGCGGCGCTGACCCCCGCCACCGACCTCTCGGACAGCGAAGCCGTGGTGAACTGGGCCAACTGGACCCTGTACCTGGACTATGACGACAAGGCCAAGCACTACCCGACGCTGGAACGCTTCATGCGAGAGAGCGGGCTGAAGGCCACGTACGTTGAGGACATCGACTCGAACGACTCGTACTACGGCAAGGTGCAGGCCCAGCTGGCCGCCGGGCAGGACATCGGCCAGGACCTGATGGTCTTCAGCGACTGGATGGCCGAGCGCGTCATCCGCCAGGGCTACGCCCAGGAACTGGACCACGCCAACATCCCGAACATCAAGAACCTGCTGCCGGCGCTGCGCGACGTGCGCTTCGACCCGGGACGCAAGAAGTCGCTGACCTGGCAGTCCGGCTACACCGGCCTGGTATGGAACAAGGAAGCGTTCCCCAAGGGCCTGCGCAATGTCGAGGACCTATGGGACCCGGCGCTCAAGGGCCGCATCTTCGTACTCGACGAAATGCGCGACACCATGCCGATGCTGATGCTCGACGACGGTGTGGACATCGCCGGAGCCTGGGGACAGGACGAGTACGGGCGCAGCCTGGAGGTGCTGGATCGCAACATCCGCAACGGCCAGATCCGCCAGGTCAAGGGCAACTCCTATAAGCAGGATCTGATCAGCGGGGACGCGATCGCCGGCCTGTGCTACTCGGGCGATATCACGCAGCTGAACTTCGAGGAGGGCGGCAAGTGGGAGTTCGTGCTGCCCGAGCGCGGGGGGCTGCTGTGGAGCGACAACTTCCAGGTGCCTATGGGTTCGCCGCACAAGAAGAACGCGGAGAAGCTCATGGACTTCTACTACCAGCCCGACGTGGCTGCGGAAGTCGCCGCCTATGTGAACTACCTCTGCCCGGTGCTCGGAGCCCAGCAGGAGATGGAGAACTTCGATCCCGAGCTCGTGGAAGACCCGTTGATCTTCCCGTCCGAAGAATTCCTTTCCAACACCAGCTCCGAGCGCGAGCTGTCGGTGGAGGAAGAAACAGATTTCCAGAACCAATTCCAGGAAGTGATCGGGGTATGAACGCGAATCTTGCACCCACCCTGCCGGCGACCCGCACCTCAGGGGCGGATCTTGAGCTGCGCGCCGTCACCAAGCGCTTTGCCGAGTTCGTGGCCGTCAAGGAGCTGGACCTGCTGGTCCCCTCGGGCACGTTCTTCGCGCTGCTGGGCCCCTCGGGCTGCGGCAAGTCCACCACGCTGCGCATGATCGCCGGTCTGGAGGCGCCCAGCGAGGGCAGCATCTCGATCGGCGGCGCGGACGTGACCTCGCTGCCCAGCCACAAGCGCCCGGTCAACACGGTGTTCCAGTCCTACGCGCTGTTCCCGCACATGAGCGTGCGGGAGAACGTCGCGTTCGGGCTCAAGCGCAAGAAGGACCCGGAAGCGATGGCCAAGGCCCAGGCCGGGCTGGACATGGTGGAGCTGGCGCACCTGGCCAACCGCAAGCCGGCCCAGCTTTCCGGCGGCCAGCAGCAGCGCGTGGCGCTGGCCCGCGCGCTGGTCAACCGTCCGCAGGTGCTGCTGCTCGACGAGCCCCTGGGGGCGCTGGACATGAAGCTCCGCCGCCAGATGCAGCTGGAGCTGAAGACCATCCAGACCGAGGTGGGCCTGACCTTCATCCACGTGACCCACGACCAGGAGGAGGCCATGACCATGGCCGACGTCGTCGCGGTCATGAACGAGGGGCGCATCGAGCAGATGGGCCCGCCGCGCGAGCTCTACGAGCTGCCGCGCACCGCCTTTGTCGCGAACTTCCTGGGCAAGTCCAACCTGATGCGCGGCGAGGTCACCGGCCAGCGCGCCGGGCTGCTGGAGGTCGACGTCGCCGGGCGCAGCGTGCTGCTGCCCGAGGAGCGCGCGGTGCAGGCTAGTGGCCAGGTGGTGGTGGGCGTGCGCCCGGAGAAGATCACCATTGACCGCAGCTCCTCCGGCGCCGCGCACAACGAGCTGTCCGGCACCGTGATCGATGTGTCCTTCACCGGCACCACCACCGAATACCTGGTGGATGTGCCGGGCATCGGGCGCATCGGCACCTTCTCGCAAAACCGCGGGCAGCAGCCGGCGGCCGTGGGGGACGCCGTCTACCTGTACTGGGAAGCGGACTACTCCTTCGGCCTGGCCGGCGACGAGCGCATGGATGCGGGGGTGGAACAATGACACAGACCATAACCAAGTCCGGGCTGAGCGACCTGCGCAGCAAGGACGAGATCCGCGCAGAGCGCCGCAAGGGCCGTACGGGTGTGTATCTGGTGGCTCCGGGCCTGCTGGTGCTGGCGCTGTTCTTCGCGCTGCCGGTGGTGGTGCTGCTGGCCATGAGCCTGTACGTGAAGCCGCCGGGTGCGGAGATCGGCGAATTCGTGCCGGGCTTCGAGATCGGCAACTACGCCACGGTGCTCTCGGCCTACTGGCCCGAGTTGCTGCGCTCCTTCGGCTTCGCGCTGATCGCCACCGTGCTGGCGCTGCTCATCGGCTTCCCGATGGCGTACCTGGTGGCGGTGAGGCTGCGCGAGAAGCCGCTGCTGCAGGGCATCTTGCTGGTGCTGCTGATCGCGCCGTTCTTCTCCAGCTTCATCCTGCGTACGCAGGCCTGGAAGCAGATCCTGGCCGACGAGGGCTTCATCGCCCAGACGCTGAAGTTCGTGGCGATCTTGCCGGCCGACGGCCACCTGACGGCGACACCCTTCGCCGTCGTCGCCGGCCTGACCTACAACTTCCTGCCGTTCATGGTGCTGCCGATCTACGCCAACCTGGGCCGGCTGGACACCCGGCTGCTGGAGGCCGCCGGCGACCTGTATGCCAGCCCGGTGAACTCCTTTGCCAAGATCACGCTGCCGATGAGCGCCCCGGGCATCTTCGCCGGCACGCTGCTGACCTTCATCCCCGCCGCCGGCGACTACGTGAACGCCGCGCTGCTGGGCAACAACCGCAACACCACGATGATCGGCCAGGTGATCGATTCCAGGTTCTTCAAGGTCATCGACTACCCGGGGGCGGCCGCGTTGAGCTTCATCCTCATGCTCTCCATCCTGATCCTGGTCACGATTTATATTCGGCGTTTCGGCACCAAGGAGCTGATGTAAATGAAACTGGGACGCTGGTTTGTTCCCGTCGTCGGCGGCTTGGCCTTCGTCTACCTGCTGGTGCCGATCGTCTACATCTTCGTGTTCTCGTTCAACGATGCGGGCCGCACCAACCTTGAATGGCGGGGCTTCACCTGGGACAACTGGGCGAATCCCTGCGGCGCTCCGGCGGTGTGCGAGTCGCTGGCGAATTCGCTGCAGGTCGGCATCGTCGCCACGCTGATCGCCACCGCGCTGGGCACCTGCATCGCGCTGGGCCTGGTGCGCTACAAGTTCCGCTTCCGCAAGCTGACCGACGTGCTGATCATCTTGCCGCTGGCCACCCCGGAAGTAGTACTCGGCGCCTCGCTACTGGCGCAGTTCCTGAACCTGGGATGGGAGCTTGGCTACTGGACCATCGTGATCGCGCATACCGTGTTCTGCATGTCCTTCGTGATCGTCACGGTCCGCGCCCGGGTCTCCTCGCTGGACCCGCGCCTAGAGGAAGCCGCCGCCGATCTCTATGCCTCCCCTCGGCTGGCTTTCTGGAAGGTGACCTTCCCGCTGCTGCTGCCGGGCATCGTCGCGGCCGCGCTGTTGAGCTTCGCGATGAGCTTCGACGACTTCATCATCACGAACTTCAACTCCGGGAACTTCCAGACCTTCCCGAAGTTCATCTACGTTTCGGCGACCCGCGGCATCCCCGCGCAGGCCAACGTGATCGGCTCGGCGATGTTCATCATCGCGCTGCTGGTGGTGATCATCGGCCAGATCATCAGCTACCGCAAGAAGAAGCAGCTGGAAAAGATCTAAGCGCACCTGTTACAGAGGGAATCTGGCACATCCAGGTTCCCTCTTGCGCGTCCCGGCGGCGCCGTGCCGCGGCTTCGTGCTGCCGACCGGGGAGGAAATCACCTACCCTGGGCCCCGCAAGCCGCTTCCTTCCAAGCGAGTGGCAAAATGCTGCCCGCATGGCGCGCTGCGCGGCGATGCCCCGGCCGGCAGGTTGAAACAGCGCGGGAGCGTTTGCGGCCCTGCAGCGCAATACCGCCGATCCGCTTATATGCTGGGAGTCATGCACGACCGAGGATGGGACAACTTCATGGGCAAGACGCCAGTTTGGCTTTCGGAACAGGAGCGCGAAGCGTGGCTGGGACTGAATGCGGTGCTGACGCTGCTGCCTGCCGCCCTCGATTCGGACCTGCAGCTGCTGGAAGGCATCACCCTTTTCGACTACCACATGCTGGCGATGCTCTCGGAGTCCGCAGACCGCAAGCTGACCATGACCAAGCTGGCTTCGCACACCAGCGCCTCGCTCTCGCGCCTGTCGCACGTGGTGAAGAAGCTGGAAGTGCGCGGCTGGGTGGCCCGCGAGCAGTCCGCAGAAGATGCCCGTGTGAAAATCGCCTCATTAACCGACGCCGGTTGGGAAGCTGTGGTGCGCATGGCCCCCCGCCATGTGGCCACAGTTCGCTCACTGCTCTTCGAATCGCTCGATGACAAGGACGTTAATGATCTTCGACGAATTACCCGCAAGTTGACTGCGGGGATGGACCCGGATCATTGGATCCTGCAGGACCCCTCCGCGGATTTGGAACCCTGAGGAATTCTCGATAAGCTAATCTGGCGTTAATCGCGTATGCCGTAATGCCAATTTTTTGGGATCTTGGCATGCACGAATAGCCCGTAATACCGAATGTCGCAACCCACTGAGTACGGGGAAAATGCTCGATCGGCTGCGAAGTTCACCGTCTTACATACTTTAAGGCTCTTCGGTTGGTTCTCACCCAGCCTGGTTTCTTCCTAGTGTGCAGTAATAACGGTGTTTCACTGGTTGGCGGGACTCATAACGCAGATGTGGTGCCGAGATTCACTTATGGGCAGCACGCGCGAGTACCGCCGAATTTTTACTACTAACTAACTAAGGAGTGATCATGGCAGCTGTTTGCCAGGTAACCGGTACTACTCCGGCCTTCGGACATAGCATCTCCCACTCGCACCGTCGCAACAAGCGTCGTTTCGATCCGAACATCCAGAAGAAGACCTACTACGTGCCTTCGCTGCGCCGTAAGGTGACCCTGACCCTGTCGGTCAAGGGCATTAAGGTCATCGATGCCCGTGGTATCGACGCTGTTGTTACAGACCTGATTGCGAAGGGTGTGAAGCTCTAAAAATGGCAAAGAAGGATAAGGACGTACGTCCGATCATCAAGCTGAAGTCCACCGCCGGCACCGGTTTCACTTACGTCACCCGTAAGAACCGTCGTAACGACCCAGACCGCATGGTTCTGAAGAAGTACGACCCGGTAGTCCGCAAGCACGTAGAATTCCGAGAGGAGCGCTAAGACATGGCCAAGAAGTCCAAGATCGCAAAGAACGAACAGCGCAAGGTCATCGTCGAGCGCTACGCTGAAAAGCGTCTCGAACTGAAGAAGACCCTGATTGATCCAAACGCCACCGACGAGGCTCGAGAAGCAGCCCGCGTCGGCCTGCAGAAGCTTCCACGCAACGCTTCCCCAGTGCGCGTCCGCAACCGCGACGCCATTGACGGCCGCCCGCGCGGTACCTTCCAGAAGTTCGGTATCTCCCGTGTTCGCTTCCGCGACATGGCACACCGTGGTGAGCTTCCGGGCATCACCAAGTCTTCCTGGTAAGACCTGCAAGTCTTCTGACTTAGCGAAAGCCGCTCTCCTTCGGGAGGGCGGCTTTCGCCTTTAACCCTGCTTCCTGCGCCGCCACCAGCGGCGCTTGGCCTGCTCAGGGTCTTTCTCGGGAGCCGGGGTGGCGCAGTGGCAGCGCTGCTGCCAGGCCAGGACTTCGGCCGTGGCGTCGCGCAGCGCGGTGATCACCGGAGGCCCGCCAAGGAGCTGGCGCCGGGCCTCGACGACACGCTGGTTGAAGTCTTCGATGTGCTCGCGCACCGCGGCCTCGCTGGGCAGCTGGTCCAGCGTCTGGTCCATGTGCTCATCCTCCACGCGCAGGGTCAGCGCGGGCGGGCCGAGGCCGGAGATCTTCTCGCGATGCATCATCGACTTCAGCCACCAATCCGGATCGGTGGTGCTGGTGATATGGTCGATGTTCTTGCCGGCCAGGGCGAGGTTGTCGAAGTCGCCACGGGCGAAGGCCTCGTCCAGCACGGAGTTCGCAACCTCCCAGGCCTCGTCCTGCGCGTAGAACTGCAGGGGAGTGCGCGGAGCCTTGTCCACCGGCGCCATGCCGGTGGCGTCGGCGTATTCATCAACCGGCAGCGGTTCGCCAGCCGACTGGCTCATCTTGTAGCGGGCGGCATTCAGGGCCGCGTCTTCATCAGGCTTCGGGACACCCATGGCCCCATTTTTCCACCGTGCCACCGGGCGATCAAGGATCCCGGCCGCGTGCTGGCGGGCTCGGCGTATTCACAGCGGAACCGTATCGAGCCTTCCGGGGCCCGCCGCGGGAGGCATAGTAGCGTTGAATGCATGCAGCAAGCCACCGCTAGACACTCAGCACCCCGATACGTACAGCCGCTGGGCGACGTCCACGCCAACCGCGCCCGCTGGGCCGGCCTGGGCCGGGGCAAGACCGCCGTGGTGACCGGGGCCAACGCCGGGCTCGGCTTCTTCAGCGCGCTGGCCCTGGCCGACAGCGGGGCCACCGTGTTGATGGCCTGCAGGAACCAGTCGCGGGCCGAGCGCGCCGCGGCGCAGATCCGCCGGCGGGTGCCGTTGGCGCAACTTGAGTTCATGCAGTTCGACGCGGATTCCATGGCCTCCGCGGTGGGCCTGGCCGCCGAGCTGCGCGGGCGCCGCATCGACGTGCTCGTCGCCAACGCGGGCATCATCCATACCCCGCCCACACGCCAGCCCGGGCTGCTGGGCTACGAGCAGGTCATGACGACCAACGTGATCGGCCACGCCCGGCTCCTGGGGGAGCTTGCTGCAACTTTTGCGGCGCATCCCCTGCGCTTCATCGCGTTGGGTTCGATGTCCACCCTGATGCTCCAAGCGGACTTGCAGAACCTGAAGCTGGATCGGGACTACCACCCCTACCGCGCCTATGCGCAGTCCAAGGCGATGCTGCAGGGAATCGGGCTGGCTCTGGACCGGCGCCTTCGACAGCTGTCCTGGCCGAGCCGCTCCATCACGGTGCACCCGGGCTATTCGGTCTCCGGGCTGACCCCGCAGATCCCCGGCGTCAACGAGCCGGGCTTCGGCAAGCGCCTGCAGGGGCAGCTGCAGGCCGGTTTCGCGCAGGGCAAACACCAGGGTGCCGTCGCGATCGTCGAAGCGGCGCTGAACCCTCACCTCGCCTCCGCCCCGACTGGCGTGTACCTGGGACCGAAGTACGTCTCGAAAGGCCGAATTGCACTGGCCAGCCCGGCAAAAATCACCCGGAGCAAGGACCTGCACCAGCGTGCCTGGGAACTGTTCAAAGAGGCGAACGACGGATTCGACCCGTTCGCACACGGCTGATCACGTGAACTATCACACCTCGAATCGTGGGAGAAACTCCGGGGATTCCGCGGATTGATGCAGGAAATGACGGTTGTTGCTGGTAAGTTCATCTCTGATAAGTCCGTGCGACCGCGCGGCGTTCGAGGTCTGAATCGGGCCTTGGACCACTAGTCCAGGA
>NZ_BMPH01000015.1 GCF_014647495.1 Glutamicibacter protophormiae
CGTGTTTCACGCTTGTTCGCTTCGCGTCCACATCCCTGCCGTTTCCGGCTGGTCCGTGTCAGCGGCGCGAGATAAAACTCTACACGCCTTCCGCCCCCACGCAAAATCGGCCCGTTTCCCAAACGGAAGTCACCTTTTCCGCAGGATTCCGGGGATTCTCCATCGCAAACAGCCCGGAACTCGCAAATATCACCGAAAATCGGGTTTATGAAGCGGCTCACTTAATGCAATTAGGCTGCAATCTGCGCACTTCCGTACGCGGATTACAGCCTAATTGGTCGGTGAAGCAGCTACTTCGCTTCTTCGGCTCGCAGTCGCGAAACCTCGTACAGCGAAATGCCCACTGCCATCGAAGCGTTCAGAGATTCCATTGCAGAGTTGATCGGGATCGAGACGATCGCGTCGCAGTGTTCGCGAACCAGTCGGGACAAGCCCTTGCCCTCGGAACCAACGACAATGCACAACGGACCAGTTGCCAGTTCGAAGTTCGGCAGCATCATGTCACCGCCGGCGTCCAGGCCGATGACGAAGATGCCCGCGGCCTTGATCTCCTTCAGGGCGTTGGTCAGGTTCGTGCACTTGGCTACCGGAACGCGGACAGCTGCGCCCGCGCTGGTCTTCCAAGCCGAAGCTGTCATGCCGACGCTGCGGCGTTCAGGGATGATCACTCCGTCGGCGCCGAAAGCGGAAGCCGAGCGAACGATCGCACCCAGGTTGCGGGGATCGGTGATGCCGTCAAGGGCCAGCAGCAACGGCTGCGCGGTGCGGTAGCCCTTGTCGTAGTCCTTAACCACCTTGGTCGCCAGCTGGACTGCATCCTTGTACTCGTACGAAGGGATCTGCAGGGCCAGGCCCTGGTGGATCGCGCCGTCGGTCATGCGGTCGAGCTCGGTCTTGGAAGCTTCCATCAGCGGAATGCCCTGCTCTGCGGCCAGCTTCAGGGAGTCGCGGACGCGGTCGTCCACATCGATGCGGATGGCAACGTGCAGCGCCTTGGCCGGGATCCCGGCACGCAGCGCTTCGACCACGGAGTTGCGTCCGGTGACGTACTCGGCGTTGACGCGGATGCGGTCGGTGCGCTTGTTATCGGTCCGCTTGGCAGCCGAACGCTCGGCCAGCTGCTTGCTGCGGTAGGCCTTGTGGTACGGGCGGTCTTCCGCCTTGGGGGTCGGGCCCTTGCCCTTGAGGGAACTACGTCCCTTGCCCCCACTACCCTTGGTTGGGCCCTTCTTGCTCATCTGATTGTCCTTTGATTTGAAGTCGTTTTAGTTCTCGAGGGTCCAGCGGGCGCCGTCCGCGGAATCCACCACGGTGATTCCGGCGGAGGCCAGCGCATCGCGGATGGCATCCGAGCGGGCCCAGTCCTTGGCGGCGCGGGCTTCGGCGCGTTCGGTGAGCTGCGCCTGGATCAACGTGTCAAGCGCCTGCAGCTCCGCAGAGGCTGCAGCCCCGGCGTCTTCTCGGGCGTCGTCCAGACCCAGCACCCGGGTCATCGCCAGCACCTGGCCCAGCGCCTCGGCCACCGCGCCATCCTCATGGGCATCCAGCGCGGCGTTGCCGCGGCGGACTGTTTCATGCAGCGAGGCCAGCGCCATCGGCACGTTCAGGTCGTCGTCCATTGCCGCGCCGAAGGCATCCGGAACGCTCGTGGCGGTGCTCGCACCTGCCGCGTCCCCCAGCCGGTAGCAGGCGTTGGAGATGAAGGTGTCGATGCGCTCCACCGCGGCGCCGGCCTCCGTCAAGGAGTCCGGACGATAGTCCAGCATGGAACGGTACTGCGCCTGCCCCAGGAAGTAGCGCACCACGCGGGCGTCGGCCAGCTCCAGCATTTCCTGCGGGGAGATGGTGTTGCCGACGGACTTGGACATCTTCTCACCCTCGTAGGTGACCATGCCGTTGTGCATCCAATAGTTGGCGAACCCGTGGCCGGCCGCCGCGGACTGCGCCAGCTCGTTCTCGTGGTGCGGGAAGCGCAGGTCCAGTCCGCCGCCGTGGATATCGAAGTGGGTGCCGAGGTACTTGGTGGCCATGGCCGAGCATTCCAGATGCCAGCCCGGTCGGCCGCGCCCCCAGGGGCTTGGCCAGGACGCGGTCAGCGGATCGGTGTCCTTGTGCCCCTTCCACAAGGCGAAGTCCCGGGGGTCGCGCTTGCCGCGTGGATCCGCGTCGGTGGCCGCCTGCATGTCCTCGATGTTCTGCCGGGTCAGCGCGCCGTACTGCGCGTAGGAGCGCACGTCGAAGTAGACGTCGCCGGAGCCGTCGGTCGCCGGGTAGGCATGGCCGCGCTCGATCAGCAGCTCGATCAGCTCGTGCATCTCGGTGATGTGTCCGGTGGCGCGGGGTTCGTAGGTCGGGCGGCGCACGCCCAGGGTCTCGTAGGCGCGGGCGAATTCCTGCTCGAAGCGGTAGGCCAGCGCGAACCATTGTTCGCGCGGCGTGTAGTACTCGTCGGCCTGGAAATCCTCGGCGAAGGAGGCCGCCGACTTTTCCAGGATCTTGTCTTCAATATCCGTCACGTTGCGCACCGTGGTGACCGCGAACCCGCGGTATTCAAGCCAGCGCACCAGCACGTCGAAGACGATGGCGCTGCGCACATGCCCCACGTGCGGCATGCCCTGCACGGTGGCACCGCAATAGTACAGCTTCACTTCACCGGGGGTCAGCGGCTGGAAGTCCCGTACGGACGCGGATTTGGTGTCATAGAATCGCAGGCTCACGGTTTAAGGTTATCCGAAGAACCTGCCGCTTGCGTGCCGGGAGGGAAGCTCGCCGCGCGAGGCGCGGCTCCGCCCGGTTCCGGGACGGAGCCTACGGGCGTTCGTAGACCAGCGCGGTGGCGTAGGCGGTGATGCCTTCTCCCGCGCCCTCGTATCCCAGCCCGTCGCTGGTGGTGGCGGTAATGCTCACCGGTGCGCCGGCCGCCGCGGAGAGCACGCGGTTGGCTTCTTCGCGACGTGCGCCGAAGCGCGGGCGCCGCCCGACGAACTGCACCGCGATGTTACCGATCTCAAATCCGGCCTCGCGGACCAAGCGAGCGGCTTCGGCGAGCAGGCTGACCCCGCTGGCCCCGGCGAACTCGGGGCGGTCGACCCCGAAGTGGGTCCCCAGGTCCCCGATGCCGCTGGCGGAGAACAGCGCGTCGCAGGCAGCATGGGCCACGGCGTCGCCGTCGGAGTGCCCGGACAGGCCGACATTCTCCGGGAAATACAGCCCAGCCAGCCACATTTCGCGCTTCGGGTCGGTGCTCACGGCATGGATGTCGATTCCGGTGCCGACGCGTGGCAGCAGCATGTCCTGTGGCTCATTTCGGTGGGGTGCTTCGGTGGTCGCCGCGGCCAGCTGTTCGGCGGCCGCCAGATCGTCGGGGTGGGTGACCTTCAGCGCCCTGGCGTCCCCGGCCACCACATGGACCGCGCCGCCGGCGGCGCGGACGATCGAGGCGTCGTCGGTGACCGCTGCGAGCTGCTCCGCGCTCAATGACCCGAGCCCCGCATGGGCTTCGCGCAGCGCAGCGGCGCTGAATCCCTGGGGGGTCTGCACCGCGCGCAGGGTTGAGCGGTCCGGGGTCTGGACGACCAGTTCGCCGCCGGCAGGATCCTGGGCGACCACCGAAATCGTGTCGGAGACGGCCAGCGCCGGGATCGCTGCCGCGCAGCCCGGCATGTCCAGCTGATCCAGCACCCGCTGGAACAGCGAGGCGGGGGCGAAGGCGCGGGCGGCGTCGTGGACGAGGATGAGCTCGGCGTCGGCACATACATGGGCCAAGCCGTTGCGCACGGATTCGGCGCGGCTCGCGCCACCGGGGGTGGTGCGCACCGATTCGGGGCGGCCGCGCAGCGCGTCGGCAAGGCGTTCGTCGGCAGGCGGGGTCACCACAACGACTTCCCGGATCCCGGGCACTTGAAGGATGCGGTCCACCGCATGTTCGGCCAGGGACTTGCCGGCGATTTCGACCAGGGCCTTGGGGATGCCCGCACCCAGCCGGGTCCCCATTCCCGCAGCCACCAGGATCACCGATGCTTTGCGCTGTTTCACTTGGTTCACAGAGCACAGCTTATCGCGCCGGGTTTCGGACCCCGGCGGTTCAGGCTTAAATGCAAAACCGCGGGTGCGCTTAATGCGCCCCGCGGTGTTGTCAGGAGATTCTTCCTAGGCGGAAGCCAGAACCTCGTCCAGCAGCCCCTCGGCCTTGGTCTCGTCGAGATCCTTGGCCAGCGCCATTTCGCTGATCAGGACCTGACGCGCCTTGGCCAGCATGCGCTTCTCGCCAGCCGACAGGCCGCGGTCGTTCTCACGGCGCCACAGGTCGCGAACGACCTCTGCCACCTTGATGACGTCACCGGAAGCAAGCTTCTCAACGTTCGCCTTGTAACGGCGCGACCAGTTGGTCGGCTCTTCGGTGAATTCAGCACGAAGGACGTCGAACACATGGTTCAAGCCCTCCGGATCTACCACGTCTCGCACGCCTACTAGATCAATCTTGTCGGCGGGAACTTCGATAGTCAGGTCTCCCTGAGCTACGCGAAGCTTGAGATACATTTTCTCTTCGCCCTTGATCTTGCGCAGCTTGATCTCCTCGATCGTTGCAGCGCCGTGGTGCGGGTAGACAACAGTCTCGCCAACCTCAAAAACCATGTGGATAAACCCCTTTCCCACCTCCCAGTCTACCATGTCTGGTGCTGACGCCGTTTTCACTGTGCCCCAAATAACCGCGAAATCACGCGGAATTCCCTCTTCCAATCGCCGTAGGAACGTGGTATGAAAATAGTATGCACGTTGCCCACCTGCCCCTTTCCCAAAAGAGCAACTTGTCTACAAGCTCTCGAAAAGCGTGTGTTGCACGTCGCTAAATCGCGTCTTTGACCAAAAAACGGCTAGGCTTAGAGGTAATCGTGGTCTATAAGGCTGTCTGCACTGCTCCTTAGGTGCCGACCGTTTCACGCGGCCGCGAACCAAAGCATCTCATTATTCTCACCGAGGAGTTAGTGTCGTGATCACCGCACGCATGACCGTTGGACGCCGCATTGCCGCGTCCCTCGCTGTGGCTGCCCTGGCATTCGGTGTCACCAGCTGTGGCGCCATCAACCAGCAGGCCACCGATATCGACTACGCAGCCAGCGATGGAATCAACGTCAACGTTGCCGACGCCGAGGTTCGCAACCTGATGTTCGTGACCAACACCGAGGCCACCGACGCTCGCCTCATCGGCACCGTCGTCAACGACGGCAAGTCCGACCTGAACCTTGAGATCAAGGCCGGGAACGCCTCCTCCGTCACCGTAAAGGTTGCCGCCGAGGGCGAGACCAAGCTGGAAGATGACAAGAACAAGACCGTCATCAGCGACCTGGGCATCATGGCCGGCAAGCACGCCGACACCAAATTCACCGTCTCCGGCACGACCGTTGACTTCTCGGTTCCAGTCGTAGACGGCACCCTGGCCGAATACCGCGACTTCGTTCCGGGCGGTTACAAGGCAGCCACCACCGAGCACCTGGTTCCAAGCCCGAAGACCGAATCCGGACACTAGGCTTCAGAACACGCAAACCCCGGCGTCGCCCACTGTACAGTGGGCGCCGCCGGGGTTTTCTGTCTGCCGCCGGCGGCTGCGCGAAGCAGCCGCCGGCTCAACGGCCGTTGCTAGGCCACGAACTTGTAACCCAGCCCGCGTACGGTGACCAGCAGCTCGGGCGCCGCCGGGTCTCCCTCGATCTTCGAGCGCAGTCGCTTGACGTGCACGTCAAGGGTCTTGGTGTCGCCCACGTAATCGCTGCCCCAGACCCGGTCGATCAGCTGGCCGCGGGTCAGCACGCGTCCGGCATTACGCAGCAGCATCTCCAGCAGCTCGAACTCCTTCAGCGGCATGGCCACCTCGGAGTTGTTGACCGACACGATGTGCCGCTCCACGTCCATGCGCACCGGGCCGGCAGTCACGACGTTGCTGACCAGCTCCTCGCTCTCGCCCTGGCGGCGCAGCACCGCACGGATGCGAGCCAGCAGCTCGCGCGAGGAGTACGGCTTGGTGACGTAATCGTCGGCGCCCAGCTCCAAGCCGACCACCTTGTCGATCTCCGAGTCCTTGGCAGTGAGCATGATGACCGGGACCTGGCTGTTCAGGCGGATCTGGCGGATCACCTCGGTGCCCGGCTGGCCCGGGAGCATCAAGTCCAGGAGGACGAGATCCGCGCCATGGCGTTCGAACTCGCTGACCGCGACAATCCCGTCGTCGGCAACCCTGACCTCGAAACCCTCCCGCTCCAGCAGATAGGACAGCGGGTCCGAAAGCGACTCCTCGTCCTCGACAATCAAGATGCGGGTCATCGGCGTCCTCCTTCGCGGTCTTCCGCAGCAGCGGCAACCGCTTGTTTCTTCTTCATATCTGTGGCCGGCTCAAGCGCTGCAGCCGGTTCTTCATCCATCATGGGAAGTCTGAGTGTGAACGTGGATCCCTGCCCCGGCTGGGACCAGAGCGACACCTCGCCGCCGTGGTTGGCCAGCACGTGCTTGACGATGCTCAGTCCCAGCCCGGTACCGCCGGTCTGGCGCGATCGGGCGCCGTCCACGCGGTAGAAGCGCTCGAACACGCGCTCCTGGTCCTCCGCGGATATGCCCGGGCCTTGGTCCGTCACGGAAATCTGTGCGTAGCCGTCGCGCTGGCGGATGCCCACGCCCACGGTGGTGTTCGGCGGGGAGTAGCGGATCGCATTGTCGATCAGGTTGCGCAGCGCTGTCATCAGCAGGTCGGGGTCGCCGTGGAGGTCCTCCGTCAGGTCGCCGCCCACCGACACGGTAATCCCCTTTTCCTCCGCGAGCAGCTTGTTGCGGTCCACCGCCTCGGCGATGACCGGGGCGAGCTGGAACTCGCGTCCGTGGGTGATCGCGTCGCTGGATTGCAGCCGGGAAAGCTCGATGATGTCCTGCACCAGTGCGGCCAGGCGGCGCGATTCCTTGCCCATCCGGGTGGAGAAGCGCAGCACCGCCTGCGGATCGTCGGCCGCTTCGCTGATGGCCTCGGCCAGCAGCGAGATCGCCCCGACCGGGGTCTTCAATTCGTGGGAGACGTTGGCGACGAAGTCGTTGCGCATCGCTTCGGTGCGGGTGATCTCGGTGCGGTCGTCGGCCAGCAGCAGGATGTACTCGTCCCCCAGCGGGGCCACACGCACATGCACGATCAGCTGCCCGGCACCCAGGGTCGCACGCTGCAGTTCATACTGGCTTTCGGCGATGACCCCATCGGCGCGCACCTGGCGCACCAGCGCCAGCAGCTCGTCGTGCACCAGGGTGTGCCCGCGGACCAAGCCGTAGGCGTAGGAGGCGGGGTTGGCGCGGACCACCCCGTCGACGTCGTCGAGGATGACGAAGGCGCGCCCGATCACGGAGAGCACCGCGGCGGCGCCTTCCGGCAGGACTGGCTCGTCGACCTCGGGCAGCCGGGCGGTGCGGCTCTGCGAGAACCGGAAGGCCAGGATGCCCACGACACCCAGCGCCAAACCGAGCACCGCGGCAATCAAGATCGAAATTACTTCGTTCACATCCTTAGACTATCTTTCATCCACGGGAGTTTTGTCCGCAGATGACGCGAAAACGGCCGATTCTGCGTGCTGTTCACCAAACGTTCACCTTTCCGGGAATAATCGTTAATCACCCGCTGGCATTCTGGACTCAGACCCTCCGCCATGCCCGAAAACAGAACCATGTTGACGCGGGCATGAGCACCTTCCGAACCTTGAAAGGGATTACTACGTGCGCAAGGTATTTCAGGCAGATCTGCAGCAGATCGGTGAAGAGCTGATCGAGATGGCGAACCAGGTAGCGGTCGCCATGGACCGGGCGTGGGATTCGCTGGCCAACGCCGATGTGGAACTGGCCCAGGAAGTGATCGCCGCGGACGCGAAGATCGACTTCCTGCAGAACCAGCTGGACGAGCGCGCCATCGACACGCTCGCGCTCCAGGGGCCGGTGGCCTCGGACCTGCGTATGATTGTCGGCTCGCTGCGCATGAGCGCCTCGCTGGAACGCATGGGAGACCTGGCCCGCCATTTGGCCCAGCTGACCCGACTGCGATTCCCGAGCCGTGCGCTGCCATCGGAGATCACCGGAACCTTCTCCGAGATGGCCAAGCTCGACATCCAGATCGCCCAAGCCGTCGCCAAGCTGCTGGACACCCGCGACCTGCAGATTGCCCGTGACATCATCGAGCTGAACCACCGCTTGGATGCCCTCCACGCCAGCGTCTTCACCCAGGTGGCTGACGAGTCCTGGAGCGCGAACGCGCCGACCACCGTCGACGTGTCGCTGACCAGCCGCTATCTGGAACGCTTCGGCGACCACGGCGTCTCCGTGGCCCGCAAGGTCACCTACCTGGTGACCGGCGAATGGGATCCATCCGAGCTCTAAGTACGGCAAGCCAGCACTGACGCCGCGGGCGCCGGGGAGAAATCCCCGGCGCCCGCGGCGTCATGGTTTAACCGGCTGCAAGGACCTGACACAGCCTTGGAAACCCGGTTTAAACGACTGCAGAGGCCACCACAACGGTTGGCCTTCACGGTCGATGTGTTCTGCACAGTCGCAGAGCACGGTGTCTAAGGAAGGTTTAGCCTTCGCACTCGACGCAGAATCCTACATTGCCTTCTTCACGTACCAGCTGTGAACGGTGGCGGATCAGGAAGCACGAACCACAGATGAATTCGTCGTCCTTCTGCGGAATGACCGTAACGGTCAGTTCCTCGTTGGACAGGTCTGCACCTGGCAGGTCCATGCCGTCGGTGTGATCGGTCTCGTCGAGCTCCCGCACCACGGACTTGGCGTCTGGTGCGTTAGCGGACTTAACCGCGTCCAAAGAAGCCTTGCGCGCCTCGGCAACGTCCGGGCGGACTTCGTCGTAATCAGTTGCCACGAATTGCATTCCTAACGTGAGCCATTGAGCCTATTCGAAATAGGAGATTACAGCATAGTAATACCAAAAAGACAATCCTTGCTCATGGTTTCGCTCACAGCCGGAGACTTCACGGCTACCTGCCGTTAAGCGGAAACGGCGGCACCGCCGGCCGATCTCATCCGAGATGGCGTGGACGGTGCCGCCGAAAAGTCCGGTTGGCTAGCGGCCCTGGTTGGCGACGGCCTTGATGGCGTCGGCTGCGGCTTCCGGATCCAGGTAGGTTCCACCCGCGGTGATCGGCTGGAAATTGTCGTCCAGCTCATAGACCAGCGGGATCCCGGTCGGGATGTTCAGGCCGGCGATGGCTTCGTCGCTGATGCCGTCCAGGTGCTTGACCAGGGCGCGCAGCGAGTTGCCGTGCGCGGTCACCATGACGGTCTTGCCAGCGGACAGGTCTGCCTTGATGTTGTTCTCCCAGTAAGGCAGCAGTCGGTCGAGTACGTCCTTGAGGCATTCGGTGCGCGGCGCGTCATCGCCCAGGGCTGCGTAGCGCTCGTCGCCGATCTGGCTGAACTCCGAGTCGTCGGCCAGCGCTGGAGGCGGGGTGTCGTAGCTGCGGCGCCACTGCATGAACTGGTCCTCGCCGAATTCGGCGAGGGTCTGGGCCTTGTCCTTGCCCTGCAGCGCACCGTAGTGGCGCTCGTTCAGGCGCCAGTCGCGGTTGACCGGGATCCACGAACGGCCGGCGGCTTCCAGCGCCAGGTTCGCGGTGACGATGGCGCGGGTCAGCAGCGAAGTGTGCAGAACCTCAGGCTTGTAGCCTGCCTCGGTCAGCAGCTGGCCGCCGCGGGCGGCCTCTGCGCGACCCTTTTCGGTCAGCGATACGTCGTACCAACCGGTGAAAAGGTTCTTTTCGTTCCATTCGCTCTGTCCGTGGCGAAGCAAGATCAAAGTGTGACTCATGCTTTCCATCTTATCCAATCCCGGGGCAACTCCTGCTGAACGTTACCCGCGAACGCAAAACCCGGGCCGCGACATGTATTACATGCTGCGACCCGGGTTGAGTGGAAAACTTCGCCGGCGAACCAGGCTAGTAGTTGTACCAGCCGCCGCCCTTGCCGCTCACCGCGGGCTTGACATCGGCCAGGTAGACGCAGGCGACGCAGGCGCCGATCAGCTGGAGGAATCCGCCGCTGCCCGAGCTGAGCACCGACAACGCAGCAACCACGGCGCTGCCGACGGTCAACGCGGTCCAGAAGCCCTTGGTGCGCTTGCCCTCCTGGGCGAAGCGGTCTGCCGGGTGGCGCAGGCAATCGACCACTGCCCAGACCGCCAGTACCAGGATCGCGATCCCCAGGGCGCGCAGCATGTAGGCCTCGATCAGGACCGCAAGATTCATGAATTGCATGTTTTCACCTTACCTGCGACGTGCGCTTCACGCCCAGCATGCCACGCGGCCGATTGCCGACCTCGGCTAGATCCCTTCCAGCGCCCGGGACAGGTCGTTCCACAGGTCTTCCACGTCCTCGATGCCCACCGAAAGGCGGATCAGGTTCGGCGGCACCGTGGCCGGTTCCGAGGCGTGGCGGGCGCGGCGTTCGGCCAGTGTTTCAACCCCGCCCAGCGAGGTGGCGGCGGTGATCAAGCTGAAGCCCGCGACCACCGCATCCGCATCCCCTGCCGTGGCACCGGCTTCAAAGGCGATGACCGAACCGTAGCCGTCCATCAGCTCGCTGGCCCGCGCATGGCCGGGATCCTGCTCCAGGCCCGGATAACGCACCACGCTGACCTTCGGGTGCGCCGCCAGGCGTTCGGCGAGGATTTGGCTGTTGGCCTGCGACCGCTCCAGACGGACCGCCATGGTGCGCACCCCGCGCAACGCCAGGAAGACATCCATCGGCGAGGCGATCGCGCCATGCAGGGTGCGGTAGCCGTGCAGACGGGTGCGCAGCGCTTCGTCGCGGGTGACCAGCGCGCCCATGATGACGTCCGAATGCCCCGAAAGGTATTTGGTCACCGAATGCACCACCAGATCCGCGCCCAATTCCAGCGGCCGTTGCAGCAGCGGGGTGGCGAAGGTGTTGTCCACGATGCCCAGCGCGCCCTGCGCCGCGGCGGCGGCCAGCAGCGCCGGCAGGTCGGCGACCTCCAGCATCGGGTTCGTGGGAGATTCCAGCCACAGCACATCCGCGCCCTGCAGGGCCGCGAGCACCTGGTCGGTGTCGGCGACATCCACCGGGCGCAGGGTGAAGCGCCCGGCCGCTTCCAGTTCCCTGGCCAGGCCGAGGGTGCCGTTGTAGGAGTGGGCCGGCAGCACCATGGTCCCGCCCTCGGGAACCAGGCTCAGCGCCGCGGCGATCGCAGCCATGCCCGAGGAGAACACCAGCGCCGGCAGCGTGGAACGCTCCAGGCCGCCGAGCACCTGCTCGAAGGGATCCCAGGTGGGGTTCGAGAAGCGTGCATAGACCTTTTCCCCCGCGGCGGCGATGCCCTGCGAATGGTAGGTGGAGGTGAAGGTCACCGGGTGGTTGACCGGGGCATCGAACCCGTGGGCCGGGCGTCCCCCGGCAACGATCAGGGTCTTGGGATCCCAGGAGGCGGCAGGGGCGGCGGATTCTGCGGGGTTGGTCATATTCTCCAGATTACGCCTGCGGTTTCCGTGTTCCCGGATGCGTTTCATTTCATGTCCTCGGGCACGAGAATCTATGGGCAAGGCGAACGGCGCAAAGGGAGATCTCAGCGAGGTTCGTTAGGCTAGTGGGGTGAGTATCGATTCGTCTGCCCCTGCCCGCGGTCTGTTCATCGTTTTCGAAGGCGGCGACGGCGCCGGCAAGTCCACCCAGGTCCAGCGCACCAGCCAGTGGCTCAAGGAGCGCAACGCCACCGTGCTGACCACCCGCGAACCCGGCGGCACCCAGATCAGCGAGAAGCTGCGCACCTTGGTGCTGGAGCACGGCCACGGCGAGATCGACGCGCGCACCGAGGCCCTGATGTACGCGGCGGCCCGCGCGGCCCATGTCCAGCAGGTCATCGTCCCGGCGCTGGAAGCCGGCACCCACGTGGTCTGCGACCGTTTTGTCGATTCCTCCCTGGCCTACCAGGGCGTGGGACGCGGACTGGGCGTGGACGCGGTGGCTTCCATCAACAGCTTCGCCACCGGAGGCCTGCAGCCGGATGCCACCATCCTGCTGGACATCTCCGCAGCCGACGGCCGTTCCCGGCGCATTGCCGGCACCGGCGGCGTCGAGGAATCGGACCGGCTGGAATCCGAGCCGGACGACTTCCACGAGCGCATCCGCTCCGCCTTCGCCGACCTGGCCGCCCAGGCGCCCGAACGCTACCTGGTGATCGATGCCAACCAGGGCATCGAGCAGCTGCAGGAGCAGATCACCGCGCATCTGGAGGGCCTGCTGTGATCCGCCCGGTCTTCGCGGACCTGGCCGGACAGCAGCGCGTCATCACCACGCTGACCGAGCAGGTCGACCAGGGGGAACCCACCCATGCCTGGCTGTTCACCGGTCCCCCGGGTTCCGGACGCACCACCGCCGCGCGCGCCTTTGCCGCGGCGCTGCAGTGCACCGCGTCCCCCGCCGGCTGCGGCACCTGCCCCACCTGCGTCAGCGTCGTTTCGGGCAAGCACCCGGATGTCGCCTTCATCTCAACCGAGAAGTTCGAGTACCAGGTCCGCGACATCCGGGAGATCATCACCCAGGCCCAGGACAAGGCTTCCCAGGCCCGGTGGCGCATCATCATCATCGAAGACGCCGACCGCATGTCGGAGCGCAGCGGCAACGTGATGCTCAAGGCCATCGAGGAACCGCCGGCGAACATGATCTGGATCCTGTGCGCGCCGTCCCCGGCCGACGTGCTGGTCACCATCCGCTCGCGCTGCCGCGCGGTGAACCTGTCCATCCCCTCCACCGAGGACGTCGCCCAGCTGCTGGTCCGCCGCGACGGGCTGGATGCGGAACTTGCGCGCTTCGCCGCCCGCGCCTCGCAGTCGCACATCGGCGTGGCCCGCCTGCTGGCCCGCGACGAGCAGGCCCGCATCCAGCGTGAGAAGGTCGTCACCCTGCCCCTGCGCGTGACCACCCTGCCGCAGGCCATGGAGGCCGCCGCGGAGATCTCGAAGCTCTCCGCCGAACGCGCCGAGCACATCACCGGCGCCGACCTGCAGCACAAGGTCTCCGAGCTGCGCAAGGCCAACGGGCTGGGCGAGGAGGAGAACATCCCCGCCGGGCTGCGCGGGCAGTTCCGCGAGCTGGAGGAGAACGCCAAGCGCTTCGCCCGCCGCGCCAGCTTCGACGCCATCGACCGCACCCTAACCGATCTGACCACCTTCTTCCGCGACGTGCTCAGCCTGCAGCTGGATACCCGGGTCGAGCTGGTCAACGAGCACCTGCGCGAAAAGCTCAATGCCTTCGCCGCGCACCAGAGCCGCGAGAAGACCCTGTCGCAGATCGACGCGATCGACGAAGCCCGCCGGCGCATCGCCGCCAACGTCAACCAGCTCATGGCGCTCGAGGCCCTCATGACCCGGCTGCTGCAGAACCCCGGCCGCCGCTAGCCTCCCCACCCGCTGCCCGGACGGCGCTTCCACCCCAAGGAGACCACCATCTTGCCCGCACGACGCACCATGTACCGCCTGACAGCCTTGGCCGCCGCGCTCGCCCTGGCATTGACCGCCTGCGCGCCGACTTCCGGCGAGGACGGCGCAGGCGCCGCCGCCGACGCCGCGAAGACCGAGGTCCCGGCGCTTCAGAAGTACTACACCCAGCAGATCGATTGGGAGAAGTGCGGCAGCACCATCGAATGCGCGGACATCAAGGTCCCGCTGGATTACTCCGCTCCGGAAGAAGACAGCATCACCCTGGCGCTGAACCGCCGCGCCGTCGACGGCGCGCAGGGCAACCTGCTGGTCAACCCCGGCGGCCCGGGCGGTTCGGGGCTGGACATGGTTACCGACTCGGTGCAGCTGATGCTCAGCAACGACCTGCAGCGCGCCTACAACATCATCGGCTTCGATCCCCGCGGAGTAGGGCAGAGCACCCCGGTGACCTGCCAAACCGATGAGGAAATCGACGAGGGCCGCCAGGAGAACCTCAAGGTCTGGGACCCGGCGGACCGCGATGAGGTCGAGGCCGGCACCGAGGACTACGCCAAGGACTGCGCACAGAACACCGGCGACCTGCTGGGCCACGTGGACACCGTCTCCGCGGCCAAGGACATGGACATCATCCGCGCCGTGCTCGGCGACACCCAGCTTGACTACCTGGGCTACTCCTACGGCACCTTCCTCGGCTCCACCTACGCCGACCTCTTCCCGCAGAAGGTCGGCCGGTTCGTGCTGGACGGCGCCATGGACCCGCTGGCCACCGCGCAGCAGCTGACCCTGGCCCAGGCCGAAGGCTTCGAGGGCGAGATCGACGCCTGGCTGCAGAACTGCCTGGAAGGCGAGAACTGCCCGTTCACCGGAAACCTCGACGAGGCCAAGACCCAGCTGCAGGACTTCTTCGCGCGCCTCGAAGAGCAGCCGCTGCAGTCCTCGGACGGGCGCGCCGTGCCCATCATCGACTTCATCAACGGCTTCATCATCCCGCTGTACAACGACATGAACTGGCCGTACCTGACCCAGGGCATGGCCGCGGCCGTGCAGGGCGACGTGGATCAGATCCTGTACTTCTCCGACCTGTCCGCCGACCGCCAGGAGGACGGCAGCTACGGGTCCAACTCATCCGACGCGTTCACCGCGATCAACTGCCTGGACCGCCCGATGGACGCCAGCGAACAGGCCATGGACGCGGAGGCCAAGGCGCTTGAGGAGGCCTCCCCGACGATCGGTAAGTACCTCGCCTACGGCGACATCACCTGCGACAAGTGGAGCTACAAGGCCACCGGCCAGCCCGAGTCGCTGGACGCCCCGGGGTCCAACGAAATCCTGGTGGTCGGCACCACCGGCGACCCGGCCACCCCCTACGCCTGGTCGCAGTCGCTGGCCGAGCAGCTGGAGAACGCCACCCTGCTGACCTACGAGGGCCATGGCCACACCGCCTACGGACGCTCCAACCAGTGCATCACCGATGCTGTCGACGGCTACCTGATCGACGGCAAGGTCCCCGAAGCGGATACCGTCTGCTAATTATTGGCCCGAATTCGCCTGTCGTTTTGACGTTGCGAGTTCTACTTGGATAAAGTTACACAGTGCCTGCTTGCAGGTGCAGGCCTCCTTAGCTCAGGGGTAGAGCAGCTCCCTCGTAAAGAGCAGGTCGCCGGTTCAAATCCGGCAGGGGGCTCCATGTGAAGAAAAGGTCCTTGGTTTCAGTTGAAACCAAGGACCTTTTCGCATCCGCATCAGGGTCTAGGCGAAGTCTGCGGTGGCCGGGTCGGCGGCGATGCGGCCTTCGGCCCCGCGGTCCAGGCTGTTGATCTCGGCCAGATCCTCGTCATCCAGGGTGAGCTCCAGCGAGGCGAAGTTCTCGATGATGCGCGACTCGGTCACGGACTTCGGGATCACCACGTTGCCCAGGGCCAGGTGCCAGGCGATGACCACCTGCGCCACGGAAGCACTGTGCTTCTCGGCGATCTTCACCAGCACCGGGTCGGTCAGGAGGTCGCCGCCCTGGCCCAGCGGGGACCAGGACTCGTGCAGGATGCCGTGCTGCGCCTCGTAGGCGCGCAGTTCTGACTGCGGGAAGTACGGGTGGGTCTCCACCTGGTTGATCACCGGGCGCACGCCGGTCTCGGCGTAGAGCTCTTCCAGTGCCTCGACGGTGAAGTTGCAGACGCCGATGGACTTGGCCTTGCCATCCTTCTGCAGCTGGATCAAGGCCTTCCAGGTGTCCACGTAGGTGCCGCGCTTGGGCTGCAGCCAATGGATCAGGTACAGGTCGACATAGTCCAGGCCGAGGCGCTGCAAGGAGGCATCGGCGGCGGCCAGGGTGTTCTCGTAGCCCTGGTCGGCGTTCCATACCTTGGTGGTGATGAACAGCTCTTCGCGCGGAATGCCGGCCGAGGCAATGGCGCGGCCGACGCCTTCTTCGTTGCCGTAGATCTTGGCGGTGTCGATGTGGCGGTAGCCCGCATCGATGGCCTTGCCGACCACGATCTCGGCTTCAGCGTCCGGCACCTGCCACACGCCGTAGCCAAGCTGGTCGATGGTGTTTCCGTCGTGGAATGTCAGTTCTGGAACAGTTTGGGTCATGCACCCAATCTAGTGCATCCCAAGCCGCGCCCGCAGGTGCTTTCAGGAAATTCGTAAGGCGGCGTTACTTGAGTGATGCCAGCAGCTGCGCAGCCTGGTTGACGTCATCTTTCACGATCTGCGCGCGGTGCTCGACCGACAGGATGTTGATTGGCGAACCGGCTTCGGCCTGCATGCGCATCATGGCGATCACCTGCGCGGTGGTCGCCAGGTCGTTGGCCGACTTGGTCAGCGAGCGGTGCACGCCGGCGGTGGACTGCGGAATGGCTTCGTCGTCGCTGGGGGTGATCCGCTGGGCGTCGGTGCACAGCTGGCGCACCACGGGCAGCAGTTCGGCCATCTCGTTGGCCGGCGCCACCAGCTGGTTGTAGATCTCGACGTCGTTGATGCCTTCGAGCACCTGGAAAATCCGGTCCAGGGAGCGGGTGAAGCGATCGTGGGCGCGGCGCCAGACGCCCTCGCCCAATTCGCGGTTTGCCGCACGCTGTGCGCGCAAACGTGAGAAGAATGCCATCGCTCTACTTTGCAGGTCGTCGTTTCAAGTCAGTACCAAGCCTACCGGGCAGTACCGCCGCGTGGAGTATCGAAGTGGACTTCATCGGCCCGCAACGGAAGAACGGGCAACCACAGGGTGGTTGCCCGTTCTCCGCGGGTATCCGCGCCGCGTCAGCAGCAGCGTCCCTGCGGGTTCTTGTCCTGCCAGTCGGAGTAGTCCTTCCAGAACGCCCGCTCGGTCATCGGGGTCTGCCCCGGATGGGTCCGCGCGTGGTGCTCCAGGTAGTGCTGGTACTTGTCGGCTCCCAGCACCCCGTCGACGAACCGCTTCGCCTGGCCCAGGCGTTCACGCAGGCCGGCCATCGCTAGTGACCGCCCCGGTGGATCCGGTGCTCCGGGGCAACCTGCTTCCAGGCCGCCGCCAGCTCCTTCTCGGCAGGGCTGGAAATCAGCCCCGACGGGGCGTACATCCTGGATTCGACCACCGGATCCTCGTTGTCCTCGCCTCCGCCGTTGATCTTGGCCTTCACCGTGGCGACAATCGCCGAGGTGATGACCACGGCGGTCAGGATCAGGAAGATCACCGACAGCCAGCCCTGGACGCCGGTATTGCGGACCACCGCTTCCATGGCTTCGACGGTCTTGGCCGAGCCCAGCGAGGTCTCCCCGGCGGCCAGCGCGTCCTTGTACGCGAAGTGGTTGGCGAAGTAGCCGACCTTCACGTCCGGGGAGAAGATCTTCTGCCAGCTGGCGACGAACGTGACCACCACGGCGAAGGCCAGCGGCAGCACCACCACCCACAGGTACTTGAACTGGTTGCGCTTGGCCATGATGGCCATGACCACCGCCAGCGCGATGGCGGCCAGCAGCTGGTTGGAGATGCCGAACAGCGGGAAGAACGTGTTGATGCCGCCCAGCGGGTCGGTCACGCCGAGGATCAGGATGTATCCCCAGCCGGCCACCATGATGGCGGTACACACCCAGACGCCCGGGCGCCACGAGTTGTCCTTGAACTTCGGGATGAAGTTGCCGATGGTGTCCTGCAGCATGAAGCGGGCCACGCGGGTACCGGCGTCAACGGCGGTCAGGATGAACAGCGCCTCGAACATGATCGCGAAGTGGTACCAGAAGCCCATCATCGCGGTGCCGCCGAACCATTGGTGCATGATGTGGGCGATGCCCACGGCCAGCGTCGGCGCACCGCCGGTGCGCGAGACCACGCTGTTCTCGCCGACGTTGTTCGCCAGCTCGGTCAGCGTGCCCGGCTCCAGGCTCACCCCGGCCAGGCCCAGCGAGTTCACGAAGGCCACCGCGGTTTCCACGGTGCCGCCGGTGGCCGCCGAGGAGGCGTTCATCGCGAAGTACACGCCGCGGTCGATGGAGATCGCCGCGACCAGCGCCATGATGGCCACCATTGATTCCATCAGCATGCCGCCGTAGCCCAGGAAGCGGGTCTGCTTTTCCTTCTCGACCAGCTTCGGGGTGGTGCCCGAGGAGATCAGGGCGTGGAAGCCGGAGAGCGCGCCGCAGGCGATCGTCACGAACAGGAACGGGAACAGATGCCCGGCCACCACCGGTCCGTCGTTGCGCGAGGCGAACTCGGACACGGCCGGGACGCTGATCTGCGGCTGGACCACCAGGATCGCCACGGCCAGCAGCAGGATCACGCCGATCTTCATGAAGGTCGACAGGTAGTCGCGCGGGGCCAGCAGCAGCCAGACCGGCAGCACCGCGGCGATGAAGCCGTAGATGATGATGGCCCAGGCGATGGTGGTGCGATCCAGATGGAAGAGCTCGGCGCCCCAGGGCGACTCGGCGATCCAGCGTCCGGAGATGATGGCGAACATCAGCAGTGCGAAGCCGATGATCGACACTTCCAAGACCTTGCCCGGTCGGATGAAGCGCAGGTAGACGCCCATGAACAGCGCAATCGGGATGGTCAGGCCGACCGAGTAGACGCCCCACGCGGATTCGCCCAGGGCGTTGACCACCACGAGCGCCAGGATGGCGGTGATGATGATCATGATGGCCAGGGTGGCGATCAATGCGGCGGTGCCGCCGATCAGGCCGAGTTCCTCGCGGGCCATCTGGCCCAGCGAACGGCCTCCGCGGCGCATGGAGAAGAACATGACCAGGTAGTCCTGGACCGCTCCGGCCAGCACCACGCCGACGATGATCCAGATGGTGCCCGGCAGGTAGCCCATCTGGGCCGCCAGGATCGGGCCGACCAGCGGTCCGGCGCCGGCGATGGCGGCGAAGTGGTGTCCGAAGAGCACGCGCCGGTCGGTGGGCACGTAGTCGCGCCCGTTGTTGATGCTTTCGGCCGGGGTCGCGCGGAAGTCGTTGGGCTTGGCGATCTTGCGCTCGATGAACTTCGAGTAGAAGCGGTAGGCGATCAGGTAGGTCGCCACCGCGGCGAAGACGAACCAGATGGCGTTAATGGTCTCGCCGCGGGAGAACGCCAGCATGGACCAGGCGATGCCGCCGATCAGGGCAATGGCAACCCATACCGCGATGCGCAGCGGGGTCCACTTTTTCTCTTCCTGTTCGGCGATCTCCGGGTCCACACCGGCCGGCGGCAGGGTGTTCTGGGTACTCACTCGGAGCAACCTCCTCGTATGGGGACAAGTGATGCACGTGACCCGCGACCATGCCCCAGGTCACGATATTGGGGATACGCCTGTCACTCTACGCCCATCCGATGGGGATAAATCAAACTTTTATGACAATTTTTCCGGTATGCGCTCCGGAGTCGAAATACTCATGGGCCCTAGCCAGTTCGGAGAAATCGTAGGTTTTGGAGACGTTCAGCTCGAGCTTGCCTGCCGACAGCAGTGGCAGCACGCGCCGTACGGTTTCCCGGATGATTTCGGATTTCTCAGGTAGCGGCCGCGCCCGCAGCGTGGTGCCGATGATCCTGGCGCGCTTGGCCAGCAGCAGTCCCAGATTCAGCTCCGCCTTGGCACCCTGCTGGAGGCCGATCACCACCAGCCGGCCCCCGACGGCGAGCGCCTTGAGGTTCAGCTGCAGGTATTTGGCGCCCACGACGTCCAGGATCAGGTCCACCCCGCGGCCGGAGGTCAGCTCCTTGACGCGTTCCAGGATGTCCTCGTCCTTGTAGTTGATTCCCGCGTCCGCGCCCAGCCGCGCGCAGTATTCCAGCTTCTCGGCCGAGGAGGCGGTGACGTAGACGGTGGCACCGGCGGCTTTGGCCAGCTGGATCGCCATGGAGCCGATGCCTCCGGCACCGCCGTGGACCAGCAGGCTCTGCCCCTGGCGCAGCCCGCCTTCCAGGAACAGGTTGGAGACTACGGTGGCGGCCACTTCGGGAAGCGCTGCCGCGTCGGTGAAGGAAAGGTCTTCCGGCATGCGGATCAGCAGCTCTTGGGCGACGTTGACGTACTGGGCGTAGCCGCCGCCGGCCAGCAGCGCGGCGACCCTGTCCCCGAGGTTCCATCCGGTGACCCCCTCGCCCAGTGCGGCAATGGTTCCGGAAACCTCCAGACCGGGAATGTCGCTGGCACCGGGCGGCGGCGGGTAGACTCCCCGGCGTTGCTGGACATCGGCCCGGTTGAGCCCGAACGCCGCGGTCTTGATCAGCACCTCTCCGGGGCCCGCGGCAGGCGCTTCGCGCTGCTGGACTTCGATCACTTCCGGGCCTCCGGCTTCGCGGTAAATATAGGCCTTCATAACGTCCTTCATCGTTGCCAATTCCTGTCCCTAGCTATTCATGCCGTATAATTTTTCGGGTTGGATGGTTGTCCGAGCGGCCGAAGGAGCTGGTCTTGAAAACCAGTAGGCGGCAACCCCGTCTCATGGGTTCAAATCCCATACCATCCGCGTGAGTAGAAACCTCCGGTTCTCGGTTTCCCGAGTTCCGGAGGTTTTTTCATGCCCGCCGGTTCCCCCAACCGCTACGGCTGCATCTCGTGTGCGGGTGCCCCATGCTCCAGTTGCAGCTCATTGTAGGGAAGCCCCACGAGCCGTGCGACCTCGTTGACCACATACTGCGCGTCCTGCAGGGTTCTGGCTGCAGGACTCTCGGTCTTCCCGGCCTGGGCGGCAATGGCCGTGCCCCATTGCACCGACGACAGTTGCAGGCCCAACACGAAGATCCCCCGGTGCGCCATCCCCTCGCTGTTGACCAGCCGGTAGGGCTGTCCCACCACGTCGAAGCCGCTGCCCGGCAGCACCTCGCCCTCGGCGTTGTTCCAGGTGTGCACCCGGGCCACATGCTCGGCCAACAGCTGGGTGATCAGCGGGGTGTCGTTCTGCAGGACCCGGTTTGCCGGCATCATCGCCTCGCACAGCGTCCGCGCCGTGTGCACCTCGGAGTCCACCCACGGCGACGAGGCGGTGAACTGGCCATTGACCTCGTCGAAACCGAACTCGGGTTCCGGCCCGACGAAGGTCACCAGTCCGGCGCGCGAGAGCGCCAGCAGCTGCTCGATGCGCTGCAGCGGCGGGCCGGAGGACAGGCCTTCGACCAGCGGCTCGAAGTGAGCCTGCACCTCCTCGATGCGGGACTGCTCGTCAAGGATTCCCATGGCCACCAGGTCCTTGATCACCATGCGGCCCAGGTTCATGGTCATGATGGCGCGGGAGAGCGGATCTTCCAGCCCGCCGGCGCTGCGCCGGGCGTTGTCCTGCATGTAGTCGCGCACCGCTTGCTGGAATTGCTCGCTGGATTCGAAGCCCACCTCGTCGAAGGGCCGGGCCAGTGCTGGCACATCCAGCCATTCGATCTCCGGGAAGCCTGCAATGAATTCGCGCAGCTTGCCCAGCCAGACCTGGCTGCCCTCGTGGTGCTCTGCGTCCAGGATCGCTTCGAGCGAGCGGATGAAGTCGACGGCCGGGACATCCCAGCGGCCGTCGCAGTTCACGGCGCACTGCCGGTAATAGGCCAGCAGGATGTCGCGGTGCAGGCTCGGCCAGATGTGGCGGGAGAAGACCAGCGCCGCCTCCGGGTTTCCGGCGCGCGACTCGGCCAGCTTGCCGATCAGCTCCCCCGCGTCGAAGTAGTGCAGGCTGATCTCTTCCGGGATGAATTGGTCCACCACAGGCTTGCCCCAGTACGGCGTCCCGCGGCGCGAAGCGACAACCAGCTGGGGTTCGCGCCCGGAGGCCACGTACTCGAACCGGAGGCCCGGCTCGTCGCTGACCTCACGGAAGATGCCTCCGCGGCCGGCGGTCAGCTCCGCCATGCCGTCGAAGAAGTTCAGCCCCAGCCCCCTGACCAATGCGGGCTGGCCGGCGGCGAACTGCGAGTAGTCCAGGTCTGCGGGGACGTTCGGCGGCAGGTAGGTGGCGCCGGACTGGGCCGCCGAGCGCTGCAGCTGCTTCTGCCACGGGTTCAGTTCCGCGCTCTGGTGCCCCAGCGCCAGCACCACGCCGTCGGCTTCCAAGCTTTCCGCCGCTCCCTGTCCCAACGGGCCGCGACGGAATTCCACGCGGTAGCCGTTCGCTTCGGGGCGCACGGCAACGACCTCGGCCTGAACATGGGAAATCTCGAAACCCGGGTGGGCGGCAAGCACCGCTGCGCTGCTGTCGTACACGTGCTCCAGGTATTCACCGTAGAGCGCCCGGGCGGGATAGGTGCCATCCTGGATTTCGTGCAGCTGCGCAGCATGGGCTTCGCTCATCCGTTTTCCGTCTCCCTGGGCGGCGACGAACTGGCGGAAGCTCAGCCCGGGCTCGCTACCACGCCGTTCCGGGGCGACCGTGGGGAAAGAAGCCGGGGTGTTCATCAGGAAGTGATCCGACTGCTTGGGGTCCCAGACGTGGCCCGAGCCCGGGCGGCAGGAATCGAAGACTGTCACCCGCACCCGCACCGCCGCGTCGGGAAGCCGCAGGGCCAGCGCCGCCAGGCGCTCGACAACACTGGTGCCGCGCGGCCCGGCTCCGACGATGGCCAGGCTGAACTCGGGTCGGGGGTTCTGCGTCAAGGTGCTCACACTCCTAGGGTATTACCCTCCGGCGGCCGCCCCGCACCGCGCCTTAGACTGTGAGCATGACTGACCGCGCCGCCACCGCCGCCCATCTGCCCGACACCTACTCATGGCTGGAGGGAATCCACGACGAAGCCGCCCTGGACTGGGTCCGCCGGCAAACCGAGCGAACCGACGCCGAATTGTGCGATGCCGAGTTCGACGGCACCGTCCACGGCATCAAGACCGTGCTGGATTCCCAGGACCGCATCCCGATGGTCACCAAGCGCGGGAACCACTACTACAACTTCTGGCGCGACGCTGAACACCGCCTGGGCCTGTGGCGCCGCACCACCTGGGATTCCTACCTCAGCGAGTCGCCACGGTGGGAGACCCTGCTGGACCTCGACGCCTACGCCGAGCAGGAAGGCAGGCAGTGGCACTTCGCCGGCTCGCAGCTGCTGCGCCCCGCGCAGGGCGAGCCGCATCGCCGCGCCCTGATCCGGCTCAGCCCCGACGGCGGCGACCAGGTGCGGGTACGCGAGTTCGATCTGGAAACCCTCAGCTTCCCTGAGGACGGATTCGACCTGCCGGTGGCCAAGACCAACGTTTCGTGGATCGATGCGGACACCCTGCTGGTCGGCTCCGCCACCACCGAGGCGAACACGACACGCTCCACCTACGCCAGCACCCTGCGCCGGCTTGCCCGCGGGGCGGATCTGGAAGCCGCCGAGGTCGTCTACGAGGTGGATCTGGGGCACGTGGCCGCCTTCGGCTACTTCGACTCCACCCCGGGATTCGAGCGGATCATCACCACCGATGCCATCGACTTCTACAATTCGCGCACTGGGGTGCTGCACGGTGCGGAGCATCGGACCATCGATGTGCCCACCGATGTGGAGGTCAGCCTGCATCGCGAGTGGCTGCTTCTGGCCCCGCAGACCGACTGGACTCACCAGGACCAGATGATTCCCGCCGGTTCGCTGGCGCTGGCCAAGCTGGATGCCTTCCTGGAGGACGGTGCGCTGGAGCGGCTGCTGTTCACCCCGGATCCCGCAACCTCGCTGCAGTCGCTGAGCTTCACCGCGAACTTCCTGCTGCTGACGGTCTTGAAGGACGTGGCCGCAGAGGTCCGCGTCATCGATCTGATCAAGAATTTTGATCAGTCGACCCTCCCGCTGGAAGACCCGATGCTCAGCGTCTCGGTGGCAGCAGTGGACGACGAGGATGCCGAGCACCCGGACGATTACTGGATGACCGTTACCGGCTTCACCACCCCGACCACGCTGCTGCGCGGCACCGTGACAGGCGGCCAGGGCGTCGTCAAGACCTCGCCCGAACGTTTCGACGCATCGGGCTTCGAAGTCACCCAGCATTTCACCCGGTCCGCCGACGGCACCAAGGTGCCGTATTTCCAGGTATCTGCCCGGGAGATGCCGCTGGACGGGAAGAACCCGGTGCTCATGGACGGATACGGCGGATTCCAGCACAGCATGACTCCCGGCTATGCACCGGCCATGGGCGCCGGCTGGCTCAGCCGCAGCACCGCGGCCGGCCGCCGACCGGTCTACGTCATGGCCAACATCCGCGGCGGCGGAGAATACGGCCCGGACTGGCACCGCGCTGCGCTGCGCGAAAATCGCCACCGCGCTTACGAGGACTTCGCGGCCATCGCCGAGGACCTGGTGGCCCGCGGAGTGACCCAGCGGGCGCATCTGGCGGCTACCGGACGCTCGAACGGCGGGCTGCTCATGGGCAACATGATCACCGGATACCCGCAGCTGTTCGGCGCGATCTCCTGCGGGGTCCCGTTGCTGGACATGCAGCGCTACACCCAGCTGGCTGCCGGCCATTCCTGGATTGCCGAATACGGCGATCCCGAGGTCGCGGAGGATTGGAAGTTCCTGCGCACCTTCTCCCCGGTGCACCGGCTCTCCGACCAGCCGCACCCTAATGACGACTACCCGGCGTCGCTGATCTGGACGACGACCTCGGATGACCGCGTGGGGCCGTCGCAGGCCAGGGTCATGGCGGCCAAGATGATGGATCTGGGTATCGAGAATGTGCGTTACCACGAACCATCCGGTGGCGGCCATGCCGGGTCGACGGACAACGAGTCCACGGCAAAAATGCTGGCGACCAGCTACGAATTCCTGTGGCGCCAAGTCAGGTAGGAGCCTCGTTTTGGAACACGCGCCCATCTTCGGGTAGGCTTAATTCTGCTGGAAACAGCGGATGGACACGTGCCAGAGCGGCCGAATGGACTTCACTGCTAATGAAGGGTCGGGGTTAAACTCGACCGGGGGTTCAAATCCCCCCGTGTCCGCCGAAAACCCCCTAGGTGACTAGGGGGTTTTACTTTTAACTAGCTTCTGCCCGAAGGCCCTGGCCCGGCTTCGGAGGCGCGGCGCCTCGGCGCATCCAGGGCATTCTCCGACTTAAATGGTTAAGCCCCGCGAAATCCTTGAGAATCCCGCGGGGCCTACACGGTGAACACCCGGTCCCCCAACCAAGTGCTCCAGCAACCAGAAGCATCCCCATAATGTCCAGTCAACCGCTTAACGCACTTCTGAGATTACCGTTCATTTCGCGCCGAGGCAAGGAATATCGACCAAATCGCTAAAACTAGGTAGTTCCCAAAGGCAAACTAGGTAGTGCCGGGTCTCGTGCGCTGGGTAGGTGCATTTAAAGCTTATTTGCTTGAAGAAATCAGCTGGTCGGAACGCTTCAGGGGATTTGCCACACGGCGGTTTCACAACCTCGCCGGCCTGCGGCGCACCACCGCCAACTACGCGAAAACCCCGGGCTGAAACCCGGGGTTTTGACGAAGCACCAGCTATTTGAGATTGCGTTCAACGTCGTGGGCGGTCTCCTTGACCTGGTCCTCGGCCTGCTTGAGCTTCTTGGCGGCTTCTGCATTGAGCAATTCATTGCGCAGTGCGTCGTCGCCGTTCGGCTCGCCCGGCTGGGAACCGTTCTCCTTCTCGTCTGACATGGTCGCTCCCCCTTCCACAACTCGTTGCAGAGAAATGTGGAATACAGACTAATGAGTCATGTCCGCCGGCACAATGGCGCGCCCCGGACGTTCATGGATCTCCCAGCAGTGCGAGGCTGGCGCTAGTCCTGGCGCTTGACGAAGGTGCGCAGCATGTTCTGCACGATATCTTCGGGCAGCGAGGTATGGCGGGCGATGATGTCCGTCATGCCCTGCAGGTCGTTGTCGGAGATCGCGTCGAACAGCGCTTCGCGTTCGGATTCAGGAAGATCAGCCGCGTCGAAGTGCACCGGTCCGTCGGGACCCTGGCCCTCAAAACGGAAGTCCGCCACATTGCCCTGGATGTTGTCTCCGGACATCGGCGAGGAAGCGATCATCCGTTCCAGGTCTTCCAGCGGAAGCCCCGTGTAGCCGTGCAGGACGCTTGCCGCGCCGGAGAAGTTCGAGTCGCGCAGCATGGAGAACAGCTGGTCGTATTCGTTGGGAGGCAGCTGCTCGCTGGAGAATTCCCGCTGTTCGCCGTCGACTTCGAACGCCATCTTGAAGTGGGTGGCGCTTGGCTCCGACTCGGAGCCGAACTGTTCATGCCATTCCTGCGGGATCACCCAGGAATCCTCGGAAGGCACGGGGTCGGCCACCGGCAGCACTTCGGCGTCCTTGGATTCCGCGGCCGGGGTTCCCTCATCGATGGCGGTCTGCGCTTCAAGCTTTTCGCGCAGCTCCTGGATTTCTTCCTCGCTGACGGGAAGCTCCTTGGCAGGGGCGGTCTGCGGATACTTGTCGAGGCTGCGCACCGCGATAACGCAGTTCTTCACCGTGTCTCCGGTGACCGCACGGTAGTTCTGCACCGCGCCCATGACATCGCCCTTGGCAAGGTTGCGATAGATGGCGTTGCGCGAGGCATCGTCCAATTTCGCGTTGGCGGCCTGCGCGGCCTCACGCGTCATCGCCTGGGCAACTTCCGCGGAGTTCTTCTTGCGAAGCGACTGCAGTCCGAGGTAGCCCAGGCCAATCACGGCGATGACGACGATGAGCCAGATGAAAAAATCCATACATCCAGCGTACTTCGTTTAACTGAACATTTACCCAGCGATTCCCAAAGTGAAAGGCAAAACACCGGGAGCCCCGGCGATGCGCAAAGCCCTGCCGGCCATGGCCAGCGACCATCGCGAATCGGTCAGGTCGTCAACCAGCATGACCGGGCCCGGCGCATCGGCCAGCAGGGCTTCCAGCGGCTCCGGGATCTCAAAGGCATCAGCCACCGCCGCGACGCGGAAGGCCGAGTTCCCACCCGGGCCGTTCTGCGGCGGCATCCCGCGATACTCCAGCTGGCCCAGGTACCTCAAGCGCCCCACGGAGGCCAGCTGCTGGGCGAGAGAGGTGACCAGCTGCGGGCGGGTTGAGGACGGCATGGCCACCACCCCCACCGGGCGCTGGTCCCAATTCCATTCCGATAGCACCTTGATGCAGGCCTCGAACATGGCCTTGTCGATCGGGTGGTCGGCGGGATCGGCGAAGAGCTGGCGCAGCCTGTTGCCCCAGCCCAGGTCGGTCAGTCGGGCCAGCGCCCGGCCGATCGAGACCTGCTCGTCCTCCGGGATCTTGCCCTTGAGCGTGTGACCCAGACGGTTCAGCCCCGACGGGTAGAGCTTGCGCGGCTCGATGCTCACCCCGGCGCGGCCCAGCGCGTTTTGCGCGTTGTCCTTGGATTCCTCGGGAATATGGTCGTCGTACCAGGCGCCGGCGCAGTTGTCGCAGCGTCCGCACGGCGCGGAGCGCGGATCGTCCAGGGACGTAGTCAGGAACTCCATGCGGCAGCCGCGGGTGTTCTCATAGTCGATCATGAGCCGCTGCTCGTGCACGCGGCTCGCGGCCACGCGCTTGTAGCGGTCCGCATCATAGGACCAGGGCAGGTCGGTGCGCATCCAGCCGCCGGCCACGCGTTCCACGGCGCCGTCCACGGCCAGCACCTTCAGCAGCAGTTCCAGCGGCGAGCGGCGCAGGTTCACCGCGCTTTCCAGCGCCGGCACGCTCATCGCGCCGTCGGCCTGGCCCAGCGCCTCCAGCACCGCGGTGGCGCGCACCTGGTCAGGCATGGAGCTGGTGGCGAAGTACTCCCAGATCTCCGCATCGTCGGCGCCCGGCAGCAGCAGCACGTCGGCGTTGATGCTGCCGCGGCCGGCGCGGCCGACCTGCTGGTAGTAGGCCACCGGCGAGCTGGGCGCGCCGATGTGGATGACGAACCCCAGGTCCGGCTTGTCGAATCCCATGCCCAACGCGCTGGTGGCGATCAGGGCCTTGACCTCGTTGGCCTTCAAGGCCTGTTCCAGCCGCTCGCGCTCTTCCAGATCGGTGCGGCCGGTGTAGGCGGCCACCTGGTGGCCGGCTTCGCGCAGCATCCGGGCGATGTCCTCCGCCGCGGAGACCGTCAGCGTGTAGATGATGCCCGAACCGGTGAAGTCCTCGATGTGGCTCAGCAGCCAGGCCAGCTGCATGCGCGGCGAGGGCAGGCGCAGCACCCCCAGGCGCAGCGAGTCGCGGGCCAGCGTGCCGCGCAGGGTGAACACGTCGCCCTCTCCCCCGGCCAGCTGCTCGGCCACGTCCTCCACCACGCGGGAGTTGGCCGTCGCGGTGGTCGCCAGCACCGGCAGCCCGGCCGGCAGCCGGTTGATCAGGTCGCGGATGCGGCGGTAATCGGGGCGGAAGTCGTGCCCCCAGTCGGAGATGCAGTGCGCCTCGTCGATCACCAGCAGGCCCAGCCGGTTCAGCAGCATCGGCAGCTGCTGTTCGCGGAAGGAGGGGTTGTTCAGCCGTTCCGGGGAAACCAGCAGCACGTCGATCTCGTCGCGCTGCAGCTTGTCCAGGATTTCGCGCCACTCCAGCACATTCGCGGAGTTGATGGCCGCGGCGCGCACGCCGGCGCGTTCGGCGGCGGCCACCTGGTCGCGCATCAGCGCCAACAGCGGGGAGACGATCAGCGTCGGCCCGTAGCCCTGCTCGCGCAGCAGCAGCGAGGCGATGAAGTACACCGCGGACTTGCCCCAGCCGGTGCGCTGCACCACCAGGGCGCGGCGGCGCTGGGCGACCAGCGCGCTGATCGCTTCGAACTGGCCGTCGTGGAACTGCGCGTCCGGGTTGCGCACCAGGGCGCGCAGCTTGGCCGTGGCGGAGGTCAGCAGGTCCGAGTGCAGTGAGGCATCCATGGCACCAGTATTTCAGTTCCAACCCACGAATTGCCCGCACCGCACCCGCGCTGGGGATCCGCGGCCCGGCGCGCGCCTGGAATGTAAGGCATTTCCCATGGTCCACGGCGTCATCCACCGGCCCGCGCGCCGCTCCAGCCGGTAGGCTGAATCCTGTGAGTGAAGAAATTGACCTGAGCCAGAGCTTCAAGGCCTACGACGTGCGCGGCATCGTCGGACAGTCGCTGAACGCCGAAGCAGTGGAGGCCATCGGCGCGGCCTTCGTCGACATCCTGGGTTTGTCCGGGGACACCGTGCTGGTGGGCGGCGACATGCGCCCGTCCTCCGCGGAGTTCTCCGAGGCCTTCGCGCGCGGCGCGACCTACCGTGGAGCCAACGTGGTGATGCTGGGGCAGATCTCCACCGACGAACTCTACTTCGCCTCCGGCCAGCTGGATGCCGCCGGCGTCGTCTTCACCGCGAGCCACAACCCGGCCCAGTACAACGGCATCAAGATGTCCAAGGCCGGCGCGTTGCCGATTTCCTCGGACACCGGGCTGTTCGAGATCCGCGACCTGGCCCAGCAGTATCTTGACGAGGGGCTGCCGGTCTCCGGGGACGCCCCGCAGGGCTCTGTCGCCCGCCGCGACGTGCTGGCCGACTACTCCGGCTACCTGCGCAGCCTGGTCGACCTGTCCGCCATCCGCCCGCTGAAGATCGTGGTGGACGCCGGCAACGGCATGGGCGGGCTGACCACCCCGGCGGTGCTCGGCGACGCGGTGCTTCCGGGCCTGCCGCTGGACATCGTGCCGCTGTACTTCGAGCTGGACGGCACCTTCCCGAACCACCCGGCCAACCCGCTGGAGCCGGAGAACCTCAGGGACCTGCAGGCCGCGGTGCTGGAGCACGGAGCGGACCTGGGCCTGGCCTTCGACGGGGACGCGGACCGCTGCTTCGTCATCGACGAGCGCGGCCTGCCGCTGTCCCCCTCGGCGATCACCGCGCTGGTGGCCGTGCGGGAGATCGCCCGCGTGCAGGCGGCCGGCGAGGCAAGCCCGGTGGTCATCCACAACCTGATCACCTCCAAGGCCGTGCCGGAGTTCGTCACCCGCGCCGGAGGCACCCCGGTGATGACCCGCGTGGGGCACTCCTTCATCAAGGCGGAGATGGCCACCCAGGGCGCGGTCTTCGGCGGCGAGCACTCCGCGCACTACTACTTCCGCGACTTCTACAATGCCGACACCGGCATGCTGGCCGCCATGCACGTGCTGGCCGCGCTGGGCGGGCAGGAGTTGCCGCTGTCCCAGCTGGGCGCCGAGTACGAGCCCTACGTCGCCACCGGGGAGATCAACTCCGAAGTCCAGGACAAGGCCGGGGCGACCGCCCGGGTCGTGGCCCACTTCGAGGGCCAGCCCGTCGAGATCTTCACCATGGACGGCACCACCATCGCGGCCGCCGACGGCAGCTGGTGGATCAACCTGCGCCCGTCGAACACCGAACCGTACCTGCGCTTCAACGGCGAGGGTGCGAGTGCGGAAGTCATCGAACCGATCCGCGACGCCGTACTGGCGATCGTGCGCCAAGAACAGCCAACCGACTAGGGGAAAGCCATGAACTTCGAATCACTGGACGAGGGCGTCAAGGACGCGCTGAACAAGGTGCTGAGCACCGCGCTGGGCGTGGCCCGCGAGCAGCTGGAAGAGCAGGGCGTTTTCCTGCCCTTCGCCATCGGCCTGGAGCCGCAGGACGGTTCCGACGAGGGCGAGCTGCGCCTGATTGCCGTCCCGCCGACCGACGACCCCGAGGACCCGGACGCCGACATCGACACCGAGGCCATGGCCGCGGATCTGGTTCAGGTGCTCAGCCAGCAGGGAGCCCACTTCGAGGCCATCGCCATCGCCTCCGACGTGCTGCTCCAGGAGAACGACCAGGACGCCATCCACGTGGTCGCCGAGCACAAGGCCGGCGCCGCGCTGGCCATCGTGCAGCCCTACGTGATGCCGGCCGAGCCGGGCGGCGAGTGGACCTTCGAGGATCCCGCCGCCGAAGCGGCGGAGGCCGTCTGGTCCAACGCCCGCTAGCACGCGCCCGCGACGGGAGGCGCCTGCCGCGACAACTTCCACGCCCTCCGGCCACCCAGCAGTGAGCTACACCGCTGACCGGCCGGAGGGCGTCGTCGTAGACTGGAGAACATGAAACTCAGCGCCTTTGCCGATGTCTGCCTGCGGACCGTCATGGTGCTGGGCGCGCCCGGAGCGGGCCAGCTGACCAGCCGAGAGATCGCGGACCTGGTTGCGGTGCCCTATAACCACGTCACCAAGGCGGTCCTGGAACTGCGCACCCTGGGGGTGCTGGACGTCGTGCGCGGCCGCAACGGCGGCGCCTCGATTACCCAGACCGGACTGCAGACCTCGGTCGGCACCCTGCTGCGCACGCTGGACAAGCGCGAAGACGTCGTTGACTGCACCGACCACGACGCGAGCGGCAACTGCCCGCTGGCCGGCGGCTGCCGCCTGCGCGGCGCCCTGCGCGCGGCCCGCGAGGCCTTCTACGCGGCCCTTGATCCGCTGACCGTGCAGGAGATCTGCGAGACCTCGCCGGCCATCACCTTGCTGCCCTTCCCCACTGTGCGACGCAGCGCGTAATTTTTCCGCGCCGCAAAAATACCAGTCAAACCCTGCTTTTCCGGATGTGGCGCAGCTCAACTTGCAATTCGTTTCTACGTCGCGTAGAACTTAAAGCATAAATCTTGCATTTCAAATGCAAGATAAACCAGACACTCTCCGAGGAGATACACCATGCTGTCCACCCAGTCCCGCCCGGTCATTGAAGCAACGCTGCCGATCATCGCAGAACGAATTTCGAGCATCACCCCGAAGTTCTACCAGCGCATGTTCGCCGCCCGACCGGAGCTGCTGGATGGCATGTTCTCCCGCTCGAACCAGAAGAACGGAACCCAGCAGCAGGCGCTGGCCGGTTCCATCGCCGTTTTCGCCACCTACCTGGTGAACAACCCGGAAACCACCCCGGAGACCATGCTGGCCCGCATCGCCCACAAGCACACCTCGCTGGGCGTCGTCGAGGAGCAGTACGGAATCGTCTATGAGCACCTGTTCGCAGCCATCGCCGAAGACCTGGGCGACGCGCTGACCCCGGAAATCGCCGACGCCTGGACCGAGGTGTACTGGCTGATGGCCCAGGCCCTGATCAAGATCGAAAAGGGCCTCTACGCCCAGCAGGCCAATGCCACCATCTACAGCAACTGGAAGCTCGTCGAGCGCACCGAGACCGGCGTGGATTCGGTCAGCTTCAGCTTCGAACCAGCCGATGACACCGCCGCCACCGTCGCCAAGCCGGGGCAGTTCGTCTCCATGCGCATGCCGATGACCGACGGCATCCGCCAGGTCCGCCAGTTCACCCTGAGCAACGACGTCCAGTCCACCACGCGCCGCACCGTCACCGTGAAGCTGGACGTGGACGGCGAGTTCACCCCGGTGCTGCACAACTCGCTGAAGGTCGGGGACGTCGTGGAGCTGTCCAACCCGTACGGCGACCTGGTCATCGACACCGAGGGCTCCCCGCTGGTCATCGCCACCGCCGGCATCGGCTGCACCCCGAGCGCCGCGGCCCTGCAGACCCTGGCCGCCGCGGGCTCCACCCGCGAGATCACCGTGCTGCACGCCGACCAGGAATTCGCTTCCTGGCCGCTGCGCGAGCAGATGCTCGAATCGCTGGGCCAGCTGCCCAACGCCAAGATCAGCACCTGGTTCGAGCGCGGCGAGCTGCCCGAGGGGCTGGACGCCAAGGCCGGCTACATGGACCTCACCGAGGCGCTGACCGCCGACAGCCAGGTCTACCTCTGCGGCCCGCTGCCTTTCATGCACGCGGTGCGCTCGCAGGCGCTGGCCGCCGGTGTTCCGGCCGAGCGCATCCACTACGAGGTCTTCGGACCGGACGTATGGCTCGCAGCCTAAGGCGCGAAGCCCACTAAGACCGGAACAGCCCGGACTGGCCATATGGGGGTCCAGTCCGGGCTGTTCTGTTTGCCGGAAAACTAGTCGGCGGCGGGGCCGTCGGAGTCGGTGGGCCGCTTGGCCACCGGGGGCTTCTTGGACAACGCGTGCTTCAGGTCGAGCTTTCTCGGGTCCAGCTTGCGCGGATCCAGCCGCTCCGCGAAGCCCTTGGCCTTGGCTTCCGCACCGGGCTTTCCGGCCTCGGCTACCGTTTCCGGAACCGCATCGGCGGCGGTATCTTCGGCATCCTGCGGGTCGATTTCCTCCAGGGTGGAGGTGCGCTTGAACGAGGCACCGCGCAGCTTGGGCTCCACCGGCTCGCGCAGCACCTGGTGCAGCTGCTGTCCGGTGATCCAGCGGCGCAGCACCGAGTTGAACAGCAGCGGATTTTCGATGTTCCACTGGTGGTGCATGCCGGGCACGACGCGGATGGCCGCCTGCGGCAGGGCCTCGCCAATGGCCGGGAAGGAACGCTGGACGAACTTCGGCTCACTGGCGCCGGCCAGCAGCAGGACCGGACCGGAATATGCGGACAGGTCCGCCGGCAGCCCTCCGGTGTCAAGATCACCCATGACCGCACGCATGTTCTCCGGCTTGAGCTTGACTCCGTGCTCGGCGAACAACTCGCGTTCATTGTCCACCATGCCGTAGGCCCCGGCCTGGAACTTCCAGTACCACTCGCTGCCGATCAGCTTGAGCTGCATACGCTGCACCGCCTTCGCCGCGGTTCCCGGCGGCGCGACGGACACACCGGTGACGAACACCGAATCAACCAGTTCCGGGTGCCGCGCGGCCACATGCAGGGCAATGACTCCGCCCAGGGACATGCCCACCAAGTGCACGCCGCCTTCGGACACCTCGTCCGCGATCAGCGCGGCGACATCGTCCGCCGCGGAGTCCAGGCCTTCCCATTTTTCCTCGAACCGGGCGCCGAAGGAGGGAAGGTGCAGGGTGAGGATGTTGAAGTCGCTGAAGGCCAGCACCTGGGGATCCCAGCTCCAGTTGCCCACGTTGCCCCCGTGAAGGAAAACCAGGGTCTGCACGGGGCCGCTGTCCTCGGGCTTGCGGCGCGCGGGATGCATCTCGGGATAATCGGTCGCATCCCGCGCCGGCTTGGGCGTCTGGTTCTTTCCCTGGTCGTTGGCAGAGGTCATGGCAAATGCTCCAATACTGCGTCTAGCCATTCCAGCTCGGCGGCCTGTTGTCTGATTGCATGGTCCAAGGTCGCGGCCATGAGGAAGCTGCGGCGGTCCGCGGCGGCACGCATATCAATCCCCTCGCGCTGGGAAAGGTAGTCGTCCAGCACGTACTGGGTAGCCTGTCGGCGTTCGATCAGCAGCTGCTCGATGCCATCCCGCTCCAGCTCCGCGGCGAAGAAGACCTGCCCCATGAACGGGTCGCGCTCCGGGGACCGGGCGGCCCCGCTGGAAAGCCACTGGTTCAGCACTTCCCTGCCGGCCTCGGTGATGTGGTGTTCCTGCCGGTCCGGGTAGTTCGATTGCGGGACGGTGCGCACCGTGGCGTACCCCTGGTCCACCAGCTGGGCCAAGGTGCGGTAAATCTGCGCCTTGTCTGCATTCCAGAAGTGGTTAATAGAGGAATCAAAGTGCTTCTTGAGCTCGTAGCCGGTCATCGGCGACAAGCACAGCAGCCCGAGAATCAATCGTGCCAAAACCATAACTTCATCTTTTCACAGTTAGTTGATTTTGCACCCACCTGCGCGGGCGTGTGAAAACTGTTCTCCGATTGTGACCTTGGGCTATTCATCCCGCGCTGCGCAGTCATCTTTGCCGGTTCATCTGCAACGATCCCTAGAATTGGCACATGCCCAACGCCCCTGAACGCTCGCGGCTGACGCCGCCGCTTTTCGCCCTGCTGATCCTGCTCGGAACCACCGGCCCGCTGGCCACCGACATGTACCTGCCGTCATTCCCGGCGATGACCCGGGAATTCGCCACCTCGGCCTCCGGTATCCAGCTCACGCTGACGGCGTTCTTGATGGGCATCGCCTTCGGCCAGATCTTCTGGGGCCCGCTCTCGGACCGGTTGGGCCGGGCCAAGCCGCTGCGCTGGGGCACCGCGCTGTTTGTCGTCGCTTCCATTGTCGCCGCCGTGGCGCCGACGCTGACGACCCTGACGATCGCCCGCGCCCTGCAGGGGCTGGGCGGCGCGGCCGGCCTGGTGATTTCCAAGGCCATCGTCGCGGACACCACCCGGGGCATGCAGACCGCCCGAATTTTCTCGCTGCTGATGACCTTCGGCGGAGTGGCACCGGCCGTGGCCCCGTTGATCGGCTCGGTACTCGGCGAGTTCGGAGGCTTCCGCACGGTGCTGTGGTTCATCTCCCTGATCGCCTTGCTGATGGCGGCGGGGTCCTTCGGCATCTATCGGGAAACCCACCCGCAGCCCCAGCGTTCGACAGGAAACTTCCTGGCGCCTCTGCGCATCGCCCTGTCCAAGCCGCGCTTCGTGGGCTACATGGTCCAGTTCGCCTTCGCCTTCGGAGCCATGATGGCCTATGTCTCGGCCTCCCCGTTCCTCTACCAAAACGTCATGGGGCTCAGTCCGCAGGGTTACGCCCTGTGCTTCGGCATCAATTCACTCGGCTTGATCACCGCCGGCTTGGTCTCTGCCCGGCTCGCCACCCGCGTCCCGCTGCGCCGCACCATCAGCATCGCGCTGGGCGTCCTGCTCGTGTCCAGCTGCGCCATGGCTGTCATGGCACAGCTCGGGGTGCGCAGCCTGGCCCTGGCCGCGGTCATCTTCATCATGGTGACCTCGGTGGGCTTCACCATGGGAAACACCACCGGGCTTGCCGTGGCCGAAGTCCGAGAAGTTTCCGGGTCAGGCTCCGCGTTGCTGGGCTGCGCGCAGTTCTTCATCGGCGCGGTGGCCACCCCGCTGGTGGGCTTGAGCGGCGAGGACTCCCCCGTTGCCTTCTCGATCACCGCGCTTGCCTCTGCCACGGTGGCAGTTGGCGCCCTGGTCTACACCGCGGACCGCTTCCACCAGCCGAAATTGGGCTAGCGACCCCGGCGGGCGCAAAAAATCCCCGGCAACCCGTTCTCCGCCCCGAAGGGCAGATGGCGGGCAGCCGGGGATTTTCTTGTCATACCTAGGCGTTCAGGCGGGCCTTCAGGCCATCAAGCTCGGCGCGCAGCGAAGCCGGCAGAGCCTCTCCGAACTTGGCGTACCACTCTTCGATGCTCTCGACCTCGGTCAGCCATTCGTCGGTGTTCACCGCAACGGCGGTTTCCACGTCTGCCGGGGTGAAGCCTTCCAGGCCGGTCAGGTCAAGGGCTTCGCCGGTCGGCACGTAGCCGATGGCGGTTTCCTTGGCGTCTGCGGTGCCTTCGATGCGCTCGACGGCCCACTTCAGGACACGCGAGTTGTCGCCGAAGCCAGGCCAGGCGAAGCCGCCCTCGGGGGTGCGACGGAACCAGTTGACCAGGAAGATCTTCGGCATCTGCTCCGGGTTGAGCTTGCCCGAGATCTGGTCCCAGTGGTTGAGGTAATCGCCGGCGTTGTAGCCGATGAAAGGCAGCATGGCCATCGGGTCGCGGCGGACCTGGCCCACGGCGCCTGCCGCTGCCGCGGTGGTCTCGGAGGACAGGGTCGAACCCATGAAGATGCCGTTGGTCCAGCTGCGGGCCTCGGTCACCAGCGGGATGGTGGTCTTGCGGCGGCCGCCGAACAGGATCGCATCGATCTTCACGCCGTTAGGCGAGTAGTAGTCCTGCGACAGCATGTCGACCTGGTCGATCGGGGTGCAGAAGCGGGAGTTCGGGTGAGCGGCCTTGGTGCCGGACTCCGGAGTCCAGTCATTGCCCAGCCAGTCGACCAGGTGCGCAGGAGCCTCGTCGGTCATGCCTTCCCACCACACGCCGCCTTCGTCGGTCAGCGCGACGTTCGTGAAGATGGAATTGCCCTTGGTGATGGCGCGCATGGCGTTCGGGTTGGTGGACCAGCCGGTGCCCGGTGCCACGCCGAACAGGCCGTACTCCGGGTTCACGCCACGCAGTTCGCCGTCCTTGCCGATGCGCATCCAGTTGATGTCATCGCCCAGGGTCTCGGTCTTCCAGCCGTCGATGGTCGGATCCAGCAGCGCCAGGTTGGTCTTGCCACAGGCCGACGGGAAGGCTGCCGCGATGTGGTACGACTTGTTCTGCGGGCTGGTCAGCTTCAGGATGAGCATGTGCTCGGCAAGCCAGCCCTCGTCGCGGGCCATGGCCGACGCGATGCGCAGCGAGTAGCACTTCTTGCCCAGCAGGGCGTTTCCGCCGTAGCCGGAGCCGTAGGACATGATGGCGCGCTCTTCAGGGAAGTGCACGATCCACTTGTCTTCGTTGCACGGCCAGGCGACATCTTCCTGTCCCGGCTCAAGCGGAGCGCCGATCGAGTGCAGCGCTGGAACGAAGAAAGCGTTCTCTGCTTCCATCTTGCGCAGTACTTCATTGCCGATCTTGGCCATGATGCGCATCGAGGTGACAACGTAGGCGGAGTCGGTGAGCTCTACACCGTAGGCTGGCTGCTCTGCATCCAACGGACCCATGACGAAAGGAATCACGTACATGGTGCGGCCGCGCATGGAGCCGTCGAACAGGCCGTTCAGACGCTCCTTCATAACCTTCGGGTCTTCCCAGTTGTTGGTGAAGCCCGCATCTTCTTCCTTTTCGGAGCAGATGAAGGTGCGCTCTTCTACGCGGGCAACGTCCTTTGGATCGGAGAATGCGGCGTAGGAGTTGGGGAAGTTCGGGTCGGTCAGCTTGACCAGGGTGCCGGCTTCAACGAGCTCGGCGCACAGGCGGTCGTTCTCTTCAGCTGATCCGTCAACCCAATAAACACGATCCGGCTTCGTCAGTGCGGCAACTTCCTCGACCCAAGCCGCCAGCTTCACATGCGAAGTGGGCGCTGCGTCGATTACGTTCTGATCCGAGCTCGTGCTCATTATCGATTCCCTCCATTGGGCTGAACTAGCGATAAAACAAGGCTAGGGGGTGGCACTTCCCGAAACCCTGTGACTCAAACCTCACGACTCGAGGTGGACTAAACTGAAATAGTTGAGATCGCCGGAATTCCGGGGGTTTGCCAATTCATAACACCGCGTTAATGTGACGAAGGTCACGTAGACCGGTACCCTTTTGGTTTCTTCATAAAACCATTCATCTGCCATTTCCCAGGGATTCGAATTCTCGATTTGTACGCACGTGCAACCACCTGTATAGTTATTCGAGGTTCGCCACGGCGGATCACAACAAATGAATATGCGCCCATAGCTCAGCTGGATAGAGCGTCTGTCTACGGAACAGAAGGTCAGGGGTTCGAATCCCTTTGGGCGCACCATACTGAAATTCCCACTCGAATGAGTGGGAATTTTTTTCTTTCCCGAGGAGTGTCGTGCACTTTCCAGTGACTTCAGGCAACGGTGCAGCATTGCGCCTGCTCCAAGCTGGCGATGCCGGGGAAATGGCCGCCGCCTACCTGCGCAACCGGGCCCACCTGGCCCCCTGGGAGCCCGAGCGCCCGGAAGAATTTTTCACTCCGGCCGGACAGCGGCGGACTCTGGACATCCAACTCGACAGCCTTGCGGCGGCGCTGGCCTACCCGGCGGCGCTCTTTGCGGAGGGCCGCATCATCGGACGCTTCACCCTCTCCGGGGTTGTCCGCGGGCCATTCCAAAGCGCAAGCCTCGGATACTGGATGGACGCAGCGCACCAAGGTCGGGGCCTGGCAACCTTTGCGGTGCACGCCATGTGCCAGATCGCCGGCTCGGCCTTGGGCCTGCACCGCATCGAGGCCGGCACGCTGCTGCACAACCACGCATCGCAAGCGGTGCTGCGAAAATGCGGCTTCGAGCAGATCGGCATGGCGCCGCGCTACCTGAAGATCGCAGGCGAATGGCAAGACCACAACCTCTACCAGTGCCTCCTGGAAAACGAGTCCGGCCAGGAGGCCGCGGCACAAGAAGCCGAATCAATGTGACACCGGGCACTTTTGGGCTTTTCAATTTTTGCCGCCGTCGAATCTCGTGTATTGTTATTCAAGTCGTCAAGGCGACAAACAAGTAAATATGCGCCCATAGCTCAGCTGGATAGAGCGTCTGTCTACGGAACAGAAGGTCAGGGGTTCGAATCCCTTTGGGCGCACCAATAGATTCCCATTCGAAAGAATGGGAATTCTTTTTTAACCGGTACCCCGTATTCCCGCCGGAGCGGCAGGATATCCGACGGCTAATGCGATGCGCGCAGAATCAGCTCGGTGTCCATGATGCTCCACTCGGGCACGCTTTCGCCGTTGATCCGCTTGATCAGGATCTCGGCCATGATCGCTCCCTGGCGCTCCGGATGCTGGGCAATCGTGGTCAGCGGCGGGGTGGCATTGCGGGCGAAGGCGTCATCGTCCACCGTGGTCACGGAAACATCCTGCGGAACCCCGAGCCCTGCATCCGCCATCGCCTGCAACGCTCCGAAGGCCATCTGGGCACTGGCCACGAACACCCCGTCGAAGTCCGTGCCCGAATCGACCAGCTGCCGCATCAGGTCGTGTCCGCTGTCGGGAGTGAAATCGCCTTCCAGCACCGCCGCCGGTTCGAGCCCCGCCTCCGCCAGCGCTTGGGTGAACCCGGTCAGGCGATCGAGGCTCGCCCCCATGTCCTGCGGGCCGGCGATGGTGGCGATGCGCCGGCGGCCGCGTTCGATGATCACTTCGGTGGCCTGCTTCGCGGCGGAGATGTTGTCGATATCGACCACGAAGATTTCGCTCTGGTCGGTACTCATGGTCCGGCCGCCGAACACCAGCGGGAGCTGCCCGCCGAGGTCCGCGTAGGAACGGTCGGCTGCGTGGTGCGACAGTACCAGCGCGCCGTCAACATTGCCGCCGCGCAGGTAGCGTGTGGTTTTCCCCGGATCGGATTCGGTGGACAGCAGCAGCGACAGCATGAACTCGGTATCCGCCAGATACTGCGCGGCGCCCTGGACCACCTTGGCGAAATAGGGATCGGCGAAGAACTTCGCGGTGTTCTCGGGAACCACCAGCGCGATGGCGTTGGTCCGGCCCTGCGCCAGCGAACGGGCCGCCCGGTTGGGCACGTAGTTCAGTTCGCGGATCGCCTGCTCGACCGCTCGCATCGCCTCGGGCTTGACCTTCTCCGAGCCGTTGACGACGCGGGAAACCGTGGCGCGGGAGACGCCGGCGCGTTCTGCGACGAGCTCCAGCGTCGGCTGCTGCTTGCGTGGTTCGGACATGCTTGTTCTCTTTACTCCAGGGGCTTCGACGATCCTAGGCGTTGGGCGGGCCGGGGCACGAATCGATGTCCGCGCCCCGGCCCGGGCGTCATGCCATTGTACGGTTGGCGGCGATCAGCCCGGCATAGGCCCGGCCGCTGTTCTTGATGGTGCGCTGCTGCGTCCGGTAGTCCACGTGGATGATGCCGAACCGCTTGTTGTAGCCCCAGGCCCATTCGAAGTTGTCCAGCAGGGACCAGAGGAAGTAGCCCCGTACGTCGACCCCGTCGGAGAGCGCCCCGGCCACCGCGTCCAGGTGGCTGAAAATATACTCCTCTCGTTCCGGGTCCTCCACCGTGCCCCGCGCGGTGACCGCGTCCTCGTAGGCCGCCCCGTTTTCCGTGATGTACAGCGGCGGCAGGTTCGGATAGTCGTCCCGCAGCCGGTTGAGCAGCACGCGCAGTCCCTGCGGATTCACTTCCCAGCCCATGGCCGTGCGCGGGAGGTTGCGGGTCGGAAAGGTGACGTACTCGCTGCCCACGAACGGGGAGGCTTTCGGCGAGTTCGTGGGAACCAGGGCCTGCGGTTCGCCGGCTGCCAGCGGATGCCCCGACACGTTGTCGTCGTGGTAGTGGTTGACCCCGAGGAAATCGATGGGCTGCGCGATCAGCGCCGCGTCGCCGTCCTGGATCACCGCATTCAGCCCGAGGTGGCCGACGTCTTCCAGCAGGTCTGCCGGATAGCCCCCGCGCAGGATCGGGTCCAGGTACATGCGGTTCCACAGGGCGTCGATCCGGCGAGCGGCCTCCCGGTCCACCGGATCGGCGGGGTTGTCGGGCACCGCGTTGGTCAGGTTCAAGGTGATCCCCAGGTGCTCCGCTCCCAGGTCGCGCAGCCGCGCGGTGGCCAACCCGTGGGCCAGGTGCTGGTGGTGCACCGCGGCCAGCGCCGCGGCCGGCTCCTGCCGGCCCGGGGCGTGCTCGCCTGCGGCGTAGCCGATCAGCGACGAGCACAAGGGCTCGTTGAAGGTGGTCCAGCGGGCGACCCGGTCCCCGAGCTTCGCATGGACCGCCTCGGCATAGTCCAGGAATCGGAAGGCGGTGTCGCGGTTGGCCCAGCCGCCGCGCTCCTCCAGGGCCTGCGGCAGGTCCCAGTGGTACAGCGTCAGCCACGGCAGGATGCCGTGTTCCAGCAGCTCATCGACCAGCCGCGAGTAGAAGTCCAGCCCCTGCGGGTTGACGCTCCGTCCTCCCGGCACGATCCGGGCCCAGCTGGTGGAGAACCGGTAGGAGTCCAGGTGCAGCTCGCGCATCAGGGCGACGTCTTCGCGGTAGCGGTGGTAGTGGTCCACGGCGGTTTCCAGGTCCTCCCCGCCGGCGATGGCCCCGGGGACGCGGGCGAAGGCATCCCAGATGGAATCCTCCTTTCCGTGGGAATGGGCGGCGCCCTCGATCTGTGCTGCTGCGGTGGCCGAACCCCAGATGAAGGTCTCGGGCCACGCGAACGAGTGGGATGGGTGTCGAGTCATTAGCCCTTTACAGCTCCTGCCATGATTCCGGAAACAAGTTGCCTGCCGGCCACGACGAACAGCACCAGCAGCGGGATGGTGGCCATCAGGGCCCCGGCCATCACGATGGTGTAGTCGACGTAGCGGGCGGATTGCAGCTGGCTCAACGCCACCTGCAGCGTGGGGTTCTGCGGGGCCACCAGCATGGGCCACAGGTAGTCGGTCCAGGCTGTCATGAAGGTGAACAGCGACAGGATCGCCATGGCCGGGCGGGCGGCGGGCACCCCCACATGCCAGAACGTGCCGATCATGCTGGCACCGTCCACGCGGGCCGCCTCGATCAATTCGTCGGGAATGTTGTCCACCAGGTACTGGCGCATGAAGAAGACGCCGAACGCGGTGACGAGGGTAGGGATCATGATGGCGCCCAGGGATCCGGTCCAGCCGAATTCCTTCATCATCATGAACAGCGGGATGATGCCCAGCTGGGTGGGCACCGCCAGGGTCGCGATCACGAAGACCAGCAGGCCCTCGCGGCCGCGGAACCGGAGCTTGGCAAAGGCGTACCCGGCCAAGGTGGAGAAGGACACGACCGACAGCGTGATCACCGAGGACACCACCAGGCTGTTGCCCAGCGCCGCCCAGAAGTCGACGGTGTTGAACACCTCGGCTACGTTGTGCCAGAACTGGCCGCCGGGCAGCAGCGGGGGCCAGGCCGAGGCGAAAACCCCCGGGTCCGAGGACCCGATGACCAGCGAATACCACAGCGGGTAGGTGCTGCCCAGGAAGAAGGCGAGCAGGATGCCGTAGACCAGGAACCCGGGCCGGCGCTCGGTCGTGAAGCTTCGCGGGCGCTTGCGCCGCGGCCGCGGCGGTGCCGCGGCAAGGGGTGGGTTAGCCATGGTCTCTCCTCCGGGTTTCTGTCATGTCCTGTCCGCCAGCAGGCTTGCCAGTCATGCCAGGCCTGCTGGCATTCCTGCCGCGGCGCATGGGCCGGCGGCCTGCGCGCTTCTCTCCGGAGGAGGCGATCTTCCCGGACAGCAGGAAGTTGGCGACGCCGATGAGGATGATGATCAGGAACAGCATCCAGGCCACGGCCGAGGCCCGGCCGAAGTCCCCGCGGTTGAACGCCAGGTCCCACAGGTACAGCACGGTTGTCTGGTATTGGCGGTCGGGTCCGCCCGGCACCGAGCTGCTGGCGTTGAACAGCTTGGGCTCGGTGAAAATCTGCAGGCCGCCGATGGTGGCCGTGATGATCACGAAGATCATGGTGGGCCGGATGCCGGGCAGGGTGATCGAGAAGAACCTGCGCAGCATACCCGCGCCGTCAATCGCGGCCGACTCGTGCAGCTCCCGGGGAACCGCCTGCATGGCGGCCAGCAGGATCAGCGCGTTGTATCCGGTCCAGCGCCAGTTCACCATCGCGGCGATGGCCAGATGGGACGGGAACACCGAGGTCTTCCAGGCCACGGGATCCAGGTTGACCAGCTGCAGCAGGTTGTTGATCAGGCCGTACTTCTCGTCGAAGGCATTGGAGAAGATCAGGGTGACCGCCACCGGGGTCACCACATAGGGCACCAGCACACTCATCCGCCAGAAGGTCTTGGCGCGGAGGTTCTGGTCCAGCATCGCGGCGATGAATGTCGCGATGACCAGCTGCGGAATGGCCGACAGCAGGAAGATGCTGAACGTGTTGAACAGGGAGTTCCAGAACAGCGGCGAGGACAGCTCTGCGGCGTAGTTCTCCAGCCCCACCCAGTCCCCCGCCCCGCCCAGCAGATCCCAGTCGTTGATGGAGACCACGAAGGTGTAGACCAGCGGGAAGAGCCCGACGAGTCCGAAGAGGATGAAAAAGGGCGAGATGTAGAGGTACGGCGAGTACTTGTAGTCCAGCCGGCTGAACAAGTGGCGGCGCCGCTGCGGCCCGGAGTGGCGCTCCTCTAGGAGCTTTTCCGGAGTCGGGCTCGCGGGGCGCGCCTTCCTCCGGAGGTGTCCGGTGCCGGAACCGGGAGGCTTGTTGGTCAAGGTGCTCATGAAAATGTTCTCTTCTTCCGCGGGGCCCGGGTCAGCGGACCCGGGCCCCGGCTGCATCGGCCGTTACTTGATGTCCAGGTTTTTCAGGGTCGACAGGGCGTCGTTCCACGCGCTCTGGCCATCGGTTCCGGAATCCAGCGCGATGGTTGCCGGGCCGAAGACCTGCTCCTGGATGACCGAGTCGTTCGGGCCCTTGAACTGCGCCTTGACTCCTTCGGCGCGGCTGGCCAGGATCGTCCCGATCGGCGCGTCGTTGAAGAACTTGGTCAGCTCGTTGGCGCCGGTCACCGCTTCGGACTGCTGGGCTTCGAGGCTGCTCGGGAAGGCGCCGGCCTCCTCGAATGCGGCGGCCTGGGATTCAGCGCTGGTCAACCACTGGGCCAGCTTGGCGGCCTCGGCCGGATGCTCCGAGGTCGTGGGCACGGTCAGGAAGGTCCCGCCCCAGTTCGCCGGGCCGCCGGGGAAGACGTCGGCGAAGTCCCAGCCGCTGGCCGCATCGCCGCCGGCGCCCTCGATCTGCCCCTTGACCACTCCGAGCATCCAGCCCGGACACGGCATGGTGGCGAAGGAACCGTCGATGAACGCCTGGCCCTTGCCCCAGTCCCACTGGGTCTGCCCGGAAGACAGCCCGTTGGAGGCCGCATCGGCCAGCAGATCCCAGCGTTCGCGCAGCTGCGTATTGCCTTCGATGTTCAAGGTTCCGTCGGCCTTGTAATAGCCCTCGCCGAGCTGGTTGACCATGGAGTTCCACACGAATCCGGATTGATCGTAGAAGGCCTCGTCCGATGCCTTGACATAGTCCTTGCCGACATCGACGAACTTCTCCCAGGTGGCGTTGTCCCCTCCGAAGAGTTCGACGACGGCGTCGCGCTCGCTGGGCAGGCCGGCCTTCTTATAGAGGTCTGCGTTGTAGCACAGGCCCATGGGGCCGATGTCCGTGCCGTAGCCGATGATTCGGCCTTCGTCATCGGTGGCCTGCTGGACCTTCCAGTCCACCCATTGGCTGGAGATCTCGCCCGCACCGTAGTCGCGCAGGTCGGCGAATGAATCGGAGACGGCCATGACCTGCCCGAGCCATCCCTCCTCGACCGCCTGCACGTCGGGCAGGCCGGCGCCGGCGGCCTGCTTGGTCTTCCAGTCGGTCAGTGCGTTGCCGCCGGTATCGATGTTGGTTGCCTGGATCTTGACGCCCGGGTTCTGGGATTCGTACTTCGCATACAGGGCATCAAGCCCCATGGTCCCGAAGGTGGTGACGGTCAGGGTGACCGGGTTGTCGGCGGATGCCGGCTGTTCGTCGGCGGCGTTGTTGCTGCCGCCGCAACCGGTGGCCAGCAGGGCCAGGCTTCCGGCGACGGCGACCGCTTTGGCGATGCGGGATGTGCGAGAGATGTCCACGGTGACTCCGTTCAGAGTGCTGAGCTTGCGAGTGTACTTTCGAGCGTCCCGCTCATTCGTGAGAGCGCTCTCAAACTTGGGGAAAAAAATAAACTCCGAGGAGTTTTCGATACAGCATGAGTCACGATAGCGCCCGCCCATCACTCTGTGAGCGCTCTCACAATTCATCTGCACTAAGACTGCCCGTGGAAACGAAAAGTGTCAACCCCCAATTTCTGCTGCCGCCGGAGAACCGCCAGCAGGGGCCCGGAACCGCGCCGGCATGTCGCCTGCGCCGTTCCGGGCCCCGCTGGCATCCGGAACCGGCTACTTCTTGTCCAGCTGCAGGCCCACCAGCACCGGATCGTGGTCCGAAGAGCGGTACTGGTTCCCGGTGACCAGCTGGGTCACGTTGTAGTTGTAGCGGCTGTACTCGTAGCCGATGGATTCGGTCGCGTTGATGTTCCAGATATCCTGGCCCGCCACCTTCTTCGCCAGCGGCCGCGAGGCGAAGACGTGGTCCAGCGAGCCGGTCAGCCCGGCAAACAGGTAGCTGCGCGAATCCGCCGCCGCGCCCAGGTCGACATACCCGGCCTGCGACAGCACCTTGATGGGATCCTCGGCAGAATAGGAGTTGAAGTCGCCGGCCAGCAGAATCTGGTCGGTGTTCGAGGTCTTCTTCAGCGAATCGGCGAATTTCACCAGCGCGGTGGCCTGTTCGACGCGCGCGGCGTTCCACGCCCCCTGGCCGTCCCCCTGGTCCGCATTGGCCGAGCCGTCCTTGGGATCCGATCCCTTGGACTTGAAGTGGTTGGCGATCACCAGGAAACGGGTCTTCTGGTTGCCGCCCACCCGCTGGAAGGCCTGCGCCATCGGGTCGCGGGCGTTGTCGAAGGCAGGGTCGTCCAGGATCCGGGACTTGCCGATCGGCTTCACCGCGTCGCGCTGGTAGATCATCGCCGTGCGGATCACGTCCTCGTCGGCCGGGACGGCGCCGGGGCTCGGTGCATAGCTCCACCGGTTCTGCCCGGCCGCGGCATTCAGCTCGTCCACCAGGTGCGCCAGCGCGGCGTCCCGGTCCTGGCCGAAGCGCGCCGAGTTCTCGATCTCCTCGAGCACCACCACGTCGGCGTCGAACTTGTTCAACGCCGCGACGATCTTGGCCTGCTGCCGTTCGAAACTCGCCTCGGTGGCCGCGCCGCGGGCATCGCAGCCGCCGCGCACCGTCACCGGAACCCCCTGGCGGTCGTTGTAGTAGGTGCAGCCTTCGAGGCTGTCGCCGGTGGTCGTGAAGTAGTTGAGCACGTTGAAGCTGCCGACGCTGACATTGCCCCCGACGTCCTGGGGCTTGCTGCTGTCGATCTGCTCGAAGCTGACCGGGATGTCCGCATCCTGCGCACCGGTCACCTGGCCGGTCGGCTGCAGCCGCCACAGGTCGTAGCGGTAGTCCATGATCACCGGATCGGTGAAGGCCGCGGCCGCGCCCACCGTGACCCGGCGCTGCGCATCGAGGTACGGCAGCGGCACCGAGGTATTGGAGGCGGTCGAGAAATTCAGCGTCGCGCCGTCGTCCAGCACGATGGCCCGCTGCTCGTTCTCCTCGGCAAGCCGCAGCGCCTGGGCGCTGCCCGGCGCGAAGACATCGGTCGGCTGGCGCAGCGTGCGCTCCCCGGGAACGATGCTGCTGGTTCCCTGCGCCAGGGTGATCTCGCCGTACTGGTTCAGCGAGTAGTTGTCCGACACCGTAAACTGCCCCTGCGGGTCGACCAGCATGGATTCGAAGCGCTCGCGGTCGGCGTCCGAGGCCGGCAGCGGGGTCGACAGCGGCTTGACGGCTTCTGCCGGTTCGGCCAGCGGCGCCACGCCGGAGGCGCTGATCTGCGTCAGACCGAAGTACTCGGAGACCGTGCCCGCGACCTCCACATGGTCGCCCACGGCGACGGAGGAAACCTGGCGCGGTGCGTAGACGAAGATGCCGGAGCTGCCCAGCGGCGAGATTTCCGCGCCGCTGCCGGCGGTCTGCAGGTAGAAGCCGCGGATGCCGCCGTCGGCGTAGGCCCCGGTCACCACGCCCCGGACCGTCACCTTTTTCCCCGCGAAGGGCGAGGTGTCGGCGGCTCCCTGGATTTGCTCGATCGAGGTGATTCCGGAGTCGTCGGCCGTGGCCGGCACGATACCGCCAGCCGCGAGGCTGGCGCCCAGAGCAGCGGCCGCAAGAGCCATGCTGGTACGTTTGCGCATGTGATTCCCAACGTCGGTGTGGCGAGCGCGGCCAAGCGACCGCGCAGCGAGCTCTTTATCGAATTAACCAGACGCACATGAATTCACCGTGAATTTCCCGGGCGCACTCGGTGACAGCTCATGAATCATCCAAGTGCATTACGCGCTTTACGTCTAGGGTGACGCAAAAGATATTCTTACTAATTGAACTGACCGGTCAGTTCAATTAGTCTCGTTAACGTGCTTGTTGCAGACTCGATTTCATTCCAGGGACGCCATAGCGAACTGGTTCCACCCACCTCCCTGCGCGTCGCGCCCGGGGAAATGCTGCTTGTCGCCGGAGAACCGCAGGGCGCGCGCACCGCGCTCGCGCTGCTGCTGTCGGGCCGGATGAAACCCGGCGGCGGCGTCGTGGCCTGGGGCGGCAGCGCCCGGCTGGCCCACCTGCGCAAGCACAGCGCGGTGGTCGATTCCCCGAACATCAACGATCCCGAGGCCCATCTGAAGGTGCGTGACGTGGTCAGCGAGGACCTCTCGTTGATCCCCTCGCCGCCGTGGCGCAAGCCGAACCCCAAGAAGTGGATGGCGGAGCACGGCTACAGCGATATCGCCGGCGACTGGGTCGATGCGGTCGACCCCGTGCGCCTGACGGAGATGCTCATGCAGCTGGCCGCCGAAAATCCGCAGACCAGGCTGCTGGTCGTGGATTCACCCGACCGGCACCCGGGCGACGACGCGGCGTGGCTCGAAGCCCTGGAACGCTTCGCCCTGTCGGACCGCGAGTTCGCGGTCATCGCCACCGTGGCCCGGGTCCCCGAGAGCTGGGCCGGGCCGGTGGCCTATCTCGGGGCGTCCGAACCTGCCGCGGAATTCGAGCCGGAGCCAGAGCTTGAACCGGCTCAGGACGCCGAACCGGAGGAACCCTCCGAGGACCCCGGTGGCCCGGCCCCGACCGAACCCGACGAGCAGGACAGGCCGGACGAGCAGGACAGGCCGGACGAGCAGGACAGACAGGACGCGCCCACCGCCGAGGCACCGCAGCCCGAGCCCGGCGAACCCGCCGGGGAGCCATCGGCGGCCGGGGAATCCGCCGGCGCCGGGGACATCCCGGCGGAGCCCGGAATGCCGGAAGAACAGGACACTCCCGCGCCGGCCCCGCAGCCGGCCAGCGACCCCAGCCAAGCAAAGGACTAACCCATGACGACACTGCGTCTGGCGCTTTCCGAACTCAAGCGCATGAGCCGCGGCACGCTGCCCAAGCTCGCGCTCATTGCCATCACCTGCGTGCCCCTGCTGTACGGCGCGCTCTACCTCTACGCCAACTGGGACCCCCAGTCCAACCTGGACAATGTCACCGCCGCCGTGGTCAACCTGGACGACGGCGCCGTCGTCGACGGCGAGGAGAAGCAGGTCGGCGACACCGTGGTCGAGTCGCTGGAGGAGGACGGCACCTTCAGCTGGGCGCAGCTGGATTCCCGCGACGCGGCCGAGCAGGCGGTCGCGGACGGCACCTACGCCTTCGCGATGATCCTGCCGGAGGACTTCTCCGCGGCGCTGACCTCCCCGGGCGATTTCAAGGACGCCTCCCAGGCGGACATCGAGCTGCTGACCAATGACGCAAACAACTTCATGGTCAGCAACTTCGCCAAGACCCTGGCCAGCGAGGTGCGCACCTCGGTGGCCAACGAGGTCGGCACCGAGACCGCCTCCGCCATGATCGCCGGTTTCGTGGACATCCACCGGTCGATGGGCGAGGCCGCCGACGGCGCCAAGCAGGTCTACGACGGCACCCTGTCCCTGGGCGACGGCGTGCTCACCCTGGCCGACGGCACCACCAAGCTGGTGGACGGCAGCTCCGAGCTGGCCGACGGCACGCTCGCGCTTAAGGACGGCGCCAGTTCGCTGAGCTCCGGCCTGGACACGCTGGCCGCCGGGCAGGGCAAGCTCGCGGAGGGCGCGGACTCGCTCGCCGACGGCGCCGCCGAGCTCTCCGCCGGCGCCGGGAAGCTCTCCGCCGGGCTGGACACCTTGGAGTCCAAGACCGCCGCGCTGCCGGACTCGGTGCGGCAGCTGGAGGACGGCGCGCACAGCGCCAAGAAGGCCGCGGACCAGCTGGCCGCCGGTTCGAAGCAGGTCGCCGACGGCAACGCCAAGCTCTCCGCCACCGCCGACGGGGCCGTCGAGGTGATCGACCAGCTGCAGGCCGACGCGAAGCACCGCCTGGGCCAGGTCGAAGACGCCATATCCCAGCGCCTGGATACGCTGGTGGCCTCCGGGGTGCTCAGCGAAGAGCAGGCAGCGACGATCGGCAAGGACGTTTCCGCCGCCGTGGACGATTCGGCCGCGAGCCAGTCCGTGAAGGACGAGGCCGCGAAGATCCGCGCCGAACTGGGCACCGTGCAGTCAAGCCTGGATACGCTGGCCGACGGCTCGAAGCAGGTCGCCGACGGCAACGCCGCGCTGGCCCAGGGCCTGGGCACCCTCTCCGCGGGCACCGGCAAGCTCAACGCCGCGGTCCCCTCTCTGGTGGAAGGCATCTCCACGGCCGCCGACGGCGGCTCCGAGCTGGCGGCCGGCGCCAAGACCCTGGCTTCCGGCGCGTCCACCCTGGCCGGCGGCCAGCACGACGCGCTGGACGGCGCCACCCGCGCCGCCACCGGGGCCGGCGAGCTGGATTCCGGCGCCGGGGCACTGGTGGACGGCTCCGGGGCGCTGCACTCCGGGCTGGTGCAGCTCTCCGACGGCGTCGGCGAACTCTCCGAGGGCACCACCAAGCTGGAGGACGGCTCGGGCGAGCTGTCCAACGGCCTGGCGGACGGCGTGGGCCAGGTCCCGGACCCGGATGAGCGGACCAGCGACCAGCTGGCGAGCGTGATCGGCGATCCGGTCGCCGTGACCCAGCAGAAGCAGGCCGAGGCGCATGCCTACGGCGAGGGGCTGGCCCCGTTCTTCATGACCCTGGCGACGTTCATCGGCGTGCTGATCCTGACCCAGGTGGTCCGCCCGATCACCACCCGCGCGCTGGCCTCCAACGGCGTGGACTGGAAGATCGCCATCGGCGGCTGGCTGCCCTTCGCGGGGCTGGCGCTGCTGCAGACCAGCCTGCTGTTCGCGGTGGTGCACTTCGGGCTCGGCCTGAACACCGCCCACCCGTGGCTGACCTGGGGGCTGTTCCTGCTCGCGGCGCTGTGCTTCAGCGCGCTGATCCAGGGCATCTACGCCTTGCTGGGCACCGCTGGCAAGTTCGTGGTGCTGGTGCTGATGGTATTGCAGCTGGTCACCGCCGGCGGCACCTTCCCGTGGGAGACCCTGCCCGCACCGCTGCACCTGCTGCACCAGATCCTGCCGATGAGCTCGGTGGTGCTGGGCATGCGCCACCTGATGTACGGCGCGGATCTGGGCATGCTCTCCGCCATCGGCGGCGTGCTGGTCGGCTACACCCTGCTGGGCCTGGGCTGCAGCCTGCTGGCGGTGCGCCTGCACAAGACCTGGACGCTGAAGACGCTGCAGCCGGAGCTGGGCGAATGACCGGGCAGTTCGACGCCCGCCCGCGGGTGCGCGCCACCGATTCCAAGGAGCGGCTCTTCGCCGCCTCGATGGCGCTGCTGGGCCGGCGCGGGGTCAACGCCGTCTCGGTGGAGGAGATCGCCCGCGCCGCCGGGGTGTCCAAGGGGACCGTCTACTACAACTTCGGCTCCAAGGAGAAGATGATCGGCGCGCTGCTGGAGTTCGGCGCGCAGAAGCTGCTTGACCAGCTCGGCCGGGATGCGGCAGTGGAGGATCCGCTGGCGGCGCTGGAGGCGATGGTGCGCCGCGCCTTCGGCTTCGTGCAGGAGTACCCCTCCTACGCCCAGCTGTGGGTCAGCGAGCAGCAGCGCGGCGAAAGCCCGTGGGGCGAGCAGGTGCAGGAGTTCCGGCAGCGCATCACCGACCTGATCACCGCGGCGCTGCGCCGCGCGGTGCAGGTGCCCGAGCCGCTGCTGCAGGCCTCGGCCTGCGCGATGTTCGGCGCCACCCTGCTCACCGCGCGCGAGCGGTCGGGCAGCGCGGCGCCGACGGACCTGGACACCATTACGCTGGCGGTGATGGCCACCGTGCACGGGCTGCGCGCCATGGCCCGGGACGCGGGCTAGTTCCGCTCCTGCGGCTCCCAGCGCCGGGTGGGGTGCAGCCCGGGCAGCGTCCCGCGGTAGAGCACCACCCCGGGGTAGCCGGCCAGCAGCCTGCCGGCCTCGCGGGCCGCGCTCGGCGCGAGCGCCCCGGGCAGCCCGTCCAGCACCAGCAGCGCCGGTTCCTCCAGCAGCGCCCGGGCCAGCAGCAGCCCGGCGCGCTGCGCGTCGTCCAGCGGTTCGCCGCCGCGGCGCAGCATGGTCGCCTCCGCCTCGGGCAGCTCGTCGACCTCCAGCCCGAACAGCTGCGCCAACCGCAGCGCCTCGTCCAGGCTTCCCTGCGGGCGCCGGTAGCGCAGCGCCCGGGCGATCGGCCCGCGTTCCAGCGCCATCCCGGACAGCGCCGCGCCCAACAGCCGGCGCCGGGACCGCTCGGGGATCAGCCCGAGGTTCCGACCGCCCACCCAGGCCCCGTGGGGCGGGGGATCCGAAGCCAGCCCGGTGGTGGCCAGCCGGTGCAGCAGCTGCTGCGCGGACCGTCCGCCGCCCACCGCGATGCGCTCGCCCGGGCCGGCCAGCAGCGTAGGCCAGCGCTTCGCGTCCTGGCCGGGCGCCGGCTGCAGGCGCACCACGTCGGGGGCGTTGCCCACGGCGCCGGCCGGCAGCCGGGTCGCTTCACCGGTGCCGGGGCCGCTGCCGGATACCTGGGCCAGCAGCGGGGCCAGGATCCGGCGGGCGGCCTTGTAGTTCTGCCGGTATTCGACCATGCGCCCGAATTCGCCGAGCACCGCGCTGCTGATGCCCAGCAGCAGCAGGCCGCTGGTGACGGCCGAGGCCGGCAGCGCCGCGCTGGACGCCACGCCCACCAGCAGCACGCTGCCCATCAGCGGCACGGCCAGGGCGCTGGCGCGCAGGGCGCCGGCGAAGCGCGCGCGGTGCACCGCGGCGGCGGCCATGCCCGCGGCCGTGTCCTGCAGCCGGCCGACCTCGCGCTCCACGCCTCCGGCGGCCCGCACGGCGGTGGCCGCGCCCAGGGTTTCGGCGATCCGCGAGGCCAGTGCCCCGCGGCGCCGGCGCAGCACGCGGGCCGCCCCGTAGGCTCCCGGGGCCAGCGCCCCGAGCAGCAGCAGCTCGAGAACCAGCGGGATCAGCAGCGCCAGCGCCAGCGGCGGCGCGCTGAGATACAACCCGGCCAGCGCGAAGAGCAGCAGCGGGATCCCGGCCATGAGCGGCACGACGCCCTGGATCACCCAGTTGCGCACCGAGGAGAGGTCGTTGGTGGAGCGGGCGACGGTGATGCCCAGCCCCGGGGCGCGGTCGGCGGTGAGCGACTGCTTCAGCAGCCCCCCGCGCAGCTGCGCCACATAGTGCTGCCCCAGCTTCTCGGCCAGCACCCGCTCGGCGAGCTTGCCCAGCCCGAACGCCAGCGCCAGGCCCAGCACCGTCCAGAGCCCGGCGACGGTGAACGCGCTGGTCAGCCGTCCGGTGAGCCAGGCCAGCAGCATGGTGAGCGCACCCATGGCCAGCCCCAGGCCCAGCAGCCACGCCAGCGCCGCCCGGCGCCCGGCGGCCCACAGGGCCGGCAGCTTGCCGCGCCGCGCCCGCTCGCCCATCCGGATGTCCGCGTCCCTGTCCATGAGTCCCTGTGCCGCGGCTACGAGCGCGGCAGCAGCGCCGTGGCGACCTGCGGGTCGCACAGCTCGAAGGTGTCGATGACCTGGGTGCGCAGGTTGGCGCGGGCTTCCTCGGCGGCCAGCGGGGAAGCGGTCAGGCGCCCGGAGACCGCGGCCAGGTCCAGCCCGGCGGCGCGCAGGATCTGCTCGCCGGCCAACGCGCCCAGCGCGTCCTGGGCGCTGAAGACCACGCGGTCCACGTGCAGGGAGAACACCGGGTCGTTCAGCAGCCGGGAGGTCTCCCCCTGGAACAGCCCGTCGGCGATCTCGATGACGACCACGTCGGCGCCGGTGGCTGCCTGTTCGCGGATCATCGCCACCAGCAGGTCGCGCACCTGCTCATAACGGACCATGTAGGTGGTCGGGTAGCCGAAGTCGGTGAAGTCGGCGACGGACACCGCGCCGGCGTCCTTGAAGAGGTTCGGGTCGTTGCCGGCACCGGTGCCGGTGGCCTTGCCCGCGGCCACGTCCAGCCCCGCGTTGGTCAGCCCGTTGACCAGGCAGCCCAGGGTGGTGGACTTGCCCGAGTTCATCGAGGTGCCGAGCACCGCGATGACCGGCACGCGGGTCTGGGCCGGCTGCGCGCTCGCGCCCGCCGAGGGGGTGTGCACCTGCAGCGGGGCGAAGTCGGCCAGGTTCACCACCTGCCCGTCGCGGGCCAGCAGGCCCAGCGGCTCCAGCTCGGTGGCCGCGTCGATGGAGGCATGCATGGATTCCACGCGGCTGGCCACGCCGCCGCCGGCCACCAGCTGGCACGGGCCGAGATCCAGCGGGACGTGGGCCAGGAACTGGTCCGGTGCGTAGCGGTCGCCGTAGGCCACGAGCACCAGCTGGCCGACGAACAGCTTCTGGCGGCGGCCCTCGGCGGACTGCAGCGCGGTGTGCTGGCCGATCTCGGTCACCCGGGCCACCACCACGTCGCCGGCGGCAGGGGCCAGCGCGGCGCCGCCCAGAAGATGGAAGTCGCCCGGGTTGCGCTGCAGCTGCGCGCCGACGAAGCGGGTGGTGTAGGCGGTGCGGATGGCGGCCACGGTGCGGGCGCCCAGCTCCTGGCGGACGCTCGACAGCGCCGACGTCGGGGTTGGGTGCTCTTCGATGATTGGTGCAATACCCATGGCGGGTTCTCCTTGCTCGCTTTCCACGGGGAGCCTGCGCCCCGCGGCCGGCCGTTCGGCTCGACTATTTACAGTAAAGCCGCCCGGGGTTAACCGAACGTGGACATCCGATGAGATGGGCAGGAGAAACCCATGAGGGTTTTCTCATCTTGGGCCGCAGGGCCCCGCCCGCGCAATGCCCCGGGTTTCAGGGGCGCGGAACGGCGAAGTGGGTGACATTCGCGTCGCGCGCATCCAGGTGCGAATAGGGGTGGGCGGTCTCCAGCACCGTGGTGCCCAGGGTCGGGTAGTTCATCGCCAGCTCGTAGACGTCTTCCTCGTCGGAGTCGGCCGAGGCCAGGCGCAGCGCCAGCTCCTGCAGCACCGGTTGGTGCCCGATGACCAGCAGCGTGGTCACGGTATCGGGCACCTCGTTGATGATCGAGCACAATGCGGAGACCGGGGCGGAGTACACCCGCGAGTCGATGTACGGGGTCGGGCCCTTCTCCCCCAGCTTGGAAAGCACCCAGGCGCAGGTCGACCGGGTGCGCAGCGCGTCCGAGCAGATGATGTAGTCGGGGATCAGGTTGTTCTCCACGAGCCAGGCTCCGGCGGCGGGCGCTTCGCGGTTCCCGCGGGAGGCCAGCGGGCGCTCGTGGTCGGGCACGCCCAGCGGATAATCCGCCTTGGCATGGCGCATCAGGATCAGTCGGCGGGTTTGGGCAGCATTCATGTTCCCCAGCTTAAGACAAGCGCGGCGGGCAAACCCAATGGTTTGCCCGCCGCGCTATTGGCGGCTCCCGTGACGGGGCGCCGCGTCCGAAGACTAGATGGAGTATTCCGGTGCCGCCCAGACGACGACCTCGGGGTGCTCGTAGAAGCGGTAGCCCTGGCCACGCACGGTGCGCACGGTGTTGGCCAGGCGGCCCAGCTTGGAACGCAGGCGGCGGATGTGCACGTCGATGGTGCGCTCGTTGGGCACCTCGTCGGCGTTGCGCCACAGGTTTTCCAGCAGCTCCTCGCGGCCCACGGTGCGGGTGCCGTTCTCCACCAGGAAGTTCAGCAGCTCGAATTCCTTGAAGGTCAGGTTCAGGGTCTCGCCGTCCAGGTAGACCTCGCGGCGCGAAAGGTCGATCAGCACGCCGGACGGGCGCGGGGTGCTCGGGCGGGCTTCGGCGCGCGGGCGGCGGGAGAGCGTCGGATCGCCCAGCGCCTGGCGCACGACGTCGATCGGCTCGCCCTGGGCGCTGGTCGGTGCCAGAGCCACGGCCGCGTGCGTCTGGGCCTGCGGCGACAGGGTGGCCAGGAAGGCGCGGACCTGGGTGGCCAGCTTGCCCAGCGAGGTGCCCTGGGCCTGGGCTGCGGCCTCATCCAGGCCTACGTACAGCACGAAGCCGCGGGCCGAGGTGTCGGTGCTCTGGGCTCCGGCCGACTGGACCGGTGCGGCGGCCGGCTGATGCATTGGTTCCCGGGTTTCATGCACGTTGGACACTGCACGCAGCGGGCGATAGCCTGCCGGGGCATAGCTTCCTGCGGCCGCGCGCTGTGCCGCTGCTGCCCGGTTCTGGGCATTGCGAATTGAAACGTGAACGTATCCGGATCCTGCCGACATATTGCTTTTCCTCTATGTGTGCGAAGGCCAAGTGATTTGGCGCTGATGCTTCGGGTTTTGCTTGCGCTGCCAGCGGCCTTCGTCCACCAGCAGCAGTTGGGTTTCCCGTCAGCGGCTGTCCGTGGACCGAATCCCGATAACTCAGGAATTCGATGCGGTACCGCTGACGCCGAGCATTCGACAACAGCAAATGGAAGCCATCGGCGATGCCTCGCCGGGGTTCCCATTTCTGCTCTGCGCCTTACTCACACCTCTAGTTTCCTCGTAACATTGGGAACTTGCAAGTAACAATGAGCACCCATGTTCACCATGTGAGACGGATGTGTCCGAAAGTGACGTGTGCCACTTTAGGCAAAATACGGCGATCTAAGCGCTTAACTACTCAATATGTTCAGGATTTTTCGGATCAATGCGCAGTATGCGCACCCTATGCAAGGGTCTGAATATTCATTCATTGACATTCGATGTTCACGCTTCAAACATTCGCCGTTGCATACCCTTGACCAAATTAAGCGCTATCTGATTGCAAATTTCTCGCATAAAATCGTCATGCGGACATAGCTTCTGCACAGGTAAATCATAAAGTCAGCCCAAGGCAATAGGGGATGCTCTTAAACATGAACGATTCCCGATTCTCTCCCGCCCAGCTCCCACGACTCACCCACCCGGACGGTACGCCGATCAAGGTCCTGGTGGTTGACGACGAGCCGTCGCTCGCCGAACTGGTAGCCATGGGAACCCGCATGCTCGGGTGGGAAGCGACCATGGCCCACGACGGCCCCGAAGCCGTCGCCACCGCACGTTCTTTCACCCCCGACGTCCTGGTCCTGGACTGGATGCTGCCGGGCTTCGACGGTCCCGAGGTGCTGCGCAAGGTCCGCACCCACCTGCCCGACGTCCCGGTGCTCTTCCTGACCGCCAAGGACGCCGTCGAGGACCGCATCGAGGGCCTCGGCGCCGGTGCCGACGACTACGTCGCCAAGCCCTTCAGCCTCGAAGAGGTGCTAATCCGCCTGCACCGACTGGTCGAGCGCTCCGGCGCCACCACCGCGGACACCGCCGAACTGGTGGTCGGCGACCTGGTGCTGAATCTCGACTCCCACGACGTCTCGCGCGCCGGCCGCGAGATCCAGCTGACCGCCACCGAGTTCGACTTGCTCTCCTACCTGATGAACAACGCGCGCCGCGTGGTGTCCAAGTCGCAGATCCTGGACAATGTCTGGCACTACGACTTCGACGGCCAGGCGAACATCGTCGAACTGTACATTTCCTACCTGCGCAAGAAGATCGACGTCGACGCCGAACCGATGATTCACACCGTGCGCGGCGTGGGATACGTTTTGAAGCCCGCTGCATGAGCATGTTCGCCACCACCCCGAAGGTGAGCTCGCCGCATGCGCTGCAGCGCAAGCTGATGATCATCCTTCTCACGTCCGTCACGGCAGTCTCCGCGCTGCTCGGGCTGCTCTACAACGCCGGCATGCGCCAGACGCTCATGGACCAGCTGGGCGACCAGCTCAAGCTGACCACCGAACGCGCCCTGAACTATTCGCAGGAGGCCGGCAACGGCCGGATCGAGGCCCCCGGGCAGTCGGCCGGCACCCTCACCGCGCGCTTCGACCGGCTGGTCTTCGTCGGTGGCGTGCTGGACAAGAAAACCGGCGAGTTCAAGCAGCTGGGCCAGCAGGACGCCATCCCGATGGTGCAGCTGCCGGTCAGCGACCTGCACACCACCGGCGACTTCCATCCGCGCCGCGCGAACCTGACGGTCGGCGACTACTACCTGGTGGCGGTCAAGGACGCCGGCACCAATACCGTGCTGGTGGTCGGCCTGCCGCTGTCCGACACCGACATGGCGCTGCGCGAAATGGCCTGGCTGACCCTGTTCATCGCGATGATCCTGATCGTCGGGGCGGGCCTGGCCGGATCCTGGCTGATCAGCCGCTCCCTTGCGCCGCTCAAGCGCGTGGCCGGGGTGGCCGCCTCGGTAGCCGACACAGACCTGGACTCGGGCAAGGTCGAGCTGACCCAGCGCGTGGACGACAAGGATGCGACTCCGGGCACCGAGGTCGGCAACGTGGGCTACGCCCTGAACGCGATGATCGACAACGTCTCCGCCGCGCTGACCGCCCGCGAGAAATCGCAGGCGCAGATGCGCCAGTTCGTCGCCGATGCCTCGCACGAGCTGCGCACCCCGCTGTCCTCGATCCGCGGCTACACCGAGCTGCTCGCCGCGACCGAGCACTTCTCCCCCGACGGACAGCGCTCCGTGGAGCGTGTGCTGCAGCAGAGCCACCGCATGGGCTCCCTGGTGGAGAACCTGCTGCTGCTGGCCCGGCTGGACGAGGAGAATTCCTTCCGCCGCACCAAGCTGGATCTGGGGCTGCTCACCGCGGACATCACCGAGGACTTCAAGGTCACCGCGGACGACCACATCTGGGAATTCGACTGCGAGGACCCGCAGACCTTCGTCTACGCGGATTCCTCCTCGCTGCGCAGGGTCATCACCAACCTGCTGGCCAACGCCCGCAAGCACACCAGCCCGGGCAACACCGTCACCACCACGGTCCGCCAGGACCCGGAGACCGAGGAGGCGGTGCTGCTGGTGCACGACACCGGCGAAGGCATCGACGCGGATTTCCTGCCCACGGTCTTCGAGCGCTTCACCCGCGCGGACAAGGCCCGCTCGGGTTCGGACGGCACCACGGGCTTGGGCCTGCCGATCGCCAAGAGCATCGTGGAAGCCCACGGCGGCAGCATCTCGGTGCGCTCGGTCCCCGGGGACACCGTCTTCGAGGTCAGGCTCCCGCTCATCGATGCGGACGCGGAACCCGCCGGCTCGACGGGCCGCTCCCCCAAGGCCTCGGTCTAGCTCGGGGCACGAGACCCGCAACAGAAGGGGACCCGGACAACGCGCAAAGGGGCTGCCCGCACCAGTGGTGCGGGCAGCCCCTTTGCATGCCCCGGCTCAGTTGCGCCGGAGCCGGAAAATTAGGCGATCGGCGGGGTCACGCCGTACAGGCGGTCGCCGGCGTCTCCCAGGCCCGGGATGATGTAGGACTTCTCGTCCAGCTTCTCGTCCAGCGAGGCCAGCACCACGTGCACGCGGTCGTCTCCGCCGTGGATCGACTTCAGGCGCTCGATGCCCTCCGGGGCGGCGATCAGGCAGATGCAGGTGACCGAGCTGGCGCCGCGCTCGAAGATGAACTTGATGGCCTCGGCCAGGGTGCCGCCGGTGGCCAGCATCGGGTCCAGCACGAACACCTGGCGTCCGGCCAGGTCGTTCGGCACGCGGTCGGCGTAGGTGATGATGTCCAGGGTTTCCTCGTTGCGGGCCATGCCCAAGAACCCGACCTCTGCGGTCGGCACCAGGCGGGTCATGCCTTCGAGCATGCCCAGGCCCGCGCGCAGGATCGGGACGACCAGCGGGGTCGGCTTGGCAATGGTGGTACCGGTGGTGACCGCGACCGGGGTGACGACCTCGACCTGCTCGGTCTTCACCTCGCGGGTGGCCTCATAGGCCAGCAGGGTGACCAGTTCATCGGTCAGCTGGCGGAAAATCGAGGACGGGGTGTTCTTGTCACGAAGAACTGAGACCTTGTGTGCCACCAACGGGTGGTCGACTACCTGTACGCGCATGCATCAAAATCTATCAGCCCGGCCTTTGCATGATCGAGGAAAACCGGGGAAAACCCCGACGGAAATCCGGATTATGTGCCCAAGCGAACAGTAAAACCACCCCACAGCCGCGGCCGCGGCCCTGCGAACACGTATGGTGGGAGCACTATGAACCGTGAACACGAAGCCTGGATGGAGCTCGCGCTGGACGAAGCACGCGCTGCTCTGGCCACCGACGACGTCCCCATCGGCGCCGTGGTCATCTCCCCCGACGGGAAGCTGCTGTCCACCGGCCGCAATGAGCGCGAAGCCCTGAAGGACCCCACCGCCCACGCCGAGGTCGTCGCGATCCGCAACGCGGTGTCAGCCCTGGCCGCGCGCGGCGAGGACGACGGCTGGCGCCTGGAGGACTGCACTCTGGTGGTCACGCTGGAACCCTGCGCCATGTGCGCCGGGGCGATCGTGCTCGCGCGCATCCCGCGGGTGGTGTTCGGCGCCTGGGACGAGAAGGCCGGGGCCTGCGGCTCGGTCTTCGACATCGTGCGCGAACCGCGCCTAAACCACTGGGTCGAGGTCTATCCCCGCGTCAGGGAGCAGGAATGCGCTGGCCTGCTGCGCGACTTCTTCAGGTCCAAGCGCTGAAGCGCAGCCGGGAAACTGTGTTTCGGGCCACTTGCGTCCGTTGAGAGCCCCCTCGTTTTGGCATTCGCCAGATGTTCGTTATAGAGTTATCAGGTCTGGTGACGTGTCCGAGCGGCCGAAGGTGCAACACTCGAAATGTTGTGTACGGTAACCCCGTACCGTGGGTTCAAATCCCACCGTCACCGCCACCGAAAACCCCTGGTCCGCCAGGGGTTTTCTTCTTTTGGAGATCAGACGTGGTGCACATACGGTGCACACTTCAACGGAGAGCAGTCGCGGCACGCCTGTCGTACGTTGCGATCACCGATTCCGCCACCATGCTGGCCCGCACGCCCGCGACTGGGGAAAACACAACGAAGAGCGCCCGTACCAGGCGTCGCGCAAGCAGGACGAAATAGATCATTAGCCTGCCGGCGGGCTGCCGCACGCGCTGGGCGGCTGCCCGCAGGACCCCGGACGCAGAGAAAGATACCACCTGCTACCGGAGGCTGCGCGGAGACCCTCGCAGGTTAGGCGCAGCAGATCTGGAAGTTGCCGGCCTCGGCTCCTTCGGTGAATCAGCAGGCGCTACCTCCTATCGTGAAATGCCAGTGTTCAACTGGTGCCGATACTTGGTGAACGCCAGAATCAGCGTTGCAAACAGCAGTACTCCGCTGACAGCCCATCCGACCCCGGGGTAGCCAGCAAGCCCCGGGATGCGAGACAAGTTGATCGCGGCTACCGCAAGTAACAGAGGCACCAACATGACGTTCCTACTGACAGCAGATGAATTACCAGGTTGCATTGTCATTGGCCGCTTTCTTTCTCGTGCCTATCTGGGACCGCTCAGGCACTGTCCTACGAATGCGCCGTAAACAGCGGTGGAACAAGCCACACAGATGGGGTAGCCCATTTCCACGGTAACGACGCAGAAAGCCCCTCGAGTGCAGATAATCACGAGCGTCGCCCCGGTAGGGATGCGCAGCGTGCTGGGCACTTGAATACACACTCGGTGGCAGCGGCCGCAACGCCCACCGAGGAGCTTGCAGGAGACACGAAAGCCCACGACGGGCTCTTAAAGACGAAGATGGACTTGGGATGCGGCAAGAAGAACGCCTCCGGGCTGGCGCTAGTACTACCCGTTAACACCGCTTCGTTCGGGGTCTTATCTTTGTCAGTGAGGCGCGCCGCGTGTTCATAATGCCCGTGCGCATTACACACGTCCATGCTTCGGGCAATTAAATACTTCTGACTCACGGCAGACTACCCCTGCGAGGTTGGGGATCATGTGAAATTACACTGCCAGAGACGTTGCCTGCGCGCGAACTTACCTCCGAGTACTGTATTGTTCACAAGGTGCATCTCAGTCCAGATGCTGAACGAAGTCACTCGATCCTTTAGGAGGAAGTCATGGGTTTCATTGGTTGGATTGTTTTAGGCCTTATCGCCGGTGCGATCGCTAAGGCGATCAAGCCAGGTGAGCAGGGTGGCGGCTGGATCGCCACATTGCTGCTTGGTGTAGTTGGCGCAGTCATTGGTGGCTGGATTGGTTCCGCGGCATTCGGTGTCGGAGTGAACGAGTTCTGGGACCTCTCGACGTGGCTGCTGGCCATCGGTGGTTCGCTGATCGTCCTCATTATTTGGGGCTTTATCACGCGCAAACGGGCATAACCTGCACAACGGGACGGGGTCTTACCTTTCGAGGTAGGGCCCCGTTCTACTTAACGGGACGGCATGTTCCCGCAGTTTTTCCCCTAACGGGTCGCTCGAGACGCACTATTCGCCAGTTCGCCTTGAAGGATCGCCAAATCCCGCCACTGTTGTAGCGACGGGACTTGGATAAACGGTATGCGCCGATCATCAATTCCCCATATCAGATCCGAAAACCCAAGGTCCCCACCTAGGATTAAGCACATAACCTATCCTAAATAATACACGGTCGTTGTTTATCTAATCTGCGATGTCCTGTAAACGCATAGGCAAACCGGGACGATTCGGCATAAACCAGACAACCTTACAGGCCGAAATTGAATTATTGTTTCGATAATCGAACTAACTGTTCTAGACTGGATGGGTTCGGCTAATCCTGAACTCAACTACTGGCTTGGCGAATCTATCGCGTCCCCCGAGTGCGATCGATTGCCAGTAGAGCCCGTCAGCACCCCCCATATGCTGACGGGCTGCCATTTTTAAAGCTCGAAGCCGCCCCGCACCTCGTCTGTGGTCCGCACGCGGGCGTCTGTGCGGTTACGAAGCCACGTATCCCTAGCAAGCACATTGGCACCTGCTCACACTGCTAGATGTGCTAATGGACGGTTCATTTATCTTTTATAGTGCCAAGTATTCGGTTATCTATTACTCCCGGCCTAGAACTGTCTTTACACCTGAAATTGGCCTCTCTGCTCTGCCGAATTTCACAGAGACGAGGCATCTGCTCGGCCTTGTTAGTTACTTCGGCTCCTTCGCCTCCACACATGAAAAAATGGTTCATTTCGCCTCAAGGCGGCTACAGTGAAGCATCGATTCCATGCGCACGACCGCCTTGTTCCCGGACCGCCACATGCGTCATCAACGGTCTAATAACAACGTTCCATTCGGCAAATCGCATATGGCAATCACTGCGACCGCCATCTTTTTTGCAACGCCACGTCGATAAGGGCCCACCATGTCGGCAGCCAACGACCCGTGCTCGACGCGGCAAACTGGTTGCATCCAGACCGATCATCCGTTCTGCAGAGCGCTGGCAGCGAGAGATTTGGAGACAACGTCCTGCATCGGAAGAACCTCATGATCTCCTTGGGTCTCCACCAATTACCTTTAGATCGTTGTCCCTGAGGCCGCCGCATAGTTTCCTGGCAAGGCAATAGTCGGGAGGTTACGTTATCCGTGCACACAGCCATCGTCTTGAGGATGAGCGACGAGCATGCGATTCCCGACGCTGGCGTGGTAGCAGCCGCCCCAAAATAGCATGACGACCCGCGAAAATCATCCTCATAGTATTGCAGCTTAAGGTTCCTTTTATGTTGTGGACTGAACTTTGAGGTGCGCAGCCCTGCCTTCCCTTTGCGGCTGCCAGTGAAGGAAGTAATTCGGAAGATCTATCTACTTTCTTCAGTGTTGGAACACCAGTTTCAGCAGCCGGGACTCGCTTCAGCAATTTCTACGCTAGATCTCGGGCTCGTTGATGCGAGGCTCGTTTCAGTCTTGTACCTTGCCACCTTCGAGCGAAGGTCACTGGTTTGAGGGAGGCGTTCTGTCGTTCCAGCTGCACATTCGCCCTCGACGCGCCAGAAACGTTTGCACTTCAGAAAGGCAAGCCAAAACCGATAACTACCTCACAGCTTTCGAAACATGGCACGATAAAAGGTATGAGCATCGAACCCGGAATCTACGAGCACTTCAAGGGCCGGCGCTACGAGGTGCTCGCCGTGGGACGGCACAGCGAAACCGAAGAGCAGCTGGTTTTCTACCGCACGCTCTACGGCGACTACAGCTTCTGGGCCCGGCCGCTGGAGATGTTCGACGATCTCGTCGAGCGCGGGGACTACAAGGGCCCCCGCTTCCGACGCATCGCCTAGATGATCTGATGCTCCTGCATCTGGGTTTCCAGCGAGGCACCGTTGAGCTCCAGGTACAGCTGGCCCTCGGTGACCGACAGGGACATGATGTTGCGGCGGGTCAGCTCGGCCGCGACGGCGTCGATGAACTTCGAGTCGAAGGAACGCACCACGATCTCCTGCGCACGGTGGATGGTTTTCCCGTTCCAGGAGGCCAGCAGCCGCTGCGGGTCGCGGTGGGTGTAGACCGCCGCGCGGTCGGCGAGCTTGCTGCCGGTGTGCAGGCGCTGCGCATCCGGCGCGCCGACCTCGATCCAGGCGGTGGTCAGTCCGGTAAGATCCTTGACCAGCACGGCAGGTTCCTCCCCCGAGGACACCCCGGCCGCGGCGAAGGCGATGCCCTCCTCGAATTCCAGGCAGTAGGCCAGCACCCTGGTGACCAAGTAGGCGTCGGTTTCCGAAGGGTGCTGCGCCACGCGCAGGGACAGTTCCTCGTATACCCCGCGATCCATGTCGGAGAGCTGGATGTCAAAGGTCCGTATAGTTGCGCCAATAGCCATGGTTCACGATTTTACCGGCCGCTGGCCGGCGGCAGCGCATCGAGGGATGCAAGCCACGGCAGGAACAGCGCCACGGCGTCGGGCATGAAGCGCCCGGGATCGGCGGCGGCCTGCGCGATCAGCGCGGAAACCTCCAACCATTCCCCGCCCAGCACCTCCTCCGCCTGGAGCTTCAGCGGGCCGTTCGCGATCATCCAGTAGCGGAAGGCGCGGTATCTGGCACGCGCGTCGGCATAGTCCGCCTCGCCCAGGCTGACCAGCTCTCCGCGCACCCCGAGTTCCTCGGCTGCTTCCCGGCGGGCGGATTCGAACGGGTCCTCCCCGGCCTGGATGACCCCGCCGGCGGTGAAGTCGAACAATCCGGGGTACAGGTCCTTGCTCCAGGTCCGCTGGTGGACGTAGATGCGGTCCTGCGGGTTGAACACCACGATCCCGGTGGCGCCGTGGCGCAGGTTCTCCGCCCTGACCCGGGGCCGCGGGGCCCGCCCGATGACCGTTCCCCGCTCGCTGTACAGCGCCGCCTGCTCTTCCATGCCTCCAGCCTACGTGGCCGCCTTGCCCCTGGCGCCCTGCAGCATGCCGGCGACGACCAGCGCGAAGGTTCCGACCAGCACCAGCAGCCACAGGCCCAGCGCGTAGGAGTTGGTTTCCGCGTGATAGGTCGCGCCCATGGCCAGCGGCGGGAAGTATCCGCCCAGGCCGCCGGCGGCCGCGACCACGCCGGAGACCGCTCCGACCTTCTCCGGCGGGGTGGACGGGCCGATCCACGCGAACACCGCACCCATGCCCAGACCCATGGCGGAAGCCATCAGGATGAACACGGTTCCGGTGAGGATGCCTTCCTCCGGCTGCTGGCCCACGATGTAGGCCAGCGACACGATGCCGGCCAGCGACACCAGCGCGATGACCTTCGGCCCGAACTTGTCCGCCAGCACGCCGCCGATCGGCCGGGCGACCACCGCGGCCACGGCGAACAGCGCGGTGCGCGTGCCGGCGCCCACCGGGTCCACCTGGTCGGGGTAGATGGTGGTCAGGTACTTGGGCAGGAAGGTGGAGAAGGCCACGAAGCCGCCGAAGACGATGCCGTAGAGGAAGGACATCTGCCAGGTGATCGGCAGTTTCAGCGCTCCCGTCACCTTGGGGACCAGCGGCTGGGCGTTCGGCGTCCAGGCCGGGGACTCGCGCAGGAAGAACCACACCAGCACGGCCATGACCACCAGCAGCCCGGCGATGAACAGGTGGGTACCGAGGTAGCCGATGCCGCTGAGCAGCCGCGGGGTGAAAAACGCGGAGACCGCGGTGCCGATCATGCCCATGCCGAACACGCCGTTGGCGAAGCCGCGCCGCTTCGGCTCGTACCAGGCGCTGGAGAACGGGACGCCCACCGCGAAGATGGTTCCGGCCACGCCCAGCAGCGTTCCGGCCACGATCAGCAGCGCAAAGCTTCCGATCGACCCGGCGAGCGCCACGAGCAGCACGGCCGGCACCGAGGCCAGCAGCACCACGGTGAACATCTTGCGCGCCCCGAAGCGGTCGGTCAGCGCCCCGGTGACGATGCGCCCCAGCGCTCCGACCAGCACCGGAGTGGCCAGCATGAGGGAGATCTGCCCCTCGGAAAGATCCATGCCTTCGGAGTAATACTTCTGGATCGGGGCGATCAGCATCCACGCCCAGAAGCCGACGGCGCTGGCCAGCGTGGCCAGCAGAACCTGGGGAAGTTGCCCGCGCAGGTCGGGGTGCGCAGGCGAAGTCGATGGTGCGGAATTCGTGCTCATTTCAACCCTCCACGGGGCAAAGATCAGGATTATTCACACAGCTTCTACAGTGCACCCTAAACGCTGTTTCACCCCCGCGCCAGAGCGGAAGATTAATTTCCTGCCAGTGGCTGGCTTTAAATGCTCCGGGACCTTTTCGCAAGACCCCCTTGAAACTCTCAGGGTTAAGGACGAAGCTGGTGGCACGAGTCACAGTTAGGGAGACCCTGCAATGACAGACCGGCCACACCACACACCACCGGCCACCGATGGTCCTCTCGCCGATTCGCTGCTTTCCATGGGCAGATTTCTGCGCCGCGGCGAAACCAGCGATGACCTGCGAGCCATGTTCCTTTCCGGAGGGCGCCAAGGAGACGTCTTCTACCGCGACCGATGGTCGCACGACAAGGTGGTCCGGTCCACCCACGGGGTGAACTGCACCGGGTCCTGCTCCTGGAAGGTGTACGTCAAGGACGGCATCATCACGTGGGAAACCCAGCAGACCGACTACCCCTCCGTCGGCCCCGACTCCCCCGAGTACGAACCCCGCGGCTGCCCGCGCGGCGCGGCGTTCAGCTGGTACACCTACTCCCCCACCCGGGTCCGCTACCCGTACATCCGCGACGTGCTGGCCAAGCTGTACCGCGAGGCCAAGGCCGCGCACCCGGATCCGGTGGAGGCCTGGGCCTCGATCGTCGAGGATCCGGCCAAGGCAGCAAGCTACAAGAGGGCCCGCGGCAAGGGCGGGCTGATCCGCACCACCTGGGACGAAGCCCTGGAGATCGCCGCGGCGGCCCAGGTCTACTCGGTCAAGAACTATGGTCCGGACCGGATCGCCGGCTTCTCCCCGATCCCGGCGATGTCCATGGTCTCGCACGGAGCCGGGTCCAGGTACCTGAACCTCATCGGCGGCACCATGCTCTCCTTCTACGACTGGTACGCCGACCTCCCGGTGGCCAGCCCGCAGGTGTTCGGCGACCAGACCGACGTCCCCGAATCTGCCGACTGGTGGAACGCGCAATACCTGATCATGTGGGGCTCGAACGTCCCGGTCACGCGCACCCCGGACGCCCACTTCATGGCCGAGGCGCGCTACCGCGGGCAGAAGGTCGTGTCCGTCTCCCCCGACTACACCGACAACACCAAGTTCGCCGACGAGTGGGTCGCACTGCAGCCCGGCACCGACGGGGCCCTGGGCATGGCCATGGGGCACGTGATCCTCAAGGAGCACTACGTCGACAAGCGCACCGCGCCCTTCGAGGACTACATGCGCCGCTTCACCGATTCCCCGTTCCTGGTGGAGATCGACGCGGCCACCGGCACCCCGGTGCCCGGAAAGTTCCTCACCGCCGCGGACCTGGGTCTGGAGGACGAGGAGAATGCCGCGTTCAAGCCCGCGCTGCTGGATGCGAGCGGCGCCGCCCGCGTCCCGCGCGGCACCTTGGGGCACCGTTTTTCCGCCGCGGACAAGGGCCGGTGGAACCTGGATCTGGGAGACATCACCCCCATGCTCTCGGTCATGGACCTGGCCAGCTGGGACGGGCAGAGCGCAGAAATCAGCCTGCCGCGCTTCGATCTGGCCCCCGAAGCCGGCCAGGAGCACGCCGGTGGATCCGGCGTGGTCTCCCGCGGGGTGCCCGTGGTGCACATCGCCGGCAAGCAGCTGACCACCGTGTTCGACCTGATGCTCGCCCAGTACGGCGTGGGGCGCGATTCCCTGCCCGGGCACTGGCCAACGGACTTCATGGACGCCTCCACCGTAGGCACGCCGGCCTGGCAGGAGGAGCATACCGGGGTGCCGCCGCAGCAGGCGATCCGCATCGCCCGCGAGTTCGCGGACACCGCCGAAAAGTCCGGGGGCCGCTCGATGATCCTGATGGGCGCGGGCACCAACCACTGGTTCCATTCGGACACCATCTACCGCACCTTCCTGGCACTGACCATGATGACCGGCACCCAGGGCGTGAACGGCGGCGGCTGGGCGCACTACGTCGGGCAGGAAAAGGTCCGTCCGCTCACCGGCTACCAGCAGTACGCCTCCGCCGGCGACTGGAGCCGCCCGCCGCGGCACACCATCGGCACGGCGTTCTGGTATCTGGCCACCGACCAGTGGCGCTACGACGGGCTGCCGGCGAACTCGCTGGCCTCCCCGCTGGCGCGCGGCACGTTCGACGGGCGCACCACCGCGGACTGCCTGGTGGAATCGATCAAGCGCGGCTGGATGCCTGACTACCCGACGTTCAACCGCAACCCGCTGGATCTGGTGGACGAGGCCGAGGCGGCCGGCAAGGACCCCGCGGCCCATGTGGTGGATTCGCTCACCGACGGTTCGCTGGCCTTCGCCTGCGAGAACCCGGACTCCCCGGCGAACTTCCCGCGGGTGGTGCTCATCTGGCGCGCGAACATCCTGGGCTCCTCCGGCAAGGGCAACGAGTACTTCCTCAAGCACCTGCTGGGCACCGACGCCTCGGTGCGCGCCCCGCAAACCCCGCAGGGCTCGCGCCCGGTGGACATGGCCTGGCACGAGACGGCGCCGGAGGGCAAGCTGGACCTGCTGGCCACCGCGGATTTCCGCATGACCAGCACCACGCTGTTCTCCGACCTGGTCTTCCCGGCCGCCACCTGGTATGAGAAGTACGACCTGTCCTCCACGGACATGCACCCGTTCATCCACTCCTTCAACCCGGCGATCGCCCCGCCCTGGCAGACCAAAACAGACTTCGAGCTGTTCGGGCAGATGGCCAAGCGCTTCGGGCAGTTCGCCGCGACCCATCTGGGCACACGCAAGGACCTGGTCGCGACCCCGTTGCAGCACGACACCCCGGATGCCATGGCCACCGTCAAGGGGCAGGTCCCGCAGGGCGCGCCGCTGGTGCCGGGGCTGACCATGCCCAAGCTGACAGTGGTGGAACGCGACTACCCGAACATCTACGAGCGCTGGAGCTCCCTGGGACCACTGACCGAAAAGCTCGGCATGGCCACCAAGGGCGTGAAGTACCAGGTCGGCCCTGAGATCGAGGCGCTGCGCCGGCTGAACGGAGCGACGGGCGACGGGTCGGTGAAGCTGGACACCGACCAGAAGGCCTGCGAGATGATCCTGGCCTTCTCCGGCACCTCCAACGGGCGGCTGGCCACGGCCGGCTTCCGGCAGCTGGAGGAGCACACCGGGCAGAAGATGGCGTTCCTCTCCGAGGAGCACGAGGGCTCGCGCATCTCCTTCAGGGACGTGCAGGTCCAGCCGCGCAGCGTCATCACCTCCCCGGAGTGGTCCGGCTCGGAGCACGGCGGGCGGCGCTACACCGCGTTCGCGATCAATGTCGAGCACCTCAAGCCCTTCCACACGCTCACCGGGCGCATGCACTTCTACCTCGACCACGACTGGATGCAGGAACTGGGCGAGACGCTGCCGATCTACCGGCCGCCGCTGGACATGCACCGGCTGTTCGGCGACGCCCAGCTGGGCGAGGTCGGGGCGCACGAGTCCGGCAACGCGGAGGTCGCGGTGCGCTACCTGACCCCGCACTCCAAGTGGTCCATCCACTCCGAGTACCAGGACAACCTGTTCATGCTCTCGCTCTCCCGCGGCGGGCCGACCATCTGGATGTCCCCGCAGGACGCGGCGAAGATCGGGGTGCGGGACAACGAGTGGATCGAGTCCTACAACCGCAACGGCGTGGTGGTCGCCCGCGCGATCGTCTCGCACCGCATGCCCGAGGGCACGGTGTACATGTACCACGCGAAGGACCGCACGGTGGATGTGCCGATCGCTGAAACCAGCGGCAAGCGCGGCGGCATCCACAACTCGCTGACCCGCATCCTCATGAAGCCCAGCCACCTGATCGGCGGCTACGGGCAGCTGGCCTGGGCGTTCAACTACCTCGGCCCCACCGGAAACCAGCGCGACGAGGTCACCACGATCCGCCGCCGCAACCAGGAGGTGCAGTACCGATGAAGGTCATGGCCCAGATGTCCATGGTGATGAACCTGGACAAGTGCATCGGCTGCCACACCTGCTCGGTGACCTGCAAGCAGGCCTGGACCAACCGGTCCGGGGTTGAGTACGTGTGGTTCAACAACGTGGAGACCCGGCCCGGCGTCGGCTACCCGCGCACCTACGAGGACCAGGGCAAGTGGCGCGGCGGCTGGACGCTGAACAAGCGCGGCCGGCTGAAGCTGCGCGACGGCGGGCGCCTGCACAAGCTCTCGCGCATCTTCTCCAACCCCAAGCTGCCCGGGATCCAGGACTACTACGAGCCGTGGACCTACGACTACGACATGCTGCTGAACTCGCCGGCCGGCGAGCACACCCCGGTGGCCACCCCGAAGTCGCTGCTGACCGGCAAGGACATGAAGATCTCATGGTCCGCGAACTGGGACGACAACCTGGGCGGCTCGCTGGAGACCATGGACCAAGACCCGCTGCTGGCCAAGATGAGCGAAGAGGTGAAGGCCGAGTACGAGAAGGCCTTCATGTTCTACCTGCCGCGCATCTGCGAGCACTGCCTGAATCCCTCCTGCGTGGCTTCCTGCCCCTCGGGCGCGATGTACAAACGCGCGGAGGACGGGATCGTGCTGGTGGACCAGGACGCCTGCCGCGGCTGGCGCATGTGCGTCTCCGGCTGCCCCTACAAGAAGGTCTACTTCAACCACCGCACAGGCAAGGCCGAGAAGTGCACGCTGTGCTACCCGCGCATTGAGGTCGGCCTGCCCACGGTCTGCGCCGAAACCTGCGTGGGCCGGCTTCGCTACCTGGGCCTGGTGCTCTACGACGCCGACGCCGTGGCCGCGGCCGCCAGCGTGGCGGACGAGCACCAGCTGCTCGACGCCCAGCGCAGCGTGCTGCTGGACCCGAACGACCCGGCGGTCATCGAGGCCGCCCGGGCCGAGGGCATCGAAGAAGACTGGATCGCCGCCGCGCAGGCCAGCCCCATCTGGCGGCTGATCCGCGACTACGAGGTCGCGCTGCCGCTGCACCCGGAGTACCGCACCATGCCGATGGTCTGGTACATCCCGCCGCTGTCCCCGGTGGTGGACGTGGTCACCAACACCGGCAACGACGGCGAAGACGCGAACAACCTCTTCGCCGCGATCGACAAGCTGCGCATCCCGGTCGGCTACCTGGCCGAGCTGTTCACCGCCGGGGATCCGGCGCCGGTGGAGCTGTCGCTGCGCAAGCTGGCGGCCATGCGTTCCTACATGCGGGGCGTCTCCCTGCATGACGAGCACGATGAATCCATCGCGAACGCGGTGGGCATGAGCGGTGCGCAAATCCAGGAGATGTACCGGCTGCTGGCCATCGCGAAATACGAGGAACGCTATGTCATCCCGGCCGCCCACGCCGAGCAGGCCCACGACCTGGAGGAAATGGGCTGCTCGCTGGACTTCGAGGACGGACCGGGCATGGGAGGCGCCGGACCGTTCGGCTCCTCCTCCGGTGCCTCGGTCCCGGTGGCGGTGGAGAACTTCCACTCGCTGAAGAACCGGCAGACCGCGGACCGGCCGTCCAGCCCGGGGCGCGTCAACCTGCTGAACTGGGACGGCAACGGCAAACCCGACGGCCTGTTCCCGCCCGAGGAGAAGAAATGATTCCGCGGCTGTTCAACCGGGCGACCCCGCGCCGCCCGTTGCCCGGGGGGCTGGATCCGGTGCGGATGAGCCGTGCCGAACGCTCCCGGGTGCACATGCTGGCCTCGCTGCTGCTGGACTACCCGGACGACGCCTGGTTCGCCCGGCTCGACGAGCTCGAGTCCCATCTGGTCCGGGTTCCCCCGCAGATCGCCGGGCTCTTCGCCGGGTTCATCGATGCCGCCCGGCAGACCGGGGCCGGCCGGTTACAGCGCGACTACGTGGACACCTTCGACTTGAAGCGCAAGTGCAGCTTGTACCTGAGCTACTTCGCCACCGGGGACACCCGCAAGCGCGGCACCGCACTGGTCACCTTCATCGAGGCCTACCGGGCCGCCGGCTGGGACTTCGACGCCGAGGAGCTGCCTGACTACCTGCCTGCGGTGCTGGAATTCTCCGCCCGCAGCGAGGACGAAATCGCCGAGGTGCTGCTGGCGGCCCATGTGGAGGGCATCGAGGTGCTGCGCGCCGCGCTGGAAGCGACGGACAGCCTCTGGGCTCCACTGGTCCGCACCATCACGCTGTCCCTGCCGCCGGTCGACGCCGCCACCCGGGAACGGGTGCTGGCGCTGGTCAGCGAGGGCCCTCCCACGGAGACCGTGGGCCTGTCTTTCCTTGGAAACCTTCCACCATTCAGTCCTAGGGGGAACCCGTGAGTACCGGATCGCTTCTGTTGTGGGTGGTGCTGCCCTACGCCTGCGCCGTGGTCTTCATCGTCGGGCACATCTGGCGCTACCGCTTCGACAAGTTCGGCTGGACTACCCGGTCCAGCCAGACCTACGAAAGCCGGCTGCTGCGCTGGGGGTCGCCGATGTTCCATCTGGGCATCCTGATGGTGATCGCCGGCCACGTGGTCGGCCTGCTGATCCCTCGCGAATGGCTATACGCCATCGGCATCGACGAGCACATGTACCACCTTGGAGCGACATGGCTCGGCACCGCGGCCGCCATCCTGACGCTGGCTGGCTTGGCGATCCTGATCTACCGGCGCCGCACGGTGGGGCCGGTCTTCGTGGCGACGACCCCGATGGACAAGGTCATGTATGTGTTCCTGGGGGCCGCGCTGTTCTTCGGCACCTTGGCGACGCTGGTGTACCAGGTCTTCGGGTCGGGTTATTCCTACCGCGAATCGATCTCCCCGTGGATCCGGCAGATGATCATTTTCCAGCCCCATCCGGAAATGATGGAGCAGGTGCCGATCTTCTTCCAGCTCCACGTGATCACCGCGTCGCTGTTGTTTGCGCTGTGGCCGTTCACCCGGCTGGTCCACGTATTCTCGGCACCGATCCCCTACCTGTTCCGCCCGTACATCGTCTACCGTTCGCGGGATGAGTCCCGGGGTGCAGGCGCACGGCCGGTACGCCGCGGCTGGGATCCGATCACTACTCCTCCGGACAACCGCGGACGGCGCAGGCGATAACCGAGCCAGAAAATCGTGCCGGTTCCACCTCTCTGGTGGAACCGGCACGGTTGATTAACACGCCGTGAGTCAGTTGCGCGCCTGCTGCGAAGCGCGCTTGGGCTGGAGTACCCCGAAAATCAGATAGAACAGAAGCCACAAGACCGCACCGACCATGAGGAACATCCCGAGTACCTGCAGATAGTCCATGGCATTGGCCAAGATGAACCAGCCGCTGAGATACATCGCGGGCAACACCGTGACCAGCATGATTCCAAAATGGACCACTGACTGCGTTTTGAGGTTCCAGGCCTTGACTTGGTAGACCGAGGAAGCGCCGCAGACCGCCGCTGCGATCACGCCGAGCGCGAAGCTGCCCCGGGCATTGGCGGTATCTCCCTGGGCAAGCAGCAGCACCCCCAACATCGCCATGATGACGAGCGGGATCATTATGAGGGCGAGGGTAAGACGTAGTGGCGACATGGCTAAAGCCTAGGCCACAGCTACAACTTATTCTATAGATTTGAGAATCTCTCTTCGGGTGCTGCCCGTTACCTTGTTGATAGTTCCTTCACCCGAGGATGATAGGAACTGTCGGCCGGCCAATCCCGGCATGGTGTCTTGCCCCTGCTTATCCAATAGTCCGGGGGGTGTTGCCACCGGGATTGGATGGCAGCGAGGTGATTGCTGATTAGGGGCACGGCGCCAAAAACGGACGCCAGTCGTAACGTGGATGTAAGACTTTGCTACCGACGGTTGGCCGACCTTGAACAATTAATCGGTTCAAAGGAGCACCGGTCATGAAAACCGAAGACATCCAGATCTTCCTCGGCCTCGACGTCGGCAAAACCGACCACTGGGCCTGCGCCGTCGTCCAAGACGGCACCAAAATCTGGAACAAGACCCTACCCAACGACGAAACCAAACTCACCGCCGTGTATCAAAAGCTTCTAGCTCAAGGACAGGTTCTGGTAGTCGTGGACCAGCCTGCCACCATCGGCGCCCTCGCTGTTGCCGTAGCCCAGAACCTCGGAATTCCGGTGGCCTACCTTCCCGGACTCTCGATGCGGCGCATCGCAGACATGTATCCAGGCACCGCGAAAACAGACGAAAAAGACGCCTTCATCATCGCCGACGCGGCACGCACCATGCCACACACCTTGCGCAGCATCCAAGTCTCCGACGAGGACGAAGCAACCCTGGGCATGCTCACCGGATTCGACCTGGACCTGGCACGCCAGATCACCCAAACCAGCAACCGGATCCGCGGTCTCTTCACCCAAATCCACCCGCCACTAGAACGGATCCTCGGCCCCTGGCTGGAACACGACGCCGTCCTTGAAATCCTCGCTACCTGGCCTACTCCAGCGCAACTGAAGCATGCCGGCAAAGCGCGGATCGACGCGAAGCTGAAGAAATCCGGTGCCCGCCGGCACACTGCCTGGGCCGTAGCCATCATGGACGCACTCGATGAGCAAACAGTGGTCGTGGTCGGCACCGATGCTGCTGGACTGGTGATCCCTCACCTGGCCCGGCAACTAATCTCGTTGCACGCCCAGCGGGTAGATGTGGCCACGCACTTGGAAACCATGGTGGAGGCTCACCCTCTTTACCCTGTCCTGACATCCATGCCAGGGGTCGCCGTCAGGACCGCAGCGATCATCATCGCCGAGACCTCCGGCAAGACCTTCCCCAGCGCCGCAGCGTTGTCCTCCTACGCCGGCCTGGCACCAACCACGCGTCAATCAGGGACATCGATCAAGTCCGAACGCGTAAGTCATTCAGGGAACAAACGCTTGAAACGAGCCCTCTTCCTCTCGGCGTTTGCGTCCATCCGTTTTGATCCGACCAGTCGGGACTACTATGACCGGAAACGGGCTCAGGGGAAACGCCACAACCAGGCACTCATCGCGTTAGCGCACCGTCGCCTCACAGTCTTGTTTGCCATGATTCGGGATGGCTCACTTTATGACGTTCCGGAGCTGAAAATAGCTTGACACAGAACATAGGGGCACCCCCCGCGAATCACGGATGAATCAACGCCATGCGCCGACTACCTCGTTCGGCGGCACTTGCCCATCATGTGAATCCGAGACGCGATGTCTTTGGGCGTGGATGGTGGGCAGGCTCCACCCCTGGGTGCGGGGTGGGGCCTGCCCATAGAACAAGGCGGTCCGTGCGGTCG
>NZ_BMPH01000016.1 GCF_014647495.1 Glutamicibacter protophormiae
TTTGGCGACATGCCCGGGATCCGGGGTGTTGGGTTTAGGCGGTTACACTCTGAATTCTGAAGAGCCAGATTCCCGTCCTGTTCAGGAGGCTTTGTTGAGGTCACGTGTATTAGGACTTATGCATCTAGCTAAACGACCGAACAAAAGAATGTTAAGTCTGCGATTTGAAGCTGTCAGAACAGGGTGGCTTCGCCGCCGTCGAAGTCCGGGTTCTCCAGCTTCAGCAGCCGGGTCTTGATGCCCAGTCCCCCGAGATAGCCTCCCAGCGAGCCGTCCGTGCGCAGCACACGGTGGCAGGGAAGCACGATGGGCAGCGGGTTCGTGGCGCACGCCGAGCCGACAGCCCGCACCGCCTTCGGCTTGCCGATGTGCTCGGCCACCTGGGCGTAGCTCTGGGTCTGCCCATAGGCGATGTGGCCCAGCTCCAGCTGCACCTGCCGGCGGAACTCGGTGGAAAGCCGCAGGTCCAGCGGCAGGCTGAACTCCTGCAGCGTGCCGGAGAAGTACTGATCGAGCTGCCTGGCCGCGTCGTCGAGCGATCGGTCGTCCTTCAGGATCCGCGGGCCCACCTTGTGCGCGAGCGCCTCGAGGATGCGCTCATGTCCCTCGGTTTCAAAGGCCACCCGGACCAGCCCGGCCTCGGTGGAGGCCAGCAGCAGCCGGCCGATCGGGCTGTCGACAATGCGGTAGGAGATTTCGATCAGCTGCTGGCTGCGGGCATCATGAACAAATTTTTTGTTCAGTTCCGCCAGGATCCGCGCTTCGTCCTGCGTCGCGGGGACGGCTGCAATCCGTTCGCTCATGACAACTCCTCCAGCATCTGTGCATGCTTCCATTGGGCACGCAGGTTCTTGATCCCGTCGCTGCCCGCCCGGCGGGCGGCCGCTTCGGAACCGGAAAGGACCTGTGCGATCTGCGCGTAGCTCAACCCGCCCAAGTACCGGTAGGCGAGCACGAAACGCTGCTTCGGAGGCAGCGCATTGAGCGCCTGCCACAGTTCCCGATCCATGATCCTGGCTTCGGGCAGCCCCGCCCGGCCGGCTTCTGCCTCGGGCAGCATCTCGGTCAACACCTCGGGATGGTTCTTGCGCAGCTCGTCGATGGCCTTGCGGTGGGCGATGGTCACCAGCCATGCCTGCACGTTGGCATCCTCCGGAAGATCCGGATAGGCCTTGAGGGCGGAGAGGAACGTTTCCGACCACGCATCCTGGGCGCGATGCTCGTCAAGCAGGGCGCGGCACACGCGCAACACGGTCAGCCCATGGTCTTGGACGATCCGTTCGAACGGTATCTGCATGGCTCTCCCGGCAGCTGCTTCCCCTTGCGGGCTCTCACCTTGTAAACGTACCGCAGGCTCGGTTTGTGAGGTCGGGCGCGAAAAATTTTCCTCCGCGGTATCAAGGTGCAGGCGTGGAAGCCGGTTACAGACGCACCGGATCCGTGTCAGCGGCGATTTCTTCCAGCCGCTCCAGGTCGATGTCAATCACTTCGCCGTTATCGACGCCTTGGGCTTGCTTGCCGCCGGCGAGCGCATCGCGGATCACGCGCATGGTGGCCCCGTGGCTGACGATCATGATCCTGCGCCCCTCGTGTTCCTGCACCAGCTGCAGCAGCGCGGGCAGGGCCCGGTCCAGGATCTGCCGGTGGGTTTCGAGCTCGTGCTGCACCTCGGCGGCTTCCAGGTCGCTGACCTCTGCCATGATACGCCCCTCCAGCGGGCCGAAACTCCGCTCAATCAGGGGGTGCACCGCCGGGCCGGTCTCGGCCCCGAGCTGCTCGGCGATCAGCGCCGCGGTCTCCTGCGCGCGGGCCAGCGGGGAGGCCAGCAGCAGGTCCCAGCCCCTGCCCTTCAGAAAGCGTCCAAGGCTGCGCGCCTGGTGGCGCCCGGTGTCATTCAGCTCGATGTCCGTGCGGCCCTGCAGGCGGCCAGCCAGGTTCCAGTCGGTTTGCCCATGTCGTACCAGTGCCAGCGCAGTGTCCATGACTCGAGCATAAGCGCAGCGCAAAGGTATCGAATAATCTCCGGCAAAGGAAGCAATACGCAACGTTACGACTCATAGTTGGGTCATTTTCGGTCATGTTGCGAAGATTGTTACAACCATCCCGAGCGGCCGAGAGATCTGGTTCGATGACGCCGCAGCAACCTGCCACAGCCGGTGGATACGGTGCTACCGCCAGAAACGATGGAGCTGCTTTCCGCCTACCCGGCGCTGAAGCGACATTGAACCGGGATTCCTGCCTCGATGGCTTCCGTGCCCCGCGCGGAGGTCAAAAACGTATCGACAAGGAGTCAAAAGCCACCATGGCAGACCACAAGTTTGGATTCCGCACCCGCGCGCTGCACGCCGGCGGCACCCCCGATGCCGAACACGGCGCCCGCGCGGTGCCGATCTACCAGAGCACCTCATTCGTCTTCAAGGACGCAGACGACGCGGCGAACTTGTTCGCCCTGCAGAAGTACGGCAACATCTATTCGCGCATCGGCAACCCCACCGTGGCCGCGTTCGAGGAACGCATGGCCTCGCTGGAAGGCGGCATCGGCGCGGTAGCCACCGGCTCCGGCATGGCCGCGGAGTTCGTCACCTTCGCCGCGCTGGCCCAGGCCGGCGACCACATCGTGGCCTCGGCCAAGCTCTACGGCGGCACCATCACGCAGCTGGACGTCTCGCTGCGCCGCTTCGGCATCGACACCACCTTCATCGATTCCAACGACCCGGCCGATTTCGAGGCAGCGATCCAGGAGAACACCAAGGCCGTCTACACCGAGGTCGTGGCCAACCCGTCCGGCGACATCGCGGACCTGGCCGGGCTGGCCGACGTGGCGCACCGCCACGACATCCCGCTGGTGGTCGACTCCACGCTGACCCCGCCGTACATCCTGCGCCCGATCGAGCACGGCGCGGACATCGTGATCCATTCGGCCACCAAGTTCATCGGCGGGCACGGCACGACCCTGGGCGGCGTGGTCATCGAGTCCGGCACCTTCAACTGGGGCAACGGCAAGTTCCCGACCATGACCGAACCGGTGGCCAGCTACGGCAAGGTCTCCTGGTGGGCCAACTTCGGCGAATACGGCTTCCTGACCAAGCTGCGCAGCGAGCAGCTGCGCGACTTCGGCCCGGCGCTGCCGGCGCAGTCCGCCTTCCAGCTGCTGCAGGGCCTGGAGACCCTGCCCCAGCGCATGGACAACCACCTGGCCAACGCCAAGCAGGTCGCCGCCTGGCTGGAAGCCGACGAGCGCGTCACCTACGTGAACTACGCGGGGCTTGAATCCCACCCGCAGCACGAGCAGGCCTCCAAGCTGCTGCCGATGGGCGTCGGCTCGGTCTTCAGCTTCGGCGTCAAGGGCGGCCGCGAGGCCGGCGCCAAGTTCATCGACGCGCTGCAGCTGGCAAGCCACCTGGCGAACATCGGCGATGCCCGCACCCTGGTGCTGCACCCGGCGTCGACCACCCACCAGCAGCTCAGCGGCGAACAGCTGCTCGCCGCCGGCGTTCCGGAGGACCTGATCCGCCTGTCGGTCGGCTTGGAGGACGTCGAGGACATTCTCTGGGACCTGGACCAGGCGCTGTCCGCCTCGCAGGAGGGCTCGTTGGAGTCCGATTTCGCGGCACCGACCTATGACGGGGCATCCTGCGCCGTTCCCGTTGCTTCGAAGGGAGCCAACTAATGAGCACCGCTGAACGCACCTGGCAGGGCCCGGGCGCCGCAGAACGCCTGAACATCCTGCGCGAAACCAAAACCATCGCGATTGTCGGCGCCTCGAACAAGCCCTCGCGCGCCAGCTACTTCGTGGCCACCTACCTGCTGTCCTCCTCGAAGTACAAGGTGTACTTCATCAACCCGGTACTGGACGAGATCCTGGGTGAGCCGGTGTACAAGTCGCTGGCCGACCTGCCCGAGTCACCGGACCTGGTCGAGGTGTTCCGCAAGCATGACGACATCCCCGGCGTGCTGGACGAGGCGCTGGCGGTCGGGGCGAAGACCCTGTGGCTGCAGCTGGGCACCTGGCATGAAGAGGTGGCCCATCGCGCCGAGGCCGCGGGCTTGAACGTGGTCATGGACCGCTGCGTGAAGATCGAGCATGCGCGCTTCCACGGCGGGCTGCGCCTGGCCGGTTTCAACACCGGCGTGATTTCCTCCAAGCGCCAGCTGCTGGCCTAGGAAATCCCCGGACGAACACAGCGGTGCCGCCCTTCTGCATGAAGGGCGGCACCGCTGTGTTTGTCTTCTTTGGCGCTACTTGACCAGGTAGCCGCGCAGGTCGTCCAGGATCTGGTTGGCGCCGGTCGGGCCCAGGCCCAGGAACCAGACGTCGTCGTTCACGCGGATGGCATGTTCGTCCTTGACCGCCTGCAGCTGGCCCCAGAGTGGACCTTCCACCGCGGCCTTCTCGCCGGTGGCCTCGGGCGTTCCGTAGGAGGTGTAGAACAGCCAGTCGGCATCGGCATCGGCCAGGTTCTCCGCGGAGATTTCAGCGGCCAGGTCGTCGATGTTCTGGTTCTCCGGGCGGGAGAATCCGGCGTCGGCCAGGATCACGCCGATCAGCGACTTGTTGGCATACAGGCGGATCTTCTCCGGCATGAAGCGCAGCAGGGAAATCTTCGGATCGCCCTCCACGTCCTCATTCAGCGCAGTGGCCTTGGTCTGGTAGTCGTTCAGCACTGAAACCGCCTTGGTTTCCTCGCCCAGCGACTCGCCGGCCAGCAGGAAGTTCTCCTTCCACGGGAAGCCAGGGCGGATGGAGAAGACGGTCGGGGCGATCTGGTTGAGCTGGCTGTACAGCTTGTCTGCGCGCAGCTGGGAGCCGATGATCAGATCCGGGTTCAGCGCGGCGATGGCCTCCAGGTTCAGCTCCTGGATGGTGCCTACGGTTTTGGCATCCTTGACCTCGTCGGCCAGATAGCTCGGCACGGAGTTCGCGCCTTCGGTGGAAGGGATGCCCACCGGGGTGATGCCCAGGGATAGCACGGCATCCAGCTCGCCGGTATCCAGCACCACCACGCGCTGCGGCTTGGCCGGGATTTCGGTGGTGCCGTTGGCGTGGGCCACGGTGCGGGGGAACTGGCCGGCTTCGGCGTCCGAACCGAACTTGGCGGTTTCCGCATCCGCGGTTGTGAAGCTCTGGCCGCCCACGGCCACGTCCTTGTTGCCGGCGTTGGAGTCGGAGGTGCTGGTAGCCGCGCCGCAGCCGGCGGTGACTGCAACCATGAGTGCAGCGGTGGCGCCGAGGATGGTGCGGCCCCACGAGGTACGAGTATTCAAGAAATTCACAACGCCAATATACCGTATTCATTGGCGTCGAATGATAGGTAAGCATCATCTACCGCAACATTCGCGATAAGGTGTTCCAGTCACCGTTCTCAGCGTGAAAGTGCGACTCCCCCACCGTGAAGACCTTATCTCCACCCGATGATTTGCAACGCAGCAAGTCACCGAGCAAACATTTGTTGATTCTCGGAATGCTGGCGGTCCTGCTGGTCGCACTGGCCGCCGCGTCGTTGACCATCGGCTCAAAATCCCTAAGCCTAGAACAAATCTTTTCGGCGCTGGCCGATCCCGCGGAATCCGTTGAGCGCAGCCTCATCCTGTCTTCGCGCTTGCCCCGCGCGCTGCTGGCGGTCCTCGCCGGCGCCGGGCTGGGTGTGGCGGGGCTGCTGGCCCAATCGCTGACCCGCAACCCGCTGGCCGAACCGGGCATCCTGGGCGTCAACGCCGGCGCCTCGCTGGCCATCGTGACCGCGGTCGGGTTCCTGGGGGTTTCGGGTTTTGCCGGCTACGTATCCTTCGCCTTCCTCGGCGCGCTGCTCACCGCCGCTCTGGTCTACCTGATCGGCCGCCCCCGCGCAGGATCCTCGGACCCGGTGCGCCTGGTGCTCTCAGGGGTGGCCATCGGCGCGATTTTCACCGGCCTCGGCACCGCCTTGTCGCTGGTGCGCCCGCAGGCCTTCGACCAGCTGCGCGCCTGGACCATCGGTTCCCTGCAGGGCAGGGATGCCTCCATCATCGTTCCGCTGGCGCTGCTGACTGCCGTCGGAATCCTGCTCGCGGCGCTCTGCGCGCGATCGCTGGACGGGCTGGCGCTGGGAGACGACGCGGCCACCGCGCTGGGTGTCAACGTCCGCAACACCCGCATCCTGGTGCTGGTCGCCATCACCGTCCTGGCCGCCTCGGCCACCGCCGCCGTGGGCGCCATCGGCTTCATCGGCCTGATGGCGCCGCACGCCGCGCGCCGGCTGGCCGGATCCGGCACGGGCTGGGTCATGGCCTATACCTGCCTGCTGGCGCCCATGCTCCTGCTGGTTGCCGACGTGCTGGGCCGCGTCATGCTTCCCGGCGAACTGCAGGCCGGCGTGGTCTGCGCGTTCATCGGGGCGCCGCTGCTGATCATGCTGGCCCGCAGCCCCAAGGCGGCGGCCCTGTGAGCATCGCATCGGCCAACAGGACCCGGACGCTCAAGCGCTCCACCCGCTCCCGCTCTGTCGGGCTGGCGCTGGGGGCCGCGGCCCTGCTGGCGACCGTGTTTGCGGTCTCCGGCGGCGAATATTCCATCACCCCGTGGCGTGTGCTGACGATCCTCTTCGGCGGCGGCGAGGGGCTTGAGACCACCGTCGTCTGGCAATGGCGCATGCCGCGCGCAACCGCCGCGCTGGTGTTCGGCGCCGGGCTTGCCGTATCCGGCGCGGTCTTCCAGACGCTGACCCGCAACCCGCTGGGATCCCCGGACATCATCGGCTTCTCCACCGGCGCCTATACCGGCGCGCTGGTGATGCTGACCGTACTCGGCGGCGGCTTCCTCGCCACCAGCCTGGGTGCGCTGGCCGGCGGCCTGCTGACCGCCTTCGTGGTCTACCTGCTAGCCTGGCGCAACGGCACCCACGGCTTCCGGCTGATCCTGGTGGGCATCGGCGTCTCCGCGGTGCTCGCCTCGTTCAACCACTACCTGGTGCTGCGCGCGGAACTGGACGTGGCCATGGCCGCCGCCGTGTGGGGCGCCGGCACCTTGAACGGCGTGACCTGGGCCGGGGTGATTCCGGTATCCATTGTCGTGCTCGCGTCCCTGGCCGCGGTGCTGGTCGGCTCGAAGTCGCTGCAGATGCTGCAGATGGGAGACGACCTGGCCAGCGCTTTGGGCATGAAGGTCGAACGCACCAAGCTGGTGCTGGTGACGCTGGCGGTCCTGCTGGTTTCCGCGGTGACTGCCTTGGCCGGCCCGATTGCGTTCGTGGCGCTGGTCGCCCCGCAGCTGGCGCGGCGCCTGGTGGGCGGGGGCTCGCTGAACCTGATCCCCACGGCACTGACCGGGGCGTTCCTGCTGGCGCTGGGAGACCTGCTGGCCCAACAGCTGTTCGCCCCGATCCAGCTGCCGGTGGGTGTGGTCACCGTGTGCATCGGCGGCATCTATCTGGTGTATCTGCTTAACCGCGGGACCCAGCGGATCCGCGGGTAGCGCGCCTCACGCCCGACTGAGACCCGGGGCACACCAATGCCCGGAATCCCGGGGGTTTTGCCCCGTTTTGATAACGATTCGGTGGAGTTTGCGGCGGGTGCGGTCCGCCAGTTTGAAAACCGCCGCCCCGGCGCGGGAAGGTTGGCTCATGCCTTCCCTTTCCCGCCGCTTTGCGGTGCTCCCTGCCCTCGCGTCCGCACTGCTGCTGGCTTCCTGCGCTGCGCAGGCCCCGGCCGAGGACGGGTTCGCCAAGCAGGCGGCGCAGAAGCTGCTTCCGGGACAGGAAAGCCCGCGGATTTCCGGCTCGACCGGAGTGCTGGCGCAGGCCGCACCCGACGTGCCCGCTGTCGTGGCCCCGGCAGGACCGCTGCGGCTGCATCCTCGCCCCGAGGTCGACTGCGACCAGGCCAAGTGCGTGGCGCTGACCTTCGACGACGGACCGGGCCGCCACACCGAGCGGCTGCTGGACCATCTGGCCGCCGCGGACACCCCGGCGACGTTCTACCTGCTGGGGCAGAACGCCCAGAAGTATCCGCAGACCCTGCGCCGCATGGTCGTCGAGGGGCACCAGCTGGGCAGCCACACCCATGACCACAAGGCGCTCACGTCACTGAGTAGCTCGCAGATCACCCATGAGATCGACACGGCAGCGGCCATCATCAAGGACCTGAGCGGAATTTACCCCAACACGGTGCGTCCGCCCTACGGCGCGCACAACACCCAGGTGGATGCGCTGATCGATGCCCCGCTGGTGCTGTGGGATGTGGACACGCTGGACTGGAAGCACCGCGACCCGGCCAAGGTCGCGAGCATCGCCATGAAGGAAGTGCGCGACGGATCGATCATCCTGATGCACGATATCCATGAGAGCACCGTCAAGGCCGTGCCCGAGCTCGTCAGGCAGCTCAAGCGGCAGGGCTACACCCCGGTCACCGTCGACGAGCTGTTCGACGGGCAGGACTTCAACAGCTCCACCGCCTACACCAGCCGCAACCAGATCCGCTAATCGCACTCTTTCTCCGCACGCACGCAATCAGCCGCCGGGACGCTCGAGGCCCGTTTGAGCACACCAAACCCACCGAAACGCAGATAAACCCAAAAGTTCCCCCGCATTTCACTTGACCTGGCCACACAATCGGGCATAAAGTCATCTAAACACAGATCCATATGTTGCAGGTCATGAACCCCAGCGGAGGCAGAAATGTTCGCCGAAGAACGACACCGGCTGATCACAGAGCAGCTCGCGGCCGATGGAAAAGTCACCGTGGCGCAACTCGCCGACCGCTTCGACATCACCCGCGAAACCGTGCGCCGGGACCTGGCGCAGCTCGAATCCGAGAACCACTTGCGCCGCGTGCACGGCGGCGCCGTCGCCACCAGCGAGGCCAGCACCCGCGAGGAAAGCTACGTGGTGCGCACCGCAATCCACGCCGAGGCCAAGGCCCGCATCGCCCAGCGCGCGCTCAGCCTGATCCCGGTCTCCGAGGCCTCGGTCATCCTGGACGCCGGGACCAGCACCGAAATCCTGGCCGAGCGCATGCTCAAGACCAACACCGGAAACGGCCTGCTGGTCATCACCCACGCGCTGCCCATCGCCTCGGTGCTCGTGCAGAGCCCGCACATCGCCCTGGAGCTGATCGGCGGACGCGTCCGCGGCATCACCGGCGCGGCCAGCGGCGCGCGCACCGCCCAGGAATACGCCAACTACCGCGCGGACATCGCCTTCATCGGAACCAACGGGCTTGATGCCGGCTTCGGGCTGAGCACCCCCGACCCGCTGGAAGCGGCCGTCAAGCGCTCCCTGGTTGCCAGCGCCCGCCGCGTGGTGCTGCTGGCCGACGGATCGAAGTTCGACCAGGAAACCCTGGTCCGCTTCGCCGCGCTGGACGCCATCGACACGCTGGTCACCGACCGGTTGCCGGGCGCCGAACTGGCCGCGGCGCTGGAAGCCGCCGAGGTCGAGGTGATCGTGGCATGATCGTCACCCTGACCTGCAACCCGGCGCTGGACAAGACCATCGAGCTGGAGTCCGCGCTGGTGCCCGGGGCCGTGCAGCGCGCCGAATCCAGCCACCTGCAAGCGGCCGGCAAGGGCGTGAACGTCACCCGGGCCATCACGGCGTCGGGCGGGCAGTCCCTGGCCCTGCTGCCCGGGGATGCCGCCGATCCGCTGGTCATGGCCCTGGCCGCCGACCAGCTCCCGCACCGCGCGCTGCCCATCGCGGCCCCGCTGCGCACCAACATCACGCTGGTTGACCGCCAGGGCACCACCACCAAGATCAACGAACCGGGCCCGGTGCTCGGCGCCGCCACCCTGGCCCAGCTGGAACTGCTGATCATCCAGGAACTGGCCGCCACCCGGGCCACCTGGCTGGTGCTGGCCGGATCGCTGCCTCCCGGGGTCCCGGAGGACTACTACGCCACGCTGACCGCACGGCTGCGCGAGCGCCTGGGCAGCAGCTGCCCGAAGATCGCGGTGGACACCTCCGGCGCACCGCTGCGCCAGCTGTTCGCGCACGGCCCGCAGCACGTGCCGGACCTGCTCAAGCCCAACGGCGAGGAACTGGCCGAACTGGCCGGATCCACGCTGACCGAGGAAGAGCTGGAAGCCTCCCCGCAGCTCACGGCCCGCACCAGCGCCACGCTGCTGGAGCGCGGGGCCGGGGCGGTGCTCGCCACGCTGGGCGCCGCCGGGGCGGTGCTGTCCACCCCCGACGGCGCCTGGCATGGAATCCATGACCCGGTCACCGTGCGCAGCACCGTGGGCGCCGGGGATTCATCGTTGGCCGGCTATCTGCTGGCAGATACGGCGGGGGCGGACCCGGCGCAGAAGCTGCGCCTGGCCATCGCCTACGGGACGGCCGCGGCCTCGCTGCCCGGCTCGACCATTCCCACCCGCCACGACCTCCGCACGGACGCTGTCGCCGTCACCGATCTCACGCCAAGACAAGGATCCCAACCATGAGCGATCTGATCACCCCCGGGCTCGTCGCCCTGGACGTCCACCTGGGCGCCACCGCCCACGACGTCATCACGCATCTGGCCAACCAGATCACCGCACAGGGCCGGGCCACCGACGCCGCGGAACTGGCCGAGCACGCGCTGGCCCGCGAGGCGAAGACCGCCACCGGCGTGCCCGGCGGCATCGCCATCCCGCACTGCCGTTCGGCCGCGGTCACCGCCCCGACCCTGGCCATGGCCCGGCTGGCCGACCCGGTGGACTTCGGCGCCAAGGACGGCCCGGCGGACCTCGTCTTCTTCATCGCCGCCCCGGAAGGCGCGGACAAGGACCACCTGAAACTGCTGTCCAGGCTGGCCCGCGCGCTGGTCAAGAAGAGCTTCACCGCCGCGCTGCGCGAGGCGCAAAGCAACCAGGAGATCGTGGACCTGGTCTCCGAGGTCATCTCCGACGCCCCGGCCGCACCGGCAGCAGCCCCTGCAGCGGCACCGGCCCCGACTGAACCGGCCGCGGCCAAGCGCCCGAAGGTCGTCGCGGTCACCGCCTGCCCGACCGGCATCGCCCACACCTACATGGCCGCCGATGCGCTGGCCCAGGCCGCGCAGGAGCTGGGCATCGACTTCGCCGTGGAAACCCAGGGGTCCTCCGGGTCGACCCCGCTGGATCCGGCGCTGATCAGGGACGCCGACGCAGTGATCTTCGCCGTTGACGTGGATGTGCGCGACCGCGGGCGCTTCGCCGGCAAGCCGGTCATCCAGGTGCCGGTCAAGCGCGGCGTGGACGAGCCGGCCAAGCTGCTCGCCGACGCGGTGGCGGCCTCCACCGACCCCCAGGCCCGCCGGGTGCCCGCCGCTTCCGCGCAGGAATCCGCGGACACCGCGGAGTCGAAAAAGGAGAGCTTCGGCGGCGGGCTGAAGCGCGCGCTGCTCACCGGCGTGTCCTACATGATCCCCTTCGTTGCCGGCGGAGGCCTGCTGATCGCGCTGGGCTTCCTGCTCGGCGGCTACGCCATCACCGACGTGGCGGACGCCTATCTGGGCGAGAACACGCTGTGGCACCTGCCCGATGCCGGGCTGGCCGCCTATCTGGGCGCCGCCGCCTTCAAGATCGGCTCGCTGTCCATGGGCTTCCTGGTTCCGGCGCTGGCCGGCTACATCGCCTACGCCTACGCGGACCGTCCGGGCATCGCCCCGGGCTTCACCGCCGGCGCGGTGGCCGGCTTCATGGGCGCCGGGTTCATCGGCGGCATCGTCGGCGGCGTGATCGCCGGCCTGGCCTGCCGCTGGATCAACTCCTGGCCGGTCCCGCGCTGGCTGCGCGGGCTGATGCCGGTGGTCATCGTGCCGCTGCTGGGCTCCATCATCGCTTCCGGGCTGATGTTCCTGGTGCTCGGCGGGCCGATCGCGCGCCTGACCGTAGCGCTGAACGACTGGCTCTCGGGCATGTCCGGTGTGGCCGCCGCGGGCCTGGGCCTGATCCTGGGACTCATGATGGCCGTGGACCTGGGCGGCCCGGTCAACAAGGTGGCCTACTCCTTCGCCGTGGCCGGCCTGGGCGCCGGATCCCTGGCGGAGAACCCCGCACCGCTGATGATCATGGCCGCAGTGATGGCCGCCGGCATGGTGCCGCCGCTGGCCATGGCCCTGGCCACCGTGATCGCCCCGAGGCTGTTCAGCGGGGCCGAACGCGAAAACGGCAAGGCCGCCTGGCTGCTGGGCGCCGCCTTCATCTCCGAGGGCGCCATCCCGTTCGCCGCGGCCGACCCGCTGCGCGTCATCCCGGCCTCCATGGTGGGCGCCGGCGTGACCGGCTCGCTGATCATGGTCTTCAACGTGGTCAGCCAGGCCCCGCACGGCGGCATCTTCGTCTTCTTCGCGATGAACAACACCTGGCCGTTCTTCCTGTTGGCCACCGTCATTGGTACCGTGATCTCAGCGCTGCTGGTCATCGTCCTGAAGAAGTTCGTCCGCAAGGCCCCGGCCGCGCAGGTCCAGCCGGCGGCCGCGCAATCGGCAGGAGTGGCAGCATGAGCACGCAGCAGGTTTCCTACCACGGCGTAGGCGTCAGCGCCGGGCGCGTCATCGGACCGGTGCTGCGCATGCCCGATCCCATCGCGGCCCCGTCCGACGGCGCCCCGCTGCCGGAGGGAAGCACCGCGCAGGCTGAAATCGAGCGCCTCACCGCTGCCACGCAGTCCGTCGCCGCGCAGCTCAAGGCACGAGCGGCCACCGCCACCGGGGATGCCCAGGGGGTGCTGAAGGCCACCGCGCTGATGGCCAGCGACCGCACGCTGCTCAAGTCCGCCAGCACCCTGGTCTCCGGCGGTACCTGCGCCGAATCGGCCATCTGGGAGGCCGCCGATGCGGTGGCGACCCAGCTGGCCGCGCTGGGCGGCTACATGGCCGAACGCGCCGGCGACGTGCTGGATGTGCGCGCCCGCATCGTGGCCGAGCTGCGCGGGGTCCCTGCCCCGGGCATCCCCGACTCCCAAGAGCCGTTTGTGCTGGCCGCGGTGGATCTGGCCCCGGCCGACACCGCCACCCTGGATCCGGCCAAGGTGCTGGCCCTGGTCACCTCCGACGGGGGCCCGCAGTCGCACACCGCGATCATCGCCCGCTCGCTGGGCCTGCCGGCCATCGTCGCCGCCACCGGCACCACCGCGCTGCGCGACGGCATGCAGGTCTTCGCCGACGGCATCAGCGGCACCGTGACCACCAACCCGGGCGCGGAACAGGAACATCTGGCCGCCACCTACGCGAACCGCGAACCGCTGCCGGACTTCGACGGCCACGGCGTGCTGGCCGACGGGCATCCGGTCCCGCTGCTGGCCAATGTGGGCGGGGGCAAGGACGCGCAGGCCGCCGCGGCCGCCGGCGCCCAGGGTGTGGGCCTGCTGCGCACCGAGTTCTGCTTCCTGGGCCGCGATGCCGAGCCGACGCACGAGGAACAGGTTCAAGCCTATGGCGCGGTGTTCGAAGCCTTCGCCGGCAAGAAGGTCGTGGTCCGCACGCTGGACGCCGGGGCGGACAAGCCGCTGCCGTTCCTGACCGATACCACCGAGCCGAACCCCGCCCTGGGCGTGCGCGGCTACCGCACCGACGCAGCCAGCCCCGGCGTGCTGGCCCGCCAGCTGGCGGCCATCGCGCAGGCGGCCGCGGAGCACCAGGCCGAGGTCTGGACCATGGCGCCGATGATCTCCACCCCGGCCGAGGCCGGCGCCTTCGCGGCCATGGTGTCTGCGGCGGGGCTGCCCACCGGCGGCACCATGATCGAGGTTCCCTCCGCCGCGGTGCTGGCCGGCGGGATCCTGTCGCGCTGCGATTTCGTTTCGCTGGGCACCAACGACCTGACCCAGTACACCATGGCTGCCGACCGCCAGCTCGGCACCATGGCCGAACTGAACGACCCCTGGCAGCCGGCGGTCCTGCACCTGGTCAAGGCCACCGCCGAGGGCGCCCTGGACGCCGGCGGCAAGCCGGTGGGCGTGTGCGGCGAAGCCGCGGCGGACCCGGCCCTGGCGGTGGTGCTGGTGGGCCTGGGCGTGAACACGCTGTCCATGAACAAACGGGCCCTGCCGCCGGTCGCGGCGGTGCTGCGCACGGTGGACCTGCCCGCCGCCCAACGCCTGGCCGCGCTGGCCCTGGAGGCCGATTCGGCTTCCGAAGCCCGCCGGCTCGTCCGCGCCGAACTGCCCGAGCTGGACCGCTTCGGCCTTTAACCGCATCCCTGCACCATCTGGAAAACAAAGGAGCCACCATGGCAGAACGTCAAGCAGTCATCGGAAGCCGCGTGGGGCTGCATGCCCGCCCGGCAGCCATCTTCGCCGAGGCCGCGGCCGAGGCCCCGGTAGAAGTCACCATCGCCCTGGAAGGCGAACCGGCCGAGGACGCACTGGATGCCTCGAGCATCCTTTCGCTGATGGGACTGGGCGCCGAATACGGCACCACCGTCATCCTGCGCGCCGAGGGCGAGGGCGCCGAGGCGGCCCTGGACGAGCTGGCCAAGGTCCTGGAAACCGACCACGACTCCGAGTAGTTCCACCGGCTGGCCACGGCGCCGGCGACCCGGGTGCTCCCTGGGCCGCCGGCGCCGTTTTCCGCCTCGGCACCCCCGAAAATAGTGGTTGACAAATCCCAATCATCGGCCTGATGATTGAGTTCTCACACTTGGGGACGGGAGATTGTCGTGAGCACCTTGACGACTTCCATACTGCGTCTGGTCAGGCCATTTTCACAACGGGACTATGCGCTGCTGGCCGGCGCCATGGTCACCTCCACCTTCGCCTCGGGCATGTGGGCCGTGGCCATGGTCTACCAGGTGCGCGCGCTGGGCGGCGGGCCGATGGAACTGTCCGTGGTCGCCACCGTGAACAGCGTCGGACTGCTGGCGCTGGTGCTGGTCGGCGGGATTGCCGCCGACCGCTATTCCAGCCGGAAGATCGTGATCCGCGTCCAGGGGCTGCACCTGGTCGTCATGTCCGGCACCGCGGCGCTGTCGCTGACCGGCGCGGTGCAGCTGTGGCACCTGGCCGTCACCGGCTTCTTCTCCGGGGCCGGGGCGGCCTTCTTCTACCCGGCCTATTCGGCGCTGCTGCCGAGGATGCTGCCCGGGGAGCAGCTGCTGGCCGCGAACGGGCTGGAGGGAACGGTCCGCCCGGTCGTGCAGACCGCACTGGGGCCCATGGCGCGGGTTTCCTGGTCGCCCTGGTCTCCCCCGCCCACGCGATCCTCGGGGTGGCCCTGTGCCACCTGGCGGCGCTGGCAGTGCTGCAGTTCATCCGGCGGCGCCCGGAGTACGACGCCGCTGCCCCGGAGGACGAGCAGGGCCAACCCGGCATCCTGGCGCAGCTGCGCCAGGGCGTGGGCTATACGATGCGCACCCGATGGCTGCGCTGGACGCTGCTGTTCTCGGCGGTCTCGGTGTTCTCCTTCATCGGGCCCTTCGAGGTGCTGCTGCCGTTCATCGTCGGCGACCAGCTGCACGGGGACGCCACGCTGTTCGGCTACGCGTTGGCGTTCTTCGGAATCGGCTCGGCGGCGGGCTCGCTGCTGATCGCCTCCTCGCGGTTCCCCCGGCGCTACCTGAGCCTGATGACCGCGTACTGGTGCCTTGGCACGCTGCCGCTGGCCCTGGTCGGCTACGTCGACGCGTCCTGGCTGCTCTTCGCGATCCTTGCGGTCTTCGGCCTGACCGACGCGGCGGGCATGGTCATCTGGGGCACGCTGCTGCAGCGGCGCGTCCCGAAGCGCCTGCTGGGGAGGATTTCCAGCCTGGACTTCTTCGTCTCGCTGGCATTGATGCCGGTGTCCATGGCGGTGGCCGGCCCGCTGAGCCAGGTGCTGAGCCTGCAGGCCATCTTCGTCTTCGCGGGGGTCATCTCCCCGATCTTCGGGATCATCGCCTGGAAGGCGGGGAAGTTCGCCAAGGACGAGCTGGCCAATCCGCTGGATTCCCCGGACCCCGTGGCCGAACTGGAAAGCAGCTAGTATTTTGCCGAAAACTCGGCGCAGGCTGCGTGGCTTCGCCCAGATGCGGCGCGAAAAGCGAGATGGTGGACGCATGAGGTCTTCGTCCACCATCTTGTTGCGCGGCGCCGCGTTGCTGCTGAGCCTCGGACTGCTCACCGGATGCGCTTCCAGCCCCGCCACGTCCGAAACATCGAGCGCCCCTCCGGAGGAAAGCGCCGCTCCGGTCGACTGCGCCGTCGCCAAGTGCGTGGCGCTCACCTTCGACGACGGGCCGGGAGAGTTCACCGACCAGCTGCTGGATGAGCTGCAGGAGGCCAAGGCCCCGGCCACCTTCTTCATGGTGGGCAAGAACGTGGGCAAGTACCCGGACACCGTCAAGCGCATGGTCGCCGAGGGCCACGAGCTGGGCAACCACACCTGGGACCATGCGGATATCACGACGCTGACCAAGGAGAAGATCGAGCACGAGGTCCAATGGACCGACGAGGCCATCGAGAAGGCCGCGGGGCAGACCCCTGATGTGCTGCGCCCGCCCTATGGCAGCCACGGGGCGGTCTACGACCGGCTGATCCCCTACCCGCTGGTGCTGTGGGACGTGGACACCCTGGACTGGAAGCACCACGATCCGGTGAAGACCGTGAAGATCGCGCTCGATGAGGCCAAGCCCGGGTCGATCATCCTCATGCACGACATCCACGAGAGCTCGGTCGAGGCGGTCCCGGATCTGGTCGCGAAGCTCACCGCGCAGGGCTACACCCTGGTGACGGTCGACCAGCTCTTCGCCGGCAGCGACTTCGTTCCCGGCGCGGCCTACGAGCGCGGCGCGCACCAGGCGGCCGCCGGGGACTGAGCCGGGTCAGGGAGCGGTTTCGGCGTACATGCGCAGCTGGTCCAGCTTGTCCTCCTCGCTTTCGCGCACGTGCCCGGCCAGCTCCTCGCACTCCTCGACACTCAAATCGGGGTTGATGATCGCCACCTGCAGCACCACCTCGGTGTATCCGGCGTCGTCCTTCAGGTCGTAGCGGTAGGACAGGCCATCCGGGTTCTGCGAGGTGTGCAGCACCAGCAGCCGGTTCTCGATCAGATCGCGAACCTCGTACCGGCGCTCGTGCCCGGCGACCCGGTAGGTCAGGGTGGTCCCCACACGCAGCTGGGGGTCATCCGAATGCATGGATCCGATGCCGTGCATCCACAAGGGCGCCGCCGCCCAGTCGGTCAGCAGCTCCCAGACGCGGTGCACCGGAAGATGGATGGTCACGGTGCTCTCGAACACGCTGAACTGGCTCATACCGGCATCGTCCCATCCAGCGCCCGTCTTGCCAAGGGGCGGGCATCGGGAACCGCCCGGGCCGGGAGCGGCGGGCCCTGCGTGCAGACGGCACAGGCCGGTTCGCGCGGCGCCCGTGGCGCTGCGTGAACCGGCCTGCGGCCTTTCCTCCCGGCGCGGCGGCCGGGCGGGAGGATTTACCAGTCTTCTTCGTCGTCGGCCTCGGAGATGCCGAGTTCCGGCTCCTGCTCGAGGTCGAAGGTGTACCAGGCCTCGGTGAAGTCGGCCATGGCGTCCAGGGCGTCCTGCGCATCCGAGTCCAGCACCTCAAGCGCGTCGGGACTGTTGAGGATCGCGGTGATCGCCACGAACGGATGGTGCTCGAAGTAGTCGGTCGGGGTGGCGTCCTCGTTGAACGTCAGGTCCTCGCTCTGGGCGAAGAGATCAGTGTACTGAGCCACGGCCTCGGGCAACCTGGTCAGATTAATACCGGTCAGGGACTCATTGTAGATTTCGGCAGTGGCATCCGCCCACTGCTCAATGAGCTCCTCGCTCATTTGTGCCATCTGGTTTTCCACCTCGTGCTCGGGATGTGAACTGCTCGCGCAGTCCGGTAGCACTTCATCTTAAGCTGTCGCGTTCCCTGTGCCAAGACGGCTCGGACCATCGTGATCCATGCCTCGCGGCACCGGCCGCCAGGGCAGCCCGATGGCCGGCAGCGATGGCAGTTCCGGAAGCTCCGGTCGCCCGCCCCAGCTCCTCGGCGTCCGGCTCAACGCCGCTCCGCAGGCAGGCGCCGGGGGTCGTCCACGGCCCAACGGATCGACAAGCCCCGTTCTCCCTGCCGTAAAATCCAGCACAGCAGAGCAATGCCCCTTAAGGCATCCAGCGGATGCCTAAAAACGGCACCCGCTGGAATTATCTGCCTTCTGCACCGAAGGATTCCCCTCCGCACGACGTGGTGCCGCACGGAATGGCATCCCTAGTAGGCCTTGACGCCCTGCTCCACGATCAGGTGGATCAGCGCGAACTTCTTGTCCTCGTCGATGGCCTTCAGCGCCGCTTCCAGCGCCGCCGGCACCTCGGAATCCTGCTCCACGCGCACGCCGAATCCGCCGAAGGCCTGAGCCATGAGCGCGAAGTCCGGGTTGAGCAGCTGGGTGCCGGAGACACGCTCCGGGTACTGGCGCTCCTGGTGGGTGCGGATGGTTCCGTATTGCTGGTTATCCATGATGATCACCAGCGGGGTGGCGCCGTACTGCGCCGCGGTGGCAAGCTCCTGCCCGTTCATGAGGAACTCGCCGTCGCCGGCGATGGTCACCACGCGGCGGTCGGGGTAGCTCAGGGACGCCGCCACGGCGGAGGGGACCGAGTAGCCCATGGAGCCGTTGCGCGCCGAGATCATCGAGGCGTACCCGTTGGTCGGGAAGTAGCGGTGGGCCCAGTTGGTGTGCTCGCCCGCGCCGAAGGTCACCATTGCGTCCTCGGGCAGCGACTGGACCAGGTTGGCCATCATGGTCGCCATCTTGGCCTGCCCCGCGGAGGGGGTGGCCGGAGGAAGCTGCGCGAACTTTTCCTGCTCGCCGCGCATCCGCGAGGTCCATTCCTTCCACGAATCCTTGACCGGCAGGTCCATCAGCAGCAGATCGCGGACGAACACATCAGGCTTGGCGACGATCTGGTGCGAGACCGGGCCCGAACGACCGCGCAGCGCGGGGTCGATGGTGACGATGAAGTTCTTCTTTTCCCAGTTCTGGCGGACGTTGAACCCGTCGGTGATCACATCGCCGGGCACGGTGCCCACGAAGATCAGCAGGTCGGTTTCCTCCAGCAGGTCGTAGGTCGGCTTGGGGCGCCCGTAGCCGATCGGTCCGACGTAGGACGGCGAGGTGAACGGAACGGTTCCTTCGCAGCGCCATTCCGCCGCGGCCGGCAGGCCGTGCTCCTCGAGCCAGCGGGTGAAGTCCGCTGCACCCTCATGCGACCAGTCGTTGCCGCCGAAAACGAACAGCGGCTTCTCGGATTCCTGGAGGGCGGTGTTCAGCGCCTTCCAGTCGGTGACGGTCATGCCGCCGGTGGCCACCGGGATCTCGGGGTGCAGTTCGGCGGAGATTTCCTGCTGGATGATGTCTTCGGGCAGTCCTACCACCACGGGGCCGGGGCGGCCGGACATGGCGGCGAACATGGCCTCGGCAACGATTTCGCTGGCGCGCTCGGCGTGGTCGAGGATCATCACGCGCTTGGCGCCGGTGCCGAACCAGGCCTTTGGATCGAATTCCTGGAAGGCTTCCTTCTCACGGTGCTCGAAGGGGATCAGGCCGACAAACAGCACCAGCGGGGTGGAGTCCTGCCAAGCAGTGTGCAGTCCGACATGCGCGTTGGCCGCACCGGGACCGCGGGTCACCATGGCGATTCCCGGACGCTGGTGCAGCTTCCCGTCGGCTTCGGCCATGTAGGTTGCCCCGCCTTCATGGCGGCAAACGATCGTCTCAATCGAGGAATTGTGCAGCCCGTCGAGCACGTCGAGGTAGCTTTCCCCGGGAACGACATAGGTGCGCTCAACACCGTGCGCGGCGAGCGTATCGACAATTACATGTCCGGCAGATTTCCGCATCTGCGCTTGACCGTTTTCACTCATGTTCAAGGGGCGTCTTTCTGTTTCATGGTCGTCAGACGCAACTACGAGTTAAATGATCACTTTGACCGGGCGATGCAACGTTGCGTCGTTGAAAAACAGTACTAAATTTTGTTCGATTGCACATCATGAATACCGATTGCTACGCGAGTATGACACGATGCGCGAGTTCATGCATATGCCTGCTCATATTGTCCAGAGAATTCCAAAGAGTGGGACAGTGCGCTTCATCACTCGGATTCGGCCCGCATTGCCGACGCTGTTCCCACGGAAGTGTTGACCAGATCACTTTGGATCAATATCCTATTAGAAAACTAATGTTTACTTGCAGGCATCACCGGCTAGTCAAACCCTCCAGTAAGGCTCTCCATGGAATACATCAACGGAACGATCGTCGCGGTCTATCTCGCGGCCATGCTGGCCTTCGGCTGGTGGGGCAAGTCCCGTACCAAAAACAGCAGCGACTACTTGGTAGCCGGACGCCGACTGGGTCCGCTGCTCTACACCGGCACCATGGCCGCGGTGGTCCTGGGCGGCGCGTCCACCGTGGGCGGCGTAGGGCTGGGCTACAAGTGGGGCATCTCTGGCCTGTGGCTTGTCGCTGCGATCGGCGCCGGCGTCATCCTGTTGTCCCTGGCGTTCGCCCCGACGCTGCAGAAGCTGAAGGTCTTCACGGTCTCCCAGATGCTCAGCCTGCGCTACGGCAGCAAGTCGGCCACGAACACTTCCGGCATCGTGATGCTGGCCTATACGCTGATGCTGTGTGCGACCTCGACCAGCGCCTATGCCACGATCTTCGTGGTGCTCTTCGACTGGGAGAAGTGGGTGGCGATCGCCGTGGGCGGAGCCATCGTGGTCATCTACTCGACCATCGGCGGCATGTGGTCCATTACCTTGGCCGATCAGGTGCAGTTCGTCATCAAGACCATTGGCATCTTCGCGCTGATGCTGCCGTTCTCGCTGAATGCGGCCGGCGGCATGGACGGAATCCGCGAGCGCATCGGCGCCGAGTTCTTCGACATCACCGGCATCGGGCTGCAGTCCATCATCACGTACTTCGTGGTCTACACCCTGGGCCTGCTGATCGGACAGGACATCTGGCAGCGCGTGTTCACCGCCAAGACCCCGAAGGTCGCCCGCTGGGGCGGCACCACCGCCGGCATCTACTGCATCATCTATGGCATCGCCGGCGCCCTGATCGGCATGGCCGCCCGAGTGGCGCTGCCGGACATCGCCGGGGCAGACACCAACAAGGACGTCGTCTACGCCGAGGTCGCCACGCAGCTGCTGCCGGTGGCCGTGGGCGGCCTGGTCATGGCCGCGGCCGTGGCCGCAATGATGTCCACCGCCTCCGGCGCGCTGATCGCAGCGGCCACGGTGGCCCGCACCGACGTCACCCCGTTCGTCGCCGGCTGGTTCGGGCGCGCCATCGAGGTGAACACGGACGAGAACCCGGAGCACGACGTGCGCGCGAACCGCATCTGGGTGCTGGTGCTCGGCGTAGTGACGGTGTCGCTGGCCATCCTGGTGGACGACGTGGTCGCGGCGTTGACCATCGCCTACGACATCCTGGTCGGCGGCCTGCTGGTCGCAATCATCGGCGGCCTGCTGTGGAAGCGCGGCAACGGCCTCGGGGCCACCGCCTCCATGGCGGCCGGCACGCTGGTCACCTTGGGCACCATGATCGTGCTGGAGATCCAGGCCGAGAACAAGTTCGACGGCGTCTACGCGAACGAGCCGATCTACTTCGGCCTGATCGCCTCCGCGCTGACCTTCATCGTGGTGTCGCTGGCCTCCAGGCCCACCGATTCCGGGGTGCTCGCGCACTGGAACCAGCGGGTCTCCGGCAAATCGCTGGAGGAGGGCGTCGCGGCGGAAAGCCGCGGCTAGCCGGCTCATTAACCGCGAAAGCATCGAGCCACCGGCCCCATGGGGCCGGTGGCTCGATGCTTTTCTCCTGTTTAGAGCGTGTCGCTCAGCAGGTCGTGGCGCACGATGGTCTGGTCGCGGTCCGGACCCACGCCGATGGCGGAGATGCGGGTACCGCTGATCTTCTCCAGGGCCAGGATGTAGTTCCGGGCGTTCTCCGGCAGGTCCTCCAGGGTCTTGGCACCCGAGATGTCCTCGGTCCAGCCCGGGAAGTACTCGAAGATCGGCTTCGCATGGTGGAAGTCGGTCTGGGTCATCGGCATTTCGTCGTGGCGCACGCCGTCCACGTCGTAGGCCACGCAGACCGGGATCTGCTCGATGTTCGTCAGCACGTCCAGCTTGGTGACGAAGTAGTCGGTGAAGCCGTTCACGCGCGAGGCGTGGCGGGCCAGCACGGCGTCGTACCAGCCGCAGCGGCGCGGACGGCCGGTGTTCACGCCGAATTCGCCGCCGGTCTTCTGCAGGTACTCGCCCATTTCATCGAACAGCTCGGTCGGGAACGGACCTGCGCCCACGCGGGTGGTGTAGGCCTTGATGATGCCGATGGAGCGGGTGATGCGGGTCGGGCCGATGCCCGAGCCCACCGAGGCGCCGCCAGCGGTCGGGTTGGAGGAGGTCACGAACGGGTAGGTGCCGTGGTCGACGTCCAGGAAGGTGGCCTGGCCGCCCTCCATAAGCACAACCTTGCCCTCGTCCAGCGCCTTGTTCAGCACGTAGGTGGAGTCGATGACCAGCGGGCGCAGGCGGTCGGCATAGGACAGGAAGTACTGCACGATGTCCTCGACGATGACGCTGCGGCGGTTGTAGATCTTGACCAGCAGTTCGTTCTTCTGGCGCAGTGCGCCTTCGACCTTCTGGCGCAGGATGGATTCGTCGAAGACGTCCTGCACGCGGATGCCCAGGCGTCCGACCTTGTCCATGTAGGCGGGGCCGATGCCGCGGCCGGTGGTGCCGATGGCGCGCTTGCCCAGGAAGCGTTCGGTCACCTTGTCCATGGTCTGGTGGTACGGAGCCACCAGGTGGGCGTTCGCCGAGACACGCAGACGCGAGGTATCCGCGCCGCGGGATTCCAGGCCTTCGATTTCCGCGAAGAGGGCTTCCAGATTCACCACGCAGCCGTTGCCGATAATCGGGTTGGTGTTAGGGGAAAGAATGCCGGCCGGCAGGAGCTTGAGCTCGTACTTTTCACCGTTAACGACCACCGTGTGCCCGGCGTTGTTGCCGCCGTTGGGCTTCACTACATAGTCGACCTTGCCACCGAGCAGGTCGGTGGCCTTTCCTTTACCCTCATCGCCCCACTGGGCTCCGACGATCACGATTGCTGGCATGGGATCCTCCCCCTTGCATAAAAAGCAGCGGTTGCGGCGTGCTTCGCGCCGGCCCGGCACGGTACCGGGCAAAAAATATGCCCCTGTTCTGCTCACTTGCCCGAGCTGGGCAACGCAAGAGTTAGGGGCTCTTACGACCAAAGTTTACCGAACCGCTAGCGGAAGTGCGAGCCGGGAGGCCTCCCGGCGCGTGGCGGGCTGCTTTCAAGGGGGTCGAGAAACCCGGAAAGACGGTATACGTTGGGCTTCAATTCACTCCACAGTCTTGATTAATCCTCAAGCTACGGCAGTATGGAAAGACGGCGTCGAATAGTCATTTGCACCGCACCGTCTGGACCGCACACAACGCAAGGACAACCGATGAAAACGCAGCCCCGCCTTCTGGCTCTCATTCCGCTGGTGGCATTGCTCGCCGCCTGCACCTCGGGCTCCCCGGACGCCCCGGCCGGCGATTCGCCCACCGCGTCCGAAACCCCCACGGCCGCATCATCCACCCCGGCAGCTTCAACTACCGCGAGCGCAACCGCAACCCGGCCATCGCCGAGCCCCAGCGCCACCGAAACCGGGACCGAAGACGTCGACACCAGCGACTGGAAGACCTTCACCGCCCACGGCATCTCTTTCAAGTACCCGGGCAACTGGACCATCCGCATGGACGATTCCGACTACGATCCGGCCCCGGATCCGGACAATCCCTATCAGGATTGGGACATCGTCACCGAGAAGGGCCACTCCATCGCCACGTTCGAGGCGAATTCAGCCAAGGACACCGATGGCGACCGCGCAACCTACAAGCGCACCACCCTGGACACCGAGAAGGTTCCGGCCACGCTGCACACCCCCGCAGTGTTCGTCGCCGAGAGATTCGTCCAGTCGGAACCGGGCGATGACTCCAAGGACGAAAAGTTCGTCATGTTCCTGAGCACCAAAGATCGGGCCGAGGACCGCGGCACGGACCCGGCGTTGTCCTATTTCATGCCCGTCGCCGACCTCTATTCGATCTTCGAGTCCGATGGCGATCTGCCCGAGGCCCTGGGGATCGACGACGACCACGTGACGATGGAAGCCGCGCAGCAAATCATGAAATCTCAGGAGTACCGCACACTGAAGGCCATGATGCTCAGTGTCTCCGCCAAGTGACCGCGAAAACCCAGGAGGGCCTTGACCCTGACACGGTGTCAGACGGGATAACTGAAGACATGTTAACCATTGGGCAATTCGCGCAGATCGGCCAGGTGACCCACCGGATGCTTCGGCACTGGGACACCGCTGGCCTCCTGGTCCCCGCCCACGTGGATCAGGCCAGCGGCTATCGATCCTACGATCCCTCGCAACTGCACCGGTTGCACCGGATCGTTGCCCTGCGTCAGCTGGGGTTCGGACTGGCGGAAATCTCGCTGATGCTCGAAGGCGCAGCAGACCTCGAACGGCTCAAGGACCTGCTGGAAGCCCGCAGGTCGGATGTCGCCGCCGAGTACGAACTGGCGACTACCAGACTGGCGGATGTCCAACGCCGGCTGGACCTCATCGAACAGGAGCACCACATGTCCCGGATTGAACTCATCGACAAGCCGCTGCCAGCGCTGCGGCTCGCCGCGCTGACACGCACCGTGCAGTCCCAGCCCGAAATCGCGGGCGTCATCGGCGGCATGTTCGCCCAAATCGAGGCCGCGCTTCCCGAAATTCCCGACTCCATGGCCATTGCCCGGTACCGTTCGGTCGAAGATGGGCTTGAGGTCACGGCGGGTTTCGAGTATGCCGGGCCGGCAGTGGCCGGATGCGACATCGTTGAGCTTGGCGCCGAGCCAGCCGCGCTGTGCGGGGTGCATCTGGGCTCCATGGACCGTATCCACGAAAGCTGGCAGGCGGTGCACCAGGAAATCCTGGACCGGGGTTCGGCCCCCAGCGGACCTTGCCGCGAACTGTACGTGCGATCTGAACCGGCGGACCAGTCCGATTGGGTCACCGAGCTGCAGCAGCCCTACGCACGGAGCTAGTCGACGTCCAGCAGCACGCCGGCTCGCCGTGGCGCCCGGGAACGGGGCCGGGGCCGCAGAAGCAGGACAACCAGCGCCGCGGCAATCAGAACCATGCCCACCCACCCCATCAGGCCCACGCGCTCACCCAGCAGGAACACGGCGAGCGCCGCGGCAACGGCAGGTTCGCTGAGCGTGACGGTGGTTGCGGTACTGGCCGGCACCCTGGACAGGGCGATTCCGAACAGGATGTAGCCCAGGAACATCGGGACCAGAGCCAGATAGGCGGCGACCGCGAAATTCAACGGATCCTGTACCAGCGGCGCCCCGGTGGCCAGCAGCACCGGCATCAGCAGCAAACCTCCCAGGCCGAAGACCGCCCCCACCGCTGCCTTCCGTGGAATCCCGTTGGCCATCAGCCGTCCGGCGGCCCAGGAGTAGACCGCGTAGCTGGCCCCGGCGGCAAGCCCCAGCAGGCAGCTGGCAATGACGGTTCCGGCTGTGCCGCCATCCCCCGCGGCCCTGGCGAATCCCAGCAGCGTACTGCCGGCGATGCCCAGCGCCGCCGCCAGATACCAGCGGGAGGTGAGCTTGATTCCGTCGATGAACCGCTCAAGAAGCCCGGAAAACAGCGGTGCGGTCCCCAGCGAAATCACGGTTCCCAGGGCGACGCCGCCCAGATGCATGGACGAATAGAAGGCCAGCGGATAAACCAGGATGCCCAGGGCCCCGAGAAAAACCAGGCGTCGGTTGATCACCAACGGGATTCGGGCTGCCTTCATGGAACGCGCGCCGAGCACCGCTTGGAGCAGCCCGCCGATACCGAGGGAGGCCGCCCCGATAGCCAGGGGCGAGACGTCGCGGGCCTGCGCCGCGGCGGTGCCGGTGGTCCCCCAGAGCACCGAAGCCGCCAGCAGCATCAGCACCGCCGCGCTTTGTCCTCCTCCGGCGGGGCCCTTCACAGGGCACGCACCATGCTGGTGATCAGCGACTTGGCACGGTGCAGCAACTCGCTGTGGCCTTCCAGCCCGGCACGGGAGATGGCGCCCTCAAGCAGGAAAGAGATCTGTTCGGCGAGCGCGGCGGCCTGCCGGGAATCGGTCAGCGATTCCAGATGCTCGCGGAGCAGGTCTTCCACTTGGGCCTTGTGCCCGGCCACGATGGCTCGACCGGGGTCTCCAGCCGGCAGCTCGGCGGCCGCGTTCAGCAGCCCGCAGCCGCGGAAACCGTGCTCGTAGCCGGCTTCGGCATGGTCAAGGTAGGCGTCCACGATGGCCAGCACGCCGCCAACCGGATCCGAGGACGCATCGAGCCGGGCGCGATAAAGTTCGAGCCATTCTTCGTGGCGGGCCCGCAGGTAGGCCGCGACCAGACCCGATTTGGATTCGAAATTGTTGTAGAGGCTCATCTTGGCCACGCCGGCTTCTGCGATGACGGCGTCGATGCCGGTGGCGGAAATGCCGTGGGCGTAGAAAAGCCGCGCTGCGGCATCCAGGAGCTTGGACCGGGCATCGAGGCGCGGGGACATGTGAACCTCCAACTAGACCAATCTGTCTAATTAGACAGAATAGTCTAGTTAGACCGATCGGTCTAGGCGTCGCCGGCAGCCTCCTGTAGGCACTGCCCGAACACGGCGGCCGCGGGATTGGCCGCGCTTGTTGCCGAGTAGAGGGCGCTGCGTGGATCCCCGGCGAGCGGCCGGAACAGCACTCCCGGCATATGGAAACGAGCCACCGAGGCGGGCAGGATCGACACCCCGAGCCCCGCGGCCACCAGCCCCAGAATGGTCTCCTGGTGAATGGCGCGTTCCACGATGCGCGGCGGGGCAAAACCATCGAACAGCGAATGCACCAAGGCGAAGAAGCCACTCATGTGCTTGTAGGGGAAGAGCACGAAGTCCTCCCCCAAGAGCTGCTCAATCTCCAGCTCCGCCTGCCCCGCGAGGCGGTGGCCCGCCTGCAGCACCACCACCAGCGGCTCGGCATGGACCTCGGTGAGCACCAGCCCGGGAACCGGGCCCGGGTCGCGCAGAATTCCCAGATCCAGCTTTCCTTCGAGCAGTTGGTCAATCTGCTCATTGGTGGTCAGCGGGTGCAGTGCGAGATCCACGTTGGGCCGCCGCTCGCGAAACAGCCGAATGGCTCCGGGCAGCGCCGCATAGCTGGCCGAACTGACGAAACCCACGGCGATCCTGCCCCGCAGCCCAAGTCCGACCTCGGTCAATTCATGGTTGGCCCGCTCAAGATCCGCCAGCAGCGGGCTGATGCGCTCACGGTAGGCGCGCCCCGCAGGGGTCAGCTCGACACTGCGCGTGGTGCGGCTGAATAGCTGCACCCCGAGTTCCTGTTCAAGTTTCTTGATCGCAACGGTCAGAGGCGGCTGCGACATCCGCAGCGCATCGGCGGCCCGCCCGAAGTGCAGGTGCTCGGCCACTACGAGAAAGTATTGAAGCTGTCGAAGTTCCACGTGAATATTGTTACATAAAAACTAATAATTTGACTGAAAATAGTATTGGACTGGCTAATGATTTTCATGGGTTACTAAAAGAGGAACAACCGCACACCGTCGCCCAGGAGCACACAATGAGCCAGTCCACCCCCGCGCCATCCGCCGAATACATTGTGATCGGAGCGGGCCTGACCGGCGCCGCGGCCGCATGGAAGCTCGCGCAGCGCGGCCACGAAGTCGCCCTGCTTGAACGCACGGTTCCCGCCGCCGCGGACGCCAGTTCGCATGGCTCGGCGCGCATCTTCCGCTACGCCTACCCGGACAGCTTCTACACGGACCTGGTCTGCAAGGCGCGCACCGCCTGGGACGAACTCGAGCTGGCCAGCGGACAGCAACTGATCTCCCCGCACGGCTCGGTCGACTACGGGGCGTTGCGCAACCCCCGCCATCTGGCAGCGGTGCTGGAATCCGCAGGAGTCGAGCACGAACTGCTCAGCGCCGCCGACGCCCGCGCCCGCTTCGCAGGCATCGCCTTCGACACCGAGGTGCTCTGGCACCCGGGTGCCGGCGTCATCGACGCCGAGCGGTCGGTGCTGGCCATGGTCGCCCAGGCCAAGGCGCATGGCGCCCGGATCGAAACCAATTGGCCCGTCGCATCCATTGAGCCGGCCGGCAGCGGCTACCAGGTCAACAGCGCGGACGGGCGATCCTATGTCGGTTCCCGGATCGTCGTGGCCGCCGGAGGATGGCTGCCCGGGCTGCTGGGCAACTTGCCGCTGCCCGCGGGCTTCGCAGGCAGCGTGCCGACGATGGACGTCTACCAGGAAAACGCATACCACTTCCCCTACCTCGACCAGGACCCCGAGGCCCGCCTGGCCTGGCCCACCTATATCCACAAGGACCCCGCGTTCAGGTCCTACGGCCTGCCCGGCGGACGCGATGCCGGGTTCCGCGGCCAGAAGGTCGCCGAATACATGGGCGGGCGCCGCATGGACAGCGCCGCGGCGCAGGACGGAAGCATCGATCCGGCCAACCGGGAACGCGTCATCGACTATGTCAAGCGCTACCTGCCCGGCCTGGATCCAACCCCGTACGCGGAGACCACCTGCATCTTCACGTCCACGCCCACCGAGGATTTCATCATGGACGAAACCCAGGGCATCACCATCATGTCCCCCTGCTCGGGACACGGGGCAAAATTCGGCCCGCTGCTTGGGGACCTGGCCGCAGACCTGGCCACCGGAACCGGAACGGTACCGGAGCTCTTCCGCCTGTCCTCCCACGCCAAGACCTTGGCCTAGACCGAACCCGCAGGAGCTTTCTCATGCAGCATCCCGTCACCGGAAACACCCTCCACGCACCCACCGTCACCTCGCTGATGGGGCAGATCGCCGGCATCGGGCGGGACCGGCTGCGCGGCGGCTACACCCGGCCCGTGTATTCCACTGCAGAGCTGGACCTTCGCGGCTGGTTCACCGAGCAGGCCGCCGCCCGCCAGCTGAGCGTGGAGCAAGACGGCAACGGCGCGCTCTGGGCCTGGTGGGACCTTCCCTCCGGGATCCGTGCGGATGCCGTGGCCACCGGAAGCCACCTTGACTCCGTCCCCGGAGGCGGCGCCTTCGACGGCCCGTTGGGGGTAGCCAGCGCGCTGGTCGCCGTGGACATCCTGCGATCCAGGAACCTGGAGCGCACCCGCCCGCTGGTCTTGGCGGTTTTTCCCGAGGAGGAAGGCTCCCGCTTCGGGGTGGCCTGCTTGGGCTCCCGGCTGCTGACCGGCGCCATCGACCGGAACAAGGCGTTGAACCTGCGCGATCCGGACGGCAACACCTTCGCCGAAATCGCGGCGCACAATGGGCTGGACGCACGGCGCATCGGAGCGGATCCGGCGCTGCTCGGGCAGCTCGGCGCCTTCGTCGAACTGCATGTGGAACAGGGGCTCGGGCTTGGAGAACTGCAGCATCCGGTGGCCGTGGGCGGATCCATCCTGGGCCACGGGCGCTGGAAGCTGTCCATGGCCGGCCAGGGCAACCACGCCGGCACCACGCTCATGCGCGACCGCCGCGACCCCATGGTCGCCGCCGGCCGGACCATCGCCGCCGTGCAGCAGATCGCCCGGGCCCAGGACAACGCCCGCGCCACCGTCGGAAGGCTGCACCCCGTTCCCGGCGGCACCAATGTCATTGCCTCGCGCGTGGATTTCTGGTTGGATGTCCGGCATCCGGACGACGCGGTCACCGCAGCCGTGGTCCAGGACATCCACCGCGCCGCGCAGCTCATCGCCGCCGAGGAAGGCTGCGGTTTCGAGTTCTCGCAGGAATCGCTCAGTCCGACCGTCGGCTTCGACGCACGCTTGTCGGGCCAGCTGGGCGCGTCGCTGGGCGATGCTCCCGTGCTGGACACCGGAGCGGGCCACGATGCGGGGGTGCTCGCCGGGCACGTGCCCAGCGCGATGCTGTTCGTCCGCAATCCCAGCGGCATCTCCCACTCCCCCGAGGAATATGTCGAGGACGCGGATGCCGAACGCGGCGCGCTGGCACTGGCCGACGCGCTGCAGGGCCTGCTGGGCTGAGCCCGGGCGCCAGCCGCTGCGCCGCCGTGCACGCCCGGGGCCGCATCCGGAGAATTCCGGCTGAGGCCCCGGGCTTTCGCGCGCGGCCACGGCTGCCGGGGGAACCCGAGGCTCGCTGCGGTCAGAAGGACTTCAACAGCACCGGGACGTCGTTCCGGTCGGGATTCGGGTGCCCGTAGTTTCGCGCACGCACCGCGACCACCAGGCCGAGCACGAGCAGCAGCAGCCCCGCGGCCGTGGTGAACCCCAGCAGGGCAGCGAAGCATGCGGCGAAGAGGATCAGCGTATTGCGGCGGTAGATCCTCGCCACCGACCGCGGCTGGGTCCGGGCCGCGTTGCGCGTCGCCAGCCAGTACACCATCGCGAGGGCCAGCTGCGGCCAGCCCACTGCGTAGCCCGGCAGGAGAAGAATCCCCGCGCCGGATGCCGCGAAAACCAGAACTTCTGCCATTGGCCTCATCAACAAGCACCTCCCGTGCATCCCTGGGACCCCATGCTATCGGCTGCCTGGCGCATCCGGCCCCGGCCCCACCCGCCGCCCTGCGGGACGCGGACATTAAATAGTAGTTCCCCGGACGGGGGCCACACACCGCCGTCCGGGGAACTACATCCATGCGGGCCCCGTGTCCGAGGCCCGGGTCTCTTACCCGCGTGCCGTTAGGCGAGCACCGGGGTCTGCCACAGGTTCAGCACCTGGCCGAGGTCCTGCTGCTCCGCCGAACGGTACAGGTCGGTCGCCCACGCCACGTCCTCGATCGGCATGCCGCCGACCGAGTAGAGGATGATCTCCTCGTTGTTGCGGCGCGCGGGGATCTTGCCGGTGGCCACGTCCGCGATTTCCTCCAGCTTGGACTCGGGCAGCTTGCCTTCGCGCATCAGGTCGTGGAAGTGCGTGCCGGGGATGCCCAGCAGCTCGTAGGCCTGGGTGTCGTATTCCTCGGCCCAGGCGTCGTACAGCCCCCGGGCATCGAGCACCAGGCGGGCCTGGTTGATCACGAAGTCGTCGTCGAACCTGGCCGCGGCCGGCAGCAGGAACAGCGCCCCGGGCTTGATGGCGGAGGCCGGGAAGTACGGGAAGGCCCCGGAACCCTCGATGTCGGTGCTGGTGGTGGCCATGACGATGTCCGCGTCCGCGATGGCCTCCTCGATGGTTTCCACAGCGACGACGTTGGCCACCTGCGGGAAGTTCTCGCGGATGTACGCGGCGAAGGATTCCACCCCGGCGGCCGAACGCCCCTTGATGCGCACGGTGTCGATGCCCGGGCGCAGGGTCAGCGTGGCGTCGATGACGGACTTGGCGATCACGCCCGGCCCCACCACGGCGGCGATCTTCGCGTCTTCCCTGGCCAGGTGCTTGACGCCCACGCCCGGCACGGCACCGGTGCGGTAGGCGCTGAGCAGGTTGGCGCTCATGATGGCCAGCGGCGCCCCGGTATCGGTGTCGTTCAGGGTGAACAGGTGGATGGAGCGCGGCAGGCCCTTGGCGCGGTTGGCGGTGTTGGAGCCGTACCACTTGACGCCGGTGGTGCCGAAGCGGCCGCCGAGGTAGGCGGGCATCGCCATGAAGCGGCGGTCCGGGCCGTCGCACGGCATGCCGGCGTGGACCGGAACCTCGGGGAAGGTGATCATCGCTCCGTGGGAGTTGCCGTGCTCCCCGGCCATCATGTAATCGCCGTTGCGCAGCAGGATCAGCGCCTCTTCCATGACGTCGGTGCAGCGGGCGATATCGGTGACGCCGGCGGCGATCATGTCCTGTTCGCTGAGGTAGCGGAAGTTGATTGCGGTCATTGGTGGACCTTTCGTGAATGACGTGCGGAAGCTGGTGGTTGGTGGATTTCTAGATGGCGGCTTCGCCGGTTTCGCCGGTGCGGACGCGGATGATCTGCTCCAGCGAGGCGACCCAGACCTTGCCGTCGCCGATTTCGCCGTCCGGGCCGGTCCGCGCTGCGTCGAGAATGGCGCCCAGCGCGCTGTCCACCTTCGCGTCCGGAACGAGCAGTTCCAGGCGGATCTTGGTGCGGAAGTTCACCGAGTACTCCTGGCCCCGGTAGTATTCGGTGCGCCCGCCCTGGACGCCGCGGCCCTGCACCTCGGTGGCGGTCATCCCGGTGAATCCGGCTTTCTCCAATGCGGCGCACACGCTTTCGAGCCGGATCGGCTTGATCACTGCGGTGACGAGTTTCATTTGCCTGCCTTTCGATGCGGGGCTTAGAACGGACGGCTGTCGTAGGCGGTTTCGGCATGGACCGAACGGTCAAGTCCGGCTTCCTCGTCCGCCTCGTCCACGCGGATCGGGCGGATCTTGTTCATGACCCACAGGATCGCGAAGGTCATGCAGAAGCTGTAGCCCAGCGTGACCGCGATGGCGATCAGCTCGCTGCCCAGCTCGGAGAACGCTCCGCCGAAGACGATGCCCGCCATGCCGCCGGGAGCCGCCGGGTTGGCGAAGAACGTGGCGAACAGCGAACCGGTGATGCCTGCGATGCCGTGCACCGCGAAGACATCCAGCGAGTCGTCGATGCGGTGGCGGCGTTTCCAGGTGATGGCCCAGGCCGCGGCCGCCGCCGCAAGGAAGCCGACCATGATGGCGCCGACGGGGCCGACCACGTCGGCCACCGGGGTGATGCCGACCATGCCGGCAATCGCACCGGTTCCCAGGCCCAGCATGGTGGCATGCCCGTCGCGGATCCGTTCGATGGCGATGAAGCCGAGCATGCCGCCGCACAGCGACAACAAGGTCGTCAGCACCACGTACTGGGCCAGGAAATTCGCGCCGCCGGCCGTGCCGCCGTTGAAACCCATCCAGCCGGTGGCCAGCAGGCCCACGCCGATCATCATCAACGGGAGGTTGTGCGGACGTCCGGCCTGCGCCTTGCGGCGGCCCAGCACCACCGCCAGGGCCAGGCCCGCGGCGCCGGCGTTCATGTGCACCGCGGTGCCGCCGGCGAAGTCATGGAAGCCCAGCTGGTTGCGCATCCAACCGCCCACGGTCCCGGCTTCCGGATTGTCGAAGGCGAAGACCCAGTGCGCCAGCGGGCTGTAGACCACCAGGACCCACAACGCCACGAAAACCAGCCAGGAGCCGAATTTCATGCGGCCTGCGGCGCCCGAGGCCACCAGGGCGGCGGAGATCGCGGCGAACAAGACGTAGAACGCCGCCCAGAAGGTTCCCCCGGCCTCGTCATCGCTCATGAAGTCGGTGTAGAACGAGAAGTCCAGCGGGTTGCCGATGAGCCCCCAGCCGCCGACCGAGTCGCCGAGCACCAGCCCGTGGCCGACCACGACGTAAACGACGCCGGTCACGGCCAGCGAGCTGAGCACCATGAGCATCATGTTCAAGACATTGCGTCCGTTGAGCATGCCGCCGTACAGCATTGCCAGCCCGGGAAACATCAGCAGGACCATGGCGAAGGCCGCCAGCAGCCAAGCCATGTCAGCAGCTTCCATGACGGGACCCCTTTCGAAGAGTTTGAGTGCGAGTAGGTCCAAGCTATCGACGGGAGATTCCGCGGTGCTTTCAATTCTGTTTCTGCGAAGAAACAAAATGTTTCATCATTTGAGCCACATATCGAGGTCGTGAAATTTGTGTAAATTGCGTGTCGCAGCCCGAAATATTTTTTGCCGTGCATTCACACCGGGAGTATTTTCAAGAACACATTCATACACGCCAGCACGCGATTATTAGCGGAAAACTATTGAAGAATATTCTGAAATCCCGGTGAAACACTCCAGAAGCAATCGCGAAATCGCGCGCTTCTACACTGGCAGGGCACCCCGCGAATTTACCGCCCCGACGCATCTGCCGGGAGCGGCCAAGGCCAAATGGAGCCCGACATGGAACCGTTGAAAATTGCCGTCCTGCATATCCGCGACACTCGCGAGCACAACCCCGGATTCCAGCTGGAGCTGGACGAGCTCAATGCCAACACCGCCGCGCAGATCCGCGCGGAGGGACATGAGCCCGAACTGGTCGCGACACGGCAGCTGTCCCTTGAACAGGTGCAGCAGGTCGTCGATCGTTCGGATGCAGTCATCATCATGGGAGGCGAGGATGTGGATCCGGAACTCTACAACGGCCCGGAAGACTACCCGGGATCCGGAGCCCATGAGCCGCAGGCCGACCGCAACCAGATTGCCGCAATCCGCTACGCGATGGCCACCGATACGCCCCTGTTGGGCATCTGCCGCGGGATGCAACTGCTCAACGTCGCCTTGGGAGGGACCTTGGTGCAGCACCTGCACAACACGCAGGGCCACCGGGGCGAAGGAAGGGATCCGTTTGCGCTGACCCGTGCGGGTTTTGTCGCCGATGAGCTGGCCGAGGACTTGTCGGCCAGGGACGTCCACCGCTGCTCGCACCACCAGTCCATCCACTCCCTCGGGGCGGGGCTGCAGATCGCGGCCATGTCCAACGACGAGGTGATCGAAGCGGTGGTCCACCATTCCGCCAAGGCCACTGCGGTGCAATGGCACCCGGAGCACTCGCAGACCGCCGGTTCCCAGCTGGGCCCGCTGATCCGTCGGCTGGCCCGCCAGCACGCGAGGCCGACCGCGGGCGAGGCTGGGATCCTGCGGCGCCACCTCGTGGTTGCCTAGCCGCCACCTCGCGGGCCGGGGCGTACGTCTAGACTTGAGGCATGGCATTGACTCAGTTAACGGTCGTGGATACCGCGGTCGACATCCTGCAACAGTTCGGATTGGCTGATTTGTCGATGCGCCGCCTGGCCAAGGAGCTGGATGTCCAGGTCGGCGCCTTGTACTGGCACGTGAAGAACAAGCAGGAGCTGCTGGCCCAGGTCGCCGCGAAGCTGCTGAACACCCCTGCCCTCGCGGTGCGGGCCGAGGACTTCGCCTCGCCGGGCGAGGCGGTGCTCCAATTGATGCGCAAGCTCTATCTGGCGCTGCTCCCCATCCAGGACAGTCCCGAGGTCATCGAGGTCGCCAGCGCCATGCAGGTGAAGGACCTTCAGCCGGTGCTGCTCCTGCGTTCCCTGCTGCAGCAGGCCGGGCTGGATGCCGAGCGGGCGTGCTTCGGGCAGCAGCTGCTGCTCAACCACGTGCTGGGCTCTGTCGCCTACCGCCAGAACCTCATCCAGCTGGATGTGGCTTCGGAGGAAAGCGACGGGTACGACTGGGGCCTGCAACGGGCCGTCGCCGGGCTGCTTTCCCCGGCCTGCGCCACCGCGCAGGATTAACCGAGCGTTCCCCCGGAAAGCTCCAGATAGCACGCGGCGCACAGCGATTCGTACCAGACGTCCTCGCCGTCGATGGCCACCTGGTCCCCGTCGAACACCACATCCTGGCCCACGCGCCGGGTATTGAACATGGCCTTGCGCCCGCAGCGGCAAATGGTCTTCAGCTCTTCCAGCGAGTGAGCCAGTTCCATCAGCCGGGCCGAGCCGGGGAATGCGCGGGTGCGGAAATCCGTGCGGATGCCGTAGGCGAGCACCGGAACATCATCGAGCACCGCAATGCGCAGCAGGTCGTCGACCTGTTCGCGGCTCAGGAACTGGGCCTCGTCCACCAGCAGACAGGCCACCGGCGGCGCGTCGATGTGCGGGACAAGCGCATCCGGGTCGTCGCCCGAGGCCTGCGCCGCGAACTGCTCGCGGACCTTGTCCGCGGGTCCCACGATCAGGTCCACCGCCCGGCTCAGCCCGAGCCGGGAAACGATCGAGCTGTCTCCCTTGGTGTCCACCCCTGGCTTGGCCAGCAGGATCCGCTGCCCGCGCTCCTCGTAGTTGAAGGCGGCCTGCAGCAAGCTCGTCGATTTGCCCGAGTTCATTGCCCCGTATCGGAAATACAGCTTGGCCACAGTCGCCCCTTGTCGAATTCGTCGGCCTGCCAACGGCAGGCCACCTACGATTTTAGCGCCAGGAAACGAGGCATCCATGACGCTGCATGTCGCCCTGCGAATGATTGTGACACTGCGGCGAGCAGATCCCAGCCGCTGCTTCCCTCGCGCTGGAACGTTTTTATAGCATGGAACCAGCTTCACGAGATCTGATCGCCAGAACCCCACGGGTTCCGGCAAGGCTCCGACCGATCAGGCGCCAACCCCACACAGTTGCACGGCGGGTGGCTCGGATGACGAAGCGGCCTGCCGCGCATCCGGCGCGTCGGGCAAGGACAACAACCTGCAAAGGCGTGCACCCATGAGCGACCAAACATACCTCGGCGTAGCCGCAAGCCCGGAGACGGCCAACCCCCTGCCCCGCTTCGCCAATGACTGGATCAGCGCGTGGCTGCAATTCGATGGCGGCACCGGGCTGCTGCATATCGGCGCGGGACCGCGCGAGTGGGTCCTCGAGCCTGTCGACCCGTCGGCGCTGGGTGCCGCGGTGGTTCCGGGAACGCAAATCGAGGGCCAGTTCAATCCGGATTTGAAGATCGCGCTGATCCCCGGCTCCCATGTGGTGGCGGGCAGCTCCTTCTTCCGGCTGCGCGCGTAGTCAGCGAAGCCGAGCCGGGTGCCGGCGGGCGAAAACCAGCCGGTACAGCAGTGACATCACGACCACGAACGGCAGGCCGAAGACCAGAGTGAACTTGAATTCCTCGACGAACAGCGTGGTCAGCAGCAGTCCGCCGAGCAGTACTGCGCCGAGGATGGAGGCCGCCGGGTAACCCGGCAGCTTGAATTCCAGCGGGCTGCGCTCGCGGGCGGCCTGGCGGCGGAAGCCGACGTGGGTCAGCAGGATCATGAACCAGGTGGCCAGCGCGCCGAAGGTCGCCAGGGACATCATCAGGCCGAAGCCTCCCTCGGGGAGCACCGCCACCGCGACTGCCGCCACCCCAATGCCTCCGGCCGACATCCACACGGCGTGCACCGGGGCGCCGTTGCTGCTGGTGCGGTGCGCCAGCCTCGGGGCGTGGCCGGCATCGGCCAGCGAGTGCAGCATGCGGGTCGCGGCGTAGAGCTGGGCGTTCATCGCCGACAGCGCCGCGATGATCAGCACGAAGTTCAGCACCGAGCCGGCAAACGGGATCCCCACCTGGTCCATGACGGTGACGAAGGGTGAACCGCCGGCAACCAGTTCGCTGGTCGGCGCGATGGCCAGGATCAGCGCCATGGTCAGCACGTAGAACAGCAGCAGGCGCAGGAAGGAGACCTTGAAGGCCTTGCGCACCGCGAGCTGCGGGTTGCGCGCCTCGGCGGCGGCGATGGAGATGGCCTCGATGCCCATGTAGGAGAAGATCGCCACGATCACCGCGCTCCAAGTGCCCGACAGGCCGTTGGCGAAGAAGCCCGATTCCGCGGTGTAGTTCGCAACCCCGAAGCCGTCCGTCGGGTCATGGAACACCAGCCAGGCGGCGACGACGATGAACGCGATCACCGCGAAGACCTTGATCGCGGAGAACCAGTACTCGGTGGTTCCGAAGACCTTCACGCTGGAGAAGTTCACCACGAGCAGGGCGGCCGAGAACAGCAGCACCCACAGCACCCCGGGCACCTCGGGGAACCAGAACTGCATGTATTCGCCGATGGCGCTGACTTCGGTGCCGACCGCGAAGATCAGCGCGGACCAGTACATGTACTTGGTCAGGTAGCCGGCGTAGCGGCCGAGGTAGCGTTCGGCGTAGACGCCGAAGGAGCCGGCCACCGGCTGCTTCACGGTCATTTCGGCGAGCGCCCCCATCACCAGCAGCGCGATCACCCCGCCCAGCACGTAGCTGAGGATCACCGAGGGGCCTGCCATCGCGATGGCGAGCTTGCTGCCGGCGAACAGCCCGGTGCCGATGGCGCTGCCCAGGGCGATCATTGCCATCTGGGCAGGGGTCAGCGATTTCTTCAGGCCGGGGCCCGGCCCCTTGGTTCCAATCGGCTGCTGCGCCAACGATGCTCCCTGCTGTATACGTCTGCGGCGCGCGGATAGCTGTGCGCCGCGTCTAAGCGTACTCGGGGGCCTTGGCCCCGGATCTTCGCCGAAGATCCGGGCTTTTGCGGATAGCGCCTAGGTCACGGCGTTTCGCACGGCGTATTCTTCACGCTGCCAGTCGCCGGTGTGCAGAATCTCACGCAGGATCTCGACCGCGTCCCAGATATCGGTGCGCGAGAGGTACAGCGGGGTGATGCCGAAACGCAGGACCTCCGGCTCGCGGTAGTCGCCGATGACGCCGCGGGCGATCAGCGCCGCCATGATCTCGTAGCCGTGCTCGTGGCGGAAGCTGACGTGGCTGCCGCGCTGGGCGTGCTCGCGCGGGGTGACCAGTTCCAGGCCGTGGTCGGCGCAGCGGGTCTCGACCAGCTCGATGAACAGGTCGGTGAGTTCCAGCGAGGCGGCGCGCACCGCGTCCATGTCCGCTTCCAGGGCGATATCCAGGCCGACCTCGATCATGGCCAGCGAGGTTACCGGCTGGGTGCCGCACATGAAGCGGCGCACGTCGTTGGCCGGGGTGTAGTGCTCGGCCATTTGGAACGGCGCGTTGTGGGACCACCAGCCGGACAGCGGCTGCCAGAAACGGTCGTGGTGGCGGGCGTTGACCCAGATGAAGGCCGGGGAGCCGGGGCCGCCGTTGAGGTACTTGTAGGTGCAGCCCACCGCGTAGTCGGCATCCGCGCCGTTCAGGTCCACCGGGACCGCCCCGGCGGCATGGGCCAGGTCCCAGACCACCAGCGCGCCGGCCTGGTGCGCGGCGGCGGTGATCTCCTTCATGTCCCACATGGAGCCGGTCCGGTAGTTGACATGCGACAGCGCCAGCACGGCAGTGTCTTCGCCCAGGGCCGCGCGCAACGATGCCTCGTCGTCGATGAGCTTGATCTCGTAGGGTACGCCGGTTTCCTGGGACAGCGAGTTGACCAGGTCTGCCAGCCCCTCGGCAATGTAGATGTCGGTCGGGAAGTTGTCTCGCTCGGTGATGATGACCCGGCGCTGCGGGGCGTCGGCCTTCTGGGTGCGCAGCGCGGAAGCTAGCGCCTTGAACAGGTTCAGGCTGGTGGTGTCCGTGATCGCGGTTTCGCGGGGGTTCGCGCCCAGCAGGCGGCCCAGCTTGTCGCCCAGGGTCAGCGGAAGCTCGAACCAGCCGGCCTCGTTCCAGGAACGGATCAGGCCCTGGCCCCACTCGGCGGTGACAACCTGGGCGGCGCGTTCGGCCGCCCCGTGGGGCAGCGCACCGAGCGAGTTGCCGTCGAGGTAGATGACCGATTCGGGCAGCGAGAAGCGGCCCTTGAACCGGTGCAGCGGGTCTTGTGCATCGAGCTGTGCCAATTCCTCGCGGGTGTGTACCGATTGCACGCTGTGAATCCCTTCCTGAATGCCATGGATGTCCCTCCATCGTAGAATCAGAAGCAGGAAAATTTCTTGGGTTCCGAATTTTTGCAAATAATGAGGAGGAAGATCCGTGCCGGATTCAATGTGGGCGGTTTCAGGGGCGGATGCGGCGAATTCCGTTCAGGTCGACGAGGTGGATCTGGCAATCCTCGGCGAACTGGGTCGGGATGCCCGCCTGGCCAACAACGTGCTGGCCCAGCGGGTGGGACTGGCCCCGTCGACCTGCCTGGGTCGCGTCAAGACGCTGCGCACCCGCGGGGTGATTGAAGGCTACGAGGCCAAGATCAACGAAAAGCTGCTCGGCGTCACGGTCAACGCGATGATATCCGTGATCGTCGCCCCGCAGGCCAGGGACCGGATGCTCCCGGCGGCCAAGGCGCTGGCGGCCATGCCTCAGGTCCGCGACGTCTTCGTACTCGGCGGCACCCCGGACCTTCTCATCCGGGTCGCCACCCGGTCCATCGACGAGCTGCGCGGCTTTGTCGCAAGCCACCTGGGATCGAACCGGGCGTTTTCCTCCACGCAGACGAATATCATCTTCGAACACCTGCGCTAGCCTGCGCGCAGGTGGGCATCGGGTGAACATCTGCTTAACTCCGGGGGCCGCAGCAGCGGGCCGCCTGAGTGCCGCAAGGAACCTAAAGACCTTGATGACCTGATGCTTTTTACTCCCGATGGCGGTATCATGAGCCTTGCTTCCATTGGCAAGCGCACGACACGATGAGCCGTCTTCTCATGTTCGTCTCATCTGACTTGGCGAGAATGAGGACATGGGAAAACGCACAGCGCTTCGGGTGATCGGCCTAGTCGCGGCCCTGTCCGTCATCGGAGTGGGCATCGCGGCCCTGGCCCAGCTGCTCTCCGGGCCGTCGCAGAGGGATCTTGGCCCGGGCATCGTCGTCCACCAGTCAGAGGCGCCCGGCGCGGGCACCGGTTTCCCCGAGCCCACCGGTACGCCGGCCGACCCGTCGGCCACGCCGACGCAGAGCAAGGATCCCAAGGCCTCGGCCAGCGCGTCGCCCACCCGGAGCCCCTCGGCCTCCACCACGCCGAAGCCGTCGAAGACCAGCTCCCCCAAGCCCACCCAGGGCCCGGTCAAGCCGCTTCCGCCCAAGGCGCCGTCCAACGACGATGACGACGACGGGGACGATGATGACGACGACTAGCGGGCCGCCGCGCCGCCGGGTCTCCATCCGCGCCCGCGTGCTCGCTTCAATGATCCTGCTGGTCGGCTTCGCCCTGGCGGCCTCCGGCGCGGCCATCTACGTTTACGAACGCCATGAGCTCAACGCCCGCCTTGATGATTCGCTGACCCGCACCGTGGAGGAATTCCGGATGCTGGCGGAAACCGGCATCGACCCGCAGACCGGCAACGGCTTCATGCATGCGGAGGATTTGCTCTACACCGCAATGCAGCGCACGCTGCCCGCCCGCTACCAGGGCATGGTGGGCCTGAGCGCGGACCAGCTGCAGTGGACGGCGCCCGCCACCGTCGAAATGCGGCTGGAGGAGGATCCCGCGTTCCTCGACTGGGCCAAGACCAGCGCCGCGGACCAGCACGTGCGCATCGAGAACTTCGAGACCGAGCTGAGCGAATACCGCGCCATCGTGGTCCCAATCCAGCTCTCCTCCGACCCGAAGCCTGCGCGCCTCGTGCTGGCCTATGACTACACGGCCGAGGTCAACCGCATCGACAAGCAGTTCATGGTGTTCTTCGGCGTGGGTCTGGTGGTGATGCTGCTGGCCGGCGGCGCCGCCTACCTGATCGTCGGGCGCATGCTCGAACCCATCCGCCGGCTGCGCGACACCGCCCGCCAGATTTCCGAATCCGACCTGTCCTCGCGCATCGAGGTCACCGGCGACGACGAGTTCGCCGAGCTGACGGACACCATCAATGCCATGCTGGACCGGCTTCAGGACGCGCTGAACTCCCAGCGCCAGCTGCTCGACGACGTGGGCCACGAGCTGCGCACCCCGGTGACCATCATCCGCGGGCACCTGGAACTCATGGATGACCGGGATTCGGAGGACGTCGCCCAGACCAAGGACATTGCGCTGGACGAGCTCAAACGCATGTCCCTGCTGATCAACGACCTGATGACCCTGGCCGGGGCCAACCGTTCGGACTTCCTGGCCAGCAAGCCGACCAGCGTGGGCACGCTGCTGGACGAGATCCTGGACAAGGCGCGGGCGCTGGGGCACCGCGACTGGCGCATCGGCAACCGCGAGGAAGTCAACGTCACCCTGGATCCGGCCCGCATCACCCAGGCCATGCTGCAGCTGGCGGCCAATGCCGTGAAGTTCTCCGACGAGGGCTCGCGCATCGATTTGGGTTCGGCCCTGCTCGAAGAACAGGACAAGGAGCCGGTGCTGCGCCTTTGGGTGCATGACGCGGGGGCGGGGATCGTCCAGGAAGACCTTGAACGGATCTTCGAACGCTTCGGCCGCGGCCAGAACAGCGACCGGGCCAAGGGCTCCGGGCTGGGCCTGAACATCGTCTCGGCCATCGCCGATTCCCACGGCGGATCCGTCTGGGTGGACTCGGTGCCCGGCAGCGGTTCCACCTTCTACATCGACATCCCACTGGCCGAAGGAGCCCGCAGCGCATGAGCCTCATCCTGATCATCGAAGACGAACCACGGATCAGTTCCTTCATTGCCAAGGGGCTGAAGGCCGCCGGATTCCTCCCCACGGTCTGCGCCACCGCGCGCGAGGGCTATGCCCAGGCCCGGTCCGGGAGCTTCGAGCTGATCATCCTGGATCTGGGACTGCCGGACGAGGACGGGTTCAGCCTGCTGCGCCGGATGCGCGAATCGCACATCGACGCCCCGGTGATCATCCTGACCGCCCGCAACAGCGTGGACGACACCGTGGCCGGGCCGCAGAACGGCGCGGACGACTACATGGCCAAGCCCTTCCACTTCGACGAATTGCTGGCCCGGGTGCGCCTGCGGCTGCGCGCCGAGGACTCGCCCTCCGAGACCTCGGTGCTCTCGCATGGAAGCTTGGAAATGGATCTGCTGCGCCGCCTGGTTACGGTCGACGGCATCGAGGTGGACCTGTCCGCCCGGGAGTTCTCGCTGGCCGAGGCCTTCCTGCGCAACCCCGGGCTGGTGCTCAGCCGCGAGCAGCTGCTCTCCAGGGTCTGGGGCTATGACTTCGACCCGGGTTCCAACGTGGTGGACGTGTACGTGCGCTACCTGCGCAACAAGCTGGGCATCGAACGTTTTGAAACGGTGCGCGGCGTCGGCTACCGGCTGGCCCGCGAGTCGTAGAAGCCGGCCGCGCTAGCGGCGGCCTTCCGGGGGTCGGCGGCCCGGGGTTGCACTGCGGGTCCGCGGACCGCTGGCATGCCGAAACGAGCCGAAGCGCTGCTCCAGCAGCCGGCTCCACTTGTTGGCGGGAAGCTGCGGATTGAGCAGCGCGACGCCGATGCAGTACTTGCTCATGCTCACCGGACGGAGGCCCAGCGCCGCCAGGGCCTGGTCGCTGGATCCGCGCCCGTTGGCGGATTTGGTTTCCACCACCACCAGGTCCGGCCCCTGCACCTGCTGCCGGCCGTCGGCGTATTCCAGCTCAACGTCGCAGGTGACCCGTTCCCCATCCAGCGGGTTCACGAAGGTGCCGCGGATGTAGGAGCTGTCCAGCACCGGCAGCAATTCGGGCACGTCTTCGCCGTATTCCCTGGCCACCACCGCTTCAAGGAATTCCAGCGAGCGATCGGTCAGCCGCCCGGCGTCGTCGAGTTCCTGTTCGATGCGGTGCTTCACGGTGGCGCCGCGCAGGCCCTTGGTCTTGATCTCGAACATCGCCAGCCCGGTGTCGGCATAGGTGCGGCTGCGCACCTTGTAGCGGCGCCGGCGGCCCTGGCGGTGGGCGCGGTACTGGGCGAAATCCCGGGTGTCGAAGTAGACCGATTCGTAGCGGAAGGTGCGCAGCCCGTCGATCTCCATGATCCTGAAGTCCTCCCCCAAGCGCCGCGCCAGTGCCGTGAATTCCGCCGGGGTGAGCAGGAACTTGCGGTCCACTCGGGTTTGCAAAGCGGCCTGCTCGACGACCTGCTCCAGGCCGATCGATGCACGATGGGCCACCGCTTCTTCCAGCGCGGCCCGGGCGCTGCCTGCGAGCGCTTGCATCAGGACCACGTCTCCTGGGCCACCGGCGCATTCTGCCGGGGCGCATTGGCCAGCTGGTACGAACCGCCGGTTTCCCGCTCGCCGCGGATCGAGTCGACCTTGAAGCGCACGTCGACAATGGTCAGGTCGCGGACCATGTCCAGCTCGATGACCACGGTGCGCAGGATCTTGGCGCCCAGCAGCCCCTCCAGGGCCCGGGCCAGGTCTTCGGAACGCGGGTAGGCCTTTTCCAGGGTCACGGTCTGGCGCTGGGTGCGCGGGGCGAAGCCGGGGTGGTCGGCGAGGAACATGACCAAAACCAGGGCCGCGGTCACCGCCGGGGAGAACCAGGCCGGGTCCGGATGCAGGCCGTTGACCAGTCCGATAGCCAACGAGATGAAGTAGTAGGCCACCTCTTCCTGGGTCAGGGTGTCCGAGCGCAGGCGGATGATCGACAGGATGCCGAACAGGCCCATGCCCAGGCCAACCCCGGCGCCCGAGCCGGAGAGCAGCATGGTGACCGCGAAGATGCCCATGCTCAACGCAATGTAGGCCAGGACCAGATCGCGGCGGAAGTGCCGGCGGAAGTAGACGAAGTACACCAGCACGGTCATGCCAACGACGTTGGCGGCCAATCCCATCCAGAATGACAACATGGTCTTTTCCCCTTTCATGGAAATTTCTCACTAACCAGAGACTAGAAAGTGCAAATGAAAGAAGAAAGAGAAATAGATGAGCGTCCTCTCATCTGGCGCCCCGAACGCCCGCCCCGCCGCCCGCGGCAGCGGCGGTGACGGCGCGATAGGCCGCACATCAACACTGGTCAAGAGCTTGGCGGCACTCAGCGAAGCTGCTGGAAGCGCCGATGGCGGCCAGCTTCATCAACATGAAACTGGCCGCCATCGGTGATGCGGCTGGCTGCAGACGGGCTACTGGGCCTCGATGGCCGCCCGTGCGCTCGAATCCGAGTCGTTCAGGAACTTCCCGATCCGCTCGACCTCCTCGGTCTCGCCGATGGCTGCGGCCGCGCGGCCCAGCGCGTACAGCGAGCGCAGGAAGCCGCGGTTCGGCTCGTGGCTCCACGGCACCGGGCCCTGGCCGCGCCATCCGGCCTTGCGCAGCGAGTCAAGTCCGCGGTGGTAGCCCACGCGGGCGAACGCGTAGGACTCCACGGTGCGGCCCTCGCCATGCGCCTCGTCGGCCAGCAGCGCCCACACCAGGGAGGACGACGGGAACTTCGCGGCCAGGTCCACCGCTTCGTCGCCGGCCTCCAGGCGGGCGAGCACCTCGGTTTCCTCCGGCAGCAGCGTGGCCGGGATGCCCAGCAGATTCTCTCCAACCATGGTTACTTCAGGCTCTTTCCTGCCGAGCCCAGCTGGCGGGCGGCTTCAACGATGCGGGCGGCCATGGATTCCTCGGCCTTCGCGCCCCAGACGCGCGGGTCATAGGTCTTCTTGTTGCCGATCTCGCCGTCGACCTTCAGCACGCCGTCGTAGTTGGCGAACATGTGGCCGGCTACCGGGCGGGTGAAGGCGTACTGGGTGTCGGTGTCGATGTTCATCTTGATGACGCCGTAGGAGACCGCGTCGGCGATTTCCTTGTCGGAGGAGCCCGAGCCGCCGTGGAAGACCAGATCGAACGGGTTGGCCTTGCCGATCTTGGCGCCGACCTTGTCCTGGATGTCCTTGAGCAGCTCCGGACGCAGCTTCACGTTGCCCGGCTTGTACACGCCGTGCACGTTGCCGAAGGTCAGGGCGGTGATGTAGCGGCCCTTTTCGCCGGCGCCCAGCGCGTCGATCGTGGCCAGTGCGTCCTCGACGGTGGAGTACAGCTTGTCGTTGATGGCGTTCTCCACGCCGTCCTCTTCGCCGCCCACGGCGCCGATCTCAACTTCGAGGATCTGCTTTGCGGCCGCGGTGCGCGGCAGCAGTTCTACGGCGATGCGCAGGTTATCTTCCAGGGTCTCGGCCGAGCCGTCCCACATGTGCGAGTTGAAGAATGGGTCGCGGCCCGCGGCAACCTCTGCCTCCGAGGCGGCCAGCAGCGGCAGCACGAAGCCCTCCAGTTTGTCGGCCGGGCAGTGGTCGGTGTGCAACGCGATGTTCACGCCGTAGTTCTTGGCGACCTGGCGGGCGAAGGCGGCGAAGCCCAGCGAGCCGACGACCATGTCCTTGACCGAGGCGCCGGACCAGTAGGCGGCGCCGCCGGTGGAAACCTGGATGATGCCGTCGGATTCGGCTTCGGCGAAACCGCGGATGGCGGCATTCAGGGTCTGCGAGCTGGTGACATTCACCGCGGGGAAGGCGTAGCCGCCAGCCTTGGCGGCATCGATCATTGCATTGTACTTATCGGGGGTTGCGATAGGCATGCTTCACTCCTGTGAGGATTAGCGGGGTTCACGCGTCGCCGTCGACGGCAGTTCGTGTCCATCCTATCCGTTTGCAGGGGCCGGGAGACCTAAATCTGACTTCGTGACACGCCAACTTCTGCCCCTGCCCGGGCTGCGCCGCGAGGCTAATTCGATTCGGCGGCTCCGGAACCGGACGTGGACGGGCCCTGCGGGCCGGGCGTCGGCGTGCTCGGCTTCTCGCTGGGCGCAGGTGCCGGCTTGCTCGGGGCAGGTCCGGTCGACGGGACTTCGGGTGGACCGTCGGCGCCATCGGTGGGCTTCGCCGATCCGCTGGAAGGCTCCGGCGCCGATGCGGACGGCGGAGTGCTCAACGACGGCTTGGAGCTCGGCGATTCGGAGTCCGGAGCCGAGGATCCCGGCCGCTCGGTCTGGCTCGGGGACAGTGCAGGCTTCTGGGACTGCGAGGGCTTGGGCTTGGCGCTGGGCTTCGGATTGGGAACCACCGGGGTATCGTCCTTCGGAACCACGACATCCGGATCTGAGCTGAGATCGGATTCGTCGCGCACCGGCGGCTTGCCGCCGTCGCCCTTCGGCGCGCTGTTGGCGTTGACGGTCAGGCGCGAGGAATCGATCATCGCCTGGCCCTGGCCCGGGATGATCGGCAGGTAGTTGCGCGGATCGTGCCAACGGCCGTCCACGATGACTTCGAAGTGCACGTGGCAGCCGGTGGAGTTGCCGGTGGTACCCGACAAGGCGATCAGTTCACCCTGCTTGACCTCCTGGCCCACCGCTGCGATGAGCTTTGAATTGTGGCTGTAGCCGGTCTGCACGTTGCTGCCGTGGTCGATGCCCACGCGCATCCCGGAGTGGCCCGCCCACCCGGACACCGTCACCGTCCCCGCCTCGGCGGCATAGACCGGCGAGCCGCAGGCGATCGGGTAGTCCTGTCCGATGTGGATCTGGTTGCCGGCGCCGGTGGGGTTCGAACGCCAGCCGTAGGGGCTGGAGATGCGACGGGTCGTCACCGGGTGCATCAGCTGCAGGCCGCCGGGAAGCTCGCCGATCTGGCCCACTTCGCCTGCGAGCAGCGTGGAATCCTCCTCGGAACCGGAGTCCCCGCCCACCGGGGATTCATCGGCCCCGGCCAGCATCTCCAGCGGGCGGCCGTCGATGGCCACTTCCTTGCCCGACCCGCCGAAGGCATGCAGCGGTGCGTCCTGACTGACAAGGACCGGATCGTTGTACAACCCGGGATCGGATAACGCGTCGATGGCGATGGGGATGTCCCCGTTGCGCGGATCTGCGGACTGCGCCACCAGGGGAATCGCCACGGCGCTGGACAGCACCAACGCGGCGGCAGTCGAAATCCCCCAGATCACAACCGGTTTTTTGCGCCGGGGAAGCCCCGGCAGAAGAAGGTCGTGATTCACCTGATGACGTCGACGCACGGATTAATCCCCCCGGATCACAAATTCATATCGTTTCCAAGCCTAGGGGTTCGACGATGGCTAATCCAGATGCTCGACTAAAGAACTTATTAATAAATTCCTTGTTAACCTACTTTTTGCCCGAAGACGTGGCGGCGGATCCAGGCGTGCATGGCGATTCCGGCCGCCGAGGCCGCGTTGATCGACCGGGTCGAGCCGAACTGCTCGATGGACAGCGTGTCCTTCGCCGCGGCGTGGACCTCCGGGCTCAGCCCCGGCCCCTCCTGGCCGAACACCAGGACGCAGTTGCGCGGAATGTCGTAGGTTTCCAGCGGCACCGAATCCGGGAAGATGTCGATCCCCAGGATGGTCAGCCCCTCGGCTTCGGCCCAGGCGACGAATTCCTCGACCGTGGCGTGGTGGCGCACGTGCTGGTAGCGGTCGGTGACCATGGCTCCGCGGCGGTTCCAGCGGCGGCGACCGATGATGTGGACTTCCTTGGCCAGGAAGGCATTGGCGGAGCGGACCACGGTGCCGATGTTCATGTCGTGCTGCCAGTTCTCGATGGCGATGTGGAAATCATGGCGGCGCTCGTCGAGGTCGGCGATGATCGCATCCATGCTCCAGTAGCGGTACTTGTCGGCGACATTGCGGCGATCGCCTTCTGCCAGCAGCTGCGGATCGTATTTCTCGTCCTGCGGCAGCTCGCCCTCCCAGGGCCCCACGCCGATGACGTGCTCGGCGGTATTCTCGGTTGCTTCATTCGCTTCGTGACTCACACTTTTAAGGGTAGTAGGTCGCGGGAGTGCCGCCGTTCACTGCACTGCCGGCGGATGCTGTGTAGGCTTTGAATTACAGGGGAAACTTTCAGCGCAGATAGCTCCCGCCACCTACTGCCAATGGAGGAATGACACCTCGTGACCCTCAGCAACCGTGCCGCACGCACCGTCCACGATATTGAATGCTGGCTGACCGACATGGACGGCGTCCTGGTCCACGAGAACCACGCGCTGAAGGGAGCCTCGGAGCTCCTGCAGTACTGGCGAGAAAACAACCTGCGTTTTTTGGTGCTGACCAACAACTCCATCTACACTCCGCGCGACCTGCGGGCCCGCCTGCTGGCCTCCGGCTTGGACGTGCCGGAGGAGAACATCTGGACCTCCGCCATGGCCACCGCGGAGTTCCTCGCCCGCCAGCGACCGGGCGGACGCACCTTCGTGATCGGCGAGGCGGGGCTGACCACGGCGCTGCACGACGCCGGGTTCATCATGACCGACCAGAATCCCGATTACGTGGTGCTCGGCGAAACGCGCACCTACTCTTTCGAGGCCATCACCAAGGCAATCCGCCTGATTGAGCGCGGGGCAAAATTCATTGCCACCAACCCGGATGCCACGGGCCCCTCCACCGAGGGCATCATGCCGGCAACCGGCGCCATTGCGGCATTGATCACCCGGGCAACGAACCGCGAACCGTATGTGGTGGGCAAGCCCAATCCGATGATGTTCCGCTCGGCCCTGAACCGGATCGACGCGCACTCGGAAACCACCGCCATGATCGGCGACCGCATGGACACCGACATTGTTGCGGGCATGGAAGCCGGCCTGCTCACCGCGCTGGTCTTCTCGGGAATCACCGCGCGCGATGACATGGACACCTTCCCGTTCCGCCCGGACCTGCAGTACCCGTCGGTCGCGAACCTGCATGCCGAACTCGTCAAGGGCCGAGCCGTGCCCGAGGCCAAGCCGGCCGATGCCAAGGCCGCTTCCAAGTAGCCCGAAGTTCCCTGCCCCAGCAGCCGCATTGCCGGATGCTGGGGCATTTTTCTTTGACTTCCCAGCAACCTAGGCACCGCTGGGCCACGGGCGGATACTGGGTGTCATGGAGAACTATCGCCCCCGGCGGCGGGTCTGGAAGTTCGTTCTCATCGCCGTGGGACTCTATCTGGGGCTGACGCTGCTGGTTGCGCTGAACTACGCGGCGCGCTCATGCCTCGGCGCCGGCGCCGAGCTCCACTGCTCCATGAGCAACACCGTCGTGTGGGGTGAGCACCGGCTGCTGGGCTTCATCGCGCTGATCTATCTGGTGCTGGTCGTGGGGTTGTGGGTCAAGCATCGTTGAGCCGTCCTCCGGGCCGCTCGGAGGGCAATTCATGGCCAAGCATTGACCCTGCCACGGCAGGGGTCTCTAATTCATTGTGTGATGAACACGAAGGCATGCATCCAGGTCCAGAAGCTGAGCGTCAAGAGAGGCAAATCTCTGGTGCTCCAGGACATCGACTGCGAGCTGGCCCCGGGCCGCATCATCGGGCTGCTGGGCCCCAGCGGCAGCGGCAAGAGCACACTGCTGCGCAGCATCGTGGGCAACCAGATCACCTCCGGCGGCACGGTCACCGTCCTGGGGCTGCCCGCCGGGCACAAGTCCCTGCGCCATAGGGTGGGCTACATGACGCAGGCCGCCAGCGTCTACGACGACCTGACGGTACAGCAAAACGTCGCCTACTTCGCCAAGATCCTCGGCCTGCCCGAGGCCGAAGCCACCCGCGTCATCGTGGCCACCGACCTGCAGGAGCAGGCCAAGCGGCTTGTGCTGGATCTGTCTGGCGGCCAGCGCAATCGCGTGTCCCTGGCCATCGCACTGCTCGGATCACCCGACATCGTGATTCTCGACGAGCCGACGGTCGGGCTGGATCCGGTACTCCGTGCAGAATTGTGGGCCCTGTTTGCCGATCTGGCGGCGTCGGGAATCTGCATGGTGGTTTCCAGCCACGTCATGGACGAGGCCATGCGCTGCGATGAAATGCTGCTGCTTCGCAATGGACAGCTGCTGGCCCAGATCTCCCCCGGCGAACTGCTCAGGCGCACCGGCGCCAGCGACCCGGAAGACGCATTCCTCAGGCTTATCGCCTCCGGCGGTCTGGATTCTGCACCGACCAGCGGGCCGTCCGCCGCACGGCACCGTGCCCGCGTGGGGGGAAAGCCATCATGAAACGCACCGTGGCCACCGCCGCTCGGGTACATGGCCAGATTCGCCACGATCCGCGCACCATCGCGTTGATGCTGGTCGTCCCCAGCCTATTGATCGGCTTGATGGCCTGGATCTTCACTGACACCAACGTGTTCCAGCACATCGGCCCGGCGATGATCGCACTGTTCCCATTTGTCGTGATGTTCTTGGTGACCAGCATTGCGACGTTGCGCGAACGGCGCAGCGGCACCTTGGAGCGGCTGCTCAGCATGCCGCTGGCCAAAGGTGAATTCATCTTCGGATACGCACTGGCATTCACCCTGGTGGCGGTGCTGCAGACGGTCATCGCGGTCTCTTTCGCCATTCTGGTGCTGGGACTGGAGATCTCCGGAAGCCTGCTGCTGCTGTTCAGCGTGGCGGCGCTGGATGCCCTGCTCGGAACCAGCCTGGGGTTGATGGCCAGCGCCTTCGCCAGAACCGAATTCCAGGTCGTACAGTTCATGCCGCTGCTGATCTTCCCGCAGTTCCTGCTCTCCGGTCTGATCCTGCCGCGCGGGCAACTGCCGGGGGCCTTGGAGGTCATCGGCGACTGGCTGCCGCTGTCGCATGCCATCGACGCACTGGGAGATGTCGCTGCGGGCACCGAGGACAGCGGCACCTGGGCCAGCCTTCTGGTCATCGGCGGGTGGATTCTCGGCGCCTTGCTGGTGGGGTCGCTGACCCTGCGCCGGCGGACGGCATAGGCCTTCGTACGCACCGGAGATTCGGCTCTCCGCTCATTTGAATCCCGCTAGTTCCGGCCGTATTTCTTGTGCGCCGCCTGTTTTGAAATTTCCAGCGCCGAGGCGATCGCTTGCCATGAGTGCCCGCCGGCTCGTGCCCGGCGCACCTCTGCCGTCTGAGCCCGGGCCAGTTCGCGCTGCTCGGCGGTCAGGCGTCGCAGCTGGGCCAGGGGGCCGCCATGGCCATCGGAATCGATGGCGGTTTTTATTCCATGTTCCATGCGTCAACTTTAGTTGACGCGTGGAGCGGCGTCAACATTAGTTGACTCATCTTTAGTGCTTGCAAAACACTGCGGGCCGGGCCGACCCGAGGGGCCGGCCCGGCCCGCGGCCGAAAACGATGGGAAAGCGCGCCGGTTACAGGCCCAGCTCGTCCTTGCCGTATGCGAAGAGGTAAGGCACGCCGGCCTCTTCCTCGATGCGCTCCTTGGCGCCGGTGTCGCGATCCACGATGACCGCCACGGCGATGACGTTGCCGCCGGCCTTGCGGACGCCCTCGACCGCGGTCAGCGCGGAGCCGCCGGTGGTGGAGGTGTCTTCCAGGACGATGACGTTGCGGCCTTCGACGCTCGGGCCTTCAACCTGGCGGCCCATGCCGTAGGACTTCTGCGCCTTGCGCACCACGAAGGCATCGATGGCGCGGTTCTTCTCGCGCGCGGTATGCATGATGGCGGTGCCCACCGGGTCGGCGCCCATGGTCAGGCCGCCCACGTTGGTGAACTCCAGACCGGCTTCATCCAGGAGATCAAGCATGACCTGGCCGACCAGACCTGAAGCTTCCTGCTGCAGGGTGACCCGGCGAAGGTCGATGTAGTAATCGGCTTCCTTGCCGGAAGAAAGGATGACCTTGCCACGAACAATGGCAAATTCCTGAATCAGTTCTTTTAGCCGCCCGCGGGCGCTGGTTTCGCTCATGCTCTCGATTCTAGTCGGCATCATCGCTAGGCTGATCCCATGAACGCTACACGCCCCCTGGGTTACTGGTTGAAATTGGTGGATTCGCTGATTGACGAGCAGTTTGCTGCGACCTTGGAAGAACACGGTGTGACACGCCGGCAATGGCAGGTGCTCAATCTCCTGGAGCAGCAGCCCGCCACCGAGCCGGAACTGACCGCCGGACTTTCGCCGTTCTTTGCGTCGCCAGATGAACCGACGTCGGTCTCCGAGCACCTCATGGAATTGGTGGAGTCTGGATGGATCTCGCACGAAGAGGGCGAATTTTCCATCACCGACCGGGGCCATGTCTCGCTGATGAAGCTCAGCGAACTGATCGAAAAGATCCGGACGCAGTCCGGCCAGGACCTCGACGGCTCCGAATACGCCGCTGTGGTCGCCACGCTGGAGAAAATGGCGCGCAACCTCGGCTGGGATCCGGACGCCGAAGATAACTAGCGGTTGCGGCGAATGTTGAGAACACGTTAACTTTCGCCGCACCTTCCGCAGCCGCGCCGGCAAACTGTCTCCGGTATGCCTAGGATTGGTTACATGCGAGAACTGCAAGCAGCGATCATTGAAGAGCTGGGCGTCAAGGCGTCCATCAATCCGGCCGAGGAAGTACGCTCCCGCGTCGACTTCCTGAAGGACTACCTCGCCGCGACCGGTGCCAAGGGTTTCGTCCTGGGAATTTCCGGCGGCATCGACTCCACGCTGGCCGGGCGTCTGGCGCAGCTCGCCGTCCAGGAAGTGCGCGAAGCCGGCGGCGCTGCCGAATTCATCGCCGTCCGCCTGCCCCACGGAATCCAGCACGATGCGGCGGATGCCGCAGCGGCCATGGACTTCGTTGCCGCCGACCAGGAGTTCGAAGTAAATATCTCCAAGCCTGTGGCGGGACTGGATGAAGCCCTGGCCGACGCCGGGCATCCGGCGATCAGCGATTTCAACCGCGGCAACGCCAAGGCCCGGATGCGCATGATCGTCCAGTACGCGGTGGCCGGGGACCGCGGCATGCTGGTCATCGGCACCGACCATGCGGCGGAGTCCGTGACCGGCTTCTTCACGAAGTTCGGCGACGGCGGCGCCGACCTGCTGCCGCTGGCAGGGCTGAACAAGCGGCAGAACCAGGCGTTGCTGCGAGAATTGGCCGCTCCCGAGCTGCTCTGGGCCAAGGCTCCCACCGCAGATCTGCTGGACGGCCAACCGCAGCGCACCGACGAGGACGAGCTGGGCCTGACCTACGCGCAGATCGACGACTACCTCGAGGGCCGCGAGATTGACGAGACCGCCGCGCTTTCGATCGAACGGCGTTTCATCCTCTCGCGGCATAAGCGGACTGTTCCCGCCACCAACCTCGACAAGTGGTGGAGAGCCTAGGGGAAGTCCTCCCCGCCGATAGTTTCATGGATTCCGCCGGCTTCGGGCACTAGGCTGGGGCCACGGTGCCGCTATGGCACCGCGCCACGGCAAACGAGGACGCATCCATGAACGCTGAATCCAAACACGGGCCGGCCGCTACCCGCTGGCAGCACGTGCTGGAAATTTTCCTCGGCATTTACGTTGGATACGCCGGATGGGATCTGCTGTCCTCGGGCAGGGCCTTGGAAAACCCCTTGAGCTTTGCCCTGTGGGCAGCATGCGTCTCGAATCTGGGCTTCATCCTCTTCACGCCCACGGCCAAGTCCGCAGCCGTTCATCGGCCATTGGCCGGCGGCGCCGTGTTGGCCGCGGCTGCTGCCCTGCCGACCGGATTCCCAGCCGACCCTTTCTGGGCAGTGCTAACCGTACCGCTGTTCATCGCAGCATTGGGCCAATTATGGGACCTCAGCAGGAAGACAACTAAGAATCCGCGCCAATAGGGAACAACTGGTTCTTAAGGCTTTCGATTAGGCCTCGCATCCCACCGATGCGTCACCCACGCTTCCCCGATCAGCCGGCGGATCACGATGACACTGTTCGCGAGGCTGATCAACGCGTCAATGACCCGGACCTTACGCTCGGTGCAGATCGCCAACTTCTTGAACCCTCGGTTGTGCCACGCATTAGTTCGTTCCACCACCCAGCGCACTCCGGCCTGAAGGGGTTCGCCCTTGGTGCTGATCTCCCAACCGCAACCCAGCTCGGTAAGCAGCTCCCGCGTCTTGCGGCTGTCATAGCCAGCATCCAGATGGACCGTGATCTGTTCGGGCAGTCGGTAACCGAAACGGGCAAGACGTTCTAGGGTAGGACGCAGCAGCGGGGAGTCATGCCGGTTCGCTCCGGCAATGACACAACCGACAGGGATCCCTTTCCCGTCGGTCATCACCGAGCGCTTGGCGCCTTGCTTGCCGCGGTCTACCGGGGATTTCCCGGCGGCTTCGCCGCCGCACGGTGCTTTGACCAGGCAGCCGTCAATGACGAGGTTCTCCAGGTCCAACCCGATGATCCGGTCGTAGGATTCCAGGCAGATCTGCTCCAGTTCGCGGAAGATCCCTGAGCTGATCCATTCGTCGCGGCGGCGTCGGATGGTGGTGGCCGAGCAGGTGGTGTCACTGATTTTCTCGTAGGCGGCGCCCAGGACGAGGACATGGATGAGCTTGTCGAAGATGATCCGATCGCTGATCCTTGGTTTGTGGCAGCCCAGCGGGTGGGTGCGTGGCCGTTCGGGGATCAGTGCCTCGAATTGGCGCCAGAGGGGCTCGATGATGGAAGATGGTAGGGCAGGCACGTGACCTTCTTGTGTAAACGGTTCTAGACAAACCTTGTTTAACACTGTCCGTGCCTGCTTCACTGCTTAATGACGTGCCTGACGTGGTTAATTACGCTGGCATTAATACTTACTGGGGATGTGCCGTCCCTATTGGCGCAATCTCTAAGCCAGTCCGGTAATTTCCTTCAACGCCTGCACGTGGTCCGTGAACGCCACACGCCCCTCAGGGCTCAGCTTGGCCCAGGTCCGAGGGCGTTTTCCCACGAACCCCTTGCGGATCTTGACATAGCCCTTGTCTTCCAGCGCGCTGAGGTGCCGCGACAGCACCGAATCCGAAATGCCCAGCGCATCCCTCAGTGTTTTGAAATCAGCCTCCTCAACGGTGTTCAGCGAGCCCATAATGGACAGTCGGACAGGGTTGGAGAAATCCGCGTTGAGCCGGTTTCGGGCATGCGCCGTCATTTCCGAACCATGCCGATCCCTGCGATCAGCAGCGGGGCCGAGACAGCAAGCCAGACCAGCCCCAGAATGATCCAGGAGCCAAGCTCCAGCGGCATCAGCGCCAGCGAAGCCGCGTAGAGGATGATGGTCAGCATGAACCCCCGGTTGTAGCGCTTCGAGTAGCCGACCGGCAACGAGCGGTAGAGCTTTCGGTAGGCCAGCGAGGCGGCAACGATCGCCACCACGTAGAGCCCGATGATCACGGAGAAGCCGACCATGTTGTCCCGTGGAGGATACAGCTGCAGCAGGAAGGCCAGCGCACCGATGACCAGCGCAACGATAATGCTGTACCAGCCCAGAAGCTTCGAGCCGTAGCCAACGGCACGGTCCATGTTGGCTTGGGCCTGCGCCAGCGCTGCCAGCTGCTGTTCCGGGTCAAAATTCTTTTCGGCGCTCATGACGGGTTCCCCTCCGCACGCGCGGCGGCGCGCTGCCGTGCGTTCAACGAGGTCATGGTCATCGTCACGGCGACAAAGATTCCCATTCCTACGAAGATCAGTGCGTTGCGGCCGCTGAAGTAGGCGAAGAGCGCAAGTGCGGCGAAGACCACTCCTGCAAGGCCGATGATGATCGAGTACGTGGCGTTGGACATCTTGTTCATGATCTTGCTCCCCTTGTTCCGCGTCTTTCGATGTACCAATAGAATAACAAGTACTTTCCGAAAAGGAAAGTACTTTCATGTTTTTTGTTTTACCGACCGCCGGCCCGGGTATGCCGGGGCCGGCGGTGTGTGCATCTTTGCGAAACGGGAGGAGGCAGCGTGCGGGGCAAATGAAATCAGACGAAGGCGCCCGTTCCGGTCAATGCGCGCCCCACAATGAGCGAATTGATCTCATAGGTGCCTTCGTAGGTATGGAGGATTTCAACATCACAGAAGATCTTGGCCATTTCGTACTCCGAAGACACTCCGTTGCCGCCAAGAAGCGCGCGACCCTTGGCCGCAGCGTCCCGCGCCAACCGGGTCGCCGTCGACTTGGCCAGCGCGGCATCGGCCATGGTCAGCTCTCCCGCTTCCTGCTTGCGCGCAATATTTCCCATCATGGCTAGGCACGCACTGGCATTGCCGGCGATTTCTGCAAGCGCCTGCTGGATGAGTTGGAAAGATGCCAGAGGCTTGCCGAACTGCTCCCGGCTGGCGGCGTAGGCCGTACAGACATCCAGGGTCGCCAGCATCGCGCCCGCGGCCTGCCAGCCGACCCATGCTCGGGACTGCATGAGCAGGTGGTTTGCGGCGGCGAATCCCGTGGCGCCTGGCAGCTTGTTCTCCACCGGGATGCGCACATCATCCAGCTCGATATCCGCATTCTGCATGATGCGCAAGCCGATCTTGTTCCCGATCTTGGAAGCGCGGAATCCAGGCCTGTCCGATTCCACCAGGTAGGCTCCGATCGCTCCGGATTCCGGCTCCCTGGCCCAAACCAGCGCGAAGTCGGCGATGGTGCCCATGCCGATCCAGCGCTTGCGCCCGGAAAGAATGTACTCACCGCCCTCCCGGCGTACGCGGGTGGACATTCCGCCGGCAATGTCGGAGCCATGCTCCGGTTCCGTCATGGCGAACGCTCCGAAGGCTTCAAGCTTGCCCAATCGCGGCAGCCACATTTCGCGCTGGGCCTCGGAACCCAGTTCATTGATCATTCCGAGAACCAGTTCGTTGTGAATCCCGACGACCGAGGAGAGGGATATGTCCGCGCGGGCCAGTTCAGCGTGGATCAACCCGCGCGCCAGATGCGAGCAGTCCTCAAGCTGCACCGCTCCCAGACCCGCGGCTCCGAGCTCGGCCACCAGCGCGGGCGCGAAGTCCTCGCGGTTCCAGTAGTCGATGGATTGCCTGCGGATCTTGCCCTGGGCAAGTTCCCTCACCTGGGCCAGCCGCGCGCTGTCGGACTGGCTGAGCTGCGTCGAAATATCGGTCATGAGGTCCATCCGGATCTCCTTCCAAACCATAGGATGTCCAAGTATATTGTTGGACTAGGTCTTCTTTTGGGGGTAGAAAAATGTCGTCACCTTTGCCGCGCGACCCGATTGCCCAGGCCCGCGAACAGTGGGTTTCCCACGGCTGGGATGCCGAGGCGGACTCCATGGCCGCGATTACCGCGGTCATGCGCACCGCCTCGATCTTTCTCCAGCGCGCGGATTCAATACTCAGGCCGCACGGCCTGACCTTTGCGCGCTTCGAGGTGCTCGCGCTGCTCGGCTTCTCCAAGCGGGGTTCGCTGCCCATGACCCACGCCAGCCGCCTGCTGCAGGTGCACGCGACAAGCCTGACCAATTCCGTGGACCGGTTGGAAGCCACCGGCCTGGTTCGCCGGATTCAGCATCCCACCGACGGCCGCACCCGGCTGCTTGAGCTGACGGCCGAGGGGGCGGATATCCTGGCCGCGGCCCGCGACGATCTCAACGAGCAGCTGTTCGCCGACAGCGGCCTGCCGGCCGCGGATGCGCGAGAGCTGTTCCAGATCCTCTCGCGCTTCCGCAGGGCCTCGGGCGACTTCCTATAACGTTCCTTCGCGCACCGCGTTGATGATTCCCGAGAAGTCGGTGCCGGCATTGCCCTCGTCGCTGAACTTGCGGTAGAGCGCCGCGGCCAGGGCGCCCATTTGCGCGTCGGTGTCGGTATGCTCCAGCGAGCTGGACGCCAGTCCCAGGTCCTTGGCCATCAACGCCGCGGCGAAGCCGGGCTGGTAGTCGCGGTTCGCCGGCGAAGCCGGCACCGGCCCGGGGACCGGGCAGTTGGTGGTCACCGACCAGCATTGGCCCGAGGCCGTGGAAATGACGTCGTAGAGCGCCTGGTGTTCCAGGCCCAGCCGCTCACCCAGGACAAAGGCCTCGGCCGCGCCGATCATGGAAATGCCCAGCAGCATGTTGTTGCAGATTTTCGCGGCCTGCCCCGACCCGTGGCCCCCGCAGTGCACGATACGCTTGCCCATATGCTCCAGCACTGCGGTGATCTCCGCCAGGTCCGCGGCTTCGGCGCCGAGCATGAAGGTCAGGGTCCCCGCTTCGGCGCCGACCACTCCGCCGGAAACAGGCGCGTCCGCGCTGCGATGCCCGGCGGCGACAGCTAGCTCGGCCGCCTCCCGGGCTTGGGCGACATCGATGGTGGAGCATTCGAGGAACAGCGTATTCGGCGCCGCGGTATCGAGCAGGTAGCTTCGGTAGGCGTCCAGCACATGTTGTCCCGAGGGGAACATGGTCAGCACGATGTCGACGCCCTTCGCGGCATCGGCTCCGCTGTCGACCGTTTCGATGCCGGCTTCCGTCGCGGCCTGCACCGCCGCGGGGACGACGTCGAAGCCCTTGAGCTTGTAGCCGGCCCGGTGGAGGTTGATGGCCATGGGCAGTCCCATGTGCCCCAGTCCCAGGAATCCAATAACTGGCAGATTGCTCATCGTCCACTCTTTTCGCGTAGCCCCTGGTCAATCAGGGTGAAATCCAATTCGGCTCCGTCCAACGGCCCGAAATGCCGGGCTGTGCGCTGTTCGGGGCTGAGCTTATCCAGCGGCTCGTTCCACCGCGGTTTCCGATCCTTGTCGATCACCGCGGCACGGATGCCTTCGGCGAAGTCCGGGTCGTCGAGCCGATGCACGGCCGCCCGGAACTCGCGGATCAGGTCGGCTCGCAGGTCGACGCCGGCTTCCCGTAGCAGCTCCTCGACAAGCCGCACCGAGCTCGGGCAGGCGGCTTCCAGGGCCGCCAGCGCCGCTGCGGCTCGCGGGTTCTCGAATGCGGACAGTCCCGCCGCGACCGCCGGAATGCTCGACTCGGAGAAGGACTGGACCCACTCTTCATGCAGGTACCCGCTGTCGGGGATTCCAGCGAAGCGCGATACCGCGCGGTCCACCGGCTCGGTCTGCAGCGCCTCAAGCAGGGCAGGAAGGTCCTTTTGCGGCACGTAGGTATCTGCAAGTCCCAGCGCCACGGTGTCCGCGGCGCCGAACTTCATTCCAGTCAGCGCCGCCAGGCGTCCTGCCGCCCGCGGCGCCCGAGACAGCAGGTGGGTGCCCCCGACATCCGGGAAGAATCCAATGCCTACTTCCGGCATGCCGCAGCGGCTCGCTTCGGTCACGATGCGGTGGCTCCCGTGGGCCGAGATGCCGATGCCTCCGCCCAGCACGATGCCATCCATGAACGCGATGTACGGTTTGGGGTACTCATCGATCAAGACGTTGAGCTGGTATTCGACCCGCCAGAATTCTTCCGAGGATCCGTTGCGCTCCATGATGTCCCGGTAGATGGCGACGATATCGCCGCCGGCGCAGAATGCCCGGTCTCCCGCCCCGACTATGGCCACCTGCGCGATCTGCGGGTCGTCGCGCCACTGCAGCAGCGCATCCATGATGACGTGGCACATGTCCGCATTCAGCGCGTTCAGGGATTTCGGACGGTTCAGGGTGATGAGCCCCAGATGTCCGCGGCGTTGGGTCAGGATCTCAGACAAGAGCCTCTCCTTTGCGTGATTGGGGTCACCTTCAGAGACGAATATACTCGGACTTCCAAGTAAATTGAAGTGGCTCGCTCGGTCAAACTTGATAGGTTGAAGAAGTGAAGATTGCGACTTGGAATGTAAATTCGCTGCGTGCCCGAGCCGACCGTGTTGAGGACTGGCTGCGCCGCACCGACGTGGATGTCCTGGCCATCCAGGAAACGAAATGCAAGGACGACAATTTCCCTTGGGAATTGTTTGAGAACAACGACTACGAAGTCGCGCATTGCGGCGTGAACCAGTGGAACGGCGTGGCCATAGCCTCGCGCGTCGGCCTGGACAACGTGCAGCGCAGCTTCGCCGGTCAGCCGGAATTCGGCAAGGGCGGCAAGAACCCGATCCTGGAGCCGCGCGCCATCGGCGCCACGTGCGGCGGCGTGCGCATCTGGAGCCTCTACGTTCCCAATGGCCGCGCCCTGGATGACGAGCACATGGGTTACAAGCTCACCTGGCTCGACGCCCTCAAGCAGGATGCGGCCGGCTGGCTGCAAGCCGATCCGCAGGCGCAGATCGCGCTTATGGGCGACTGGAATATCGCCCCGAAGGACGAGGATGTCTGGGACATCAACTTCTTCCTGGAAAACGAGCTGACCCATGTCTCGGCCCCCGAACGCGCGGCCTTCGCGGCCTTCGAGGATGCCGGCTTCACCGATGTGGTTCGCCCGCACACCGAGGGCCAGTTCACCTACTGGGACTACACCCAGCTGCGCTTCCCCAAGGGCGAAGGCATGCGCATCGATTTCTCGCTGACCTCGCCGGCACTCACCGCACGGGTCACCGGCGCCAGCATCGATCGCGAAGAGCGCAAGGGCAAGGGCGCGAGCGACCATACACCGGTAATCGTGGAGCTGGACGGATAGATTAGGGGAATGAAGATGACTGGGCCCCTCTACGACCTCACGGCGGCGACCGCGCACCTGCGCGTCTACGAACCGCTGTCTGCCTTCGAGGATTGGGCCCAGTCCCTCATCATCGGCGCCCCGCCTCGCACCGCGGATCAGATCGACGCCCTGGAGAACCAGCAGCTGTGGGAGCGCACCTTGCGCGGAGTGTCGGACCCGTTTCCGCACACCGAACAGGAGCTCTTCCGCACCGTGAAGTTCCTTGATTACCAAGGTGCCGAGCACACCCGCTACTGCCCGTCGCAGATCCAGGCTCGGAGCCTGCTGGCCGCGGAGCAGGCGGAGGAAGCCATGCGCGCCGAGGTCTTCGACCTGTTGATCCCGCCGGCAGCCCGCCGCGCGAACGGGCAGCGGGTGGATACGGACAAGCTGGCTGCGGACCTGACCCATCTGCACACCCGGACCTCCACCTGGGGCATCCCGCTGAGCTGGTTTTCCCTGTTCCGCGACGACGACGAATGCGAGGTCCTCTACGTCGGGGAACGGTTGCGGACCGTACGCCTGCTGGTCCCCTTCGAGCAGGCCATCGAACGCCTGGCTTGGGCGGTGCAGGCTATGGCCACCCACGCTCCGCAGGCACCGCTGTTCGAGGAACTGGGCTCACTGGGCGGCTGGCTGGAATCCTTCGATCCGCAGTCGCTGATCGAACTGGACTACGGGCTGCTGGCGGAAATCGTCTGGCCCGACGAATCAGTCAACGACCTGTTGCATGGAATCCAAGCCCTGGAGGACGGTGACATGACCATGGCCGCCGCGGCCTATCGCCGCCTGAGCAATCGATGGATCGGACCGCGCCAGCTGGGCCGAGCCAACTGATCACCCCTTGTCGAACCGGCGGCCAATTCCGGGAAAGAGAAAAGCTCCAGTTCTTTCGAACTGGAGCTTTCAGATAATGCGACCCTGACGGGACTTGAACCCGCGACCTCCGCCGTGACAGGGCGGCGCGCTAACCAACTGCGCTACAGGGCCTGGTGTTTTGGGAAAATCCCAATTCACACAGTAAAACCCTCGGTTACCCGAGGGCCTGCGTGGCTCCGACCGGCGTCGATCCGGTGACCTTTCGATTTTCAGTCGAACGCTCTACCAACTGAGCTACAGAGCCTGGCGTCACAAACTTGGACACCTAATTTACTATTTCTAGTAAATTGAGCGACCCTGACGGGACTTGAACCCGCGACCTCCGCCGTGACAGGGCGGCGCGCTAACCAACTGCGCTACAGGGCCTTGCTTTCGCAAGCCAATGGATTTCTCCATCTGACAACCACAAAGTGGTTGTTTGTACCCCCAACGGGATTCGAACCCGTGCCGCTGCCGTGAAAGGGCAGTGTCCTAGGCCGCTAGACGATGGGGGCCTATATCTGCTGCGGTTTCTTTCGTCTCCGCTGCGGACTCCAATAACTATACGTGGGCTTTTTTGTTTTCGCAAAATCGGCACCCGGGGCCTCCCGAGCCATTCCAAAAGCGGCTCTCAGACCTAGGCTTGAAGCATGGATCTACAGATGCCCGACGACGAGTTCGACGCCCTGGTTCAGGAAGCGATTGACGCGATTCCACAGCAAGCCTTGGACATGATGGACAACGTGGTTTTCTTCATTGAAGACGAATACGAACCACTCCCCGGAGAGCCGGAATACACCGAGATTCTGGGGATTTACGACGGTGTTGCGCTCACGGAGCGCGACCAGGGATGGGAAGCCGGAGCACTTCCCGACCGCATTACCATCTTCAAAAATCCCACACTCAGGGCCTGCAATACCCGCGAGGACGTGGTCCGGGAAATCAAGATTACGGTCATGCACGAGGTAGCCCACCACTTCGGTATCGACGACGCCAGACTGCACGAATTAGGGTGGTCATGAGGGTATTTCCCGAAAAACTCTTTCTGAGATGTGCGTCACAAATCAAGGTGAGATTGCAGCCATCAGCATCACTAGCGGTGGCAGAGCTCACACCGAAGTCCTCTTGGCATGCGCAAGCCACTGGGCAGTACGCCTCCGAGTCGACCGCGAGCAAGCCTCCGGCATCTGCTGTGGCGGCAAATTTCATCGCCTCTTTTTAAGGGGCAAAAAATCTGGTCCCGCTATCGGAGGCCGTTAACCGATACATATTCGTCACCAGACGAACGAACTGATCGCGAACAAGCACAGAAGCGTATTGTCCTTCGTCGGCTTCCGCTGGCTGCAATCTCGACCCGCACCCTCATATCGCTCCACATCACAGTGGTTTTCAGGATCAGAATTCCATCAATGTAATTCAAGTGACTGGTGTGACTACTGTTGCGAACGGTACCGATGTTGGCATAGTGTGCTATTTGGGGCTTATCCAAATCGTGACCTAACGACGTTGGATGATCACGGTTTGGAACTGCCCCAACGTCATCTCTTGGATCTAGTGAGGAACGATATGGCTTATCGCCACACGCTCGGCGTTGCAGCGAGCACTCTTGCATTGGCAGTCACCTGCCTCGCCGGAGCAGCCCCCGCTTCAGCAGCAACCACTACGTCATTCTCGACCACGGTATCGATCGCAGCCGAGCGTTCGGCTTCCGGCCTGCCAAGCGCCGCAGAGATCGAGGAAGCCAAGAAGGATAAGGACTCCACGAACGCGATGATCGCGCGTCTGGAAGCCTCGCTCGCCTCCAGCCGTGCCGAGCTGCTCCAAGCAGAGACCGCCGCCGCAGAGGCCCAGGAGTCGCTGCTGACCGCAGGCGAGGAGCGCGACCTGCGCACCGCCGACGCCGAGAAGGCCGTCAAGCAGCTGGAGTACGCCAAGCAGTACCTCGAGCAGAGCCAGACCGATCTGGGTGCCATCGCTTCGGACATCTACCGCAACGGCGCCGGAAACTCCACGCTCGGCATCCTGCTGAACAGCGATGACTCGAACGACCTTTTCTACAAGGCCGCCACGATTGACACCCTCAGCCAGCAGCAGGTCCAGTCCGTCAACTCGGCGACCGAAGCAGAAGCCCTGGTCTCCGCCTGGGAATCCTATGCAGATGCCGCGCAAAGCGCAGCAAACGAAGCCGCAGCGAACTACGATGCCTCCGCGTCGACCGCCAACAGCACTCTGGCCGCCTACCAGTCCTCCATCAAGCCCGAGCAGGAACTGCGCGACGAGCTGATCAGCAACTTGGCCAGCCTGAAGGACCAGGAAGAAGCCGAGGTCCGCAAGCAGGTCGAGGAACAAGAAGAGGCAGAACGCGAAACCGCGCTGCAGGAAACCATCAGCGCCGAGGACGCGCCGGTCATCAAGCCAAGCCAGACCGGAACCATTCAGCCGCTGGCCGTGGATGCGCCGCAGGAGTTGGAAGTCGACCAGTCGACGGCCAAGCCAACTGTGAAGCCAAAGCCTGAGGCCCAGCCGCTGGACACCGTGGATACCGCCACCCCGACTGCGGCTCCGCAGCCGGAGAGCGCTCCGAAGCCACAGAAGACCGAAACCCCGCAGGCCGAAGAGACCCAGGCGCCTGCCGAAACTCCAAAGGCTGAGGAAACCCCGGCCCCGAAGGAGACCCCTAAGGCCACGCAGAAGCCGAAGGAAACCCCCAAGGCTACCCAGAAGCCGAAGGAAACCCCGAAGGCCACCCAGAAGCCCAAGGAAACCCCGAAGGCCACCCAGAAGCCCAAGGAAACCCCCAAGGCCACCCAGAAGCCCAAGGAAACCCCCAAGGCCACCCAGAAGCCCAAGGAAACCCCCAAGGCCACGCAGAAGCCGAAGCCGAAGCCGGAGAAGACCGAAGCTCCCAAGCAGGAGCAGGATATTGCCCCGCAGGGCGGCGGACGCAGCTACGGCGCCGCAATTTCGTGGGCCATGAAGACCGCCAGCGACAACAGCAAGTATTATGTGTACGGCGCCAACGGCCCGAGCGCCTTCGACTGCTCCAGCTTCTCCCAAAGGGCATTCGGACAGTCGGGCATCAGCCTGCCGCGCACTTCGACCCAGCAGTTCTTCGCTGCCCCGCAGTACGTATCGCTGAACAACCTGCGCCCGGGCGACTTGGTGTTCTCCTCCTCCAACGGCGGATCCTCGTTCTACCACGTGGCCATCTACATCGGCAACGGCCAGGTGGTCCATGCCCGCAACCCGAATGCAGGCATCTCGGTCACCCCGCTCAGCTGGGTGAACAACCTCCATTCGAAGGCCGCCCGCTACTAGGAGCAGGCCTCGCAGAACACCCGCAGGGAATCCCTGCGGGTGTTCTGCTATTTTCCGATGCAAACGGCAACGTGCCCCCGGGGGATTGCTCCCCCGGGGGCACGTCGGGTTGGTGCCGCGGCCTAGATGCTAGTCATCGGCGCGGGTATCGAAGTTCTTCCGGTCCGCCAGACGCGGATCGTCCGAATCCGGAACCACCATGACCGGACCCTTGGAGTGGTGCAGCACGCCCTGGGAGGTCGAGCCCAGCAGCATGCCGGCGAAGCCGCCACGGCCGCGCGAGCCGGTCACGGTCAGCACAGCATGCTCGGATTCGCGGATCAGCACCTCGACCGGCGGGCCGCTGATCACGTCGGTCTCGATCTTCAGGTTCGGGTAGTGCGAGGTCAACCAGGCCACACCGACGCTCATCTGGTAGCGCACGTCCTCCAGCACCGCTTCCTGGTCCACCGTGGCAGGCATCCAGGCCAGTGCGGCACCCACCGGGGCAACGGCGCAAATCAGGCGCAGGGTCAGGTCGCTGGCCATGGCGGCGTCCGCGGCGGCCAGCACCGCGGCGCGGGCGCGGTCCGAACCGTCGACACCGACCACGATCGACTTGCGCGCGGCGGCTGCGGCGGCTGCTGCGTCGCCTTCCAGTTCCTTGGCAACCGCCAGCGGAACCACCACGGTCGGGCACTTGGCGTGCGCCGGCAGGGCCGAGGAGACCGAACCGAGCAGCCGGCCGACGAATCCGCCGCGGCCACGGGTGCCGACCACCACAAGCTCGGCATCCTTGCTCAGGTCCAGCAGCACACCCGACGGGTCACCGGATTCGATGTAGGTGCGGATGGTGGCTTCGCTGTTTTCCAGCTCCTTGCGGGCCTGGCGCACGATGTCTTCGGCGCCGCCGCGGATCAGGTCGTCATCGAGGGTCGAGTAGCCCGCGTCCATGGACGAGGCGGCGAAAACCGGAATGGTGTAGGCCGAAACGATATTCAGGACGCTTCCGCGGCGCACCGCTTCGCGTTCGGCCCAGCGCAGTGCGCACTTGCTCTGCTGCGATCCATCGACGCCGACAACGATGCCTTCGATTTTTTCGGCTGCGACTGGTGCTTCGTCACTCATCAGACCCGCTCCTCAACTACTTACCGTTTCACTTGGGCGTGATGCCCCTTACACCCAATGTACTTCGTTGGTGCGCCATCGTGTGAGTTGGATCTAAAGATTTCACGCACAGCCTACTCAGATTCCATTTGGGTATTGGAATGAGCCTGAAAGCACCTAGAATTTTCCTATGTCCTCCTCCACGAAAACAGCGCCTGCCAGTAGTATGCGCGAACGCCTTGACCGCTACTTCATGATCTCGGAGCGGCGCTCCACCTTCTCCACCGAACTGCGCGGCGGCATCGCCACGTTCTTCGCCATGAGCTACATCGTTGTGCTCAACCCGCTGATCCTCTCCGGTGCCGATTCTTCCGGCGGCGAACTGGGGATCCAGCGCGTGGCCGCAGTGACCGCCCTGGTCTCCGGCGTCCTGACCATCATCATGGGCATCTGGGCCCGACACCCGTTCGCGCTGGCCACGGGCCTCGGCGTGAATGCCTTCGTTGCCATCACCGTGACCACCAACCCGGAATTGACCTGGGCCGATGTCATGGGCCTGGTGGTTATCGCCGGCATCGTGATGTTCGGGCTGGTGCTCACCGGGTTCCGCACCGCGGTGTTCAACGCGGTCCCCGCGGGCCTGAAGACCGCCATCGTGGTGGGCATCGGCATGTTCATCGCGCTGATCGGCTTGGTCAACGCGGGCTTCGTGCAGCGCATCCCGGATGCCGCGCACACCACCGTCCCGGTGGGCCTGGGCTTCGACGGCCAGCTGATGGGCTGGCCGATCCTGGTCTTCATCATCGGCCTGCTGCTGACCATGGCACTGGTCGTCCGCAAGGTCAAGGGCGCGATCCTGATCGGGATCGTGGTCTCCGCCGTCATCGCCAACATCTTCGAAGCGGTCTTCCATGTCAGCGAGTCCGAGGCCAACGGCTGGTCGCTGGTGGTCCCCTCCCTGCCTGATTGGCACCTGCCCGACCTGTCGCTGATCGGCGAGGTGAGCCTGTTCGGCGCCTTCGCCAAGATCGGCCCGACCGCCGCATCGCTGCTGGCCTTCGTGATCCTGCTGTCGATCTTCTTCGACGCCATGGGAACCATGGTGGGACTGGCCGCCGAGGCCGACGTGATGGACGAGGACGGCCAGATCCCTAACGTGGACAAGGTCCTGCTGGTCGACGCCGCCGGCGCCATCGTGGGCGGCGGCACCTCGAGCTCCTCGGCGCAGATCTTCGTCGAGTCCGGCGCGGGCATCGGCGAGGGCGCGCGCACCGGCCTGGCCTCGGTGGTCACCGGCCTGCTGATGATCGTGGCGATGTTCCTCAGCCCGCTGATCTACCTGGTGCCGTTCGAAGCCGTCGCCCCGGCGCTCGTGGTCGTCGGCTTCATGATGATCAGCCAGATCACCAAGATCGACTGGAACGACTGGGGCATTGCGCTGCCGGCCTTCCTGACCTTCATCCTGATGCCGTTCACCTACTCGATCGCCAACGGCATCGGCGCCGGCTTCATCGCCTATGTGTTCATCCGCGCCACCCAGGGCCGAGCCCGGGAGATCCACCCGCTGATGTGGGCCGTCGCCGCCGCGTTCGTGCTGTTCTTCGGCATCGGCCTGATCGAGACTTGGGCCGGGGTCAAGTAAGCGCATCCCTTCCGCCCGCCGCCGCGGCCCGTCCCGATTCCTTCGGGGCGGGCCGCTGCCGTTCCCGGCAGATCCCCGCCGCTTCGCTAGCATGGGGGTATGGCAGATCACAACAAGGCGCCGGGGTCCGCCACGGCGGGAGTCTGGATCCAGGTGGCGGCGGGGCTGAAGAACCCTGCGATGCGCGAGCTGCTGGGCCAGGTGCTCACCGGGCAGGACCCGGAGCGCGGCGCAGCCGGGGCCCGCGGTTCCAAGGACCTGGCCCGCTGGGAGCAGATCGGCTTGCTGCGCCGCGGACAGACCGGCGCCTGGGAGCTGAACGAGCAGCTGCTGGGCGACACCCTGGCCGCCGCGGGCGCAGCCAAGGCCGACCGCAGCGGCATCAACCGCTTCTTCGACGGGACGAAGCTGCACACGCTGCCGGCCAAGCCGGCGGACCGGATGCAGGTCATGGCCTATCTGCGCGATGCGGTCATCGACGGGGACGAGCAATTGCGCGAGGACCAGGTCAACGAGCGGCTGCGGGTCTTCCACCCGGACACCGCGCTGATCCGACGCTACCTCGTGGACCACGGCCTGCTGCTGCGCGCCGCCGACGGTTCAAGCTACCGGCGCGGCGCAGGGCAGCCGGCGGCCTAGTCCTCGATGGGTGCGGCGGAGCCGGCGAAGCGCGCGACGGCAGCGCCGGAGACCAGCTGCGCGGGCAGCGGCGCGGTGCGCAGGCTGCGCTCAAACGCAGGGCCCAGGGCCAGCGGCTCGTCGCCGGCCAGGAACACGATGTTCCCGTAGCGCCGGCCCTTGAGCATGGGAGGATCGGCGATCAGCGCCACGTGCTTGAACACGGACAGCAGCGTCGCCGCCTCGGCTCGCGCCCCGGCCAGGTCCGCGGTGTCGCCGCAGTTCAGGATGTACACCCCGCCCGCGTCCAGCACCCGCTGGGCGTGGCGTGCGTAGCCGACGGTGGTCAGCTGGCGCGGGGTGGTGCTGCCGGCGAACACGTCGCGGATGACCACGTCGCGGCTGTTCTCGCTCAGCGTGGGCAGCACCTGCACGGCATCCCCCACCCGAAGGCGCACCAGCGGGGCGCGCGGCACCTGGAAATTGGTGCGCACCAGCTCGGCCAGCTTGGCATCCAGCTCCACCACGACCTGGCGGGCGTTCTCGTAGCGCGAGGCGACCCAACGGGCCATGGAGCAGCCCCCGCCGCCCAGATGAAGCACCCGCAGCTTGCGGGCCCGGCCGTCGTAGTCCTCCGGCGGGTAGCCCTCGAGGAAAATCGGCTCCATCCAGCGCATGTACTCGAAGTCCAGGTAGCCGGGGTCGTCCAGGTCCACGTGCGAGGAGGGCACCCCGTTGACCTTCAGGATGTAGCGGTTGGCGCCGTAGGGGTCGGATTCGATCTCCGCCAGCCCGGTGTCGATCGGGTAGCTTCCCGTGAGCGTCGGCGCGGCGTCCTTAGCCATTGCGGCGCACCATCCTCAGCTCGGTCAGCCCGTTCCACGACCCGGTGAGCTCCTCGCTGACCCCGTCGAGCTCGAAGCCGTGCTTGCGGTAGAAGGCGACGGCACGCTCGTTGCCCTGCAGCACCCAGACCAGTGCCGGGCGCTGGCCCAGCACCACCTGGAGCAGGTGCGCCCCCAGGCCGGATCCGTAGTAGTCGGCCAGGATGTAAAGCATGCCCAGCTCAATGTCCACGCCGGCATCCCGGTCCTCGTCGATGACGGGGGTTCCGCCGGCCAACCCGATGATCCGCCCGTCGACGTCCTCGGCAATGCAGAACCCGGCGCCGTTGGCCAGGCCGCGCTCCCACCAGGCCACCTGGCCCTCGAGCTGTTCCTCGTGGAAGGCGAAGAATTCATCCCCGCGCAACCCGCTGTAGGCCTGCCGCCAGGCAGCCAGCTTCATTTCCAACGCCGGGCGCACATCCGCGGCCGTTGCCGGGCGGATTCGATAATCTTTCAGTTCAGGCACTCTACCAACACTACGGCAGGGCGGCGGCGCAGCCCCGGAACGCACCGCACCCTCCTACTTAAGTACGATTGCGGGCGCGGCCGGTTTTTGACAGGATGGTCTAATATCTACAACCTATTGAGGGAAAGGGGCCAGACTGTGCGTCGGAACCAGTCGTTCGCAGCGTTGACTGGTGGCGTAATCGCCAGCCTGACCCTCGTAGTCAGCCTGTCCCCCAGTTTCTGGGTCATCCTGCTGGGTAGCCTTGTTTTGGTGCTCGGGTTCAGCACGCTGGCCAAGCTGGAGCGTTTCTGGGGCCCTGCCTCCTCGGGATCCTATTTTTATGTCGTGCCCATGGTCATCGGCCCGGCGGCCGGCGGGCTGCTGCGCGATACCCAGTACGCCGGCTGGACCGGCGCAGTTGTCGGCCTGCTCTGCGGACTGGCCGCGTACCTGCTGGTCATGAAATCCCCGCCCTTCGAAGAACCCGGCGCCGATGACGAGGCGGAAGGCGACTACTTTCTGAGCTTCCGCGAGTCCTCGCGCAGCTAGACCCCGCGGCTACAGCACACGGGCCAACGCAAAGCCGTCCCAGCCCTTGGACCCGACGGTCTGCAGCGCCGTGGCCGAGACCCGCGATTCCTCCCGCAGCCAGCGCAACGATTCCTGGACTCCCCGCAAGTCCGCTTCCTGCAGCCCGTGCTGCGCCGGATCGTCGAGGATCTGACCTGCCCTGATGACATTGTCCAGCACCAGCACCGTTCCGGAACGGGACAGCTGCAAGGCGCGCTTCAGGTACACCACGTTGTTCCGCTTGTCGGCATCGATGAAAATCAGGTCGAACGGCGCACCGCGGGAGCCGATCAGCCGCTCCAGCGTCCCCTGGGCGGCGCCGAGCTTGATCTCGACCCGGTCCGACAGCCCTGCACGCTCAAGGTTCTCGCGGGCAATGGATGCATGCAGCGGCTCGAATTCGCAGGAGACCACCTTGCCCCGCGCCCCGACGCCCCGGGCCAGCCAGCTGGTCGAGTAGCCGCCGAGCGTACCGATCTCAAGGACCCGCGCGGCGCCGGAGATTTCCACCAGCAGCTGCAGGAACTTGCCCTGCGCGGTGCTCACCTCGATGCGAGGCAACCCGGCATTATGGGCATGCTCCCGCCCGGCTTCCAGCTCCGGAACTTCCAGCCCGAGGGCCTCGTTCAGGTAGTCGTCGACTGCAGGGCTCTCACGGTCTGCCAGATGGTGGATCATGATCTCTGGTTCTCCTCACGTTCCCGGCTGCCTGGTGCAGCATACCGCCCCCGCGAACCGGCCACCCGTTGAGGCGAACCGCGCAGGAGCCGGCCCTCGGCGCGCTCGGGAACCCCTCGTTGATCAGCTGGTGATCGGCGGGCGGCTTTCCGGCGCAGCCGGTACAGGGTCTTTCGAGTTCAGGGTACTCCTGATACTCCGGGAAGTGCAGGGATCACCCCAATAACCTAGCCTTTGCACAGCCGCGGCAGGGCTACTCGAAGCCCGGCAATTGCCCGGCGCCCCGGCTACGCCCCGGATTCGTCGATGGCGCGTTCCAGGCGCTCCAGCTTGCCATCAAGCTCACCCGCATAGCCAGGGCGAATGTCAGCTTTAATGACCAAGGAGATGCGTGAGCCAAACGGCGCGACGGCCTCGGTGGCCCGCTTGACGACGTCGAAGACCTCGTCCCAGCTGCCTTCAAGCTCAGTGAACATGCTCGAAGTCCTGTTGGGCAGGCCGGAGTCGCGGACGACTTTCACGGCCGCGGCGACAGCATCGTGCACGGAGCCGTCGGCGTTGCTGCCGGTGCCGGAGGGAGCGACGGAGAATGCGACAATCATGGGAGAATCCTCTCTCAGAGGCCTGCGGCCAGGGTCAGATTCTTCCCCTGTCCCAGGCGTCGTGTGTTGGTGAACATGGAGCTGGTGCGGTGGGGCCGGCCCAATTCCCGGATGATCTTCACGGCCTCGGCGCCCGCGCCGCGCACGGAGCCGTTCGGGTTCTCGGTGCTGGGGGCAACTGAGAAAGCCACGATCATGAGTCCACTGTCCCACCGGGCACGGGAAACTCCTAACGTGTTGCGCCGCCGCCGGGAGATTCGGGAGCCCTGTCCGTAAACCGCACTCGCTGTTATGGTGAAAGAAGGATGCGGTGACTGCGTCACTTCCTTTGGCAAAGCCACTCCTCCTCACAGTTTGCGGTGGGAACTGCCGGGAAGGGGCAGGAAATGACACATGAAGAACAGGTCATGCGGAGGCAGCGGATCACGATACTGCTGCTGGTTTTCCTGGCCATCGCTGCTTTCGCCCTGGCCATCACCCCGGCGCTGGCCGGCCTGTCCGGCGCGTTCGCGGCTTTCGGCGGGCTCTGCCTGCTGGTGTCCCTGGGCATCGCCATCAACAGCTACTGGCGCACCACCCGCACACCGGATTGATCCGGCCGTGCGGCGCCCCGCGGCCGCGCCCTGGCGAGGCCGCGGGGTATCAGGCGGCCATTCCCGTAGCACGCAGCAGGATTGCGGCCAGTGCGCCGGTAATCACCACCACCAGATACGGGGCCTTGAAAATCAGCGCGATGATGGCCGCGGCCAGCGCACCGATGCGCGCGTCAATGACCAGTTCCTGCCCCGAGGTGAACGCGTTCACGGTGACCAGCGAGGCCAGCAGCGCAATGGTCAGTGTGGCTGCCACATGGGACATCGTGGGCGAATCCAGGACCTTGCGCGGAACGAAGTAGCCGCAGATCTTGATCGCATAGGCGGTCAGGCAGGCTGCGAGGATCCACCAGCTCAGTTCGCTCATGCCCGGTCCTCCCGTACGTTCTGCAACTCTCCGTGCTCGGTGGCCGGCTTGCTCCGGCGTCCGGTCGCCAAGGCATAGACCGCGGCGCAGGAAGCGGTAATGAGGATCGGCAATCCCGGGCTCGTCAACGGAACCGCTATTGCGGTGACCACCGCGGCGGCCAGCGCGACGAGCACCGGCTCCATGGCTTTCAGCCGCGGCCACAGCAGGCCGATAAACGCCGCCACCGCGGCCCCGTCCAGGCCCCAGGCCGCGGGATCGCCCATGCGTTCTCCGAGCAGTGCCCCGGCGATGGTGAAGAAATTCCACAGCACGTACACCCCGACCCCGGCGCTGAAGAACCCGCGGCGCTTCTCATCCGCGTCCGCCTGCCCCAAGCTGACTGCCGTCGACTCGTCGATGGTCACCTGCGCCATCCATGGCACATGCCGGCCCCGGGGCCGCAGCGCCTGCTTGATCTGCATGCCGTATACGGCGTTGCGGATGCCCAGCAGCGACGCGGCGGAGAACGCGGCCGACGCCGCGCCGCCGCCCGAGATCACGCCGATGAAGGCGAACTGCGACCCTCCGGTGAACATCAGTGCGCTCAAGGCAATGGTCTGCCAGAGATTCAGCCCCGCAGCGATGGCCAGCGCGCCGAAGGAGATTCCGTAGAGGCCCGTCGCGATCGCGATGGACAGGCCCATCTTCGTCGCGGGGGTGAGCCGGCTACTCCGCATGCCGGGCATCGTACCTGACCTTGTACACACCGCGTTTGACCTTGGCTTCCTTGATGAGCACGCCTGCCAGCTGGTTGACGTGGCTGACATGGGTGCCGCCGCATGGCTCGGCGTTGATGCCCTCGATGTGCACGGTGCGCAGCCCGTCGGCATCCATGCTGGATTCGATGGCTCCGCCTCCTGCCAGCAGTTCGTCCACACGTTCCTGCAACCAGGCCCTGGCCGCAGCGCGCTGTTCGTCATCAGCCAGGGGCATGTCAACGCTGGCCGGGTCGAAGTCCAATCGCGACTGCCCCGGGAAATGCGAATGGCCCTTGTGCTGCCAGCCGCGGGCTTCCCCGGCAAAACCCACAACATGGCCCGCGGTGTGCAGGGCGGCGTTCAGCAGGCGCTGCTGCCTGTCGATTGAGCTATGCACTGTGGTGCCGGGCTCCAGCGCCGTGACGCCATGGAGGATCACCAGGCCGTCCTCGTTGCGGCTTGCCTTGACCGGGAGCCCGTTCACGGTTCCGTTGTCTTCGGGCTGCCCGCCGCCTCTCGGGTGGAAGATGTTCGGGCTGAGTGCGATCCATGCTCCGTCATCGTCGACGCCGGCGGCGAGAACCTGCGCCTGCGCTTCAAAAACGTAGGTGTCTCGCAGATACAGATTTTCTTGCGTTGTAGCCGTGCTCATGGTTCCTAGTTCTGTTCCAATTCCCTGCGTAGTTCAGCAGGCCGGTTGCTCGTCAGCTGGCTTACGCCGAGGTTGACCAGGTACTGGGCGTCGGCGGGCCGGTCAACAGTCCAGATCCTGGCCGTCAGCCCTCGTTCAAGCCATTCACGTACGATCTTCTCGTTGGCCCTCGTCCACGCGACACCGGGCCCGATGATTCCGGCGCCGCCTTGGTCGATGAACTCGATCCCTTCGGCCACCGATCGGTACAGCACCTCGTACACCGCCGCACGCCCCATCTGGCCGGTTGAAACCAATTCATCCACCCACGACGCATCCACCTCGGTAATCAGCTGGCAGAGCAGATCCTTGTTCACCGTGCGTGACAGATACCGGAGCGACTCCGGTTCAAAGCTCATGAGGGTGACGGCTATCTGGCTTTTGCTGCCCGCCGTACCGGTCGAAGGATCGAAGTGGTTGTCGGCCAGGACCTTGAGCACCCCGTCTTCAAGCAGGTGTCCGAACGGGCTGGGATGCTTGATCTCAATGGCCAAACCAATGGGTCGGCTCCGCTCCTCGAGGATCTCGAAGAGTTCAGCCAGGCTCAGCAGCTGCTCGTTCTCCCGGCCGTAGTCTTCGGGAATCAGGCTCGGGATGACACCGGTGAAGTCCATGGCTTTCATCTGCGAAAGGGTAAACCCTGAAACCAGTCCCGTTGCATCCGAAGTGCGGTCCACGGTGGGATCGTGGTGGCATACGACGATCCCGTCCTGGGTCAGGTGGACATCGCACTCTATGCCATCCGCTCCCTCATCAATGGCCTGCAGATAGGCTGCACGGGTATTCTCGGAGAACTTGTGGGAGCTGCCCCGGTGCGCGTAGAAAAGCGTGTCCATGGTCTCTACGCTACGCGGTATAGCGCATCCCTCACCAACCACTCCGGGTATGTTGCTTCATTCCCTTTTTAAACAGGAAAAAAGGGGAAGCCACCACTCCCCCCGCACCAACCCCGGTTAAACAGCGAAAGCCCCGACACACTGTGTCAGGGCCTCCACCACTTCAAGTTAAGTCCGGCGGTGACCTACTCTCCCACACCCTCACGAGTGCAGTACCATCGGCGCAATGGGCCTTAGCTTCCGGGTTCGGTATGGGACCGGGCGTTTCCCCCACGCTATGACCGCCGTAACAATCACGAAGCACACAAACCACAGGTGATCCGGCACTAACGTCCTGCAAAAAATCTTTTGGTTTCGAGGTTGTTGTCTCGTAACCGCATAGTGAACGCGAACAGCAAAAAAATGAATTTTGTCGACACACCATCTTATAGTGTGTTGTAAGTCATCGGCCTATTAGTACAGG
>NZ_BMPH01000017.1 GCF_014647495.1 Glutamicibacter protophormiae
CCAAACAAAAAATAATTTGGTATCAACAAACTTGGCACACTATTGAGTTCTCAAACAACAAACACTTACCGGTTCTCCGCCACCCATTCAAGGAGGCGATATCGTCCAGCGTTATATTCATATTCTATAATCATTGAATTCTGAAAGTCAAATCGATTCTTTGTGATTCGAACCAGTATTCTTTGATTCCCATTCAATTCCGAGTTGTCCACACATGGTGTGGAAAACCTTGATTTTCCGGGGTTTTCGCCGCCTTGTTCCGGTTGGTTGTTGTTCCGTCCGGCTCGTGGCGACAAGGAAAAACTATACACGGGTTGGCGGGGCGGTGCAAATCGGAGGGGTGCTGCGCAGCGGTGAGCGTGACCACATAAAACAGAACCACGTTCATTACCGAAAATTTAAGGCCTTAAAGCCCGAGAACATGCGGTTTTTTCCTAGGGCTCCCCGTTACCGCCGGAATATTAAATTCCATTCCGCCGCATCCGGAACCTGAAAAACGTCGAATCCGCGCCGTCACTCTATATTTACGGTGCCGCCCATGGCTCTCACTACTCTTCGATAACCTCGACGTCGATGATCCGGGGATCATCCAGCTCCAGCTGGTCGGGAGTCAGGGTGGGGATCCCTGCGAAAGCGATGGCTGCAGTTTCAACAACACGCTTGGCCAGGAAACGGTTGCCGGCTCCGCCGATGACCGCGCCGACCCCGAAGGGAACGATTCGGCCGACAACGCTCGCGGCCTGCGTGCCGACGATCTTGCGCATGAACGACTTCTGCATCGTCTTCTGGATCGAGGTATAGAAGCTAGTCGACTTGTTCGCACCGAAGGCCTTGGCCCAGCCCTTGACCGGTCCGCCGCCGCGCCCAGCGGCCTGGCGTGTGAGGCCGGCGATCATCGCACTGCCTTCCTCGCCCATCAGCACACCCATAACGAGTACTCGTGAACGTTCCGGATCTTCGATGGCAATGCCATGGAGCTCCGCAAGCGTCTGTGCATAAAGCGCGGACGCTTCGAGAAATCCAAGGGTGGCGGCCACGGACAGGCCCAGCGCGACACCGGTGCCCACCGCAGGGATGGCTGCAGTGCCTCCCACTGCGGCGCCCGAACCCGTCACGATTTTCAAGTAGTCGCTTTCGGCAATCTTGGAAAGTTCTGCCGCGGTCGCTTCGGGGTGCTTTCGTCGCAACCGTTTCAGGTAGGCAAGAACCAGCGGACGCTGGACACCGACACCCTTCATGATTGCGTCCTGGATTGCAGTGCGCGGTTTGCCATCGTTGCCGATAACCGTCATCGAAATGGGATCTTTACTCATAATGCTGTCAGCATATCGAGCCAAACCTTGAAGTTTCCGGGAACTTGGTGGTTCCAACACCTGAATATCCCCAAATAGCCGGTCATGTTCGGCCCAGTCCTTGAAACACCCAAATACCGATGGAAGAGTTGGCTTATGAAGAATGCTCAGGCCAAACGGTACAACCACGCCTTGAAACAGGCAGGGATCAACGAACGCCCAGTGGCATTGCTGGATTTGGATGCCTTCGATGCGAACGTGATCGCCCTTCGCGAACGAGCCGGAGGACTGCCGATACGTGTTGCATCCAAATCGCTGCGCATCCGCAAGGCCCTGGAACGGGCACTGGCTGCCGACGGATTCAGCGGAGTGCTGTGCTTTACCCTGAGCGAAGCGCTATGGCTGGCGAGCCATGGAATGAAAGACCTGGTCGTGGCCTATCCCCAAGCCGATACGGAAGCCATCAGCCGTTGGGCAACCAGCGAACAGGCACGCGCCGAGATCACGGTCATGGTCGACTCCGTTGCGCAGCTGGATCTCATCGACCGGATCGTTCCGCACCATCATCCGCTGAAGGTCGCCCTTGAGCTTGATGCCGCCTACTACCCGACCCCGGGACTGCGCATCGGGGCTGCCCGATCGCCGTTGACCGACCCGGCGGATCTGGTTTCATTGGCTGAAGAAGTCCAACGCCGGAAGGGTTTCGAGCTGGACGGGCTCATGGCCTACGAATCGCAGATCGCCTCGGTACCGGATGGAGGGTTCGCTCCCAAGGCCTGGATCGCCCGAGCCCTTCGGAAACGCAGCGCCGCCGAGCTTGCCGAGCGGCGTGCCGAAGCCGTGAGCCGCGTGCGCGGTCTCGCGGACCTTCGCTTCGTGAATGCAGGAGGCACCGGTTCATTTGAAACGACCACCAAGGAAGCAGCGGTGACAGAGCTGGCCGCAGGCTCCGGGCTCTTCGCTCCGGCCTTGTTCGACTCCTTCCGTTCCTTCTCTCCGTCCCCTGCCATGTTCCTGGGCTTCCCGGTAGTCCGAAGGCCGGATCACCAGACGGTCACGATCCTCGGCGGCGGTTGGGCCGCATCCGGTCCCGCCGGAAAAGACCGGTTGCCGAGCATCGAGCATCCGCGCAAGCTGCGCTACCTGCCGTTGGAAGGAGCCGGCGAGGTGCAGACGCCGCTGACCGGCCCGACCGCGCACCGCCTGAACATCGGCGAGACGGTATGGCTGCGCCATGCAAAATCCGGGGAACCGGCAGAACGGGTCAACAAGGTCGCGGTCTTCTCGAAGAACAAGATCAGTGACCAATGGCCAACCTATCGAGGCGAGGGGAAGGCCTTCCTGTGACCACCTTCCAGAATTTCGCCGGCACAGTGACTGCCGCCCCATCGGTGCGCCAGTCGGTCGCTTCCCTGGACCAGCTAGGCGGATTGCTCGAGTCGGCGGCGCTGACCGGGCACACCGTGCGCACCGTGGGCGCCGGCCATTCATTCACCCCGCTGGCGAAGACCGACGACGTCTTGCTCGATCTCGACGGTTTCCAGGGAATCGAGGAAGTCGATGCGCTCACGCATGACGTGACGTTCCGGGCCGGAACCAGGTTGTGGCAGGTCCCGGACCTGCTGGAGCCCTTCGGACTGGCGCTTGAGAACATGGGCGACATCGACCGACAGTCCATCGCTGGCGCCATCAGCACCGGCACCCACGGCACCGGCCTGAAATTCACCGGATTCAGCGGCGCGGTCACCGGACTGCGGATGATGCTGGCCGACGGGACGCAGGTGCGTGCCAGCGCCACGGAGCACCGTGACCTGTTCCAGGCTGCCCGCGTCGGATTGGGCGCGTTGGGTGTCATCACCCACGTGCGGCTGCGGTGCGTTCCGCACTACATGATGCACGCCGCGGAGACCATCGAAGCCATCGAGCCGCTGACCGAGAGCTTTATCGAAAGGGTGGCGCTGGAAGACCATCTGGAGTTCTTCTGGTTCCCGGGCACCGGCAACGCCCAGGTGAAAACCAATACGCGGTTGCCCGGCGATACGCCGGCGAAAGCGCCTGGCAAGCTCACTGCCTGGGTGAACGACGAGCTGCTGTCCAACGGCGGGCTCCAGGCCATCTGTTCGGTGGGCGCCGCCATGCCGCGAATGATTCCCCGGCTCAACGGGTTCGCCAGCCGGGTCCTCTCAGACCGCAGCTACACCGCGTCGTGGAACCAGACCTATATCAGTCCGCGGCGGGTGAAGTTCACCGAGATGGAGTACGCGCTGCCGCTGGAGAACTTCGCCGCGGCGTTTGCGGAACTGCGCCGCTACTTCACGACTCGGCCCGCACCCGTTGTTTTCCCGTTGGAGGTCCGGACCACTGCCGGCGACGACACCTGGCTGGGGACGGCCAGTGGCCGAAACAGCGTTTACATTGCGGTGCACCGCTATATCCGCGATCGCGTCCCGCAGTATTTCCCGGAGATGGAGTCGATCCTTCGTTCGCACGGCGGGCGGCCGCACTGGGGCAAGCAGCACACGCTGCGGGCGCCCGACCTCGCGCAGCTGTATCCGAGATTTGAGGATTTCCGGGCAGTTCGACAGCAGGTCGACCCGCAGGGGCTATTCGTCAATGACTATCTGCGGGAGCTGCTGGGCGCCTAGAACTGGATGTCGGTCCAGATCAAGTCCGAGGTTTCGATAGCCTCGGGTGTCGCGCCCGGGAGCAGCTGGAAGTCTTCCGGGGCTTCCGCGCCGATGCGGCCCTGGCCCAGCACGTTCCAGCCCTGGTTGGGGATGACGAAGTTCCCGGAATCGTTCAACGCGTCATCCCGGCCGAGGTCGGCGCCCAGGGCCAGGGCGGCTGCGGTGGATTCGGTGCGCTGAGCCAGCGCGCCGGTCACCACGATGCGGTCCCCGTCGAGGCCTTCGGCCTTGGCGCCGTCGTCTGCGACGACGTAGTCTTCGCCGGCAATGTAGTCAGCGACAACCTTCAATTCGTCCTTCTGGCGTAGTGCGCCGAAGCCGTAGCTGCTGTGCGCAGGTTCGGTTTGGGCGGCCAGGATATGGACGCGTTCACCGCGGTACTCGATGGGGATGTCCCACAGCCCGTTGTGCATGACCGGAATGGAAGCCGCGACGGCGCCGCTCAGCTCGGAGCTCCCGAGGTTGTTGCCTGCCACCTCGTCCCACTTCAGTGTGGACACCGAAACGACATCCGGCTGGTTGATCGGATACTTGGACAGCACCACCGTCGAGGCCTGCTCGGCGAATGCACGCTGGCCCCAGGCATCGCCCGGGCCGCCGACGATGCGGTCTGAGTCCAGGTCCGCGCCGCTCTGCACCCCGCTGGAACCGACGGCAAGATACGAATAGGGGTAGCCGGCATCGGAACGCTCGTCGTCCGGGCTCTTCAGATAGTCCGAGATGAAGCTGTTCACTGCATCCTGGTCGGCGTCCATGCCGGTCAGCACCATCACGTCGGGATTGGCGACGCTGATTGCATCGGCCACGCGCAGGGCTTCGGTGTCGGTTCGGGTCAGCAGGTCCCGATACAGCTCGCCGGGCTCCTCCCCGCTCAGGTTCGTTGCCATCGTGGCCACACGCAGGGAAGTTTCGGAAAGCAGGGGTGCGCTCACGCCGGCCCCGTCATTCGGGCCGGTAGGTGCGGCGAATGCCGGGGTTGCAGGGAGCATGAACAACGCTCCGATTCCCAGGCCCGCTGTTCCAACCAAAAACTTGTGCACCCTGCAACCCTACGCCGAGAGGCCGGCCCTGACCAGCATCTTAATCCGATTGTGATGCTGCAGCCCCGGCGGCCTTGCGGTTCGCCGCGAGCACTTCCTCCATGTACGGGGCGCGGACATGCGCCGAGATGCGTGCGTCAACCAGGCAGAGGCCCTGCGCACCGGCTTCCACCCATTCACTGACTTTCCCCAAATCATCCAAGGTTTCCACCTTGATGCCGGTGGCGCCCATGCCCTGGGCCAGGGCCGAGAAGTCTACGGTCGGGATCAGCATCGGATCCTCATGCAGACCGATCGATCCATACTGGTGCACCTCGGCGCCGTAGGCTGAATCGTTGTAAATGACGATGACACCGCTAGTGACGGTGCGCACGATGGATTCCAGATCGGCCAGCCCCATGAGGAAGCCGCCGTCGCCGGAGGCCAGCACCACGGTCCGGCCGTCGGCCGCCGCCGCAGCGCCAACCATTGAAGCGATGCCCAGGCCGATGGACTGGTAGGCGGTGCCAACACAAGTCAGGGATCGGGCACCGCTGGTCGACCAGTACATTGGTCCCCAACCGATGAAGTGCCCGCCGTCCTGCACCAGAACGCGGTGCGCCGGCAGGATCCGTTCCAGCTCGCTGGCTACGCGGCGCGGATCCAGCAGCCCATCGGCGGCCTTCGCTTCTCCGAGCGGACGGGTGCGCAGCGCGGCGAGGTCCAGATCCGCGGCCCACGAGGCAGTGGTCGCGGGCAGCGACTGGAGCAGATGCCCGGCTGCGGTGCTGATATCGGCGGTGGCGAAGTAGTCCACCCGCGGATTGGTGGCGGCGGCGGCCAAATCGATCTGGATCAGGGTGGCGGATTCATTGACCAGGTCCCCGAAGCGCATGGTGAACTGGTTCAGCGATGCGCCGAGCGCCAGCACGACATCCGCCTGGGCAATGATTTCCGCATTCCGCTCGGTGGCGAAGCCTCCGGTGATGCCCAGATCGTGGGGGTAGTCCAGCAGGTCGCGGGCCAGCAGCGTCCCCGAAGTGGTGGCGCCGATCTTGGTTGCCAGCTCCTTGACCAGCGGTGCGGCATCGATGGCGCCGCGGCCATAGAGGATGTGCGGTCGCTGGGCGCCGGCCAGCAGCGCGCTGACCTGTTCAAGCTGGGTGGAGTTTAATTCCGGTGCGGGCGGCGTGGAACCGAGGGCGGCGAAGTCCGGGATTTCGGTTTCAGGCGTCTCGATGGCGGCCAGGTCGTAGGGAATAGCCAAGACCACCGGACATTGTTCGCGCAGCGCATGGGCGGCGGCCTGCAGGGCGATGGCTCCCGGCGCCGACCGGTCCACCACGTAGCGCGGGGCCCGCACGGCGGCATCGATGGCCGCCTGATCCACGTCCCAGCCGCGCAAGCCCGAAGTCGGCGCGTCACCGGTAACGAAAAGCAACGGAGTGCGCGCGGCGGCGGCTTCCGCCAACGCGGTCACGGCGTTCGTGTAACCGGCACCGTAGGTGGTGGAGGCGATGGAGAGCTTGTTGGAGATGCGGAAGTATGCGTCCGCGGCCGCTACCGCGGCCGATTCGTGGCGAACCGCGGTGTAGGTGAAGCCCTGGCGCACTGCTGCGTCGAGGAAGTGTGCGTTGCCGTTGCCCATCAGACCGAAGATCTGCGGTGCAATTGGCTTGAGGGCATGGGCGATGGCGGCAGAAACGCTAGACATCATGGACTCTTTTCAAAAGTACGGTGCTGAAGAAAATTCCATATATGTCTGCCGCTACCGGTTGCATTTCGGCAACGGGTATCGCCCCTTTTGAGAGCGCCGGAATCCGCTCAATCGAGGTTCCTGACTCAATGATGATAGGGCAGAACCGCGGTGTTGCGCTAGGCGCCGTTTCTCCAGTGCCCTGGACCGAACCGGAAAATCTATCCCAGGGCCCTTCCCCGGCGGTTGCTCCCGGACCCGAATCCGGCGTTCGCCAACCGGTAGGTGCGGTCCAGGGAATCCATTGCATGCTCCGCAACGTGCCCGTAGACGGGAACATGGATCCAATCCTTGACCATGCCTAGCAGCGCAATCACGATGAATCCGGTCAGCAGCTTGTCCACCAGTGAATACATCAGGTTGGACTCGAAAACGGCCACCCCGAGCGAGCTGGTGCTGGCCAGGATGGACTGCATCGTCGTTTCGGAGGCGTGGCCGGTGATGCCCCCGAAAAGGAGAACCAGAATGATGCTCGACACGACCGAACAAGCCACAGCCACCACGACGTTCAGCAGGACGTACTGAGGTAGGGCGGAATTGCGCCTGATCAGCTTCGCGCCGTAGCCCCAGACCAGCGCGCCGGTCATGTTCACCAGCCCGAAGGCCGCCGCCGAGGAATCGGTAATCGACAGTCCAATGACGTTGGTTGCCAGGCCGACAAGCACCCCGGCCCACGGCCCGCAGGCGATGGCGGCCAATGCAGTGCCGACCATGTCCAGATAAAGACGGAGCCCTGCTGCATCCACTAGCCAGAAGCCCGCCAAGTTCATCAGCAAGCATGCTGCGAGGAGTATATATATTCGCCGCCGGCTGGCCACGGTGTCTGCCGGCCCGATGGCAGCGACAATTTGGACGGGCGGCTCGGTGGGCGCGGGCTGCGGGTTGGCTGGCTCCCGCTGCTTGGCCGCGGACTGGTCGAGACGGGCCTGAAGACACCGGCGTTCCCACGTTTCCGCCTCCTCCGGCGAGCAGCCCAAGGCCTGCACGATTTCCCCGACAAGCTTCGCGTTGATACGGGTCCGGCCCAGGCGGAAGGCGTCGTACACAGTGGTTCGGGCTGGCCTGGCGGCGGCCGCACCCACTCCGGCGCGTTCTCGAAGCTTCCCGATTCGACGGACGATTTCCGCGTAGGGAACGTCGCCGGCCTCGATCCGCAACGCCTGGAGATCCCGGGCGATCGCATCGAAGGCTTCGGTCGGAACACCTCGGGATTCCATGTGGTGCGACATGGCCGTCCTCCATACAGTTGCCGATTCACCGGCAACTGCCGATGGCCTTCGGCGCTTCGTTCACGCCAAATAAAGATACTAGTCAGATCGTATCCGAAGCGTCGGAGTTGTTCGGAATCGTCCGGAAACGCGGTTTTCAGCCCATCATTGCAGCACGCGCGCGATACTTTATGACCTGGGGCGCCGCATGCCGCCTGAACCGTCAGCCGACTCGCAAACGGCTGCATCGTTCAGCACCTGCGGCGCATACGACAACTCGCATATGTATTCCAGGAGGGCTTGTGGCACATTTCGTCGCCGATACGGCAAAGCCCCGCGGCTGACAGCGCACCAGCGGCCGCCCGCAGCGGGGCGGGAGCCTAGTGCTCCCTACCCAAGCAGTGGGCCAGCGCATCGGGAAGTTCAGCGGAGCGGAAGGTGTGGCCGCGGGCGGACAGCTTCGCGGGAACGACCCGCTGGCTGGCCAGCGCCAGCAGTTGCGCGCCTTCATCGCCCAGCAGCAGCCGCGGCCCGAAGGCGGGGACGGGGAAGATCTCCGGGCGGCGCAGCACCTTGGCCAGCACGGCCGAGTACTCGCTGTTGCGCACCGGGGTGGGCGCGGTCGCGTTGACCGGGCCCTGCAGCTCGCCGTCCCACAGGGCGCGGTGGTAGATGTCCACGAGGTCATCGAGGCCGATCCAGGACTGCCACTGCTGTCCGTCGCCTAGCCTGCCGCCCAGTCCGGCTTCGTAAAGCGGACGCAGCTGGCGCAGCAGCCCTCCGGTGGGGCTTTGCACCAGGCCGGTGCGGACCTGGACGCGGCGCATGCCGGTGTCCGGCCCCGCTAGGGCCGCTTGCTCCCAGTCGCGGACAACCTCCGCGAGGAAGTCCCGGCCGTGCGGGGCATCCTCGGCCAGCTCTTCTTCGCCGGCGTCGGCGCCATACAGGCCGATGGCCGAGGCGCTGACGAAGACCGCGACGCCGGACTGCGCGGCCAGCTGGGCCAGCCGGCGCGTTGGCCCGATGCGGCTGTCGCGGATTTTCCTGCGGTGCTCGTTATTGAATCGCCCGGCGATACTCGCCCCGGCCAGATGGACGACTGCGTCGCATCCATCCAGGCAGGATTCGTCGGGGTTCTCGGGATTCCAAACGCGTTCATTCGGACCTTGGGGGGCCGAACGAACCAAGCGGATGACCCGGTGCCCACCCGATTCGAGAAGAGCACCCAGGGAGGTTCCCACCATCCCGTGCGAACCGGTCAGCGCAACGGTCAGCGGCGCCATGCCGTGCTGCGCCGCGCGCTGGTGCACCTGCAGGTCTTCGGCCAGCTGCCGGTGCCGGTAGGCGAGCATGCGCCGTACCAATTTCTGCGGCATGTTGGTGGTGACTTCATCGCGCAGCACGCACTGCTGCGGCCCGTCGGGCAGGATATGGTGCTCGTGCCGCCAGTGGATCGGCCGCAGCGGCGCCTGGCCGAGCCCCTGGGGCGCCAGCTCGTCCACGAACACGCGGCCCGGGATGTACTCGCTGGAAAGATGCCTGGCATGCCAGCGCAGTCCGGCAGGCAGCGCCAGCTCGGAGCTGCCGTCGCGAAGGTCCTGAGCCTGGCTCAGCGCGCGCACCGGCTGCCAAGGAGGAAGCAGCCGATTCATCGCGCCGGGCCGCTCGTGCCACGCAAAGACGTCGTCGGAGGGGAAGGGGATCTTTGTTTCAAGAATGACGGCCATGCCCCACATTCAACCAGTTTCCACTTCCCGCGGATACTCCTTCAAGCAAGCTTCAAGGAGATCCGGCAGCGCCGCACGCCACCGGCCGCGCCCTGCCTGCCGATGCTCCTGTGACAAACTGGTTTTCATGGGAACCCAGGACCGGCCGCAGACCTCGGAGCAGGAGCTCGCGGCCTTCGAAACCGCCACGCAGGACCTTGTGGGGCTCGCACTGAGCAGCGTGGAGCAGCTGGAGGTATCCCTGCCCCAGTTCCGCCTGCTGCTGACCTTGCAGCGCCGGGGGCGCTCGACGTCCAGCGACTGCGCCAAGGCCCTGGGCGTGGGCAATTCATCCATCACCCGGCTCGCGGACAGGCTCCATGCCTCCGGCCATCTGGCGCGGGGTTCGGACCCCGCGCACCGCAGCGTTGTCACCCTGGAGCTGACGGCTGCGGGCCGCCAGGTCGTGCAGCAGGTCACCGAACGCCGGCGCCAGGACCTGAAGGCGGCTCTGGACCTGTTGGAGCCGGCAGAGCGGGCCGCCTGCGCCGCGGCCCTGGACAAGCTGCACCACGTGGCGGGTCGCAGCATTCCCCGCCCGAACAGCACCCATCTGCCCCTGTAGACCCCCGCGCATCAGGCATCCCGCCTCATGGCCATGCACACCTAAACTTTTGCCTTCGACAACTCTTGCTTAACGCAAGAGTTGTGCCTACATTGGAATTGATCAATTCAATCGCGGGGTGCCGGGGATGCAGGAACTTGAGACCCGGTGGCGTGCGCTGGACCCGTGCACGGCGGCCGCGCCGCGCACCCCCACCACTCACTGATCGGAGTACCCCGCCATGACCGCATTGGCAAGCATCTCGACCATCCGGGGACCGCAGAAGCTCGGCCCGCTCACGCCGCTGGTCGGCGAATGGGAAGGGGATGCCGGAGTAGACCTTTCGTACCACAACCTGACCGATGAAACGAGCGAAACCGGCTACTACGAGCGCGCGGTCTTCAAGCCCATCCCGATCCAGGAAAACGGCAGGCAGACCTTGTGGGGACTGAACTACTCGATGACCGCCTGGCGCCATGGCGAGGAGGCCATGAACCCGTTCCACGACGAAATCGGCTTCCTGCTCTGGGACCGCGAGAACAGCCAGGTGATGCGCAACGTGGTCTTCGGCCGCGGCATCGCGGTTCTGGCCGGGAGCACCGCCGGGCCGCGCGACACCACCGTGCACTTCAACGCCACCCCGGGAGACCCCTGCTACGGGGTGCTGCAGAACAAGTACCTGTTGGAACGGGCGGAGATCAAGGAGTTCATCAGCTCCTTCACCTTCCACGAGGACGACAGCTTCAGCTATGCCTCGGACCTGCTGCTGCGCCTGGCCGCACTGGGCGCGGAAATGCGCCATACCGACGCCAATACCCTGCATCGGGTCAGGCGCTTCCACCCGGGAGAATAGGGAACGGCGGGGCCGGATGCGATGTTCGCCTCCGGCCCCGCCGAGGTCCCGGACCGGGCCTAGCGCCTAGCGCGCGACCGCGTCCGCCAGCAGCTCGATGACGTGGCGGTAGTCCTTGCCGGTTGCGCGCGTCATGCCCAGCTCGCAGGTGCGGTTGCAGGAGGCATGGGCCTGGGCGTCGAGCTCACGCACTTCGGCGGCCTCGGCGGCGGTGGCGGAGGCGGTCAGCTCCGGGTGCAGCATGCCGCGGTCGCCCGCGTAGGCGCAGCAACCCCAGTTGACCGGCACGTTCACGGTGTCCGCGGCGGCCCGCGCCAGCTTCTCCAGGTCCGGGTTCAGTCCCATCTGCGTGGAGGAGCAGGTCGGATGCAGGGTCAGCGAGGCGATCTTGCGGCCTTCGGGCAGCTTGTCCAGCAGGTGCTGCGAGGTGAAGGCGAGCAGGTCCACCACGGTGTAGCCGTGCCCTTCCAGCGTGTGGGCGAAGCCCTCGGTGCAGCTGGAGGCGTCGGAGATGACCGGCAGGTTCTTCCCCGGCAGCGCCGCCGCGACCTCGTCGAGCACCCGCTGCGCCATCAGGTCGTGCCCGTCCGCGTAGCCCTTGGAGGTCCACGGGGTGCCGCAGCACATCGACTCGATGCCCTGCGGGACGTAGACCGAAACGCCGGCCGCCTGCAGCAGCTTGGTGAAGGCCGCGGAGACGCCCTCGCCGTCGCTGGCCGGGCCGAACATGGAGTTCACGCAGGCCGGAAGGTAGATGGCCAGCGGTTCGCCGCCCACGGCGCCCAGGTTGCCGGCCAGCGGCTTGCGGGCCTTGCCGCCGCCGGGCAGCTCCGCGTCGTAGCGCGGCATGACATCGGTGCTGATCACCTTGCGCGCCGCGTCGGTGACGCCGCGGACCAGTCCTACGGGGAACTTGTCCGCCACGCTCAGGGCCAGCGAACCGGCGCGGGTGGCCGCGCCCCAGCCCTTGGCGGCGGTCTTGAACCCGGCGGCCAGGGCGGGGTTCGCGTCTTCGCGGCGCAGGCGCTTGACCAGCAGGCCGGTGTTGATCCCCACCGGGCAGGCGGTGACGCACATGCCGTCCACGGCGCAGGTCTGCACGCCGTTGTACTCGTAGTCCTTCTCCAGCTCCGCGGCCAGCTCCAGGTTGCCTTCCGCCTCGGCCTTGGCGATGGCGCGGCGCACCACGATGCGCTGGCGCGGGGTGAGGGTCAGGTCCTTGGAAGGGCAGACCGGTTCGCAGTAGCCGCATTCCACGCAGCGGTCGGCCTCCACCTCGATGGTGGCGTTCAGCTTGATGTTGCGGATGTGGGCGGCGTGGTCCTCGTCGATGATGACCCCGGGGTTCATCATCAGGCGCGGGTCGCAGGCGGCCTTGAGCTGAAGGTGCACGTCGTAGAGCTCGTCGCCGTACTGGGCGCGCACGAAGGGGGCCATGGCGCGGCCGGTGCCGTGCTCCGCCTTCAGGTTGCCGCCCTTGGAGAGGATCAGCTCCACCATCTTGTCGTTGAAGCCGTTGTAGCGGGTCAGCGCCTGCTCGCCCTCGAAGCGGTCGGTGAGCATGAAGTGGATGTTGCCGTCCTTGGCATGGCCGAAGATCACCGAATCCGCGTAGCCGTATTCGGTGAACAGCTCCTGCAGGCTGCCGCAGGTTTCGGCCAGCGACGGCACCGGCACCGCCACGTCCTCGAGCAGCGCGGTGGTGCCCGAGACGCGGGCCCCGGCCACGGAGGCGTACAGCCCCTTGCGGAATTTCCAGGCGGCCTGGCGGTTCTTCGCATCCGGGGAGAGCACCGCCGGGGCGCGCAGCGCGGCCGTGTCCAGCAGCTTCTGCCCGGCGTCCTGCAGGCCGCGCAGTTCCTCGTCGCTGTCCGCGTGGTATTCGATGAGCAGCGCCGCCTGATGGTCCACCTCGAAGCCCATGATGGCTTCGGGCACGCCGGGCAGCGACTGGCCCACGCGCAGCGAGGTGGAGTCCATGAGCTCCAGGGTGGCGGCGCCCGAATCCAGCAGCTCGGGCAGGGCGCGGGTGGCCAGATCCAGGTTGTCGAAGACCGCCAGGGTGGCGATGGCCAGCTTGCGGATCGGCACGGTGCGGAACACCGCCTCGGCCACGAAGGCCAGCGTGCCTTCGGAGCCGATGATCAAGTGGGCCATCAGCTGCGCCGGGGAGTCGAAGTCCAGGAACGCGTTGATGCCGTAGCCCATGGTGTTCTTCAGCGCGAAGTGCTTCTCGATCTTCGCCACGGAGTCCGGGTTGGAGCGCACGCGGTCGCGCAGCTTTTCCAGGGTGGCCACCAGCTGCGGTTCGGCGGCGGCCAGCTGGGCGTCGGCGTCCGGGGCGGCGGTGTCGATCATGGTGCCGCTGGGCAGCACGAAGGTCATCGATTCAAGGGTGCGGTAGGTGTTGAACTCGGTGCCGCAGGCCATTCCGGAGGAGTTGTTGGCGATCACCCCGCCCACGGTGCAGGCCGCCTCGCTGGCCGGGTCCGGGCCCAGCTTGCTGCCGTAGACCCCCAGCCGGGCGTTGACCTGGCGGATCGTGGCACCGGGCTGGACGCGCACACGCTGGCCGCCATCCAGCACGGTGATGCCGCGGAAATTCTTGCGCACGTCGATCATCAGGCCGTCGCCGCTGGCCTGCCCGGCCAGCGAGGTGCCGCCGGAGCGCAGGGTCACCGGCTGGTTGTTCCGGTTCGCGGCGGCCAGCAGATCGGAGACCTCGCGGGCGTCCTTGGCCAGCACCACCGCCTGCGGGGTGTACAGGTAGTGCGACGCATCCGAGGCGTAGGCCACGCGGTCGATGGATCGGGTCATCACCCGGCCGGGCTCGCCGACCAGGTCGAGGATGCTGGATGAAACCGTGGTTTCGCCGAGTGCTGGCGTGCTCAATGCCATGGTGCGCTCCTATATGGATCGTAGGCGCGGCCTACCGTCGCGGGAAATTGTCTTACAAGTACACATGCCATAGTAATACGCGCCGTGGGATACTTGGTAGATCCAAATGTACTTCTGCCCGAAAGGACGCACGTGGCTGCCCGTCTAGGAGTGGTTTCGGTAGTGCAGGCCGTCATCAAGTCGCTGCGCGAACGCATCTTCAGCGGCGAGCTGGCCCCCGGCACCCCGCTGGGCGAGGTCGACGTGGCCGCGCACTACGAGGTCGCCCGCCCTACCGCCAAGGCCGCCCTGGAGAACCTGGTGGCCAGCGGACTGCTCACGCGCAACGCGCACCAAAGCGCGCGCGTGCGGGTGCTTTCCGCAGCGGACGCCCGCGACATCTACCAGACCCGGGCCATCATCGAGGCCGAAGCCGTGCGCCTGCTGGCCGGCACCGGCCAGGTGCCCGAAGCCGCGCTGGAGGCGAACGCCCAGATCACCGCGCTGTCCAACGCCTCCCCCATAGAAATCGTGGAACCCGACGTGCGTTTCCACGCGGCCCTGGTGCAGGCGCTGGGCTCGCCGCGAACCAGCGCGATCTATGCGCAGCTCACGGACGAAATACGGCTGTGCATGACGCACGTGCAGGATGCCACGCTGCTATCCACCCGGGACATCGCCGCCGAGCACGCGCACCTGCTCGAGCTGATCTCCGCCGGATCCCGGCAAGAGGCCGCCCAGGCGCTGGCCGACCACCTGCAGACGGCGAGCGCCAAGCTCGCCGCGCACCTGGATACCCTCACCTAGACGAAAGCAGGATCGACGCCATGGGCTTGTTCGCACGCAAGCAGTCCACTGCTCCCGGGACCGGGGACGACTGGGAACGCAGGCTGGAGGCCCTGGAGCCCCTGCGGGTGGGCAAGGCAGACTTCCGCGCCCGAGTGCTGGGTGCGGGACGGCGCGGCACGCAGCGGATTCCCGCGGTGGAGCTGGCCGTCAGCGGGACCGCCGGGCACTTCCGCGCCGATGAGCTGGAGTCCTTCCTGGGCGGCAGGCTCGGGATCCCCGAAACCCTGCACAATTCGCCGAGCCCGCTGTTCATGGCCACCGGCGCCCACGCCGGGGCGGATTCCCCGGCCGGCGATGCGCTGGCGCACGCCGCGAGGGACGAGGCCGCAGTCCTGCAGCCCGCCACCGAGGGCCTGCGCTGCCTGGTGTTGTTCAGCCCCGCGGACCAGCAGCGGATCACCCGCTGGCTCGCACTCTTCCCACGCCCCTAGGCGCGGTCGGGCGCACCGGCATCGCTGGGCGCCGCAGAGCCTTCCTCGGTGGCGCCTCCCTCGTCGCTCCAATCATGCCCGGTGTCATCCGAGTGCTTCGGGTCAGAGACATGGTCCTTCGACGCGGCGTCCGCTTCCGGGGCCGGGTGCAATTTTTCGGGAATGTGCTTTTCTCCCATGATTTCCTACCTTTCGTTGCGCTGGCGTTCCGGGGCGGTTTCAGGCTCCGGCGGAATCGGCGGCGCGGTCGGGTCGAATGGCGGGTCGCTCGGACCGGTGGGGTCGATTACCGGGCCGTCCGGGGCCGTCGGGTCGCTGGGCGGCGCGATGGGACCAGTCGGGTCGGTGGGGTTGATGGGCGGGTCGGTGGGATGGCGGTTGAACATCGTGTCCTCTCCTTGATCTGCATGCCGGCGGCGCTTGCACCCGCCGGCTGAACGTCCCTTCACGCTACGCACCGTCCGGGCTGGACGGTCGCAATCCCCGGGATTCCAAGGCGATTGCCAGCATTGGCCGCCCGCCAGGCCCGGCGGGCGGCCGCCTCGGCACCCCGGTCCGCGTATACCCCCACCCCTATTTTTGACATACCCCTGGGGGTATGGGTTACGGTAGATGCAGACACCCCAACGAAAGGACGCACCATGCTTCTGGAACGCTTCTACGACGAGGACCTGGCACAGGCCAGCTACTTCATCGGCTGCCAGGCCAAGGGCGAGGCCATCGTGGTCGATGCCCGTCGCGACATCTCCGACTACCTGGCGCTGGCCGCCAAGCACGGCATGCGCATCGTCGCGGTGACCGAAACCCATATCCACGCCGACTACCTCTCCGGCACCCGCGAGCTGGCCGCCGCCACCGGCGCGGCCACCTACGTCTCGGGCGAAGGCGGAGCCGACTGGCAGTACGGCTTCGAGGCCGAGCGCCTGATGGACAAGGACACCATCAAGCTGGGCAACATCACCGTGACCGCCCGCCACACCCCGGGCCACACCCCGGAGCACCTTTCGTTCCTCATCACCGACGGCGCCTTCAGCGACCAGCCGGGCTACATGCTCTCCGGCGACTTCATCTTCGCCGGCGACCTGGGCCGCCCGGACCTGCTGGACGAGGCAGCCGGCGGCGTGGACACCCGCTTCGCCGGAGCCAAGGACCTGTTCACCTCGCTGAAGAACGTCTTCCTTGAACTGCCGGACCACATCCAGGTCTACCCGGGCCACGGCTCGGGCAGCGCCTGCGGCAAGGCACTGGGCGCCGTTCCTTCCACCACCGTGGGCTACGAGCGCAACTTCGCCTGGTGGGGCCGCTACCTGGCCGCCAACGACGAGGAAGGCTTCATCGCCGAGCTGCTCGACGGACAGCCCGATGCGCACGCCTACTTCGCCCGCATGAAGCGCCAGAACCGCGACGGCGCCAAGGTGCTGGGCACCCTGCCGCAGCTGGTCGAGTTCACCGCAGAGCAGATCATCGAGCAGACCGCGGCCCATGAGGCAGTCTTCGTCGACACCCGCGGACACGTGGCCGTCGCCGAAGGCACCGTCGCCGGCGCCCTGGCCATCCCGGCCATCGCCAAGATGGCGAACTTCGGCGCCTGGGCCTTCGACCCGGAAGCCGACAACCGCCAGCTGATCCTGTTCGCCGAGAACCTGGAAGCCGCGCAGGAAATGCGCGACCACCTGATGCGCGTGGGCATCGACGCGGTGTCCGGCTACGCCACCACCCTCGAAGGCCTGCCGGCCTTCACCCCGCCGAGCATCAAACCGGCCGAGCTGGAGAACTTCGAGCACGCGCTGCTGCTCGACGTCCGGGGCCGCGGCGAGTTCAATGCCGGAGCCATCCCGAACGCGAAGCACATCTCCGGCGGCCGCGCCCTGTGGACCCTGGACGAGCTGCCCACCGACGGCAAGATCGTCACCTACTGCCAGAGCGGCCTGCGCAACTCGATCGTTGCCAGCGCCCTGCGCGACGCCGGGTACGACGTGGTCGAACTGGCCGGCAGCTACGCCGGCTGGGATGCCGCCATGAACAAGACCAACGCCTAACCCCACCCCCAACGAAGGACACCCCCTCAAGCATGAGCACCCCCATTGATGTCATGGACGCACCGACCCTGAAGAAGCTGCTGGCTTCCGATGAATCCGGCGTAGCAGTCCTGGATGTGCGCACCCCCGCGGAGTTTGAATCCGTGCACATCCCTGGCTCCTACAACCTGCCGCTGGACCTGGTCGCTGAACACGCCCACGACGTGACCCGCAAGCTGGGCAAGCAGATCGTGCTGGTCTGCCAGTCCGGCACCCGCGCCTCCCAGGCGCAGCAGAAGCTGGTCGACATCCAGATCGACGCCGGCAGCGTGCTCGACGGCGGCATCGCCGCCTACGAGAAGTCCGGCGGCAACGTGGTGCGCGGCACCCAGCGCTGGGCCATGGACCGCCAGGTCCGCATGACCGCCGGCTCGCTGGTGCTGCTGGGCTTCATCGCCTCGAAGCTGATCCACCCGAAGCTCGGCTACCTGTCGGCGGCGATCGGAGCGGGCCTGACCTACTCGGCGGCCAGCAACTCCTGCGCCATGGCCAGCATGCTGTCCAAGATGCCGTGGAACCAGGTCAGCACCGCCGGCAAGGCCAACCCCCTGGCCCAGATCCCCAACGCCGGGCAGCTGCTGAACCCGAACAGCAAGTAGGAGACTCGACGTGGAACCATTATTGATTCTGGTCCTGGCACTGTCGGTCGTCGTCGGCCTGACCCTGGGTCTGCTGGGTGGCGGCGGTTCCATCCTGATGGTTCCACTGCTCACCTATGTTGCGGGCATGGATGCCAAGGAAGCGATCACCACCTCGCTGTTCGTGGTGGGCGTGACCTCGCTGGCCAGCCTGCTGCCGCATGCGCGGGCCCGCAACGTCCGCTGGGTTCCCGGCCTGGTCTTTGCGGCCGCGAGCATGAGCGGCGCGTTCCTTGGCGGGCTGGCCAGCGCGGCCATTCCCGGAGCGGTGCTGATGGTGGCTTTCGCCGTCATCATGCTGGCCAGCGCAAGGAACATGATCCGCGGACGGAAGAAGGGCTCCGAGTCCGCGGCCAAGGGGCGGTCCCTGCTGATGTACATTCCCGTTGGCCTGGTGGTCGGTCTGGTCACCGGCCTGGTGGGAGCCGGCGGCGGATTCCTCATCGTCCCGGCCCTGGTGCTGCTGGCCGGCCTGCAGATGAAGCTCGCGGTAGGCACCTCCCTGCTGGTCATCTCGCTGAACTCGGCATCCGGAATGCTGGGGCACCTGAACTCCACCGCCGTCAACTGGCCGCTGACCTTGCTCATTACCGCGGCGGCCATCATCGGCTCGCTGATCGGAGCACGGCTGACTTCCAAGGTGCCGGAGAAGAAACTGCGCCGCGGATTCGGCTTCTTCGTCCTGGCCATGGGCGTCTTCGTCCTGGCCCAGGAGCTGCCGCACCCGGCAGGCCTCATTCTTGCCGTCGCCGCCGTCGCCGCCGCACTGGTCTGGGTGCTCTGCACCAAGATCCCGGCACTGGCCGCCGTATGCCCCTGGCGCAAGGTCCCTGATCCGCTGGCCCCGGCTGCGGACTAGCTCACATCTACCCAAGGAGTATCCATGAAACCGCTAGAATTGACCGAGACGAACTTCGCTGAAACCGTCAAGTCCTCCCCCATGCTGCTGGTCGACTTCTGGGCAGCCTGGTGCGGCCCGTGCCGCAACTTCGCACCCGTCTTCGACACCGCTGCCGGCCTGCACGAGGACGTGACTTTCGGCAAGGTCAACACCGAGACGCAGCAGAATTTGGCGGCCGCCGCGCAGATCACCTCCATTCCAACGCTGATGGCATTCAAGGACGGCGTGCTGGTTTACTCCCAGCCCGGCGCACTGGACTCCCGCGGCTTGGAGGAACTGATCACCTCGCTGAAGAATTTGGACATGGACGCCGTGCACGCCGAAATGGCGGCTGCCGACAAGTCCCAGGCATAATCCGGGGGTTCACCCCACGGTCTTTTCGAATAGGAGCACATCATGCGCAACGCAGATGACGCCACACGCAAGCGAATCCTGAACCGCTTGAAGCGGGCCCGCGGCCAGCTTGACGCCGTGATCAACTCGGTCGAAAACGACGGCAAGTGCCGCGACGTGGTCACCCAGCTGTCTGCCGTGTCCACCGCGCTGGATCGCGCCGGATTCGCCATCGTGTCCTCGGCCATGCAGCACTGCCTGGTCGATCCCGAAAAGACCGCCGAAGCAGAAGACGGCTTGACCGTCGAAGAGCTGGAAAAGCTCTTCCTTTCACTTTCCTAAAATTACGGCTAACAAGCCAGAAGGAGGCATCCTATGTGCCGACAGGTTTCATGCAAGACATGCGGCAAGACCACCTGGGCCGGCTGCGGCCAGCACGTTGACTCGGTCATGCGCGGAGTTCCCGCCAGGGACCGCTGCCAGGGCCACGAAGCCGAGCCGAAGACCGGCTTCTTCAGCCGCCTCTTCGGCCGCTAGCCCCCTGCAATCGGCCACGTGCGGACATCCAGCAAAGATGTCGGCGCGGGGGCCGATTCCATTTAAGCGGTTCCGGGTCCGCCGAATCCTTGACATAGTCGCCGCGCAGTTACCCTGCGTCTGCGTTCTTTGGAATAATTCGAAGTACTGACCACGTGCGGGCTGCAGGTCGGTTGCCCCGCAGGCGCGCGGGGCGCCACCGCAGATCCCCGGATGCAACCCAAAGGAAAACAAGCTCCATGACTTCAAAAATTCGTATTGGCATTGCCGGCTACGGCAACCTCGGCCGTGGCGTGCAGGCGGCGATTGCCAAGAACCCTGACATGGAGCTGGTCGGCGTCTATACCCGCCGCGATCCGCAGGAACTGCAGCTTGCCAGCCCGGCTCCGCGCTTTGCCATCACCGAGCTGGAGCAGCACACCGGGGATATCGACGTACTGATCCTGTGCGGCGGATCCAAGTCCGACTTGCCGGAGCAGGGCCCGAAGTACGCCGCGTTGTACAATACCGTGGACAGCTTCGACACCCACGCACGCGTCCCCGAATACTTCGAGACCGTGGATGCCCCGGCGAAGGCCGCCGGCAAGACCGCGCTGATCTCCGCCGGATGGGACCCGGGGATGTTCTCGATCAACCGGGTCTATGGAGAAGCGCTGCTGCCCGACGGCGAAACGTACACCTTCTGGGGCCGCGGCCTGAGCCAGGGGCACTCGGACGCGGTGCGCCGCGTGCCGGGCGTCGCCGCCGGCGTGCAGTACACGATTCCCAGCCAGGAGGCGATCGACAAGGTCCGCGCCGGCCTGCGCCCCACGCTGGACACCCGCGACAAGCACCAGCGCGAATGCTTCGTAGTGCTCGAGGACGGTGCGGACGCCGAGGCCGTGCGCGAAGCCATCGTCACCATGGAGCACTACTTCGACCAGTACGACACCACGGTGAACTTCATCGACGCCGAGACCTTGGCCCGCGAGCACGCCGACATGCCGCACGGCGGCTTCGTGATCCGCTCCGGCAACACCAGCGATGAACAGAAGCAGGTCATCGAGTACTCGTTGGCGCTGGGCTCCAACCCGGAGTTCACCTCCAGCGTGCTCGTGGCCTACGCCCGGGCCGTGCACCGGATGAACCAGGCAGGCGTCACCGGCGCGCAGACAGTCTTCGACGTCGCCCCCGGGCTACTCTCGCCCAAGTCGGCCGCGCAGCTGCGCGCCGAAATGCTCTAGAACCGCGCCAAAAGATCACGCCATGCCGGTTTCCGGCATGGCGTGATCTGCTTCCACCGCAGACCGCGGCTCAGATCCGGATGTAGGCGGCGCCGTCCAGCTGGCCAGCGGCTAGGGCAACTACCGCCGACGGCACCGTACCCAAGCCCTCCTGCAGGTCTTCGGCCGTGATGCCGTTGCGGCTCATGCCCAGTTCGCAGGCGAAGACCTGTGCGCGACTGGCTGGATCAATGGGCTCGGCATCCTTGCGCACCCCGGCCAACGCCTTGCCGTTCACGATGACGCTGATCCGGGCACCGGGCAGGGATTCGCCCAGCGTCGCGAGCGCCGCCACGGCCCGGGCGATGTCCTCCGGCGCCTGCGTGGCGTGCAGAAGCACGTGCCGTTCGACGGGGCCGCTCATCGGGCGGCCTCCTTCGTTTGGAAAAGCCGCTCGCTGAGCCAGCTGCGCTCGTTTTCGTTAAGCGCCCGCGGGGTGAGCTTGTCCTCGGCGAGCGCCACCATGACGTTGCTGCCGTCGAACACGGGGGTTCCGTCCTGGGACCCGATATGCCGCACCACGAAGGACTTGGTGCCGATGCGCTGGACGCCGACCCGCACCATGACGCTGGAGGTGTAATAGACCGGTCGCAAGTAGTCCAGATTCATCGAGGCGACCACCAGTCCGTGGGGAAAGAGGTCCGACTGGCCGTGGCGTCCAGACCAGCGGATCCTGGCTTCTTCCACAAGCGTGACCACGCGCGCGTTGTTCACATGCCCCAGGCTGTCCTGGTCGCTCCACCGCAGGTGGATTTCTACTTCTTCCCCGCCCTCGGGGAGGTTCTCACTTCGACTCATGTGGCTCATTGCAACAAACATTCACTTTCTATGCATCTTCAATGACGTACTGCCGCGTCCTTCTCCCAGGCTTCAATGGGCCCCGGGACCGCGGTGAATAAGGGATGCAGGGGAATCTGCCCGGTGTCCAACGAGTTCAAGTAAGTCGCGCGCGACGGGTCGCGCTGCTGCAGCTTGCGCAGCAGATGCTCCGCCTCGAATCCGATCTGCCCGGTGCTCACCTGCACCGAGCCTGCATGCTCGGGCAGTGCAGGGTGCACGATTTTTGCCGCGTCGAAGTTGTAGCCGCGCGTCAGGGCCTCCACGAGCAGGCCTTGGAGGTAGCCGCCGACGGTCTCCAGCGGATCGGATTGCCTGCGCAGCCGGATCAGCTGCGGATGATTTGCATACCCTTGGGTCTGGCCTGCGAGCACCTTCTGGGCCAGCAGGCTTTCGCGCCAGCAGGCCACCAGGCCCTTGGAATCCAATAGAGACGGGTGAAGTGACCACAGGCGCATGCTTCAAGTGTAGTGTCGGCGCCCCGCGCCGCCGTCTGGCCGATTCAACCGCATTTTCGTCGCTCAACTTCTCTTCGATTGCTCGAAGGCCACCAGGCTCAGGTTGGCAACCGCCTGGGCGAAGGCCCTCAGGTCGCTGGCGAAGATTTCGGGCTGTTCCATCGCGCCGAAGTGTCCGCCGGCTGCATGTTCGGTCCAGTGCACCAGCGGGAACCGCCGCTCAAACCACGCTCGGGGCGATTTGAGGATTTCCTGGGGGAAAATGCCCGCCCCGGTGGGGACCTCGACCTTGCCGGCCGCCCCGGTCCCGTTCCGCAGCGCGAGATACTGTTCCCGGTAGAAATGCATGGCCGAGGAAATCGTGTCGGTGAACCAGTACACGGACAGGTTAGTCAGGAACTTCTCCCAGCTCACCGCATTGCGCACGTCCCTGATGCCGTCGCGTTCGCAGTCGGCCCACTGGTAGAACTTGTCCAGGACCCAAGCGCACCATCCCACCGGTGAATCGTTCAACGCGAAACCCAGCGTTTCCGGGCGGGTTTTCTGGATCTCGAAGTAGCCGCGTCCGTCCAGCGCCTTGAATTCGTTGTCCTTGAGCCACTCCCGTTCGTGCTCCTGCACCAGGGCCATCGCATCGGGCACATCGGCCGGCGGGATCGGGTGCGTCAGCGTCACATGCAGTCCCAGCACCCGCTGGGGATAGAGCGCAGCAATGTGCGTAGCCAGCAGCGTGCCCCAATCTCCCCCGTGCACGATGAACTGCTCGTAGCCCAGCTCCTGCATCAGTGCAGCCATTCGATGCGCGATACGGGCCGGGGTCATCCCCGGTTCCCCGATCCCGGGGGACGCCCCGAAACCCTGCAGCGACGGCGCCACCACGTGGAATGATTCAAGTTCCGCCGTTTCCGGGGCGGACAGCTTCGGAATGACCTCGAGGAACTCGACGATTGAGCCAGGCCATCCGTGGAGCAGCAGCACCGGGACGGCGTCCTCCTGCGCCGAGCGGGAGTGCAGGTTGTGGATTGGCAGCCCGTCGATGGGCGTCAGGTAGTTGGGGACCGCGTTGATCCTGCGTTCGGCGTCCTCGAAGTCGAAGCCGTCGCGCCAGTAATCCACCACGTCGCGCAGGTAGTCCTGGTCAACACCGAAGTCCCAGTTGTGCGCGGCGAAGCGCTGCGGCCAGCGCGTCAGCGCGATGCGGGTTCTGAGTTCTTCCACCGCGGCGGCATCGAAGCGGAATTGATAGGGGATGCTCGGCATTCGGTGCACCGCTCGTGGACTAGCGGGGCGCAGTCCGTGGGGCTGCGTCGTGCCAGCCTAGCCGCTGCCGCCGTTGTGGAGAGCTGGAATACCGGCTATCACGCTTCAAGCCGGCGCCGGGTTGACGCAGACGCTCGGGCGGGTGCCGGGCATCCCGATACCTGACGAAGAGTCCGGCGCAACTTCTTGATGCAGTTGATGGCCAGCATACCGCGGGCGCAGACCCGCCGCTGATTGCCCCCGCTGGCTCCCCAAAAAGAGGGAGAATCCGGCCAGGGCTTTTACGTCAGAAGATCAGCTTTGGGGGAATTCGATGATCTCGCTGCGGATCAGAAATCGCTTGCCTTCGGGGGCCTCGACGGAGAAACCCGAACCGCGGCCGACCACCACGTCGACGGTGAGCTTGGTGTGTTTCCAGTATTCGAATTGCTCCTTGGACATCCAGAAATCGATGTCACCCAGCTTGCCGCCGGCGCCGTCGTCGAGGGACAGAACGCCTAACAGGATGTCGGATCCTCCGGTGCGGAACTCGCCGGCCGGATAGCACATCGGCGAGGAGCCGTCGCAGCAGCCGCCGGATTGGTGGAACATCAGCGGCCCGTGGATGCCCCAAAGCTTGCGCAGAAGTTCCAGGGACTCATCAGTGAAGGCAACGCGGGAGAATTCCTCGCCGGCAATCGCCGCACGGGTTTCGGTAATCGTGCTCATGACTCGCTCCTCTGGTCTTTGGGATCACTGGACTTGGCTTTAAGCTCAGTGTCCTCCAAACGTCTCCGGGAGTCCATGCCCCTGTGGCCCGGCAGACGATGTCATGCCGGGCCACAGGGATTTGGGGGAGGTTGGGTTATTCGGTTGGGTTGGGTGTTCGGTTACTTGGTGTAGTCGATCACGACACGGCCATCGATCTTCGCATGGCGCATCTCGTCAAAGACCGCGTTGATGTCTTCCAGCGGGCGGGTGTGGAAAGTGGGCTTGATTTTGCCCGCCGCATAGAAGTCCAGTGCTTCGATCATGTCCTGGCGGGTTCCGACGATCGAACCGCGGATCGTCAGGCCCTTGAGGACGATGTCGAAAATCGGGGCCGGGAAGTCCCCGGCAGGCAGTCCGTTGAAGACGATCGTTCCGCCGCGGCGGGTCATGCCGATGGCCTGGCCAAATGCTGCCGGGTGGACCGCGGTCACGAGCACACCATGGGTGCCGCCGATCTTTTCCTGAATCACCGCGGCTGGGTCCTGCGCAAAGGCGTTCACCGTGAGTTCAGCTCCGTGCTTGGTGGCCAGCGCCAGCTTGTCATCGGCCACATCGATGGCGACAACCCGCATGCCCATGGCAACCGCGTACTGCACCGCAATGTGGCCCAGACCGCCGATGCCGGAGATCGCGACCCACTGGCCGGGGCGTACGCCGGTCATTTTCAGGCCCTTGTAGACGGTCACTCCGGCGCACAGCACCGGGGCGATTTCGTGCGGATCCGAACCTTCGGGGATGATGGCCGCAAACTTCGCGTCCACCAGCATGTACTGGCCGAAGGAACCGTCCATCGAATAGCCGCCGTTGGTCTGGGATTCGCACAGCGTTTCCCATCCGGTGCGGCAGTACTCGCAGCGGCCGCAGGCGCTGGCCAGCCAGGCGTTGCCGACGAGGTCGCCTTCCTTGATCTCGGTGACGCCTTCACCGACCTTGACGACGGTGCCGACGCCCTCGTGGCCCGGAATCAGCGGAAGCTTCGGCTTGACCGGCCAGTCGCCTTCGGCGGCGTGCAGGTCGGTGTGGCACACGCCCGAAGCGATGAGCTTGACCAAGGCCTGGCCCGGGCCCGGCTCGGGGATCGTTGCATCCGCTACTTTGAGTTCTTCGCCGAAGCCTTCAACAATGGCAGCTTTCATGGTGCTCATGGGAATTCCTTTGCGTTGTTTTCGAAGACCAGGGCCGGGCCCGAAGCTTGCGCTCCGGGTCCGAGCCCGAGCCTTCGGGGTCTGTGAAACTGTCGGTCGTGCGTGGGGGATGGTGACAGAGGATGGGGGATGTACTGCGTTGGGGTAGTGCAGTTTAGAAGAAGCCGAGCTTGTCTTCTGAGTAGGAGACGAGCAGGTTCTTGGTCTGCTGGTAGTGGTCCAGCATCATCAGGTGGTTTTCGCGGCCGATGCCCGAGGACTTGTATCCGCCGAAAGCCGAGTGCGCCGGGTAGGCGTGGTATTGGTTGACCCAGACACGTCCTGCCTGGATGTCGCGGCCTGCGCGGTAGGCGGTATTGCCGTTGCGGCTCCATACGCCAGAGCCCAGCCCGTAGAGGGTGTCGTTGGCAATGGACATCGCGTCGTCGTAGTCCTTGAACTTCGCCACCGAAACGACAGGGCCGAAGATCTCCTCCTGGAAGATGCGCATGTTGTTGGTGCCTTCGAAGATGGTCGGCTGCACGTAGTAGCCTCCGGACAGCTCTCCGCCCAGGTCCGCGCGCCCGCCGCCAGTGAGCAGCTTGGCGCCTTCGGCCTTGCCGATGTCCATGTAGGAGAGGATCTTTTCCAGCTGGTCGTTGGAGGCCTGGGCGCCCATCATGGTGTCGGTGTCCAGCGGGTTGCCCTGCTTGATGGCCTTGGTGCGGGCCACGACCTTCTCCATGAATTCGCCGTAGATGCTTTCCTGGATCAGCGCGCGCGACGGGCAGGTGCAGACCTCACCCTGGTTCAGCGCGAACATCGTGAAGCCTTCCTGGGCCTTGTCGTAGAAGGCGTCGTCCTTGGCCGCCACGTCCTCGAAGAACACGTTGGGGGACTTGCCGCCGAGCTCCAGGGTGACCGGGATGAGGTTTTCCGACGCGTACTGCATGATCAGGCGGCCGGTGGTGGTCTCGCCGGTGAACGCGATCTTGCGGATGCGCTTGTTGGAGGCCAGTGGCTTGCCGCACTCGACACCGAAGCCGTTGATGACGTTCAGCACGCCGGCCGGGAGCAGGTCGCCGATCAGCTCCATCAGCACCAGGATGCTGACCGGGGTCTGCTCGGCTGGCTTCAGGACGATCGCGTTGCCTGCGGCCAAGGCCGGGGCGAGCTTCCAAACGGCCATCAGCAGCGGGAAGTTCCAGGGGATGATCTGTCCGACGACGCCCAGTGGCTCGTGGAAGTGGTAGGCGGTGGTGTTTTCGTCGAGCTGCGAGAGGCTGCCTTCCTGGGCGCGGATGGCGCCTGCGAAGTAGCGGAAGTGGTCCACCGCCAGCGGCAGGTCGGCGTTCAGGCATTCGCGGATGGCCTTGCCGTTGTCCCAGGTTTCCGCGACGGACAGCATTTCAAGGTTTTCCTCGATGCGGTCCGCGATGCGGTTCAGGACCAGGGCGCGGTCCGCCGGGCTGGTCTTGCCCCAGGCCGGCGCCGCCGCGTGCGCCGCGTCCAGAGCGGTTTCGACGTCCTCGGCGGTGGATCGTGCGACCTCGCAGAAGGACTTGCCGGTGACCGGGGTGATGTTTTCGAAGTACATTCCCTTGGCCGGAGCAACCCACTGGCCGCCGATGTAGTTCTCGTACCGCGATTTGAAGTTGACCAATGCTCCATCGGTGTTCGGGTTTGCGTAGATGCTCATGGCTGCGTGACTCCTTCGTCTCTTCGCTTCGTGCCGGCGGCTGAATGCCTCGCCGTCTTGGTATGTGACTCTAGTCACTTAAACGTTGCAAGAAGGTTGCACCACTTTGCAACGTTGCGCCGCAACGCCGGGAAACGTGTTTCCAGCCCATGGCGGGCACAGCACGGCGCGCCGGTTACGGGATCAATCAGGCTTCGAGCGCCTCGATCTCAGCGACAACCAGGGAGCGTGCAGGAGAATCCAGCGGCAGCTCGCGCAGGGCGGCCATCAGCAGTTGCGAGTCCGCGCTTTGCCGCCCCAGGCGCAGCAGCTGCTGCGCGGTGCCGCGGTCCAGGACCATTTCCCGCAGGGCAATCTGCGCACGGTAACGCAGCGCCGCAATGCCCGGGGCCTGGGAGCGCACCAGGATCTCGGCGGGGTAAAGCTGCAGCGCCCGCTCCAGGTCCCCCTCTTCCATGGCGCGCCAGAGCTGAGTCAAGGTCGTTTGAAGCTCCCACTCCAGCCGGTAGGGGCGGGCCGCGATGCGACGGTCGGGAGAATCAGCCAGGGCCTTGCGCAGGCGGACCAACTCGGAGCGCAGGGTTCCCTCGGAAGCCCCATCAGGCTGCTCGAACAGTTCTTCAACGAGCTGGGCGCTGTTCAGTCCCCGCGAATGAGCGGCTAGCACGGTCAGGATTTCGGCATGGCGCAGTGATATCGGCTTGCCCGAAAGCCGTGGGCCATCGCTGGCGCACAGATCAAGGAAATCCTCGTCAGCGCGCTGCACGGCAAGCGCCGGAAGCAGCAGCTGCCCTTCGGCGGCGGCCACGGCGGCTTGGAGCAACGGCAGGGAGTGCACGGCAATCGCGTCGGCCCCTCCGGTCAGGTCGACCGCGCCGATGATGCGGCCGGTCCGCGGGTTGCGAATCGGAACTGCGGAACAGTTCAAATGGTGCACGTGCTCGTAGAGGTGCTCGGCGCCGGATACCTGGACGCCGTTTCCCGTCGCAAGCGCCAACCCCGGAGCAGATGTGCCCACCGAGGACTCGCCCCAGTTCGCGCCCGCACTGAACCCCACATTCTCCGCGCCGTCCATGGCGCCGTGGTTGCCGGCCACCCAGAGCAATGTTCCCTGCGCGTCCGCAAGTGCGACCAGCAGGTTGGCATCGCTGGCGGCAGGCACCAAGAGCTTCTCGAAAACGGGCCAGATGCGCTGCAATTCGCTGCGCTCCCTGGCCAGGCGGAGGCTGTCGTCGCTGAGCATTGCGGGATGGCTGAACTGCGCGGGATTCGACAGGGAACGCCGCCAGGACTCCCGAACGACATTCCTCAATGGAAGCGCGTCAAGGTCAGCCAGATGCGACCCCAAAAGCTCATGCGCCTTGCGCGCTTGGCTTGCCGCAGCCGACCAGTCCATGCCTGTTTCGCCCACCGTGACTCCAGATACCTGTAAAAATTCAGCGTAACGCAGGTCACTTTCCCATGCGTACCTTACACACTAGGGCATGCGGATGGGGATTTGTAGTGATCATCCTGTTGATACCCCCATGATTCCCTGACTCCGCACGCCGGGCCGCGACATCATCGCAGGTCGGCCGCTACCAATAGGAGACTTTACATCTTATTAATTAGATGTCTTGTCTATTATTTCGACACCGCCAGGGTCCGAAGATTTTATTTCCCCCACCCCTTCCACTGCGTGGCCGGTGGGAGTAATATACAACCAAATGGTTGTATATGAGTTGAGCGATGAACAGGTGAACAAGGTCTTCCGCGCCTTGGCAGACGCCACACGACGAGACATCGTGCGGCGGACGTTGAGCGCCGAAGTACGCGTGAGCGACCTGGCCGCGGCCTACGACATGTCGTTTGCCGCAGTGCAGAAGCACGTGGCCGCCCTTGAAGCAGCGGGCCTGGTTACCAAGATCGCACGTGGCCGCGAGCGCATTGTCCGCGGCCAGCCGGACACCATCCGACACGTCCAGGAACTACTCACCGCCTATGAGGACATCTGGCTCCGGCGCATCGCCCGGCTTGATGACTTCCTCGCAGATGAAGCCGACTAAGGATTTCGCCATGCCTGTCACCTCCGTACTCAAGGATCCGGAAACGCTGACCCTCACCGTCCACGCCAACTTCCCGGTCCCCGTTTCCCGGCTCTGGGACGCCTACCTCGACCCCCGCCAGATCGAGAAATTCTGGGGCCCGGTTGAATACCCGGCCACCTTCACGCGCCACGACGGCGCCGTCGGCGGCCGGAGCAACTACTACATGACCTCGCCGGAAGGCGAGCAGTTCCATGGATACTGGATTTGGAACGAAGTGGTCGAGCACAAGTTCTTCGAGGTCACCGATGGTTTCGCCCACGCTGACGGATCCGTGAACGAAGATCTTCCAGCCACCCGCACCGTCTTCAGCTTCGACCCCCACGAAGACGGTTCCAAGCTGACCATCACCGCCAACTTCGATTCCGTCGATGAGCTTGAGCAGGTTGTCGCCATGGGCATGATCGACGGCACGCGATCGGCCATGAGCCAGATCGAGCAGGTGCTGATCGACCTGCGCAACTACGCGCAGACTTTCGCCACCGAAGCCCAGCTGCTCTCCGACACCCAGGTGCGCGTCAGCCGCATCATCCGCGGCACCCAGGAGCAGGTCTGGCGCGCACACCATGATCCCCAGCTCATGAAGCGCTGGCTGCTGGGCCCCGACGGCTGGCAGATGACCGAATGCCTCCTGCCCAAGGACGTGGGAGACAGCTACCGCTACTGGTGGGAGCCGAATTCCGGCGTCGAAGGCCAGGGTTTCGGATTTGCCGGCGTCTGCTTGGCCAGCACCCCGCACAGCTTCGAATCATTCACCGAGCAGATGATCGACACCGATTACCCTGCGACCGTCAATGAAACGACGTTCACCCCGGTGCAGTCCGGCACCCTGCTCAGCCTGGTCATCACCTACCCCGACGCCCAAACCCGCGACATGGTGCTGGCCACCGGAATGACCGACGGAATGGAGGCCAGCTACGCACGCCTTGAATCAATGCTCTGAGCGATACGCCCCACAATCGCGAAAAGGGCCGGGGCAAATGTGAAACACTTAGTGTCATGAGTACCCACAATGTGCGCGCAGGCCTGGATAAGAAGGCCGATCAGGTTCAGGAAATGTTCGACAACCTAGCTCCACGCTATGACTTGCTGAACACGTTGATGACCGGCGGCATTGTGAACTACTGGCGCAAGATCACCACCGAGGCGATCGCCCCGAAGCCCGGCGAGCGCATCCTGGACCTGGCCGCCGGCACCGGAACCTCTTCCGTGCCGCTGGCCAAGGCAGGCGCCCGCGTCACCGCATGCGACATGTCCCACGGCATGCTGGCCGAAGGCCGCAAGCGCTACCCGGAGCTGGAATTCGTCTACGGCGACGGCCACGATCTGCCGTTCGAGGACAACACCTTCGATGCGGTGACCATCTCCTACGGTCTGCGCAACATCTCGGACACCGAGAAGGCGCTCTCGGAGCTGCGCCGCGTCACCAAGCCCGGTGGACGCATTGTTGTCGCCGAGTTCTCCACCCCGACGGTGACCCCGATCAAGGTCGCCTACCAGCAGTTCCTGCCGCGCGTCATCCCGGCCCTGGGCTACATGGTCTCGCCGAATCCTTCGGCGTACGCCTACCTTGCAGAGTCCATCGCCGCCTGGCCGGACCAGGAGAAACTGGGGCGCAAGTTCGTCGACGTCGGCTGGAAGAATGTCGAGTACCGCAACCTGACCGGCGGCATCGTCGCGGTGCACCGCGCGTGGAAGTAAGCTGAACAGCAAGTTGTGAATCGGGGCGTGCCGCCAGGCACGCCCCGATTTTTTTCGTCCCTCGAACACGGTCGGGGCCCCTGCTACACTCGAAACCATGGATCTCATCTGCGCATAGCCTCGAACAGTCTCGCGCCCCATTTGGCGGCGCACGTTCATTCCCGGCTTCCGGTGCAGATTTCCGTTTCCCGGTTCCCCGCAGGTGCTGCCGCGAACCATCCAACGACGCCTCTTTCCGGTCGCCTCCTCAGACTTCACAGGAGCCACCATGGCCTTGACCCCGCCCATCACCCTGACCGCCCTCAGCTTCTCCTGGCCGGACGGCGGCCAGGTGCTCTCGCAGCTTGAGGGCACCTTCCCTGCCGGCGCCAGCGGCTTGATCGGCGCCAACGGGAGCGGAAAGTCCACCCTGCTCAAGCTGATCGCGGGACGCCTCGTCCCGAGTTCCGGACAGGTTTCGGCGGACGGCGACGTCGCCTACCTGGCGCAGAACATCACCCTGCAATCAGACGCAACGCTCGCGGACCTGCTGGGTGTCGCTCCGGCCTACCGTGCGCTGCAGGCCATCGAAACAGGCAGCGTCGACCCGGCGGATTTCGATTCCGTCGGCTCCGACTGGGATCTGGAAGCCAGGGTCCAGGCCGAGCTGACCCCGCTGGGTTTCGGCCGTCTGGAGCTGTCGCGAAGGGTCGACGAGCTTTCCGGCGGTGAAACCATGCTGCTGGCGGTACTCGGGCTGCGGCTTGCGCGCAAACCGATCACGCTGCTCGATGAGCCAACAAACAACCTGGACGGGCAGACCCGGCAGCTGTTGTACGGGCTGCTGCATTCCTGGCCCGGAACACTCGTCGTGGTGAGCCACGACCTGCAGCTGCTGGAGCAGATGCAGCACACCGTCGAACTGCACGACGGGCACCTGCGCTTCTTCGGCGGCCCCTACAGCCTGTACCGGGAGCAGCTGGAGACCGAGCAGCAGGCGGCGGTGCAGGCGGCCAAATCCGCGGGGTCGGCGCTGAAGGTGGAAAAGCGGCAGCGGACCGAGGCGGAGACCAAGCTGGCCCGCGCCAAACGCAAGGGCCGGGCGGAACAGCTCGGCGGTAACATGCCGCGCATCCTGGCCAACTCGCTGAAACAGAAGTCCGAGGCGAACGCCGGCAAGACCCGCGCCCAGCACGAGGCGAAGATCGAAGCCGCGCAGCAGCACGTCGACCTGGCGCGGGCCCGGATTCGGGAGGTCGAGCACATCAACCTGGAACTGCCCGACCCCGGGCTGCCCGCCGGCCGACGGGTGCTGGAGCTGGAGGACGGCGAGCGTTGGCATCTGGTGCAGGGGCCGGAGCGCGTGGCGCTGACCGGCCCCAACGGCTCTGGCAAGAGCACGTTGCTGCGCCACCTGCTCTTCGGGTCCGAACCTGCGGGCGGGATCTGTGGCACCCTCCACGTGGACCGCGTGGGCTACCTGCCGCAGCAGCTCACCGGGTTGGACGAGCGGCTCAGCGCCGTGGAGAACGTGCAGCACGCGGCTCCGGACGTCCCCTCCGGAACCATCCGCAACCTGCTGGCCCGGCTGCTGCTGCGCGGCGCAAGCGCAGACCGCCCGCTGGGCGCCCTCTCCGGCGGCGAACGGCTGCGGGTCCATCTGGCCTGCCTGCTGGCGGCGGTTCCTGTGAATCAGCTGCTGATCCTGGACGAGCCCACGAACAACCTGGACATCGACGGCGTACGCCAGCTGGCCGAAGCCCTGAACGCCTACCGCGGGGCCTTGCTGGTAGTCAGCCACGACCAGGACTTCCTCGCACGGCTTGGCCTGGACTACGCCCTCGGCCTTGATTCCGCCGGGAAACTGGCCCGGGGACAGGCCCCGGGGACGTGATTCATGCAGGAACCCCGCGTAGACTTGAACAAAGCACAACGCCCAGGACCGAAAGCAGTTCAACCATGTCCTATCCGCAGCGCACCGTTGAAGTCGTCGACGCCGGCTTGGTCATCGACCAGTCCGCCACCCTGCTCTGGGAGGATATCCGACGAGCTTTCATCTACGACGCGGGGACGGAAGCCGAGGAGCTGACCTGCGCAGAGTTCCACCTGGCCGAGGGCTACAGCGTGGAAATCAACAGCCAGATGCCCGGCTGGGACCATGCGATCGAGCACCTGCCGGGACGCATCGACAACCTGGTCGACGAACGCTGAGCACCCCAGCAGTCCCGCTGGACTGCGGCACCACCGAATTCCGGCTCGAAGCGAGCCAAGTCTAGGAGTTTTCCCATGGCAACCATTGTTTTGTTCCACCATGTCCAGGGCCTGACCCCGGGAGTCCAGGCAATGGCCGCCGAGCTGCGGGCCGAAGGCCACACCGTGCACCCCGTGGATCTGTTCGCGGGCAAGCTTCCCAGGGACCTGGAAGCCGGCATCCTGCTGGCCAACAAGGTCGGCGAGGACAAGATCCAGCAGCGTGTGGACAAGCTGTTCAAGAACCTGCCCGACGAACTGGTGTACATCGGCACGTCCTGGGGCGCGGCCCTGGCCCAGCAGTGCGCACAGCAGCGTCCGGGGGCGCTCGGCGTGGTCCTGCTGGAGTCCTTTGTGGACTTGGACGCCGAATGGAGCTTCGGCCCCTGGCCGACGGCCGTGCCGGTGCAGATCCACGGCATGGACAACGATCCTTTCTTCGCCGGCGAGGGCGATCTGGATGCGGCCGAACGCTTCGTCAACGACCAGGGCGAGGGGCTCGCGGAGCTGTTCACCTACCCCGGCGACCAGCACCTGTTCACCGACAGCTCGCTGCCGTCCCATGACCCGCAGGCTCGCGCCCTGGTCATGGAGCGCGTCAAGAAGTTCCTGGCCGACATCTAGGGCCCTCAACCTGCGCGCTAATTCCCGCGCCGACTAGACTCCTGTTATGCGAATCGAGCGCCTGTTCCGTTTCCCCGTCAAGGGTCTTCCCGCCGAGGAAATCACGTCCGCAGCGGTCAGCGCCGGCGGCGGGCTCGCCGGGGACCGCGCCGTCGCACTGGGCAACGGCAGTACCCCGGTCGCGGACGGGCAGTGGCAGTCCTGCGGTTCGTTCACCGCCCTGAAAAACGATACGCGCCTGCAGCAATGGCTGGTCAGTTCCGCTCCCCCGTTCATCACCGTGACCGCTCCAGCGGCCGCGGGGGCGGCACCCCTCACCTTCGACTCCTCCGACGCCGGCGGGCGCTCGGCGGCGGCGGACTACATGGCTGCGCATATCCCCGCGCAGGGAAGCCATGCTCGAACCCTGGTCGCGGCCTCCCACGGGATGTTCGATTCCCGCTTGTCGGGGATCTCGCTGATCAACCCCCGCACCGTCGAGGCGCTTTCGCGGGCCGCCGGAGTGGAGCTGGATCCGCTGCGCTACCGCGGGAACATCCTGCTGGACGGGGTGCCGGCCTTCGGCGAGTTCGAGCTGATCGGCAAGGTCCTGCGTATCGGGGATGCCCGGATCGCCATCACCAAGTCCATCGAGCGCTGCCCGGCGACCTCGGTCAACCCCAGCACCACGCAGGTGGACGTCAACGGTCCACGGCTGCTGGCAAGCCATTTCGGACACCTGCACTGCGGCATCTACGGCACGGTCCTGGACCCCGGGACGCTGCAGGCCGGAGCGGAAATCCACATCGATTCGAACGACCGGGACGCGCTGGAACTGGTGCCGGCCAAGCGCACACCGCGCTACCTGGAGGTCGTCGAACGCCGTCAGCTGGACGGCGGCGCGGTGGAAATTTCGCTGCGCGACCCGCACGGCTGGATCGCGGCCCACGACGAGGCGGGCACCCATCTGCGTGTGCACCTGCCCGACCCGCTGTGGCGCAACTACACCATCACCGAGGTAAGACAGGACGTCATCAGCATCGCCGTGCGCACCGCCGGCACCGTCTCGCAGGCAATGGCCCGGCTGCAACCCGGAGACCGGCTGCTGGCCTCCGGCCCCCACGGCAGCATGACCGCAAGCCGCGTGCTGCACGGCAGCACCGCGCTGCTCACCGCCGGCATCGGCATCACCCCGGCTCTGGGGCTGCTGCGCGGGGCGGAACAGGCGCCGGGACTGCGCGAGCTGCGCCTGTTCCATGTCGAGCGCGGGAGCGGCGGCGAGCTGTTCACCCGGGCCGCCGCCTTGGCCCGCAGCTTGGAACTGCCCGCCCGGATCAGCCACGTCGATTCCCTGGAAGGCCGGCCAACCGCGGCGCGGATGGCCCAAGCCATCGACTCCTGCGACAGCGTGGTGGTCTGCGGCCCGGCAGGATTCACGCAGCTGGCGCTCGACGCCTGCCAGCTGGCCGGCATCATCCCGCAGAACATCCACCGGGAAACCTTCGCCTCTCCCGCCGCGGACCTGGGTGAGCTGCTGGAACAGTACGCCCCGGCACGGATTTCGTGCTCCTCCGGTGCCGCGGGATTCACCTGGCGGCCGCAGGACGGCACCCTGCTTGAAGCGCTGGAGGCCCAAGGGCTCAACCCGAAAAGCTCCTGCCGGGCCGGTGCCTGCGGCGAATGCGTGCTGACGCTGCGCCGTGGCAGCGTCGGGTACCCCCTGGAACCCAGCGCCCGCGTGGAAGAGCACCAGATCCTCGCCTGCATGGCGGCGCCGGCCGAGGACCTGGAACTTCAGCTCTGACTATTCATCCCTGTCATCGGCCGCTTCCGGCTCAAGGGAGGCGAAGAACGCGAGGACTGCGTCCGCCACCGCCGCGGGCTGCTCATCCACCACGAAGTGCCCTGCCTCTTCGATCAACCCCAGCCGCACATCCGGCCCGTACAGCGTGGTGTCGGCGAAGGCCTTGCCGGTGACGGAGGGCGGGAATCCGGAATCCTCCGTGCCGAAAATGAACAGGGTAGGCATGGCAAAGCGTGCGGCCCGGTACCTGCCGCCAACGATGCGCGCCAGCTCGGGCAGAACCATGCGGCGGCACAAGGGCACGGCAGCGCGGGCGGAATCCTCGTATTGCATCAGTGCCAGGTACTGGTCCAGGACCGCAGGATCCAGCGGGCGGGGAAAAAATACCGGGGAAAAGAAGTGCCGGGGCACCCTGCCCGAACGCATGAGCCAGGAACCCACGCCGGGCACCGAAAGCGCTTCCTGATGCCACAGGTGCCGCATGCCCGGAACCATGCCGACATGGAATCTCATCTGCGGCGGCGGAACTGAAATCATCACGTGGCTGGCGATCCGCTCCGGGTGCGCGAAAGCGAGTTGGAATGCGGATACGGACCCCATGTCGTGGCTGACCACACGTACTTTTCCCAAGCCGAGCAGGTCCAGTAACTCCAGGATGTCTTCGGCCCGGCGCGTTCGATCGATCTGCCGGAAAGGAAGCCGGGTCCACCCTTCTCCGCGCAGGTCCGGAGCGATAGCCCGATAGCCGGCGTCGGACAGCGCAGGCATGATATCCCGCCACTCCCACCACGACTGCCCGAACCCCGACAGCAAGAGGATCGGATCACCGGTTCCCCTTGAAGCTACGTGCATGCGCCCGCCGGCGACCTCCACGTATTCATGCTCGACACCCTCTACTGCCGGCATTGCCGGCAAGGTTTGGCTTGCAGTAGTCATTCCTCATCCCACCACGGCACATTTTCGGGCTTCCTTCACCGGACCGCCGCCCTGCGCCTGGGCCAGGGGTCCGGCACCGCGGGCATCGCCAAAGGAGCCTGGGCTTATTCCTCATCCGCCGTGCCGGGCAGCTTCACGATGGAGCCCGGTTGGACGGAAATTTCGCAAGGGCACCCACCGGGTTTCTTGCCGCCGAATGCCGCCGGCCGGCGGCCGCGCCGCTGGCAGGACATTCTCGTGTTCGGGGAGATTCCCCACGCAGACAGAATACTACGTTCATAGTGACTTGTCACTAATTTTATAGTGCTGGAGAATGGGGGCATGGACACTTTGATCCCCCAGGGACCGCCACGCAGTGAACGGGCCCTCGACGCGGCCCTGCAGATCCTCGGGGAGCTGGGCCTCAAGGCATTGACCCATGCCCGCGTTGACCGCGCAGCGGAGCTTCCCGCCGGATCGACGTCGAACTACTTCCGCACCCGCCAGGCACTCGTTGAAGGCGTAACTTCGCACCTCGCCCAACGGGAGCGCGAGGATTTCGGACAGGCCGCGCCGCTGCTCGACCGGGCGGCAGCCCAAGCCGCCTTCACCCGCCTCCTTGAGAGGCAAAGCGGGCCTTTCCGCACCCGGACACTGGCCCGCTACGCGCTGTTCATCGATCTGGTCCATTCCCCGGAGCTCGTCGCGCCGCTGAAGGACAACCGGAAAACTTTCGAGAACTGGACCACCGCGACCCTGGCCGCGCTAGGCGCGAAGAACCCGCTGGACTGCACCAGATTCCTCATGGCAACCCTCGACGGCGCGCTTCTGCACCGCATCACCGTGGACGAGGCTCTCGATTTTGGGCCGATCGTGCGCCGCGCGCTGGCGGCCTGCCTCGACGGATAGCCTGCTGCCGAAATGAAAGAAACCCCGCCTCCTCCGGTGAAATCCGGCAGCGGCGGGGTCCTGGCTGGTGCGCCCTGCGGGGATCGAACCCGCGACCAATGGATTAAAAGTCCAGTGCTCTACCAGCTGAGCTAAAGGCGCACGGCCTACGGCCAGAAACCATAATACCCGAAGTGCCCTCCCATCCTTAATCGAGTTGGATCGACATCACAGGCGCCGGAAAACGCCAAGGAGAAGGGAGTAACCTTGTCGCCATGAGAGGTGCACGTTCCGGATCGCAAACCGCCCACGAGTCGGGGTACCGGCATCACAAACCCCGCCCCTTCGCCCCCATCGACTTCGAGCCCTATGAAGGCGGGGCGGATCCCGCGCGGGTTTCGGAGGCCGCCCACCTTTCCGCGCGCGCCTTTGTCCAGCAGGGACTGGCCAACAACGACCCCGAGGTGACCCGGCGGCTGATTGCCGTCGCCGAGGACGAAGGCATCGAGGTGCTCGCCGAGCTCTGGAGCGAGGCTCCGGCGCATTCGCTGCCCGGCGCGCTCTGGCGCCTGTACGCGGTCCGCACCGCCACCCTGAACATGCCCGATGTCATGGCGGCCCGGTTCTCCGCCGGGGCCCACCGCGCGGAAGTCGAACGCATCGTCGCCGGCGCAGCCGAGCCGCCGAGCGCCGAGGAGCTGAAGAAGATGACCAGCTCGATTCTCTCCGGGGCATTCAACGGGGATTTCGCCCACGCCCTCGAACGCACGGCCGCCTACTGCAGGGTCCTGGCCCTGGGAATGACCGAGCACGCCGACGCCGCGGACGCGGCCAGCAGCGAGCGCGGCACCAACCTGACCCTGCGAGCGCGCTCACTGGACAACACCGCCCGGGACCTGGAGACCTGCGCCCGAATGTGGCGCCAAGGCTCGCTGGACTAGCAACAAAAAACGGCCCCGCCGCCCCTTGGCCTTAGGATTGGGACGGCAGAATTCTTCAAGCGAAGGGCCGGTGCGTGACCGCGAACAACAAGGCAGCATCCTCGGGCACCCTGCGCTGGCTCCTGGCCCTGATCGCCACCGCGCTGCTGTCCCAGACGGCCTTGAACCTGATCCGCCCGGTCACCACCTACAAGCTCATCGCGCTGGACTCCGGTCCCGTCACCGTCGGCGCGGTCACCGCCGCCTACGCGCTGCTGCCCCTGGCCACCGCGATTTCGCTGGGCAGGCTCAGCTCCCGCATGCGCCAAATCCGCTACCTGATGCTGGGCGGCATCGGCCTGCTGGCGGTGGGCGGGGCGGGCATCGCGCTGTCCCCCAACGCGCTGCTGGTTGCCGCGGCAAGCGCCGTGCTGGGCATGGGGCACCTGATGTTCACCATCGGCGGGCAGTCCTCCATCGCGCGGTTCCTCCCGGACAAGGACCTGGACAAGGGGTTCGGCTGGTTCACCGCAGCGTATTCGGCCGGCCAGTTCCTCGGCCCGCTGGCCGCGGGCCTGATCCTGGGCACGGGGACCTCGGCCGATTCCCCCGAACGCATCGCCAGCATCAGCCTGTCCCTGTGGATCGGCGCGGGCTGTTCGCTGCTGGCGGCCCCGCTGCTGCTGGCCAACCTGCAGCCGGCGACCACCAAGAACACCGCCCCCATAGCCGCGGACCGGCCCAAGACCTCCGCCCTGGCCATCCTGCGGGTGCGCGGCATGACCTCCCACATGTTCGCGGCCCTGACACTGCTGTCCATGCTGGACATCCTCACGGCCTTCCTGCCGCTGGTGGCCGAGCAACATAACGTCACACCGGTGGCAGTTGGTGTGCTTTTGGCCATTCGCGGCTGCGCCTCGGTGGCCTCGCGCCTGGTGATCCCGCAGCTTTCCACGCACTTCAGCCGCCCGGCGCTGCTCACGACGAGCCTGTACCTGGCGGCCGCCACCATCGCCATCGCGCCGTTCTTCATCGAGTCGCTGTGGATCTCGGGCACCGCCATGCTGGTCGGCGGATTCTTCCTGGGCCTGGGCCAGCCGTTGACGATGACCATGATCTCCACCTCGGTGGAACCGGCAGACCGGGGTGCCGCACTGGCCGTCCGTCTCATGGGAAACCGACTCGGACAAGTAGGTTTGCCGATTATCGCGAGCACCGTGGCGGCGGGCATGGGCCCGGCCGGCGCGATCTGGTTCTGCTGCGCCCTGCTGGGAATCAGCGGGATCGAGAAGTCGCTGAGGCGATAACGTGAGAAACGGCACGCATTCGAGCAGGCGGTTGACAGCAAGCGCTTGAAGCGAGAAAACTAGGAGTCGGTGCCGGGCTGCTGGTAACCCCGGGCTCCAAAACTCTGCCGCCTAGAGCGGCCTTCCGCCGAGAGGCGTTCCCGGTCCGGCACCACCATTATTCTTGTGTTCACTTCAACGACGTAAACTGTTCTGCGTTGGTACCTGCTCTCATGCCCTAGTTGAATGGTGCGCCGTACAAAGTGAAGTTCCAGATCTTTCCCTCAGCCTCGCGCGGCATTGAACTGCTGCGCGACCTTGCCGCAACGATTCGACGCTCGGTCGCCAGCGTCTCCGAGATGATCGGCAATCCGGAGGGGCGCCCGCAGCAGCTGCGCGACTTGGCCACGGCCGAGGCCGAGGCCTCGGACCTGGTCCACGCGGTCCTAACCCACCTGCGGACCAGCTACATCAGCCCGCTGCCCCGCGAGGACATGTACACGCTCTCGAGGCTGCTGCACGAAACCATGGAGCAGCTGCGCGGCACCGGCGAGCTGATCATGAACATCGGCTCCACTCCGCTCTCGGAGCGCTCCTCGGAGCAGCTCGAGCTCATCTCGCAGCTGGCCGACTTGGCCTCCGACTCGGTCCAGCGGCTGAACAACCTCGACGACCTGGAAGACAACTGGCTGCAGATGGTGCAGTCCTCCAAGCGTGCGGCGCGGACCCATCTGGTCTGGGTGGATGAAATCGCGACCTTCTCCAAGGCCAGCACGATCCACCGCCACCAGCGTGTGGCGGACCACCTGATGCTCACCGCCAACACCCTGCGCCAGTTCGCCGATCACCTGGGCCGCGTACTGGTCAAGGAGTCTTAAGGCCCATGACCGTTATTTCGTCCCTTACGGCCGTCGCGGTGGCCCTGACCCTGGGCTACGCCGTGCTCAACGGATTCAGGGACGCTTCCACTGCGGTGGCGGCCGCGGTGCGCACCAGGGCGCTGACCCCGGTCGTGGCCGTCGTGGTGGCGTCGTTCTTCGCCTTCCTGGGCACCATCGCCACCTCCGGCTTGAGCACTGCGCTGGTCGACGCCCTGAACTTCAACGTGCCGGACGGCATCGACGGGCTGAAGCTGGTGATCTGCGGCCTGCTGACCGCAGGCGCCTGGGGCCTGTACTGCTGGTGGCGCGGCTTGCCCATGAGCTCGACGCACTCGCTGCTCTCCGCCTTGGTGGGCGCCAGCGGCGCCGCGGCGTTCATGGGGGATGCCTCGATGTCCGGCGCCTGGGCGCTGCTAGTGGGCTCGGTCCTGCTGCCGTTGCTGATCTCCCCGGTCATCGCCTACACGCTGTCCTACCTGGTGGTGATCCCCGCGATGTGGCTGGTGCGGCACAATACCTCGCGTACCGTGAACGAGGTATCGCGCGCCGGCCAAGCGGTCACCGCCTGCGCCTCGGCCCTCGGGCTGGGCCTGCAGGACGGCCAGCGCACCGGAGCCCTGATTGCGCTGGTGCTGATCACCGGGGACGCCATGGATCCCGGGCCGGTGACCTGGGCCATCCAGCTGGCCGCCGGCGTCGCCCTGTCCTTCGGCGTGCTGCTGGGCGGCTGGCGCATCACCCACACGCTGGGGCGCCGCCTGGTGAACTTCGACCCGATGCGCGGCATGATCGCCCAAGGCGTTTCCGCCATCATGCTGTTCATCGGCTCACTGGTCTTCCACCTGCCCCTGTCCACCACCCAGACCGTCACCAGCGGCATCGTGGGCGCCGGCAAGAACCAGGCCTTCGAGTCGGTCTTCTGGCGCAATGTCGCCAGGGTGGCCTGGCACTGGGTGCTGACGCCCGTGGTGTGCGTCTTCGGCGGCGCGGTGCTCACCCTGGCCATCAGCCCGCTCTTCTAGCCTCCGGTCGACCTATTCGGGCTCCGGGGTGAACAATTCCTCGATAGCGCACCCGAACACCGCTGCCAGCTTGAACGCCAGCGGCAGCGAGGGATCGTACCGCCCCTTCTCCAGCGAGATGATGCTCTGGCGCGAAACACCGAGCTCGTCGGCGAGCGCCTGCTGTGACAGTCCCCTGGCCTTGCGGCGTTCTGCCAATGAGTTCTGCACTAGCTTTCAGCCCTCTTGGCCAGCTGGAACCGGATGCCGAAATCGGCCATCGCCAGGATCAGGACACCTGCGAGCACCAGGCTCAACGGCCACTGCAAGGCCAGGCCCGTCGTGATCTGGAGAATGCTCAGTACGGCCGCACCAACACCCAAGGCCAGCAGCAGATCCCGGAATACCCCGGCCGCCGCACGCTCGCTCCAGCGGAATTCAACTGAGTCTTCCACATTCTTCGGGGCGCCTGTCAGGGTGTCCCGGTCGACCAGCAGCAGCCAGAGCAGCGCGCCGAACGGCATCCAGAAGCTGAATCCGAAGACCAGAAGTGTCGCCAGGAAACGTTCCGAGGGCCCCGCTGCGGCGACGGCAGCCGCAAGGCCGACTGCGGCGGCCAGGCCCCCGCCAAGGCTCAGCACAACAAGCTTGCGGGCACCGCCGCCCGAACGCATGCGGCCCCAGGCCGACTTCTGGGTCTCAGGCATTGTTTTTCCTCCTGTCGGATCTTTCTCGTGACACCACCTCATGGTTAAGCTTCCTTTACAGTCAAGGGAGCTTTACAAACTTATTCGGGAGTGCGGCAGCCCTGCGTTCAGCGCAGGTCCTGGTCACGGGCGTGCAAACGCTGCATGGCTTCGTACCGGTCCCGCACCTGAAGCTTGGCAAGGATATTCGACACGTGGTTCCGCACTGTTTTCAGCGCGACGCCCAATTCCGCGGCAATTGCCGCATTCCCCAAGTCCCTGTCCATCAACCGCAGCACCTGGAGCTCGCGTTCGGTGAGCATCGGCAGCGCCGCCAGCGCGGGATCCGTTGGCTGGTCGAAATACGCCAGCACCCGCGAGGCGATCTGCGCGTCGAAGATCGCCTCCCCGGCGGCTACCGCGCGCACCGCGCGTTCAATTTGCACTTCGCCGGCGCCCTTGAGCAGGTAGCCGCGGGCGCCGGCCCGCAGCGCGGCCAGCACGAGGTCCTCGTCGCCGAACATGCTCAACACCAGCACCGCCGGAGGCGGGGTGCGTGAAACGAGGCGGCCGGTGGCTGCGATGCCGTCGAGCACCGGCATCCGCAGATCCATGATCACCACATCGGGCCGGTGCAGTTCGGACAATTCGACGGCCTGCCCTCCGTCCTCCGCGATGGCGCAGACCTGGAAATCCGCGATGCCGCAAAGCACCAATTCCCGGCACGAAATCGGGGTACTCGGCGGCCATCCATGCGGGTTGGCTGTTATCGGCGGCGGGCCTGGCGGTGACGGCATGGGCAAACCAGTCGATGCTGGTTGCCGCCGAGAGCGCCGACCAGGCCGGCGTGGGCGCCTTGGCCTACCTGCAGGTCCACGGCTGGTTCGTGACCCTCACCGGGCTGAGCACTGCGCTGATCGCCATGGGGCTCGGCGCCCGGCGCACCGGCCTGCTGCCTTCGTGGTTCGCCTACACCACCGCAGCGCTGGGGATCCTAGGGCTGCTGGGGGCGCTGCACATCCCTCCGGGCGGCTTCCTGTGCTACGTGCTCCTGCCGCCGTGGCTTGTGGCCGCCGCAGTGCTGCTGGCCCGGTCATCCCGTGCCGTCGCCGGACAGGCCGGAGCCAGCACGGCGGCCCGCGGCTGAGCACCGATGGTTTAAAAACCAGCGGCGCACCTTTCGGTGCGCCGCTGGCGGTGATCCCCTCCAGGATCCCCGGAAGACCCCCCTTCCGGTTCATCTACCAACCTGCTGACGGCAGGCGGTAGACGAAATCTTTATCCGAAGCGTCCTGAGACGTAGTCTTCGGTAGCCTTCTGCTCCGGGTTGGAGAAGATGGTGGCGGTGTCGTTGAACTCGATGAGCTTGCCCGGCTTGCCGGTGCCCGCAATGTTGAAGAATGCGGTCCTGTCGCTGACGCGGGCGGCCTGCTGCATATTGTGGGTCACGATCACCACGGTGTAGTCGTTCTTCAGCTCGTTGATCAGGTCCTCGATGGCCAGGGTCGAGATCGGGTCCAGCGCCGAGCACGGTTCGTCCATCAGGATCACGTCCGGCTTGACCGCGATGGTGCGGGCGATGCACAAGCGCTGCTGCTGGCCGCCGGAGAGGCCCGAGCCCGGCTTGTCCAGGCGGTCCTTGACCTCGTTCCACAGGTTCGCGCCGCGCAGCGACTTCTCCACCAGCGCGTCGGCATCGGACTTGGAGATCTTCTTGCCGTTCAGCTTCACTCCGGCCAGCACGTTGTCCTTGATGGACATGGTCGGGAACGGGTTCGGGCGCTGGAAGACCATGCCGATCTGGCTGCGCACGGTCACCGGGTCCACGCCCGGGCCGTACAGGTTGTCGCCGTCCAGCAGGACTTCGCCCTCGACGCGGCCGCCGGGGATGACCTCGTGCATGCGGTTCAGGGTGCGCAGGAAGGTGGACTTGCCGCAGCCGGACGGACCGATGAAGGCGGTGACGGACTTCGGCTCGATGTTGATGGACACGCCTTCAACCGCGCGGAACTTGGAGTAGTAGACGTTCAGGTCGTTGACGTCGATGCGTTTTGCCATGGTGTTTGTCCTTGAAAATTCTTGGGGTTTCGAAGGCCGGAGCGCTAGCTCAACGGCCCTTCTTTGGAGCGAAGAGCTTGGCGATCAACCGGGCGGCCAGGTTCAGCGCCATGACCATGAGGATCAGCAGCAGGGCCGCGGCCCAGGCGCGCTGGATCGACGGGTCGACGTTGGTCGGGCTGGTCGGCGTCATGATCTGGTAGTAGATGAACGTGGGCAGCGTGGACATCCAGTTGGCGAACACGTTCAGGTTGATGTTGCTGGCGATGCCGGCGGTGACCAGGATCGGGGCGGTTTCGCCGATGACGCGGGCGATCGCCAGGGTCACGCCGGAGGCGATGCCGGAGATTGCGGTCGGGATGACCACCTTCAGGATGGTGCGCCAGCGGCGCACGCCCAGCGCGTAGGAGGCTTCGCGCAGCTCGTTCGGGACGATCTTGAGCATTTCCTCGGTGGAGCGGACCACGGTCGGGATCATCAGCACGCTCAGGGCGACCGCCGCGACGATGCCCATGCGGGAGTTCGGGCCCAGGAGCAGGCCGAAGAACGCGGCCGCGAACAGGCCGGCCACGATGGACGGGATGCCGGTCATCACGTCGACGAAGAAGGTGATGGCGCGGGCCAGCGGGCCGTTCTTGCCGTACTCGACCAGGTAGATGGCGGTCAGCATGCCCACCGGCACCGAGATCACGGTGGCCCACAGGGTGATCAGCAAGGTGCCCATCAGCGCGTGGTAGGCGCCGCCGAGCACCGGGGTGCCGTTTTCAACGGTCTGGTTGTCGACCGCCCCGGTGATGCCGTTCATCGAGCTGAACAGGAAGTGCATGTTCATGCCCGGCAGGCCCTTTTCCAGCACCGTGTAGAGCACCGAAGCCAGCGGGATCAGCGCCAGGATGAAGGATGCGTAGATCAGGTAGGTCCAGGTCGCGTTCTTGCCGCGGCGCTTGCCCTCGACCACGGTGGTGGCCACCGAGGCGGCGACCAGGAAGATCACCGCGGAGTAGATGGCGAAGGTCGCCACGTTGAAGCCGGTCAGCGTGGAGCCCGCCGCGCCCAGGATGATCGATCCGCCGGCGACGGCCGGGACGGCCCACTTGGGCAGCTTGCCCTTGGCCAGCGAGTTGCGCTTGCGGCTCGGGCCGGTCGGCGGCGTTGCGGTATTTCTGCGTTCGGAAGTAGTCATGGCACTCATCAGTTGGCTCCGGAGAATTCCTTGTGGCGGGCGATGATTGCCCGGGCGATCATGTTCACGACCAGGGTGATCAGGAACAGGACCAGGCCGGCGGCGATGAGCTCGGCCAGGCGCAGCCCGAAGGCCTCGGGGAAGTTCAGCGCGATCTCGGCGGCGATGGTCTGGTTGCCGGACTTGATCAGCGACGGGATGAGGTTGCCGGTGGACAGGACCAGGGCCACGGCCATGGTCTCGCCCAGTGCGCGGCCCAGGCCGAGCATGGTGGCGGAGATGATGCCGGGGCGGGCGAAGGGCAGCACCGCGGTGGTGATCATTTCCCAGCGGGTGGCGCCCAGCGCCAGGGCGGCTTCCTCATGCAGTTTCGGGGTCTGCAGGAAGATTTCGCGCGACAGCGAGGTGATGATCGGCAGCACCATCACGGCCAGCACGATGCCGGCGGTGAGCATGGTCTTGCCGGTCTGGCTGGCGGGGCCTTCGAAAATCGGGATGAAACCCAGGTTCCTGGCCAGCCAGTCGTAGCCGGGCACCAGCGCCGGGGCCAGCACCATGTAGCCCCAGGCGCCGTAGATGACCGACGGGATGGCGGCCAGCAGGTCGATCACGTAGCCCAGCGGGCCGGCGATCCGGCGCGGGGCGAAGTGCGAGATGAACAGCGCCACGCCCAGCCCGACGGGGGTGGCGATCAGCAGTGCGATGGCCGCCGCGATGACGGTGCCGACGACGATCGGCCAGATGTAGGAGAGGAAGCCGGCGCCGCCGGAAATATCGGCCGGATCGGCCATGAACGTCGGCAGGGCCTGGATGAGCAGGAAGACCGCCACCGCGAACAGGGTGATCAGGATCAGTACACCGGCGCCGAGCGCGGCGCCTGAGAAGATCTTGTCCCCGGCGCGGCCGGAAGTCGATGACTTGCTCGTCAAAGCATTGGTAGTCATTGGCTAAAGCCTTTACGGATATTGGAGGGGTGTTGCAGCTTGCGCTGCGGGGGTGGAGGGGGTTTGGCGCGGGCGGTTGCCCGCCCGCGCCGGGTGCCGGTTTCCCGGCGGGGTGCTACTTGGCGACGGTGATGGAGTCGATGGCAGCCGCTGCCTTCTCTTCCATGCTGGCCGACAGCGGGGCGTTGCCGGCCGAGTCCGAAGCGGTCTTCTGGCCCTCGGCCGAGACGGCGTAGTTGCCGAAGGCCTTCACCAGGTCGACGGTTGCCTGGTCCTTGTAGGTGGTGCAGAAGATGTGGTACGAGAGCAGCACGATCGGGTAGGTGCCGGCCTCGGTGGTGTCGCGCTCCAGGTCCAGGGCCAGGTCGTTCTCGGCGGCCCCCTCGACCGGGGTGGCGGTTTCCAGGGCCTTGGCCGCGGCCTCGGCGGAAATCTTGGTGTACTCGTCGCCGACCTTGACGTTCACGGTGGACAGGTCGCCCACGGCGGAGAAGTCGGCGTAGGTGATGGCGCCGTCGGTCGAGCCGGTGGTGGAGACCACGCCGGAGGTGCCCTTGGCGTTCTCCGACTGGATGTCCGATGGCCAGTCGCCGGAGACCTCGTAGGTCCAGACGTCGCCCGCGGCGGCCTTCAGGTACTCGACGAAGTTCTCGGTGGTGCCGGATTCGTCATTGCGGTGCACCACGGTGATGGCGGTGTCCGGCAGAGTGGCTTCCGGGTTCTGCTTGGCGATGGCCTCATCGTTCCAGGTGGTGATCTCCTTCTTGAAGATCTTGGCGATGGTGCCGGCATCGAGGTTCAGCTCGTCGACGCCGTCCAGGTTGAAGGCCACCGCGATCGGGGAAACGTAGGCCGGGACGTTGAAGGCGCCGTCCGGGCCGCAGACCTGCTTGGCTTCTTCTGCTTCTTCGGGCTTCAGGTAGGCATCCGAACCGGCGAACTGCGCGCCGCCGGCCAGGAACGCCTTGCGGCCGGCACCCGAGCCGTCCGGCGAGTACTGGACGTTGGCCTGCGGGTTTTCGGCCTTGAAGCCGGTGATCCAGGCTTCCATGGCCGACTTCTGGCTCGAAGCGCCGATGCCGGTCAGGGTGCCGGAAACCGCGGCGTTGGCCGCCGGGGTTTCGCCCGACGCCGATGCGCCGGCGGCGCCGGTCGGGTTGTCGGAACCGCAGGCGGTCAGTGCGAGAGCTGCGACAGAAAGAACAGCAGCTGCACTGCCAAGACGATTGAGCTTCACGAGAGTTACTCCCCATAAGAGTTGGTAGATAAGAATCTGAACCTTCGAGCGGACATTTGTCCTGCTTCACTTATGAGGCTAAGGAGCCAAAGTAACCAGATCCCCCAGCGAAGGTGAACGAAAGGTTAACAACCCCTGCAACTTTCGGTGATCCTGATCACCGCGATTGCTGTGTCCCTGCCCCGGGAGCCTGCACAGCTCATGAAAGACTATGCTCATGGCCATCGCTCGCACCTCCGGCAGCAAGCGCCGAGACCTCACGAACTTCCTGGCCCGGCGCAATGCCGCTGGCCTGGTCCGCGCAAGGAACTCCCTGCCGCGGATCATCCGCATGACCCTCGGCGCAGTCGGCGCCTACTGGGTGGCCGACACGCTGCTGGGGCACACCCAGCCGATCTTCGCCGCGACCAGCGCGCTGATCTCGCTGGGTTTCGGCGGCGCGACCACCGTACGCCGCACCGCCGAGGTGGCGCTCGGCTGCACCCTGGGCGTGGCCCTGGGCGATACGCTCATGCACTGGCTCGGCCAAGGCATTTGGCAGGCGGCCGTGGTGATGTCGTTGAGCCTGGTGGTGGCCCGCTATCTGGATTCCGGTCCGATCTTCTCCACCCAGCTGGGTATGCAGTCTGCGCTGGTGGTGCTGCTTCCGATCAGCGTGGACGGGCCCTTCTCAAGGTCCCTGGATGCGCTGACCGGTTCGGTGCTGGCGCTGCTGATCATCATCCTGTGGCCCTCGGATCCGCGCCGCACCCCGGTGGCCGCACTCTCGGAGCTGTTCAAGGAACTGTCCGAAGCGATGCTGGAATGCTCTTGGGCGATCCGCGACGATGACCGCAGGGCTGCGTTCCATGCGTTGATCAAGGCCCGAGCCACCCAAAAGCACCTGGACCAGCTGCCCGGAGCATTCAGGGCGGCCCAGGAAATCGCGATGCTCTCCCCTGCCGGCCGGCGCCACCGCGAGGAACTCGCCCGGCTTTCGGATCGTTTCAACCACTACGACTGGGCCGCCCGCAACGCCCGCGTCTTCGCCCGCAGGCTCTCCTCGGTGCTGAGCAACAGCGCACTGACCCCGGAAGGATCGGCCAACCTGGCGCCGTTGCTGCGCGAGGTTTCCGAGGGCATCAACGCGCTGGCGCATTCGGTGCGTGAACCTAATCTGGCCGGGCAGAACAAGTTCGAGAAAAACGCCCGCAGCCAGCTGGCCGCCGCCGCCGCGCAGCTCGACCCGCGGGCGCTGGGCGTCGAGGGCCTGCAGGGCGAAGGCCTGGTGCTGCTGCTGCGCCCGATGCTGGTGGATCTGCTGGAGGCCGCCGGACTCGACCACGAGGCAGCCATCGGGGCGCTGCCCAAGTTGTCCTAGCGGGTCGCTAGCATTAAGCCATGGCCAAAACTTCCACACGCAGCAAATCCACCGCGAGCTACAAGTGCTCCGAATGCGGCTGGACCACGGTTAAATGGGTGGGCCGCTGCGGCGAATGCCAGGCCTGGGGCACCGTGGAAGAGGTCGGCGTGGTCTCCGCGCGCACCGCCCCCGCGGCCAAGGTCGCCCATCCGGCCAAGCCCATTGCGCAGATCGACGGCTCCGAAGCCGCATTCCGTCCCAGCGGGGTCTCCGAGCTGGACCGCGTGCTGGGCGGCGGCCTCGTGCCGGCCGCGGCCATCCTGCTGGCCGGGGAGCCCGGGGTCGGCAAGTCCACGCTGCTGCTGGATGTGGCCGCCAAGGCCGCCAACACCGGGCTGAAAGTCCTCTACCTGACCGGCGAGGAATCCGCGGCGCAGGTGAAATCGCGCGCCGAACGCATCAACGCCGTCGCGGACAACCTCTACCTGGCGGCCGAAACCGACCTCTCGCTGGCGCTGGGGCAGATCCAGGAGATCAACCCGCAGCTGCTGATCCTCGACTCGGTGCAGACCTTCTCCTCCGCAGAGGTCGACGGCGCGGCCGGCGGCGTCTCGCAGGTGCGCGAGGTGGCGGCCTCCATCATCAACGCGGCCAAGACCCGCGGCATGACCACCATCATGGTCGGGCACGTGACCAAGGAAGGCTCGGTGGCGGGCCCCCGCCTGCTGGAGCACCTGGTGGACGTGGTGTGCCAGTTCGACGGCGAGAAGCATTCCCGCCTGCGCATACTTCGTGCGCTGAAGAACCGCTACGGGGCAACGGACGAGGTCGGCTGCTTCGACCTGAACGAGGACGGCATTGAATCGCTGACCGACCCCTCCAAGCTCTTCGTCACCCGCACCCGCAACCCCGTTCCGGGTACCTGCATCACGGTCACGCTTGAAGGCCGAAGGCCGCTGGTGGCCGAGGTGCAGACCCTGCTCTCACGCGGCAGCGGGCCCGCGCCGCGCCGGGCTACCAGCGGGCTGGACGCCGCGCGCGCCCAGATGGTGGTCGCCGTCCTGCAGGCCCGCGCCCACATGGACCTTTCCTCCATGGACTCCTACATCGCCACCGTCGGCGGGGTGAAGATCAGCGAGCCGGCCGCGGACCTGTCCTGCGCGCTGGCGCTGGCCTCCTCGCTGAACGAGTTCCCACTGCCGCAGGATTTCGTCGCCTTCGGCGAGGTGGGGCTTGCCGGAGAGGTCCGCCAGGTCCCGGAGATTGCGCGGCGCATCACCGAGGCCCAGCGCTTGGGCTTCTCCTTCGCCATGGCTCCGGCAACCCCCGAACCGCTGAAAAACGTGCCCGATGGCATCCGCGTTTTCCAGGTGGAGAACATTGCCCAGGCACTGGATATCGCGTTCAACCAGAGGCAGAAGCCCACACGATAAAATGGGAGCTGCTGCCCGCTGAAAGGACGCACGTTGAAATCGCATCCCGCACCCGAACTTCTCTCCACCCTGGCCCGGATCGCCCCGGGCACCGAGCTGGCCCAAGGCCTGGAACGCATCCAGCGCGGACGCACCGGCGCACTGATCGTGCTGGGGCACGACAAGGAGGTCGAATCCATCTGTTCGGGCGGTTTCCGGATCAATACGGACTACACCCCCACCCGCCTGCGCGAGCTGGCCAAGATGGACGGTGCAATCATCCTGGACGCCTCGGCCCGCCAGATCCTGCAGGCCGGAGTGCAGCTGATGCCCGACGCAGGCATCGAGACCCAGGAATCGGGCACCCGGCACCGCACCGCGGAACGCGTCGCCGTGCAAACCGGATTCCCGGTGATATCGGTGTCGCAGTCCATGCAGACCATCACCCTTTATGCCGCCGGCGAGCGCCACGTGCTCGAGCCTGCCGAACGGCTGCTGGCCCGCGGAAACCAGGCGATTGCCACCCTTGAACGCTACCGCCACCGGCTTGACCAGGTGACCAGCGCGCTGTCGGCGGCGGAGATCGAGGACACCGCCACGGTCCGCGAGGTGCTGGCGGTGCTGCAGCGCACCGAGATGCTGCGCCGCACCAGCGAAGAGATTTCGCGTTCCGTGCTGGAGCTCGGCGCGGACGGCCGCCTGCTGGCCTCCCAGCACACCGAACTGCTGGCCGGCATCCAGATCGACAACCAGCTGCTGCTGCGCGACTACTCCCATGCCGAGGGGCAGGAATTGGACATCGAGGCGGCGTTGGAGAAGCTGCACGAGATCTCCGATGCACAGCTGATCGAACCCGAGGCGCTGACAAGGATCCTGTTCCCGAATTCGACCGCGGACCAGGAGGATACGCTCACTCCGAAGGGCTACCGCCTGTTGTCGCAGATCCGCACGGTCCCCAAGGCCATCGGCGAACGCCTGGTCGCGTCCTTCGACAACCTGCAGCTGCTCATGGCCGCCACGACCAGCCAGCTGATGGAGATCGAGGGCGTAGGAGAACAGCGTGCCCGCTCGATCCGCGAGGGCCTCGCCCGCATGGCCGAATCCTCGTTGCTGGACCGCTATATCTAGGCCCGCGCGGAAAAATCGGCTACTTGAGCACGAACGTCGCCGGCTCGCTGGTCAGCTCGCCGATCGCCGCGGTGAACTTGTAGGTCCCCGGCAGCGGCTGCACGTTGACCGCCTTGCAGCCCGGTGCGGACCGGGTGCGGTTCCAGGTGAACTTCGCGCTTTCCTTCTGGCCGGCGGCAAAACCCAGCACGACGTCCTCGCCGTTGCTCAGGCAGTCGACCGTGGAGAAGATCCTGTCGGAACCGCTGGAGATCAAGAATTCCTGCTGGCTGGTGCCGACGTTCAGCTCGCAGTCCCGCTTGGACGTGTTTTCAATTCCAAGGGTGAGCACCGGGTCTTCGCCTGATGCGTAGGACTGCTTGTCGGTGGTTGCAGTGATGGCGATTTCCCCGGCTTTGCAGGCGTTGGATGCCGATTCTTCGGAGGGCCCGGAGGTGTTGGGCGAGGCTTCGACGGGAGCGGGCGTCGATGCCTTGGGATCGTCGCCTGTGCCGAACATCCCGATGACTGCGGTGACACCCCAGGCAATGAGGCCTACAAGTACGAGAGCCAGAACAGCCACGGTGATGCGCCGGCGCCGGTAGACGCGGGCCGATGGCTGGCCCCCCGATGTGTTGCTCATGGCTTAAGGCTAGTTCATTGCATGGCCGCACCGTGTGACATCCAGCAGTTCTGCACCGTGAATCCGCTGACTTAGAGTGGAAGTGTGCAGCAAATCCACGAGAAGATCAATCATTGGTATCTGAACAACCAGCGCGACCTGCCTTGGCGTCGTCCCGGGGTCACCGGGTGGGCGGTCATGGTCAGTGAATTCATGCTGCAGCAGACGCCGGTGGTTCGGGTGCTTCCGGTCTGGGAAGAGTGGATGAAGCGTTGGCCCGCCCCGGAAGATCTGGCGGCAGAACCGTTGTCCGAGGCCTTGAAGGCCTGGGGCAGGCTCGGATATCCGCGCCGCGCCCAGCGCCTGCATGCGGCGGCAGTGGAAATCACCACCGAATACAACGGACAGGTGCCGCAGACCGAAGCCGAGCTGCGGAGGCTGCCCGGAGTAGGAGACTACACCGCAGCAGCGATCGCCTGCTTTGCTTTCGGCGAGCCCACCGTGGTGGTTGATACGAATATCCGCCGCGTCCAGGCCAGGCTGTTCGGAGGCATGGCGCTGCCCGAACCCAGCCCCCGTGCCAGCGAGTTCGCACGGGCCCGCGAGGTGCAGCCGGCCGGCCGCCGGGAGGCAAACCTCTGGAACATCTCCGTCATGGAGCTCGGTGCCCTGGTCTGCACCGCGCGCAGCCCCAAGTGCGAGTCGTGCCCGGTCTTTGACGACTGCGCCTGGATCGCCGCGGGCAAGCCCGAACCGCACTACACCCCCAAGGGGCAGGCGTGGCATGGCACCGACCGACAGGTGCGCGGAGCCATCATGGCAATTCTGCGCGAGCACGAAGATCCGGTGCCGGAAACAACGTTCCTGACGGATCTCTCAACGCAAACCCACGCGATGTACGTGGCTTTGGGCAAGCTGGAATCCCCGCTGGAACAACGCGAGCGGGCGCTGGCCGGGTTGCTCAAGGACGGCTTGGCTGTTGCCGAACCCGACGGCGTCAGGCTGCCTTCCTGAGCGGCGGCTAAAAGGTACTGCCAAATCCCGGATGCGCACCTAAGCTAAGTGCATGGATATCTCTTCCGCTGCCGGCAAGGCGCGCCAGACGGCCCGGAGCCCGTGGTTCCAGCGCGCGGCGCGGCTCGGCTACGTGGCCAACGCGGTGCTTCACGCGATGCTCGGATTCCTCGCCTTGCTGCTTGCTCGCGGCGATAGCGCAGAGGCAGACCAGAGCGGGGCATTGCAGACGTTGGCCGCCCAACCGTGGGGGATCGTGCTGTTGTGGGTTTGCGCGATCGGAGCTGGGCTGCTGGGTTTCTGGTCCCTCGCGCAGGCAGCGCTCCCCCAGCCCAAGGTACTCAAGAGGCTCAAGCATGCCGGAACCGGGATCGTTTTCCTCGTGCTGGGCGGCGCATTTTTGCAATTCGCGCTCGGCAACCAGAGCGATTCGGGGCAGGCCACCAGCTCCTTCAGCGCAGCGCTGATGCGCTCCGCCGCTGGCCGTGGAGCCTTGATTGCGCTGGGTCTGGTGCTGATCGGCGTCGGCGGCTACTTCATTTACCGGGGGATTACCCGCGGATTCCTGAAGGACTTGCAGACCTCCGGCCATCGGGGGCTGCGCAAGGCGATCACCGTTTCGGGCGTCGTCGGCTACCCGGCCAAGGGCCTGGTGCTGGGTTCGGCGGGGCTGCTCTTCATTGTTTCCACCGTGCAGGGTGATCCAGAGGAATCGACCGGCATCGACGGGGCGCTGAAAGCGCTGGGCAGCCAGCAGTTCGGCCCGCTTGCCCTGGTGCTCGTTGGCGCGGGTCTGCTGTCCTATGCGGTGTTCCTGGTCTTCCGTTCCCGCTTCGACACCATGGAGGATTGAACTATAGGGAAATGATCATTCGGGTGTTGCCCAGCGTATTCGGCTTGACCCTTGCCAGGTCCAGGAATTCGGCCACGCCTTCGTCGCGGGACAACAGGATTTCCTGGTACACCGCCGGGTCCACGGCGCTCTGGTCCGCCATGACGCTGAAGCCCTGGCGTTCGAAGAACTTCACCTCGAAGGTCAGGCAGAAGACCCGGTGCACGCCGACCTCGCGCGCCCTCCGAAGCAGCTCGTTGAGCAGCACGTGCCCCACGCCCTTGCCGCGCAGTTCGTTGGAGGTGGCCAAGGTGCGGATCTCCGCAATGTCTTCCCAGATCACGTGCAGTCCGCCGCAGCCGACCACGTTTCCGTCGGCGTCCTCGGCGACCACGAATTCCTGGATGGACTCGTAGTAGGTCACCGCTTCCTTGTCCAGCAGAATGCGTTCCTCGGCCAGTGGCCGCACGAGGTTCCGGATTGCAGGGACATCGCTGGTCTTCGCTGAACGGACGGTATAAGTATTCACCTTTTAAATCCTATGCCTGCAGGGTCGCGGATTCGAGCATCCGGGTCGATATGTCATGGAAGGCACCGTGCCGCGTGACCTGTGCCAAACTTGGTGTCGGTGATGGCCGCCCGCTGAATCGAAGGATGAAAATGTCGCAGAGCACAGCACGCCCGGGATTGGGGCTGCTATCCGTCCTTCTTGCCGCGGTAGGCATCGCCCCGCTGCTGAACTACGGGCTCAGCGCCACCAGCGACTTGATCATCCGCGATCTGGGCATCAGCGAGACGCAGTTCGGGTTGCTCGCCACGGTGTGTTTTGGCTGCGCGGCCATCGGCAACGTGGCTTTCGGCAAATTCGCCGACCGGCAGGCCGACATCAGGTTGCTCCTGCTGGTCTTCGGCATGGCGGCGCTGGCCATGGGGCTTGCAGCGCTCCCGGCCGGGTATGCATTCCTGCTGCTTGCCTCGGGGATCTCAGGCTTCGCCCAATCCTTCCCCAATGGCGTCACCAACCGCATTCTCGCCCAGCGGGTGCCGCACGACCAGCGCATCGCCTGGACGGGTGTCAAGCAGTCAGGCGTCCAGGTGTCGCAGCTGATCGGCAGCGTTGGCTTCCCCATGCTGGCCGCGGTCATCGGCTGGCACGGCGCCTCGCTGGCCGGGGCCGTGGTCGCTGCGCTGCTGGGAATCCTGGCCGTCAGGGTGGTAGCAGCTGTCCCGCTACTGCCGGTTCCGGCGCCAGCGAAGCCCCGCGCCGGGGCTGGGCGGCCGGCCGGCTCGGATGCGGCCTCAACCCGCTTCATCATTTTCGCGCTGACCCTCTTCGGCTTCATCAACGGCATCGGCGTCCAGGCGACGAACGTCTACATCCCCCTTTTTGCGGTGCGCGAGTTGGATTTCTCGCTGGTTGCCGGTGGCCTCACCGCCGCGGTGGCCGGGGTGGTAGGCATCAGCGCCCGCGTGGGCTGGGGCAGGATGATGTCGCGCGGTGTTCCCGCACCGAAGTTGCTGCTCCTTCTGGCGGTCCTCGCCACCGCCGGAGGCGTCAGCTTCCTGATGGCCCAGCAGGCGCATTCGGCGACCCTGCTGTGGCTTGCGGTGGTGCTTCACGGTGCATCGGCGCTGGGCGTTTCGGTGGTGTTGATGGCCGCGCTGCTGCGCGCCATCCCGATCAGTCGGATGGGCAGCGCCAGCGGCATCGTCTCGGCGGGGCAGTTCGGCGGTTTCACCGTCGGCCCACTGGCCATGGGCCTGCTGATCAGTTCGCCGGGCGGCTTCACCGCCGGCTGGATCGCCGTGGTCTGCATCTACCTCAGTTGCACCCTGCTCGGCCTTTTCCTGGTGTTCCGACGTCGCAGGAGTTCCTAGCCCATGGACGCCAAGATGCTGGAAACACTGGCCCACCTGCGCCGCGCCAGGGATTTGATGGACCGGCACTATGCTGAACCGCTGGATGTGCCCGCGATGGCGCAACGCGCACTCATGTCTCCCGCGCATTTTTCGCGCGAGTTCAAGCGGGCCTACGGCGAGACTCCGCATTCCTATCTGCTGACCCGCCGCATCGAACGGGCCATGCATCTGCTGCGTGCCGGGGTCGGTGTCACCGATGCCTGCATGCAGGTGGGATGGACGTCGCTGGGATCCTTCAGCACCCGCTTCACCGAAGTCGTCGGCGAATCCCCTTCGTCCTACAGGGCACGCGAGCATTCGCAGACCGAACAGATCCCGTCGTGCATTGCCAAGGTTCTTCTGCGGCCCGAAAGATTCTGAGCAGTTTTGAAGAAGCGGGGCGGCGGCAAGCTCCCCTAGTCTGAAATCATGACAAACATTTCAGTTCAATTCGTTCCGGTCACCGTGCTGGATGTAGACGAAGCCCTGGCCTTCTACCGTGACGGCTTGGGGCTGGAGGTGGTCTCCGACGTGTCCAACGCCGGGTTCCGCTGGGTCTCGCTGTCCGTCCCGGCCCAAGGCGGGCTGAACCTCGTGCTTTCCGCACCCGGCGCGGGACGCTCCGACGAGGATGCGCAGGCGCTCGGAGAATTGGTGGCCAAGGGCGCCATGGGCGGGCTGGTTCTCACCGTGCCGGATCTCGATTCGCTGTTCGAATCCTTGTCGGCAAGCGGAGCCGAAGTACTTCAGGAACCCATGAAGCAGCCATGGGGGCCCCGCGACTGCGCGTTCCGGGATCCATCCGGCAACATGGTCCGCATCAACCAAGCAGCTGAGGAGCAAATATCATGACCACCACGGATCAGGAAGGTTTCAGCGCCGCCGAGAAGGCGGCGATGAAGGAGCGCGCAGCGGAAGTCCGCGCACCGAAGAAGCGCATGACCAAGGCCGAAAAAGCGGCCCAGGCCCGCAAAGACGTCGAAGAAAAGATCGCCTCCTACACCGGCAGCGACAAGGAAATTGCGCAGCGGCTGCACCACATCATCACCACAACCGCGCCCCAGCTTGAGCCCAAGACCTGGTACGGGATGCCCGCCTACGCGTTGGACGGCCAGATCCTGTGCTTCATCCAGGACGCAGCGAAGTTCGGGGCCCGTTACCTGACTCTCGGTTTCAACGATGCGGCCCAGCTGGATCACGGAACGCTGTGGCCCACCGCCTACGCCATCACCGCGCTGGACGACCAGCTCGAGGCGCAGGTCATCGCGCTGGTCGGCAAGGCCGTCGGTAACTAGCCCAGGGTCTCCCGCTGCGCTTCGGGCAGCTTCCGGCTCAGCACCGCGGCCGCGGCGCTGAAACCCAGGAGCAGCGCAAGCAGGCTGTAACCGATCGTGTCTGCCCCGTGGTCCCGGGTTCCGGGAACGCTGGCGGCCAGCATCATGCCCAGCCCCAAGGCCAGGACCCCGTAGCCTGCGGCCAGGAAGCACACGACAATCGCTTTGGGGCCCGCGTACCAGTGCCCCAACGCGGTGAAGTCGTTGCAGGTCCACGCCCCGATGCCGAAAGCCGCCACAGCTATGCAAGCAGCAACACCCAGCACCAGGGGTGTCGAACCGTAGCCTGCTCCATCCGGCCCAAGATGACGGACGATCTGTTCGGGAAGTCCCGCCCGCAGCAGCAGATAGGACCCGGCATAGAGCAGCAACGCTGCACCGGGCCCGATCAGCAGGAAAGAATATTTGCGGACGGCAGACATATCCCGAGCCTACCGGCTCGATGTCGACGGCTCAATCACCGTTAAACAGCCCGCGGGGCGCTGACTTGGATTTCTCCAGGTCCGCGCCCCGCGGGTTGTTTCGTGCTTGGTCTAGCTTTCCAGCGCGGCCGGTGCCGGTTCGCCTTCAAGTTCGCCGGTGCCGCCTTCGGCGTGGAAGCTGAACTTCCGGTTCTCGCCTTCGCCTTCGACGTCCACGGTGATCTTCTGGCCGGTAACGATCTGGCCGAAGAGGATCTTCTCGGAAAGCTGGTCCTCGATGTCGCGCTGGATCGTGCGGCGCAGCGGGCGGGCGCCCATGGCCGGGTCGTAGCCGCGCTGTGCCAGCAGGCTGCGGGCCGCAGCGGTCAGCTCGATGGTCATGCCACGCTCGTCCAGGCGCTTGCGCAGACGGCCGATGAACAGGTCGACGATCTCTTCGATCTCTTCCTGGCTCAGCTGCGGGAAGACGACGATGTCGTCAACGCGGTTCAAGAACTCAGGGCGGAAATGCTGGCGCAACTCCTCCTGGACCTTGGCCTGCATGCGCTCGTAGCCGGTTCGGGTATCGCCCGAAGCCTGGAAACCTGTCATGACACCCTTGGAGATGTCACGGGTACCCAGGTTCGTGGTCATGATGATGATGGTGTTCTTGAAGTCCACCACGCGACCCTGCGAGTCGGTCAAACGGCCGTCTTCCAAGATCTGCAACAGCGAGTTGAACAGGTCCGCGTGGGCCTTCTCAACCTCGTCGAACAGCACCACGGAGAACGGACGGCGGCGGACCTTCTCGGTCAGCTGACCGCCCTCTTCGTAGCCGACGTAGCCTGGAGGCGCGCCGAAGAGCCGGGAAACCGTATGCTTCTCCGAGTACTCGGACATGTCCAAGGTGATCAACGCGTCTTCCTCACCGAAGAGGAACTCCGCCAGCGCCTTGGCCAGCTCGGTTTTGCCCACGCCGGTCGGGCCGGCGAAGATGAACGAGCCGCCCGGGCGGTTCGGATCCTTCAGGCCAGCACGGGTGCGTCGGATCGCCTGGGAGATGGCCTTGATGGCCGAATCCTGGCCGATGACGCGCTTGTGCAGTTCATCTTCCATGTTCAGCAGGCGCGTGGACTCTTCCTCGGTCAGCTTCACTACCGGGATGCCGGTCGAGTTGGCCAGAACCTCGGCGACGAGCTCCTCGGTGACCTCGGAAATTTCGTCCAGGTCGCCGTTGCGCCAGGCCTTTTCCTTGTCGTTGCGGGCCTCGATGAGCTTGGACTCCTTGTCGCGCAGCGATGCCGCACCCTCGAAGTCCTGTGCGTCGATGGCCGCTTCCTTCTCGAGGCGGACGGTGGCAATTTCCTCGTCCATCTCCTTCAAAGCAGGAGGCGCTGTCATGCGCTGGATCCGCAGACGTGCGCCGGCCTCGTCGATCAGGTCGACTGCCTTATCCGGAAGGAAGCGGTCCGAGATGTAGCGGTGCGCCAGCTGGGCGGCGGCCTGCAGCGCGCCGTCGGTGATGGTCACGCGGTGGTGCGCCTCGTAGCGGTCGCGCAGGCCGCGCAGGATCTGCGTGGTCAGCTCAACGGAAGGCTCCTTGACCTGAATCGGCTGGAAGCGGCGCTCGAGGGCGGCATCCTTCTCGATGTTCTTGCGGTACTCGTCCAAGGTCGTGGCACCGATGGTCTGCAGCTCGCCGCGGGCCAGCATCGGCTTGAGGATCGAGGCTGCGTCGATGGCGCCTTCGGCGGCACCGGCACCGACCAGGGTGTGGATTTCGTCGATGAAGAGGATGATGTCACCGCGGGTGCGGATTTCCTTCAGGACCTTCTTCAGACGTTCCTCGAAGTCGCCGCGGTAGCGGGAGCCGGCCACCAGCGAACCGAGGTCAAGCGTGTACAGCTGCTTGTCCTTGATGGTCTCCGGGACGTCGCCTCGCACGATCGACTGGGCCAGGCCCTCGACGACCGCGGTCTTGCCGACACCCGGCTCGCCAATCAGGACCGGGTTGTTCTTGGTGCGACGGGACAGAACCTGCATGACGCGTTCCATCTCGTGCTCACGGCCGATGACCGGGTCCAGCTTGCCTTCGCGGGCAGCAGCGGTCAGGTTGCGGCCGAACTGGTCCAGCACGGCCGAGCCTGCCGGCACGCCTTCCTGCTGGCCGCCCGAGCTGACGCCGGCCGAGGCGGTTTCCTTGCCGCCCTGGTATCCGGAGAGCAGCTGGATGACCTGCTGGCGGACGCGACCGAGGTCGGCGCCGAGCTTGACCAGCACCTGGGCAGCGACGCCCTCGCCTTCGCGGATCAGGCCGAGCAGGATGTGCTCGGTCCCGATGTAGTTATGTCCCAGCTGCAGCGCTTCGCGCAGCGAGAGCTCCAAAACCTTCTTGGCGCGAGGAGTGAACGGGATGTGACCGGAAGGCGCCTGCTGGCCCTTGCCGATAATCTCCTGAACCTGCTCGCGGACGGCACCCAGCGAAATATTCAGCGACTCGAGCGCCTTGGCGGCCACCCCGTCGCCTTCGTGGATTAGACCGAGCAGCAGGTGCTCGGTGCCGATGTAGTTGTGGTTGAGCATGCGCGCCTCTTCCTGGGCGAGCACGACAACTCGGCGGGCACGGTCGGTAAATCTCTCAAACATCTTCGGCACACTCCTTGCTTACCAATAGTTCGATGCTACGCACCCTCGGCCAGCAATTCTCCCTTGTTCGCCACGGGGATAACCCGCACCGCTACTTCACGCTCGATTCAGTTCGAAGCGATTACCGATAGTAGATAGAATTTCATTTATTTGTACACCAAGTAAATATCGAGAGAAATTATCTTCGGTTAGTGATTAAAACAGGAAGCCCGTACTTAAAAAGTACGGGCTTCCTAAAATAGAGGCTTATTCCCAGCGCTCGAATTACTTGGCGCGGTTGCGACCACCCTTGCGCATTGCCGCATTGTAGGCGTCGACAACATCGGCGTTAAGGCGCCCGCGGGCGTTTACCTTGATGTTGTTTTCCTTGGCCCAAGCACGAATTGCCGGGGCTTCACTTGCCGCGGTTTGCTTCGACGAGCGCGCTGCCTCAATATAAGGCTCCAGGGCCGCATGGAATTGCGCAGCGTGCTCATCGTTCAAATCGATCTCAAAATGCTGGCCGGCGATACTGAAGGCAATAGACTCTGTTGCCTCGCTGCCATCAATATCGTCAATCAGCGCAATTTGAACCTGACGTGCCATTTGAGAATTCCCTCCGGCTCTAATTTCGTTGAGTAGGGCTAGTAAGCGTTACTCCAATTTCGTAGCTCAAGTATAGACATTAATACGAAACATTCCGAATTAGAAGGTCAATTCACAAGGAATTATCAGGAATAGCTTATTCGAGAGTTGAACGAGTATCCGATTCGGTGCGGTTCTCAAATTGTGCATCGGCTTCTGATTCTGCCTGCCGCTCTTTGCGATCAGCATTGGTAAGTGCTTTCATTACGTACCAAAAAAGCAGGCCAAGCGCGATGCTGGGAACGAACGCCTCTACAAATGGCATGGTAATTACGCCTCCGGCTTGAGAAGTGGGAACAAAATGGTCTCGCGAATACCTACATCGGTAAACAGCATGACCAGACGGTCGATGCCCAGGCCGATACCTCCCATTGGAGGGGCGCCGTATTCCAGTGCACGCAGGAAGTCCTCATCCAGCTGCATGGCTTCCGGGTCTCCGCCGGCTGCCATGAGCGACTGCTCGGTCAGGCGCTCGCGCTGGATGACCGGGTCGATCAGCTCGGAAAACGCGGTGCCGCGCTCCATGCCTCCGATGATCAGGTCCCAGGCTTCGATGACACCTGGCTTGGAGCGGTGCGGGCGTGCCAGCGGCTGGGCCAGCGGCGGGTAGTCGCAGACGAAGGTGGGGTCGATCAGGGTCGGTTCAACGATCTCCCCGAACAGCTCGATGACCAGCTTCTGGGCGCCCCAGGCCGGGTCGAACTTCACCTCGTGCTTCTGCGCGATTTCGCGGAGCACCGAGGCCTCGGTTTCCGGGGTGATCTCCACGCCGACGGCTTCGGAAAGGCCCGGGTAGACGCTCAGCCAGCGCCATTCGCCATCGAGGTTGATGGTGCCCTTGGCGGTCTCGATGGTACGGCCGGCGCCGATGGCATCCGCCGCGTTCAAGATGATCTCCTTGATGCGGTCCGCCATGACGTACTGGTCGGCGTAGGCCTCGTAGCATTCGAGGGTGGTGAACTCCGGCGAGTGGGTCGAGTCGACGCCCTCGTTGCGGAAGATGCGTCCCACTTCGAAGACGCGGTCCACTCCGCCCACGACGCAGCGCTTGAGGTACAGCTCGGTGGCGATGCGCAGGGTCATTTCCTGGTCGAACGCGTTCAGGTGGGTCTTGAACGGGCGAGCCGAGGCGCCGCCGTGCACCAGCTGCAGCATCGGAGTTTCAACCTCGACGTAGTCGCGGTTCTCCAGGGTGTTGCGCACCGCGCGGACAATGGCGGCCCGCTTGTAGACCATCTCGCGGGCTTCGTTGCGCACGATCAGGTCGGCGTAGCGCTGGCGGACGCGGGTTTCCTCGTTCAGGTCGGCGTGCAGCACCGGAAGCGGGCGCAGCGCCTTGGACGCCATCTGGAAGGAGTCGGCCATGATGGACAGCTCGCCGCGGCGCGAGGAGATGACCTTGCCGGAAACGAAAACGTGGTCGCCCAGGTCGACGAGCGACTTCCACTGGGCCAGGCGCTCTTCGCCGACATTCGCCATCGAGAGCATGACCTGCAGCCGGACTCCGACGCCCTGCGGTCCACCCTCCTGGAGGGTGGCGAAGCACAGCTTGCCGGTGTTGCGCATGAAGACGATGCGCCCGGCAATGCCGACGATGTCCTCGGTCTCTTCGCCCGCTTCCAGATGCGCGTACTTTTCGCGCACCTCCTGCAGGGAATGGGTGCGGGCAACGCCAACTGGGTAGGCTTCCTCACCAAGCGCCTGCAGCTGGTTGCGCTTATCGGTGCGGACCTGACGCTGGTCGTTCGGATCAGGGGCCTGTGCGGAATTAATTTCGGAAGTCACAATATCCCATTCTACGCGTGATTCCGGGGCTGTTGGCCTGATCATGACCAGACTTACACCCCGCACCCCGGTTAACCAGCCGGGGCGCGGAAGGCCTGTGCCTTCCGCGCCCCGAATCGGTCTACCAGATCACTACGCGCTCTTCCGGGTCGAGCCACATGCCGTCCCCCGGCTTGGTCCCGAAGGCCTTGTGGAATGCGTCCAGGTTCTTCGGCACCTGGTTGCAGCGGAACTCCCCGGGAGCGTGCGGATCGGTGGTCACGCGGATGATCGCGGTCTCCGGGCGGATCAGCGTGCGCCAGCACTCGGCCCACGAGTAGAAGAAGCGCTGGTCGCCGGTGACTCCGTCGATGACTTCGTCCTCGACAATGCCGTTGGCCGCGAGCTCGAGCTTGTAGGCCTTGTAGGCGATGCCCACGCCGCCCAGGTCGCCGATGTTCTCTCCCAGCGTCAGCGCGCCGTTGACCTGGTGGTCCGGCGCTTCGGTCGGGCTCAGCGCGTTGTACTGCTCGACCAGCTTGCCGGTCAGTTTCTCGAAGGCTTCGCGGTCGGCATCGGTCCACCAGTTGGTCAGCTGGCCGCTGCCGTCGTACTGCGAGCCCTGGTCGTCGAAGCCGTGCCCGATCTCGTGGCCGATCACCGCGCCGATGGCGCCGAAGTTGGAGGCGATGTCGCGGTCCACGTCGAAGAACGGCAGGCGCAGGATCGCGGCCGGGAAGGCGATCTCGTTGAGCAGCGGGTGGTAGTAGGCGTTGACGGTCTGCGGGTACATGAACCACAGTTCGCGGTCCACCCCGTCATCGATCTTCTTCAGCTCGCGCCTGAACTCGAACTCGTTGGCGGCCGCGCGGTTGGCGATCACGTCCAGCTCGTCGGTTTCGATCGAGGAGTAGTCGATCCACTGGTCCGGGTAGCCGATCTTCGGGCGGAACTTGGAAAGCTTGTCCAGCGCCTTCTGCACGGTGTCTGCGCCCATCCACGGCAGGTTGCTGATGGAGATGCGGTAGGCCTCGATCAGGCGCTGCACCAGCGCGTCCATGGCGGTCTTGGCCTCCGGAGGGAAGTTCCCGGCCACGTAGAGCTGGCCCAGGTCCTCGCCGACGGCGCCCTCGGTGAAGGCCACCCCGCGCTTCCAGCGGTCCTTGAGCTTCTCCACGCCGCCGAGCTTGGCCGAGTAGAAGGAGAAGTTCTCGTTCACGAAGGCGCTGGACAGGTATGGCGCGAACGAGCGCAGCACCTGCACGGTCAGCCAGTTCTTCCAGGCTTCCAGCGGATGCTCTTCCAGCAGCCCGGAGAGCGCCTCGATATAGCTCGGCTGCCAGACCACCACCTCGCTGAAATACTTCTCTTCGATGCCGGCGCCGCCCAGCCAGCTACGCAGGCCCGGCATGAGACCGAATAGCTCCGCACCGGGCAGCAGGTTGTAGCGGGCCTGGGCATCGCGCACCTTGACCCGGTCCCAATGGTGGGAGGCGATAGCGGTCTCCAGCTGCACCACTGAGGCCGCGGCGGCTTCGGCGTCCTCGATGCCGCCCAAGCCGAGCAGGCGCGCTAGGTGCCCGCGGTAGTCCTCGACGGTCTGCGCGAACTGCTCTTCGCGGTAGTAGGATTCGTCCGGCAGGCCAAGTCCCGCCTGCAGGAAGGTCAGCAGGTTGCGGTCCGGGTCTCCGGCGTCGCTCATCGCGCCGATGTCGACGAAGCCGCTGATGCCCTTGCGGTAGAAGGAGCCGGAGAGCTCGAGCAGCCCCTGGACGTCCTGGACCTTTGCGATGGATTCCAGGTAGCTGGCCACCGGATCCGCGCCGCGTTCCTCGATGACCTCCTCGTTCATGAAAGAGCCGTAGAGGTGGGCGATCCGCCGGGTGGCGGCGTCGATCGGCGCGCCGGAGGCGTGCGCCGCGACCGCGTCTTCGATGATCGCGTGCACAGCTGCTTCGGCCTCATCGCGCAGTTCCATGAAGGAGCCGTAAATGCCCTGGTCGCTGGGGATGGTCGCGGTCTCGAACCATTTGCCGTTGCTATGGCGGTACAGGTCGTCTTGCGGGCGAATGGCGTCGTCACGGTACTTCAGGACATCAGGCAATTCGGTAGTCAAGGAGCTGCTCCTTCGTAGAAGTTCGGGCTAAATCTATTACACACTGTAGCCAGTTCTTCCGGAATAGGATCAGTCTCTGGAAGTCATCCACCCACGGCTTAAATGCCTGCTGCCCCGAGCACCAGGGTGTTCGGGGCAGCAGCTACATCAGAAACCTTGCAGGCTGGAACGATTCGCCGCCATCAGCAGGCTCCTCGTGCCTGGCTTCAGCTCCAGATATCGTCGCCGCGCAGCGAGGCATCAGCGCCGCCGTCGATGTAGATGGTCTGGCCCGTTACGTGGGTGTTTTCCTCGCTGGTCAACCAGAGCAGCAGCTTGGCGATGACTACCGCTTCCGAGTGGTAGTTCAGAGGCATCGGAACGTGGGCGTCAACGCCGGCACGGCCTTCTGCGGTCGAGAGCATCTCGCGGGTCATGTTGGTGATCACGGTGCCTGGTGCAACGGCGTTCAGCGGGATGCCGGCGCCTGCCCATGCAGGGGTGATGCATTCGCGGCGGACCCAGCGGCTCAGGGCGCGCTTGGACGAAGGATAGTTCAGGTAGCCGGTCTTCGGGCCCTGCTCTTCCAAGGACTTGCCGATGGCCAGGGCGGCCTCTTCGTCTCCCGACAGCAAGGCGTCGACAAGCTCGGCCGAGTTTGGCTGCAGCGATGCCATCGACGACACCACGGCTACTCGTGGGGCCTCGGACTGCGACAGTGCAGGCAGCAGTCCCTCGAGGTACTGGGTAACGCCGAAGAAGTTGACCGCAACGGTCAGCGCCTTGGGAGCAGAAATACCCGCAGCTGCGATCACTGCATCAATCTTGCCTTCACTCAAGCGCAGGGTCTCTTCGATCGCTGCCTTGCGGCCTTCAGTGGTGGAGAGATCCGCGGTGATTTCCGCACCGCGTAGGTCCACGCCGATGACTTTCTGGCCGCGTTCGCGCAGAAGTTCTGCGGTTGCCATGCCGATTCCGGATCCTGCTCCAGTTACGATGTAAGTTCTCAAAACCTGAGTCCTCGATTCATCTCGATGTCTGTCGCTGAACCGCAGAAGTGAGTTCGCGGTGAGCGCTTAAAAACAGACTAGCGACAAAAAGGCGTTTAGCAGGAAATCGGTCTTGGTCCGGAACTCCATTGTCTAAGTCAATTATCAGCATGAACCAGCATGGAATTGAGCTTTTAAATGGCGAAGGCCCTGACACACTGTGCCAGGGCCTCCCCGTTAACCACGTGCGGCCCCGGACACAAATCCAGGGCCACACATCTTCAAGTTAAGTCCGGCGGTGACCTACTCTCCCACACCCTCACGAGTGCAGTACCATCGGCGCAATGGGCCTTAGCTTCCGGGTTCGGTATGGGACCGGGCGTTTCCCCCACGCTATGACCGCCGTAACAATCACGAAGCACACAAACCACAGGTGATCCGGCACTAACGTCCTGCAAAAAAACTTCTTCAGGTTTCGAGGTTGTTGTCTCGTAACCGCATAGTGAACGCGAACAGCAAAAATATGAATTTTGTCGACACACAATCTTATAGTGTGTTGTAAGTCATCGGCCTATTAGTACAGGTCAGC
>NZ_BMPH01000018.1 GCF_014647495.1 Glutamicibacter protophormiae
CGACCGCACGGACCGCCTTGTTCTATGGGCAGGCCCCACCCCGCACCCAGGGGTGGAGCCTGCCCATCACCCACGCCCAAAGACATCGCGGTTGAACAGTCGCTCCCACGGGCGGCGACTCGAAGTGCAGGGTTCCCCGAAGAGATGAACCGCCCAAAAGCGCCATTTAAACCCGCAGGCCGCGGTGCGCTCCCATTTCTGGGATGCGCACCGCGGCCTGTGCTGGTCAAGCTCCTTGTGGTCTTAGATCAGCGAGTCGCTCAGGTGGTTCGGGGTACCGAAGCGGTGGGCGGTGATGGATACTGCCTGCTCGTGCAGGAACGGCAGCAGCTCCACACGCCCGGCGCTGGTGACGTTCGAGGCGTAGATCGCCACGTCCGGTTTGCCGTTGGTAGCCTCGGCAACCTCGGACAGCGATCCGCCGATCAGGCGGATGCGGGCTGAGGACTCCGGACCGGTCTTGGCAGCCAGCTTGGCGGCGCGGGCTGCAAAGCCCGCGGCATCTTCGCGCACCACGGTGACCGAGTGCTCGGCCAGCAGGTTGCGTACGCCGCGCGGCAGCTCGACGTCAGCGGAGAACACCACGCGCGAGCCCGCGGTCACGCCGGCGGCCAGCACGCGCAGTGCCTCGGCAATACCGTGGCCGCTGGTCTCGTTCTCATAGCGGACGGTCACGTCCACCGGGCGGTAGCGGAACACGTTGCGCTCGGCCTGCAGACCTGAACGGTCCTTGGCCTGGTTGAACTCGGTGTTCCACCACAGCTTGTCGCTGCCCAGGGCTGCGGACAGCCACTGGGTGTCTGCCTCGTCCAGACCTGCGGTGTTCAGCAGACGGTTGTCGAAGGTGGACAGGGCGGCGGTCTCGGTCACCGGCGCGTCGGTCCACGACCCCATGCCGACCAGGTAGTTCGGGCCGCCGGCCTTGGTGCCGGCGCCGATGGCCGACTTCTTCCAGCCGCCGAACGGCTGGCGCTGCACGATCGCACCGGTGATGCCGCGGTTCACGTAGATGTTGCCGGCCTGGATGTTCTCCATCCAGTAGGCCAGTTCGTCCTGGTCCAGCGAGTGCAGGCCCGAGGTCAGTCCGTAGTCGATCTCGTTGACCATGGCCACCGCTTCTTCAAGGGTTTCGGCGGTCATCACGCCGAGGATCGGGCCGAAGTACTCGGTCAGGTGGTACTCGCTGCCGCGCTTCACGCCGTAGCGCACACCCGGGGAGTACAGCTTGCCCGAGTCGTCGAGCTGCTGCGGCTTCAGTTCCCAGCGCTCTCCGGCGCCCAGGGTGGTCAGGCCGCGCGCCAGCTTCTCGCCCGGCTCGCCGATCAACGGGCCCATCTGCGACTCGGGGTTCCATGGGTAGCCGACCTTCAGCGACTTGACCGCGTCGATCAGCTGGCTGTTGAAGCGGCGGGACTCAGCCACCGAGCCGACCAGCACGACCAGCGAGGAGGCCGAGCACTTCTGCCCGGCATGGCCGAAGGCCGACTGCACAACGTCCTTGGCCGCCAGGTCCAGGTCCGCATGCGGGGTGACGATGATGGCGTTCTTGCCCGAGGTCTCGGCCAGCAGCGGCAGGTCCTTGCGGAAGGAACGGAACAGCTGCGCGGTTTCGTAGCCGCCGGTCAGGATCAGGCGGTCGACGCGGGGGTCGGAGACCAGCTGGGTGCCCAGATCGCGTTCGCCGACGAAGACCAGCTGCAGCACGTCCTTCGGCACGCCGGCGTCCCACAGGGCCTTGACCATGACGGCGCCGATGCGCGCGGCCTGGCTGGCCGGCTTGATGATGACGGCGGAACCCGCGGCCAGCGCCGACAGCGTGGAACCGGCCGGGATCGCCATCGGGAAGTTCCACGGCGGGGTGACCACGGTCAGCTTGGACGGCACGAAGGTTGCGCCGTCGACGTTGTCCAGGTCGCGGCCGCGCTGGGCGTAGTAGTGGGCGAAGTCGATGGCCTCGGAGACTTCCACGTCGCCCTGGTCGATGGTCTTGCCGCATTCGGAACCCAGCACCTCGAGCATGGTGGCACGGCGCTCTTCGAACAGCTGGCCGGCGCGGTGCAGGATCTCGGCGCGCTGGGCCGAGCCCAGTGCCTGCCAGTCGGCGGCGGCGTCCACGCCCATGGCGATGGCCTCGTCCAGTTCGGAAGAGGAGTTGATGGTGTGCGAGGAGACCAGGTCCTTGCCCAGCGTCGAGTCCTGCATCTTGGCCAGGATCGCGCGGCCCCAGGCGCGGTTCTGGTTCAGGTCCGGATCGGTGTCCGGGGTGTTGAAGAACTCGGTGGTGCCCTCTATCAGGCCCTGGACCTTGCCGGCCAGCGCCTCGTCCTGAACCTGGCGGTTCTGCACGCGGTGCGGCGGCGGAACCTGCTCGCTCATGGCTTCCAGGGAGGCCAGGAAGCGGTTCTTCTCGCGCTGGAACAATGCCTCATTCTTCTCCAGCTCGAAGACCGCTGACATGAAGTTCTCCTGGCTGGCGCCCTCTTCGAGGCGGCGGATCAGGTAGGCGATCGCCACGTCGAATTCCTCGGGGTGGACCACCGGGGTGTAGAGCAGCAGCTCGCCGACTTCGCGGCGCACGGCCTCGGCCTGGCCGGTGGCCATGCCCAGCAGCATCTCGAACTCGATGCCGCCGGTGACGCCGCGGGACTTGGCCAGCAACCAGGCCAGGGCGACGTCGAACAGGTTGTGGCCGGCCACGCCGATCCGCACGTTCTGCACGTGCTCCGGGCGCAGCGCGTAGTCGATGACCATCTTGTAGCTGGTGTCGGAATCCTGCTTGGTGTGCCAAGTGGCCAGCGGCCAGCCGTGGATGTCGGCTTCCATGGTTTCCATGGGCAGGTTGGCGCCCTTGACCACACGCACCTTGATCGGCGCGCCGCCGTCGGCCACGCGGGCCGCGGCGAAGTCCTGCAGCTGGATCATGGCGCCCAGTGCGTCCGGCAGGTAGGCCTGCAGCACGATGCCGGCTTCCAGGTTCTTGAACTCGTCCATGGACAGGATCCTGGTGAAGACCGCGATGGTCAGCTCCAGGTCCTTGTACTCTTCCATGTCCAGGTTGATGAACTTCTTCTTGGCGCCGCGGTTAGCCAGCTCATAGAGCGGCTTGAGCTTCTCGATGATGTGCTCGACGGCCTCGTCGAAGGCCCAGTGGTTGTGCGGGGCGACGGTGGCGGAGACCTTGATGGATACGTAGTCCACGTCGTCGCGGGCCAGCAGCTTGGTGGTGCCGTCCAGGCGGCGGGCCGCTTCGCCCTCGCCCAGAATGGCCTCGCCGAGCAGGTTGACGTTCAGGTTGACACCCTCGCGCTTGATCTTGGAGATCGCGCCGCCCAGCTTGGCATCGGAGGCGTCGATGATCAGGTGCCCAACCATCTCGCGCAGCACCTTGCGGGCTGCAGGGACCACGATCTGCGGCACGATCGGTGCCATCACGCCGCCCAGGCCCACGGCCTTGCGCATGTACCACGGCAGGAAGCCCGGCACCTTGGGAGCCAGGGCCTTGAGGTTGGCGGCGGCGACGTTCAGGTCCTCGGGGCGGATCACGCCGTCGACGAATCCGACGGTGAAGTCCAGGCCATTAGGGTCCTTGAGCACTCCGGCCAGACGGGCGGCGGAGGCGTCGGCCGGGAACTGCGCGGCTTCGGTGAGCCAGCGGCGGACCAGTTGGATGACGTCGTCGGCCAGTTCGGCCGGGGTGGTCAGGGCGTTGCCGGCGGCGTCAACGGCCGGCGGCACGATGTGCTGGGTGTTGATGGAAGACACTTGTGGTCCCTTCGATGCGGTTCATACATGGGGGTTCGGCACCGAACGCTCAGGTCGTTTTGGGCTGTGCTGGCCGCCTGCTCCGGTCCGGAACCACGCGCCACGCGAAGCTGTGTGCAAGATCGAGTATGGACCTTTTGCGGGTTAAGCAAAAGTGAACAAAACCGAAGGATTTCATTCGGATTTGCTAATGTTTCCAAAGGGTCTGAAATTCACCGGAAAATGCGGGGGTAAACCATGCTTGAACTGCGACGATTGCGGCTGCTGCGGGAACTGAGCATCCGCGGCACCATCGCTGAAGTGGCCGACGTGCTCAGCTACTCCCCTTCCTCGGTCTCGCAGCAGCTCACGCAGCTGGAGGCGGAGGCCGGCGTGGAGCTGCTGCGCCGCACCGGGCGCACCCTGCAACTGACCCCGCAAGCCCAGGTGCTGGTGGCCCACACCGAGGAGCTGCTGGATTCCATGGAGCGAGCCGAAGCGGCGCTGGCCGCGACTCTCTCCACGGTCACCGGCACCGTACGCCTGGCCGTGTTCCAGACCGCCATGCTGGCCTTGATGCCGCCGGTGCTCCGGGAGCTGCGCACTACCCACCCGCAGCTTCGAGTGGAGATGAGCCAGCAGGAACCGGCCGAGGCGCTGCACGAAACCAACAGCCGCAACTTCGATCTGGTAGTCGCCGAGCAGTACCCGGGGCACGCCGCCCCGCACTATGAAAACCTCGACCGACGAGTGCTAACCCACGACGCCATCCGGCTGGCCCTGCCGGCCCGGGGCGCGGCGGGCAATACGGAATTCGACCGCGTCACCGCGCTGGAGCATGCCGCGCATCTGCCCTGGGTCATGGAGCCCGACGGAGCCGCCAGCCGCCACTGGGCCGAGCAGTCCTGCCGGTTGGCCGGCTTCGAGCCGGACGTTCGCTACGAAACCGCGGACCTGCAGGCCCATCTGCAGCTGGTGGCCTCCGGCAACGCCGTGGCGATGCTGCCCGCGCTGGTCCTGCGCACGGATTCCGGCTCGCTGCGCGCGGTCGAATTGCCCGGCGCGCCGATGCGCACCATCTTCACCGCAATGCGGCACTCCTCGGCCCAGTCCCCGGCCATGCAGGCGGTGCGCTCACTGCTGCACCGGCAACCCGGAATGAGCGACGAACAGGGGTCGGCCGCCCCGCTGCCGCCAAAACCGCGCCTTCGATGAGTTGGGTCACATTTAGGTAACAACGCTCCGGAGGGCGCGCGACAAACCCGCCGATTGGTGCCATAGTGGTGACTCGCACCACAAGACCCCGCGCTCCGTCCCGGTACCTCACTCCGGCGGGCAGAACAGGTTATGAGGAAACATGTCCGACCAGACTTTTCAGATGATCGCGATCGCGATCTATATGGCCGCCATGCTTGGCATCGGCTATATCGCGTATCGCCGCACCAACAACATCGATGACTACATGCTGGCCGACCGCGGCCTGAAGCCGTGGGTGGCAGCGCTGTCTGCTGGCGCCTCGGACATGTCCGGCTGGCTGCTCATGGGCCTGCCCGGCGCCATCTACATCGGCGGCATGCACGAAGCCTGGATCGCCATCGGCCTGCTCATCGGCGCCTGGCTGAACTGGAAGTTCGTGGCTCCTCGCCTGCGTTCCTACACCGCCATCGCGCAGAACGCGATCACCATCCCGAGCTTCTTCGAGAAGCGGCTGAAGGACGGCACGCACATGCTGCGGATCGCTTCCTCGATCATCATCCTCGGCTTCTTCACCTTCTATGTCTCCTCGGGCATGGTCGCCGCCGGCAAGTTCTTCGACTCCACCTTCTCCTGGCCATACCTGAACGGCCTGCTCTTCGTCGCGGCCATCACCCTGCTGTACACCCTGTTCGGCGGCTTCCTGGGCGCCTCGCTGACCGACATGGTCCAGGGCCTGCTGATGTTCGCGGCGCTGGTCGCGGTTCCCATCGTCGCGGTGCTGCAGGTCGGCGACATCAACACGCTGGGCCAGCGCATCACCGACGCCAACCCGGTGGCCTTCAACCTGTTCTCCTCCTTCGATGGCAACAGCACCTTCCTGGCCGTCGTCGCCATCTTCTCCACCGCCGCCTGGGGCTTCGGCTACTTCGGCCAGCCGCATATCCTGGTGCGCTTCATGGCGCTGCGCACCCCGGCCGAGGCCAAGAGCGCGCGCCGCATCGGCATCGGCTGGATGTTCCTGACCACGCTCGGAGCGGTGTGCACCGCGCTGATCGGCATCGCCTACTTCGCCGACAGCCCGCTGGACAAGTCCAGCAGCGAGACCGTGTTCCTGCTGCTCAGCCAGGTCTTCTTCCACCCGCTGATCGCCGGCCTGGTGCTCGCCGCGGTGCTGGCGGCCATCATGTCCACCATGTCCTCCCAGCTGATCGTCTGCTCTTCCGCGCTGGTGGAGGACCTGTACAACATCGCCGGCCGCAAGGCCTCCCCCAAGACCCTGGTGAATCTGGGCCGCGCCGGCGTGCTGCTCATCGCGGTCATCGCGGTGCTGCTGGCGCTGAACCCGAACTCCTCGATCCTGGACCTGGTGGGCTTCGCCTGGGCCGGCTTCGGCGGCGCCTTCGGCCCGATCGTGCTGCTGAGCCTGTACTGGCGCAAGCTGACCGCCGTCGGCGCCTTCGCCGGCATGGTCTCTGGCGCCGTGGTCGTCTTCGTCTGGGGCAACATTCCCGATCTTTCGGATGCAATGTACGAAATCGTTCCGGGCTTCGCCATCAACCTGCTGGTCGCCTGGCTGGTGTCCCTGAAAACCTACCGCCGCAACGAGCAGGTGCAGGAGGAATTCACCGAAATGGAGAACGAGCTCGGCGTCAAGGTCACTGCCTGAGCCTCGTTGGCATTGCCTGCCCTTCATCCGGCTCCCGCCGTCCCCGACTTCGGAGACGGCGGGAGCCGTTGCCTTCTCCCCGGGCCCTGCATCGCGTAACAGTCGAAGCACACTTCCCCGCCTTCCCCTCCGAACCGTCTCGCACCAAGTAGCCTTGGGATAAGCCACACGCTCCACGACGCAGGGGGAATCTCGATGAGCAGCACCAAGAAGTTCACGCACTGGCAGCGCACCGAGTCCCAGTTCCTGGCAGCAGGGGCCGACGCCGTGTACTCGATCGTCGGCAACCTCTCGCAGACCGGGCACTGGATGAAGCAGCTGGGGTTCACGGTGCACGACGACCAGCGCGGAGTCGGCACCAAGGTGGACCTGCTGCCTCCGGGCAAGGTCTTCGGCCCGCTGCACCGGGCCACCGCACCGTCCGGCTCCATCACCCGCCGCAACCAGGCCGCGCGCATGGTCGAGTTCACCCAGCCACAGCCGGGCGGCTCCATGGTGCTGCGCTGGCGGGTCGACGAGCACCAGGGCGGCTGCATGCTGCACTTCACCGTCGAGCTGCACGGCCCGGGAACCACAGCCTTCAAGTTCACCGTGGGCAGGGAATTATGCGAGGACTTCGCCGTGGCCGCCGCCCGGCTCTACCGGCTGATTGCCCATACCGCGCACATCAAGCTCGACGCCCACGTGGTCATCGCCGGCGGGCGCGGATTCCTGGGCCGCAACCTGGCAGCCGATCTGGTCTGCCGCGGCGCTTCGGTGGTGGTCCTTTCACGCACCCGAGAGGCGGATTTCCCCACCGAACAGTACATCTGGGATGGGCAGCACCAGGGCCCGTGGACCGGCGCCTTCGCCAGCGACCGCCCGGTGCACCTGGTCAACCTGGCCGGCGAACGAGTGGACAAGCGCAACACCGCGGAGAACATCGCCGCGCTGACCGACTCTCGGGTGCGCACCACCCGCACCCTTGCCGAAGCCACCGCCCAGGGCGCGAAGCTGGCCACCTGGATCCAGTCGAGCACCACTGCGATCTTCTCCGACGCCGGCGAAACTGAACTCACCGAATCCAGCCCCATCCCGACCGGCGAGCGCGCCCTGCCCGAGATGACCGGGGTGGCTGTCGCCTGGGAGAAGGCGTTCACGCAGGCCCAGGTCAATGCGGAGCATCGCTATATCCTGCGCACCTCGCTGGTCATGCACCCGGATGCCCCGCTGCTCGGCCCGCTGAACCTGCTGGCGAACACCGGGCTGGGAGGCAAGATCGGCCACGGCAAGCAGTGGTTCAGCTGGATCGGGATGGAGGACTGGCTGCGCGTCATCCGCTGCCTGCTGCGCCTGGAAGCGCCTGCGATCCCGGACGGGATCGTGCATGCCACGGCCCCGAATCCGCTGCGCAACGAAGAAGTGATGGCGGCCCTGCGCTCGCTGGCCGGCATGCCCGGCCTGCCGACCGGCAGCTTGATTCCCACGGTGGGCGCGGCGGCCATGGGAACCAACGCCCGGGTGGTCCTGACCGGGCGCAAGGCCACCAGCGAGGTCCTGCAGAAGGCGGGTTTCGTCTTCGAGGAAACCGACTTCGCCGCAACCGTCGGACGCTAGCCGGACCGCGATGGCCGGTGGATCCCTTGCGGATCCGCCGGCCTTCGCCATGTCATCTTCGGTCACACCGGCTCCCAGCCGGGCCGTCCCCGCAGCTTCGCGCCATGTCAGAGGGAGGCGGCGGCAGACGCCGGCCAATGTTCATCGGCCGTTCACCGCGCGGTGTTCCTGTGCTCACCGCAAGCGCTGAGCATGAAACTGTCACACCCCGTGCGCGCAGTGCCCTGCCTATTGACCGTTTGAGAAGGACCCGACTACCGACATGGCCAATATTCTCGAAGCTTCGTCCCACATAACACGTCCCCGAATCCCGAAGCCCAGTGAGCTGTCCAAGCTGCGTCATCAGCTCCAGGCCACCGACGGCCTGACCGCAAACGCCGCCATGGATGCCGCCTACAACAACGAGCCCCACCCCGAAGCGGCCCCGCGGGTGCTGCCCTTCGGACGGCAGCTGAAGAACATGAGCGAGGTGCGCCATTTCTTCCGCACCAATCAGACGCCGATCTATTTCATCGGGGCGACACCGGTCAACCTGTTGGGTCTGGACCGATGGGTGAGGAAGTTCAGCTACATCACCTATTACGACGGGTGGGACGGACAGCATCCGCGCGTCTTCACCCCCAGCGAGAAACACTATATGGAATTCGACAGCGCCGAGGAGATCAACAACTGGCTGCTGGAGAACTCGGAGGTCCGCGAATTCATCGACTCCCAGCGCACCGTCGGCGGACCAAAACCCAAGGTTGCCATGGTGTTCTTCGACGAAGAGACCGAATCCATCTGCGAGGAGCTGGGTTACGACCTGATCCTTCCCCCGGCTTCCCTGCGCACCGAACTTGATTCAAAAATCGTCACCACCAAGCTGGGCAACGCCGCCGGGGCTCCTTCGGTGCCCAACATGCTGGGCACCGCTTCCAGCTACCACGAGTTACTGGCCCTGGCCCGCAAGGGCAAGCTCGGAGACGACTTGGTGGTGCAAACCCCCTACGGGGATTCGGGCAAAACAACATTCTTCATCGCCAACGAAGAGAACTGGAACCAGTATTCGAAGTACATTCTCGGCGAAGACCTCAAGGTCATGAAGCGCATCAACAACCAACCGGTCGCGGTCGAGGCGGTCCTGACCCGCTGCGGCACCGTGGTGGGGCCGATCCTCACCGAACTGGCCGGCTACAAGGAGCTCACCCCCTACAAGGGAGGGTGGTGCGGCAATGAGATGCACCCCGACATCCTCACGGACTCGCAGCGAGCGCGGGCCATCGAGCTGGTACGGAATGTCGGCAGCGGCCTGCAGAAGACCGGGTACCGCGGCTTCTTCGAGGTCGACGTGCTGGTGGACACCGACACCGACGAGGTGTACCTCGGCGAGCTGAATCCGCGCATTTCCGGGGCCAGCGCGATCACCAACGTCACCGCCGGCGCCTATGCGGACGTTCCGCTGTTCCTCTTCCACCTGTTGGAGTACTTGGACGTGGACTTCATGCTGGATGTGGACGAGATCAACGAACGCTGGCAGGAGATGTCAGGGGCTGATGTGTGGAGCCACATGATCATCAAGGAAACCGACGACATCCTCCAATACCTGACCCATGCGCCCCGCACGGGCAACTACTACCTCGATTCCCGGGGCAAACTGCAATTCTCACGCTCCGCCCTGGACTGGCACCAGCTGCAGAACCACAAGGAAGCGTTCTTCCTGCGCATCTACGGGGAGCACGACTACCGCTGGAAGGGAGCCGATCTTGGGGTCCTGGTCACCAAGGCCAAGCTGCAGTACGAAGGCAAGAAAAAAACCAAGCTCACCATCGATGCCAAGCATTTCATTTCCTCCATCCGCTCCCAGTACAAGGGCATCGACGTACCTCCCAATGAGAATGGAAACTGATTCGGCAGGCCCGCCAGGCGACGGCGTCCTTCCCGCTCGGCCGGAGCCGCAAGGCGCCCTGTCCATCGCGGGCTGGCAGGCCCCGCAGAACGTCAAACGCTCGTTCCAGAACATCGCGCGCATCCACCCGACCGTACGGGTCTCACGCGGCGACGGGCCGATCGTCAAGCTGCCGCTGGCCGAGGAGAAGCTCGGCAAGCTGGAGGTCGCCAAATCCAGCTTCACCGATCCGGCCTTGACGGTGCGCGGGGTCATCCATGCGACGAACACCGACGCGGTGCTCGTCATCCACAACGGGCGGATCCTGTGGGAGAAGTACTACAACACGATGACGGCGCAGAGCGACCATCTGCTGATGTCGGTGAGCAAAACGCTGGTGGGCACCCTGGCCGGAGCACTCATCGACGCCGGGCTGCTGGATGCTTCCCGGCAGGTCTGCAGCTATGTTCCCTCGCTGGCGCGCAGCGGCTACGCCGGGGCGAGCGTGCGCGACCTCCTGGATATGCGTTCGGGCATCCAGTTCTCGGAGGAGTACCTGGATCCCAACGCCGAGGTGCGCCTGCTGGAAGAGGCCATTGGCTGGGCGCCGGAGCGCGGGTCGATCGGCCCGATCGGGATGTACGACTTCCTGCTGACGCTCAAGGCGAAGGGGCCCCATGGCGGAGCATTCGAGTACCGCTCCTGCGAAACGGACGTGCTGGGCTGGGTCTGCGAGGCCTCCGGTTCAGCGCCGCTGCAGCAGCTGCTGTCAGAATATGTATGGTCGAAGCTCGGCGCCCAGCAGGACCTGCTGATGGGTGTGGACCAATACGGAACCGGCATGTTCGACGGCGGCTTCAACACCACGCTGCGGGATCTGGCCCGCTTCGGGCACGTCTACGTCAACGGCGGCCGCGCGCTGACCGGCAAGCAGGTTGTCTCCCCGGCCTGGATCGAGGACAGCTTCCGGCAAAGCGATGAGCTTTTCCAGGCGTTCGCGCAGTCTCCGGGAGAGAACCTGATGCCCGGGGGCCGGTACCGCAACCAGATCTGGTTCCCCAATCCCACCACGAACGCGGCGGTGGCGCTGGGCATCCACGGGCAGATGATCTACATGGACCCCGCGGTGAAGCTGGTGGCGGTCAAGCTCTCCAGCTGGCCGCTGCCCCAGGACGCGTCCAAGCTCTTCCCCACCCTACGGGCCTTCGAAGCAGTGGCTCGGCATCTGGGAAGCTCGGCCTGAAGCGGAGACCACGGCGCAACGCCCCGGATACAGCCTGGCGGCATCCGGGGCGTCCTGGTGCGCTTCGCCGCTAGCTGTCCTCGGCGAATTCGCGCAGCGCGCGGTTCGTGAAGACCTGGTAACCCAGGTCCGGATGGTACCCGTGGATCTCCCTGGTATCGAGCACATCCATGTAGCGCATGATGTCCATGGTGACGACCTGCCCCGGCACCAGCACCGGGAAACCCGGCGGGTAGGGCGTGACGAATACCGCTGACACGACGCGTTGCCCGGCGCCGATGCGCTCCTTGATCTGGGCCGAGGACAGGAACTCCGTGGCCGGGTCCTTGTAGGTCAGGTAATAGGCGGCGCGCATGTTGCCGCTGCCGCCACCGCCGTCGAACTCCGGGGCGAACGAGCTGAAATCGGGCAGCGGGATCTTTCCCGGTCCTTCCACGGTGCCCATCGCCAGCACCCGGCCGTCGATCCGGCTCTGGCGTTCCAGGCTCTCGGCGATCTTCACCAGCACCTCGATCAGGTGCGCCGCGGCCGAACGGGTGGTGCCGATGTTCGTCATCAGCAGCACCGAGCTGCGGCTGGTCTTGTTGACCTGGATCGAATGACCATCCATCAGGTAGGTGTGCTTGAACGTGTCCCCGTCCACCCCGGTCCGGCTGATGTCCAGCGTCAACCGCGACGGATCCACCACAAGCTCGTCCTGCTGCCAGGATTCGTCCCAGACCGCCAACCCGTCCCGCACCGGATTCGCCGTGCGCGTGGCACGGTATTCCTCCGGGATCAGGTCCGCGGTGTTCAGGATGCGGAAGTACTTGTTCAGCAGCTTGTTCCGGCTCACCGCCCGGGCGATGGACTGAGCCAGGTCCACCTGGCGCTGGACCAGCGCGTAGCCTTCAAGCTCCGCCTGCCGACGCCCGATGTCCAGCGAAGCGAGGATCTGGTAGTTCGGCGAGGTCGAGGTATGCGTCATATAGGCTTCGCGGAAGGTATTCAGGTTCCTGGCAGCGAAATCCTGGTCGTAGATGTGGATCATCGACCCCTGGCGCAGGGAGGTCAGGGTCTTGTGGGTCGATTGGGTGGAATACACCCGCAAGCGCACGGTTTCGGGATCCGGGATCAGCCGGGTGCGCAGCCAGAGCCCGTCATTGGACGGATCCGAGGACGTGCCGGGCTCGGGCAGCGCCGCAGCCTGGGCCGCGTAGCGTTCGCGGTACTCGTCGGTCTCCATGCGCTTTTCCATGCGCGCCGCGGCGGTCATGCCGGTGCGCTGGCGGTAGATCGGATGGAAACCGGCGAAGGCGAACCAGGCCTCGTCCCAGAGGAACACCAGGTCGGGCTTGATGGCCAGGCACTCCTCCATGACCTTGCGCGGGTCGTAGATGATCCCGTCGAAGGTGCAGTTGGTCAGGGTGAGCATCTTGACCTTGTGCAGCAGCCCCTCGCGGCGCAGCTGCAGCAGCCGGCCCTTGATCTCTTCCAGCGGCACCGCGCCGTACATGGAGTGCTCGTTGAGCGGGTAGGCCTCCAGGTAGCTCACGTTCGCCCCGGCCAGCACCAGGGAATAGTGGTGCGACTTGTGGCAGTTGCGGTCCACCAGCACGATGTCCCCCGGGGCGAGGATCGACTGGTGCACGATCTTGTTCGCGGTCGAGGTGCCGTTGGTGACGAAGTAGGTGCGGTGGCTCTGGAAAGCCCGGGCGGCCAGCTCGTGCGCCTTCTTGATGGAGCTCTGCGGGTCCAGCAGCGAGTCCAGCCCGCCGGAGGTCGCCGAGGTTTCGGCCAGCAGCAGGTTCTTGCCGTAGAAGTCCACCAGGTCCCGGGCCCACGGCGAGTTCTTCACCGAGGCCGCGCGGGAAATCGGCAGCGCGTGGAAGACCCCGCCGGGGCGCTTGGCGTACTTCTGCAGCGCGGCGAAGAACGGGGTGTCGTAGCGGTCGGTGATTTCGGCGAGGATCGACAGGTGCAGGTCCATGCGGTCGTTGCGCGAGAAGATGCGTCGGAAGCGCCCGGTGATCTCGTGGGCGATGGATTCCAGCGCCACCCCGGCGATCAGGTACACCGGCAGCTCGGGGCGCAGCTTTTCAAGGATCTGTTCCAGATCGAGCAGCCCCTGGATCTGGCGCCGGGAGGTGAAGTACCCGTTCATCCGCCCGGCGATGAAGTTCTGCAGCGTGGAGCTGAGCCGACGGCTGGATTCCAGCGAATACCTGGCCGAGAGCACCACCGACTGGATGGAGGGGTTGATGACGATCGCCGCCAGCGCGTCCTCGACGCTGGGCACCACCACGAAGTTGTAGTGGAACGGATCGGTGCGCTGGCGCTGCTCGAGGATTTCCTCCGTGAAGCGCTCGATCTCCTCGGCCGGGCCGTTGTCCACCAGCAGGATCTCCACCTGGGGAACCGCGCGGGCGCTGTCCTGGCGGGAGGCTCCGTTGGCGGTGCCGTGTTCTGCGGACTCGGGCGCGGCGTTGTCGTGGCCCTCGGCGTCGAAGTACTGGGTCTGGGTCCGGAAGGTCTGGTTGGCCTGATAGACCAGGCGCATGGCGTCCTCGTAGTGCCCGTCGGACATCAGGGCGGCCACGTGGTTGAAGAACTCCAGTCCCGGATTGGCCCAGTAGGGTTCGATCGAGGACAGCAGCCCGAGCAGCCGCCCCGCTTCCTGCTCGTTCTCTCGCCGGCCGGCGTCGTCCACCGGGGTGGAGGAGATCTCGCTGAGTACATAGCCCAGGTGTTCCCACGCGTCCTTGCGTTTTCTCCACGCGCTCTCCGGCGTCGCGATTGCCTGGTAGTTGCTCTTGGCTAACCTCGTTGTCACGGTTGCCGTTGTCCTCTCAGCTCTGCAGCACGAACCGATACTTGATCGGTGACGGAAGCGTCCTGCGCTGCCTTCTAATCGAGACAATAGGCGAAATTGGCCGCAGATTGATGAGCAGAAGCACATATGACGGATTATGATCGGCTATCAGCCAAGAATTTTCCTGTTGTTTACCCGGGGCGCGGCTGCGGTCCCCGCGCGACGGCACGACGCGGCAAAACTCCCGGATTACCGCGCTGGATGCGGCACTGGATGCGCCTGTTCCCCGCTGGGGCCTCGGCGGCGCAGGCCCTTCGCGCTGCTATCGGGCGGTTGTCGGAGTGGTCAGCCGTCCTCCGCGCTTTCGGGCCCCGAGCACCAGCGAGGTGCGGATCTGCACCAGCTGGCCCCAGTCGGTCTGCGCGATGAACCGGTACAAGTCCTGCTGCGACGGCACCGTGACGTCCACCAGCAGCTGCGCGTCCCCGGCGATGGCCGCCAGGTAGCGGACCTGGGGCAGCGCGCGCAGGCGCTGGCCGAGGTCGTCGATGTGCTCCGGCGAGACCTGGACCCACAGCAGCGCTTCGACGGGAAGTCCCAGCAGGGCCGGTTCGACCAGGGTGCGGATGCTGATGTGCTCGCCGCGCAGCAACGCCTCCACCCGGCGAGCTACCGAGGATTCGCCGAGTTTCACCTGTCGCGAGATCGCCTCGATGCTCGCCCGGCCGTCCCGGCGCAGCGCTTCGATGATCGTCAGGTCTGTTGCGTCCAGTTCCCCGGCCGGTTGCCAGGCAGTACGTTCGCCGCCGAATTCGGGCTCCAGCATCCGCAGCTGAGCCGGTGACAGGTTCCCGGCCTGCCAGCCCCTGATGGTCTTGAAGAACTTCAGGATCGGGTACACCTGGATCTGGCTCAGCCCGGGAGTGGCCGGAAGCTGGAGGGTGAGGATTTCGTCCAGTCCCCCGTCGTAGTGCAGTTCGCTGACCACGTCGCTCTGGCCGGTCACCATGTAGGTGAAGCTCGTGTCCGCCCGGGCGGACAGCGCCTCGCTGGCCACCGGGACCGTGCCCGGAACGCAGTTCAGGGCCGCGATCACCGCTCCGGCCCGGTGGCGGATGGCGGCGATGTTCACCATGCCCTCCTCCAGCAGCGCAGCCCCGTGGCGGGCCACCGTGCGTTCGGGCTCGTCCAGCACCTTGGCAATCTTGCGCCAGGTGGCCCGGCCGTCGACTTGGAGGGCCATGACAATGCGCTGCTCGAGTTCGCCCAACACCTGAAGATCAACCATGACTTCAACTGTCGGGCTATTTCGCCGGCAACGCAACATCTGTCGGCCGGGCCGCGGACAGATGGCGATTTCAGCTGCCAATTGCCCTCACAAACGGCTCCGGATTCCTTGAAACGGGGGAAATCGACAGAAAATTGGCGAGAATCCCCAATTCTTGCCAATAGGGGCCGGGAAGGGCGACCGTTAAAGCAACGAGATCCACCTCACACTCCGCATCGACCTCCCTGCAAGGAACCACCATGCAAACGCCTTTCGCCGTGGCAGCCGCCGACCCGAGCTCGACGAACATCTGGGCCATCGCCAATACGCCGATCCTCTGGATCTGCATCCTGGGCGTTTTCGCCGTCATTTTCGTCCAGACGGTGCTCTACGCCAAGGCCGCCAAGGCCGCCGCTCCGCACATCGAGATGCCGGCCCGGGAGTTGAAAGAGGCATTCCGCGCCGGCGCGGTGGCCTCGATCGGCCCCTCGCTGGCCGTGGTGCTGGTCGCCATCGCGTTGCTGGCGTTGTTCGGCACCCCGGCGGTGCTGGTGCGCATCGGCCTGATCGGCTCGGCCGCCGCCGAAACCGCCTCGGCCAGCATCGCCGCCGGCACCATGGGCGCGTCGCTGGGCGGGGACAGCTATACCCAGCAGGTCTTCGCCGTCGCGTTCATGGCCATGAGCCTGTCCGGGGCGATGTGGATGCTGTGCACGCTGATCATGACCCCGCTGCTGAAGAAGGGCGGCAAGTCGCTGGCCAAGCGCAACCCGGCGGTCATGGCGCTGATCCCCACCGCCGCGCTGCTGGGCGCCTTCTCCGCGCTGACCATCGCCGAACTGCCGAAGTCCAACGTGCACCTGATCCTCGTCGGGATTTCCGCCGCGTCCATGGGCCTGTGCCTGTACCTGGCCAAGGCCCTGAACCAGAAATGGCTCAAGGAATGGGCGCTGGGCATCTCCATCGTCATCGCCCTCGTCTCCGCCTACTTCCTGCACACCGCCTAAGGACCGATCATGAGCTCAACCTCGCTTTCCTCCAGCGCCGCTGCTTCCATGGAGCGCTTCGACCGGCAGACCAGCCGCTACGGGTCCATCACCATGACCCTGGGGCTGATCCTCTCGCTGGCCGGCCCGATCTACATCGCCTTCTTCAGCGGCATGGAAGTGACCGCCAGCATGGTCTGGGTCGCGCTGCTGGCCGTGGCCGCCACCTTCGGGGTGCTGTGGGTGGTCGAACCGCTGACCTACTTCCCGATCCTCGGCTCCGCCGCCATGTACCAGGCGTTCATGATCGGCAACATCTCCAACAAGCTGCTGCCGGCGGCCATCGTGGCCCAGTCGGCCATCAACGCCAAACCCGGCACCAAGCGCGGCGACCTGGCCGCGGTGATGGCCATCTGCGGGGCGGCCACCGTGCACCTGACCAGCCTGCTGCTGTTCGTGGGCGTGCTGGGCACCTGGCTGGTGCACAACATCCCGGTCGAGGTCATCGAGGTCGCCCGCCTGTACATCCTGCCGGCGCTGATGGGCGCGGTGCTGGTGCAGTGCATCGTCTCCATGAAGGCGCTGCGCCCGACCATCATCGCGGTGGCCGCGGCCCTGCTGGTGAACTTCGCGGTCATCCCGCTGGTCCCGGCCGTCGGCCCCTTCGCCACCGCCCTGGTCGTCGCCGCCTCCATCGTCTTCTCCTGGGTGCTGCGCCAGCGCACCGCCCAGGCCGCCACCGAGAACTAGGAAAACCGCCATGAGCCACACCCTCGAACCGACCTCCGACATCCAGGCAGCAGTCCGCGCGGACTACCTGCACCTGCATGCGAATCCCGAGCTGTCCATGCAGGAGCACCAGACGGCCGCCTACATCGAATCCCGGCTGGCCGAGCTGGGCATCGAGCACTTCCGCTGCGGCGGCACCGGCGTGGTCGGCGTGCTGCGCAACGGCCCCGGCCCGGTCATCGCCTTCCGCGCCGACTCCGACGGGCTGCCGATCAAGGAAGCCACCGGCGCGGACTACGCCTCCACCGCGGTGGGACAGCTGGCGGACGGCACCGAGGTGCCGCTGATGCACGGCTGCGGGCACGACACCCACGTGGCCAGCGCGCTGGGCGCGGCCGCGGTGCTGGCGCGGGGCGCCGCAGGCTGGTCCGGCACCGTGGTCTTCATCTTCCAGCCCGGCGAGGAGACCGGCGCCGGGGCGGCGGCCATGCTGGCCGACGGGCTGTGGGACAAGGCCCCGCGGCCCGAGGCGGTACTGGGCCAGCACGTCTTCCCCTTCGCCGCCGGCAGCATCCGGCTGACACCGGAATCCGCCATGGCGCTGGCGGATTCGCTGGAGGTCACGCTGCACGGCACCCAGGCCCACGGCTCCCAGCCGCAGGACTCGATCGACCCGATCGTGCTCGGCGCCCACATCATCACCCGGCTGCAGACCATCACCTCGCGCGAGCTGGACCCTCGGGACGCCGCGGTGGTCACCTGCGGTTCCTTTCACGCGGGCCTGAAGGAGAACATCATCCCGGACCGGGCGGTGTTCACCCTGAACATCCGCACGCTCACCGAGCCGGTGCGCGAGAAGGTGCTGGCCGCGGTGCACCGCATCATTACCGCGGAGGCGGCCGCTTCCGCCGCCCCGCAGCCCCGGATCACCACCCTGTACCGGTTCCCGCGGCTGTACAACGACCCGGAGCAGACCGGCAACATCGCCGCCGCGCTGGCGGCGGAATTCGGCCCGGAGCAGGTGGACCTGGCGGCCCCGCTGATGGGGTCCGAGGACTTCGGCGCGCTGGGCGACGCCATCGGGGTGCCCAACGTGTTCTGGATGTTCGGCGGCGCGGATCCGACGGACCCGTCCCCGGCAGGCAACCACTCCCCGTTCTTCCTGCCCGAGTACCGCGGCGCCCTGGACACCGGCGTGCGCGCGGCGCTGGCCGGCATCCGCCACTACGTGGGCCGCTAGCTACAGGCTGCTGCGCCCCTCCAGGTAGGCGCGCAGCACCTGCAGCACCCCGTGCTCGGTATTGGCCGGGGCCGTGAAGTTCGCGGCCTGCGCCACCAGCGGGTGCGCGTTGGCCATGGCGAAGGAATACCGCGCCTGGCCCATCATTTCCAGGTCGTTCGGGTAGTCGCCGAAGACCGCGGTCTGCTCCGCGGTGACCTGCAGCGACTCCCGCAGCCGGCCCAGGGCCAGGCCCTTGTGCACGCCGCGGTTCATCGCGTCGACCCAATGGCTTCCGGAGACCACCACCTGCAGCGGGACATCCAGCGCAGCGGCCATCTGCGCCACCTTGCCGGTGCCCACGTTCACGGCCATCTTGATGATCTCGTCGCCCACCTGGTGCAGGTCCTGGACCACTTCCACCGCGCGGTAGTACGGGGCGATGGACCGGGCGAAGGCCTCGTCGCTGCGCTCCACGTAGGCGGTGCGCCGCCCGCACAGCACCAGCCCGGCATCCAGCGCCTGCTGGCCGCGCACCGCGTCGACGACGGCGGCCACGGGCTGCGGGTCGATGATGTTCGAGTACACCTCGGTATCCCCGCGCATCACCACGGTGCCGTTCTCCGCGATGATCGGGATGTCGCCGAGCCGGGAGAACTGCTGCTTGAGGGTCGCGTACTGGCGGCCCGAGGCCGGCACGAAATGCACCCCGCGCTCCTGCAGGTCGGCGATGACCTGCCAGGCCTCGTCCGGGATCAGCCCGGCCCCGTCCAGGAAGGTGCCGTCCATGTCGACGGCGACGAGCTTGATGGAGGCGGCGGGGTCAATGGTATGCATCGGTTCCTTTGTTGGTGGCGGGTGCCGGTGGCGGGGCGGATCCCTAGTGGTCCATCGCCCGGTGCGCGGCGCCGAGCACGCCGGCGGCGTTGTTGTACTGCGCCGGCACGATGCGCGCGCGCAGCTGAAGCCGCGGCATGAATTTCTCGTGGTCCTCGGAGACCGCCCCACCGATCACGATCAAATCGGGACTGCACAGGAATTCCACGTGGGACAGGTAGCGCTGCAGGCGCTGGATGTACTGCTCCCAGCTCAGGTTCTCCTCGCGGATCACCCGGGCGGCGGCGCGGGATTCGGCGTCCACCCCGTCGATTTCCAGGTGGCCGAATTCGACGTTCGGGAACAGCAGGCCGTCGCGGAAGAACGCCGAGCCGATGCCAGTGCCCAGGGTCAGCACCAGCGTGCTGCCGGCGCGGGGTTTCCCGTCGAGGCTGCCGGCGCCGGCGAAGACCTCGGCCATGCCGGCGGCATCCGCGTCGTTCAGCACGCTCACCTTCCGGCCCAGCACGCCGCCGAGCAGGGCGACCGCGTCCAGCCCGATCCAGGCCTTGTCGATGTTCGCCGCGGAGTGCACCACCCCGTCGATCACGATGCCCGGCACCGTGACGCCCACCGGCACGCCGGCCAGCTCGCTGCCGGTTGTCCGCCGCAGGTCGGCGACGATCTGCGCCATCGCCTGCGCGACGGCGTCCGGATGCGCGCCGGCGGGGGTGGGCGCATGGCTGAAGGTGCTCTCGACGAGCTTCCCTTCGGAGTCCACCATGCCGTACTTGATGGACGAACCGCCCATATCCAAGCCGATGGCTGCATAGGGCGAGGCCGTGGCGACAGCTGACATGTGAACTCCATTCAAAATATTAAGGACTCTTTACAGTATCTAGCGCCCGGCGTGCGGTCAATGGCAGGGCCTGCCGGGCTGCCACTGGCGGTAGGCGTTCCACACCTCGGCCAGGGCGTAGCGGCGCGCCCCGGCCAGGGCCCCGTCCAGCGCCCCGGCGCCGCCCTGCGGCGAATATCCGATGTCCGGGCCCGCCAGCGGCACCAGGCCGACCAGCCGGTCCGCCAGCTTCTGCGTGAGCGCGGCGCTGGCCCCGGGGCCGGTGACCACCAGCGCGTCGGGATCAAGGTAGCCCAGCAGGTTGCCCAGCACCTGCCCCAGCGGCTCGATCAGCGCCGGCCACAGCTGCGGGTCGCTCAGCTTCTCGAACAGGACCCGGGTGTCCACCAGTCCCCCGGCATCCAGGTGCTCCAGCAGGGTGCGGCCCTGCAGCCGCTGGGTTTCCAGCTCGCCGACCAGCCCGTGGCGACCGCGGTAGAGCCGTCCCTCGATCACCAGCGCGGAGCCGATGCCCGCACCGAGGTACAGCAGCAGCATGGAGCCGGCCCGTCCGGCGTATTCCGCCACCGCCATCCAGTTCACGTCGTTGTCCAGCAGCGTGCTGCGCGCATCGAACAGCCCGGCCAGGTCCGCGCCGGAGGCCGCGAAGATCGGGGTGGGCACCACGCGGGCGGCCCCGTTTCCGGCGTGCAGCACCGGGGCCGCCTGGCTGATGCCAGTGGCCAGCCGCCGCGTGCCCAGCTCGGCCTGCAGCTCGTCGCGCAGCGCCCGGGCGGTATCCAGCAGCTGCTCGGCGCCGGTGGAGGTCTCCACGGGGCTGGAGCGCTCGGCCAGCACGGTGCCGGCCAGGTCGCTGGCGCGCAGGGCCAGCCGCTCGGCGCTCAGGTCCACCCCCAGCACATGCCCGTAGGCGGTGCGCAGGGCGTAGCGTTCGGGGATGCGCCCGCGCTTTCCCTCCGCGCTGGAACGCCCCTCGGAGACCAGCCCGAACTCCTGCAGGCGCAGGATCGACTGGGAGGCGGTGGGCTTGGAGATCCCCAGCTGGGCGGAGATCTCGGTGCGGGTGGCCGGGTCCCGGGCCAGCAGGCCGAAAACCCGCTCGTCGGTCAGCGCCGCCAGGGCGCGCGGGCCCGCGCTCTCGGTGCTCAACTGACCACCAGCTTCTCGCCCAGGGCTTCGAGCTGCGCGCGGCCCAGCCCGTGGGAAAGCAGGTAGTCGGCAATCGACCCGGTGCGGCGGGCGGCGTCCAGCGCCTTGTCCAGCCCTTCCACCGAGGTCCCGACCAGCAGCGTGCGCATCTGCTCGGTCATCACCACCCCGTGCTCGCCCATGCGCCGGGTCATGGCCGCCAGCCAGTCGCCGGACAGCGCCGCGGTGGAGGCCGCGTAGTCCTCCATGACCGCGTCCCGGTCAGCGCCCACGGCCATCAGCACCATGGCCACGCCCACGCCGGTGCGGTCCTTGCCGGCGGTGCAGTGCACCAGGGTGGCGCGGGATTCGGCGATGCCCGCGGCCAGCGTGGCCCAGGTCGGGCCGTGCGCCGTGACCAGCGGCTCGTAGATGTCATCCAGCGTGGCCAGGTGCCCCACGGCGCCTTCCAGCAGCGGCAGGTGGGTGCGCGTGGTGCCGGCGAAGCTGTCCGGGAAGCCGGGCAGGTAGCCGGTCTCCTGGGTGCTGCGCAGGTCGAAGATGCGCTCGATGCGCTGCTGCGCCACCCAGTCGGCCAGCGGCTGGTCGACCAGGTGCGGGGCGGCGGAGCGGAAGAGCACCCCGGAGGCGATGCGCCCGCCCGCTGCAGGCATCCCTCCTGCTTCACGGAGGTTGGAAAGGAACATGCTCACATCCTAGGCTTGAACCAGCAACCCATGCCAACGCAAGGAGCATCATGCGCGCCACCTATCTGCTCGGAGACTACACGGTTGAACTGCGCGAGGTACCGGACCCGGCGCTGGTGGAGCCGACCGACGCCCTGGTCGACATCGCCGCGAGCTGCATCTGCGGCTCGGACCTGCACCCCTACCACGGCCCGGCAGTCACGCCCCGCCCGATCGGCCACGAGTTCGTCGGCCGGGTCACCGAGGTCGGCTCCGCGGTGTCCACGGTGAAACCCGGCGACTTCGTGATCGCCCCCTTCACCATCAACTGCGGCAGCTGCGAATTCTGCCGGCAGGGGCTGACCACTTCCTGCCTGCACGCCGGGTCCTGGGGCCGCACCAATTCGCGCACCTCCGCCTGCCAGGCAGAGGCCATCCGCGTCCCGCTGGCCGACGGCACGCTGTTCAAGGTCGACGCCGCCGTCGACGAGGCGCTGCTGCCCGGCCTGCTGGCGCTGTCCGACGTCTACGGCACCGGCTACCACGCCGCGCGCAGCGCCGGGGTGTCCCCGGGCGACACCGTCGCGGTCATCGGCGACGGCGCGGTGGGGCTGCTGGCGGTGCTCTCGGCCAAGCAGCTGGGCGCCGAGCGCATCATCCTGATGGGCCGGCATGCGGACCGCACGGAGCTGGGCCGCGAGTTCGGCGCCACCGACGTGGTCTCCGAGCGCGGCGCGGAGGGCATCGCCGCGGTGCGCGAGATGACCGGCCACGGCGCGGGGAAGGTGCTGGAGGCCGTGGGGCGGCTGCCGGCCTTCGAGCAGGCCATCGGCATCGTCCGCCCCGGCGGGACCATCTCCCGGGTGGGCGTGCCGCAGTACGCCACCGGACCGGTGGGCCGCGAGTTCTTCGGCCCCAATGTGACCCTGACCGGCGGGGTGGCCCCGGTGCGCAGCTATATCGGCGAACTGCTGCCCGGGGTGCTCCAGGGAAGCGTCGAGCCAGGCAAGGTCTTCGACTCGGTGCTGCCGCTAGCGCAGGTGGCCGCGGGCTACGCGGCCATGGAGGCGCGCGAATCGCTCAAGGTCATGCTGCGTGGCTAGCGGACCGCTGCCGCTGCGCGGGGTGGGCATGGATTCGCAGACCCGCTGCGCGCACTACCGCCAGCTCATCGACGTGATCGCGCTGCGCCATGCCTGCTGCGAGACCTGGTATCCCTGCCACCTGTGCCACCGGGAACTGGCGGACCACCCGGCGGTGCCGTGGCCGGCGGCGCGGGGCGCCGAACCGGCGGTGCTGTGCGGGGTGTGCGCGCACCGGATGACCGCGTCCGAGTACCTGGGCGCCGGATCCTGCCCGGCCTGCCAGGCCCTGTTCAACCCCGGGTGCAAGGCGCACGCCCCGCTGTACTTCGAGCTGCCGCAGCGGCCCTAGAGCCGCCCGGATTCCGGGACGTCAAGCCCCAGCAGCGCGTTCTCCGCGACCTCCATGAGCGCCGGGTGGATCCAGTACTGCCCGCGCGCCAGGGTGTGCGCATCGATGCCCAGGTTCATCGCGGTGATCAGCGGCTGGATCAGGTTCGCCGCTTCGTAGCCGAGCACGTGGGCGCCCAGGATGCGCCCGTCGCGCTGATCCGCGACGACCTTGAACAGGCCCTGGTCGTCCTCCATGGCCCAGCCGTAGGCGGTGTCCGCGTATTTCTGGGTCTTGACCGTGATGTGCTCGCCGATCTCGGCGCGGGCCTGGGCCTCGGTCAGCCCGATATGCGCGATTTCAGGGTGGGTGAAGACCGCCGCGGGAATGGCCGCTTCGGAGACTTCGCGCAGGTCGTCCGGGTGTTCCAGGTTGTGGGCGACCACGCGCGCCTGGTGGTTGGCCGCGTGCTTCAGCTGCTGCTCGCCGCTGATGTCCCCCAGCGCGTAGAGGCCCGCCACCGGTTCCCCGCCGCGCAGCACCCGCTGGAACTGATCCACCTGCAGCCGTCCGTCCGGATGCAGGTCCAGTCCGGCCGGGGCGGTGAATTCGGTGTTCGGGCGGCGGCCGGTGGCCACCAGCACGGCGTCCGCGGTGAAGGTCCCCGCTCCGGTGCGCACGCTCAGGCCCTCGGGCCCGGCGGCAATTGACTGCGGCTCGGCGTGCAGCTGCACATCCCAGTCAACCTGGGAGTTGAAGGCCTCGCAGATCTCGTCGTCGAGGTATTTGAGCAGCTTCTCCCCGCGCACCAGCTGGGTCACCTCGGTGCCCAGGCCGGCGAAGATCGAGGCGAATTCGCAGGCGATGAAGCCGGCGCCGATGACCAGCAGCTTTTCTGGCTGCTCGATGCGCATGATGGTGTCCGAGGTGTGCACCCCGGGAAGGTCGATGCCCTCGATGTCAGGCAGCGCCGGACGCGAGCCGGCCGCCAGCACGATCTGCTCGGCCTGGATTTCGGTGCCGTCCGCGGTGCGCAGCGTGCGCTCGTCGAGCAGCTGCACCTCGCCGAGCACCGTGACGTTCCCTGCCTGCTGGCGGTACTCCAGCCCGCCGGCGGAAATCGGGTCGATGCGCGCGAAGATGCGGTCGCGGATCGCGGCGAAGTCCGCGCGCCCGGGCGGCAGCTGCACACCCAGCTTTTCGGCTTCCTGCCAGGTGCGCGCCAGCTGGGCGGGCCTGACGAACATCTTGGTGGGGATGCATCCCACGTTCAGGCAGGTGCCGCCGAAGACGCCGGATTCGGCGATCGCGACCTGCTTGCCGTCCCAGAACGGCGTGAGCAGCGAGTTGCCCGAGCCGGAGCCCACGATCGCCAAATCCATGGCCTAGGCCTCCGGCAGTTCGATGATCTGCTGCGGCACGACCAGCACCGGGCGGGTCTGCTTCTGCGCCAGCGCCACCGCGATCGAGCCGTCGATGAACTGGGCCAGCTTGTTGCGCAGGCCCGGGCGGCGGGTGCCGATCACGATCATGCGCGCGTCGACCTCCTCGGCCACCGCCATCAGCACCTTGGCGGGATCGCCGGGCACGTTGTGCAGTTCGTAGTCCACGCCGGACAGGTGCTCCGCGACCAGCTCGGCCAGCTCGGCCGGGAAGTCGGCCTCGGCGGTACCCAGCACGTTGTGCTCCGGGAGGCGTTCGGTGACGTACCGGCCCGAATCCGCGTAGATCACCTGGACCGTGGCCTTCAGGTCCGCGGCGAGCGACGCCGCGGTGGCCAGGACGGATGGGGCTTGGCCGGGCTCGATGCCGACTACAACAGTGCTCATGGGCGCTCCTTCGTTCTGACTACCAAATTACCCTGTTCCAGGAGCTCAGGCATCTTTGCGCGCCGCGCAGGCGATGGCGCGGGCGGTGGCCGTCATCGCCAGCAGGCGCACCGTGTCCACGTCCGCCTCCACGCGGCCGGTGGCGGCGGCGATGAACGCGTCCCCATCCAGCCGGGTGTGCGGCGGCTGCAGCGCCCGGGCCAGTCCGTCGTGGGCGCCCTGGGCGATAATGCGGCATCCGGTTTTGTCCAGCCGCGCATTGGTGAACACCACCCCGATGGTGGTGTTGGTCCGCGGGGGCGCCGTCCCCGCGTCGCCTTCGGCCGCGGCCAGCGCAGCGAACGCCGCCGCGGAGTCCAGGCTCGGCGCTTCGCCGGGGGCCAGCACGTCGCCGAAGGCATTGACCGCGCACAACGCGCCGACCACCAGCTCGCCCAGGCGCTGCTCGGCGTAGACCAGCCCGCCCGGGTAGGACTCCTCCCGGCGCCAGCGTCCGGCGCGGGCCCCGGTTCCGGCGCCCAGCAGCCCGACCTCAACCCGGTGCGCCCCCTCGGGCCGCGCGGCCGCCGCCGCGGCCCGGTAGCCGGACTCGGCGTCCGGTCGGGCGGTGCCCTCGGCCAGGTCGAACAGGCCCAGGGCCGGCACGATCGGCACCCTCCCGGCGGGGGTCTGCACCCCGCGCCCCTGCTCGGCCAGGAAGCGCATGACCCCGTCGGCGCTGGCCAGCCCGAAGGCCGAACCGCCGGTGAGCAGGGCGGCGTCGACCTGCTGCACGGTCATCAGCGGGTCCAGCACATCCAGCTCGCGGGAGGCCGGGGCCCCGCCGCGCACCTCCGCCGAGGCGACGGCGCCTTCCGCGAAAAGCACCACGGTGCACCCGGTGCCCTCGGTGCTCCAGTGCCCGATGCCCACCCCGGGCACGCTCACCTCCAGTGCCCGGAAGGCCGCCATGCCTACAGGTCCCCCAGCTCGATCGAGGTGTCCGCCAGCCGTGCCGGGTCGATGGTCCGGCCCACCAGCTCGCGCAGCGTGTCGTTCACGTCCCAGATGTTCACGTTGGCGGCGGCGGTGATCCGGCCCTCGCGCAGCCAGAAGATGATGAACTCGTCCTGGGAGCCGCGCAGCACGCTCTCGTCCCCGGGCGCTGCGTCCCCGACGTATTCCAGGCCCAGGTCGTACTGGTCGGTGAAGAAATAGGGCAGCCAGTCGTAGGACTGCTCCGCCCCGGTGAGCGTGGCGGCCGCGAGCTTGCCCTGGCGGATCGCGTTGTCCCAGTGCTCCACCTGCAGCTGGCGGCGCAGCCTGGTGTTGAATCCCTGGGCGACGTCCCCGATGGCCAGGATCCTGGAGTCGCTGCTGCGCAGCGAGGCATCCACGACCACCCCGCGGTCCACCTCCAGTCCGGCGGTTTCGGCCAGTTCCACGTTGGGCACCGCGCCGATGGCCAGCAGCACCACGTCGGCGCGGCTGCTGCCGATGTCGGAGATGACCTGCAGATGCCCGTCCACCAGCTCGATGCCCTGCACCCGGGTGCCGGTGCGCACATCCACCCCGTGGCCCTGGTGCAGTTCCAGCAGATGGTGGCCGAAGCGTTCGCCGAAGACCCTGGACAGCGGCACCTCGTCCGGGGAGTAGACGGTCACCCGCGCCCCGAGCGCGCGGGCGCTGGCCGCCGCTTCCATCCCGATCCAGCCCGACCCGACCACCGCGACCTGCTTGCCCTGGGTGATCGCGGATTTCAGCGCGTCGGCGTCCGCCAGGCTGCGCAGCACGTGCACCCCGGGCAGGTCGTGCCCGGCCATCGGCTCGTCCCCGCCCAGCCGCGGGCGCGCTCCGGTGGCCAGCACCAGCGCGTCGTAGTCGACGGTGGTGCCGTCGGCCAGCACCACATGCTGGTGCTTGCGGTCGATGCTGATGGCGCGGGTATCCAAGCGCAGATCAACATGGTTTTCCGCGTACCAGGCGGCGGTGTTCACGGTGAAGTCCGCCACCGCGTCGTTGCCCTGCAGGTACCCCTTGGACAGCGGCGGGCGTTCATAGGGCAGCGAGGCTTCGTCCCCGATCAGCCGCAGCACCCCGTCGTACCCGCGGGAGCGCAGCTCGGAGACCAGGGTGGCCGCGGCCAGCCCTGCGCCAATGACAACAATCGTTTCCGGATTCATCGATCGCCTTTCACGCGTAGGTGTCCTTTGATCCTCACATGTCAACGCACCGCTGGCAATGACTGCGGCGGGTTCGCGCAGGACCTTTGCAGGTTCCGGGCCCTGCCGCCTCGGAAGCTGTACGCGTGTTTCAGCCGGCGGGAGCCGCTAATGGGGCTCCGCCCCTTTATCTGTCGGAACGCTGGGGCTACAGTGCTAAGTACCAGAGCGAGGAGTGCGTCATGATTACCCCAGAAAGCCAACCCACCGCGGAAGTTTCCGGCCGCTACGTACTGATTTTCGATTCGCCGACATCAGCCCACCCATCGACCCTTGGCATGGCAGCCCTTGAGGACAAGGTGCCCAATGTGCTGACTGCCGCGGGCTACCAGACAACGGAGTACTTCCCGCGGCTGGGCATCGCCGTGGTGGATTCCCCACCGGATCAGCTTGACGAGTTCACGGCCCGCATGGCCGGCGAGCGCCTGCCGGCCCGCGTGGTTCCGGAAAGGACCTACCACATCCTCACCGAAGCCGACGACGAACCCACCAGCTATGCGGACAACGACGAGTTCACCTGGGGCCTGCAGGCGGTCCAGGCCGCGAATTCGCAGTACACCGGCGCGGGCATCAAGGTTGCAGTACTGGATACCGGGTTCGACGCGCAGCACCCCGATTTCGCCGGGCGCAGCGTCACCACCAAGTCCTTCGCGGCCGGCGAGGACGCCGCGGACGGCCATGGCCACGGAACGCACTGCATCGGCACCTCCTGCGGGCCGCGCACGGTCGAGTCGGGCCGCGGCTACGGGGTCGCCTCCGGTGCGGAGATCTTCGCCGGCAAGGTGCTGGGCAACAACGGGTCAGGCACCGACTCCATGATCCTGGCCGGCATCGACTGGGCGCTGCAGAACGAATGCCACGTCATCTCCATGTCCTTGGGCGCCGATGTCCGCGAGGTCCACCCTCCCTATGTCACCGCCGGACGCCGGGCGCTGGAGCAGGGAACCCTGATCATCGCCGCGGCGGGCAACAACGCCAAGCGCGCTTCCAACGATCCGGGATTCGTGGGAGCACCGGCGAACAGCCCCTACATCATGGCGGTCGGCGCGCTGGACTCCGGCTTGCAGGTGGCGCCGTTCTCCGCACGGACCCTTCCGGGCCGCGGCGGGCAGGTGGACATCTCGGGTCCCGGCGTCAAGGTCTACTCGTCCTGGCCGGGCGCACAGCGCTACAACACGATCAGCGGCACCTCCATGGCCACCCCGCACGTGGCCGGCGTGGCTGCGCTGCTGGCCGAGGCCACCGGGTACCGTGCCCGCGAGTTGTGGGCCGAGCTGGTGCAGCAGGCCAGGCGCTTGGAGCAGTTCTCCGTCGACGTGGGAGCCGGCCTGACCAGGTCGCCGGAACCAGCGCAGGAGCAGGCGTAGGGCCATGGCTTCCCACCGCACGTTCATCGTGACGATTTCCGAGACCTACACCAGCAACATGCCCGCTGCGGTCACCCAGCTGGAGTCCCACGGGCTGGAAGTCCAGCAGGTGCTGGGCATGCTCGGGCAAGTCATCGGCCAAGCGCCCGATGAACGGGTCAAGGAGCTCAAGAACCTCGACTGCGTCAAATCCGTCGATTCCGAACGCCGGTACAAGGCGCTCTAGGAGCTGGCATGGCCGGGGGCGGCATCGCATGCCGCCGCCGGCCATGCGGTGCGAGCGCGGCTTGGTTCGCGATTGGCGGCTATTCTTCCAGCAGCGCCTCTTCCAAGGCCTCGACGTCCAGGATGTTGATTTCCCGACGTCCGGCCAGCTCGATGCTTCCGTCCTGTGCGAAGGCGGCCAGCCGGCGGCTGAGGGTTTCGGGGGTAGTGCCCAGATAGGCGGCGATGTCCTTCTTCGCCATGGGAAGAGTGATGCGTGCAATGCCGTTGGCGAATTTCGCCGGCTGGTCGAGCAGGTAGGCGGCAACCCGGGCGGAGACGTCGCTGGAGGTGATGGCGGCAAGCAGCCTCTCGGTGGACGCCAAGCGGTCCGAAAGAGTGCGCAGCATACGCTGGCTGATGTCCGGGTATTCGCCGAGCAGCCGTGCCAGATCCCGGTGCTCGAAGACGCACATCTGGCTGTCCTCCAGCGCGGTGACCGAATCAGTGGACAACTGCCCGGTGATGAACGCGCGTTCCCCAACGACATCCCCGACCGTGGCCGTGCGCAGCACCTGCTCCTGCCCGCCGGCCGTACCGTGGCTGATTTTGAGTTTTCCGGTGTGCAGCACCAGCAAACGGGATTGCTGCTGCCCCGGGGAGGCCACGATGGTCCCCCGCTCCACATGCAGGGGCGTGGCGAATTCGGCCACGTGTTCCTGTTGGCTGCGATCCAAGCCCTGGAAAATCGGCACTCGCGCCACACACAAGTCATTGCTGGACATGCCCCCAGCTTAGCGGCGCGGACGACTTGACCTACGTCAAGGCATCCTCGATCCCGGATGGCTAACGTAGCTGGTACAAGGAACGGAACAATCCGTACCCGACCGAGAAAAGGATGAATGCCATGTCTGCCACCCAAACCCATACGGTCCTTCGCGCCGAAGGCTTTTCCTGCCCTTCGTGCGTCGCCAAGATCGAGAAGCAGGTGGGGCGCCTTGACGGCGTGGACCGGGTCAAGGTGCATTTTGCGTCCTCGCGCATTGAGGTAGACCACGACAGCGCGAAGGTCTCCGCACAGGACCTCGTCGACGCGGTAGGCAAGGCCGGGTACACCTCGGCCGTCTCCGCGTTCTAGCCGCAGGCCCCAACAACACGCAGCAAGGGAGCAGTACAGTGAATAGGCTCGCACGGTGGAAGGTGCCGATCATCTCCGGCGCACTGATTCTCGTGTCTTTCGCAATGAATGCCAATGGCGTCTTGCCGTTCGGCCAATGGTGGATGGGCGATGCAAGCTTCGCGCTGGGCGACCTGTTCATGATCGCGGCGGCCGCGGTGGCAGGATACAAGATCCTGGCCAATGCCATCCGGGCGCTGGGTGCCAAGGTCATCGGCATCGATCTTCTGGTTTCCATCGCCGCCCTGGGCGCGCTGGCTATCGGAAATTTCTGGGAGGCCGCGGCCGTCACCTTCCTGTTTTCCGTGGGCCACGCGCTGGAAACCGCGACCCTGAACAAAACCCGTTCGGCCCTGGCCGAGCTGGTGGCGGTTGCCCCGGACACCGCGCTGGTGCTGCGGGATGGAAGCCAGCAGGAGGTTCCGGCTGCATCGGTTCGCAGCGGGGAGACCGTGCTGGTGGCCCATGGGGCCAAGGTTCCGGTGGACGGACTGGTCATCTCGGGCACCGCGGCGCTGGATGAGGCATCCATCACCGGAGAATCGATTCCAGTGGACAAGTCAGCTGGAGATTCCGTGTTCGCCGGCACCATCTCCCGCGGCGGTTTCATCCAGGTGAAGGCAACCGGCATCGGCGCCGACACCACGCTGGCCCGCATCATCCACCGCGTGGAAGAGGCCCAGGACGCCAAGGCCCGCACCCAGGCGTTCTTTGACCGCTTCTCCCGCTGGTACACCCCGGGCATCATCCTGCTTGCGGCCGTCGCCGGCGTGCTGACGCAGGATCTGGTGCTGGCGCTGACGCTGCTGGTCATCGGCTGTCCCGGCGCCCTGGTGATCTCCATCCCCGTGGCCATCGTGGCGGGCATCGGCCGCGCCGCGCGCAACGGCATCCTGATCAAGGGCGGAGAGTTCCTGGAAACCTCGGCGAAGATCACCGCCGTGGCCGTGGACAAGACCGGCACCCTGACCGAGGGGCACCCGCAGCTGACCGACGTGGTGGTGCTGGATCCTTCGCTGAAGCGGCAGGAAGTGCTCGACTGGGCCGCGGCGGCCGAGGCAGGGTCCCAGCACCCGCTGGCCAAGCCGATCATCGAGGCCGGCCGTGCCCCACTGGGCATCCCGCAGATCACCACGGTTCCCGGCATGGGCCTGGAGGCGCAGCTCGACGGTCGACGGATCCTGGTGGGCAACCTGCCGCTGCTGGACGAATACGGCGTCCAGACCCGCCGCGGCGAAGCCCGGGCCGCCGCGGAAACTCTGGCGGCGGATGGAAAGACGCCGATGGTCATCGCCTTGGACGGCGCCGCGATCGGAGTCCTGGCGGTGGCCGACGCGTTGCGCGAGGATGCCGCGGCGATGGTCCAGCAGCTGCATTCCGCCGGAGTGAAGGTGCTCATGCTCACCGGCGATACGCCGCTCGTGGCCCAGGCCATCGGACGCAGGGTCGGGATCGACGAGGTGCATGCCTCGCTGCTGCCGGAGGACAAGCTGCAGGCGGTCGCAGCGATGCAGCGCGCGGGCCACACCGTGGCCATGGTGGGCGACGGCATCAACGACGCCCCCGCACTGGCGACGGCGGACATCGGCGTAGCCATGGGCGCCGCCGGTTCGGGCGTCGCGGTGGAGACCGCGGACATCGCGCTGATGGGCGACAACCTGTTGCGCCTGCCGCAGGCGATCACCCTCGCCAAACGGACCGTGTCCATCATGCGGCAGAACATCGTCATCGCCCTGGCCACCGTGGCGCTGCTGCTCGCCGGGGTGTTCGCCGGAGGAGTCACCATGGCTATCGGCATGCTGGTGCACGAGCTGTCGGTGCTGGTGGTCATCGCCAACGCGATGCGGCTGCTGCGCGACACCGGCTCGCGCCGCGCACCCGCCGCAGCGAAGCAGCCGGTGGCGCTGGCCGGCTGACCGGAACGCGCAACGGCCAGCGACATGATCATGTCGCGGGCCGTTGCCTTGCGGCGACTACTGGAAGTCCAGCAGCACCTTGCCGGAGACGGAGGCATCCTTGGCGGTTTCGAAGGCGGCCAAGGCCTCGGCAGCGGGGAATTCGTGGGTGACGGCGGCGCCGATCTGCAGCGATCCATCGGCCAGCGCCTGCAGCACCTCGTCGATTTCTCCGTTGAAACGGAAGGAACCGACCAGTTCCAGTTCCCGGGTAATGGCCAGTGAAATCAGCGCAGGCTGTTCACCGGAAGGCAGCAACCCGACCATGACCACGCGTCCTCCGCGGACCGCGCCGCGCACGGCCGAGGCCAGCCCGCGGTAGTTGCCGGTGGCTTCGATGACCACGTCCGCATGGATTCCAGCGACCTCCTCGACTTCCGGGGCACGCAGTGCGCGGGTTGCTCCCAGCTGGACGGCGATGTCCAGCGGCGCCTCGAACATGTCCACCGCAATGATTTCGGCGGCCCCGGCGCGTTTGAGCACCGCAACGGCCAAGGCGCCGATGGGGCCGGCCCCGATCACCAAGACGCGTTTGCCGGCCACCTCACCTGCCCGGGAGACCGCATGCCAGGCCACCGCGGCCGGTTCCGCCAGTGCCGCATCACGCAGGGAGAGTCCCGCAGGAAGTTCGCGCAGCATGCGGGCGGGCAGATTCACTTCGGTGGCGAAAGCGCCTTCGGTATGCGGGTAGCGCGCGGCCGACCCGAGGTAGGTGCATCCCGGCGAGAGGTTCGGCCGGTCAGCCGGATAGGGTTCCCCGGTCTCTGCTGGAGTCGCTGGATGCACGGCAACCCGAGCGCCGGCGGCCGGGCCGGTGCCGTCGGCCGCGGCCTGCACGATGGTGCCGACGATTTCGTGGCCCAGCACCATGGGTGACTTCAGAATCGATTCGCCGGCCGCACCGTGGCTCCAGTAGTGCAGGTCCGAGCCGCAAATGCCGCCATAGGCGATAGCCACGCGTGCCTGGTCTGCGGCGGGTGCAGGAAGGCTGACCTGCTCGACGCGGAGGTCTCCGGCGGCGTGGGCCACCACTGCCATGGTCTGTTCATTCAGGTTAGACGACAACGCTCATGCCTCCATCAATGAAAATAGTCTGTCCGTTGACGAAGTTCGACCCCTCGGAAGCCAGCCAAACGGCAGGACCAGCCAGGTCGCCAACGGTCCCCCAGCGTCCGGCAGGGGTACGTCCCAGAATCCAGGAATTGAATTGTTCGTCGTCCACCAGGTTCTGGGTCATTTCGGTGTGGATGTAGCCCGGTGCAATGCCGTTGATCTGCAGGCCGGAGCCGGCCCACTCCGCGGTCATGGCGCGGGTGAGATTGCGCAGGCCGCCCTTGGCCGCGGTGTAGGCGGCGATGGTCGGTCGCGCCAGGTCGGTCTGGACGGAGCAGATGTTGATGATCTTGCCTGCCCCGCGCTGCACCATGCCGCGGGCCACAGCCCGCCCGACCAGGAAGGCGCTAGTCAGGTTGGTGTCGAGAACACGCTGCCAGTCCTGGACCGCGAGGTCCAGCAGTGGCACGCGGTGCTGGATTCCGGCGTTGTTCACCAGGATGTCCAGGGCCCCGATGGCTTCCTCGATCTTCCCGATGTTGGTGCGGACCGCTTGGTCATCGGTGACGTCGAAGCAAGCGGAGTGGATGCGCTGCGGCCCGTAGACCTCGGAGAATTCCTTGGCTGTTGCAGCCAGCCGGTCGGCATCGCGCCCGTGCAGCACGATGCTGGCCCCGGCATCCGCCAGGCCGCGGGCGAGCTCCTTGCCGATGCCCCGTGATGATCCGGTGACCAAGGCCAGTTTGCCCGTGAGGTCGAATAGATTGCTCATGCTTGCCAGCTTCCCCGTTCCGATGACAGCGTGCTGCCATCACATGTCAGTTGTCGGCGACGGATGTTCCCGCTGACCAGCAGGCAGCTGAAATCTTGTTGGGGCCTCGTCGCCACGCCAAATATAACAGACTTAACATGAGATTTTTGATAATAAATCTGGTTTTAACGGCCCGTCGAAGCGTTCACGAACCGACACCCCACCCAGCATCCCGGGAATCACGTCACCGACCGCGCGGTCGCATTGCCGCCCACCCCGGCATCCCGCCCCGGCCTGCCCTGCAGCAGCGTCGACAGGCATGGGCAACCGTGCGCGACAGCGCTGGACGGCAGGCCCCGCTTGGAGGGCAACACGGGCGACAGCATCACGGGAGGCCACCCCCGATTCAGACCCCATTTACTCGTCATTTTCGACGATAATTCAACACTAAATTCTCGCTGAATCAAGAGCCGAAATCTCGGGTTTTTCGGGAGCAAATGCCCCAGGACATGAAGATGGCGGATAGCCTGCCACCTAAGGGTCGGATATCGCGCTGAGCTTGTCATCTTAACTCACTACAATGAATATAATCGACCAAAAACATCTGTTGATTTGGGCTTTTATGGTCGTCCAATCTCAAGATCTGCTAGACTTGATCCATCACACTCGTTTCTGAACGAGATTTACGCCCGGCGCGTGGGAGCTATTTCAGCGTGACCCGTCGGGTTTCGACTGGTGCTTATTTGAGGTTCCGCGTGGCGCAGCCCAGTTGAATTTGAACATTTTTCGCCGCGCAAGGAGTAACTTATTAGGCTGAAATGCCGGAGAGGTACGCTTGTCACAACGCGTTGCAATCATCGGAGCAGGACCCAGCGGAATGGCTCAGCTGCGAGCCTTCGAATCGGCTCGCAAGGCCGGTCGCTCGGTCCCGGAAATCGTCTGCTACGAAAAGCAGGATGACTGGGGTGGCCAGTGGAATTTCAGCTGGCGCACCGGCATCGACAAGTACGGCGAAGCAGTCCACTCGAGCATGTACCGCAACCTGTGGTCCAACGGTCCCAAGGAGGCCTTGGAATTCGCCGAATACACCTTTGACGAGCATTTCGGCCGCCCGATTTCCTCGTATCCGCCGCGTGCTGTGCTGTGGGACTACATCAACGGCCGCGCCGAGAAGTCGGACGTCAAGAAGTACGTCCGGTTCTCGACAGTGGTTCGCTGGGTTCAGTTCGACGAAAGCACCCAGAAGTTCACCGTCACTGTTGAAGACCTGGCTAGCGGCATCACCGAAAGCAACGAATTCGACTATGTCATCATCGGCTCCGGACACTTCAGCTTCCCCAACGTCCCGGACTTCGACGGTATTGAAACCTTCCCAGGCACGCTGATCCACGCACACGACTTCCGTGGCGCCGAACGCCTCGCCGGCCGCAACGTCCTGTTGATCGGAGCCAGCTACTCTGCCGAGGACATCGGAATCCAGGCCTTCAAGATGGGTGCAAGCTCGGTGACCATGAGCTACCGAACCGCCCCGATGGGATACGAGTGGCCTGAAGGCATCCAGGAGCGCCCTCTGGTCACCCGCTTCGAGGGGAACACCGCCCACTTCGCGGACGGCACCGAAGGCCAGTTCGACGCGGTCATTCTGTGCACCGGCTACCTGCACCACTATCCGTTCCTGCCCTCGGATCTGGCCCTGTCCTCCCCCAACAACCTGTATCCCAAGTCGCTGTACCGTGGCGTGGTCAGCGAGGCAAACAACCAGTTGTTCTACCTCGGTGCACAAGACCAATGGTTTACCTTCAACATGTTCGATGCGCAGGCTTGGTATGTTCGCGATGTCATTCTAGGCGACGCGCAGCTTCCCTCGCGGTCCGACCAAAAGCAAGACATGGATCAGTGGGCGCAGCGCCTTGAGAATCTCAGCAGCGCGGCCGACGAAGTCCATTTCCAGGCCGACTATATCCGCGACCTCATCGAACAGACGGATTATCCGATGTTCGACCTGGATGAGGTCGCCCGCATATTCCTGGCCTGGAAGAACGACAAGCAGCACAACATCTTGAACTACCGAGATCAGGTCTATCCTTCGGTCATGACCGGAACCATGGCCTGCGAACACCACACGCCGTGGCTTCGGGAACTGGATGACTCCTTGGAACGCTACCTGTCCTACCCGGAAGAGGACGAACTGGAACGCATCGTCCGCGGCAAAGACAGCTCTACAACCACTGCTTCGAAATAATTCGGCAGAGCACAACAACTGAATTGCTCCAGGCCGGGTCGGAACGCGCATCGCGCGTGCCGACCCGGCCATTGGGTATCCAGCAAGCACTGAACCGCTGGCAAAAAGAAATCCCGGAAGTCCTAAGACTTCCGGGATTTCCCTTTTGGTGGAGGTAAGGGGATTCGAACCCCTGACCTTCTGCATGCCATGCAGACGCGCTACCAACTGCGCCATACCCCCAAAAGAAGGTGGTTTTTCCGGTTTTCATCACCTTCGAACCGAGATAAAACTCTACCGGAGATGCTTCAGAAACACCAAATCCACCGTCAGAGACGCTGGTCACAGGACGCTATTCACTTTGTCGGTTGCGGGTGGCAGAATCTTCCCCGAGGGCCGATCGGTCCCCCTACCTAATTCGAAAGGCGCGCTCCCATGAGCATTGGACTGACCCCTTACCTGCGCTTCGCTGGTGACGCACGCGCAGCGATGGAGTTCTACAACTCGGTATTCGGCGGAGAACTGTCGCTAATGACTTTCAAAGAAGGAATGAATGATGATCGCCCGGCAACAACCGACCAGATCATGCATTCGTCCCTCTTCGTGGACCGCGGTGTTCACCTCATGGCTTCGGATACCCCGCCGGAAATGAATCTCATGCCCAACGGCACCGTTTCCTTCAGCAGCGACGGCACGGACGAAGCAGACTCGGCCCCACTGCAGAAATGGTGGGACGGTTTGTCGGACGGGGCGCGGATCGACGTCCCACTGGCCACCGCTCCTTGGGGCGACTCTTTCGGCCAGCTGACCGACAAGTTCGGCGTCACCTGGATGTTCAATATTTCCGCGGTGCGCTCGTAATTACTTGGAATCGGCCTGTTCGCGGGCGGCGACGGCTTCGCTGCCCACGAGCAGGCCGATCTTCTTCGCCCTGATTTGGGTTGCCCAGGCAAGCAAAAAGCCAAGTACAGCCAGTCCCGCACCGACTATGGACGGCGCTCGATAGCCGAAGCCAGCGGAAATCACCGCAGCACCTAGTGCCGCACCCAAGGCGTTGGCGACGTTGAGCGCCGAATGGTTCAATGAAGCGGCCAACGACTGGGCATGGGGAGCCGAGTCCATCAGCAGGGTCTGCAGGCTGGGAATCAAAAGCGAGCCCACCGCGCCCAGAACGAAGACCATGATGAGCGTGGGGACAATCCAGCTGGTCACGGCCGCGAAGACCAGCATGGCTGCGACCATGATCAGGTTGGTCAGCTTGATGGACCCGAAAATCGACCAGTCGGCTAGGCGCCCTCCGGCCAGCGAGCCGACGACCATGCCCAATCCGTAGAGCGCAAGGGCCCATGGAACAAGATTGATATCCAGCCCTGCTTCTTCGGTCAGCGTCGGCGAGATGTAGGAGTACACGGCGAAGAAGCCGCCGAACCCCACGATGCCAGTTCCCATGGCCATCCATACTTGGACGTTCTTCAACGCCGAGAGTTCGCGGCGCATGCTTGCGCCAGCTTCCGCCTTGTGCCAAGGAACGAACGCAGCGATCATCAGCATGGTGATCAAACCGACCACGGCGACAACAACAAACATCGCCCGCCATCCGGTCAGCTGCCCCAACCGGGTGACCAGCGGGACTCCGGCAACATTGGCCACCGAGAGCCCAAGCATCACCCAGGCAATGGCACGCCCCCGCATGCTGCCGGGCACCAGCGAACCGGCCAGGACTCCGGCCAAACCGAAGTAGGCGCCGTGCGGCAGGCCGGCCAGGAACCGGGTGACCAGCATAGTTCCGTAATCAGGGGCAAAGGCCGACGAAAGGTTCGCGATCGTGAAGAAGAGCATTAACAGCAGGACTGCGCGCTTGCGCGGAATCTTGGCGGCCAGCGCGGTCAGCACCGGGGCGCCGATAACAACGCCAATGGCGTAGGCACTGATCATCAGGCCCATCTGTGAATTGCTCACGGACAGGTCGGCGGCGCCTTCCTGGAGCAGGCCCATGAGCGAAAATTCGGTGACGCCGATACCGAACCCGCCCATGGACAAGGCAAGAATGGCCAGCAACAGCCGGCCACCGAATAAGTATTTGCTGGGCGCAGAAGTAGTCACGTTTGAATCCTTGGGAGTTTTGGGATGGCACGGCTTCATCGACGCCTGACTTCCATCGTAGTTGCAGGCAACGCTGAGGAAAATTTCGATTCCCGCCGTTTTCTGTGGCACTGTGGAAGTCCAATGTCCAAAGCATCACGCCGCCGGTTGTCGGCATTACGAATTCTGGCACGACTCACGGTTATCCTCCTGTGCCTCGGCCTTGCTGCGCTCCTGGCTTTCCACCAGCAGATACCCGACGTCGCGGGTCTGGGACTCATCCTTGACAACCTGGCCCCATGGCTCGGGCTTGGCATTCTTGTTCTGCTGCTCATGACCATCGCCGTGGGCGGGCGCGGAACCTACGTTGCCCTGCTTGTGCCAACCGTTGTCTGGGGCGTGCTTTTCGGCCCCGAGTCCCTGCCCTCCGCAGCTGTCGATGGCAAGGACACCCTGGTTGTCGCCTCGCAAAACGTCCATCAGGATGCGGTGACTTCTGCCCGCGCATTGGCCGGCTCGGGAGCCGAGGTCATTACGCTCCAAGAGCTGGGCGAGGGGCAGATCGATCTGGTCACGGACGAGCTGAAGCCAAGTCATCCGTACTACTACTCGGTGAGCACCGTCGGCCTGTGGAGCAGCTACCCGCTGTCCAACCCCGAACCGCTGGACTTGGGTTTGGGCTGGGACCGTGCACTGCGGGCCGACGTAGAAACGGGTTCCGGGCCGGTAAGGGTGTATGCGGTCCATGCAGCCTCGGCGCGTCCGACTGGCCATGACGAGCGGGACACCATGCTCGCATCCTTGGCTGACTATGTGGAAAAGGATCCTTCGTCCAAAGTCATTGCAGCCGGCGACTTCAATGCCACCTCAACTGACCGCCACTTCGCGCCGGTCGCGGAACAGTTGGACGACGTGCACTACAGCGCGTGGGGACCGGCGATGACCTGGCCTCGTTCCCCCTTTGCGATGCTCGGCATCGACCACGTCATGGTCCGCGGCATCGCCGGCACCTCGCTTGAACGCATTCCGGCCGGAGACTCGGACCACTATGCCCTGCGCGCTTCAGTGGACCTGGCTGACGACTAGGAGAGGCCGGTCTGCCGCAAGGTGATATTGATGCGCCCGCTGCCCAGCCCGCATCCTTGCGGCGCAGTTCCAGGGTGGATCCGCGTCACCCCGTGATAGGCGAAGCGCGCCGGTCCGTCGAAGACGAACAGGTCTCCCGAGGCAAGACGCACCTCCTGCCAGGGCCTGTTGCGATGTTCGGTATTTCCCATCCGAAAGGTCGACGAATCGCCCAGCGACAGCGAGACCACCGGGGCATTGATGCGCTCTTCAGCATCCTGGTGCATGCCCATCGTGGCGTTCACGTCGTAGTAGTTGACGATGGCTGCGTCGGGCCGATAGGACTGCGCCTTAACCGGGTCCCCCGTCGCGTCGCGCACTGCCCGCCGGCCAAGCTCCACCAGCCACGGTTCCATCGGCGCTACCGGAGCCCCATTGATGTCGTCGGCAGTGCGTGAATAGCTGCTGGGGCTCCAGTGCCAGCCTAGGCACAGGCTCTGCACGCTCATCGGGTGGCCGTTGAACAGTGTCTGGTGCGGCGGGACCGGGCCATTGCCCCATTCGAAGAACCTTTTGATGATCCAGGACTGCATTTCCGGCGCAAGCCAGCCGGGCACATGCCATGCTCCGGGGCGCAGCTGCCGGGGCTCGCGTGGCAGCGCGCTGTCATCGAAGAGAAAGTCCACCAGTTGCCCGTCTCCTGTCTGCGGAAGGTCCGTTCCGCTGCGGGTTTCGCATCGCCACCGACTGTAGCACCAGGACCCCGCGGGCCGAGAGAAGCCGGTAAATATGTGCTCTGGACAACCTTCTCCCACGCCAAGGCAGGGGGAAGGGGACTTTCGAAGCATCCGTACGTAGGATCATTGGCATGGCATCAATACAGGTTGCAGGCGAAGCGTTGGTCGACATCGTCAATGGGCTGGCATATCCGGGCGGTTCTCCACTCAACGTGGCCGTCGGGCTGGGACGTTTGGGGCATGAAGTGACCCTCCAGACCGGAATCGGTGGCGACGAACACGGCCGCGCCATCATCGAACACCTCCACGCATCAGACGTCCGGCTTGCCGCAGATTCGGTCACCGAAGCGGCCACCAGCACCGCCACCGTGACACTGGATCCCAGCGGACAGGCGGCCTACGACTTCAAGCTCGATTGGAAGCTGGAGTCAGTTGTCCCCACCGATGCGCAAGTTCTCCACACCGGATCCATCGCCGCCTTTACGGAACCTGGCTTCTCGCAGATCCATGAGGTTTTTGCGAACTCTCCGGCGCATCAGCTGCGCAGCTACGACCCGAACCTCCGTCCCGCGCTGGTGGACAAGCGCCGCGCCGCGCTGACCCGCATAGAGGCGTTGTGCGCCCTGAGCCATGTGGTCAAGCTCAGCGATGAAGACGCGCTGTGGCTCTACCCCGGCTGGGATACCGCAAGGGTGCTGGGGCATATCCTGGCCCGCGGCGCCAAACTCGCTGTCATGACTTTCGGCGTGCGCGGCTGCGAAGCACGCACCGACCAGCTCGAAGTCTCCTTGCCATCGCTGCAGGTCAGCGTCGCCGACACCGTGGGCGCCGGAGACGCATTCATGTCCGGACTGCTGCATGCAATCGGCAACGGCCCATTGCTGCAGGCCCTGGTGTCCAACGAAAAACTGGACGAAGACGACGTGGAGTCGGCGTTGCGCACCGCTTCCCTGTCCGCCGCGCTGACCGTCCAGAAAATCGGCGCCAATCCCCCGACCCTGCTCGAGCTTGAAAGCTGCTTGTCCTCGGTGGTGTTCTAATTGCAGGCACTGCGCCTTCGTCCGGTGGGGTGATCCCGGCTGGGGTTGCTAGAGTTCGGATGCAGGCGTTTCGCATCATTCGACCATGGAGGCAGTAGTGGGCAGCAAGGTCCCGGCAGCAGACAATACCCTGAGGATTTTGAGTTTGCTGGCGTCCCGCAAGGCCCCGACCCCCGCGGCGATGATCGCAAGGTTGTTGGATCTGCCGCGATCCAGCGTCTACCAGCTGCTGACGGTCATGCACGAGCACGGCTTCATAGCGCACTACCCGGAAGACAAGTCCTACGGCTTGGGAGTTGCGGCCTTCGAATTATCCAGCGCCTACACCCGCCAGGAACCGTTGGCCCGGCTGGGTGCGCCGCTGGTGGCCCAGCTGGTGGACAAGGTCGGTGAAAGCGCCCACTTGGCCGTGCTGCACGGCGCGGACGTGCTGTATATCGTGGAGGAACGCGCCAAGGGCCGCCCGTCGCTGGTCACCGATGTAGGAGTGCGCCTGCCTTCCCACCTGGTCGCCTCCGGCCGCGCCATTCTGTCGGCCCTGCCCAAGTCCCAGGTTCGGGCGCTGTATCCAACCCCTGCAAGTTTCGCAGGGCGCGAATCCCAGAGCACGATATCCAGTTACGCCCAGCTGCGGCGCGAATTGGATCAAAGCGCGCAACGCGGCTACGCGGTAGAGCGCGGGGACCTCACGGCCGACTTCAATTCGCTCGGGGTAGAGATCCGCGATGCTAGCGGCTGGCCGGTGGCGGCGGTCGCGGTGACGTTCTTGGCCGACCGGATACCTGAAGACCAGTGGGGGAATCTGCTGGAGCCCATCCGCGCAACCGCAGCGCAACTGACGGCCCGGCTGCACGGGCACCGCCAGCAGTAGCAAGACAGTACCAGCGGCCCGGCTCAGAGCAACGGGCCAGCCGGATACCACACGATTCGGCTGGCCCGCTGGCCCGGTTGCCCGGCCTATCCCGCCGGGGTTCTACACCTTAGGGACGGCGCGTTTCAGCACTCAGGAACCATGCCTGCTGCTCCAGCTCCGCGATGTACTGATGCAGGATATCCGCAGTGGTCGGATCGTCCTCATCCACCGGATCATGGACCTCGCGCATGACATCCACGGTGGCTTGGACGGCCTTGACCATGATGTCCACGCCATCGGTGGTCAGCACCTCGGTGTTGACCGGCTGCTCGATGCGCGTGTACTTGGCAATGGTGGATGCCAGGCCGTCCGGAGTGGCATGCAATGCGCGCATGCGTTCGGCGATTTCGTCCGAACCTCGGCGGGCAATGGCGACCACTTCATCAATATTCAGGTGCAAGTCGCGGAAATTCGGTCCCACGACGTTCCAGTGGATTTGCTTGCCGACCAGTTGCAGGTCCAGCATGTTCACCAGAACCAGCTGCAGCGAATCACGCAGCACCTCCGTGGCTACGAATCCATGTTCCGCATTTTCCAGCGAAGTCTTGCGTGCGGGCGTACTTTGCTTGCTCGACATACGTCATCTCCTTTGCAGACCTGGGGGTCATTCCTGCCGGGTTGTCCCGGCTTACCTTTCGCACGCTACCTTCATTGCCGGCGGCACTGAACCCTGAGCTCAAAGCACACGGGAGACGTTCAGGATTCATGGAGGAAGGGTGGCAGATTGCTCCGCCACCCTTCATTTTGTTGTAGTGGGCGTCCCAGTTAGACGCGCCGCGCTTCGTGCTCCGAGCCTAGGAGCCCGCATCGGTTCCGCCGTGAAGATGGTCGAGCTTGCTGGGTCCGGCAACAAGCCGGAAAATTCCCCAGAGCATGGTCAACATCGCCCAGATCGCTCCGAGCCAAAGGGGTGCGGCATCCGCGGGGGATCCGTGGGGCACCACGTAGATAAATGAGAGGAAAAGTGCGGCCACCAGCGCTCCGCCGACGACCAGCCCGATTCCCAGATGCTTCTTGTGCGGCATGGCTTCTCCTTAGTTGGTGCTGCCCGCCGTACGTGGGCAGATTCAGTGAGCGGTGAATGGGTACCTGTCCAAATGTCCTCCCATGCATTGCTGCGTTCGGCCACGGGTTTCACCATGGTGCAAATAGCATAGTCCCTTGTCTCCCGAATGTCCCGGGTGCGAATGAAACTCTGGGTCTGTGCCTAGGATTCGGAGCCGCACGGCCTGACGATTCCCCTTGGCAAGACTAATGTGCCTCCATTCAACCAGCGGCTGGAAGCTTGTGTGCGCAGTTGAACAGGAAATCGGCCGGCGGATCGGCCAAGATAGAAGCAGCTATCAACCGACCGCAAGAGGACTACCATGGCAGCGCCACAGAATAAACGCACAGTTTCAACCCTCGCCGCGGTATTCCTGGCGATACCGCTGGCAGGTTGCGTGAGCATCCAGTCGCCGGAAGAGACAGCGAGGCCGAGCGCGTCGGCGATACCTACCGCGACAGCGTCCATCCAGGGCACAGTGACGCCGTTGCCCAAGGATCCCACCAGCACCGAAGGCAGCCTCGGCTCCGTGCCCAAAAAGACCAACGGCGACAGCTTCCAGCTTGGATTCGAGAAGATCCTGGAGCACGCGCAGAAGAAGAAGTGCTCGCAGGATACGGAGATTTCCGAGGACGGCCAGATCCTGCTGCTGGTCGGAAACTGCAAGGAGATCTCCATCAGCGGCACCGGCAACATGATCGTTGCGGATAATGCCCGCTCCGTCGAGATCAGCGGGGCGGGGAACATCGTGGCGGTCAAGAGCGTGCGCCAGGTGGACGTCAGCGGCATCGGCAACGTGGTGGCATGGCGCAGCAGCGACACGCGGAGCACGGACAGCGGCCAGAGCAACTCTCTGGGCCGCCACGCGCTGGACGGGGTGGAGTTGGCCTTCTAGCCGACCCTGTCCGGCATTTCAGACACTACGCGCGCATTCACGGCCTGCGCCGGTGGGAACTGTCGAACAATGGGATTACAGATCATTCCTCCCACTGATTGGAATCCCATGACCGTGAAGCTCTCGACGGATGTCACCCTGCAGCGCTTCGGCGTGACCGCCGCTGATGTCATCGCCGTGGCCCGCCACGATGCCCGTATCGAGATCTCCCCCGAGGTCCTCGAACAGCTGATCTCGGTCCGCGCCCACATCGATGCGCTGGCCTCCTCGGACACCCCGGTCTACGGGATCTCCACCGGCTTCGGTGCCTTGGCCACCCGCCACATCGCGCCCGAGGACCGCGCCAAGCTGCAGAGGTCGCTGATCCGTTCGCACGCCGCAGGCATGGGAGCACCGGTGGAGCGCGAGGTCGTGCGCGCGCTGATGTTCCTGCGCGCCAAGACCTTGGCCTCGGGACGCACCGGCGTGCGCCCGGTCGTGCTGCAGACGATGGTCGACCTGCTTAATGCCGGCATCACCCCGGTCGTGCGGGAATACGGCTCGCTGGGTTGCTCGGGCGACCTGGCTCCGCTGTCCCACTGCGCCCTGGTCCTCATGGGCGAGGGCGAAGCCACCGATGCCGACGGCAACCTGCGCCCGGTCCCCGAGCTGCTCGCAGAATCCGGCATCGCCCCGGTCCAGCTGGCCGAGAAGGAAGGCCTTGCCTTGGTCAACGGCACCGACGGAATGCTCGGGCAGCTGCTCATGGCGCTCGCCGACCTGGACGAACTGGCGGACATTGCCGATGCCACCGCGGCCATGAGCGTCGAGGCCCAGATGGGCACCGACCAGGTCTTCCGCCCCGAGCTGCACGAGCCGTTGCGCCCGCATCCGGGCCAGGCCCGCAGCGCCGCCAACATGTTCGGTTTCCTGTCCGGCTCCCCCGTGGTCGCTTCGCACAAGGAAGGCGACGGTCGGGTGCAGGATGCCTACTCGCTGCGCTGCTCCCCGCAGGTCACCGGCGCGGTGCGCGACACGATTGCCCATGCCCGAATGGTCGCCACCCGCGAACTGGCCGCAGCCATCGACAACCCGGTGGTGCTGCCCAGCGGCGAGGTGACCTCCAACGGCAACTTCCACGGCGCCCCGGTGGCCTATGTGCTGGACTTCCTGGCCATTGCTGTGGCGGATCTGGGCTCGATTGCCGAGCGCCGCACCGACCGAATGCTGGATCCCGCCCGTTCGCGGGACCTGCCGGCGTTCCTGGCCGATGACCCCGGGGTTGATTCGGGCATGATGATCGCCCAGTACACCCAGGCCGGCCTAGTCGCCGAGAACAAGCGTCTGGCCGTACCGGCCAGCGTCGACTCGATTCCTTCCTCGGCCATGCAGGAGGACCACGTGTCCCTGGGCTGGCATGCGGCCCGCAAGCTGCGCACCGCGGTAGCGAACCTGCGACGCATCCTGGCCGTGGAGATGCTCATTGCTGGCCGCGCACTGGACCTGCGCGCTCCGCTGCTGCCGGGCCCGGCCACCGGCGCGGTACTGGATCTGCTGCGCACCAAGGTCGCCGGCCCCGGCGAGGACCGCTTCCTTTCGGCCGAGTTGGAAGCCGCCTGCGAGCTGCTGGAATCCGGAGCAGTGCACGAAGTGCTGCAGCCTTATCTTTCGCGGGGATAGTCGAAGCTGTTGATTTCCCGACATTTCTGACCGAATGGCCCTGAATGAGCGTAAGCTTGGTTGTCGGGAAACGGCATCCAAACCACGAAAGAAACATCGTATGCAACGGACCATGTTCAAATCCAAGATTCACCGGGCCACGGTCACCCAGGCGGACCTGCACTACGTCGGGTCGGTCACGGTAGATTCCGAGCTGCTTGCAGCCTCGGACATCCTCCCGGGCGAACTGGTCAGCATCGTGGACATCACCAACGGCGCGCGGCTGGAAACCTACACCATCGCCGGCGAGCCGGGCAGCGGCGTCATCGGCATCAACGGCGCGGCGGCGCATCTGGTCCACCCGGGCGATCTGGTCATCTTGATCAGCTACGCGCAGATGGAGGACGCGGAAGCCCGCAGCTACGTACCCAGCGTGGTTCACGTGGACGCCGACAACAAGATCATCCATCTGGGCGACGACCCCGCGGTAGCCGTGGGCGAGAACGTCCAAACGCCACCGTTCGCGCTGGTCACCGGGAACTAACTTCCGGACATCGCATTGGGCATCAAGCAGGCCGCCGGCATCACCCGGCGGCCTGCCGCGCATCCTCGATGCTACAAGGCCTCGCAGTCGAACTCGGGGCAGCCCTGCCAGCGCTTGGAGAAGTAGCCGATGATATCCAGTGCGCTGACCATGGGATACCGCCTGGCATGCCGGCCGTAGACGCGGTCAATGGCATCATCGACCGCCATCTTGAAGAAGCTGCACACCTCGTCGTAGCGCCAGACTTCCATGGCCAATTCAAAGAGCTCCGCGTAGCCAAGATCGCGTCGGCGCTCCAGCCCCAACTCGCGCGAGAAGCCCCAGATGATCTCGCGGTTGAGCTCATGCCCCTCGCCGCATTCGCACCAGCTCATACCGGTAGACGGCATGGCCCACACCCACGAGGAATCGCCGGGCGGCCCGCCTCCTACATCATTGAATCCGGTCTCATTGCCTGCTGCGCTCATGAGGCTCTCAGCTCCCTTCGGCTCTGGTCAGTCCCAAGCCCGGTGGCTTCCGCGGCTTGGCGGGCCTTTTCATCAGGCCATCCGCACCGAATCCCTTCCCGCTGCACCCCGTGAAGTAATTCGATCATAGATAGACTCTACTCTGCTTATTAGTACATATGTACTAATAGTCGAAACTTCTTCCCCCACGCAACATGAGGGGAATTCGAGCTCTTTGTCGCAGATCCTGCCGGGGCGCCCCCGGCTGAGTAGAATCAAACGCCAAGCGGCCGATTAAAACTTACTTGAGTACGCCGGATAGGAGAAGCAATGTCCAAGAACGTCCAACCGGATGACTCACCGGAGGCTCCGCATCGCCAATGGAATGAAATCCTCCAGGAAACCCGAGTCATGCAGACCGGGGTCCAGATTCTGGCGGCATTCCTGATCATCCTGCCCTTCCAGGCGCGGTTCGTCATGCTCACCGACGTGGAGGAAATCCTCTATGTCATTTTGCTCGTGTTTTCGGCGTTGCTGATCGTCCTCATGCTGGTGCCCGTATTGGTCCACCGTTATCTTTTCGGGCAGCGCCTGAAGGCCACGACGGTGCTGCTGGGCCACCGCGTGGTCAAGGTCGCGGGCATTTGTGCCGGATTGCTGGTGGCAGGCAGTGTTTGGTTTGTTATCCACGTTCTGGTGGGATGGCCGCTCTCACTGTATATCGGAGGAGGATTGATGGTCGCAACACTATTCCTGCTGTTGCTCTTGCCACGGCTGCTGACCCCACGCGGCACGATGCCGGAATCCTACGACGAGGGCTGAGCCGGACTCTTCGCGCCGGACGCCATGCCGTCCACGTGGCGCAGCATCAGTTTCATGGGCAGGTGCCGGATGGCCTTCGGGAAGATCCGAGAGGCAGCCCAGGCCGCTCGCACCGTCACGCGGTTGCGCAGCTCGACCCTTCGGGTCAGCTCGTATCCGAACTGCTCGCGGATCCGGGGCGGCAGCTGTGCGATGGTCACATCGCGCATCAGCGGCAGCGCCACCCTGATCCACCACGGTGCGCGGGAGCCGGTGAACAGCTCGTCGGCCAGCTTGCGGATCTGGTCGGTGACGTGGAGGTTGGCCGTGACCCCGGCGAAGTAGTCATTGAACCCGGCTTCGGTCTCCGGCCAGAAATGCGTAGGCATCTGCAGCGCGTCACCCAGCCGCGCATACTGCCGGTACAGCTCCTCGCTGGCGTGGTGGTCCCATGCGGGCAGGACCTGCGAGCCGATCACCCGGGCCGAGTCGAACAGCGTAGCGGCGACCCACTGCTGCAGCCGGGGATCCAGCGCCGAGTAGGCCGGCGCGCCGGTAGCCTTGTCCCGCGCACCGCGCACTGGACGGTGGGCGGCATCCACGTAGTCGATGATGGTGCGCTGCTGCTCGGCGGTGCCGTTGCTCAGGGCATAGATGTAGCCCAGGGTATGCAGCAGGCGGGAGAGCGGGTTGGCGGCGAAGTCCGAATGCTCCGCGATGGCCCGCCCAATCTGCGGATGCGCCAGCTGGAGCAGGATTGCCCGCCCGGCGCCCAGCAGCAGCGCGGACTCGGGGGCGGCCTTGGCCAGCTGGTCGCGGGGGAACGGCTGCGGCTCGGGCTGGGGATTCACCCCTCGAGTCTAAACCGCGCGGCTGTCAGCTCCCTGTTAGAAGGGCACCCCGCAGGAGAGCACGACGTTCGCATAGGCCGTGGCCTCTCCGGTGCGGATGACGAGTTTGGCGTGCGGCAGCGCGGCTTTCAGTTCCTCATGGGAGATGTACCCGGGAACAAGCCCCTGGGCGGTGCACCATTCTTCAACCACGCTGCCCCGCGCCTCGCTGGCCAGGGTGCTGGACTCGATGACCAGGTTGCGGGCCAGCACCTCCATTGCCTGCGCGAATCCCAGCTGTCCGGCCACGAAGGCCAGATCCACCACGGGGGTTTGCCTGGGGATCGGCAGCCCGAAGTCGGCGACCACGACGGTGTCGGTGTGCCCCAGCTTGGCCAGTTCGGCCAGCAACGGCGCGTTGAGGATCTCTGATTTCAGCACGAGTGGGGTCTTTCGCTTAGATATCTGCCAGGTGGCGCGGGTAGGAGGACTGCGCACCGTGGCCCTGGACGGTGAGCGCGGCGAAGCGTCCGGCAAAGCCAGCGGCCTGGGCCAGGGAATCGCCGTGGGCCAGCCGGGCGGCCAGCGCCCCGGTGAAGGCATCGCCGGCGCCGGTGGTGTCCACCGCCTTGACCTTGATGGCCGGCAGCTGCTGGATCGGCGCGCCCCGCTCGGCGACCAGGCAGCCATTGGCGCCGAGGGTAATCACGACGCTGGCCAGGCCGTGCTCCAGCAAACGCTGGGCGATCACCGGTTCCGCGTCGTTGGTCGGCGCGTCGCTGGCATCGAGCTGCTGCAGGATCAGCGCCGCCTCATGCTCGTTGACCACCAGCGGGTTGGCGGCCAGCAGGTGCGCTCGGTCCAGTTCGATGACCGGCGCAAGGTTCAGTACCACGCGTCCGGTGGCGGCGTCCATGGCAGCGGTGATGCCGGAGGCCGGGATTTCCCCCTGCAGCACCACGATGCCGTGCAGCTGCCCGGCTTCGGCGACCGCGTCCGAATCTACCGTGGCGTTGGCCCCGGAGACCACGGCGATGGAGTTTTCCGCGGCGGAATCCACCTGGATGATGGCAACACCCGTGGGTTTCGCCGACCGCGCGACGCGATCGAGCACCACCTGCGCATCCTTCAGCTGGCCCAGGGCGATGTCGGCGTGGGAGTCGTTGCCCACGGCCCCGATGAATTCGGTGGCGGCGCCGGCCAGCTGCGCGGCCAGCGCCTGGTTGGCCCCCTTGCCGCCGGGAGAAAGCTGGTAGGAATCGGCCAGCACGGTCTCGCCCGGGCCGGGCAGCCGGCGCATCAGCGCGGTGATGTCCACGTTGCTGGAGCCCACGATGGTGACCTGGATGTCCTGCTGCATAGTTTTTCCTCTGCTTCTCTCTCCCGGCGGCCGATGGGCCTGCGGGTACTGCTGGTACTGCTGGTACTGCTGGGTGAAGGCTACTTGCCCGCGTACTGCGCGACGTTGTCCGAATCGACGGTGTCCACGGCGACCTGTACGTTGGCCTCGACCTCTTCGCCCTTCATGGCCTTGGCCAGAATCTGCACCGACTGCTTGCCCAGCTCGGCCGGGTTCTGCGCGATGGTGGCGACCATGGTGCCCGCTTCCACGGCCTTGAAGCCGTCATCGGTGCCGTCGAAGCCGACGACCTTGACGTCCTTGCCGGCCTTGTCCCCCAGCGCCTGGATGGCGCCCAGGGCCATCTCGTCGTTCATCGCCAGCACGCCCACGGCATCCGGGTTTGACTGCACCAGGTTGGTGACCACGTCCAGCGCTTCGGCGCGGTCGAAGTTGGCGGTCTGCGAGGAAACGACGTCGATGTCCGCGTACCCGGCCAGGCCCTTGTCGAAGCCTTCGCCGCGCTCATTGGTGGCCGAGGCTCCCGGCACGCCTTCGAGCACGATGATCTTGCCCTTGCCGCCCAGCGATTCGGCCAGCGCCTTGGCCGCCTGCTCGCCGCCGGCGACGTTGTCGCTGGCCACGAAGGAAGCGATCTTGGTGTCGCCCACCGCGCGGTCCACTGCCACGATCGGCAGCTCGGCGGAGACGACCGGAGCCAGGCCGGCCTCGGCGGTTTCGGTGTCCACGGCGTTGATGATCACGCCGGCCGAGCCGTTGGTGCCGGCCGTCGCCAGCTGGTTGGCCTGGGTGGCGGAGTCGTTCTGCGCGTCGACCACGGACAGTTCCAGTCCCAGCGCCTCGGCTTCGGCCTGGGCGCCGTCGCGCAGGTCCACGAAGAACGGGTTGTTCAGGGTGGAGACCGCAAGGGTGGCCGAGCCGCCCTCGGCGGCGCTTTCGCCGCGGTTGCAGGCGGCGGTGCCCAGCACCAGGGCCAGGCCTACGGTGACGGCGGCGGAGGTGCGCAGGATCTTCTTCATGGGGTTCTCCTTTGAACTTGGATTGGCGAATTCAGTGGTGGTAAGGCGGAAAATCTAGTGCTTGACGTTCTTGCGGCGCAGCACGTCGAAGCCGACGGCGATCGCGATCACCGCGCCGATCACGACCTGCTGCCAGAAGGCGGACACCGAGAGCAGGTTCAGGCCGTTGCGGATCACCGCGAGGACCAGGGCGCCGATCAGGGTGCCGGAGATGCGTCCGACGCCGCCGGACAGCGAGGCGCCGCCGATCACCACCGCGGCGATGGCATCCAGCTCGTAGCCCGAGGCCAGGGTCGGCTGCGCCGAGTCCAGGCGCCCGGCCAGGATCATGCCGGACAGCGCGGCGAAAACGCCGGAGATCACGAACACGGTGACCAGCACGCGCTTGACCGGGATGCCGGAGAGGCGCGCGGCTTCGGTGTTGCCGCCCACGGCGAAGGCATTCTTGCCGGTCACGGTGCGGTTGAGCACGAACGCGGCGACCAGGCCAGAGAGCACCAGGATGATGATCGGCATCGGGATCGGGCCCAGGTCGTCGCCCAGCCAGGACACCGAGGCGCTGGTGGAGATCGGCCGGCCGTCGGAGATGACCAGGGTCAGGCCGCGCACCACGGTGAGCATCGCCAGCGAGGCGATGAACGTGGGCAGCTTGCCGTAGGCGCTCATCGCGCCGGTGACCCAGCCGCACAGCGCGCCCACGGCCAGGCCGATCGGGATGGACAGCCCGTCGGGCAGCCCCGCGGTGGTCACCGCGTAGGAGGAGCCCATGGCGGAGAGCGCCGCCACCGAGCCGACGGACAGGTCGATGCCGGCGGCGACGATCACGAAGGTCATGCCGAAGGCCATCACCGCGATGGTGGAAACCTGGATGCCGATGTTCAGCAGGTTCGGGCCGGTCAGGAAGCGCGGGGTGGCGATGAACAGGGCCAGGCAGAGGATGACCAGCCCGACCAGCGCACCGTTGTTGGCAAGGAATGCCTTGAAGTCGAAGCCCTTCTTCGGGGCAGTAGTTGTGCTGCTCATTACTTGGTTCCCATTTCTTCTTCGCGGTGCACATTGCTGACGGCCAGGGCCATGATGGAGTCCTGCGTGGCGTCCGCCGTGACCAGTTCCCCGGCGATGCGCCCCTGGCTCATCACCAGGACGCGGTCGGACATGCCCAGGACCTCCGGCAATTCGCTGGAAGCCATCAGGACGCAGCCCCCGGCGGCGGTGATCTCGTTGATCAGTTCGTAGATTTCCACCTTGGCGCCGACATCGACGCCGCGGGTCGGCTCGTCGAGCAGCAGCACCTTGGCCCCGGCGGTGAACCAGCGGCCGAACACGGCCTTTTGCTGGTTGCCGCCGGAGAGCGAGCGGATCGGCTGGTCGATGCTGCCCATGCGGATGCGCAGCCTGGCGGCCACCTCCTGGGTCCGGGCGCGCTGGCCCTTGCGGTCCACCAGCCCGCCCCTGGAGGTGGCGGCCATGGTGGCATAACCGATGTTCTCCGCCACCGAGGCATCCAGCACCAGCCCCTGGGTTTTGCGGTCTTCCGGGACGTGCCCGATGCCGGCGCGGGTCGCGGCGGCCACGTCGAAGCTGGGCAGCTTCTTGCCGGCCACGCTGACGCTGCCGCTGGAATACTTGTCAGCTCCCGCGATGGCGCGGATCAGCTCGGTGCGCCCGGCGCCCATCAGCCCGGCCAGCGCGACGACCTCGCCCGGGCGGACGGCCAGTGAAACGTCCTGAAGCATGCCCACCGACAGGTTCTGCACGCTGAGCAGCTCGTGCTCTCCGGGCTGCTGGGCCACGCGCGGGAACTGCGCCTCGATGTCGCGCCCGACCATGAGCCGGACCAATTCGTTCTCGTCGGTGTCGGCCGGGACGGTGGCGATGAACTTGCCGTCGCGCAGCACGTTGACGTAGTCGCCGATCTCCGCGATCTCATCGAGGTGGTGGCTGATGAAGACCATTCCGACGCCCTGGGCCTTCAGGCGGTTGACCACGCTGAACAGGTGGGCGATCTCCGAGGTGGTCAGCGCCGCGGTGGGTTCGTCGAGGATCAGCACGCGGGCGTCCAGGCTCAGCGCCTTGGCGATTTCCACCAGCTGCTGCTGGGCCAGGCCCAGTTCCCCGACCTCGGTGTCCACGTCCAGGTTCAACCCCAGCTGGTCCAGCGCGTCGCGGGCGATCCGGCGCATGGCGCGGCGGTTGATGATGCCGAACCGGCGCGGCACGCGGCCGAGCGTGATGTTCTCCGCGATGGTCATCGAGGGGACCAGGTTCAGTTCCTGGTGGATGGTGGCGATTCCCAGCGCCTCGGAGGCCTTGGTGTCGGGGATGCGCACCTCGGCGCCGTCAAGCAGGATGCGGCCGGCATCGGGTTCGTGCACACCGGCGATCATCTTGATCAGCGTCGATTTGCCGGCGCCGTTCTCGCCGAGCAGCACCGACACCTTGCCCGCGTGCACCTGGACGGTGACCTCGTCGATGACCCGGACCGGTCCGAACGACTTGCAGACCCGGTCCAGGACTAGTAGCGCTTCATTACTCATGGGTGGGCATTCCTTCCATCATCGCCCCGGGGCTGGCAGCCGCCGGACCGAGGGATTCGCGCTGGGTGAAGTGGCTGGAGAATTCCCGGCGTTCCGGGTTTTGCCCGGCCATCACGGCCTGCAGGGCCGCGACCGCGGCGCGTCCCATCAGGGTGAGGTCGTGGCTGATCGTGGCGATCGGAGGGTCGTGCATGAGCATCGCGTCGACCTCGTCGAAGGTGATCACCGACAGGTCCCTGGAGATCTTCAGACCGGCCTCGCGCCACACCGTCAGCGCGCCGATGGCCATGGGCGCGTCCGCGATGACGACAGCGGTCGGCGCGGCCGGATGGGCCAGCAGCCACCGTGCGCCCTGCGCGCCGGAGCCGGCCTTGAAGTCGCCGGCGAAATGCAGCGCGGGATCGCTGGGCAGGCCATTGGCGGCCAGCGCCGCGTCGAAGGCAAGGTGGCGTTCACGGGCGGTGGAGGCGTGGTCGGGGCCGCCGATGAAGGCGATGCGCCGGTGGCCCAGCGATGTCAGCGCGGCGATGGCGGCTTCCAGCGCATGGGCGCTGGACGCGGTGAGGGAGGGAATCTCGATGCCCCGCAGGGTGCGGTCCACGAAGACCATCGGGGTGCCGGAAGCAACGATGCGGCTCATCATCTCGCTCGGGCGCTGCGCCGCCTGGTCCAGTCCCTGCGGGACCACGATCAGTCCGTCGACCCGGCGCGAGAGCATGGCGGCCAGGAACTGGTCCTGCTGCGCCGAATCCTCGTTGGCGTTGCCGATGAAGGTCATCAGCCCGGCCTCGTGGGCGCTCTGCTCGATGGCATGGGCCAGGACGGAAAAGTAGGGGTTGCGCACGTCGGAGATCAACAGCGCAATAGTGTCGGTCTTGGTGGAGCGCAGCGAGCGCGCCTGGGCGTTGGGGACGAAGCCCAGCTCGCGGGCGACGGCCTCGACCTTTTCGCGGGAAGCGGCCGAGGTGGAGGGATGCCCCGAGAGCACGCGGGAAGCGGTCGCGGAGGATACTCCTGCAGCCTGCGCCACGTCCTTGATGGTGACCGCATTCATTGCGATAAGCCCCTTTGCTTACGTGTAATCGATTCCATGGAATCGATTACACAGTTTTCCGCAAACGCGCGGCAAAGTCAACGGGATCCGGAGCGGACACCGCCAACCTCCCCGGAGAATACTTTCGTTTGGGCATCCGCGCTGGGGGTTTTATAGCTATCGAATTGACCCCTCGAAATATGTCTGCTTTATTCGCAGGGGTAGATCCGGCGCCGCGGAGTTCCCCGAAGGCCTTGCCGGAGCAGCGGGACCCGGCCCGATCCACCGGGAATTGACTATCATGGGAAGCGTGTCGGTAAATCAGCTTTCGGACAGCGCGCAGAACTATCTCAAGATCATCTATGGACTCACCGAGTGGTCGGACGAGCCGGTGACCGCCAGCATCATTGCCGGCAAGGCCGGCATGAAGCTCTCGACCGTCTCCGGCGCCCTGTCCAAGCTCCGCCAGCAAGGGCTGCTGGACCATGCCCCCTACGGCGCGGTGAACCTCACCAGCCTGGGCCGCGACTACGCGGTGACCATGGTGCGCAGGCACCGTCTGATCGAGACCTTCCTGGTGCAGATGCTCGGTTACCGATGGGACCAGGTCCACGACGAGGCCGAACAGCTGGAGCATGCGGTCTCGGATTTCATGATCGCGCGGATCGACGAGCTGCTCGGGCACCCCTCCCGCGACCCCCACGGCGACCCCATCCCCACCGCGGAAGGCCAGATCAGCATCCCGCAGGCGGTATCGCTCACGGAAATCACCGACAGTTCGCAGGTCCGGGTCGAGCGGATCTCGGATGACGATTCGGAACTGCTGCAGTACTTCTCCGACCACGGGATCATCGTCGGCGCCCGGCTGGGCATCCGCCCCGGCGACGCCTTCTCAGACACCCTGGAGGTCGCCTCCCCGAAGACCGGTGCCGCGCTGCGCCTGGGCCAGCGGGCCGCCGGTGCCGTGTGGGTCTCCGTGATCGATTGAGGCTTAACGGCGCAGCGGCCGGGGAACCATGAGAGGTTCCCCGGCCGCTGCGTTCCTGCCGGCGAAAACTAGGCCTTGGCCTCAAGGTGGGAAATGAACTCCGGAAGCTGCGCCACCCCGTCCAGGATCACGTCGTGCTCGTGGATCTCCAGGTCGCCGCGGCCCAGCTCGCCGGTCAGCACGCCCACCGCGATGACTCCGGCGTTCTTGGCGGCCTGCAGGTCGTTGACGGTGTCGCCGGCGGCGATCACCTTGCGCACGTCGCGGATTCCGGTCAGCTCCATCACGCGGTGGATCATGTACGGAGCGGGGCGGCCGGCGGCCACCTCGTCGGCGGTGACCACGGCGTCCAGCAGTTCGCCTTCGCCCACGGCCCAGCCCAGCTGAGGCAGGATCACCGATGCGACATCGCGGGAGAACCCCGTGGTCAGCGCAATCTTGATGCCCTGCGCAGCGAGCTTTTGAAAGGCTTCGACAACGCCTGGCAATGCTACCGGAGGATTCTGCTCGTAGTAGGAGAACAGCAGTTCGCGGAAACGCTCGAAGGTGCCGTCAACCAGCCGCGTTTCGGGAACGCCTCCGCCCAGCGCGATCAATGCGGTGATGGCCTCGCGCTTCTCGGCTCCCATCCAGGCCTGCAGGTTCTGCGCGGTGACCTCGGCACCGGTTTCGCGCACGCTGTTCTCCAGCGCGCGGTAGACGTCGGCATGCTCATCGACGGTGGTTCCGGCCATGTCGCAAACGATCAGTTCAATCATGGTGTTTCTCCTTGGGTATGGTTAAAAGCTTTGCAGTGCCAAGCTCGGCGCGCGGGTGAATGCCGCGCGTTCCTCGATGGTGTTTTCAATGGTGAAATTGGCAAGGTGGGGCAGGTAGCGGTCATCGGAATATTCCTTGACCTCGCCGGTGCTGGATGAGGTGATGCGCCGTTCGCGCAGCAGCGGCATGCCGGCGGGCACCTGGAGCAGCGTGCTGTCTTCGCCGTCCGCGGCCACCGCGTCGATGATGTGCTTGCCGCGGCTCAGATCCACGCCCTGTTCGCGCAGGTAGTTGAAGATCGACCCGGAATCGGTGTCGAAGTCGAAGAGCAGGCGTCCTGCGTCCGGCGCGAAACTGGTGCGTTCGATCATGGCCGGGGTGTCATCCAGCAGGCGAAGGCGCAGCACCTGGACGATCATTGTTCCGGGCTCCAGCTCCAGCTGCCCGGCGGCCTCCTCCGTGGCCGGGCGGCGCGCGAGTTCCAGCGTGCGCTGCCCCGGAGTCCGCCCGACGGAATGCGCCCACTCGGTGAAGGACATGAAAGTGCTGAAGGACTGCGAGCGCACCGCATGCGCAACAACCGGGGGCTTTCCCTGGCCGCCTGCGATCAAGCCTTCGGAACGCAGCGTAGCCAGGGCATGGCGCACGGTTCCCCGAGAAGCGTTCGCCTGGGCGCACAGCTCCGTCTCGCTGGGAATCGGTTCCCCCTCCAGCCATTGGCCGGACGCGATCCGCTCGCGCAGGTCCGCGGCCAGCAACTGGTGCTTGGGTTGGTTCTTATTCTGAATCACCACTTGATCATACAAGTGGAAATCCCTTGAAATCAGTGGTTTTTCCGGCTTCCAAATGAAGCTTAGGTTAACGAAAATTAACCAAGTTGAACACTGGGCAAACTTGTTTGAACAAGTGCCGATCTGGCTTGAAATCGCTAGGTCAGGGCGCGGATGATCAATTCCGTGATGAACGAAAACACTTCCCTCCCCACCGCTTCCCAGCCGCTGCAGACCGATGTCCTGGTGGTTGGCGCAGGCATCATCGGCCTGGCCCACGCAGCCCGCGCACTGGATGCCGGCTACACCGTCACCGTCATCGACCGCGACCACCGCGCCGTGGGCGCCTCGGTACGCAATTTCGGCCACGCCTGCATCACCGCGCAGTCCGGAGAACTCTACGACATCGCCCAGGCAGGCCGCCCGTTATGGCTTGAGTACGCCCAGCGCGCAGGTTTCTGGGCCGCCGAGGCCGGGGCCATGGTGGTCGCCGCGACCGCAACCGAACTGCAGGTGCTCAGCGAGCTGGCTGCGGTCCGCGAGTCCGGACAGATCACCCTGCTCAGCGCCGATGAAGTGGCCGGCGTGCTGGGACGCAGCACCACCGAGGGAATCGCCGGTGGCGCCCGGCTGCGCGACGACCTGCGCGTCGACCCGCGCACCACCGTGGCAAAGCTGGCCGCCTGGCTGGATGCGCAGGAGCATGGATCGGTGCGCTGGAATACCGCGGCGCTGGGCTTCGGCGCCGGGGCCATCCGCCGCGCCCGCGTCGAGACCAGCCGCGGCCCCATCGAGGCGGACCAGGTGTTCGTCTGCGTCGGCCATGACGTCGACTACCTCTTCCCGCAGCTCGCCGAGGATCACAAGGTCCGCCGCTGCGCGCTGCAGATGGCCCGCACCGCCGAGAACCAGCCGCTTCAGCTGGGCCCGGCAGTGCTGACCGCCACCTCGATGCTGCGCTACGAGGCGTTCACGGAGGTGCCCTCCGCCGCCAAGCTGCGCGCCGAAGTCCGCGAGCACCAGCCCCAGCTGCTGGACATCGAAGCCAACGTCATGTTCACCCAGCGCCCGGACGGCTCGCTGCTGCTCGGCGATTCGCACACCTATGACCTGACCCAGCCCCCGTTCCTGAAGGAGAAAACCTCCGCTTCCCTGCTGCAGAGCATCGAGAAGATCCTCGGCACACCGCTGGAAATCGAAGAACGCTGGCAGGGCGTCTACGCCTCCAGCGAGGTCGGCCCGCTGCTGATCGCCGACATCTGCCCGGCAGTCACCGTGGTCTCGGTGACCGCAGGCGTGGGCATGACCCTGTCATTCGGCTTGGCAGACCGCAACGTCACCGACCGCCTCACCCTCCGCCGGCCGCTGGCCGCGCTGGCCCGCTAAGCACCTCCACCCACTCGCAACAGACTTTTTCTCACACAGGAGCATCCCCATGAAGCTTTCCCGCGCACTTCCCCTGGCCGCCGTGGCCGTCGGCCTGCTGGCCACCACCGCCTGCGGAGCCACCGAGGCCAGCGGCAGCACCTCTGCCGAGGCCTCCGGCGCCCCGGCCTACTGCGCCGACGGGCCGATCAAGTTCGGCATCGAACCATTCGAGGATCCTGCCAAGCTGGAGCCCGCCTATGGCGTGCTGGCCGATGCCATGGAGCACGAACTGGGCTGCGAGGTCGAGGTCCAGGTGGTGGAGGACTACTCTGCCGAGGTCCTGGCCATGCGCAACGGCAAGCTGGACCTGGGCCAGTTCGGCCCGGTCGGCTACGTCTTCGCCAGCGAGCAGGCCGGTGCCGAGCCGATGGTCTCCTTCGGCACCGCCGACGGCAAGCTGAGCACCTACACCGCCGGCATCTGGGTCCCGAAGGACTCCGACATCAAGGCCGTGGACGACCTGCGCGGCAAGGACCTGGCCCTGGGCGGCGTCGGTTCCACCTCCGGCGACGTGCTCCCGCGCTACGCGCTGAAGACCGCGGGCATCCCGGAAGACGAACTGAACATCAACTATGCCGGCGGCCACCCGGAGGCGCTGCTGGCCCTGGTCAACGGCACCGTGGACGCGGCGCAGATCAATACCCAGACGCTGGCCACCGCCAAGGCCGAAGGCACCTTCAACCCGGAGGACTTCCGCCAGGTCTGGACCTCCGAGCCGATCCCGAACGATCCGATCACCGTGCGCCCGGATGCCGATCCGGAGCTGAAGAAGGCCGTCAAGGACGCGCTGCTGAACCTGCCGAAGGAAGACATCGAGCAGGTCGGCAAGTTCCTGGACGTGGACCCTGCCGGCCCGCTGCTGGAAGTCACCAAGGAAACCTACAAGCCGCTGTTCGACCTGGCCTCCGAAATGGGCCTGACCGAGAAGGACATCTAAATTGGAGCAGGCAGCCCTCAAGGTACAGTCACTGGCCAAGTCCTTCAACGGCCGCCGTGTCCTGGACGACGTGGACTTCGAGGTCAAGCGCGGCGAGCTGGTCGCCTTCCTCGGCGCCAACGGTTCGGGCAAGTCCACCACCCTGAAATGCGTGGCCGGGCTGACCGAACCGGATGCCGGGCGCATCGAGCTGGACGGCGCCCAGCTCTCGCAGCTCGGCGGACGCCAGTTGCAACTGGCCCGCAGCAAGGCCGCCATGGTCTTCCAGAAGATCCACCTGGTCCCGCGCCGCACCGCCCTGGACAACGTCTGCGCCGGGGCACTGGCCAGGGTCAGCTCGCTGGCCTCGGTCTCCCCGCTGTTCTTCTCCCGCGAACTGCGCGAAGAAGCCATGGGATGCCTGGAACGCGTGGGCATGGCCGACCGCGCGCTGGACCGCGTGGGACGCCTCTCCGGCGGACAGCAGCAGCGTGTGGCCGTGGCCCGCGCCCTGTGCCAGCGCGCCAGCGTGCTGCTGGCCGACGAACCGGTGTCCGCGCTGGACCCGAACGCCGCCGAACACGTCATGGAATTGCTCGCCGAGCTGGCCCACAACGAGAACCTGGCAGTCGCCGCGGTGCTGCACCAGCCCGATCTGGCGCTGCGCCACGCTGACCGCGCGATCGGCCTGATGCACGGCCGCATCACCTTCGACGGCCCGGTCGCCTCCCTGAACCAGAGTGTGCTCGACACCCTCTACTCCCCCGAAAGGAACGCGGCATGAGCCTCCAGACTCCTCCCCGACCGATGGACACCGCCCTGGAGTCCGCATCCGTCCGCACGCCGGCCCCGGCCAAGCTGCCCGTTCCCGCCGACCCGCACCGCGGGCGCAAGGCCATGCTGTGGGGTACGGCCACCGCCGTGATCGTGATGCTGCACCTGCTCGCGGTGGCCGGCACCGACTTCGACCCGACGCTGCTGGTCGACGGCTGGCAGGGCATGGCCCGCTTCATCTCCGACGCCTTCCCGCCGAACCTGGACTGGGAGGAAGTCATCAAGCCGGGCCTTGAAGCCACGCTGGTGACATTGTGGATCGGCCTGCTGGGCACCACGCTGTCCATCCCGAGTGCCCTGCTGCTCGCGGTGCTGGCCTCGCGCACGACCTCCCCGCACCCGGTGGCCTACCAGGTCTCCCGCGCCATCCTGTCCTTCTTCCGCGCGGTGCCGGACATCGTCTTCGCGCTGATCTTCGTGACCGCCGTGGGCCTGGGCCCGTTCGCCGGCGTGCTGGCGCTGATCTGCCACAACACCGGCGTGATGGGCAAGCTCTGGGCCGAGTCCATGGAGGAAACCGACCAGGGCCCGCAGGAAGCGCTGTCCACCGCCGGGGCCTCCCGCCTGCAGCAGATCGCCCACGGCTCGCTGCCGCTGGTCATCCCGCAGTTCGTCGGATTGCTGCTGTACCGCTTCGACGTCAACGTCCGTTCCTCGCTGGTCCTGGGCCTCGTCGGCGCCGGCGGCATCGGCCTGTTGATCAACCAGGCCATCAAGTCCTTCCAGTTCGACACCATGCTGACCCACATCATCATCGTGCTGATCCTGATCATCGTGGTGGACCAGGCCTCCGGCTTCGTCCGCCGCAAGCTGGCCGTCTAGCCGGCGGCACCGGTCGAGACAACAAGACACCGCCCCCGAACTGGTTCCAGTTCGGGGGCGGTGTTCCGTTGTTCGGGCAGGCAAGCCCGCGGTGCGTTCCCGGTCCTAGCCGGCCGTCGACAGCGCCCTGCGCCGGCGCAGGGTCGCCAGCCGCGAGGCGACCAGGCCCTGGCGCGGGCTGAAGAGGTAGACCGCCACGAAGATCAGCCCCTGCGCCAGCACCACCATACCGCCGGTGGAGGCGTCCAGGTAGTAGCTCACGTAGACGCCGAGCACCCCGCCGGACGCGGCCAGCACGGGAGCGATCACCAGCATGGTGCCGAAGCGGTCGGTGAGCAGGTACGCGGTGGCACCCGGGATGATGAGCATGGCGACCACCAGGATCACCCCGACTGCCTGCAGCGCCACCACCGAGGTCATGGCCAGCAGGCCCAGCAGCACCGCGCCCATGAGCTTCGGGTTCATGCCCAGAGCGTGCGCATGGGTGGGGTCGAACGCATAGAGGGTGAAGTCCTTGCGCTTGAGGAGCAGGATCATGAAGGTGATGGCACCGATAATCAGCACCTGCCACAGGTCCGCAGCTGAAACGCCCAGCAGGTTGCCGAAGATGATGTGGTTCAGATCCACTTGGCTCGGCGTCACGGAGATCAGCACCAGGCCGAAGGAGAACAGCGTGGTGAACACGATGCCGATGGCGGCGTCCTCCTTGAGCCTGGAGGTATCGCGCACTCCCCCGATCAGGGCGACGGCGAGGAAGCCGAACACCAGGGCGCCCAGCGCGAAGGGAGCCCCGACAATGTAGGCCAACACGACGCCAGGGAGCACCGCATGGGAGACGGCGTCGCCCATCAGCGACCAGCCGATGAGCACCAGCCAGCAGGACAGGATGGCGCACAGCACCGCGGCGATGATCGTGACGGCCAGCGCGCGGAGCATGAAGGTGTAGGTCAGCGGTTCGACCAGCAGTTCAATCAGGTTCACTGTCCGCCTCGTTTCATCGGGTCCAGGCCGAAGGCCATGGCCAGGTTTTCGGGTTGCAGCACGCGGGTGGGGTCCCCGTGCATGAGCACCCTGCGCATCAGCAGGATGGCTTCGTCGGCCAGCTGGGGCAGCGCGTGCAGGTCATGGGTGGAGACCAGCACCGTTCCGCCGTCGTCCGCGACTTCCCGCAGCAGCTTGGTGATGGTCGCCTCGCTGCGCTTGTCCACTCCGGCGAACGGCTCGTCAAGCAGCATGATGCTGGCTTCCTGGGCGATGCCGCGGGCCACGAACGCGCGTTTCTTCTGCCCGCCGGAGAGCTGGCCGATCTGCCGTCCGGCATAGGCGCTCAGCTCGACGCGTTCCAGCGCTTCGTCGACCGCCCGCTGGTCGGCCTTGCGCGGACGGCGGGTGAAGCCCATGTGCCCGTAGCGGCCGGTCATCACCACCTCCCGCACGGAGATGGGAAAGTCCCAGTCCACCGCCTCGTTCTGCGGGACGTAGCCGATCATGCCCTTTTTCCGCGCCTGCTGCGGATCCTGTCCATTGATCTGGACGCTGCCGGTATCCGGCTTGATCTGGCCCATGATCGTCTTGAAAAGGGTGGACTTGCCGGAGCCGTTCATGCCCACCAGCCCGCAGACCATGCCCCTTCCCAGCTGCACGGTGGCGTGGTCGAGCGCTTGGACGGGGCCGTAGTGGACGGTGGCGTTCTGGACGTCGATGGCCCATGGATGCTGTGCTTGGCTGCTCATGGCAACTCTCCCTTCAATGCGCGGGCGATGGTACGGGTGTCGTGGGTGATCAGGTCGAGGTAGGTCGGCACGGGCCCGTCGGCGGCCGACAGCGAGTCGACGTAGAGCGTCCCGCCGTAGACCGCGTCGGTGGACTCCACCACCCGCTGCATGGCGGCGTCCGACACCGTGGATTCGCAGAACACCGCCGGCACCTGCTGTTCGCGCACGGCGTCGATGGCCGCGGCCACCTTGCGCGGAGTGGCCTGCGATTCCGCATTGACGGCCCACAGGTACTTCTCCGTCAGCCCGACATCGCGGGCCAGATAGCTGAAGGCGCCTTCGCAGGTCACCAGGGTCCGGTGGGATTCGGGGATCTGCGTGAGCGAGGCCGCCAGCTCGTCATGCACAGCCTGGAGCTTGCTCTGGTACTGCGCGGCGTTGGCGCGGTAGTCAGAGGCGTGTTCCGGGTCCAGCTCGCTGAACGCCTCGGCAATGCGCCCGGCGTACTTCTGCACGTTCAGCGGACTCATCCAGGCATGCGGGTTCGGTTTCCCCGAGCCTTCCTCGTCCGCGATGTCGATGACCTCGACGCCGTCACTGACCGTGACGTGCGGGGCGGGGTTGTCGGCCACGAATTGCGCGAACCACGCTTCGAGGTTCAGCCCGTTGTCAAGAATCAGGTCAGCGCGCGAGGCCCGGCGCAGGTCGTCCGGGGTCGGTTCGTAGCCGTGGATCTCGGCGCCCAGCCGGGTCACCGATTCCACCCGCAGATGCTCCCCTGCCACGTTCTGCGCGATATCTGCCAGCACCGTGAACGTCGTCAAGACCACCGGTCGGTCATCGGGCTCCACTGGCTGCGGTTCGGCGGCGGTGCCGCCGGAGCAGCCCGCGAGAAACAGCAGCATCAGCGGCACAATCCCGAGGCGCAGCAGCAGGCCCTGGCCCCGCCGCCGGCGCGAGTGAGTTTTCACCAACAACCCTCGAATCCTTTTCCCTGCGCTCGCACGGCCTCGTTGCCGCGAAAGCGGGGCTCACATTCGGCCCCCTCATAGGATAATGTTTGAGGGGTCAAACATCCAACCGGGATCGATCACCTCCCCTCTTCGCGACGTGGTTCTCCGTTTCGGGTGCGAGGGCAGACATCCGTCCTGGCCTATGGTCCCGAAACCGAGAAGGAACTCTCGGTGGTTGATTCCGCATTGAACACGGAGGGCACATCATGAGCGACTGGGGAGAGGACGAATACACCGAAAACGCGGGGCAGCCCTCCGCCGCCACAGATACACCCCGCTCGCCTGGGCGGGTGTTTGGGCTCGACATTGGCGGGCTTGCCGGTGAATACGTTGATGCGGCGGTCAAGGCCTCGGTCCGCAAGCAGGTCAATAACGTGGCCACGGCCGCGGTCGACGAAGCCCTGACCGAGGAGCTGCTGGAATCCCTCAGGCAGCGAGCTGGCCAGGCGGCCGTGGCCGCCGTGACCGAACAGGTCGAGGCCAACGAGGCAGCCGACGAAGCCCAGGACGACGAGGGCGAGGCGGAACCGGAGGAAACCCTCTACTACGGTTCCGTCGATGAGTTTGTCCGTGAGTACCTGCGCAATGTCTATCGACGGGCGATCAACGGCCGCTCGCGGGTCTGGGCTGCCCGGTGGTGGGAATACGACGAGGCAGTGATCCGGCTGGAAGCGCTCTGGCGTTCCTGGGAACACTTGCGCATGGACCCCAGCACCGGCATGAGCGCGTGGTGGCGCGACCACGCGGACCACCATATGGCGGTCTTACTGGACCCGGACGGGCCGTTTTCCTCGGCAGCGGACGCCGACGAAAACAAGTCCAAAAAAGGGCAGCCATTGCCCTATGCCCCACCCCCGGCAGGATTGTTCACAGACCAACGACTTTCGGAACAACATTAAGCTAAAGCAGCGACCGTGCATCCACCCCATGAGTTGGATGCGCGGTCGCTGTTCTGCGCCAAAAAATACGGTCAGCAGTCTTGAACATTAGTTCAAAGAAAAAATCCACCCGATAGTATTGACAAATCTTTCGGCATTTAAGGAAGGATCAGCGTAATACTCAGCTTGCAAGCTCATGACCATCTCTTCGTCTTCAAGCTGATCAATTCGAAGCATGCCGGCATTACCGCCACTCATGGCGAAATCACATAGTGAATCAGCTTTCAAACAATCTACAACTAAGTCTGGGTCCCCCGTCGGGTCAATGTCCCTGATATTCGTTTGATAAATCGATAACACGAGTGAGACTGGCTGAACGGTTCCGTCGATTAGCAGCTCTAGTGAACCTTCTGTGGTGCGCACATTAGGGACTTCAAGATCCTCTTGTAGCCGACTGACCTCTCCATTAGGATGCTTCCAGTCAACAGCAAATGATCGAACCTCTTTTCGCTCGAACTTGAGGACTGGAGGAAGCTCAAGTGCATCCGGAGTCAACGAAAGAACATCCTGTTCCTGAGTTTGTTCAGGCTTCACAGCAACTGCACCACCGTTTTCCACTGAGCTAGCCATGTTAGAGCTACACCCAGTAAGTGTCGATAAAGATATGAGCGAGCAGCCGATCAGTACGCCAAGTTTAATTGTTGCAGTAGAAACGGGTTTCAATGTCACTTGAAGTACGACCTGAGAAGTTCGTCGTTCCAAAGGTTACTCGATGATAGCCATTCCCTCGATAAGTCTGCGCAGAATTCGAGGAGCAGACAAATTTTGAATGGACATCAATCTTCGACATCGTTTTCTTCTTTACCTCACGCTGGTGGAAAGAAGCACGATGCCATAGACCGACCCATCCCTTCTTCATGATCTCAGCACCTGTAACTTGGTAGTCAGGCGCTTTACGGCAGTCCTTAATTCCGCTATGCAGCGACCCAAAACCACTACTTTTGTGAACCCGTTCCGTGTATCCTGCACAGCGCCACGGATTCAGTCCAACTTGCGCCTTAGCTGCGGTCATGGTGGCCACCCCTGCAGGTGCATTCGTGGCAGATACTTCTAATGATTCTTTGGACGAATCCACAAAAGGAGATGCGTTATCAGGTTCCCAATTTGCGTCTTCGAAAAATGTCAAGCTGTTTGGAGTCACTAAGCAGCCTGCAACGCAGCCCCTGCGTCTTCTGACGGCAGGTTGATTCCAACAATTCCTGCAGGCGCAGGAGTGACCGGATGCCGGTGAAAACGCGCTGGATGCCTCCGGTAGTAATCTTCCAAAGCCTGCTGTCGGACCTGCCAAACCTGCTCCCAGGACCCGTCATGGACCTGCGCCGGAGAGAACAAGGCAATCCCCGAGTGCTTATGCTGCCGGTTGTACCACGGCACATATTCCGCCAGATAGGTGCGGGCGTCTTCGAGGGTGGCGAAGACCTTCGGGTACCCCGGACGATACTTCATGGTGCGGAATCCGGACTCGCTGAAGGGGTTGTCGTTGGACACATAAGGCCTGTTATGGCTTAGATGGACGCCGTGGGATTCCAACGCATTCTTCACCGCGTTGGACTTCATTGCCGCCCCCGAATCTGCGTGCACGACATTCGGCGCACCGAAATCCTTGAACGCCTGCTCGAACATGTGCGCGGCCAGATGGTCAGCTTCACGCTCCTCCACCCTGTATCCCACGATCTGCCGGGAGAAAATATCAATAATCGAATAGGCCTTGAACACCTTGTTCTTGTAAGGCGAGTACAGGTCGGTAATGTCCCAGGACCAGACTTGCCCCGGCCCGGTGGCTTTGAGCACCGGCTTTTTGCCTCGTGCTTGGCGGTTTTGCGTGCGGGTGGGAACCTTCGGGCGCAGCATCTGCTCTTCGATGCCTGCGGGCTCTTCAGAATTCAGAGTGTAACCGCCTAAACCCAACACCCCGGATCCCGGGCATGTCGCCAAA
>NZ_BMPH01000019.1 GCF_014647495.1 Glutamicibacter protophormiae
TTTGGCGACATGCCCGGGGTCCCGGGTGTTGGTTTTAGGTGGCTACACTCTCAATCCTGAAGAGCCCCCAAAGCTCTCCAGTCGGAGATAGTAGGCGCCTTACTCATTGAGGAGGTGGAGTGAGTGCTGTCGGGAAAATTCAACTATGATGTAATGGTTAGGTGGATTCCTAATGCTGTTAGACCGGATTTATCTAATACCTCACGGGAAAAGATCCGATATTTGAACCAACTATCGAGTCACGGGCGAACGGCCCGTACGCCATTCTTGTGACACAGACATCCTGGAGCAGATTTGCCATACATTCGACATAAGACGAACCTCGTATATGTCCTCAACTCTTCCGTAACACTTGAGTGTCATGCTTTGGAAGGGTACGAGATTTCGCAACTTGATAACGCATCCGTACGATTTTTCTTTGCCCGCGAAGATATTGACCAGTGGCGTCTAAAGAGCTATCTTCGGTCGCTCGACAAAGGTTGCTACGGATTTGTAGCGCACCAGGACTCAGCATGGGCTGCTACGCACTGGATAGCTCCACCGGGTTCCGGTTTTCCCACGCATCTGCCGGCAAACATATCTCGAGATAAGTTTTGGTGCTTCAATGAACACACCCGTGTGGAGCACCGCAGAAGAGGGCTCTGGTCAGCATTGAAGAACGTTGGGATAAGTTACGTCCGCGACCAATTCAGTGATGAAGTGTCAGTTTTTAGCGACACAGATTTATCGAACGTTGCTTCAAGACGCGCACATGAAACATTCGGGTTCAAACCCATGGGCTTAGTACACACGCAATCTTTTCGTATTCCGAAGGTTTCAACAATCACGCACGGAAAATGGGATCGTGCTGCCAAGCACCCGGTAACCAATAAAGGTACGAACGGGAATGCTTCATGAACTCCCAGATAGCGCAAACATACTCTATCTTCGAGCAGCCGTGGTGGCTGGACGCAACGGCGCCAGGTCAATGGGATGCAATTGAAGTCGACGAAGGCGGGAAGACAATTGCACGCCTACCGTTCATACTGAAGAAAAAATATGGTTTGCGCATCATTGGTCAGCCCCAACTGACCCAAACGCTCGGGCCGTGGATTGAACAGGCTTCCTCTGACCATTCACGAAGTTTGAAACGACGGCGAGACCTCACCCAGAAACTCATCTCTAAACTCCCCAAATATGACATTTTTAGCCAAAGTTTTCACCCATCGATAACAGATTGGTTGCCATTTCACTGGGAGAACTTTTCCCAAACTACTAAATATACTTATGTACTGAAGGATCTTCGAAATCCGACTGAGCTACTAGAAAGGATGAGTCAATCATCTAGATACAGTATTAAACGTGCAGCGAAACTCATTTCGGTCGTAGAAAGTGATGGAATTGAGGAGGTGGCTCGGCTTGCGGAGAAAACGTTTAGACGACAAGGATTAGACATGCCCTATTCTTTCGATCTTCTGAATAGAATTGATGAAGCGGCAAAGGCCTATGGGCAACGACGGGCCCTGCTAGGGATCGATTCGGATGGTCGGATACACTCGGCGGCTTATTTAGTAGGGGATCACAGACGAGCATATTTACTTGTTTCCGGGGCAGATCCCGAACTACGACAAAGCGGAAGCGGTAATTTAGTTCATTGGGCAGCGATTGAGGCTGCAGCGGAATTTACTAAAGTCTTTGACTTCGAGGGTTCCATGATTAGACCCGTTGAATCCTTCTACCGCGGATTCGGAGCAATGCAGACCCCATACCATGCAATCTCGAAGCAGGGCAAATTTGTCACGCTCGCTGCCAGTTTGAGTCAGCTACTTCATAAGTGAAACGCTGTCTCCACGTCCGTCGTTTAATTAGAAATCGACAATTTCGCGGATTTCTAACGCTATCAGGCGCGTCAATTTTTTCGCAGATAATAACGCTTCTCGCGTTACCGGTGTTGTCAAGATTGTACTCGCCAGCCGACTTTGGCGTATTGTCCTTAGTGCTTGCTGTCTCGGCAGTGATCTCTCCAGCAGTCGCACTGCGTTTTGATAGTGCCATCCTATTGCCGGTTTCGCGTCGTCAAACTCGAGCGATGGTTAGCTTGTCAATTTTCTCGGCATTCACCGTATCGATCCTATGGGCAGGTTTTTCCGAATTAATAAGTGACCTGGTTTTCCAAGCCGACAATACTCCTCATCTGGCCTTTTGGGTTTTCATGACGAGTTTCCCCACAGGATTATTCGCTATATTCTCACAACTTGCCATTCGAGAACATCGCTATCGCGATATTTCCGTGCGCTCAATTTATCAGTCGACTGCTACAGGTGCTTCGCAAGCGGCTTTCGGCACGCTTTCTTGGGGAAGTTCTGGTCTGCTCTTCGGCTCATTACTTGGTCGTCTCGCTGGCCTAATCACCCTAATTATCGGTGGACGACGGATGATAGCTAGACATCGATGGAGGGACGTGTGCCATGTATGGTGCGAATATTGGCGATTCCCAATCATTTTCGCTCCGTCTTCTCTTTTGAACTCACTGGGTTTGCAACTCCCCCTAATCGTACTTACCGCCGTTTACGGATTTGAATTTGCGGGTCAATTAGGAATGGCAGAGCGGATCGTCGCTATACCTGTTACCGTGATCGGTACAGCAGTAGGTCAAATTTTCATGGCTGAACTAGCCGAGCTCCGGCGTTCTAATAGTCGCGCCTACCTTATGTTGTTCTTACGTCTGACGACAGGCCTTTCAGTCGTGGCTGTGCTTGGGCTCGGGGCTCTGACTCTCGTTGCAGACCAGCTGATAACAACCATACTCGGCGCTGCGTGGGTTGAGTCCGTACCCTTGGTGCAAATCCTCGCTCTTACCGGTGCCGTTCGACTTATTGCTACTCCTCTATCGGGAGCGATTATACTTTTTCAGCGCGCACGAGCGAATATAGTTATCGATGCGGTCCGCATAGTGCTAATGTCGATTGCAATCACCTCGACAGTGTTATACGCACCGCGGCCGGAAATCGCGTTATGGCTTATCTATGGATCGCTCGGCTGTATCTATCTCATCACGTGGATCTATGTATTTTCACTATTGAAAAGTGAATCACAGTCCTAAAGATTATGACGGAATTCGATAACTGAGCCGGTCAAGTTCCTGAGACACTATGTTTGGATTTTTCTAAATATCCTCAAGCTGCGAAAGCCTGAGAAATGCTCTACTCATACACGCCCGGGACAGCCTGAGGGATCAAGCCTCCATTGGCCGCATGAGGCCATTCCCTGTTGCAACGAGCTTCGATGTATTCCATCACCGCGGTCCGGGCCGCCAAGCGGCTGGTGAAGGCCCGATGGTGGAACATTTCGTTCTATAACGTTGAGAATTCCGATTCGGATACGGCATTATCCCAACGTCCCAGTGCGGCCCATGGACTGCCGCACCTCGTGTGCACCTCACCAGGAGCGAAAGACGTCCGAGTTGTACCGCGTCCTGCGATTCAAGTTTGTCGATATCTTGTTAACCCAGATTTTTCTCACGGCTCCGACGACTACCGAAATCCAGTACCAAAGGATTCCTGGTGGCCGTCCCCGGTTCTGCCCAGGCGACAGAGCGAGTGAACCACCGACGCGTAATACCAGGCTCCACGTACCTGGGCTTAAAAGGGCTCTTCGATTTTTGGCGTGGTGACGCCAAAATAAGTAAGGCTCGTAGTCCTCTGCGAAGATGGATGTCGACTAAAACAAATTCATCTGCAAGGAACTACGAGCCGTGATCAAGGATACCGTTGGAATCGATGCTGCGTCGATTCTGTTGAACCTCACCGACTAGCGTGTCATCACCGTGACCCAGGAATCTGCCCGATGGCAGGTACTTGTTGAGCCCATCACGACTGAAGCTGCCTGTCCTTCGTGCGGGGTGCTGACCACCCGAATCCAAGCTAGGCCGGTGCACCGGGTCAAGGATCTGCCCGCCGGTGGGGACGACCTGCAGGTGTTGGTACGTGCAGAATAGCGCTTGTAGGTACTCCTGTTCTTTCAACTGGGTGTGAAATCTCGTCACTTCGTAGACACTGACGCTCAGCACTTCGTGGACAGTGGATCTCAATACTTTGTACACAGTTACCAACTGCCAACCGACCTGAGCGGTTGGTAACCGTATATCACCTAGTGATGCTCGAAGAACGTCGGCGACTGCTCCTCACGAGCCTGGATGACGGCACGGTACTGCTCAGCTTTCTTCTCCCATTGACGAGTCGCCAGAGTCATCTGAATACCCCTGATTGAATACGAGGAAACGAACTTGCCCTCAACTTTCAAGGCCACCATCGGCAGCGGGAACGACATGACAACTTCACTCGTCTCAGGGTCCGACAACAAGAATTCTGTGTCCGTAATCGTCCTGACGAACTGGCAGCGAGCGAACGAAGTGGGCAACGAAATGTGGAACCCTTGATAGAACGTTCTGCGGTTTTCCCTAGTGACTTCCACAAGCATCTGATTAGATTCCAACAGGGGCACTGGAGCCAATGCATCATGAGTTCTCTTCATGATTTCCCCCGACTTCGACACGACCACGTCCAACCTGCTGGCCGTAGGCCGGGCCAAGCGACGTTTACTGAGATATTCGGCGGCTTTCGCTTCCAACACTGATCAGTGAATCGGTTCGGTGGGCGGCGTGTGCTTCAGCAGTTCCCAGGCAGCCTGTGGGGTCGCTTGGTTCAAGGATTGATGCGGACGCTGTTTGTTGTAATGTTCCCTATAGCGTTTCAGTAGCCTCTGCATATCGGCCAGATCCTGTGGCTTATTCGCCGTCAAGAAACGTTGCAACGTCCGGTGTGACCGTTCGTTCTTCCCCTGTGTCGTAGGCCGTCCCGGAAGCCCAGTGATCGGCATGCTTCCCTTGGATGCGAGAAAGATTTCTACTGAGCCGAATCTCCCGCTACGCAGCTGGTTGAACGCTTTGGAATTATCACTGAGCACCTCTTGCGGTGTACCGTACTCAGCGATGACGTGCACGAGGACTTCTTGAGCGTCCTGGCTGTTTTCGTGGCGTTGGAACGCTGGGGAGCCAACATCGAATCTGCTGGCATCATCGATGAGCTGGTACACGGTGATGAGCTGGTTCTTGGCGGTTCGGTATTCAAAAGCATCAAGTTGCCACTGGGCCATGGCCGTTGACCGTGCGAAGGGGACATAGGAAGATTGGGGTCGTTTGCGAGGGTTGCGGTCCACGTGACCGACGCTGGCCAGTAAGCGGCCTATCGTAGCAATAGACGGAATCTTGCCGCCTGGGAAAGTGTCTTCGTTAATCGTTGCTTCATAATGAATGGTTTTGGGACCGTAGTCCCACCCATCCTTTTTGAGTTTCTGGCGGATCTTCACCAGCTCGTTGATCACTTCTGGGCCGTATTTCCTGGCTGGTTCTCTTGGTGCTCTGGATTGCGGGTGGAGAGCCGCAGCCGATTCGTTGGTTGCTCTGTGCCGAAGTCGATAGAAAATACTTTGGGAGATTTTCTGAGTCTTGCAGAATTCGGTGATGCTCAGGGCATCTGGTTGCGTGGGGTCGAAGTTGATGATCATTGATCGCACGCGTGGCGGAAGGGCACTTGTCATGTTTCGACAGTGCCAGAAAGCGGGCTTGATTTGTCCACGAACTGTTGAGACATGGTGTCCACGAAGTCATGAGTTGGGTCTGCTGAAGGTTTGGTTGACACCAAGGTTTATGCTGCCAGAGCGACAGACTCGATCATTCTAGCCTCAAACTGAACCGGGGTCAGTTTCCCCAAACGTCGTTGCTTGCGCTTGCGGTGATACTTCCCCTCCAGCCAGGTCATGATCGCCAATCTCAGCTCCTGACGGGTCGTCCACCAGCGCCGGTCCAGCACAGAGCCTGTCAGAGTGTTTGTGTAAGCCCGTAGTCACGTCCGTTATTCAGGGCTTCGTAACACTCACTTCAAATACGGCTCGATGCGCTCCGGATAGGCCATGGCCAGCTGCTGCAACGCCTGCTTCCAGCCATTCGTCCCGGCCCCTTCCACCAGATGCGACCCGGCGCCGGCCCGTGGGGTGCGGCCCTTCTTCTGCGCATCCTTGAACCGCTCCCTGGCCCGCTTGTCCTCGATATTGCAGATCGCCAGCCACAGCATCTTCACCGCCGCCGCATCGGACGGGAAGTGCCCCCGGGATTTGGTGACCTTGCGCAGCTGGTAGTTCATCGACTCAATCGCATTCGTCGTGTAAATGACCTTGCGCAGCTCGGGGCCGAACTCCAGGAACGGGGTGAAGCGTTCCCACACGTTGCGCCACGTGGCCACCGCCGACGGATACTTCTGCCCCAGCGCACTGGCCTCGAAATCATCCAACGCCTTCGCGGCTGATTCGATGCTCGGTGCCGTGTAAATGCTCTTCAACTGGGCGCTGACCGCTTTGCGGTCACCGTAGGAGACGAACCGGTTCGCCGCCCGGATCAGGTGCACCACACAGGTCTGCACGGTCGCCCGCGCCCACGTTGCCTCAATCGCCTCCGGGAAACCAGTCAGCCCGTCACAACAGGCAATCAGGACATCCTTGACTCCGCGGTTAGCCAACTGCGCGCAGACCTGGGCCCAGAATTTCGCACCCTCGTTCTCCGTGACCCACAGGCCCAGCACATGCTTGACGCCTTCCACCGTCACGCCGATCGCCATATGCGCGGCCTTGTTCCGCACCTGGTGCCCGTCACGGACCTTGACCACCAGCGCATCCAGATAGAGGATCGGATAGAACTCTTCCAACGGGCGTTCCTGCCAGGCGGCAACCTCGTCGAGCACTTCGTCGGTGATCTTGGAGATCGTGTCGTGGGACAGCTGGGTGCCGACCGTGGTTTCCAGATGATAGGCAATATCCCGCACCGTCATGCCGCCGGCGTAGAGGGAGATGATCATTTCATCCAGGCCGCCGGTGCGGCGCGAGCCCTTGGGCACCAGCGTCGGGGCGAAGGTACCGGCCCGGTCCCTGGGGATCTGCAGGTCAATATCCCCGGCCACCGTGGACACGGTCTTCGGATAGGAACCGTTGCGGGAGTTCGGCAGGAACCGGCCGTGGGCCTCGCCTTGCTCGTAGCCCAGATGGCTGCTCAGCTCGGATTTCAGGCCGCGTTCCAGCCCGGCACGGATGATCTGCTGAATGAATCCGTCTTTGCCGTCGAGCTGGATTTCTCCGCGGTCGATGAAGCCCATGAGCTCGTCGAACGCGCCGGAGTCCTTCACGGCGTCCATGGAGCCGAGGGCAGCGATCTTCTCGGCGATGTCGGAGGCATTTTCCATGCTCTGTTCGGCCTGGTCTTTCTGGATGGTCATATCGTGTTTTTCCTAGTCTCTTTCTATCAATTGACTAGGGGTCTTACACAATCCATCTGACAGGCTCAGGCTCGTTTTAGAGTCAATCCGACAGGCTTTTGCCGTAATTAGGAGCTATCGAGCTTAGTACGGCATAAAACCCTTGCTTTGCTGCCTCTTCAATTCCTAACGACAAATTGCCGAGCCCAAACGCACCACAGAATTCTCCGCCTTCGTAGCCGCCTTCTTTAACCATTGTCAATGTGGGGAGATATCCGTAGACATCGTCCATGCATCCCACACACATGGTGAGTCTTCCCGAAGTAAGTTCACGCACATACGAAGAATACTCTGACACCGCTTCAGCACTTACCCCAACAATTGTCAAAGCGGTACCGAAGCGCCAGGCTTGAAAAATGACAGGCGTTAGTTGCCCTTCGGAAAATTTTTCTCCGGATATAGACTTACGAGATACGACAATATCCGCTACGTCAACCTGATCCAGAGTTTGCTGAAGTTGCAGTACAAGATGGACCAATGATTCCGTCCATTCGTCATAAGCACTGAAGCTCATGGTCGCGAACCCGTACCGAACGCCCGCGTTTCTCAATCTGCTTATTAGTCCTAGCTTAGTAACCGAGCCATTCGGTCTAGTGTCACCTGAAAATCCCTGCAGAAAAAGAACTGCTGTTGCACCCTCCTTCCTAAGTCCTCTTCGAACCGCTCCGATAAAGTGCGCCGAGTTTTTTCGGGGCGTCGGATGTGACACAGGATGGCATGAGTAGTTCCAAATATAAGAAACCACGCGATCATCCGGGTCAACTAAAGATCCGAGGATCAGAGATTCATCGCGGGAACCCATGGGGTTAGGGCTCAACGAAATGTGACGTCCCCGCACCTTGCGGCCCAAGTGGAATAGCTGCGTTCGACGTCGGTTGACTGAATGATCGGCCTCTCCGCTAGCTAATTTAAAACGCACGTCAACCGCTTTAATTGGATCAAGTACATCGGTTACTGCGCGTGCCAGAACGCTTGAAAGTGCATTCATGTAGTCTGGATTCGGTTCACCAAGATCTGGTTTAGAGGCATCCGTCATAGGTGCTGCGTGGGTATGCGAAGCTGCGACTAAAATACGATCCGAAGGTAGCTCAGATACTTTTTCAATAATGGAGCGCACATATTTGCCTGGATAAAGTAAATCAAGAGTGACAATCAATAACGGTTCCTCTTCGGCCCCTACCCAGAGGGCTAATAGGTTCGCTTCGAGCGTCTCCTGAGCCCCGTCAAGGTCTATTTCTTCAGCCGCAATCCCGCATCCTTGGTCGACTCTGCCTAACGGCGTAATGTCAACCGTAATGGAATTCGCTCGGATTTTTGAATTATTTACAAATAATTTCTCAGTAATTTCCATGTACGGAAGATATCCTATTCTAAAGGTATGCGATCTCGTTCAAGAATTTGAGGCGTCGAGATTCGATAGAAACACCCGAAATATGGTCACATGTCGCGGGCGATAGATTCTTTCCGTGCGCTGCCCTGATGAATTGACGTATAAGATTGGGATCGATGTTACTCGCAGGAAGCTCTCCTTCTCCAGCAAGCTGGAGAACCAAGGGATCAGCTAACGGGCTTACCCCTTCGTCCCAGAAAGGCAGTATAGTGGGCAACCCGATGCCGACGTAATCGCGAACCTTTAGCGGAGTTGCCGTTCTCAGACCCTTTCGTTCAAGACCGAGTGAGGCCATGCCGACGGTCCAGCTCGCGAGCTCGGCGTAATATTCTTGTTCGCTCGCGGCAGCGACCACCTTGACAGTCCCGCCAACTTGTGACTGTACTTCATGGACCAGATCAGGCGGACAGACCGCAACCCATATGGCTGCATCTTGGAGCACTTGGGCGAGCGTAGCGTATCTATCAAGTGCCGTCCATGCATTAGGGGCGCCTACTGCAATCCCAACTTTCGGTTTGCCGTCTGGAATAGATGCGCGCCTCTCGACCCAACTGCCATTGCCAAAAACTGCCCTCCGTCCAGCGAGGATATCGTACTCTGGTGCTTCAGCCAGTTCGTTTACGACAAACGTGGCTCCATTAGGCACGCGCAGTTCCGCATTGCGATACATTTTCATGTAAGTCTGTCGCATCTTCGATTCGCGGGCAGTCTCGCGTATGTCGTTTGCATGAATGTCCAAAACCACGGGAGCTATAGAGTTAAGTTTCATAAGTAGCCCAGGAACAGGGCTCAACCAACGAACATAAATTACTGACGGGCCAAAATTTTCGACAGCTGAAGTAAGCCGGCTACGATCTCTGAAGTCAACTATTGCATTACTGATTGCTCCTCGTCTGGAACGTCCACCGTCACCAATAACAAATTGCTCTACCGAAGCGCCAAGCCGGTTCCATTCGGCGACTCTACGAGCGGTATGAATGTTTACAGAATGGTACTGTTCGTCATAAGGCGTGACGTACGCGATCCGGAGCATTCGAGAGTCGTCCTGCATTCCTAATACCTACCTCTTCCATGGGGATCCTTGTGCTTCTTGACCCGTTTAAGACTTCCGTCCGAATATTCGTCTAAAATTCGCCGAACGTTTTCTTTGTCGTTCTTCAGCGACTGCGTACTTGTTGCGAGTGCAAGTGCCATCCAAAAGACCAACGAGGTTGCCAGCGCTCCGGATACACTTGCAACAGCGACCGCCAATAGGACGAAAGCCTGGCCTCGCTCAGCCGAAGTGCGCCAGGCCAGCACCATCACAACAATAAGAACAATAGCGAGGACTAAACCGAACTCCGACCAAATCTCGAGCAAGATATTGTGCGGATCATCTGGCAACCCAACTGTTGCTCCATACGTTCCTTCGAAGTAGCGGCCCGGTCCCGCGCCCAATAATCCGTCGCTCGTGATCGTCGTCCATGCACCACCCCATGCATCGATTCGACTGCCTGCGTTGCGATCTGCATCTTCCACTCGGAACCAGCCAGCGAAATCTATTTTAAGTTTCATCATGATTAACGTTCCGACCGCAAGCATTAATAAAAGTGCCACGATTCTCGGAATTCGTGACCGGTGATCCGTTTGCGTCCGCGTTATTAGTAGGTAGAGAAACGCAACGGTAAGTCCCAGCAACGGCCCCCGTGACCCCGTAGCGACTACCCCTCCAGCTAGTACTATGAAAATGAGCCACATCGAGCGACTCCATGCGGTGCGGAATATTTGGAACGCGGTAACTACCGCCGCTATGGCTGCATATTGGCCTAAAACTATAGGATTTATACCGAAAGCGACTTCACTTGCATGTATTGTGCCACCAGAAAGTACACGCATTATCTCAGCGATGGCAAGTACTATACCACCGGGTAAAAGACCCCAAGCAAATCCTTGCTTCCATTGGATAGTGTGACCTATAAAACCGACAAATGCGGCGGAAAGAACTGAAGCAAGTAAACGAATACCTTCGCCGCGAAGTTCAGAAGGATCCAAAAGTTCGCGGGCATTCACCATAACAGCCAAGATAACGCCGGCTATTAGCGGTGCCGGGACACTAAATCTTTGCCGCGACCGGACGGCAACCATCATTGCTATAAGCATCAATCCAGCGGTAAGAGCGGGTAAACCAATACCTTCCGGAAGAAGCACACCGTATACTGGAAACATAGTCCAGAAAGCTGTTGCCAGAAAACCCAAGTTTCTGCGTAGCGTAAAAGCGAGGACAGCGAATAAAAGTGCACTTATGGTGAGCGTAAACGTCATTTCACGGACACCTTTTCAATTTAGGGTCCGACAAAAGTCCTTCACGCTCAATAGCGCATGTACGCAATGCTCTCAGCCTCCATTTTTTACACCAATCATGGCATAGAATTCGTTGGTGTACCGTTGAAGCGACCAGAAGGATTCCCCTTCCGCACGACTCGAAAATGCATGGCAAATTGGTGGGATGGAATCGAGCACATCTACTAATCCGTCGGCTACCAGAGCGGTTTCCGGGATAGTAATCAACTTACCTCTTGCCCCTTTATCAAATACTTCCTGAACGCCGCCGACATTTGTTGCGACTATCGGCGTTCCCAGAGCGGCAGCTTCCATGAGAGTCACCGGTAAACCCTCAAAATAGCTGGGATGAACAAGTGCATCGGCAACAGCAGTCCATCTCCAAGCATCCACGACGCGCCCCACAAATCGGACTCGCTCAGACAAGCCCAACCTTTCGACAAGACGCATCAATTCTCCCGCCTCGGGGCCTTCCCCTATAAGTGCCAAGGTAACGTCGTAAAGTCTAGGATCCAACAGGGCTTGGATGGCGTATTTTTGCCCCTTTAGCGGTATTAGACTTCCCACTGTAACGATCAGTTTATGTCCTGCTGGAATATCTTTGCTCAAGCGAAACTCCTGCGGGGCATTGGGGTTTTGTTGTACCCATGCGCGCATACGACCAACGTCGGCACCTGCGAGGAGCGTTCGTACGTGAGAAAAATGGGAGACCGTAGGTGCCATGGCTACATCGTTGCTAACCGCGATTGCTAAATCAGCATTTCGGTCTAGCCAACGTCCCATCTGAAGATAAATTTTACGATAGCGAGTACTGTGAACGACCTCAATCAGGGGACCATTATGATTCCTTGACATCGAACGCCGTGCCTTTTCTAAGTACGTCGTAACAGGAGAATGGTAAATCGTTGTGCAGCCTCTTCCTAATGCTTCGAGCACGCGGTTAAGATGGATCATTCCGCGAAGCGGGTCCCGAGGGCGAATTTCTATAACCGGAATTCCTAGCGCTCTCAATTTCTCCGAGTAGAATGAAGCTTCAGCAAGTGTGTTCACGACAAGAGTATTCTCAAAACCAGCAGGATTGGTTTCGGTGGCATGCCGTAACCGGTTATACAAGAGTGTTTCGGCACCTCCGAGGCCCAGGCCCCGTATTACTTCAATAATCATCAGCTTCATCAATCCGCTTCACACCATGCGAAAGCAAGGTCGAACTAGAATATTGTTGGTCAAATAAATTAACGAACGTGCCGGCGGGTACTTCTCTGCGAGGAGGCGTATTGACCGGCGAGGTAGGCCGTTAGTCCGAGCCTAAGATGGATCCAGAAAACGCTGCACTATGCAGACCCCACACGGTCTCCTGCGCGAAATCCCGCACTACCCGTTTTCGTGCGGCCGACCCAAAATTCTTCCATTCAGGGTTCCTTAGCGCCAAAGCAATTGCCGCGGCGAGTGCTTCTGGATCGCTTACGGGTACAATGGCACCCGTAATGTCATGTTCTACAGCATCAACGCAGCCTGTCGCGTCGGAGACGATTGCCGGGACTTCTAGCGCGGCCGCCTCCAACACGACGTTGGGAAAGCCTTCGCGTCTACTGACAAGTACCAACATGGACATTGCTCTAAGGTATGGCCTAGGGTCATCCACATGACCAGTGAGTATAACAGGGATACGCTCGCGTAGCTGGTTAATCGCCTTGGCCGTCCCCGCTCCTTCTTCCTCGCCCACGACCAAGGCTTGGAAAACTACACCCTGCTCGTTACAGATTTGGAGAGCCTCCAAAAATGTATCTAACCCCTTGTCAGGATGCAGACGTCCAACGAACCCAACGACTGGGGCTGCGCCTTCCTCTATCGCTGTCGACGTTTCCGGGTCGAGAAGTGGCATGGTTGCCTCTCGACTAAAGTATTCAGAATCAACGCCATGGGATGAGCCATGACCAAGTGTGACCACTCTATGTCCACCATTCACCCCTAAATCCATGCAACGTGTCGCAAGGCTCGCACTATTAGCGATGACTATTGAAGACAGTCTTGCGGTCAGCCACTCAAGCAAGCCAAAAACTTTGCACGGCAACCCATTGACAGTCTCCATGCGCAGTCCCCATAATTCGTAGACGCGGCGCGGAACTCGGGCGAGTCGGCCAGCAATTGAAGCTAGAAGACTGGCCTTCGGAGTCGCGTAAACAATGACGTCCGGACGCAATCTCCTGAAAAAACTATACATTCTAACTAATGAAATAAAATCTCTGACGGGTGCAGGTTCACGCTTCATAGGGAGTATGTGAACCGATATTCCATCAACTCCGGAGAGGTTATCCAAACCTGGTCCATCGCTACAAAGCAAAACTACGTCCCAACCATCTTCATATAGAAAACGAAGGTAACCAGGCAGAAACGTGGTAGCCGTAATTGCATTCGTAACGATAAAACATAAACGCGGACGATTCGTCATCGAGCAGGCACCCCTTTTATTACCAACCCATCCGGAACGTCGCGAGTTACACATGCGGAAGCTCCAACAAGAACTTTTTCACCTATAACTAGTTGTTGCAATATGACCGCGCCAGCACCTACAAGTGTTCGCTCGCGTATGGTTACCTCGCCAGAAACTATTGCTCCGGGATTCACTGACACAAATTCATAAAGCTCGGCGTCATGCCCAATGATTACGCCTGGATTGACGTGAACATATCGTCCCAATTTCGTATTCGTAGATAGTTGCACACCACTGCAGACAATAGATCCGTCCCCGACCCTAACGACCGATCCGATTATTGCAGCCGGATGGATAAGGGTCGTCGGCGTCCACCCAGCATCTTCAAAAATTCCTGCAAGCTTCGCACGCGTTGCAGGCGAACCGATTCCTATCGCAAACCGGGTCGCCTTTAGGCATTTTCGCACGGTAGCGGACGTGCCTAAATATTCGTACCCTCGTGCTTCGATCCGCTCTAATTGAACATCAGCGGGCGAGTCGTCAACGACACCGGCAACATGCCAGATAGGCACGTCGGACGTGGCATTTATTGCTTCTATGACGTCGAGTGTCTCGCGTCCAAAACCACCTGCACCTATGACTACAATGTCCTCAGTCATCCAACGCTCCAAACTTTGTCGTGGATACGTGGCCTTGCTGATTGATACCCTCACGCGCGAAAACCGCCTTGAGGGTTCTATATATGATGTCTGCGTCTAATCTGAGACTGCGGTTCTCGACATAATTGATGTCATGAGCGAATTTCTGCTCCCAAGTTATCGCATTGCGGCCGCTGACCTGAGCTGCACCTGTTATTCCGGGTCGCACTTCATGTCGGCGCGCCTGCGCTGGGGTGTAGCGTTCCAAGTACTCTACGAGAAGCGGTCGCGGTCCGACAAGGCTCATCTCGCCTTTCAACACATTTATTAGGGAAGGTAGCTCATCGAGACTTGTCGAACGCAAAATCTTGCCGAACTTCGTGAGCCGGTCTTCATCGCTGAGCAGGCCCTTTGCCTCATCAACGTGCAGCATGCTACGAAATTTGTACAAAGTGAAAATCTTTCCGTTTAGCCCCGGACGTTCTTGGGTGAATAGTACTGGGGAACCAAGCTTTGCACGGACTAGCATTGCAGTTGCCCCCATCACTGGAGAGAGTAAAACCAGTCCCGCGCCCGCCCCGATTATATCGATACCGCGTTTCACCACATCGTAGCGTTGTAGTCTCGTGCTCATGCCTTACACTCAACGAATTCCGAAATCCTCTGAAGCACGAATTCGCGTTGTACCTGTTTCAGGGAAGAGCCGCTTGGCAATGTTAAGTGAGTTTCGAAAAGTCGTTCTGCAGATCCGTTGATCTCCCCCCGGTAATGAGAGAACACCGGCTGCAGATGCATGGGCTTCCACATCGGCCGACTCTCGATATTGTGTCGCGCTAGCGCAGACGCAAAATCCTTAGGATCAAATCCCGTCACATCCTTATCGATCGAAATGGCGGTTAACCACACATTATCTTCTTGATCCCCCTGAGAGCCAAAGACTTGGATTCCGTCAATCCCGGCGAATAGCTCCTTGTACTGCTCACGTATTTCACGACGTTTAGCGATCATTGCATCCAACCGCTGAAGCTGAGCCCGACCCAATGCGGCGAGAATGTTGCTCATTCGGTAGTTATATCCGATGTCAACGTGCTCGTAGTGAACCACCGGTTGTCGGGCTTGGGTCGCCAAATAACGCACGTGCTGCGCAAATCCCCCGTCATTGGTCAACAGCATGCCGCCACCGGAGGTCGTCATGATCTTGTTCCCGTTGAAAGAAAATACGGAGGCAACACCGAAGCTGCCGGCAGCTTGGCCGCGATGAGTCGCCCCCAAGGATTCGGCTGCATCAGAGAAAACCGGAATCCCGAACTCATCTGCGATCGCTAAAATACTCGTGTAATCCACGGTCTTACCGAGCAAGTCCACCGGCAGGATCGCTGCTACGCGCTCTCCCTTTTCACGCAAATGTACCAACGCTTGCCGAAGCAACGCCGGATCCATATTGCCCGTCTCGGGCAAACAATCAATGAAATATGGCTCGGCACCGGTATACATGATGGCATTGGTTGTCGCCGCAAAAGTCATAGTCGAAGTGACCACAATATCGCCAGGTTGCACACCTATGGTCAGTAACCCCAAATGTAGGGCAGCAGTACCAGAACTCAGCGCTACCGCGTGGGAGACCCCCACTCTTCGAGCCATTTCTGCCTCGAAAGCGTCAACCTCTGGACCCAATGGTGCAATCCATCCCCCCCTCATGGCTGCTAGTACCGCTTGTTCCTCCAACTCACCCACGTCGGGTAAAGACAAGCCAATTTGCTCATTCATTCGTATCGTCCTTTATCCGTTGTGCGCCAGCATCAGAAAGTTGTTCCATATTTGGCTGATTGATCATACGCTTCAGCCATTCCTCTTTATTGAGTCGATCGGGCTGAATTACATCGGCGCGTGTATGAGCAATCTTTGGGTGGAACGGTCGTTCAAGATTCTCTTTGTGTCCGACAAGTACCTCATGGAGCTTTTCCCCTTCGCGTAAACCCGTGAAGACGATCTCGATCTTTTTCCCAGACATAGCAATCATTCGTTTGGCAACATCAAGGATCTTCACGGGTTCCCCCATGTCAAGGATTAGGACTTCACCGGGTCTTCCGATCCCCCCTGCCTGGATAACTAGCTGGCAGGCCTCGGGAATAGTCATGAAGTAGCGCGTCGCTTCGGGGTGTGTGACAGTTACCGGTCCACCAGCTTCGATGAGCGTTCTAAATGTCGGAAGCATGGAGCCGCGGCTACCAATAACATTCCCAAACCGAACAGAGAGGTAGTTCAAGCCGGTGTCTTCCGCCGCCCACGAAGTAATCTTCTCAGCGACTCGCTTCGAATGCCCCAAAGCGCTTGTTGGATTGGCGGCCTTATCTGTGGAGATGTTGACGAACGTCTGGACCCCGACGGAACGTGCGGCATTAACGACATTGAGTGTCCCTAAGACATTGGTCTTCCAAGCTTCATCTGGATACTGCTCAAGCATTGGCAGATGTTTAAGCGCCGCCGCATGAAACACAACTTCAGGCAGTCTGTCCTGGAAGATCTTCTCCAGCGTATCGGATTCACGAATATTAGCTAGGACCACATCCCTGGAATCCAACAAACCATGCCCAACTGTCCCCAGTTGGGCGTGTTGCAATCCAGTTTCGTCCCGATCAAGCATGATGAGTTCTTTAGGCCCAAAGCGGTATAGCTGCCGGCAGAGCTCGGAACCAATGGAACCCCCTGCGCCGGTCACCAGCACTCGTTTACCTGTCACGAAACCAGCGATATTTTCGATATGCGTATCCACTGGATGACGGCCAAGCAAGTCCTCGATATTGATAGATCGAAGATCTGAAACCGACATATTGTTGGAGGCTAACTGTTGGATCATAGGCAAAACCAGGATCCTTAATCCAGCACTCACTCCCGCGTCAGTTAGTTTACGCAGCAAGGGAGCTTCGGCCTTGGCAATGGCAAGCACGAGCACTTCGGCTCCGGTCTCCATAGCCACCTTGGCTATATCCTGCGTTCCACCCAATACGCGTACGCCATGAAGCTGAAGACGTTTTTTAGTCGGGTCATCATCGAGCAGCCCAACTGGACGTAGTGCCGAGTCAGGATCAGTCATCATACTTCGTACTATGAGCTCCCCCGCGTTACCTGCACCGACAACTAATGTTGGTGAGGCTTGACCGTTTGGCTGGCGTGATCGCTCCAATTGAAGACGCCACACATAACGTAGTCCGAACATCACCAACAAAGCCAAAGGAAACGCAATCAGCACGGAACTTCGTGGAATTTTGACGGATTCAGGCAACAAAGCGACCACGAGAATGAGGGCCAGGCTTAGAATCAACGTTTCAATGACGACCGCGACCGTTAACGAACGAACTTCAACAAAGGAACCGTATTGATATCGCCCCGAATATAGTCCCAGACAGAAACCAAATACGACGTGAAGTAACCCGGCAGCAATACCAAGTAAAATAATGGGTAACCAGTTGACTTCTTCGAAGCGGAACTCGTATCTCAAGAGCACCGCGGTAATGGTGGCGCCAAGCCAAATCGCACAATCAACATTGAGTCTCATGAAGGAACGTAAACGAGCACGGCGTAGTTGTATTGTTTTTTGTGGCATTACAAGAAATTCTTCCTACCCTGAGGCACAGATGGCGTTCGTTGCTGTAATACCACGGTGCGAGTGAGGTCTACATCAACAGGAAAATATGCGATTTCGCGACGGTTATTGATTCAAACTTTATGCTTACGGTCGGTTCGACGTGCTGAAGCTTTGTCTGAGGATTGGCTCGGCGAACTACCACGTCATTGTGAGGGATACCGTTACAAATAGAAGGGTGGCAACACCCAAGATACTGAGTCCCATAATAACTGCGGTCTTGGACAGTGGCTTGTGGTTTGGTCTTGGCGTTTGTCTCACGATCTATTTCAGCTCCATCGCCGATTTGCGTAAAAGCTCTGCGATAATCCTTATCGGAGGGATAAGTTGTTCGGCAGATTGCTCGTACACAACATCGTTCTTGCGATACGGATCAATAACGTCATCGTCGCCTGGATCGTCCAATAGTGGGAGGGTTCCACGAAGCTTTGTGGCTCCCGCTATCGCATTCCTCATTCCTTCCACCGCGTTAACTTTTTCAGGCACCGTAGCCGTCGATTGATTTGCGAATGCCAAGGCTAGGCGGCCAAATTCTCGCAAGGTAAAGGCGTAACGGCTCGCTTTTGGAACCAAGTTCACAATGTGGCGCCGATGCTCTCGGCTCAGAGTAAGAACAAGATCAGAATCCTTGACCATGTCGCTATTCACTTGGCGTGCCAGATGCATGTGGGCATCCATCACACCGTTGCGCTCTGCAATCCGTCGGTTCTGCTCTGTCATCTCGTGGCCTTCTAATGATTGGGTACCCGCACTCGACACAACAACTGGCAAATCACCAATTTCATGACGAAGAATCATCTCTGCGAGGGGGGACCTACAGATATTACCTGTGCACACAAAAAGGACGTGGACTGGGCCACTGCGATACGCCATGCGAGGGAACGAGAAACGCATGACTAACGCTCACTGCGTCGGCCGATGGGACCCGGTGGAATGGAACTAGCGAGTTCCTCAGCCATGGCATTGGCTTGCTTCTCCCCGGTACGACCGTAGCCGCCATAAGCGCCGTAGGCTCCATAAGCGTACGAATCCGGCCCCTTCAGGGGCAGCATCGTGACAATGATGCCGAGGGCTTTCCCACCCGCGATTTCCAAAGTATCCAACGCTCCGATCAACGACTGTTTGCGAGTCGCACCCGAAGCAGCAACAATAAGAACGCCGCTGGCATGCTGACTGAGTACGGAAGCATCAGTCACCAGCAATAGCGGGGGCGCGTCGATGATGATGTAATCAAATAATTCGCCCAAAAGATTCAGAAGCTCATCCATCGCCTTTGATCCGAGCAGTTCGCTGGGATTCGGAGGAACTTTCCCAGAGGGAAGCACGTAAAGCTCGTCCTTTCCCCATTGTTGCAGAACATCGGAAACTTCCACACTGCCAATCAGTAAATCGGTGAGTCCGGTCCCTCCCTCGATGCCCATGTAGCGGGCCACTGCTGGCATGCGAAGGTCGCCGTCGATCAACACAACTCTCGTGCCCGTCTCTGCCAATGCCAGGGCAAGATTTGTTGCCGTAGTCGATTTGCCTTCTCCAGGGCCGGGAGATGAGACCACAAAGGTACGGGCTCGCGAGTGCTCCTGATTGCTTACCGCAAGAAACTCGAGGTTGGTGCGTAGTGTCCGGAATGCCTCGGCCCGTGGACTGTGGGGATCGGATTGGACGATCAACGGCCGTTTCGGAGAGTCCGCATCATAGGTAATTCCTCCAAGTACAGGTACGTCGGTAGCGTGCTCTATCTCCTGCAGCGAGCGAATGCGAGTATCTAATACAGCACGCAGCACGGCAATGCCGAGTCCAAGGGCCATACCGAGCAATGTCCCAAGCGCAAGATTCAGTGGGACACGAGGACTTACGGGAGCGACCGGCTCCGTGGCGGGCTGAACCGTATTCATCGATACTAAGCTGGGTTCGTTACGAGTCGTTGAGGCTTCGAGTTCATCTTCCACCACTGCTTTCAAGCTTTTACCGACCTCGTTAGCAATCTGTGCAGTCAATTTGGGATCTTCACCGGTCACTATCACCGAAATCAATGACTGATTGGCCGGGGCAGTAGCTTGAATTTGCGCTGACAGGACTTCAGGGCTTTGCGGGAGATCGAGTTTCTCGATCACTGGCCCAAGGACGCTTTCGGTCGTGGCAATGGAGGCGTAGGTTGAGACGCTCTGGCGAGCCACTGTGGATCCCTGAGCCAGTTCTCCCACAGCTTGTCCGTCACCACGGACCGAAACATAGATTTGGGTACTCGCTTCATACTTCGGTGTTGCGGTGATTGAGACTACAGCCCCGACAATGATGCCAAGCAGCGTCGTGGCTACGATCTGGACCCAGTATCTACGCAAGATTCGTAGATAATCACGTAACTCCACTGTAGATGTTCTCCTAAAGTTCTAACGGGACAATTGACTGCAGAACGTGTTAGAGATTTAGATCCCCCGAAGAGACTCTTCCATTTTTGGGTTCTCGAACATCGACGCATTCCTGTCCACGCCGGCGACCTCCCCAGATCGGCCCAGCCATGGAAATATGAAGATTCCTACGCGGGTTACGGTTTCTCCACGAATCGATGTTATCACCATGAATCACGGCTTTTGTTCCAAACGGGAACAATATGACCTCGGGCCCAGGAGAGTCACGCAAAGCTGCAACGAGAGGAATCTGCTAGTCGAACCAAATCGATCACTGCGAATTCTTCATTGTCGGCAATCTGTTCGGAAGACAACGGCGCGTGCTTCGCCGTCGAACAGGACGATTCCGGAGGCAGTTTTTTCGCGGATTTGCAGCAATATGGTTTTTCACAGCGGATGACATCAAATGTCTAAATCTGAGCAAAAGCACGCTGACCGAGTAACTTGCAGCCCAAACCCGTTGATTGCAGATGGATCGTACCCGAGAAGCACACCGTGAGACTTCTAAAAAGACTCACAAAGTTAACCTAAGTCACTTTGGGAGCGAAGATAAGTATACTGGCAGGGTGGGTGCATCTTGCGTTCCGCGCATTTCCAAGTGGATCAAAACTGCAGCACGCGCCGAAAAACGGCATGTTCCTTGGGGGAACGCTTAATTCTGTTGGGGAGATACATTCATGAGCAACTCTGCACGTGGTCGTCGACGTGATCCAAACTACCGTATAGGTCCCGGGGTTCCATTCGCGTGGAAGGTCTCCGGACTAGCTATTCTTGCTATCGCAGCTGTTGTCGCGGTCTTCATTGCCGTAACTGCATAACGCCGGGATGAATCTTTTCCAGAGGATGATGCGGCAAATGCTTCCGCGCCCATAGATAGATCAAAGAGGGTAGTTACGCCTGCGCGCGAAACGGCGCGGCCCGCGTCCAGAGTTTCAGGCTCGTCCGTGCACCATTGCAGGGAGCACCTACATAAGATATTGAGTCCATGGTGCTGGACTTTTTCCGCTCTCCACCAGAAAGTCTGCCAATTCGTAGCGCGCCCTGCCCACGCGCATGGCCGACGCCGCGTGCTTCGCCTTGTGGTTTTGTTTCCAGCGACCAAAACAGGGACAGATATCTGCTTTGATGGAGCATCGGATCTCCGGGTAATCCAGCTCGCACCGAAGAAGCTTTTGCAGTACCGCACCGAGCCATAGGAACAACGACCTCAACGCGGAAAGTAGTATCTGGCACACCGCGACGCCGTTCTGGGCTGGCGTGAACGGCTAGCTCAAACTGTTACGTCCAGCGACCAATGCGGCGGTCTCCTACCTACCCCTATGACTGGCCGTGCAGGCTGCCTGGAGGGCTGTTCTATGGCAACTTCCAGCCGGCGGGGCCTGTCGAACGGTCTTCAATCGTTGAAAATTGGATGGCCAAGAAAAATCTGGCCCCTGCTTGATGCCGCAAGGAGCCATAGGGTCAGCCCCGAGGAACGAAGGATCCGCCAGCGCCACACCCTACGGCCTCAGCGCGGAGTCAACCCCACACATACTGTATGTGGCGATGCCTCTCCATGCCTCGGCCAAGACCTATCGAAGCCGATATTCGCCATCGATACACCCTGGGAATAATTGACGCCTCAACTTGTTATTAGATGCATACGCATATAAATTGGAGACGCGCACACGACGCGGCGTCTCACCAGCTAGTAGGAGTAGGCATGCAGTTCGGAGTATTCTCAGTCAGCGACATCACCCGCGACCCCACCACCGGCCACGTGCCGACCGAGAAGGAGCGCATCGACGCCGAGGTAGTGATCGCCAAAAAGGCCGAGGAAATCGGCATGGACGTCTTCGCCATCGGCGAGCACCACAACCGCCCTTTCTTCTCCTCCTCGCCGACCACCACCCTGGCCTACATCGCCGCGCAGACCGAACGCATCATCCTGTCCACCGCGACCACGCTGATCACCACGAACGACCCGGTCAAGATCGCCGAGGACTTCGCCATGCTGCAGCACCTGTCCAATGGTCGCACCGACCTGGTGCTGGGCCGTGGCAACACCGGCCCGGTCTACCCGTGGTTTGGCAAGAACATGCAGGACTCGGTGAACCTGACGGTGGAGAACTACAACCTGCTGCGCCGCCTGTGGGATGAGGACGTGGTGAACTGGGAGGGCCGCTTCCGCACCCCGCTGCAGAACTTCACCTCCACCCCGCGTCCGCTCGATGACGTGGCCCCGTTCGTCTGGCACGGCTCGATCCGCACCCCGCAGGTCGCGGAGATCGCCGCCTACTACGGTGACGGCTTCTTCGCGAACAACATCTTCTGGCCCAAGGAGCACTACCAGCAGTTGATCGGCCTGTACCGCGAGCGCTACGAACACTACGGCCACGGCCGCGCCGACCAGGCGATCGTGGGCCTGGGCGGGCAGTTCTACATGGCCAAGGATTCCCAGCAGGCGGTCAAGGAATTCCGCCCGTACTTCGACAACGCCCCGGTCTACGGGCATGGCCCGTCGCTGGAGGACTTCACCGCGCAGACCCCGCTGACCGTCGGCTCCCCGCAGCAGGTGCTGGAGAAGACCCTGAGCTTCCAGGAATACTTCGGCAGCTACCAGCGCCAGCTGTTCCTGGTGGACCATGCAGGCCTGCCGCTGAAGACCGTGCTGAACCAGCTGGACATGTTCGGCGAGTACGTGCTGCCCGAGCTGCGCAAGGAAATGGATGCCCGCGCGCCGAAGGACCTGACTCCTGCGCCGACACATGCGGGGCTTGTGGCCGCCCGGGACGCTAAACTTAAAGCTGAGCAAGCCAACGCCCCAAAAGGAGCCTGAAGTCAGTGACCGGGACCAGTAACACCCCTGCCTCTGTGAAGGTGACCATCGACGCCTGGGAGTCGCTCTTCCGGGCGCAGGTGGCCGTCATGAGGAAGGTCAGCGCCAAGCCGGAGTTCCACAAGCTCTCGATGCGCGAATACGATGTGCTGTTCAACCTGCGCATCTGCCCGGGCGGCCGCAGCCGGCTGGTCGATCTGAACCGCTATCTGCTGATCTCGCAGCCGAGCCTGAGCCGTATGGTCACCCGGCTGGAGGACAAGGGTCTGATCACCCGCGAGGCCGATCCCACCGACCAGCGCGCGATGCAGCTCTCGCTGACACCCAGGGGGCTGGCGGTCCAGCAGGAGATCGGCCGCGAGCACGTCAAGCACATCTACGAGCAGATCGGCACCGCGCTGAGCGAGGAAGAATTCCTCCAGCTGCAGCAGCTGACCTCCAAGCTGCGCAGCGCCATCAAATAGCACGCACGACGAACGCCGGCGGATTCAGCCCCAGGGGGCGGTTCCGCCGGCGTTGCCGTGCCACGCGGCGGCCGCCGCTAGGTGTAGAAGCCCTCGCGCAGCACGATGCCGTATTCCAGCCAGCACTTCATGGCCGCGAGCATGCCGGCCCAGCCCTCGCAGTTGCCGAAGGCCGCCGTGGCGCCCTCGGCGGTGTCCTGCCACGCGGATTCGGTGATCACGACCTTGGTGCGCGAATTGTCGTCCTGGGGCTGGAAGTCGAAGGTGACGGTGTTCTGCGCGTCGGGCGCCGCGGAATGGTTCGCTTCCCACTGCAGCAGGATGCGCTGCGGAGCCTCGGCTTCCAGCACCTTCACCGGGAAGGCGCCCGGGAAGTCGTGGAAGTCCCAGCTCACGGTCGCGCCGGTTTCCAGGCGCCCCTTGGCGCCGCCGGTCGTGAAATAGTGCGAGAGCTGTTCGGGATCCGCGACGGCCTCGTACACTTGCACGCAGGTCTTGGCGATGTGTCCCGAAACGCTGAAGGACAGCTGGCTGGGGGCTGGGTCGTGGCTCACGACACTTTTCTACACCGCCCGCTCACCCTGGGCAAGAGCCCGGCGCGCATTCCCAGCCGCAGTGTCCATGCCTCCTGCTATCCTGTCGCCATCAGATCCTTCGACCTGCTGATGGAGCGCATCATGGCACGGGTAACCTGCGACGTCACGATCTCACTGGACGGCTTCGTGGCCGGGCCGGAGCAGAGCCTGGAACAGCCGCTGGGCCGCGGCGGCGAACAGCTGCACCGCTGGCAGTTCGAAGCCCGGGAGGAGGACGTCGCGGAGCGCGCCGGAATCCTGGAGGCCGGCGCCTACATCATGGGCCGGAACATGTTCGGCCCCGAACGCGGGGCGCCCTCGGGCAGCTGGCGCGGCTGGTGGGGCGAGGATCCCCCGTACCACCGGTGTTCGTGCTCACCCACTACGCGAGCGAACCGCTGGTGATGGAGGGCGGCACGGAGTTCAGGTTCGTGACCGGCGGGATCCGCCGGGCGCTTCAGCTGGCCCGCGAGGCGGCCGGCGGTAAGAACGTCGCGATCGCCGGCGGGGCATCGACCATCAACCAGTTCCTGGAGGCGGGACTGCTCGACGAGCTGCGCCTGCACATCTCCCCGAGGCTGCTGGGCTCCGGCGAGCGCCTCTTCGAGGGGGTCTCGGGGCGGGAGTTCATCCCGCGCTCCTCGCGCAGCACCGGGCTGGTCACCCATGTGGTCTACGAGGTCGTTCCGCCGGACAAGGCCTGACGCCGCGGGTGCAGCCGGGCCGGGACTCCTAGCAGCCGAAGGGGCTGGCGTAGCGGAAGTCTCCGCGCGGCAGGGCGTCCCGGTCGAACACCCGCACCATGAAGTGCTCGCCCCAGGTGGGGTCGCTGGGAATGATGCCATGCCGGGAGGCCGGCTCGTAGCCGAAACGGTGGTAGTAGCCCGGCGAGCCGAGCAGCACGATGCCGCTGAGCTGCGCGCTCTCCGCGGCGTCGTGGATCTGCTGCATCAGGATCGAGCCGACTCCGCGGTGCTGGTATTCCGGCGCCACGGCCAGCGGGCCGAGGCCCAGCATCGGCTGCCTGCCGATCTTCCCCCAGGTGGCGATGACGTGGCCGATCACCACCGCGTCGTCCAGCGCGACAATGGAGAAGCGCGCATCGTAGCCCGCGCAGTCGAAGAGCTGCTGCAGCAAGCCGACTTCGTCGGGCTCGACCATCGGATCGATTCCGGTAAACGCCGCATGCGTCACCGCATAGACTGCGGCCCGGTCATCGAAGCTCTCTGGACGAATCTGCATGATCGCAAACCTACCAAATCGGCATCGTATCGGTAAATCGCAGCGGCCCGCGCCCGGAGTGCTCCCCCGGCGCCCCCGGCGCCTGCCGCACCCGGATTTCGGCAGGCCACGCCGCGGATCAGCGGGCGGCCGGCCCCGGTGCGCAGCGGCCGGCGGCGGCCGGGATGCGTTCACCATCAGCGCATCATCCGGGGGCTGCCCGGTCCTGCATAGTGCACTGCGCCCGGGACGGGGTGCGGATCATCCAGGCCACGGGGCCAGAAGCCCGGCCGGGACCAGGTGGTTGCTCGTATTCAACCGTTTGGTGGATGACCGTCGCCGCGGCCGCGTATTAGCATCGTGGTGACAGGGCACGCGGCACGGCAGCACGCCGGCGCACCTGCAAGAAGCAGAGGCTTGAAAAGTGACGACTGACAAGACGCGCAGCAGCGCATTAGGCACCGTTTCCCGCTCCGCCGCGCACCCGTGGGCGGCGCTGGGCATCCTGGCCGCGGGACTGGGGCTGGTGGTGCTCGACGGCACCATCGTCGGCGTCTCGCTGCCGACCATCATCGCCGACATCCATCTGGACCTGGGCGACGCGCAATGGGTCAACAGCCTCTACGCGGTGGTGCTCGCGGCGCTGCTGCTGTCCACCGGCAGCCTGGCGGACCGCTGGGGCCGCAAGAAGATGTTCATCGCCGGCCTGCTGGTGTTCATGGGCGGTTCGCTGCTGGCCGCCAACGCCGACGCGGCCGGCTCGCTGATCTCCGCCCGCGCCCTGCAGGCGCTAGGCGCGGCGAGCATCATGCCCGCCACGCTGTCCACGGTGAATTCGCTGTTCCAGGGCAAGCAGCGCGCCGCGGCCTTCGGCGTGTGGGGCGCGGTGATCTCCGGCGCCGCGGCCATAGGCCCGCTGGCCGGCGGCCTGCTCACCGAATACGCCTCTTGGCACTGGATCTTCCTGGTGAACCTGCCGCTGGGCGCCGTGCTGCTGGTGCTGGGCCTGCTCTTCGTGCCCGAAACCAAGGGCGGGGCCACCGGCCGCGGCGTGGACGTGGACGGAGCGCTGCTCAGCGCGCTGGGCATGGGCGCACTGGTGTTCGCGATCATCGAAGGACCGGACGCCGGCTGGATCACCCCGAGAAAGGAGCTGAAGATCGGCTCCTTCGTGTGGCCGGCCGATGCGGCGGTGTCGCTGCCGGGCATTGCGCTGCTGGTCTCGGCCGCGGCGATCACCATGTTCATCTTCTGGGAGCGGCACCGCGCCCGCAACGGTCGCGCCGCGCTGCTGGAGCTGCGCCTGTTCGAGCACACGACCTTCTCCTGGGGCAACCTGACGGCCGTGAGCGTGGCCATCGGCGAATTCGCCCTGCTGTTCGTGCTGCCGCTGTTCCTGGTCAACGCCCTGGGCCTGAGCGTGCTGCACGCGGGCTTCATCCTGGCCGCCATGGCGCTGGGCGCCTTCTTCTCCGGGGCTTCGGCCCGGCACCTGGCCGCGGTGCTCTCCCCGGCCGGTACCGTGCTGCTGGGCCTGGGGCTGGAAACCGTCGGCGTGCTGGTGCTGGCCCTGGTGCTCAGCGCCGGGGTGTCGGCCTGGGCGGTCGCGGTGACCCTGGTGGTCTACGGGCTCGGCCTGGGGCTGGCGTCAGCCCAGCTGACCGGCACGGTGCTCGCCGAGGTTCCGGTGCGGATTTCCGGCCAGGGCTCGGCCACGCAGAGCACCGTGCGCCAGATCGGCTCCGCCCTGGGCACCGCGATCTCCGGCGCCGTGCTCTCCGCGGCGCTGGCCATCACCCTGCCTTCGCGGCTGGATGAGGCCTCGGTCCCCGCCGCGCAGGCTTCCCAGCTGGCCGAGGCCACCCGGCAGAGCGCCGGCACCACCATCACCCAGCTGCGCGTCCAGCCTCCGGGCGGGCACGATGCGGCCTCGACCATCGACGCCTTGTCCGCCGGGTTCTCCGACGCCACCCGCCTGTCGATGCTGGCCGCGGCGTTCTTCCTGCTGCTCGGCGCCGTGGGCGCCTGGCGGCTGCTCTCCGCGCAGCGGACGGCGAACCGGCTGGCCGCTGGAAGCGGCAACTAGGCGGCGCCCGGCGATGCCGGCAGCAGCCCGCCCACCGCGGCGATGACCGCGTTGGCCACCTGGCTCAGCTCGTTCTCCTTGATGCCGCGCCCGAAGGACAGCCGCACCGCGGTGTGCGCCAGCTGCTCCTGGTACCCCATGGCGGTGAGCACCGGCGAGGGATCGGTGGATCCCGCCGCGCAGGCGGATCCGGAGGAGCACAGCACCCCCTTGCGCTCCAGTTCGATCAGCACGGTCTCCCCGGCGGTCTTCGGGAACACGAAGGACACGATGCCGCCGATGCGCTGGCTCCCGCTGCCGGTCAGCCGCACGCTGCCGGGGTGCTTGGCTTCCAGCCCGCGGGTGATCTTCTCGATGAGGTAGGGTCCGTAGCCCTCGCCCAGCCCCTGCGCGCGCTGGGAAGCGCAGACCTGCAGGGCCACCGCGATGCCGGCCGCGGCCGCCGGGTTCTCGGTGCCCGAACGCAGGCCCGACTGCTGCCCGCCGCCATGCAGCAGCGGCACGAAGCGGTGCTTCCCCGACAGGTACAGCGCCCCGCTGCCCTTCAGCCCGCCGATCTTGTGCCCGGAGATGCTCAGTGCATCCACCGCGGCGGCCAGCGGCGCCAGATCCAGCCATCCGGCGGCCTGCACCGCGTCGGTGTGCATCAGCGCGCCGGCCGCGTGGGCCAGCGCGGCGAACTGCGCCACCGGCTGGATCGTGCCGACCTCGTTGTTCACCGCCATCACCGAGACCACGGCGACGTCGTCGTCGATCAGCTGCGCCGCATGCTCCAGGTCCACCAGCCCGTCGGCGGTGACATCGATGAGCCGCAGCGTGAAACCGTGGAACTCCACCAGGTAGCGGCAGGCTTCCAGCACCGCTGGGTGCTCGATGGCGCTGGCCACGACCACCCGGCCGCGCGGGTTGCCCAGCGCGCCGCCGATCACCGCGGTGTTCGCGCCCTCGGTGCCGCCGGAGGTGAAGTAGATTTCCTCTTCGCGCACCGCCAGCTGCGCGGCAACCTGGGCGCGCGCCCAGTTAGCGGCCCGGCGGGCCTGGTGCCCCGCCTCATGGTGCGAGGCGGGGTTGCCGAAGTCGCGGGTCAGCAGCGGTGAGACGGTGTCCAGCACCTCCTGGCGCGGCGGGGCGGTGGCGGCGGCGTCCATGTAGATCATTCGACCACCATATCCAGTCCCAGGTCGATCGCCGCCACCGAGTGGGTGATGGCGCCCGAGGAGATGATGTCCACCCCGGATTCGGCCACCGCGGCGACCGTGCCGGCGTTGATGTTGCCGCTGGCCTCCACGACCGCGCGGCCGGCGATCAACTCGATGGCCGCCGGGATGTCGGCGGGGTCGAAGTTGTCCAGCATGACCACGTCCACCCCGGCGGCCAGCACCGCCGGCAGCTGGTCGATGGAGTCCACTTCCACCTCCATGGTCGTGGTGTGCCCCAGCCGGGAGCGCACCGAGGCCAGCGCCTCGGTCAGCGCCTGCGGGGTGCTGAACAGGGCCAGGTGGTTGTCCTTGGCCATGAACGCGTCGGAGAGGTTGTCGCGGTGGTTCACCCCGCCGCCGCAGCGCACCGCGTAGCGTTCCAGCGCGCGCAGCCCAGGGGTGGTCTTGCGGGTGTCAGCGATGCGCGCTGTGGTGTGCGCGACCAGGTCCACCAGCTGCCCGGTGGCGGTGGCGATGGCGCTCAGGCGCTGCAGCAGGTTCAGCCCCACGCGTTCGGCGGTGAGGATGGAGGCCGCCGGGCCGCTGACCTCGATCAGCGTGTCCCCCGCGGCGAACTTCTCCCCCTCGGCGACCAGCTGGGTGGTGGCGATGCCCGGGTCCACCGCGTGCATGGCGCGGGCGAAGACCGTGCCGCCGGCCAGCACGCCGGGCTGCCGGGCGCGCACCCGGCAGGTGGCGACCGCCCCGGCCGGAACGATGGTGTCCGCGGTCACATCCCCGCGGGGGTTGTCCTCCTCCAGCGCGAGGTGGATGATGCGGTCGATCACGCGCAACGGGACGGGGTGGATGGGTGCGTTCACGCGGAGTGTTCCTTGCTGCTTGGGCTTGAAGAGGTTGTGGTGGAGGAAAGCTGTTCGGCGGTTCGCTCGGCGGCACTCAGCCGCCAGCCGTAGCGGATTGCAGGCTGCGATTGTCCTGGCGCCGCGTCCAGACGGTGGTGGGCGCCGAGCGACCCGGTGCGGGCCAGCGCGCCGGCGGCGGTGAACCGGGCGGTGAGCCACAGGTTCTCCAGCTCCAGCTGCTCGCGCGGGGACTCGGCCACCGGGGCGCAGGCCGCAAGCAGCCCGGCGAAGCGCTCCAGCTGCTTGCCGGTGCGGTACACGCCGATCGCCTCGCTGGCCTCGCGCTGCAGGGTTTCCAGGTCCAGCGGGGCCTCGGCCGCTCCGAGGGCCGACAGCGCCGTCGGCAGCTGGGCGACGGTCATCCCGTCGAGCCCGTCGAGGTCCGCGCAGACCCCGGGATCGTCGGAAAGCATGGCCTGCACCGCGGTGCGCGCGAACACCATCGCCTCCAGCAGCGAGTTGCTGGCCAGCCGGTTGGCGCCGTGCACCGTGGTGTTGGCGCATTCGCCGGCCGCATAGAGCCCCGGCACGGTGGTGCGGGCGCTGGCGTCGGCGGCGATCCCGCCCATGGCGTAGTGCTGCGCCGGGACCACGGGAACCAGGTCCGCGGCCAGGTCCAGCCCGCAGGAGGCCAGCCGCGCGGTGATCGAGGGGAAGCGGCGGGCCAGGAACCCGGCCCCGCGCTCGGCCTCGATGCCGCGGGCGTCCAGGTACACGGTGCGCCCGGCCAGCAGCTGGCGGTGGATGCCGCGGGCGACCACGTCGCGCGGTGCCAGCTCGGCCTCCGGATGCTCGGCGGGCATGAAGCGCTCCCCGGCGTCGGTGACCAGCACCGCGCCCTCCCCGCGCACCGCCTCGGAGACCATGCCGGCCGCCGGGTAGCGCGCCGGGTCCACCAGCGTGGGGTGGAACTGCACGAACTCGGCGTCGGCGATCACCGCGCCGGCCCGGGCGGCCAGCCCGATCCCGTCCGCGGTGGCGCCGGCCGGGTTGGTGGTCGCGGCGTACAGCCGGCCCAGTCCCCCGGTGGCCAGCAGCACCGCGTCGGCGGCCAGCCGCTGCGCTCTCCCGTCCTGCAGGACCTGGACCCCGGCCACGGCGCCGCGCTCGTCGAGCACCAGCGACGCGGCCAGCGCATGCTCGCGCACCGTCAGCTTCCCGGCGTCGCGGGCGCGGCGCACCGCGGCGGACAGGGCCGCCACCAGCCCCGCCCCGGTGGCGTCCCCGTGGATGTGCAGGATGCGGTGGGCGCTGTGCGCGGCCTCCAGGCCCAGCTGGTAGCCGCCGCCCTCGGTGCGGTCGAACCCGACCGCGTGGGCTTCGAGCTGCTCCACCAGGTCCGCGGCGGATGCGCACATGTACCGCACTGCCTGCGGCCCGCAGTGTCCGGCGCCGGCGGCCAGGGTGTCAGCCACGTGCGCGGCCACCGAGTCCCCGGCGGCGATGGACTGCGCGGTGACGGCGCTCAGCCCGCCCTGGGCCAGCTCGCTGTTCGAGTCCCCCAGCCGGTCCTTGGTCAGCAGCACCGGGTGCGCCCCGGCGGCCGCCGCCTGCAGCGCAGCGGTCAGCCCGGCAACCCCGGACCCGATGATGATCAGGCGTTTCATCGCATCAGTCCTTACGGCCGGGCGGCCAGCATGCGTTCCAGGGCGATTTTCGCGTCGCCCTGCTGCTCGGCGGGCACGGTGATCCGGTTGACCACGCGCCCGGCGACCAGCTCCTCCAGCACCCAGGCCAGGTAGCCGGGGTGGATGCGGTACATCGTCGAGCACGGGCAGATCACCGGGTCCAGGCAGAAGATGGTGTGCTGCGGGTATTCGGCGGCCAGCCGGTTGACCATGTTGATCTCGGTGCCGATCGCGAACACCGTCGGCTCGGTCGCGTCGGCGATCGCGCGGCGGATGTAGTCGGTGCTGCCTGCCTCGTCGGCCGCGTCCACGACCTCCATCGGGCATTCGGGGTGCACGATCACGCGCACGCCCGGGTACTCCTGCCGCGCCTTGCCGATCTGGGCCGGGGTGAAGCGCTTGTGCACCGAGCAGAAGCCGTGCCACAGGATCACCCGGGCCTCGCGCAGGGTCGCCTCGTCGTTCCCGCCCAGCGCCTTGCGCGGGGTCCACATCGGCATCTGCGCCAGCGGCACGCCCATGGCCTTGGCGGTGTTGCGGCCCAGGTGCTGGTCCGGGAAGAACAGCACGCGCCGGCCGCGCTCGAACGCCCATTCAAGCACCGTGGCGGCGTTGGAGCTGGTGCACACCAGCCCGCCGTTGCGCCCCACGAAGGCCTTCAGCTCGGCCGAGCAGTTCATGTAGGTGACCGGGATGACCGGCAGGCGGCCGTCGTCCTCCTCGTCCCGGTAGAGCTCGGTCAGCTCGTCCCAGCACTGCTGGACGCTCGGCCCGTCGGCCATGTCCGCCATCGAGCAGCCGGCGGCCAGGTTCGGCAGGATGACCGCCTGGTCGTCGCGCGAGAGTATGTCAGCGGTCTCCGCCATGAAGTGCACGCCGCAGAAGACGATTGCCTCCGCCTTGTCGCGGGTCAGCGCCGCGTTGGCCAGCTGGAAGGAGTCGCCGACGAAGTCCGCGTACTTCACCACCTCGTCGCGCTGGTAGAAGTGGCCCAGGATCACCGCGCGCTCGCCCAGCGCCTCCTTGGCCGCCAGGATGCGCGCATCCAGCTCCTGATCGCTGGCCGCCAGGTACTCCTGCGGGATGGTCCCCTGCTCCGGGTAGCCGGCCGGGACCTGGTCCTGTTCCGAGGCGCCCGGGCCGTAGCCGCCGGGGGTGTCCCACGGGTTGGATTTCAGGTCCTCCGAGCAGGTGGAGCCCGGGGCCAGCAGGTTCAGCCGCGCAATGTTCTGCGCGACCGAAGCGTTGTGCTGCGCGTTGGCCGCGTCGGTGAAGATGGTGTTGGTGCTCATGGTGCTCCCCCTTCAGGGATTCAACGGTCTAGTTGAAAAAGTGTGGTGAAGTTCGTTCTCAGCCCTGCGGCGGCTCGACCTGCAGGGGGTCGACCTGCAGCGGATCGGGCCCGTGCCCGACATAGCGGTAGAGCCGCGGCGGGCGGTGCTTGCCGCCGGCCTGGTATTCGTCGGTCGCCTCGATGCTGGCGGTCGAGTTCAGCGTGCGCCGGAAGTTCGCCGGGTCCAGCCGGCGCCCGAGGATCGCCTCGTACACCCCGCGCAGCGCCGCCAGGGTGAAGCGCTCGCCCAGCAGCCGGTGCGCGATCTGCCCGTATTCGGTTTTGTTGCGCAGCCGCCACAGCGCGTAGTCCACGATCTGGCGGTGGTCGAAGGCCATCCGCGCGATCTGCGGATCGTCGATGTCGAACCAGGCGACGTTCTCGTCGCGCACGGTCGCACCCACCTGGTCCACGTGCATCAGCGCGAAGTAGGCGATGGTCACCAGCCGGTGCGTGGGCGAGCGGTCGATGTCCCCGAAGGTGTACAGCTGCTCCAGGTAGTTCGGCCGCAGCCCGGTGGTCTCGGCCAGCGTGCGCCCCGCCGCCTGGCCCAGCGACTCGCGCGCCCCCACCGGACCGCCGGGCAGCGCCCACAATCCGGCATGAGGCTGGCGGATGCGGCGCACCAGCGGCAGGCACAGCTTGTCCGGCCCGCCCTCGACGCCCTCGCGGATGCCGAGGATCACCGTGGACACCGCCAGCGTCGGCGGCATGTTCCGCCGCTCGTCGACGTTTGCCCAGCTTGGTACCGATGTCATCAGTTGCGATGCCCCGTTTCAGGTTTCCAGCAGTTTCCGCAGCCTTGACCGCGTTAGAGTCATTCTGACATTAACTACTTCGAGGCGCTAGCGCAAGACGATGTTTACCTGCTTTGTGGCCTATGATCGGATGCATGACCCTTGATCTGAATCTCCGCGTCATCCGCACAAACACCGAGGTGAGCGGACCATCCGTACTGCTCATCCACGGCTTCGCCTCATCCGGCGAATTGAATTGGGAGCGCGCTAGGTGGACGAATTATTTCACCGACCACGGCCGCAACGTCCTGCTGGTCGACCTTCCGGGCCACGGCGCCGAGCCGCACCGCAACGAAGGCAGCTGGGCCCCGAGCCAAATCCGCCAGGCGCTGGCCGCCATCGTGATCGACCTGGACGAAGGCCCTGTCGACGTGCTGGGCTACTCGCTGGGCTCGCGCCTCGCGTGGGAATTCGCCGCATGGAACCCGGACTTGGTAGAGCACCTGGTCATGGGCGGCCCGGGCGCCAACGACATGCTCGCCGGCTTCGAGATTGAGCAGGCGCGTAAATTCCTGGCCAGCGGCGAGGAGATCAACGACGACCTCACCGCATCCATCATGCAGATCGTCACCTCCGAGCCGTCCAACGATGCCGAAGCGCTGTTCAAGCTGATCGAGGGCATCAAGACCGAGCCCTTCGAACCCGAAACCAAGGTTCCTTCAACCCCCACGCTTCTGGTGGCTGGCGACCACGACGACCTGGCCACCACGATGCCCCAGCTGCGCCGCCTGCTCAAGGACGCAGGTACCCGCAACGAAGTGCTGTGGCTGGCCGGGCGCAACCACGCGAACGCCGTCACGAGCCGCGAATTCAAGGAAAAGACCTTGGAGTTCTTGGGCGCATAGCCAGAAGCGACATCTTGATTTCTGCCCGGGGACCGCGTAATTCATCCAACACGGTCCCCGGAGTCTGTCGTTCTCCACATCGCGCAGTACAAAGCAGCCTCGAATCGCACAACCCACCTATCGTCAGCAGATGAATTTCTTCAGCAGCGTGCTTGAATTCTTGAATTCCATCTGGACGTGGATGACGCCCGGCGTGCAGGCGCTGGCTTCGTGGGGAGCGCTCCTGCCGGCTTCAGTCGGGTTCATCGCCGCCTTGGCCGCGTTGCGAACTTTCCGGCTTCGCACCAGAGTTGATCATGCTGACCAGTGGTGGAAGCGCGTCCAATACGGACTTGAATTGGCCAAAAGCGACTCCATAGCGGATCAGGCAATGGGATCGCTGATATTGGGAACGCTCAATAGCCCGATGAAGCCGCAGCTTTCCGAGAACCCATGGTCGTCGAAACACCAGCAAGGCTCCTCGACTCCCACCCTGAAAGAAACCGTGGGCAAAGCCTTCGACCGGTTCAAAGCCTATGGGAAATTCAGGAAATCAATTCGCGATGGCTGGCTCGTATCACGACGCGAAGCCGCCATGTTGGCCTCCTTGTCCCGACTCATCTCTGATGATATTTCGGGCGAAAGCGTTCGAACCGACGAGCTGGGACCTTCGGGCATTCAGCTTAGTACCGGCACCCGCCAGGCGATTCGGGACGGCATCGTCGACGGCTTACGCGCCGCCCGGTTGGAGTCTAGAATTGGCACCAAGACATCACGAAAATGGTGGAAATAATGGTCACGCAACGTTCCAGGCAACCTGAAGGCGTCATTCCCGGCGATGGCCAGCCACCGAACTGCACGTCGAAAACGCGGCAATGACGAATACGTCATCGTCGATCCAGACGGCAACGTGCACTCAAAGGTGCTCAGCTACCTGTCAATGTTCGCCGCCAGGCAGCACGCGAAGAATGCGGTGGCTTTCTTGCCAACGATCACTCTGAGCCCGAACATGAAGGCACTGCTCAAGTACCAGATCCCGGGCGAATAGCGCGCTCTGCGCCGAAGCCGCCGTCTACAGCGGCGCGTAGAACAGCAGCGTCAAATCCGGGGCCTCGGCCGGGATCAGGTTGTGCTGCTCGTAGCGGGTCAGCCCCTTGGCCGGGTGGTTGAACAGCCGCTCGCGCGTGCCGAAGCCAGCGACGTCGCGCTCCTTCCAGATCGCCGCGAACTCCGGCGATGCGGCCGACACGCGGGCGACGATGCCGCTCTCCCCCGCAGGGTTCAGCCAGCCGCGCGTCTCGGCGCGGAAGCTTCCCACGAACCCGCGGCTCTGCTCCGCCCAGTCGGGCAGCATCTGCCGCAGCGACGCATCGGTGAACACCAGCCAGAGCAGGTTCCGGTCGTCTTCCTCCAGCACCTCGATCCGAGGGTACAGCTGCGCATAGTGCACGTTCCATCCGATGATGGTCCAGTCCGCGGAGAGCAGGAACGCAGGGAAGTCCAGCGCGTCCAGCAGCCGCTGCAGCGCGGGGGTCATGCCCTCGGAGGCCGCCGGAATCGTGTCGCGGTGCCCGCCGAGCGATAGCAGGTAGGTGGTCTCCACCGGAGTCAGGCGGTAGAGCCTGGCCAGCGAGTCCAGCACCTGGCGCGAGGGGTTGATGTCGCGAGCCTGCTCCAGCCAGGTGTACCAGGTGACGCTGATGCCGGCCAGCGTGGCCACTTCCTCCCGCCGCAGCCCGCGCAGCCGGCTGCGTCCCACCGCAGGCAGGCCGTGCGCGGCGCGGTCCGCCCGGGCCCGTCGGTCCTTGAGGAAACCGGCGAGTTCCTCCCTGCGGCGCTGACTAGCAGTCATCGGAGTCCCATCGTCATCTGGTAGTAGTACTACTAGTATTGTCACCGTCTGGGTCTGCGGCAAAACCTGTGATGTGATTATGCAATGACCACACTTCGTTCCCACACCGTCACCCATGGCCGCAATATGGCAGGCGCCCGCGCCCTGTTCCGCGCGGCCGGCGTCAACGGCGCAGATCTGGGCCGCAAGCCGATCATCGCCGTGGCCAACAGCTTCACCGAATTCGTGCCGGGCCACACCCACCTGCAGCCAGTGGGCCGCATCGTCTCCGATGCGATCACCGCCGCCGGCGGCATCCCGCGCGAGTTCAACACCATCGCGGTGGACGACGGCATCGCCATGGGCCACGGCGGCATGCTGTACTCGCTCCCATCGCGCGATTTGATCGCCGACTCGGTCGAATACATGGTCAACGCCCACTGCGCCGACGCGCTGATCTGCATCTCCAATTGCGACAAGATCACCCCCGGCATGCTGATGGCCGCGCTGCGCCTGAACATCCCGACCGTGTTCGTCTCCGGCGGCCCGATGGAATCCGGCCGCGCCACCCTGGTGGACGGCACCGTGCGCACCCTGGACCTGGTCGACGCCATCTCCGAGGCAGTGAACGAAAACGTTTCCGACGCGGACCTGCTGCGCATCGAGGAGTCGGCCTGCCCGACCTGCGGTTCCTGCTCCGGCATGTTCACCGCGAACTCGATGAACTGCCTGACCGAGGCCATGGGCCTGTCGCTGCCGGGCAACGGCTCCACCCTGGCCACGCACACCGCGCGCAAGGACCTCTACGAGAACGCCGGCAAGCTGGTTGTGGAGATTTCCAACCGCTACTACGGCGAAGACGACGACTCCGTCCTGCCGCGCAACATCGCCACCCCGGCCGCCTTCGGCAACGCCATGGCGCTGGATATCGCCATGGGCGGCTCCACCAACACCATCCTGCACCTGCTGGCCGCCGCGATCGAGGCCGGCGTCGAATTCGGCCTGGATGAGATCGACGAGGTCTCCCGCCGCGTGCCGTGCCTGGCCAAGGTGGCACCGAACTCGGCAGGTGCCGGCAAGATCTACTACATGGAGGACGTGCACCGCGCCGGCGGCATTCCCGCGATCCTCGGCGAGCTGCGCCGCGGCGGCCTGCTGGACGAAACCGTCCACACCGTGCACTCCAAGACCATGGGTGAATGGCTGGATGCCTGGGACATCCGCGGCGGCCATGCCGCTGAGGAATCGCTGGCCCTGTGGCACGCGGCCCCGGGCGGCGTCCGCTCCTCCACCGCATTCTCCCAGTCCGCCCAGTGGGAGGACCTGGACACCGACTCCGCCGGCGGCTGCATCCGTTCGGTCGAGCACGCCTACTCCAAGGACGGCGGCCTGGCCGTGCTGCGCGGCAACATCGCCGTGGACGGCGCCGTGGTCAAGACCGCCGGCGTGGATCCCTCCATCTGGACCTTCACCGGCCCGGCAGTGGTCTGCGAGTCCCAGGACGAGGCCGTCGAAAAGATCCTCAACAAGCAGGTCAAGGCCGGCGACGTGGTCGTCATCCGCTATGAGGGCCCCAAGGGCGGCCCAGGCATGCAGGAAATGCTCTACCCGACCTCGTTCCTCAAGGGCCGCGGCCTGGGTAAGGAATGCGCACTCATCACCGACGGCCGCTTCTCCGGCGGCACCTCGGGCCTGTCCATCGGCCACGTCTCCCCCGAGGCGGCCTCCGGCGGACTCATCGCCCTGGTCGAGGACGGCGACTCGATCTCCATCGACATCCCGACCCGCGACCTGACCCTGAACGTCGCCGACGAGGTCCTGGCCGAGCGCCGCGAACGCCTGCTGGCCACCACCGGCTACCGCCCGGCCAACCGCGAACGCGTCGTCTCCCCTGCGCTGCGCGCCTACGCCGCCATGGCCCTGTCTGCGGACAAGGGTGCAGTGCGCGACGTCGACCGCGTCGAGCGTGCCCTGCGCGAGGCCGATGAACGCGCCGCCGCGGCAGAACGCACGGCAGCAACCGCCAAGGCATAACCGCACTGACAGCCGAGAAGGGCCCGGAGCATCCGATCTGGATGCTCCGGGCCCTTTGCGCCTCTGCGACCTGCGGCGATCAACGCCCGTCAGAGCACGCTGCCCCAGAAACGACAAAGGGCCTGAGACCCATTAATTCATGAGTCCCAGGCCCGCCGAGATACTTTCCCACCCCCAAATGAGCATGCATCCAACAAGACGAAATCTCTCTCCGCGCACCCCCAAGTGCAATTCCTGAACTACGCCATCCCCATGGTATGAGTTCGTTGTGCGGCTGATTTCGTCTTTCAGCAGTTAAGAGTGATTCACCTCCGCTTCGTGACGCGGTTTTCTAAAAATAATTTGTCGCCGGGAAAGATTCCGGGCCGATTTCCGATAAAAATGCATGTCAGAGTGGTATTGCGGATCGAAGATCCTTTCGTGATTCGATCAAAAATAACTCTGACGAGGGTCCAGAACTTGACGAATTCTTGAGCTTCATCATTCGGACAGCTCTCCTGAAAGTCGTTGAGCGAAGCCACCTGAACGCTTTCCACCAAGGCCTATGGTTCCATGGTCTTCCCATGGCAGTGGTTCACGGATTCATACAACTTCGCCCGACAAGAATTTAAGAACGGATGCCGCCAAGTTCATGACGGTGATGTCGAGACACAGTCGGGCCCCTCTCTGGGAGGCATCTATTCACACTTAGGTCATTGAGCGTTCCAGAGCGAACAACCCTTTCAACGCCTCGATTTTGAATCGAACTTGATCCCTATCGAACACCACTAAGATATCCAGAACTCGTAGATACTTACCCATACTGTCGGAAAGCGGAGGACAATTAAGTTATGGGTATCAGAGATATTTTCGAGAATGACGACGACTCCCACCGCCTACCGATTGAAGCACCGGGGCTGAGGGACACTGTCCAAACGACAGGTACGTGGGGCGCGGCTATTCAGCGTCAGAAGTACTTTACCGGTCCCTTGGAAGTGCTAACCGAACTCAATAAGCAGATGCCTGCCCAGGACCTGGCCGTCGGCCTCGACCAACTGGCCATGCTCAGCCGGCTCCGCAGCATGCTTGATGCCAGCGAGGCAGTCCTCATGGCGGACACCTACGAACTCTTCGCGCGAGGCGTCGCTCTCCAATCCAGCGGCGACAACCGCATTCAAGCGGATGGCGAACCTACCCCTGAACAACTTGAGCAAATGGGCGTCTCCGCCGATGACATTCTGGCGAACTTGTCTGCAGGCTACTATCGCGTTACCCCACACGACCAAGACGTTGCGCGCTCCTCGTTCATTGCCGAAGCATCCATCGCGATGAGAGACACTGACAATCACATTTCCAATAAACTCACCATGGCTGAAGGTTTGCGGCACCTATGCCATGAAACCTTGAATGCTCTGAGCGCCGGTGAAATTACGACTCAGACTGCACGCGAGATCATCAAGAATGCTCAAGACCTCGAAACTGAAGACGTGCACCGCATGGAGGAACTCCTGCTGCCATTTGCCAAACACGCCACCGACTCGGCTGTCCGGCAACGGGCACGTCGGCTTCACGAAAAGATGCACCCCAAGCCAATCGACGAACGCCACAAAGATGCTAAAGAAACCCGGGATATGCGTTGGTGGATCGAGAAAGACGGCATAGCGGTCGCACAGCTTCGCGGCCCCGTGGAAGATATCATTTCAGTGGTAAACACCGTCGAGCATCATGTTGTTTCGAATGCTGATCCCGAAGACCCCCGAACACGCGGTCAATTACGATACGACACACTGAGGGACGCTTTGCTGGACGGTTGGCCTGAGGGCGGCGGTAGCACTCTGAAAACCAAGGTGGCCGTAACGATTCCGGCGGTCGAGATGCTGGCAGACCCTCGAAAGGCATTGGCAGACCTCGAAGGATACGGTCCAATCCCGATTGGAACGGCTTTGAAACTGGCGGCGCACGCCCCATCGATGCTTCGATTGCTGACTGACCCGTGGACTGGGGCCGTTATCGACGTCGACCGCAAGAAGTACAGCCCACCGCAAGCTCTTCGAGACCTGCTGAGATTCCGGGACACGCAGTGCCAGTTCCCGGGATGCAACCGCTTGCCTGAGCGATCCGAAGTTGAACACATCGATGACTGGGCCAAAGGCGGCGGAACCAACCGCACCAACACCAAGCTTTGCTGCAAACGACACCAGATGTTCAAGCATGCTTTGGGCTGGAACTACACTTACCTCCCCGATGGCTCGGTCATGTGGCGCACTCCTCATGGGCAGACATGCATCGAGATTCCAGGATCAGTGACGAGCGTTCAGAACTTCGATTTCAACGCAGATCGCGCCCCGCAACGTCTGGACGTCGAGCTCACAGACCGTGTAAGGAAAGTTCTGGGGTACGAATTCGAAGAACCGCCCGAATTAGATGCGAACTAGCTCTTGCGAGTTTCCAAAACGGGAGTGTTGCCCCATTCCACAGCCTCATCGCGTTGAGCTTAGATATGGATTCAAGGTATAAAGCACCAGGTCAATCGACCTGTTCCAGTGGTTCGAATGCAGTTGTGCACCGCGAATAGTTCCTTGCCTCGCATGAACGGATTATTGGTTCAATGAACCGTGGCAGTTCGCCTACGGTTCCTGCATTTGCTCCGATCGAGTAAAAGCAACCTACCAAATGAACAAAAATTCTGTTCGTTTTCACCGCGTAGTCAGCTGTAGCCGACTCTAGTCATTTGCCTCAACCCGCAGGTGTTCACCAATATCAGCACGTACAGCTCGTTGCTTTGAACGCGCCGTACGCAGCCTACCCTGATACCCCGGAAGGCACCGATGTGAACAATTATTCTGTTCACTTTCCGCCATCATGCCCTCTGAATCTGAATTATCCTCGTGTTCGGGTTGCATGGATTCATGAAAGATACGTCCGGAATGATGAGTTCCAGAAGTAAGTAGATGTACCGTGTCAATACAACTGCCTAACACCAGCGGATTGCAGCATGAGCATTATTTTTGTTCATGGGCAGGACGGGGCTTCCGGATCGACAAGTGCCGGACGTTTACCTGAGCGTCTCGAATGAACGACGAATCATCAAGTTTGGTACGGGTTTCCGCGCCCACCCTGCGCCTCGCCTGCTACAGGTGCAACGAGGAACATCTGATATTCGAGAGTCACACCGGCCTGCGAAACGCGCCATCAGGAACTGAACACATTTTCTGTTCAATTTTCACCAACAGTTCGCCTGTGGCCCATGACGACTTCTCCCTGCATTCGAACCACCACGCCAAGATAGAAGCTTCTTGGCAGGTACGGGCAGACCGAGATGAACACCGTGAAAGTCGCACGCAAACCGAGATCAAATATTCACTGGCGCTCAATCGACGATGAGTTTCATATGCCTCTGGCTCCTCGCGTTACGGCACCATGAAAAGTTTGACTCCCTGTCGAAACCCGCGGAATCGCAGGGATTCGGGGCTATTGATCCAGTCCGAGAAAGCAATTGTGGATTGCCATCTTGACAGTCCATGAGATTGAGCGCACACTGATCGTATACGATTTGATGTACGAGATCATGTACGACGAAAGTGGGCAATTCACCGATGAGCACTCCGATTCCGGTCACCGAGGAAACCTTCAGCCAGGCAGGTAAGGTCCTGGCCGTACACCTGAGCTACTCTTCGCGTGCAGCGCAGCGCGGTCGCACCCCGAAGTTCCCAAGCTACTTCATGAAGGCTTCGAGCTCCCTGGCAGCCACCAACGGCACCGTCGAGCGCCCGGCCGGCACTGAGCTGCTGGCTTTCGAAGGCGAGATCGCACTGATCATCGGCAAGGCAGCCCGCCGCGTTTCCGTCGAGGATGCCTGGGGCTACGTCGGCTCCATCACCGCATCGAACGACCTGGGCGTGCACGACATGAAGTACGCCGACAAGGGCTCGAACATCCGCTCGAAGTCCGGCGACGGCTACACCCCACTGGGCCCAGTCGCACTGGATGCCGCCACCGTCGACCCGGCCAAGCTGCGTGTGCAGACCTGGGTCAACGGCGAGATCGCCCAGGACGCAGACACCTCCGAGCTGCTGTTCTCCTTCGCGCAGATTGTCGCCGACCTGTCCCAGCAGATGACGCTGCTGCCGGGCGACATCATCCTGACCGGCACCCCTGCCGGCTCCACCGTTTTCTTCCCGGGCGACGTCGTCGAGGTCGAGGTCACCGATCTGGTCTCCGGCGCCACCACCGGCAAGCTGAAGACCACCGCCGTTGAGGGCACCGCGACCTTCGGCGACTTCGGCAACCAGCCAAAGGTCACCGAGAAGGACAAGGAAGACGCCTACGGCGACCGCGAGTCCGCCGGCCTGGCCCCGAAGCTGACCGGCAAGGACGTGCTGACCGACGCCATCCGCGAGCAGCTGGCCTCCGTCGCGACCGCCACCCTGTCCGGCACCATGCGCAAGCACGGCATGAACAACGTGAACATCGAAGTTTCCGGCGCCACCAAGGGCATGCAGCGCGTGATCGGCACCGCCGCCACCCTGCGCTACATCCCGAACCGCGAGGACCTCTTCAAGGCCCACGGCGGCGGCTACAACATGCAGAAGCAGGCCATCGACGCGGTCAAGGACGGCGAAATCCTGGTCATGGAGGCCCGCGGCGAGACCGGTTCGGCCACCCTGGGCGACATCCTGGCCCTGCGTTCGCAGCAGCTGGGCGCGGCGGCCATCATCTCCGACGGCGGCGTGCGCGACCTGGATGCCGTGAGCAACCTGGAGATCCCGGTCTTCCACAACGGACCGCACCCGGCAGTGCTCGGCCGCAAGCATGTGGCCTGGGACCGCGACATCACCGTGGCCTGCGGCGGCGTTTCGGTGCAGCCCGGCGACGTGATCGTGGCCGACTCCGATGGCATCGTGGTGATCCCGCCGGCAATGGTCGAGCAGATCGCCGCCGAGGCCGCAGCCACCGAGGAGAACGACGAGTTCATCTTCGCCATGGTCAAGCGCGGCCACGGCATCGAGGGCCTGTTCCCGATGAACGCCGAATGGAAAACCAAGTTCAACGCCTGGAAGGACGCAGGCAGCCCGGACCTGGACTCATGGGCGCTGTAATGACCGCCTCCAAGTCCGAGGCTGCCTACCAGCTGGTCTCCGAGCGCATCGTCAACGGCGCCTACTCCCCGGGCTACCGCCTGGTGCTGGGCACCATTGCCGACGAACTGGGCTGCTCCGTGGTCCCGGTGCGCGAGGCGATCCGCCGGCTGGAGGCCGAAGGACTGGTGCATTTCACCCGCAATGTCGGGGCGACCGTCGCCCACGTGGATTCCACGCTGTACCTGCACACCATGCAGACGCTGATGATCATCGAGCCGGCCGCCACCGCACTGGCCGCCGACGCGATGGACGCGGCATGGCTGGCCGAGGCGCGGAAGCTGAACGATGCGATGCGCCAGTGCCTGGAGGACTTCGACCCGGTCGCGTTCACCCGGATGAACACCGAGTTCCACAAGCTGCTCTACGGCCAGTGCCCGAATCCGCACATCCTGGACCTGGTCCAGCGCGGCTGGCGCCGGCTGGCGGCGATGCGGGCCAGCTCCTTCACCCACATCCCTTCGAGGGCCAAGGCCAGCGTCGAGGAACACGAGGCGCTGCTGGAACTGATCGCGAACCACGCCACCCCGGCGCAGATCGAGACGGCGGCCCGCAAGCACCGCGCCAACACGCTGAACGCGTATCTGGCTTCGGCCGGGATGCCGCCCAGCGCCATCTAGAAAACTTACTCCCCACTATTTTCCACACCGCACGAAAGGAAATGCCCGCCGATGAGCAAGCACTTCGTTCCAGAAAACCTGCCGGCCAAGATCCAGCACTACATCAACGGTGAATTCGTCGATTCCATCGGCGGCGAAACCTTCGAGGTCCTGGACCCGGTGACCAACACCGCCTACACCACCGCCGCCGCCGGCCAGAAGGCCGACATCGACGCCGCGGTGGCCGCCGCCACCGAGGCCTTCAAGAACGGCCCATGGCCGAAGATGAAGCCGCGCGAGCGCGCCAACGTGTTGTACAAGATCGCCGACGCCGTCGTCGCCCAGCAGGACCGCCTGGCCGAGATGGAGACCTTCGACACCGGCCTGCCGATCACCCAGGCCAAGGGCCAGGCCCAGCGCGCCGCGGAGAACTTCCGCTTCTTCGCCGACCTGATCGTCGCCCAGCACGACACCGCCCTGAAGGTTCCGGGCACCCAGCTGAACTACGTGAACCGCAAGCCGATCGGCGTCGCTGGACTGATCACCCCGTGGAACACCCCGTTCATGCTCGAGTCCTGGAAGCTCGCTCCGTCGATCGCCTCGGGCTGCACCGTCGTGCTGAAGCCGGCCGAGTTCACCCCGCTGTCCGCCTCGCTGTGGGCCACCATCTTCGAGGAAGCCGGCCTGCCGAAGGGCGTCTTCAACCTGGTCAACGGCATGGGCGAAGAGGCCGGCGACGCGCTGGTCAAGCACCCGGACGTCCCGCTGATCTCCTTCACCGGCGAGTCCTCGACCGGCCAGCTGATCTTCCGCAACTGCGCCGAGAACCTCAAGGGCATGAGCATGGAGCTGGGCGGCAAGTCCCCGGCCATCGTGTTCGACGACGCCGACTTCGACGCGGCCATCGATTCCACCCTGTTCGGCGTGTTCTCGCTGAACGGTGAACGCTGCACCGCCGGCAGCCGCATCCTGGTCCAGCGCGGCATCTACGAGAAGTTCGTCGAGGCCTACGCGGCCCGCGCCAAGAACATCAAGGTCGGCGATCCGCACGATCCAACCACCCAGGTCGGCGCGCTGGTGCACCCTGAGCACTACGACAAGGTCATGAGCTACGTGGAAATCGGCAAGTCCGAGGGCCGCGTCGTCGCCGGCGGCGGACGCCCGGAGAACCTGCCCGAGGGCCAGGAGAACGGCTCCTACGTCGCACCGACCGTGTTCGCCGACGTCGCCCCGGATGCCCGCATCTTCCAGGAAGAGATCTTCGGCCCGGTCGTCGCCATCACCCCGTTCGACACCGACGAGGAAGCCCTGGCGCTGGCGAACAACACCCGCTACGGCCTGGCCGCCTACGTGTGGACCAACGACCTGAAGCGCGCGCACAACTTCGCGCAGGACATCGAGGCCGGCATGGTCTGGCTGAACTCGCACAACGTGCGCGACCTGCGCAGCCCGTTCGGCGGCGTGAAGGCCTCGGGCCTGGGCCACGAAGGCGGCTACCGCTCGATCGACTTCTACACCGACCAGCAGGCAGTGCACATCACCCTGGGCGATGTCCACACCCCGAAGTTCGGCGCCTAACCATTACTTTTCACGCTTGCAAAGGAGCAACCCAATGAGCAACGAAATCCCCAAGCCAGTCGCACCAGCACCGGATATCCTGCGCTGCGCCTACGCCGAACTGGTCGTCACCGACCTGGCCAAGTCCCGCAACTTCTACGTGGACGTCCTGGGCCTGCACGTATCCTACGAGGACGAGAACCAGATCTACCTGCGCTCCTTCGAGGAGTTCATCCACCACAACCTGGTCCTGACCAAGGGTCCGGTCGCCGCGCTGAAGGCCATGGCATTCCGCGTGCGCACCCCTGAGGACGTCGACAAGGCCGAGGCCTACTACCAGGAGCTGGGCTGCCGCACCGAGCGCCGCAAGAACGGCTTCGTCAAGGGCATCGGCGACGCCCTGCGCGTGGAGGATCCACTGGGCTTCCCATACGAGTTCTTCTTCGAGACCACCCATGTCGAACGCCTGCACATGCGCTACGACCTGTACTCGGCCGGCGAACTGGTCCGCCTGGACCACTTCAACCAGGTGACCCCGGACGTGCCGCGCGGCCGCAAGTACCTCGAGGACCTGGGCTTCCGCGTCACCGAGGACATCCAGGATGACGAGGGCACCACCTACGCAGCCTGGATGCACCGCAAGGGCACCGTGCACGACACCGCCCTGACCGGCGGCAACGGCCCGCGCCTGCACCACGTGGCCTTCTCCACCCACGAGAAGCACAACATCATCCAGATCTGCGACAAGATGGGCGCCCTGCGCATCTCGGACCGGATCGAGCGCGGCCCGGGCCGCCACGGCGTCTCCAACGCGTTCTACCTGTACATCCTGGATCCGGACAACCACCGCATCGAGATCTACACCCAGGACTACTACACCGGCGACCCGGACAACCCGACCATCACCTGGAACGTCCACGACAACCAGCGCCGCGACTGGTGGGGCAACCCGGTTGTGCCTTCGTGGTACACCGAGGCCTCCAAGGTCCTGGACCTGGACGGCAACGTGCAGGAGATCATCGAGCGCACCGACGACTCCGAACTGGAAGTCACCATCGGCGCCGACGGCTTCTCCTTCACCCGCGCGGGCGACGAGGACGGCTCGTACCACGGCCAGGCTTCGAAGGGCTTCAAGCTGGGCAACCAGCTCTAGACCCTTCGCTATCGCGTAGCCCTTCCCTGGCTACTACGTGGAGAACTGCGGTTCGCACTTCGGTGCGGGCCGCAGTTCTTTTTTGCGTCTTGAGGCTCGCGGCCCCGGGCGGCTCAGGATCCGTGCGCGGCCAGCCGCCCGATCTCCAGGCCCCCGGCATCGCAGACGATGAGCTGCCCGTCGGCCTCGCGCGCGCTGGCGAGCCTGGAGAGCCAGGTGTCCACGCCCTGGCAATACATCATGGTGCTGGCCATCTGCGAAAAGAGGTAGCCATCGCCCTCGGCGCGCCACGAGCCCATGAGCCGGTTGCAGCCATCCGAGCCGCTCACCCGGCCACCCGCCCAGAGCACCAGCGACGGTTGCCCGGGTTCTTCGCCGCCCCACTGCCCGATCATTTTTTCATCCATGCTTCCGAGGGTAGCGCCTCGTCCCGGAATGACGGCGGCCGGGGATTGTGTCGCCCCTGCTTGCTAGCGTGGGAACCAGCAGAACACCGGGCATATCACGAGGAGCGCAATGGAGCACAGGAATACCGCCGCAGGCGGGGAAGATCTCGTGGAGCTGGCCCGCACCATCGCCACGAAGGCTCACCAGGGCCAGACGGACAAGCTCGGCGCGGCCTACATCGGCCATCCGGCCCGGGTCGCGGGACATGCCCGGCGCCTGGGCGGGGATGACTACGCCGTGGCGGCGGCGTGGCTGCATGACGTGGTCGAGGACTGCGGCGTCACCGCCGGGGACCTGCGCGCGGCCGGAATCCCCCAGGAGGTCTGCGACGCCGTGGTGCGGCTAAGCAAGGTTCCGGGGCAGGCCCTGGAGGAGTACTGCGCGGCGGTGAAGGCCGACCCGCTGGCGCTGCTGGTCAAGCGCGCCGATCTGGCCGACAACACCGACCCGGAACGCACCGGCCTGCTGCCGGCGGATACCCGCTCACGGCTGGCGGCGAAGTATGCGCGCACCCGCGCGCTGCTGGGGATCGCCGGCTGACCCGGACGGCGCCCCATTGACATTGGGGTGCATTGGGCAAGACTGGGAGCATGGCTCACCAGTCGCACCAAGGATACCGGGACCGCAGCCACGCTGGCGCGGCGCTGGGCATGGCGCTGGCCGCCGAGCTGCCTGCGGGCGAGTACACCGTGCTGGGGCTGCTGCGCGGAGGGGTCCCGATCGCCGCCGAGGTGGCGCGCAGCCTGGACGCGACGCTCGGAGCGCTGGCGGTGCGCAAGCTCGGTGTGCCCAGCAACCCGGAGATCGCCTTCGGGGCGATCGCCAGCTACGGCGCGTCCTCGGGTCGCTACCTCAATCCGGAAATCCACCGAAGGGCGTTGCGCTACTTCGGCGAGTCCGCGCTTGAAACCCTGGAAACCGCCGCCACCCGGGAACTGATGTCCCTGGCCGAGCAGTTCAAGCCTTTCGCCCCTCCGCTCCAGGGCCGGCACGTCATCCTGTGCGACGACGGCATCGCCACCGGGGCAACCATGATGGCGGCGCTGGACCTGGTCTGGCGGCTGAAGCCGGGGATGGTGGTCGTCGCCGCCCCGGTGGCGCCCTCGGAGCTGGTGCAGAACCTGGCTTATCCGGCCGACCGGGTGGTCATCGACATGGTCCCAGGGGACTTCCGGGCGGTTGGCGCCTACTACCAGGATTTCGGACCGGTGGAACGCGAGGAGGTGCTGCGGCTGCTGCGAGCGGCCGGGAATTAGGCGGGGCCGGCAAGCCACCTAGACTTAAGGGCATGACTGCAACGCTCGTCGCCAAGGACCTCACCGGCGGCCACGCCCACCGGACCCTCTTCTCGCACCTGGATTTCACCGCCGCCCCGGGCGACGTGTACGGGGTGGTCGGGGTGAACGGCGCCGGCAAGAGCACGCTGCTGCGGCTGCTGGCCGGGGTGGACGAACCGCAGGGCGGCTCGGTGTCCACCGCGCCGGACGGTGCGTTCATCGGCTGGCTGCCCCAGGAGCACGAGCGCTTCGCCGGCGAGGACATCGCCGGCTACCTGGCCCGGCGCACCGGCTGCGCCCAGGCCACCGAGGCCATGGAGTCCGCCGCGCAGGACATGGCCGATGCCATCCCCGGGGCGGACGACGCCTACGCTGCCGCGTTCGAGACCTGGATGGCCTCCGGCGCCATGGACCTGGAGGACCGGATCCCCGAAACGCTGGCCGAGCTGGGCTTCACCCTGCCGCTGGACACCGGGACCGCGGCGCTGTCCGGAGGCCAGATGGCCCGCGTCGCGCTGGCCGCCCTGCTGCTCTCCCGCTTCGACGTGGTGCTGCTCGACGAGCCGACCAACGATCTGGACCTGGAGGGGCTCGAACGGCTGGAGCAGTTCATCATGGCGCTGCGCGCCCCGGTGATGCTAGTTTCGCACGACCGCGAGTTCCTGGCCCGCTGCACCACCGGGATCATCGAGCTCGACCTGGCGCAGCAGCAGGTCGCCGTCTACGAGGGCGGCTACGACGCCTACCTGGAGGAGCGCGCGGTGAGCCGCCGCCATGCGCGCGAGGCCTACGACGAGTTCGCCGGGAAGAAGGCGGACTTGGTCTCCCGCGCCCGCACCCAGCGCGAATGGTCCTCGCAGGGCGTGCGCAACGCCATGCGCAAGGCGCCGGACAACGACAAGATCCGCCGCCGCGCCAACAGCGAATCCTCGGAAAAGCAGGCGGCCAAGGTGCGCCAGATGGAATCGCGTATCAAGCGGCTGGACGAGGTGGCCGAGCCGCGCAAGGAATGGGTGCTGCAGTTCTCCATCGCCGACGCCCCGCGCGGCTCCTCGGTGCTGTGCACGCTGAACCAGGCGCAGCTCGCGCTGGGCGGCTTTGCGTTCGGGCCCGTCAGCGTGCAGGTCAACGCCGGGGACCGGATCGGCATCACCGGGCCGAATGGCGCCGGCAAGTCCACGCTGCTGAACCTGCTGCTGGGCCGGCTGACCCCGGATGCCGGAACGTCGGCCCTGGGCGCCTCGGTGATGATCGGCGAAATCGACCAGGCGCGCAGCCAGCTGCCCGCGGCCCTCCCGCTGGGCGAGGCCTTCGAGGCGGCGGTGCCGGAGTACTCCGCGGCCGAGGCGCGCACGCTGCTGGCCAAGTTCGGGCTCAAGGCGGAGCAGACCGCGTCCCCGGTGGGCAAGCTCTCCCCCGGCGAACGCACCCGCGCCTCGATGGCGCTGCTGCAGGCGCGCGGGGTGAACCTGCTGGTGCTCGACGAACCCACCAACCACCTGGACCTGCCGGCCATCGAGCAGCTCGAGGAGGCGCTGGAGGCCTACCAGGGGGCGTTGCTGCTGGTCACCCACGACCGGCGCATGCTCCAGAACGTGCGGCTCGACGCCCGCTGGCAGGTGCAGGACGGGAAGCTGGCCGCGGGGATCTAGTTCGGCCGAGTCATAGACCAGTCGGCTCCCAGCAATCTGCCGTAGAGTGAATCGTAGAGGAGCCGAGACTTTCAGTTCTTTACGACTGAAACGTCGCCATCTGCCAAAGCCAAGGACCCATCTTGAGTAGCACTCCAGTTTTGCCATCGACTGCACCCACGGTGAAACCCGGTGATCCCAAAAGCTTCTTCCACGTCAAACAACTCGTCAGCCAAGCAGGACTGATCCGC
>NZ_BMPH01000020.1 GCF_014647495.1 Glutamicibacter protophormiae
CACTGTTGGGGGTGGTTAAAATCTATTTTTAACCCGCTGAACGTCGCCCTGTAGAACGCCGTCTTTTCCCCACTGAAAGTCGTCATGTAGAACGACGTCTTTCCCCCACTGAAAGTCGCTCTTTCGAACGACGTAATTGCCCCACTGAACATCGCCCGGTCGAACAACGTAATTGCCCCACTGAACGTTGCCATGTAGAACGCAGTCGTTTTTCCGCTGAACCTCGCCTCAAGGAACGACGTCTTTTCCCCGCTGAACCTCGCCTCAAGGAACGACGTCTTTTCCCCGCCAAACCTCGCCTCAAGGAACGACGTCTTTTCCCCGCCAAACATCGCCCTATCGAACGACGTCTTTTCCCCGCCAAACATCGCCCTATCGAACGATGTCTCTCCCCCGCCAAACATCACCCCTTCAAACAACGTTGATTCCCCGCTGAACGTTGCCCCTCCGAACAACGTCGATTCCCCGCCAAATCTTGCCCCGAGGAACGAAGTTTCTTTACCACTGAACGTGGCCCCGAGGAACGATATCTTTTTCCCGCCAAACATCGCCCAGACAAATGCCGTCTTTTCTCCGTCAAACATCGCCCTATCGAACGACGTCTCTCCCCCGCCAAACCTCGCCCCCTCAAACAACGTTGATTCCCCGCTGAACTTTGCGAGATTAAACAAAGTAAATGTACCGTCGAACGTCGCCCCTGTGAACAGTGTGCGGTTAGCGTCGAACGTCGCCTCTACAAATGAACTTCTCCTCGAACCGAATGCAACCAACGCAAACGAAGTGAATGCACCACCGAACGTCGCCCCCTCGAACGAAGTAATACTCCCGTCGAAACGTGCACCTGAGAAATTAGCATTGTCGAAAAACACATTCTTGAAGTCAAAGCTGCACTGTGACCAGCTTTGGCTATCATCACGCCGCAAATGATCGGAGATAATCCGAACGATGGTATTACGGACTTCCCTGTCATTTTGCCGATACTGAAAATGGATCTCACGGGACGTGCTTGTCCCTTCACGTTCAGGGTTGCGAACAATCGTCAATACCTGATGGTCTTCAATAGAAGTGGGATCGTAGGGCAATCGCAAGTACCCACAGAGTACGTCCACGCATTGCTGACGTTGTTCCATGTTTCTTGTCCGGTCAGCAACGCCGGCCATGGCATAGACACCAGCCATCCTCACCGCAACATCGACATGCCCGAGCTGTTCCGCTGCCGCACCAAATCGTTCTACGAAGCGCCCCTCTTCTGCATCGCGTTGTTTGCGGTAGGCCACTACCAAGGCCACCAGACCACCAAACCCAGCAGCCACGGTCAAAGCCATCCGCGTGACGTCTATTTCTTCAGGCTGTTTCTGATCAGTCGGGTTCAGGACCCAGCTGAAAAGTAGATATGCCCCCGCTACGAACCCGATGACCACCAGCGCCCAATAGATTAGCTGCACCAGAAACGCCGGGCGATGAGACTTCACCCATTTCCATGGTGATTTCCATCTTCTTTGGCTTTTCGCCGCTGACTGATTGACCATAGCCCATCCCTTAGGTTCCAGCATTTACAGATGACTTGAAGTGGACTCTAGAGGACACCACCACAACCGTCTACCCTGAACCTACAAGCCACCCAACACCACAGCTCCTACCACTTATAAGGGGAATCTGATGGACAGTACCCAGCCCACCAGCACCGGCAACAACTCACGCACCGGATTCAATATCGAATTTCTGGCTACAACCATCGACTACCCGACGTTCAGCACCGAACAGCAGACGGATGCCGTGATGATCGATGGATCACCGATCATCGACTACACACATTTCTCCCTAACCCTCAGCAGCACCCGCAAATTCTCCTACTGGGTCGGCTGGAACATCGACGGCACCGCCATACAACGGCTCTCCCGCACCGGACTGAACTTCACCAAAGACCCCCGCATCCCCGACCAGTACCAGGCCGGGAACGACCTCTACGCGAACAACCGGCTCGACCGTGGCCACCTCGCCCGCCGCGCCGACCTCACCTGGGGACCAAACGCCGAAGCACACCAAGCCAACCGAGACTCGTTCTACTTCACCAACATCACCCCACAAATGGACGACTTCAACCAATCCGGCCAGGCCGGCATCTGGGGCCGACTCGAAAACGCGCTCTACGAGGACGTGGAACTCGATGACCTACGCTGCAGCGTCTTCGCCGGCCCCGTCTTCCACACCGAGGACCAGCACTACCGGGGCTACCAGATCCCCGTCGAATACTGGAAGCTCATCCTCTTCACACAGGACGGGCAACTCAAAGCCAGGGCCTTCCTGCTCACCCAGGACCTGGACCGGCTGCAGGTACTCATGGCCCTGGACGAGTTCCGGATCTACCAGCTCACCATGGCCGAGCTCGAAGAACACACCGGACTCACCTTCCCGGCGCCCGTCCACGAGGCGGATGACCTGCAACTGGCCCAAAGCGGCACCCGGCATCCACTCGATGCGGCTTCAGACATCATGTGGTGACCCACCTGGCGAAACGCGCTGCCGGCAACGGCCCGTCATCGGTCGCTGGCGTTAGCTGCGGCTGCGCCAGGACGGCACCGCAGCATCCAGGGCTTCCAGCCGCCAGGATTGGAGCGTGCCTTCAGATCGTCGCTGATGCTGGGTATGCAACCACACGCCCAAGGTGCGCTCGTGCTCGCTCGCATAATTCTTGTATCGGGGCATCTCCCCTACCGCAGCGACATAAGCGGTCAACGCGGCCAGCGTGGACCGCCACCTCTCGTCCAGGAGTTGTTGCTGCGGGTGGCCCTGCCACCCTTCCAGTCCGTCAAGCAGGATGACCTTCGCCGCAGACATGCGCCCTGACAGGTACGCGGTACGCTGATTAGCAACCCACCGGGCCAAAGAACCCTCGACACCTTCACCGCTGTTGCTGGGGAGCCGCTGGTGGGCAGCCTGAAAAGCCAATGCCTCATCGAGCCGTCGCCTCCAGGCAGTAGTGGGACGGTCCGGGCCACGGCCCGCCAAAGCAGCCTCATGGGTCGCCCGCAACCCCGGAGCATACTTCTCGCGAACGGACAGATGGAGGCGGATTGTCGCCACGTTTTGGCGGCAGCGGTCCGCGATTTCCCGCACGGTCAAGCCAGCGGCGTACATCATGTCCCACTCGGGATGCCTTGACACGTTCCAACCCGTCATATCACCAAATTACTCCCCAAACCTGCCTCAGAAATGCAGAAGAGCGAAAAGGTATAGGTAGATCTATCCGGACACCGGCAGTCCAACGTCGCCAAAAAATAAATTCTGCGAACCTATTGTTCCTATGGCATACCCCATGCCACAATATAGCCAGCCATTTCTATTAAAGGAGGGAAATTTCCAATGTGATTCTTTGAACCACCATGTCAGCTGTCAACGGGACAGGTCTGACCGAAAGGTGGTACAAAATGGAAATTTCCGTCAACACAGCAAAGGCATGGGCTGGCGTTACCTTCGCAATTGAAGGTAACAACATCTCACTTCGCGCCCTTATCATTGCACTGCTGGCCATCGCAGCCATTGAAATTCTCGTAATTATTGTGAAGGCATGCGTGCTGTGGTGTGCTGGCTGCTCTTGGGCGGAAGTGAAGGATTACATCATCACTGCTGTATTGGCCGGTCTGCACCGTAAGCCAAAGAAAAAGTAATAGCTTTTAGCGTGTCGATTGGCCGCTGAGACCGGGATCCGGACTCAGCGGCATTTTATATTTTCAGACGTCGTTACTTGGACGGTAGCATCTCGCTGTTGATCAGCTCTGCGTACTTTCGAAGTAGTACTTGTTGCCGGTCTTGAACCGTTGTCAGAGTCGTTCGCGAACCAAAAACCTTATCGACAGCCCGGTCCAGTCTTGCGTGCGCTTTGAGAATTTCAGGACTCATGGCAAGCGGATTGTAGTGCTCAGCGAGTGAACGATCCGGGTGGAGTGCACGTGCGGCCAATATTTGTTGCCCAGCATCGATAATGGACTGCTTTTGAGGCTCGCTCAGCTTTGGCAGTGGGAATGTGTTCCAGACTAGAGTGTTTGAAAAGCGTAGATCAGACTTGATTCGTCCTCCAACTGCTTTTTGCCAGGCAAGAAACATCGAGCTACTGATAACACCAAAAAGGAAACCGTCGGGGTCTTCCGCTTTGAAATTTGCGTCTCCACAGATTACCTCTGGACCGAAATGCGAGACTGTAGCGAAGTGCCGCGTCTCCGAGAAATGCCGAGGAATACACACATAATCAACGTTCGGTTGGGAACGCTGGCCGAAGAGATAGGGCGTGGAAGCCATTTCTCGTGTTGAGGCAGCTTTTGATTCACTTCTGAATTTCGCCACTGCCTCAAGGCGTTCTTTCAAGATAGGCGACTTCGAAACATCACTGGGGTCCAGATCAGTCATCCATAAGCACCAGCGATCTTCGTTTCGGATCAGCTCCTTGGCTTGCACAAATTTTCGGAGGTACTTCGCCGCGAACGGATCTTGGCGCACCTCGTCGATTTCCTCCACGCCGACCAGTAAGTGGCCCCCATCGCGTGGCATGCTTCCGAACACTGCTGGTGGTAAGTCTGCGGCAAGAATTGTTCGACGCTGTTCTACGAATACAGACGGAGCGTCAAGTAGATACCCGTTAATGTTTCTTGCCGGGACTGCGACTGCGTGAGAACGCACAGTCTCATAAGTGAACAATTGTGGGGCGGTCTTTTCATTGCGATCAAAACCGACGATAACGCAGTGTACTGCGGCTGCACCGGGAGCTTCGGAGGTCCATGTGAACGTTTGGTGGGCGAATCGGATTCGCCAGCCTTTGGCGAAAATGGGGCCGAAGAGTGCTGGGACTGGTTCACCCTGTGTGATGGAGTTTGTTGATACGAAGGCAAACCGCCCTTTGGTCATCATGCCAAAGAAGTCGATTGCTTTCTTGTACCAGCCAGTCACGTAATCAAGACGGCCAATGTCTTCGCGTTCCCACACATCGCGCAGTTCTCTGGCCTGTTCCTCCGTACGTGATGCATGGCCCAAGAACGGCGGGTTGCCCATAATGATGGTTTGCTCTGATCTAGGGACAATTTGCAACCAATCAGTTCTTAGAGCGTTGCCAACGTAAATGGTTTCGACAGTGCCAAGTGGCAGCGGTTCTGGGGCCATCCCCAAAGCGAGTTCCATTGCCTGGTTGGCTTGGTGATCGACCAAGTGCAGCGCAGTAGTGGCGATGCGAGCTGGCCATTCTTCAATTTCGATGCCAAAAAAGTGCTCCGCCCGGACCGGCAGATCTTCCTTCACGAAGAACGCAGTAGCTGTGTGGTCTCCTAGTTCTTGAAGCCGCTGTAGGATCTGCAAATCAAGGGTGCGCATCTCGCGGTAGGCGACCACTAGGAAGTTTCCGCAGCCACATGCGGGGTCAAGGAAACGCATCTCCCCCATCGTTTTACGCAGTTTGTTCAGCCCGGACACGTTGTGGGCGTTGGCGGCGAACTGTTCCTTGATCTGGTCCAGGAACAACGGACCGATGGTTTTGAGGATATTCGTTTCGGTGGTGTAGTGCTCCCCCAGCTCGCGACGAGCTTTCTTGTCCTTGACCGCTTGGAAAAGTGAGCCAAAGATTGCAGGGCTGATGTCCGACCAGTTGAACGCACACGCGCGCAGCAGTTTGTCGCGCATGCCCGAGTCGAAGGCCGGGATGCTGAGGGGTTCAGCGAAAATACCGCCGTTGACGTAGGGGAAGCGCTGGATCATTTCATCCAGATTCCGCTGCCGGTGTTCTGGGCGTTTATTCAGTGCTTGGTAGAGCATGGTGAGCTGGCCGCCGAGGTCGGACCCGTCCGGGCTGGTGCGGGTTTCCAGGTACTCGTAGAACAAGTCGCGTTCCCACACCCCGGAATCATCGGCATACAGGGCGAAGAGGGTACGCACGAGGAACACGCTGGCTTCGTGATCGTCGTAGCCTGAGCCTTCAAGTTCCTCATAGAGGCCGGCCATGAGCTGTGCCGCCTTGATCGAAGCGAGTTCTTGCTCCTTGCTGCCGAATTCCCGCTGCTGGTATCCGGCCAAGAACGCCAGATGTTCCATCTTGGCTGGTAGTTCTTCCAGCGTGAATTCGGTGGCGTCCTCGCCGTCTGTGGCGTGCAAGTCAAGGATTCGGAAAGTGAAGAAATCGCTGGTGATGATCCAGCGCGGGGTTTCAATCTCCGCCAGGTCATCGATGTAGTCCAGGGCTTGGATCTCAGCTTGGGCGAGGTCTTTGCCCCGGCTTTTCATTTCGATCACGCACAAGCCAGGAATCAGTGCGTCGATGTAGCCTTGGCGGCCGGTGGAAGTACGCTTAGCCCGCTTCTCATACAGGGCGGCCTTGTTACCGGTGATGCCGTAAGCGCTCAACAAGTGGCGCACAAAAGACTGTGCTTGCTGCTTTTCTTCGCCCGGTTCATCGCGCCAGTCGATAACGAGCTGCACGCAACGCTGGCGAATTTCGTTGAGTGAAAGCGTTTTGGCCATGAAAAATTTACCCCATCCATCCCATAAATCAGGTGCTCGGTAAATTCTCTCAGGTGAAGGCACTCTTCATGACATTGAAGAACTCGCTGAGTCCTTTGTGTGCAGTCCCTTGTTCACGATGTTTTCGGAGCTGGCCGGTAGCTCTTTATGAGGTAATTCAGCACGGCGTACATGCTGAACCCGAGGATCAGGATGACTAGTGCGGCAAGGGCCAGTATTGGCAGGATGTTGAAGGCGGCGAGTCCGCCGATCAGGTTCTTGGCGCAGTGGGCCAGGATGATCGGCAAGATGAGGTTGGTGCGGCGGTAGAGCAGGATGATCCCGATGACCCAGAGGCTCAGGGCGAAGGAGGCCCACCCGTAGTACAGGTGGAAGGGAAGGCGCAGGGCGATGGCCACCAGGGTGATCCAAGTCCAGCCGAGGTTGATTTTGCGCAAGAGCACGACCACGAGGGCGAGCATGACCAGTTCCTCGGTCGGGCCGGCCAAGACACCATCGAGAATATAGAGTGCCTGGGTGGTGGAGCCGGCATCAATGATGGGGTGCGGGTATTCGTTGGATTGCAGCCCGGTCAGGCTCAGCAGTGTTCCGGTGCCCAGCATAACGGCCATACCGAAGTTGATAATGGCGAAGGCTATCCCGAAAGCCATAGCCGCTTTGGGTGCTGATCGTTTTCTGTCTGGTGTGTTTCTAAGGAGAGAGAATAGGCCGAATGCCAGGACGGTGATCACGAGGTCTTGGGTGATCGAACGCAGCAGTTTCGAGGCGTGCGCGTCGGTGAGCGTCGGCGCAGGAATCTCGGTGTTGCTGACCAGGACGCGCACGGCGGCTTCGATGCTGTCGGCCCATCCGTAGAGGTAGAGGGCCAAGATAGCTAAAGCGCTGCCAATAGTTTTGAGTGCTGCATGGTTCGTGAACGGTGTGGTGTTTACACGGTCGATGGTGAGTTGGTGCCGTGCGCTGGCAATCACAATGTCATCGAGGTTCTTCCGGTTCTTGGCCACGGTGCGCCTTTCTTCCTGGTGCCGGGTGGTTCGTCGAGTGCCAGTTGCCAGAGGCCGTGCACAGGCCACGATCCCCCGTCGCAGGTGAACTCAGGCACCGCAACTTGTGGCTTGTGCGCGGGCGGTCGAATGGTTCCTGCTGTCCACGTGTGTGCAGGAAAAGCAGCGAAGCGGGAGGGCTTTTGCTGTGCACAGGTGGGCAGGAGGCTTAACCGCGCTGCCCCGGTTTCGGAACATTATTAGTTCCCTGGCTTGACCGGTATGGCTGGCCTAACGTGGTTTAGCTTTAGCAGGGAACAGCTTATGCTTCTGAGCCTTTTTCAGGTTGGGTGAGTTTGCCGCCGGTCGGTGCCGGCTTGGTGTTGCAGCTGTTCCAGGTGTCTTTCGGATCTTCGGTGAGTTTCCGGCCGAAACTGCAAATCTGGTCGTTGTTCTGGATCTGCACGCGTAGGAAGTCCGGGTCATCGGCGGTGCCGTGTGAGGCACCCAGGGGTGTCCAGCCGTGCAGCTGGCCCGAGGTGGATACTGCTTCACCGTCCTCGAAGATGATCTGGGCTGTGGCGCCTTCGCCGCATTCCAGCGAGATAGCTGCATCTTCCGTGAAGCGTTCGCCGGCGATGATGCAGGTTGTTGGGTCAAGCTCGTTGACGGATTGGCTGGGGGCCGGCGTGGGCGCTGCTGCATTCGGTGCGGCGGTGCAACCGGCGCTTAGCAGTACCGCTGCGCCACACAGCATGATGATCGAACGTTTCATAGCCTTGCTCCTTTTTCGGATGTTGTTCTCACGATAGGTGTTGTCGTTGGCCTGGCGGAGCAGATCCCACCGGCAGAGGCCGTGCACGGGTCACGATCCCCCTGTCGTAGGTGAACTCAGGTACCGCAGCTTGTGGCTTGTGTGCGGGCGGTCGATTGGTTCCTGCTGTCCACGTGTGTGCAGGAAAAGCAGCGCAGCGATAGGGCTTTTGCTGTGCACAGGTGGGCAGGAGGCTTAACCGCGTTACCCCGGTTACATCGCTGTTGGGTCGGCCTCGGGCAGGGTTTCCATCCAGCAGGTGGCGTTGATCGCGACCTGTAGCGCAGCCAGGGCTTGGGCGACGGCTTGGTTCGTGTCGGGGTAGTCCTTGTTCCAGGAGTCGGTACTCATGGTGATGCGCCCGGTCTCCGCGAGGTCTTCCAGCTCATTGGCCAAGGCTTTGAGGTCATCATAAATTTCTGAAGCGTGGCGGGTCATGGTCTCTTCCCTCGGTGTGTCGCCTTCACAGTTCATACCGTAGTCGAGGTCGGTTGCGGTACCGGACGCGAGGAGCAGGATCTCATAGATCGCGCTCTCAGTTCCGATGTTATACATGGTCTCGTATTCGTATTCTTCGTCGGCCAGCCATACGATGCCTCCGATGTAGGGCATGAGTTCAGCCGCTTCGGGGCCGGCTGTCTGGAACTCGGTGTTGCTGGCGCGCAGAATTTCGGCTCCGGTGACCCCGGCCCGCTGCATGCCCTCTACGACTTTCAGCACGGCTTCGAGCAGCACGTTTCCTGGATACCTGCCCGCAGGTGTTTCGATATACGCTTTCGGGTTGGTCAGCTGCCGAACGACTCCGGGCAAGTAACGGCTGCCCTGTACGTAGTCTCGGATGACTTGGGTGAGGCTTTCAGCGGTGGGCGTGTCCTCTGGCTCGCTAGTCATAGTGCATCTCCTGACTTTAGGTGAAGGTACCCAATTTTTGAGTAACTGAGTAACTGAGTAACTGAGTAACTGAGTAACTGAGTAAAAACGTATTTGAGTAGGTGAGTGACTTGAAAGTTAGCCTTTGAGTAGCTGGCTGGCGCGCTGGAAGCTAATGCCGAGCACTTTCTCAATGTCGCGCACGGTGTAGCCTTCGGCGTGTAGTCCGCGCACGACGCGGCGTGTGTGCTCTGCTGCCGAGATGCTCAGTTCGCGGGCCTTGTCGGTTTCCTCGCGGGCCTTGGCCCATTCCTTTTTAGCGGCCTCCGGTAGCTCGTAGGTGACATGGACGGTCACTGCGTCCTCGGGCACGTCCAGGATTGCTGCCGCGAGGCTGTCCGCGTACTCCTGCACCTCGCTGAGTTTCTTGGTCGAGGTCACTTGGTCAAGTTCGGGGATGGAAATTTCCCACCACTTGCCATCCTTCATGGCCACGGCTTCTAGGGTTCGATGGGTGTGCATCTTATTCCTTTCTGCGGCGGGAAGGCTGATGCCCTCCCGCCGGGGCGGTTACTTCCAGTTCCTCGGGATCTGCGGGAAGATCTTGCTGAGCTGCCGGATGATCCCCGGGGAGGTTTCCTTGTGCCTGGGGAGGGCGAAAACTTTACTTCCATCCGGTGAGGCCCACACATCATGCGGCCCTTGCGACCGAATCACGCTCCACCCCTGGGCCTTGAGGAACTTGGTCACTTCCTTGGTTTTCGTTGTTTTCATAATTTTAGTCTAGTCCCCCTAGACTGACAAGTCAAGGGGGACTAGACAATATCGGCTATTTTATCCGGCCTGAATCCTGACCAGTGTTCGGCTCCCGCGACCACGACCGGGGCTTGCGCGTAGCCAAGGCTTTTGATGTAGGTGAGCGCGTCATCATTGGTGCTTACGTCTACGGCGCTATAGGCGATTCCAGCGCTTTCTAGGGCACGGTAGGTGGCGTTGCACTGCACGCACGATGGCTTGATGTAGACGGTGACGAGCGTTTCCACGATTTCCCTCCTTGGGGTTATTCCTGGGCTGTCAGCGCCGCGATTTCTTTGGGGCTGAGCTTATAGGCGAAACTGCACTGTCCAAATTCCTCGGCGGCGGTGGTGGCGGCTTCTTCTGAGTCGTAGAAGCCGAGAATTTGGGTTACCGGGCAGTTGAGGACGATATAAGGGGCAACGGTGCTCATGGGAAATTCCTGCTTTCTGGGCGGCGGTACCCCGCCGCGAGGCGGGGCACCGGGTGCTAGCTAGTCGGTGGGGAGGCCGCGATATTTGGCGGGTAGATCCTCGAACTTCTCGGGTACATCGTTGGGGCCGTCGCTTTGCCCTGTTTTCCAGAACCAATGAGCGTCACGGTCAATGGCTTCTTTGCACGCTTCCAAGGTGTCGAAATATTTGGTGGTGGTGTCACCTTCGACGTAGAGGCCGTAGCCGAAGTGGCGCTTGCCGCCCTTGTTGATCTGGCGGGCGAATCCGATCACGTAGGGCCATGCGCCGAAGTCGTAGCCTTCGGCTCCCCATTGGGCAATGACCGTCCATCCTGCGTTTTCGGCGGTGTCCAAGTAGTCGTAGCCGTCGCCGCTGCGGTCATCGAAGGGCAAGTCTGGCCCGGTGAACGTGGTCTGAGCTGTAGTTTTCATCGCTTTTCCTTTCCCTGGTTCATTGTCCTTATATCTTTAGTCTACCCCGCCTAGACATCTCTTGTCTAGTAGAGATAGACAATTATTTTTTGGCAAATGTCCGCCCGTCCGGGAACCTGGGCCGGCTAGAGAATCACTCACGGTGAGGCCATCTTGAAAACTGGGGTTGCGCCCTGGCTGAGCCTTCGCGAGCGTGCCCCAATCCCTTGGACTACCCCTTGTCGATGCCGAAAAAACCCAACCCCTCCACGCGCACCACGGGTTAATGAGTCTTGAACCATGGGGAAATCAGCCGGGAAAACCCCGGGCACAGTTCTATCAAAGTGACTTCTTGGGGATGCATTGCGCTAGTGTCGGTCGCCGTCGCTACGGTAAAGGATTAGAATGTAGATTCTAAGAAAGTGTGCTGTGATGAAAATTGATCGTATACAGGTTTGCGAGCTGGCGACCCCGCCGCAACGGGTGATCGCTATGGCCCTGGACCGTGTCCCGGCGGGTTACCCTTCCCCAGCCCAGGACTACTCCGATACGAAGATTGATCTATCCGAGATGCTGATCCGTGATCAAGTCTCGACCTTCATTGTGCGGGTGTCTGGTGAGTCGATGCAGGACGCGGGAATCAGCGATGGGGACGAGCTGATCGTTGACCGCAGTGTGCAGCCACGCGATGGGCACGTGGTGATTGCAGTGATCGACGGGGAGATGACCGTCAAACGTCTCTCCACTGGCCCTGCCGGGGTGGTGTTGAAAGCAGAGAACCCGGACTATCCCGATCTGCGCGTAGCGGAACTATCGGATTTCAGGATTTGGGGTGTGGCCACCACATGCCTCCATCACCTCTAGACTCCCCCAACCCGGCACAGCGGGGCGAATACATCGCACATGTTGATGTGAACAGCTTCTATGTCTCCTGCGAACGCGTCTTTGACCCGAAACTCGAAGCCCGCCCGGTAATCGTGCTGTCCAATAATGATGGCTGCGCGGTCGCGCGCAGCAGCGAAGCCAAAGCCTTAGGCATTGAGATGGGGGCGCCCTGGTTCAAACTCGCGGCCGACGCTGACCGCCTCGGGCTGGTCGCGAAGTCCTCTAATTACGAGCTGTATGGGGAAATGTCGGCCCGCGTCATGAGACTGCTGGGCCGCTTCTCCGCCTGGGTGGAGGTCTATTCCATTGACGAAGCGTTCCTGGGCGTATCCGGCACCCTGGATGAACTGCAAGCCCTGGGTGAGCGGATCAAGGCTGAGGTGTTCCGGCTGACCGGGTTGCCGGTGTGTGTGGGGATCGCCAAGTCCAAGACGTTGGCGAAAATGGCGAACAAGACCGCCAAGCACATCAAAGAGCTGGGCGGGGTGTGCGTGTGGGATAGTGCCCCAGCGCAGACCACTGAGAATCTGCTGGCGCGTCTGCCGGTGGTGGAGGTGTGGGGTATCGGCCCTCGGCTGACTAAGCGGCTGCGCGGGTTAGGCATCTGGACGGCTAAAGAACTCCGCGATGCGAACGAGGTGCGGATCAGGGATAAGTTCTCCATTGTGCAGATGCGCACCGTGCTAGAACTGCGCGGGATACCCTGCATCCCGATGGAAGAAGAACGGGTGATCAAGGATCAGCTGATCTTCTCCCGCAGTTTCTCCGATCCGATCACTGATCGTGTGGGGATGGAGCAGGTGATGGGGATTTATGCGCAGCAAGCCTCCGCACGGCTGCATAAGCACCAGCAACAGGCTAGGATCCTCTCCGCGTGGGCGATGACCAGCTACTACAACCAGCACCAGGATCACCAGCCAGCGATCACGGTGAAACTGCCTGGGCCGACGGCTGATCCGGTGATGCTCACCCGCGCGGCGAAACAGCTACTCCCCCAGATTTTGGTCGGGGTGAAATATGCGCGGGCGGGGGTGGTGGTCATGGATCTTCAACCCCTAGCCATGCAGGAAACTTTTGACCCGTTCGTGTCAGCGCATGAGGCCAAACAGATTGGCCCGCTGATCCAGCAGATTCGTTCTGAACATGGTGTGAAGTCCATCGGTTTAGGGCGGGCCGGATTACAGCAGGGGCCGGCGTGGGAGATGCGGCGGGAGATGATGAGTCCGCGGTACACCACGCACTGGAAGGAACTGCTAACAGTGAATGCGGCCTGAACTCTTGGATGAGGAAATGAACTTTCGCTGTCCTGGCTTCTTTAGATGAGGTCGTTGTGCCCTTGATCTTCGTCTGGGAACCACCTCTGCCAGAGGCCGTGCACGGGCCACGATCCCCCGTCGTAGGTGAACTCAGGTACCGCAGCTTGTGGCTTGTGTGCGGGCGGTCGATTGGTTCCTGCTGTCCACGTGGGTGCAGGAAAAGCAGCGGAGCGGGAGGGCTTTTGCTGTGCACAGGTGGACAGGAGGCTAAAGAACTGCTTGTGAGGCTACAGGCAGCCTATTGCCCCAAAATGAGTAAGTGAGTGTTTGAGTAAACACTCTTTTACTCAAAAACTCACTTACTCCACTATTCATTTACTCAAATACTCTTTTACTCATCTGGCAAGGAGTCAATGTACGCTGTCAGGAATGCTCGAATGCTCTTATGCTCGCTGCGCGCAACGTGGACTTTGAGTTTCGTGTGCTTGCTTTCTGGAAGCGAGAAATTAACCCGAACAAGCTCTTCTGCGGGCGCCTTGTCTTGGAGGCTGGCCAGAAGCCGGCTCTTATCATTTCCGGCCCGCTGGCTGGGACGTCCAGCGCTCAGGCCTGTTTTGCTGTTGCTCATTTAGATAGCCTCCTGCTCGGCCATGATTGATTCGATTTCAGCACTAAGTTCTAGCATTTCCCGGGTTCCCTCAGAACGGGGAAGATCTTCAATAACCGTTGACCCTCGGGCTGCTGTTCCTGGATAGTCAACCCGTTGACTGATCTTTGTATTTAGGACAGGTAGCCCGTATTCCTCAAGCGTTGCAGAAACTTCTTTGCCGATATTTGATCCCGTGATTGCGCGCGATACAACAAAACTGGCTTTCAGCTTTCCATCGGTGATTTCGATACGTTGCTTAACTAGATCCACAAGTTCAGCCGTTGCCCAAATGTCGTAGGGGGAAGGCTGCACTGGAATCAATACGAAATCTGCAGCCTTGATTGCCGAAACGGCTAGATCACTCGCTTGGGGTGCTCCGTCGATGATCACGAAATCAACAGGAGCCAAGCTTTTCAGGTCACGCTCAATAGTAGGGCGGTCGATGCCCACCACAGAAACGGGGTGCTCTTCCCGGACAGCAGCCCAGTCTCTAGCGCTGCCCTGCGGGTCGGAATCGACGAGAAGCACCGAGTGGCCCGAGTGCTGCAAAGCGGTCGCCAAGTGGGTGGCGATGGTTGTTTTCCCGGCCCCGCCTTTTTGGTTCAAAACAGCGATGGTTTTCATGATTCCCTTACTGTGGTGAGTAATTGAGTAAATGATGTATTATTCCTTAGTCTATCAGAGTAAATGAGTAAAAACTCATCTACTCAAATACTCTTTTACTCACTTTGTTCATGTGTGTTTAGTTCTAGATGGATTTACGTGCGAAGGCAAGCGCTGCGCGGACTTTGGCTGCACCGGTTGCTGCGGCGCTTTGGTGGGCTGGCCGTTGCTTGGCGTGATGGGCGCGGCGCTCGGCGGCGGCGCGCGCGGCAGCGCGGGATTGGGTGCTTTGTGCGGTGGCGCGTTGTGAGCGGCTGGTCATGACTTCGCCGGTGGGGGTTATCCACTGACGGAGGCGGTAGAGGATTGCTGCGCGCAGGATGCGGCAGTAGTCGATGTAGGACTGTGTGTCATGATCATGTTGGGGGAGTGCCCCCCAGGCTTCCTTCCCGTGCAAACCCGGGGTGGTACGCCAATCCAGAGCGTGGTGAATATCTGAGATCGTCCAGCCCGCGTCAAAAAATGGTTTGACCATGTTCAGCACGTTTTTCTTGGAAAAACGGGCCAAATCTGGCATCAAACGCAAGATTTCAGCGGCAGCCGATAACCCCTGGCTTCTCGAGCTGATGCGTCGGTTGGCCGGCCACAGGGTGACTTGTCGCTCATCGGGGTGGTGAGTTCGCACGGCGCAGCCGTGCCCATGATTTTCAGTGCCGCGTAGCGGCTCAATCTGGGTGTTTTTCTCGCGCGTGCGCGTGTAGGAACTTACTTCGTAAGTGGTTAACCCCCCTACGGGGAGGGGTTCTAAGTTATTTCCACAGGTACCGGCGGCGCCTTGTGCCTGAGCACGCGGCTTGGGGGTGGTGTCCGGTGCGTCCTGGGGGCGTAGGCCGAGACCGATGGGCCGGCAGATGACGTAGACGGGGGCTTCGTTGGTGGCTGGTTGGCCGGCTTTGGCGGCGTAGGTGGCGCTGCGGCCTGAGGCGACGATGCCGAGGATGCCGTGGGTGCGTAGGAATTTCAGGGCGTTGCCGACGGTGGCGCGGCTGACGCGGGCTTTGGTGGCGATGGTGTCCCAGGTGATGCGGACGGTCATGGTGGTGTGATCGGTGTAGCGAAGGAGTACCCAGAGTACGGCCATGATGTTGCGCTGGCAGTCGGCCCGGCGGCATAGCAGCTCGTCCAGGGAACGGGCGGCACGCCAAGCTTGGGCGGTGTGATCGACTTTGCGGCTGCCCTGGGGGATCGCCCAGGCAATGGCCCGGGGAGAGGTTTCCTGAGCGCGGGAGACCCGCTTGATGTGTAGCGGGGGAGGGGTGTGGGCGTGTTTGGTGGCCAGGGATTCTTTGGCCGCGTTGAACTGCCTTTTGCCCTTGGCGGTGAACCCTTCGGGGGTTTCTGCCTTGGTGAAGGGGCGGTGTCCTTGGGCCGTGTGGGCGAGGATCGCAGCCACGCGGCCGTCGCGCGGACGAGTGCAGTGAGGCTTGGTTGTGGCCTGAATCGCGCCATGGTGCGGCGTTTCAGGGGTGGCAGTTGTTGATTGGGCGCTTGATGGCGCTATTATGGACATACAGCATCTCCTTCGGGAGGGTGCAGTAAAGGGAGCGTCCGGCTTGGTAACCGGAAGCTACTTGTCAATCTGGTCTGCGAGACTCGCCAAAGTTATGGCAGATCAGATTCGGATTCTTAGAAAAGGTCGCGCACTGCGCGGCCTTTTCCGTTTAAGGCTTATCCACGGGCAGTTGCTCCTGTTGGTCTACGTTGAGCAAATAGGAAAGATTCGGCAGCTCGCCTTTTCCTTGCTCCAAAAGAACAGTGATCAAACTATCGAGGTAGAGAGATGCGCTCATGCCGCTGGTCTTGGCCGCGCGAGTGACTGCCTCACGACTCTCAGGTGCCACACGGCCCTGTAGGAGCACCGTGGGTGCATTGTCTTCTCTCCGCATTCTCATACCTTCAACATATACCGTATGCATGCACAACGAAAGTTTTTTATTCGCGTGTCGGAAAATTCTGTACCGCATATTTCAGCGGTACAGAATTTTCAAAGACCCCGTGCGACAGCCGCGCCCGCCGCCAGCCATGCCCGCTGCGTAGCTGGGCGTAGCGCGTCGTAGCGCAGAATACCGTCCACCATCGCCGGATCAAACGGAATGCTTGCCACATCGCGGGCTAGGGTTTTGTAACCGTCTGCGACGCGCTGTACGTCGGCGGCGGTGGCTTTGGAATCAGCTTGGGTTACCACGGCTACGGCGTTGTGTGCCAGGGCGTGGGCCTTGTCGTTCTGCTGCGCGAGCGCTTCCAGCAGCAGTGCCCCGGCTTCGGCGTGGTCATCCCGGGTCGTGGTAGCCACGACGAGCTGATCGGTGTGGTCGATCATGCGCCGCCACATCGGATCTGACTCGTCGTTTCCCGAGTCAATGAAGATCAGCCGGTAATACTTGGAGGCCACCCGGTGGATCGCGTCCACGTCGGCTGCGTCTACGCGTTGGGCGCTGGCCAGCTCCATGGGCTTGGAGCGCAGCACGTCGAACCGGTCGCGGGTCTGGTGGTGCACGAAATGGGCGAGGTCTGCCGATTGTGCTCCGGTGCCTAAGAGTTTTTCGGATTCGGGCAGCAGCTCCAACAAGGTCGCTTCGTGCGGGCCTTGTTCGGTGCGCCAGCCCAGGGTGCCTCGGGTCTGGTTGTTATCCCAGGCCAGCACCCCGGCTCCACCGTAGCGGGCGAAGATCGCACTGAGCAACACCGTGGTCGGGGTTTTCCCGGCTCCGCCTTTGCCGTTCACAATGGCGATGGTGCGTGGCCCTGGCCAGTGCTGGCTCACCGCTTGCACATCGGCGCGTTCGGCACGTTCGGCCTCGCTGGGTGCCATGCGGATACCGAGGCGGGTCATGGCGCCGCGCCAGCCTTGGGTGGCGGGTTCTTCGACTTGTTCCTGGGTGAGGAAGCTTTGGCGGGCTTCGCGCCGGGTCGCTGGTGCTTCGTCCGGCGCGGGAACGGTGTGGGACTGGGATTTCTGGACAAACGGGTTCGGCTGCTGGGCTTTGGCAGTTGCACTAGATGGGCCGGCGGGGACCGGTGTGGCGCTCTGGGACTTGTCGGCAGCTTGGACAGGTTCCATCGCTGGTTCCTCCGGTTCGGGTGCAGTTTCTGTGATGGCGGGCGGCTCGGGCGCTGCGGCGGTGGATTCTTCGCTCATTGCTGGTTCTTCGATGACAGCCGTTTCAGCGTTGGCCACGTGCGTGACCGGACTATCGACACGGCGGCGGCGCGCGGCGGGCTTGTCACTGCTGGCCGGTGGGGTGGTGGTGTCTGGTTCCACGGTGCCATCGGGGTGGACTTTGACGGGCCAGGAGCCTTGGTCATCGTGCATCACTGCGCGCACGGCCGTACCGCGTTTGGTGGCGTGTTTGCTGACTAGTTCCACGGTTTGTGCTCGGGCGGCAGCTTCACTGGTTGCGGTGAACTCGTGGGTGGTGCCCTGGATGGTCACGGTGGCGGTGCCGTCTTTGGTGACGGTCGCTTCGATAAGTTCTTCGGTGGTGCTCATGGTGTACTCGCTTTCTTCACACTGGGATAGCTCTGTAGGCGATACGGCTCAGACGGTGGGGTGCTGGTTAGCGGACGGAGGAAACGTAGTCGCGGATCTTGTACGGTTCGGTGTCGGTGAAGGTGAAGAAGAACGTTTGCTTCCCTTCCCCGGCCCAGGATTCCCCGTCCTTGGTGACCCATTGCCACGTGGCGGTGACGGCGATGGTGTTTTGCTCGTGGTGCTCTGTCATCAGCTTCACCGTGGGTTTGCTGGTGGCCTTCTTTTCGGCGGCGGTTAGCCATTCAACGCCGGTCGCGGGCCGTTCGGGGGCGATGACTTCCTTGGCCCGTTCGGGAGTCATGAGTGGGCGGGCGCGCAGCTCGGCGGCGGTGCGGTTGAAGTCCTTGGTGGGGTTCCAGGTGGTCATGATTGTGGCCGCTTGCTTGGCCAGCTCGACCTTGGCCGGATCTTCGGTGGCTTGGCCCTGGGAATGACTGCTCTCGTTGCCGCTGCTGCTGGGTGCTGGGGCGGTAGGGCTGGCCATGGTTGGGGTGACGGTCGATGCGTTGCTGGTTACCGTCTCGGTGCTGGCCGGCGTGCAGCCGGCTACTCCCGTGACGAGTCCTGCGGCCAGTGCCAGGGTGAGGATCTTGGGGTGTTTCATTGGATGTTCACCTTTTGCTGTCGAAGGATCGGGATCGGGTCATAGGTTTTGCCGTTGTTGATCGCTGGCCGGTCAAACACACTGGTTTTCGGGTCGTTGATCTGGAAATGCACGTGGATGCCACTGGAATTACCGGTCGCGCCCGGTTTGCCCAGTGGGGTGCCTTTCTCTACGACGTCGCCGGTTTTCACCAGCAGCGAGTGATCTTGTGCTTCGTGGAACTCAAAGACCAGATACGGAGCTTCGGTCATCTGAGCGAAAATGTAATTGCCATATTCCCCATACAGTTGATCTGGTGATCCTACAGAGACGTAGGTGATTTTCATGTCGGTGGGAGCGTAGAAGTAGGGTTCAGATCCGCCCAGGTCGATGCCCTCGTGATACATCAAGAACGGCTTTCCTGCGCAGTTGCCGATGGGACAGGTACGCTGCCCGAAGCCTGAGGTGAGATAAGAGTTCGGGTAAGGGTGCGCCCATTCATCCGTGGACAGGTCGCCAAAGTCGAAGCCGCCGGGGGCTTCGCAGGTGGAGGAATAGTCCATCTGGGCGTTGTCCATGATGATTTCGACGTAGTGTTCGGTTTCGTCAAAGGGCGGGATGCCGCCGTATTTTTGGACGTTGCCGGCTCCGGCGTTGTAGGCGGCGAGGGTGAGCTGGATTTTCTCCTGCTCATTACTTGCCAGCTTGGCGACTTGTCCGGCGAGGTGCTTCATGTAGCGGCCTTGGGCATCCAGTCCGGCGAACGGGTCGAAAGGATCTTTCCCGTTGCCCCATTCGCCCCAGGTTCCTGGCATGAACTGCGCGATGCCGCGTGCCCCGACCGGGGACACAGCCTTGGCGTTCCACCCGGATTCTTGGTTAATCTGTGCGGCAATGATCCCTACCGGCAGTCCTGCGCTCTGCGCGGATTGCTCTACGGCTTCCCGGTACTGCTCCGGGATTTTGACTGTGGGCTTGCCGTCCTTGTCGGCATCCGCGATAGGGGTTCCCTCGATGACGCACGGCGCATTTGGATCGACTTGCTTCTTGCTCCCGGCACCCAGGAACAGGATGATCGGCGTGATGACCAGTAGAAGCAAAACCCCCAGGACAGCCAGGATGATTTTGGCTCCGCCGCCTTGTTCTTCGCCCATAGTCCTGTCCCTCCCTACTGGATTTTGTTGGAGCGGTAGACGGTGGTGTTCTCCAACTGGGTGGCCACCACATATACCGCGTCATCGGTGACCAGCACCGGGGCGGGATCTTCGGCCCGGTAGTTCGCCCAGGACTTCGGCTCGGCCTCCGGTGCGGCGAGGTTCAGGGTGGCCGGCCCGTTGTTCGTGTTCGCGTAGATCAGGTTGCCGTGGATCGCGGACAGATCTGCCGAGGGTAGATCCACTAGAGCACCGTTGGCCCCATAGCGGATGCCGACCGTTCCGAGGGCGGCGGTTTTCGCGTCCCTGTCCACCAGCAGGGGTTCGGTGGCGGTGGGGATGGTGCGCGGTGTGCCGCTGAACAGCAGACTTCCGGTGGTGGTGTCCAGAACACCCATGATGCGTTCGGTGTCATCCCAGGCCAGCAGGGCGTGGGTATCGTCCAGCAGCCACACTCGCACCGGGTATTTCATAGCACCTTTAGGCGCGGTGAATTTCTGCTCGTTCAGGATCGTGCCGGTGTTGTCCAGGGTGTAGATGGTGGTGGCGCTGATCGTGGTGATCGTTCCATCGGCGGCTACGTCCAGCACGGTGGAGCCGGGTGGGATCATCACCTCATGCAACGTGCCGGCCGGATCAGGTACCCGGATATACCAATCCCCCAGGTCGATGTAGGGAATGTGGGTGTCGGTGCGCGCCGTTTGCCCTGGTTCCAAAGCGATGCTGGTTGGTGCCACGCTCGGGGTGTCGTAGGGCATGTCTACCGGCCAGAGGCGCAACTCGTTGCGCTCTGCGGCCGCATAGATGGGATTGCCGGCCCAGATGCCTTGGTGCATGGAGGCCAGATCTTCGGGGGCTTTGTCTCCACGCCAGACCGGCTGGCCCGTGGCCGGGGTACGCCCGGTGACGGTGCCCTCAGGATCAGCGGTCAGCAATCGGTCGGGGCTGATCAGGTTGACGGTGGCCCCCTCCCGGGTGGGGTGGCTCCACGCGGCCGTCACTTCGTGTTGTGGCGGGGGCGCGGCCGGCAACGTGGCCCCAACCCCTTGCGGGGTGTAGGCCGGGACGGTCGCGGCAGGTTGGTTCGCGACGACCACGGCGGTGCCGATGCCGCCGAGGGTGAGCACCGTAAGGGTGCTCACCCCAGCGATCATCAGGCGCTTGGTGCGGCGCTGCCGGCGGGCTGTAGCCGCAAGTTCAGCTTCTTGCTGTTCGGTGAGGTCAAGGACTTCGCCGGTGGCAGCGACAATCATGTCCCAGGTTTGGCCGGTCGAAGCGTCGATAGCTCGTACCCGCACCACGCCGAGGTGGTGGTTAGCGAGTTTGGCGATAATCGCATTTTTGCCCGCCTCGATGAAATCTTCCTCATCGAGTACGGGTACCTGCGCCCCGTCTAAGGTCAGCGTCTGGCGGTCTTCGCTGATTTGCAGCGTATAGACCGGGAACGCGGGAACTTTCTGGGGATCGATTATCGTCATTTAACTCACTACCCGTAACTTCCTGGGTTAGTCGGCGGCTTCATCACTTTTCAGCAAGAAATCTCGAATGTCTTTTTTCCGGTACCTACGCACGCGGGAGCCAATGGATACCGATTTGAGTCCATACTCTCGGTTCCATTTCAGAACGGTCTGCGCTTTCACACGCATCACGTCTGCGATCTCTTCGGTCGTTGCCCATTCCGGCAAATCTGCGATGAGATCCTCAACGGCTTCTGGATCGTTCATGGTCACACTCCAAATGTGTATGAATGTGAAATCCATGTCAACCATATTACCCAAATTAACCATACAAAGGGCTAACTTTGAAATACCCCAATAATATTTAGGTAACACTATTGACAGTGACTTCACTGCGAGTTTATACTAAATGATAGATCAACCCTTTCGTGCTGATCACTCTACTAAGGAGAGCGCACTATGTCAGCCGTGTCGAATCCTTTTGCCCCTTCCAAAAAGAAGGTGACGCAAAATGACGCTTTCGACATCCGAGATGAGATTATGGGCGATGACCTGCTAGTTAGCGGCCCAATGAAACCTGGCTTGTCTCCAATGCTTGAGGCTCCAGGTGAAGCTTGGGCTGTTAGCGACGTTGGCCCATTTGAAGGTCTTGCCGTCATGGGCCTACACGGTGGAGCTGGTGCCACCACAGTGGCCGCGCTCTTAGGTGACGGTGCGGCAGAGGTTGGTCAATCCTGGCCCGTTTCACAGAACGCCTGGACTGGCAGCGCGTGGCCTATCCCGGTGATTGCGGTGGCTCGCACCGATCACCACGGGTTGGCCGTTGCGGATCGGTTCATCCGTTCCTGGGCCAACGGGCAACTGACCGGTTCCCAGCTTTCGGCTTTGGTGCTGATCGAGGCGGGGCCACGCACCAGTGATGCCCGGAAGAAAGCGACTAAACGCCTCTTGCGGATGGTGCCCCGGGGCACCCATATCCCGTGGATGGATTCCTGGTTGGATGCCCCACCTGATCCTGCCCGGTTGCCTGGGCGGATCAAACGAATCATCAAACTTCTCAACACTCCCACCCCATAGAAAGGCACACCCATGTTGTTGCAAGCTCTGGCGTTCGGTATCGACCTCGCCGCCACCATCCCTAACCCCACCCCGGAGCAGCCTCCGGGCACCGAAGGGTTCACCACGATCTTGAACTGGATCGCGTGGGCGGTGATCCTGCTCGGTGTGGCAGGGTTCCTCGCCTCGGCCGGGTTCTTGGCGTTCGCGTCCTTCACCGGACGGGAAATCAATGGCTTCAAGGGACTGATCATCTCGTTGATCGTCTGCATTCTGGCTATTAGCGCGGGAACGATCATCAACGTCTTCGTCTAAGGCCCGTTCGTGAACCGTCAAAGAGAAAAGAGAGAAGATCCTCATGGCTGAAACTGACCCATTAGGTAAAAACTGGAAACTCTGGGGCGGTATCCTCGCCTTCATCGCTGCGGTAGTGATCCTCGGGCTCATTTTCTTCCCCCGCACCCCACCGCAGCCAGAAGCCACACCGACCGCGCCGGCGCCTTCGGTGCCGGTCGACACCGCGCCACCTTCGGCATCTCCTTCGGCTTCGGTTTCCAAGCTGGCCTCTGGGGATTGCCCTGCGTTGAGCACTGATACGTCGTTCCCGAATGATGCTCCTGATACGGAGTGGAAGCGCCACCCTGCGGGGATGCTGTTGCCAGTCTCGGCGGAGCATGGGCCGGCGAAGATGGATGGGGAATTTTGGCGCTGCTTTAGTCACACGCCTTCCGGAGCGGTTTTTGCAGGCTTGACCCTACTTCTCGATATTTCAGGGGCAGGGATCATTGATGCTGCGGCTGAATCACCACAACGGGATGAGCTATTTGAACAGTGGATGTCTCTGGAACAAACTTCTGAATACCCAGTAATTTCTGGCTACAGGATCATGAATAGCTCTGACGATGCTGCTTCCGTGGAATACATCGGCCCAGCTGGCAATCAGTACGTTTCAACCCGCGTAGATCTTTTGTGGGATGACAAGGCAAATGACTGGCGACTAGATCTTTCATCTGGCGAGCCAGCATGGGACGTTACGACTGACCCCAGCTCCTACACCGATTTGAAGTAGGTGCAATCGTGGCTAATTCGGAATGCCGCCCATGGGATCTGATCTGCAAAGGCGGCGAGGGTTTAAAGAACCTTGCGGATAGTGCGATCACTGATTTCGTGAAGTCGCTCTATGACGGTGCGGTGGCGTTCGTGGCGCAGGTGTCCACCTTCTGGATGGATACCGCCAGCCCGGATGTGAATAACGCGGCCGTCACGAGCCTTCGTGCAGACATGTCCTGGTACGTCGCAGGGTTCGCCATTCTGGGGTTCTTTATTGGCCTGATCAAACTGGTCACTTCCCAAGATGTGAAGAACAGTCTGATCGGCTTGGCCACCCCGATTGTGAACCTGATTCTGGCTACGACCGCCTACGCTGTGGGCATTGGCGTGCTGCTCAAAGCCTCGGATGAGTTCTCCCGGTGGATCGTTGAACGCTCTACCGGTGGGGATGTGGATCTGACCCAGATGCTCACCTCGGGCACCGCGCTGCTAGCGAGTCCTGGCACGGCTTTTTTGCTGTTCATCTTGTTGCTGCTCGGTGCGGTCATCAATCTGCTGTTCATGTATTTCCGTGACGTGATGTTCCTGATCCTCTCGGCATTCATCGTGGTGCTGGCGGCGGGTAGCGGCTCCGAACAGGGCCGGCAAGCGTGGCGTAAAGCCAATGGCTGGCTGGTGGCCCTGTTGCTGTTTAAACCGGTCGCAGCGGGAATCTACTCGTTGGGGTTCCGCATGTTGGTGCAAGGCAGTGCCCCAGAAGGGGAGGAAGCCACGGTCACTGAGGCGATGCACTCCACGCTGATTGCGTTGTTGATCCTGTTGCTGGCGGCGCTGGCGTTGCCGGCCTTGATCAAGTTCATTGTTCCTGCGGCCGGGGTCGGTGCTGGCGCGTTCTCCGGTGGCGCGGCCTTGGGCGCTGGTGTCACGCTCGCGGCTGGTGCCGCCGTCCTGGCGGGCACTGGTGGTGCAGCGGCTGCGGCCGGTGGTGCTGGTGCTGCTGCGAGTAGCGGTAGTGGCGCGGCGGCGGCTGGCGGCGGGTCGACCGCTGCGGGTGCTGCCGGCGGCGGTGCCGGGGCCGGTACTGGTGCTGGCGGGGGTACTGGTGGCGCTTCTGAGTCGGTCAGTGGCGCGGAGGCTGGTTCTTCAGCCTCGGGTGACACCGGTTCCGGGGCCGGATCTAGTTCGGGCAGCTCATCCGCAGGTGGCAGCACTGGACCGACGGGTTCAGGATCTTCCGGTACCGGTTCCACTGGCACCGGCTCCACCGGTTCCGGTTCGACTTCGTCCGGTGCCAGTGCAGGAACTGCTGGGGCCAATAATTCCGCTGGCTCTGCTTCCTCTGGTTCCGGTGCCGGCGACGCTGGGAGCGCAAGCCAATCCGCAAATGCACCTCAAGAACATGCTCCGTCTACCGGTGGCCCGTCCGGGGCAAAAGCACCCAACAAGCTCAACGAAGCCATGCAGAAAATGGGCGACGTGAAAGGCCTCACCAACGGGGCAAATCCCAGCAAGCTCGTAAATGAGGACGGCGAATAAACATGGCCACCAGTGACGTGCGAATTGAACCGAACACCTTCGGCAACCTGACCGTGCCCCGCCGCTCAGGCTTGCTGGGCCTGTCCATGGGCCAGAGCCTCATGCTGGTGCCCATTGTCCTCATCGTCATCATCGCCGCAGCACGCGGCTGGATCATGGCCGCAGTGATCATCGCGTTGGCCACCATCCTCGGGGCCGTGTTGCTGCTGGTCACGAAAAAGCAAGGCCGTTCAATCTATGGGAGACTCATGCTTCGTCTAGCGCAGCGGCAGAAAGTCGCATCCAAAAAACACGTCTACCTCTCCGGCCCCACCGGATTCACCCCCGACGGGCAAGTACGCCTTCCGGGCCTCATGGCGAAGTCGCAGTTGACCGAATCCATGGACTCCTACGGCAACCCCTTCGGACTGATCCGCTTGTCCTCACGCGGCCACCACAACTACTCCGTGGTGCTGGAATGCTTCCCCAACGGCGATAACCTCATCGACCAAGCCGACGTGGACAACCAAGTCGCGCACTGGGCGAACTGGCTAACCCAACGCGGCCTCGATGAAGGAATCCGCGGCGCTTCGGTCACCATCGAATCCTCCCAAGACTCCGGCCTCCGATTGCAAAAACTGTTGGCCGACAATCACCGCGAGGATGCGCCAGAGTTCGCCCAACGCGTCGTGGAACGCATCGCCCAGACCGATAACTCCACCGCGCCTGAGGTCGTGGCCCGCATTACCCTCACCTTTGACGGTCGCCGCCTTGACGGGAAGGCCGGGGATCGGGGCATGGAAGAGATGGCTGAGGAAATCGGCAACAAGCTCCCCGGCATCATTTCCGGGCTGGCGAACACCGGGGCCGGCGCGGTACGCCCGAACACTGCCCAGGAAATCATCGACTTCACCCGTGTCGCTTATGACCCGACCACCGCTGTGGCGGTGGAAGAAGCCCAAGCTGCTGGGGGTACCGGGCTGGCGTGGGAGGATGCTGGCCCGTCGTTCGCGTTGGACGCGTTCGATCACTACCGGCACGACCGGGCGGTGTCGAAGTCGTGGACGATGTATGAAGGTCCGCGCGGCGCGTTCATGTCCAACTCCTTGGCCCGTCTCACCGCACCTAGTGAGGGCGCGCTGCGCAAGCGGGTGACCTTGTTGTATCGTCCGATCCCAGCGGATCAGACCTCCACGGTGGTGGAGAACGAGCAGAAGGATGCGATGTTCTCCGGCTCGCAGCAGCGTGTCTCCGTGCGCGCCCGCCAGCGGCTCGCCGCCGCTCAGAAAACAGCCCAGGAAGAAGCCCTTGGGTCCGGGTTGACCCGGTTCGGGCTGATCATCACCATCAGCGTCAAGGATGAGGCTGAGTTGAAGAAGTTTGATCGCACCGTTCCCGGCATGGTCTCCCACGCCAAGCTGCGCGTTCGTGAGGCGTTGGCGAACCAAGCAGTCACCTTCCAAGCCGGCCTCCCGCTGGGGATGGTGGTGCCTGATCACATGATGATCCCCGACGAGATTAAGACGTGGTTCTAATGACTCCCCTGATCCAGAAGAAACGCCAGAAGCCTAACCCTGAGGATCTGGCCCTCTCACATCTCACTGAGTCTCACAGCCTCACGCTGTCTAAGCGCGATGTAGCCCGTCTGGAACGTGCGGCGAAGAAGGCCGCGCCTAAGCCGACCAAGGAACCGGGCTTGCTCTCCCGGCTGTTGGCGGAGGGCGCCCAGTCCCGGTACTCCCCGTCGGATGCGGGGTGGAATCGGCCGGGTGGCGGGCCGGTGAACTACATCGAAAACCCGGTCGAAATTCAAGGCTCCTGTGTGCAGGTGTGCGGATTTTGGCCCTTCGTCAACGGGGCCGGCTTACCAACCATTGGTGCCCCGTTGGGCCGGCACCTGCTGCGCAACACCCTGGTGACCGGCGACCCGATTTCGTGGTTCCTCAACGGCATCATTTCCAACCCCTCCGCGTTCATTCTTGGCCAACCCGGATTGGGCAAAACCTCACTGGTGCACCGCCTCCTGGCGGTGCTCTCCGCCTGGGGTGTGGTGCCGATGATCCTAGCCGACTCCCGCCCCGACTACGTGCCGCACATCCGCGCCCTGGGTGGGCAGGTCATTACCTTCTCTCCTGGCCAAGGACACCTCAACCCGCTGGATCTTGGCCCGCTGGTGGCCAGCCTGAACGAGATTGAGAACGAGAAGGCCCGCGAGATTGCGATCCAGGAGATGATCAGCCGCCGCCGCTCGCTGATGGAAGGCATCGCCTCGATGATGCTGGGCCGGCCGTTGAAGCCGCACGAGTCCACCTGCCTGTCGGTGGCGATCAACGAACTCGACCCCGAGCTGCGCCATGCGCCGTTGATTGGTGAGCTGGTGGATTTCATCCGCTCCCGTCCCGAAGTGCTGCGCCAGAACGTGCTCGCTTACGATGATGACCACGAATACGACCAACGCCTCCAAGCGCTGCTGGATGCGTTGATTAACCTCGGCCCCTCCGGCGCTTACGGGGATATGTTCGCCAAGCCCTCGGATGCGCACATTACCCCTGGGGTGCCGGTGGTGTTCGATATTTCCGGGGTCAACGAAAACGACTCCGTGCTGGTCGCGGCCGTGCAGTCCTTGTGCTGGAACCTCGGATCAGCCACCGTATCGGCTGAGCAGCATTTGGCGGCGGCGGGTAAGCGCAAGCGGCGCACCTACTTCCTGGTCATGGATGAGCTATGGCGCATCCTCAGGGCATCCGATGACATGGTGCACTTCATCGATACCATTACCCGGCTGAATCGTGGGCGCGGCATCGGGCAGGTCATGATCACCCACACCATGAACGACCTCCGCCTGTCCAAGGAACACCTGACGGCTACCGCGTGGGGTTTCGTGGAACGCTCCGCGCTGGTCTTTTTGGGCGGGTTGGCTCCTTCGGAGATGGGCAACCTGGAAGAAGTGTTCGCCCTGTCCTCCAAGGAGAAAGCGTTGATGACTGACTGGACCGGTGAAGCCGTCGTTGATCCGAAAACCAACAAGGCTTCCCGCCGGCCCGGGGCGGGGCATTTCATTATGAAGGTGGGTAAGAATCCGGGCACTCCGTTCGTCACGCAGCTCACCGATCTGGAATTTGAAATCTCGGATACCAACCGGGCCTGGGAGATGGTCAAATAATGTTCAACGCTGATCCGCGCTCCGGGCGCAAAAACCAGCCAGCCAACGATGAAACTTTATGGATCATCGGCGGCGGCATCCTCACACTGGGGATTGTGGGGGTGCTGCTGTGGACGCTCGGGGCGATCCTCGACCCGAACGTGCCGCAGTCCTCGAATAATCCGGTGCAGATCCTCATGGATCAATCCCGCGGCTTCCTGCCCGTGGGCGGGCTGCAAATCGCCGTGTTCGCGCTCGGGCTGCTGCTCCTGCTGGCGGTCATCGCCATGCTGGTCGTGGTGTGGCGGCGCAGCCGAGGCACCAGCTCCCGCATTGATCACTTGGCCAAGGAGATGGGCCACGCCAAAGACTTCAAAGCCTTGGAGGAAGCAGCGGCTCGGGCGGATGCTGAACGCCTCGGCGCAACCAAGGCCGGCATCGGGGTGCCGCTGGCCAAGCTGGTCAACAACCGCAAGCCCTTGTTTGCTTCCTATGAGTGGGTGCAGATCTGGTTGATGGGGCCACGCGCCGGCAAAACCTCCTGCGTGTGCGTGCCGCAGATCCTGGAAACCGGCGGACCGGTACTGGCCACTTCGAATAAGCGCGACATCGTAGACATGACCCGTGGCCCTCGCGCCCGCGTCGGCGCTGTGTGGGTGCATGACGTGCAGGGCATCATCGGAGAAGAACCGTCCTGGTGGTGGAATCCGCTCTCTTTCGTGACCGATATGAAAACTGCGGTCAAGCTGGCCGATGTGTTTATTGCTTCGGAAACCTCAGCCGGTGCGAAATCCGACGCATACTTTGAATCGGACGGTAAGCGTCTCCTGTCTCATTTCTTGTTTGCTGCGGCCGTTGCTAACCGCCCGATCACTGATGTGTTTACCTGGGCGCAAGATCCAGAGGACAAAACCGCACGCGACCTTCTAGACGAGCACGGGTACCAGGATTTTTCGTCGGCGCTCTGGCAGATCCAAGGCTTGACCTCCAAGCAGCGGGACGGCGTGTATGGCACGATGCGCCCTTGGATCACGGTGCTCTCCTACGAGGAAGTCACGCCCTGGATTCGTCCGAATGGGAACTTTGCCCGTCCCGAGTTTGATCACCGTAAATTCGCGACCGGCACCGATACCTTGTATCTGGTGTCTAAGGAAGGCGCGGGCACAGCCCGCGCGATCACCGCTGCGTTGGTGATGGCGGTGATGGATTCCGCCGAAAAGACTGCGGCCGCGCTGCCCGGTGGACGGTTGACAACGCCGATGATGGCCGTGCTGGATGAGGCCGCGAACGTGGTGCGCTGGCGCGAGCTGCCCGACGTGTATTCGCACTATGGTTCGCGCGGCATCGTGGTGTCCACGTTCTTCCAGTCCTACAAGCAAGGGGTGGAAGCCTACGGGCAAGACGGTATGGATAAGCTGTGGGGCGCGTCCAATATCCGTGTGGCCGGCTCGGGTCTGTCCGATGATAAGTTTCTGCCGTATCTGGAAAAGCTCGTCGGTGCCCGCGATGTGCTTAAGCGCTCTTCCAGTACCAGTGGCCGCAATGGGCGCTCCGTGTCCAGCTCGATGCAACGAGAGTCCATCCTGGAAGTCTCCGACCTGGGCGCGCTGCCCCGAGGCCGTGCCATCGTTACCGGCTCGGGCATCCCCGCAGGACTACTCGAACTCGTGCACTTCTCCCAAAAGCCTTACGGCCAAGAAGTGAAACTTTCACAACGACACTACGAGTCAATACAAGAGCATTGAGCGATATGTCATTTAATGCAAAAATAGGTTACAATACTCAATTATTCCGGATATTTAATTGCCAAAACCAACTAAATTCTCTGGCTTATCTAGCAAGGCGGTAAACATGTTTACACATGGCTATGTCAGCATTAATCACCCTCTAGTCAATTTTGGGATAATATCAAGAAAGCCTGCCAAGAAACTGGTCGTATTCGTACACGGATGGCGAGGAAGCGCAGATTCCACATGGGGTGAATTTATCAAACCACCTACTAGCGAATGGTGGAAGGAAACTGACCTAATATTCATAAAATATGATTCGGTTAATCAACAAGTTGCCGCAGCGGCAGACAGACTTCGCGCACAAATAAATGATTTCTACCCACAACCCTTTGAAGACATGTTGCTTTTTAACGAAAAACCAGTGCGGGAAAAAATTTCAAATAAATATGAAGAGTTGTTTCTCGTAGGGCATTCAATGGGAGGACTCGTGCTTCGTCGAGCCGCAGTTGACGCATTGGATGAATGGAAACACATAGGATACTTATCTAGTAAAAAGCCTGCCATTCTTGATGGGAAACTACGACTCTTCAGTCCAGCTAGCGCCGGCTTCGACCCATCTGGATTTCTTGGACTCGTGCAGGCGCTTCCACTTTGGTTCTACGTAGAGTTATTTGTCAAACAGGGTGCCAGTTACCAAGACCTAAAAAAGGATTCAAGCGTAATTAAGGAAACCCGTCGCCGAACGGAAAAATATAGAAAACATCATCAGTATAAGCACTTGATCGCAGCCAACATTCTATGGGCAAACCCAGAGAATGTTGTCAAGGTAGAGCGATATGACACCGATGCTTCCTCCAGGACCGTCAACTCGGCCACACATCGGGAAGTTTGTAAGCCAAAAAATAACTATATATCACCATTTGGCTTTGTTGAGAATGGAGAAATTTCATGAACAAATACCCATTTGAAGAGTATGCGAGTTATCAAATACAAAAACTCGTTACTGAAAAATATTCATGGTTACTAAATGAGTTAAAGCAAAATGAGATGGATCGCCTTGCTCCATATTTTGAAAAAGAGTACACGGCCTGGAAAGAAATGGGGATTAATCACACAAATTCATACGAATTATTTACTGCGTGGCACCCGTTGTGTAAAAAAGATCTTGAATATCTCCATGCAATCGTATGCCTGTCGACAGAAGAATGGCATCTATGGGTAACAGAGTTACGGGATTTTCTTAATAATTTTAATATTCAAAACAAGGAAATATCAGACAGCGAAGAGCGATTGCTCACCATAATTAGTCAAACATTCGATTACAAACTCAAAGCGCTCAACTCACCGTCCGATTGGAGAGTCCCAGCTAATCTTTATCGAAATTATAACGACAGAGTTAAATCTATGATTATACTTGCGCAAAAGTTAATGAATGCACTAGAAAATAAATTTACCGATAATCAATTTTTAGAATCTTCGATAATTATCGATGATGGCGATTCATTGAAGGCAGGGAGACGAAAAATAAGTAAGACTCCTGAATCTCCAGTCGAGGTTAGCCGCCAGGAACTTGAATTAGTGCGCTTGGTTCTTAGTGGACTAACCAATAAAGAAATCGCCGTACAACTGCATATCTCGGTGCATACTGTGGAAGCCCGGCTGGCGAAACTATATCGCCGCCTTAACATCGGGAACCGTCAGCAACTGGAATTCCACTTCGGCATTAACGACGAATAGTGTCGAAACTGCTAAAATAGGTAACTTCTGCATGACGGAAATTTTGAACTCGATGAATAATTCCGGGAGTACTCCTTAACTAGGCTAGCGTGCCAAACCACTTTTAGGTACTCTAGCCTCGTCTTTAGGCCGACTCGCCAGCTATCACCTGCACTGGCCATTCCGGCGGCACGTCCTCGCGCACTGGCGGGTCATAATCCCAGAACGGGCCGTCCGGTGAAGTCAGCTCCCCCATCAATGGGTAGAAGTAATCGCGCATGTACGCGGCCATGCCGGTAGCGCCCTCCCACCGCATTTTTTCGAAGCTCAACCACAACGAGGTGATCAGCGTGATCGCTTCCTCATAACGCCACCATTCAGGATCCCACCGGAACTCCCCCTTGTTCAGCCGCCGCCGGAAGTTGGGCAAAGCCCACCCGGTGAGCCATTGCTCTTCCGTCTCAAAAGCTAACGGATGCTCTACTTCCGCACTCTGTTCTTCATCGGCTGGTGCGGATGGTTCCAGGTTCTCATCATTGATGAAGCTCATCGCCCCACCTCGGCGCCCTGTCCACGCTTTCGTGCTTGCACGCTGCCGCGCTGCGCCGCCGGACGGGTTGCCCTACCAAAACGCACCGCTTCACCGGGTTTGTTGGGGAATCCTTGGCCAGCCCTCGCCCGGGCGAGTACCGCAGCCGCAGTCTTAGATCCTGGCCCCACATCATCCGGGTGCACACTGGCCCCGGTCGCGTGCTGCGTCTCGGGCTTCCCCAGGCTCGGGGCGTTGACTGCTTCGCGGCCCTCAGCCGCATCCCGATCCCGAGCATCAAGCTGAACTTCACCTTCGGCTTGTTCAGCCTTGTTCAGATGCCCTTCGGCAGCTTCTTCACGGGCCTGTGACTGCTCTTCCTTCGCCTCAGCTTGGGTGGAAGCTTCTGGTTCGTCCTGGCCGCGTTCAGCGCTTGCTTCCTGGTTCAGTCGGGTACTGGCTTGATAATCATCAATGGCATTGCGTAACGCGTGATAGCGTTCCTCGACCGACTGCGGATGATTCTTGTAAATGTCCTCTACGTTGATCCCCAGCTCGTTGCGCAGCCGATCAGATCCAGCCATAAAAGCCTTCGAAGCATCGGGATGACGGGCTGAAAGTTCAGAGGCCACGGTCATGCGGTCAGCGATTTGCTGGGAGCTCATTTTCACGAAACCCGGTGCAGCCATGTCCTTCTTCAACACCGAGGCAAGCTGCTGCTGCATCCGGTGCGTTTGGGCTGTGGGGTCTTGATTCGCAGCGCGCCGGTCGGCGGCTTCCTTGGCTTGCAGCGCCGCGCCCATAACCATGCGCAGCACACGGCCGAACTCCATCGAAATATCTGATTCTTCGTCGTTTTCCATGTCCTGCACTCTCCCATCTCTGTTCGGTCACCGGCCTAAGCCGTGATCCCGATCTTTCTTGGTCATTCGCGCACCGGGCTGCACCACGGTGTGAGCCGGTAGGCGCTGCTCGGCATCTCGGACGATCTTCTCCGCCATTGCCACGACCTGCTGCGCAGCCTGAGTCAGTTGCGGACGTTCTGCGGCCATGCGCCCCTGAATCATCACCTGGGAAACACGGTTCGCCTGACGCAGCACAGCCATCCAGCCCTGCTCCGCAGACCGCGACCCGAAACGGGCCGCTAAACGTGCAGCATAGGCCCGGTTGCCCAAGCCCTGACCGGCCCTGGCCATATGCGTGCTCAGTCGCGCCAAACTTCCCGGCCTATTGCCTTCCAGCTCCAACGACAACCGCGCGTAAATATTCGCCAAGGTATCCGGCCCAAGCTGGCCGGAACTCAACTTCGCGGAAGTGGACTGGGACAAATCAAACGCCCGGTACCCTGACGCACGTTGCACCCGGGCACTACTGTGACAGCTAGCTAAGAACTGTTCGGCTTCGCGCACCCCAGCACCGTTGAAACGCTCCTTAATGGACGGCCAGCCAAGGCTGCGATCCAACTTTGACGGCGCGTACCACACCGCCCGATCCTCACCAGATTTCGTCCCCAACGACACCTTGTAACCAGTCACCCGAGAAGTGGAATCCTTGGCAAAATGCGGGGCAACCTGTACCCCCATGTGAGGCAGCTGACGCATGAACTCATCAGCCGTCGATGAGCTTGCTAGCGCCGCGCGCAGACGCCGGGAAAGTTCCACGCGATCAGACACCGCATAGCTCTCACGAACTGCACGCTCACGCTCCGCCGGTTTCTCCCCCGACAACCCTTGTTGCTGCGTCACCGACGATTCCAGGGAACGCAAGTTGTATTCGTTTTCCAGCTCACGGCACGCGACCTGGGCACGGTGAAAGTCATTGTGAGTTTTCGCTTTGGTGCCATCTTCACGCACCATCTGCACCACTAGATGAATGTGGTCGTTACCGTTCTTCGATGCCCCGTGATGCACCGCAACCCAGCGCGAGGACTTCGCGCCGTCCGGATCAATGAAACCCATCTTCTCCACGAAGGACTCTGCAATGCTTTTCCATTGAGAATCCGACACCGCGCCTTCCGATGCAGCCAGGGACAACGAACAATGCCACACATGTGTTGGTGTCGATCCGACTTTGATCTTCTTGCCCTGTTCATCAGTCAAGAAGCCACCAGCGACTTCATCTTTCGCATACACCGGCTTGGCCACTTCGGTGCCGTGCAGCTTGCGCGGGGCATCCAAGATTGCGGCAATTTCAAACGCATCATACTTCGACAACTCCGTGCCTGGAGCGTAAGCAAAAGTCACCCGGTCATCGCCCGCGATCAACCGCTGATTCTCATGCTCGTTCGCACGACCAGGCCCGACCAAGTAGTTCATCAAACCCGCCAAGCGACCACCGCGCACCACGTTAGGGATCATGCCGGCTCCCCCACGATCTTCAACGACTCCAAGACCTCATCAATGCGCGCCACCGTCGCGCGCAGATGCTCCAACGAATCGTGCAGCTCGTCCTTGATTTCACCGGTCGTGTTCGCCACCCTGGCGATCTGGTTGATGTTGTTCCCCGCAGCGGCAAGACCACGCTGCAACAAGAACAACGAGGTAATCAGCTCATGACGTTCCGCAGCAGTCTCACCACGAGACTGCGACAACGTAGACTCCACCAACAACCGCGCCACCGACACGCCAACCTCGTCAGCCATCACCTGCAAAGCCAGGTTCTGCTCAACGGTCAGCTTCACCACGCGCCGCACCGAACGGCCACCGGTCGCGTTCGGTTGACGCTTGCGCGAATCAAAACGAGCCATGCGAATCAACCTCCCAGCCCAGTGCAACACCAAACGACCCAATAGGTCGATTGTCCCACCCGCAGAATCGAAGATCAAGGACACAAGCAACTTAGGGCACCTAAGTGTATAGCTTGCTCCGCCTCCACGGCGGGGCACTCCAACTCACCAAGGTGCAACATGCGTTGGTTTCGCAGCGTGACCGCGCTACGCTGGAAACATCAGACCAGCGCCGGATCGGCCCCGCTAAGACGGCGCAGCCTAACCGGAAGGCGCAAACCATGAGTGATGCTGCAACCCGCATTCTCGAACAGCTCCAAGCGCAAAACGACCTGCGCATGCAAGCCGCCAACGACATTGCCCAAGCCGTCGCCGACCGCGTGGAAGCCGAGCAGCAACTAGAGCAAGCCAAGGCCGCTGAAAAGCAAGCTTTCACCGCTGCGTTGAAAAAAGGCTGGACTCAAACCGAGCTGAATAAGATCGGCGCCCCATCCCGCCGCCGGCCTCGCAAAAAAGCCAACGAAACAACCCCAGCAGCCGAAAGTTAAACGAACACACAGCAATGGGCCGGCACTCACCTCACGGTGAGTGCCGGCCCACTATTTATTCCTGGTTACGTGGGTGGCCTCCTGCCCACATGTGCACGAAAAAGCCCTCCCGCTCCGCTGCTTTTTTCGCACACATGATGGACAGCAGGAACCAAACGACCGCCCGCACACAAGTCACAAGCTGCGGTACCTGAGTTCACTTACGACGGGTGATCGTGGCCTGTGCACGGCCTCTAGTACAGATGGCACGCGGGAGTAAATTTTACTGTTGCACTTACGTACTTTCCCCGGCCCCCCGATGCCTGAGTGTGACACGTCCCGGTCACCTGTCAAGGGCGCTACGCGTCGCTGCGCGATGGGCTGCGCCCACCCTGGACAGGAAACCGGGGCGTGTAGTTCGGCATGTATCGGGGGACGGGGAGGGTGTGCCGTTAGTCTCCGATTCCGGTTCCTCGGCCTGTACCAGGGCGGTTCATTTTTCGGAGAGTTTTCGGCACTTCGTGCGCCGTGGGAAAAGCTTTCCGTGCTATCGCGACCCTACGCGCCGTGAGCTTTCCTTCTTGTTTCACAAGATCAATCTCCGGTCCGTCCGCACCGCGACGGTACTGCTGGAAACAAATCACTCCCTTGCCGTGATCAGCAAGCCATCGAGCCGCTTCCTGGGTCGTCGATGGGCCGCTAGGATCGGGAAAAGTGTCGTTCGCAAATTCCGAAGGCACAGGCCTGCCCCCCAGCTCGTTATTCCCTTCCAGATAGTCTCGATGGGCGCTCTCCCACCGCCCATAGATACCGGCTTTGGACTCGGCGGCAGTGCCTTGGACACTCACCACGTCATAGGTATAGTTCTGGTCATCCAACCTGGCCATGACGCCGCGTGCCGAGTCCACATCTTTCAGCACGGTGTCAATAATGAAATCCTGACCCTCTCGCTGCAACTGTTGTTGCAACTGGCGACTAACCATTGAGGATTCCTGATGCACCAGAGTGGAATACTCCATCGGGGCAAACGCGTGGCCCTGCTCTTTAAGCTCAGCCATGAGCGGGGTGTCTAGGGCATCGAGGGTGCCCATACGCAGTTCGTGCTCAATGATCTTTTCCTTGAACCGATCCGGGTCACATGCCACGAATCCAGGCAGATCATTCAGTCGCTCTCGCTGGATCGTTCCCTTCCCCATACCCGGTGCACCAGCCATGACCACCGCATGATGGTTGGCGCCGATCTCAGCCTTCAGGGCTGCTTCCTGGATGACCTCGTTGATCCATCGTTCATGCAACGCTTCACGCTCAGGCGTAGGAATATAGGTGCCGCCAACCCGCGTATAGTTCGCCGGCTGATTAATCGTCGCCTGAGGCCCGAGGGGATTCATCGCCGCATCTGCCATGACCTTCTGCAAGACGGCATAGTGTTCCGCGATCCGCTGGTCAATCTCCAACAGCCAAGTCTCCTAACGCGTCAAGATGACGCAGTTATCCGGGCAACAATCTCCGCATAAGCCTCACCGTCAATCAGACCCAGACGCTTAGCGACCACCACATCATCGAACGTACCAGAATCCGTATCCTGGTAGTCCCCATACTCATCAGCCATAGGAGTCGGCGGATAAGGCCACGCTGCCAGCTCCATAATCATCGCCTCGCGCTCAAGCAGTCCCGCCGCATACCGCTGGCACACCTCATAAGGGGTCGCACTACTGTGGCCATCCAGCACATCAACAACATCCACAGCACCCTTCAGGGCCTTCGCCACAGCCGGCTGCGAGACTCCCAGCGTCTGCGCAAGGACCTTCTGCGGAATCTTCTCACCCAGCGCAGCCTTCAAAACACGCTTGTAATCAAGATCCCCCACCGCTCTCAACGCCCGATGCCGCCGCAAAGCCGCCAAAATCGCAGCATTCCACGGGCCTTCAACAGCCTGACTCATCACTCCCCCTTAAACCAGAATTTCCACGCACTTCAACCTAATTATAACCTTGGTTATATAGATAATTCAAGGATTCATAGGTCGATAACGAGCGGCACTTAGTAGCAGCACTAATCCCACGGATCGAGTTGAACCGGTCCTAATCCTTCTCGGCATCCACCTATGTCAGGCGCGGCCATAAGCCAATTCTCTAAAGTTGACCTCTCGGCTTATCTAGATGAGCCACTACGCGCCAACAGGAGCGCAAGGCCAGCATGCCAATAAACTGGCACTTATGAACGATATGAAGAAAATCAACCTTGGAGAGCTTTGGCGAACAGATGCGCAGATGCTCCAGTTCGAACTGGCGCGTCTACGCAAAATCATTAGACACAACGCCACTAGCGGCACAGGGGCAGAAGAAGCGTTGCGAAAGTTCCTGCAGGCGCGGCTTCCGTCTTCATTAGGCGTAACTCAAGGTCAGATAATCGACAGTCACGGCGATATCAGCCTGCAGTCTGACGTAATCATCTATGACGCTAAGCGAACACCTCACATCTTCCACTCACCCGAAGACGGAACGTCAGTGGTGCCAGCAGAGGGGGTCGTTGCCGTTATTGAGGTCAAGTCGAGTATCTCAAAAACGGACATCCCCGGGGTCATCAAGAATATGCAGCAAGTAAAGCGCCTTAAGAAGGAAGCCTACTTCTACCCCCCTCCTGGGCACGTCGTTGGCTATGACCTTTACGGCCGAGGCCCGGCGCCGGCGTGGCCGATCACCTATTCCCTTTTCGCCTACGAAAGTGCCTCTGCGAAAAATCTCGCTGAGGCCTTTGAGGAACATAACAGGCCACTAGAGGTGGATAAGCGCATTGACAACGCTTGCTTTCTAGACAAAGGAGCTCTATTAAATATGGATGAAAAGGGCGGCTACCATGCGCTCCCTACAGATCAGACGACTCACTTCGTCGGTACCTCAGCCGATGCCTTGCTCTATTGGTACGCAGCTGCTTCCAGCGTATGGCTTCAGGCGCAGCACTACCCCATCAATATGGTGATCTACGCACAGAGGCACGATTCCATAGGCGAGGAATCGTGAGCAGCCGCCACCTGGCCCATAAACCAATCGTCAAACTTCGACTCACCCAAATGCGCGCCGTTGCCCCAATGTACCCACAGCAACCGTACCTAATCGCAATATCCGATATGTCTTGAAACCTATAGGTTGCAAGACGTCTCACCACGCACCACTCCCCCGGTTAAAAATCCGCGGAAACTCAACGGTCTAAAATTCTTGCAACTATGTGTCGCAACCAATGACGTAAAATCATGCCTGCACCATTAGTTGCGAGACACTTTCGAAGGACCAATGCCCAAACTGATCGGCTACGCCCGCGTATCCACCAAAGCCCAAGACGCCGACCGACAAATCCAAGACCTCCTTGCGGCCGGTGTTCGCCGCGACGACCTCTACACCGACCACGGCCAATCCGGAGCACTGGCCAAACGACCTGGGTTAGATAAAGCGCTGACCGCGCTGCATCCGGATGACACCCTCATAATCACCACCTTGGACCGGCTCGGGCGCTCCACCCAGAAAATGCTCGAACTCGCCCAGGAACTACGCGAACGCAATATCGGGCTCCGCGTGCTGAACCTCGGCGGCGGCGACGTGGACACCAAAACACCCATGGGAGCCATGGTCTTCACCGTCATGGCCGCCTTGGCCCAAATGGAACTAGAGATCAAACGCGAACGCATCACCGACTCCGTCAGCAAACGCCGCACCACCGGCAGCGACCTCGGCGGCCGGCGCCCCACCTTCACCGAATCACAGATCCGCACTGCCGCAAAACTCATCCAGGCCGGCGAACCCGCAACACAAGTCGCCAAAGACATGGGAATGTCCCGCGCGACCCTCTACCGACGAATCAACGCCAGCAATTTAGAAGAGAGGGCCGGAAGTCATGAATGAAAAAACGACACATCAACGGAAAATCGCCTACTTGAAATCGGTCTCCCAAGAGACACTGCTCAGCGAATACCAGCTCCAAGCACTTTGTAGAGAAAACTCCGTCCAGGTGAACCAAGGCGCTGTAGGTGACTTCATTTCAGCAACAGACCGCCGCGTCCTTCTGCAAATAATCGGTCCAGTCAAACGGCCCTCTAGGTATAAGCCTTCGCGTGCAGTTAAAGATCCTCGACAAAAAGCTTTAGATTTAACCAACCGAATTGCCCGCTTACGTCAGGGGCTTCATCACCGGGATCGAGATGACGCTCTGGCTGCAATTTCACGTTGCACTAAATTGCTCGACACCCTGGAAAAACAGCGAAACCTTACGAGCCAAGATCTGGAATCCTTCAAGGTACTGAGGAAACAGTTAAAATCGCTACACACGGTGGCGATTACACTGCCGACCCAGAATCTTGTGCCGAATTCGAAAAGACCGAACATGCGAGGTGGACTCCCCTCATTAGGCAAGAACAAGCGGTAGCAGGAAAATTTAGAGTTTCTTCGTCAATGAATTTGAAACATGATGGTGTCAGAAACGGTTCCTCGGGTCATCCGGACAAAAAGTTATGGTCCCAAGTATCGGGATAGCCCGAAGTGATAAAGGGTCAGGTGAAGTGAGGCTCCCCACCTGCACCTTTTCTGTTCCCGTAAACGATCGTTTTCGACCGCTCCACCCGCACACTTACACCACAGCGGTCGCCTCAATCTCAACCAACACCCCAGGCTCAAAAAGCTGCACCACCGCGATCAACGACGCCGGCGGCATCGGCATCGGCAACCCCACTTCCTGAGCCACAGATTCCACCCCCGCCATGAACTCCCCCATCTTCGACGGCTCCCACTCGGTGACATACACCGTCAGCCTCACCACATCCCGGAATTCTGCCCCCGCACCCTGCAACCCACGCCGCACATTACGCAAGGCTTGGCCGACCTGGCCAGCCAGATCAGACGGAATCGGGCCCCCATCAGGCATATGGGCTACCTGCCCAGCCACGTGAACATACCGTGTCCCGGTCCCCACCGCGACGTGATGATACGGGGTCTGAGGGATCATCCCCTCCGGGCTCAAATACTGTACTGGCATGCCATTCTCCTCATCTCTTGCCCTGCGAACTGCAGGTATACAATTTATACTTGGTCAACAAAAGCTACTGCAACGAAACCAGGTATCGTGCCCGAAACCACCCCCTCACCACTCACCCTCTCAACGCCCCATCGCGAGCTACTCGATCAGGTCCTCGATAAATGGTCACTGCTGGTCATGAGCGAACTATGCGATTCTCCCCGGCGATTCAACGAACTGCGCCGAGCCATTCCTGACGTCAGCCAAAAATCACTGACAACCACCCTGCGCCGCTTGGAGCGCAACGGTGTCATCGAACGCCACCTCCTCAGCTCACGGCCCGTCGCAGTGCAATACCAGATCACGCCCCTAGGCAAGTCCATGCGCAGCCCGATCGAAGAAATACTCGCGTGGGCAACACGCAACATGGAAAGAATCAACCAAGCCCGAGCCCGCTTCGACAACACAGTCCTCCCATCCCACAGCGAGTAACCAAGTCACACCCCACAAAGGAAACCTTTTTCGCGCAAACGTAAGGTGCTTCTCAGTCCCGCGAATGCCAGCGATGCCCACGCCCTGTGTTCCTGACGTCTGTGGGCATTGCGCACGCCCCGCTACCCAAGGAGTGAAGTGCGCTAACGCCTCGACAAATCTGCTCGACGCCTGACATCCCACGACCGGGAAAGCGGAAGGCTGCGCCAGCCTCTTCTGCGCGGCAATTCAACCGTCCCATTTCCCGATCTAGACGGTATCCTCAGAGAAACACTCCACGATGATCACCGAGCGCCCAAAGCGAAACACGGGGAAAACTTCTGCGGTTTGGAACCGCAGGCTTCGTGAACGATTCACTCTTGGCGAGCTGCCATCAGCGGAGGAATAGATGAACACCCCGAACCTGCATACCGATACCACCCAACGCGTGCAAGAGCTCCTGCAATGCCCTGAAGCCAGAAGACACCTCACTTCATACGGGTGGCTGGAAGGCATGCCGGTAGTCTTCGCTCGCCCAGCTGAGCGTGTAGATGATGTCATGGGACTAGTTTCCGTTCACGGGCGGGCCGTACTGCTAGCCCTCACCGATGAGGCCGCCGATGATATTCAGTTATGGCACATCACGGTTCCCAGCCCGATCTTCGCCCGGGTTGCGCCCCTGCCCTCCGAGGCCACAGTGCGAGAACTCTGCGTGAGACACGCAGGAAATCGACTCACACCGTTCCGGGTGGCATTCTGGGCCCACAGCGCCGCGATCAACGAAATCCCGCTTCATCCCCGCACCGATCGAAACCCCACACAGAATCCCTCGACCAGTTATAACGGTTAGATTACAACCAGTTCCACCAGCAGTATCCTCCAGGAATCCTGAGAAGATTTGCCCCTTTGGGATTATTGGACCTATGTTCCAAATCACAGGCGCTCTTCTCCTCTTCAAAATACTGTCTGACTAGTAGTTATAATTTAGAAATTCTTGTTAATAATGGTTCTTCAACCGTCCGCGCAACGGCCGGTTTCCCGTGAATTTATTGCGTTGACATGAACTTTTATTGACCTTTCGTGCAGGACTATCCCTGATGGGGATAGGGTTTTAGGGTAGTAATAGCGCCGTAAACGGGCAGGATGAGAGGTAGCCGGTTTGCGTGGTGGCTTGTTCCAAGTTGATGGGGATCACTCGGAAGACTCAAGAACACAGTGAGGTAGTACCAATGCCAGGACGTATCGTACGAACCAAAACCGCCGAACGCGTGACCGATCTGCTCGGCTCTCGCGAAGGACGCCAGCATCTGGCCCAGCATGGCTGGGTTCAGGGAATGCCGGTCGTTATGGCCGTTCCTACGGAACCGGTCAACGATGTCATGGGGCTAGTTTCCATGCACGGCCGGCCGGTCTTGGTCGCCATGCTTGACCCCCAGCTCGATGAGCTGAAGTTCCTTTACGTTTCCACACCCAACCCAGCCCTGCGCACCGTTGACCAGGAAAAGGACTCGACTCCAATCCAGAACCTCTTCGCTCGTGCCGAACAGGACGGATTGGTGACGTTCCGAGCCAAGTACTGGGACGCCAGCTCAGTCACCCACCCCATCCCGACGTTGCATCCGGCCAACGGGACCAGGACCTACGCACAGCGCTTCGGCAGCTAGATCTAATAGCATTCACCGGTAGAGGAGCATAAGCCAAGTTGCATAGATTACCGCTTCATCGCATCAAGGCCAGTCATCGGTCATGCTTTCGGCGGTAATTGGGATGTTCTAGAAATCCCGGCAACGGGCATCAACCCCACGAGGTTCAGCGCGGTAGCCCGCACGGCATATTTGGCCGGGACTGGCAGGGAAGTGGCAACCTTTCCTGCCAGCTTCAGCACGCCTATCCTTCTGAGCCGACCTCGGAGCCAGAATCCGGTTGCGTATTCTTGACCTCGTGTTCATGCACCTCTTGCCTTACTTGCTCTGGGCTCTCACCCAGGGCCAGTTGATGCACCGCGTCAAGTAACTGCTGCACTTCCGTGACTCGCTGTGTCCAGTACGTGGTGTCCAGGTATCCGAACCCGTTGCCCGCTTCGGTCGCCAGCCGCTCAAAGCTGTTCCGATGGGTTTCTAAAGCACTGGTCAGATCGTCATACTGGTCACCGGTGAGGGAAAGATAGATGTCTTTACGAGGGGTATTCGTCATAAGTTCCGCAATTGTTCACTAGTTAGCTTCTTATTTGACCCTACGTGACAGTAACGGGGATACGTCAAGAGCACAGGAATCTACCCAGCAACATCCCAAAAAGCCCACGACCCTGCATCAGTGGAGGGAAAACCTCCTCAGTTTTCCCCTCCACTACCTAACCCGCGGGCCCAAGAATCCTTCAATTCCGAGGAGTCGGTCTCTATGCCACCCTCATGCCCGTTTGTTCACCAGGACGCCCGCAAGAACTTGAGTGAGGCCGCCCTCTCGCCCACAGGCAGTGTGCAAACGAGCCCTACGACGCTAAGCGGCCGCTGCCCTTTTCATGGGAAGCGAGAGCAACCCCATTCGACTCGGCCGTTCCCCTCACCGCAGATCTCACCCGGACTCAGTTGGCGAGAAAGAATGCCCATCGTTCTGGCTGACCCCATGAACTCATCGATGAGGTGAGGGGGTCCTCACGGTGCACGAAGGTCAACATCTAAACAAAGGAACATTATTCCCAGGCTCCGCTGTCTCTAGTCAAGGGTCTGCCGACATCCTACCGTGGTGCGTAGACCCTCAAGAGTCTTGATATAGGGAAGGACGCCCGCACATGAGCCAGCAGCAACCAGTGAACCAGCGGGATCTCACCCGCACTTCCTCACCACAACCATTGACCTCCCAACTCCCAACGCCGATATTGCCGAAGATCTAGTGCAGGTCGACGGCTCTCCCGTCATCGATTACACCCACTTCTCCTTGGCGTTGAGCAAGTCGCGCAAGTTCGCCCGCTGGGTGGGCTGGAACATCGACGGATCACACCTGCAGCTGCTCTCCCGCACAGGCATCAACTTCATCAAGGATCCGCGCCTCCCGGCCGAAGACCAAGCCGGCAACGACCTCTATGCAGATAATCTGCTTAAGCGTGGGCATCTGGCCCGCCGCGCCGACCTCACCTGGGGACCAGACACCGAAGCAGCCCAAGCGAATAAGGATTCCTTCTACTTCACCAACATCACCCCACAAATGGAGGACTTCAACCAATCCCGACAAGCCGGGATCTGGGGACGGCTGGAAAACGCCCTCTACGAGGACGTGGAGCTCGATGACCTGCGCTGTAGCGTCTTCGCCGGCCCCGTCCTGCGGGATGAGGATCAGCACTACCGGGGTTATCAGATCCCTACCGAATACTGGAAAATCATCCTCTTTGAACAGGCAGGGCAGCTCACCGCCCGAGCGTTCCTCCTAACCCAGGACCTTGACCGGTTGCAGGCGCTGATGGAGTTAGATGAGTTCCGGGTCTACCAAATCACCGTCAGTGAAGTAGAAGAACGCACAGGACTAGTTTTCCCAACTCCCGTGCATGACGCTGATGACCTGATGCTGACCCAATCCAACTCACGGGGCCCGCTCAGCGATATCTCCGATATCGCTTGGTGAATCCGCCATCAGATGGTCTTAGGTATTGAGAGCGGAAGCTCGAACGTCGATTTAAAGATCGTTACTTAGTCAGCACCGGCTACGCCACCCCGGAACCGCCTCGTTCAGGGCGGTTTCCCGCCAAGAGAGCAAGGTGCTCTCGGTGCGGGCCTGATGCTGATGATGCAACCAGACTCCGAGCCGGTGTTCATGCTCGGTGTCGTAGGTCTTGTAACGGGGCATTTGCCCGGTGGAGGCGACATAAGCGCTTACCTCATTCAGCATGTTTCTCCAGTGCTCATCGCGGCGCTGCTGCGGCACATCCACTTTCCAGCCATCCAACTGGTCAAGAAGAACAAGTTTCGCCGCCGAAATGCCGCCCTTGCGATAAGCGTTGCGCTGTAGGGCCACCCACTGCGCCAAAGAACGCTCCACTCCCTCAGCGGTACTATTCGGCAGCCGGTGGTGGGTTTCGTGGAATATCAGCACTTCGGTGAGGCGTTGACGCCACCGCCTGGACGGTCGATCCGGATCGCGGTCTGCCAAGGCCACAGTATGGGTGGCGTATAGCCCCGGCGCATGCTTTTCCCTGACGCGAAGATGCAGGTGGATGGTGGCCACGTTGGCATGGCATCGGTCGGAGATTTCACGCACAGTCAACCCGGCGGCATACATCATGTCCCATTCCGGGTGCCGAGAGACGTCCCAACCTGTCATGGCACTAAGCTACGCCAGACTTCAAAAGCTGTGAATAGAACGGTGCAGGAGGTCCACGAGCATTCCGGACGTGAAAGACGTTTCTGAAAGGAAAACCCCGGTGTGTCGCCGGGGTTCGCTGATCATTTCAAAAACGACCGTTTTTGGTGTCCCGTAGGAGGAGCCCTCACCGGGACAGGTGAAGTCATACGCATGTTACACGGGCCAAAATACTTCGGGCTCCGTGCTTGAAGAATCAGTCGTTCCCAAAATCGGGAGAACTATTTGGCTCGTTGACGAATTTGTACGCATCGAGTGCCGGGAGCCAACGAATACCCATCGGCTTTGAGGCTTCAAGTAGCTGGGCCATAGTCTTGTAGTAGAAATCCCAAGCGTTATCTGGCAACGGATTCTGGCGGTCAGTGCTCCTGAGGACCATCATGTTGAATTCCCGGATTTCCGCGGAGAGATCCGTGCTGAAGAGCCACAAATCCGACTCGTTTCTCCCCGGATCTTCGGTCAGCATTCCCAATGCTGCAACAAGAACCAGGTAGCCCGAGTAATCTCCACTGGTTACCTCGCCCAGATATTCCGTTTGACCACGCTTGAGGTTCTCGTGCGTCAGACCTCTCGTAACCGCCGATTGGTTTGTTTCATCAATTTCCTGCAGCCGCTGAACATAAGCCAGTTCCAGTGCGTGAGCCTTGGCTCTTTTCTTCTTCCCCCACATCCACTGACCTTCCCGATACTGATCGTTGTTTCTAGAAGCCGACTGTAGCGGATGCCCATGGTCAGATACCCACAAGTCGCAGTTCCGCAAGCGGAACCTTGAACGGACAGGTAAGCGTTTTGTAGTCCGAGAAGTGGAATGATCGAATGATGACAAAACATCGTCCACCCCGTCACGCAAAATTCGATGGCGATTGTCCCGTGTGTGGCCACATATGGCGCGAGCACCTGGACGACGATTACGGAACGATCGAGTGCTCGGAATGCGTATACGAGATTGACCATGATGAGCCAGGAGCGCCAGCGGCGCCTTGTTCGGTCGCACCACCAGAGTGGGCCATTAGAGGGCGATCTTCCTAGCTGGCCTGAGCAAACGGTGCATATTTTCCAAGTCGGTATCAGCCATCTGCCGGAAGCGAAGCCGCTGGGTGTCTTATGGGGTCATACCCTAAGATTAATCGGCATCGAGACATGTCAATGTCATACTGGGTCTGCTGAAGGTTTGGTTGACACCAAGGTTTACGCTGCCAGAGCGACAGACTCGATCATTGTAGCCTCGAATTGGATCGGGGTCATTTTCCCCAAACCTCGTTGCTTGCGCTTGCGGTGATACTTCCCCTCCAACCATCCAATAATTGCCAGACGAAGTTGTTGGCGGGAGGACCACCAACGGCGGTCCAGCACGTTTTTCTGCAGCAGGCTGAAGAACGACTCCATGGCCACATTGTCACCGGCTGCCCCGACCCTGCCCATCGAACCAACTAGCCCGTGACGTTCGAGAGCTTGGGTGAAGCGCTTTGACCGGAACTGGCTACCGCGGCCACTGTGGACCTTGACTCCGCGCGGGTGTCCACGATGCGCCACTGCCATCTCCAGAGCATTGACCGCCAGGTGGGCCTTCATCCTCGAATCCATCGAGTACCCCACGATCCGGTTGCTGAACACGTCCTTGATCGCACACAAATACAGCTTTCCTTCGCTCGTGTGGTGCTCGGTAATATCGGTCAGCCACAACTGGTTGGGCTGATCAGCAGTGAAGTTCCGCTGCACCAAGTCATCATGCACCGCAGGGCCCGCCGGGACGTGCTTGCGCTGGCGTTTGCTGATCACTGAGCGGATCCCTGCCTTGCGGCATAACCGCCAGACCCGGCGCTCGGAGACCTGGTATCCGGCGTCTTGCAGATCATCGGCCAGCACACGGTACCCTCCCTCGGGATCTTCCTCGTGAAGCTCGTGCAGCTTGCTGATCAACTCCTGCTCTTCGATTTCCCGGGCGGAAACAGGGGTTTTCAGCCATTTGTAGTACGCCTGGGTGCTGAACCCAAGTACCCGGCACGTCACCGCCACCGGAATATGTTTCCGGCCTGTTTTGGCGGCTAATTCTTGGACGAGCGGGCCCATTATTTTGGGGAACGAATATGCGGCTGGGAAAGGTAGGCTGCGGCCTTGCGCAGCACTTCGTTCTCCCTTTCCAGTTCCCGGATGCGTTTGAGCGCTTGGGACATTTCTTTGCGTTCGTCAGCATCGGAGGACGGTGTCATTCCGTGGGATTGGTAGCGGGCATCACGGACCCACGTTTGCAGGGCTGTCTTTGAGACGCCCAGATCCGCAGCGACTTGCTCCTGGGACATTCCCGATTCGACGAGAGCGACTGCGTCCTTCTTGAACTCATCGGTGAAGATTCTTGGTATGGTTTTTGTTCCTTCGTTTGAGCATAACCATAGCTGGGTTATGCGGTCGAAGTGTCAACTAAACCTGCAGCAGACCCGCGCACCAAAGCGTTCTACAGTGCCTGGAGAGCAATGAGTTCGTTGGTGGCCCAGAAACACTCGTTCGATCTTTTGGTCCGCCTCAATATCGGCACCTAGTTTCGGGAAGCCGAAAACAGCAAGATCGTGCCATTCGAGCACACATCTCGGATGGCACGATTCTTCATCCCGAAAACGATCGTTTATGAATCTCCCAGTTCCGGATCATGTTTTTCCGTTGGCGGCCAGTCACCCGGTTTCACGTTGTTGGGTTTTAGGATTCCGGAGCTTGGATTATCCCAGTCAAATTTTGGTGCGGGGTTCCACTGTTGGGGGTGGTTAAAATCTATTTTTAACCCGCTGAACGTCGCCCTGTAGAACGCCGTCTTTGAGCCTGTCAGGTAGTTTGTGTAAGCCCCTAGTCACCTCTGTTATTCAGGGCTCGTAACAATTACT
>NZ_BMPH01000021.1 GCF_014647495.1 Glutamicibacter protophormiae
CTTTAATCGTGGAAGTGTCACCGATGTCCTGATACAGAACTGTCACCGATGTCCCGATAGAAAACAGAATAAAAGCACATGTCAAACTGTTAAAGCATGGTGTCAAAACTTCTTCGCGGATCATTCAAAGACCGGGGGAGGCAAAAAGATGTCTCCATATAATATCTAGTCAATCCGGCTTTTAAGTTTAGACTGTGCCTATCGTTGGGGGAGTGAACCCTACTGATCCTGCAAAGGGCAAATCTTCTCAGGAATTGCGGAGCTTAAAGGAGATGTAACCCCTCGTAATCTGATTGTTATAAGGATTTGAAGGGTCGCGCCAGTCGTTTCGAGAGGCTCCGGTAGAGCGGAGGGAATTCATTGGTGCGACCCAGCTGGGCCAGCACGCAATATGTAGCGGTGCAAGCCGCCGTTCTGCGCCCAAGTTTTCTAGTCCCCGCAGATTGTCGTGTGCCGCCGGTTGCGCGACGCTGGATTCCCTGGCACCAACAACACCGTCAGCAACAGCGGCAAGACCGGTCCCAAGAAGGGCAAGCTAACCATGAAGCAAGCAGAAACTGCCCGGCTGAAGAAGCAGTTGGCGAGCAGTGCGTAGAAGCTGGCCGCCACGCAGGTCACCGTGGAGATCGGGAAAAGCATATGCGCTCTTGGAGTAAATATGAAAAGAGATCGGGTTCCAGGGAGATGTGCGCAGCCTGCTCGACCGCGCCTACTAGTACCTGGCTGGCGACGGGACGCCCACCCGACAAGCCAGCGCCGTGGCATGCCAAAAATGCCGCTGTCAATCGAGCCAGCGGCATTTCGGTTGCGATGTGCGGCCGCTGCTAGCTGGACACTGGCGTATTCGACATCGGCGACGGCATTCCCCGGAACCTTCTGGGGAATGCCGTCGTTGCCTGGCGGGTCGCTAGTCGTCGCGCACGGGGCGTGAAGGCCCCGGCATTGACGCGGGAGCCTGAAGCTCCAGCTCCACCAGGGCGCCGCCGTGGTTGGACAGTTTCATCGCAGCGCCCATGGCCTGCGCCTGTCCGCTGGCGATGGTCAATCCCAAACCGATGCCGCCGCCCTTGGATACGAAACGCTCCGGACCGGTTTCGAGGATGCCCTGCGGAAAACCTGTGCCGTGGTCGAGGACGCTGATGGACCTGCCGCGGGTGCCGATGACGATGGCCCCGGTGCCATGGGTCGAGGCGTTGCTGATCAGGTTTTCCAAGATGCGCTCAAGACGCTTGGACTCAACCAGCACCGTGCCGCCGCCGGCCTGCAGCCGCAGCTCGAGGTTTGCGCACTGCTCGGGGCGCCGTTCACGGATCCGCCCGATGATTTCGGCGACGCAGGAATCCAGTTCCAGCTCGGAGAGCCGGGCCGATTCCACCTGGGACTCCAACCGCGAGACCTCCAGCAGGTCCTCGACGAGGCTGCGTAGCTTGGCGACCCGGTCCTGGACAAGCTGCGTGGGGCGTGACTCGGGAAGCAGGCTGGCGGCGGTGACCAGCCCGGTCAGCGGGGTGCGCAGCTCATGGGCAAGATCTGCGGAGAAACGCTGCTCGGCGGCGATTTTTGCATTCAGCTTCTGGGCCATGGCGTCCACGGCCTCGGCGAACTGGTCAACCTCATCCTTGCCGCCGAAGGGTTTGCCGATCGCGTCTTCCACCAGCACCCGGCGCTGCCCGGAGGCGATGGCGCGCGCCGCCTGGGAACCCTTGGACAGCCTGAGCACCAGACGCGAAACAATGAGCGTGCCGAATGCCGACACCAGCACCAGCGTCGCGATGCCGGCCCAGATCAGGGCGGTGTCAACGCTGTGCCGCATCTGCTGGCTGTTGGCCCAGGACACCGACAGGGACAGGACCGCCGGCTGGGTGCCCAGGTTGACCGGTGCGGCCGCATAGACGACCTCCTGGCCCTCCAGCTTCGCGCGGTACGTGATGTAGTGGCCGGCCACGGCGGCGTCCCGGGCTTCGGCCGGCAGCCGCGGGTCGTTGACCGTGGCGCCCAGGATGCTGATGCCGGTCTCGTCCAGGATCCGCACCGCCTGCTTCAGCGAACTGGTGGCTTCGTCGCGCAATCGCTGTTCCTCGGTGATCGTGATCATCTGGCGCACCAGCAGGGCCGAGACGACCAGGGTCAGCAGGACCGACAGGATGGTCATCCCGGTGATTTTCCAGCGCAGGCTCATGACGGGTCGTCCTGCAAGCGGTAGCCGAAACCGCGGACGGTCTCGATGCGGGACGCCCCGATCTTCCGGCGCAGCCGCTGCACATGGACGTCGATGACACGGTGGTCGGCATCCCAGGTGTAGCCCCAGACGTCGGAGAGGATGTCGCCGCGTGACACGACAACCCCCGGGTCCTCGCTGAGCATCAGCAAGATCTTCATCTCGGTCGGAGTCAGGTGGATCTCCCGCTCGTCCAGCGCCACCACGAGCCGGTGCGGATCAATGTCCAGCCGCTCCGGTCCCCGCACGGGGTCTTCGCGAGGGCCGTCGTCAAACGGCCGCATCGCGGTGCGCCGCAGCACCGCCCGCAGGCGGGCATCGAGCACCTGCAGGTCGAAGGGCTTGGCCAGATAGTCATCCGCTCCGGCATCCAGCCCGGTGACCATGTCCAGGCCGTCGCCGCGCGCCGAGAGCATGATGACCGGTACGTCGCTGAAGCCGCGCAGCTGGCGGCAGACCTGGGTACCATTCATCGTCGGCAGCATCACGTCCAGGAGGACAGCATCCACCGGGTCCTCCTGCTGCAGCCGCCGGAAGAGCTCCAGTCCTTCCAGGCCGTCCTCGGCGCCGAGGACGTGGTAGCCCAGCCGTTCAAGGCCGATGCCCGTGGCCTCCCGGATGACCGCGTCGTCCTCGATCATCAGGATGCGGATCCCCGGGGCCCTCACTGCTCGGCCCCCTGCTCCTGGGTCGGATCGAAGGGGCTGGAGAAGGAGTCGCCCTGGACAAAGTGCCCGTCCTGGTAGCGGAACATGCGTACCGACCAGCCCGAGGGGCAGCACATGGGGTCGTCGGGTTTGTAGACCGCTTCCTGCGCGACAAGGCTCCCTTCCTTGCCCGCGCTCAGGTACACGTCGGAGCCGCCGACTGCGAGCGCGACCTGCGGTTTTCCCCGGTCGTCGCGGATGGCGAAGGAGGCGAAGCTGTAGGAGTCCCCGGCGGTGCCCACGGAATAGATCTGGAACTTTTCGCCCGCCGTTTCGTAGCCGGGCAGAGCGATCAGGCATTTGTCGCACTCGGTCAGGTATTCGCGGATGTCCGCTTCGGAGTTCTCCTGGGTGCCCACGGCGCTCAGGTCCGTGGCCAGCAGGACCTCCCGGACTTGCGCGGGGGAGAAGGGCTGTTCCCAGGCCTGCCACTCACTGGTGCTGGGAATGGAGGATTGCGCGGCAGGCGTGGTCGGGGCCGCCGGGGATTCGATCCGCAGCGGCTCGTTCGTGCTGCACGCGCTGGCGCCAAGACACAGCAGCAGTGCGCAGAGCATGCCGAGTGCACGCCTTAAGGCCACGAGGATCCCTTTCGATGGTCTGCTGGAAGTCCGCTGCGTGCGGACCGGCATTGCCAATTATGCCCGTACCTTTCAGCCGCGACGCCTGAAACTGCCGTCGTTCAATCTGTCGATTGTGTAACAAAATCGATGGAATGCCGATAGACGGTCGGGAGCCGCCCGTCGTTGCGGGTTGGAAACATGGCAACCGTGAATCAACCAGTCTCCCTCGCAGCTTCAACAGCGGGCGCAATCGACCCCGTCGCACAGGCGCCGGTCCGCAACCTTGCCCTGGACGGCCTGCGCGGCATTGCGGTGCTTGCCGTGCTCGCTTACCATTTCTGGCCCGGGGTTTTGCCCGGGGGATTCCTCGGGGTGGACCTGTTTTTCGTCTTGAGCGGGTACCTCATCACCAGCGGCCTGCGCCGGGGTGCGCGAAGCGGTCGATTCCCCGACCTGCGCAGCTTTTTCAGCCGCCGGGCCCGGCGCCTGCTCCCGGCCATGATGCTGGTGCTGGTGGTTTCCACGGCCTTGGCCCTGCTGGCTGCGGGGCAGCTTCCGGCCGGGCTGCGCTGGCAGTGGGTGGGCGCCGTGACCTACACCAGCAACTGGATGCAGATCGCCCAGGGCAGCAGTTATTTCGCCTCGATGGAACCGTTGTATTTCCAGCATTTCTGGTCCCTTGCCGTCGAGGAGCAGTTCTACCTGCTGTGGCCGCTGGTGCTGGCCTTGCTGGCTTGGCTGCTGCGCAGCCGCCGGGCCCTGGCCGGGGGAATCCTGGTCTTGGCCGCGGCCTCCGCGGCGAGCATGGCTTGGGGGTTCGACCCGTCCAAGGACTCAAGCGTGCTGTATTTCGGAACCTGGACGCACGGCTTCGGCCTGCTGCTTGGAGCTGCGGGCGCCGTCCTCGGCGAGCGCAGCGGGTCTGCAGCCGTCGCTGTTCCACGCCGGAAGTGGACGTTGATCCAGCTGTCCCAGGTCCTGGTGCTGGTGGCCATGCTGGCCGGATTCCGTCTGCTTCCGGATACTTCTGCCACGGCCTACCGGGGAGGGATGGCGCTTTTCTGCCTGCTTGGAACGCTGCTGGTTCTCACGCTGAACATGCCCGGGACCCTGGTCCACTCGCTGCTGAGCCTGAAATTCCTGCGCTGGTGGGGCAGCCGGAGCTACGGGCTGTACCTGTGGCACTGGCCGCTGCTGTTGCTTGCCACAACGGTCTTCCCGCCCCAGGCGGCGACCGCTGCGGTGCTGTGCACCATTCCGCTGGTGATTTTGGCTGCCGAATTGTCTTGGCGGTTTGTCGAGGAGCCGATTCTGCGTCACGGTTTCAGAGCCGCCATTGCCGACTGGCACCACCGCGTCGCCGATCAGGTCAAACGGGTGTGGAATGGCGCGACGGGAAGCTTTTCCGCGGTGCTTCCGCTGTTGGCCTTGGTGCTGGTTCCGGCGTGCGCGGTGTCCGTGCTCCTTGCCTCGCCGGCGCACAGCGAGTTGGAGCAGCAGCTGGCCCAGGCGCAGGACGTTTTGGCGGAACAGCAGGAACTCCCGCCGGCGCCTGAAGCGAGCGGTGCCGGGCCAGCGGAGGCAGCCGCCATTGCGCCGCAGCAGGAAGCCCGAAATTCCGATCGCGATCCACGGACCTTCACCGGGAACGATGTCACTGCCTTGGGGGACTCGGTCATGCTCGCCTCGTCGCAGCAGCTGTTGAAGAAGCTGCCGGGAATTTCCATCGAGGCTTCGGTCGGCGCGCAGATCTGGGACGCCCCGGCACGGTTGCGGGAGCTGGAAAACGCTGGCAGGCTGCGCACAGTGGTCGTGCTGGGCCTCGGAACCAACGGGGACCTGCCCGCGGGGACCATGGACGAAGTCCGGCGAATCCTCGGGCCGAAGCGGGAACTGCTGCTGGTCACGGCGTATGCTCCGCGGCCGTGGATCGGCAGCGTCAACAAAAAATTCCGCGCCGTTGCCGAGTCCGACGCCAGAACCCACCTGGTTGACTGGGCCGGAGCCGCGCCGGGGGTTGGCGATATTGCCCGGGACGCAATCCACCCTGGCCCCCAAGGCAGCGCCGCCTACGGGACACTGCTCTTCGAGGCGGTGGCGAAGCTGTGAGGCCGGAGCGAGCAGGCCAGTTGCTGCGTCATGCGCGGCGGGAAAAGAGTTCGCGGGCGTAGGCTGGGAAATGTAGCATTCATCCCCGGATTCTGCCGGGTCACGAAAGGTGAGACATGTCGATTGTTGTCATTAATGCCCTGTCGATTCCGGGCGAAGCCGGGCCGGAACTGGAAAAGCGCTTCGCCGCCCGCAAGCATTCCGTGGATCAGGAACCGGGCTTCGAAGGATTCCAGCTGCTTCGCCCGGTGAACGGCGAGGACCGCTACTTCGTCTACACCCAGTGGGCCACCCGCGAAGACTTCGAGAACTGGCGCGACAAGCGTTCGGGCGCCGCCCATGCGCACAACGACGGCAAGCAGCCGGTCGCCAGCGGCGCGGACCTGATGGAATTCGAGGTCGTCGAACTCTAGGCACGGCCAGCTGAACTGCGCCCCGGCACCTGACAGTGCCGGGGCGTTTCCCTTTGTCCTGAGGTTTCTTGGCGCGGGCTGGGTTGAGTGGCGCAGGAGGTGACTGCGCAAAACCCCGTGGCTACCCTTGGAGCAACCGCGGGGCCGCTGGCGCCCCGTACCTGCTGGTCCCAGGGACCGTATAACAAGGGAGAAGCTCGTGAAGCTGGTAGTTGTCGGGGCAGGACTTGCGGGGTTGCGGGCGGCCGGGGTGGCCCTCGGGCAAGGCCACGACGTCACCGTGCTGGAAGCCGCAGACCGGGTTGGCGGCCGGGTGGCCACCGAGATCATTGACGGATTCCGTTGCGACCGCGGGTTCCAGCTGCTGAACCCGAGCTATCCGGACGCCAAGCGCGCCGTGTCGCTGCGCCACCTGGACCTGCAGCCCTTCGGCAAGGGGGTGGCGCTGCGCGGGGAGTCCTCGCTGGAAGTGCTGGCCGATCCCTTCCGCCACCCGTCCCATGCCGCGCAGCTGCTCGGCGGAACCGTGGGAGCGCGGGATATCCCGGCGGTCCTGCGGTGGATCCGCATCGCCGGCAACCCGTCGCTCACGCTGCGCCAATCCATCGACCAGGCAGGGTTCTCCGCCCCCTTCCGGGAGGTGATCGAGAAGTTCTTCTCCGGGGTCGTGGCCGATCCCCAGCTGCGGGCGCCAGCCACGCTGGCCCGCCTCTTGTCGTGGTATTTCGCCGTCGGAAGGCCCTCACTGCCAGCCCAGGGCATGGCGGCCCTTGCGCACCAGCTGGCCGAACCGCTGCACGAGCACATCCAGCTGTCGACTCCCGTAGAGTCCGTTGCCGTGGACGGACCCGGCCGGGTGCGGGTGCTTTGCGCCTCCGGACGCGAACTGGCAGCGGAGCACGTCATCATCGCCGCCGGGCCGCAGCACAGCGCTCGGCTGTCCGGGCAGCCTGAACCGCCCATGAATTCGCTGACCACCTGGTGGTTTGCGGCGCCGCGCCGCCCCTCGACGCTGCCCTTCCTGCATCTGGACGTGCGGGACGGCGCGCTGCTCACCCATGCGGCGGTGATCTCCAATATCGCGCCGTCCTACGCGCCGGCCGGCTGGCACCTGGTGCAGGCCACCGCCGTCGGGAAACACGGGCTGGACGAGAGCACGGCGCTGGAGCAGGCGGCTGAAATGCTCGGCGAGGCGCGCCCCCAGTGGCGGCTGCTGGTGCGCCACGACATCCCGGAGGCCCTGCCGGCCCTGGCACCGGGCCGAGAGCTGCTGCAAACCAATCTGCCCGGGGTCACCCTGGCCGGGGACACCACCCAACCGTCGATCCAGGGCGCCCTGGCCAGCGGGAGGTCCGCGGCGGGGACGGCGGACCGGGCCTGAACCCCAGCCAGGACCCATCGGGTAAACTCTGCCAGGTCACGGCCAGTCGGCGCAGAGCGCAGATTTGAGCTGGCTGTGAGCCGGCAGGGGATCTGGCAAACTCTTGCAAATCTGGCCTTTCCGGCTTACGGCATCCAGCATAATTAATATTCAAATATTTGGATCGGAGGAAGATATTCCGATCGGAAGGGAATGATGGACGCTTCAGGCGACAGTAGATGTCACAGGCCTAACCCTCTGCCCGGCAAGGATGCCGTACAGACGCATTGCGGCAGGGGGTGTAAATAATGGAGTGGATATCATTGCTGCTGGCCGTCATCCTGATACTGGGATGCGGACTGTTCGTGGCGGCCGAATTCTCCCTGATCACGGTCAACCGCACCCAGGTCAAGCAGGCCGCGGATGCCGGAGACCGCAGGGCCGCCGGCGTGCTGAAGGGCATGAGCACCCTGTCCACGCAGCTGTCCGGCGCCCAGCTGGGCATCACCCTGACCAACCTGGGCATCGGCTTCCTGGCTGAGCCTGCCATCGCGGCCCTGGTGGTGGGCCCGTTGCAGGATGCGGGCCTGGATCCGGCGCTGGCGCGCTCGGTGTCCGTGGCTATCGCCCTGGTCCTGGCCACCATCCTGACCATGGTTTTCGGCGAGCTGGTGCCCAAGAACTTGGCCATCGCCAAGCCCTTCGCCACCGCCAAGGCCGTGGTGGGCTTCCAACGAGGATTCAGCACCGTAACCAAGCCGTTGCTGCTGTTCTTCAACGGCAACGCCAACTGGATCGTTCGCCGCTTCGGCATCGAGCCGCAGGAAGAACTGGCCTCGACCCGCTCTTCCGAGGAACTGGTGGCGCTGGTGGGCCACTCGGCCCGCAAAGGCGTGCTGCCCTCGCAGACCGCCGAGCTGATGCGCCGCACCGTGGCCTTCGGCAACCGGCGCGGCCACGACGCCATGACCCCGCGCTCGCGCATGGTCAGCATCGCCGCCGAGCAGACCGTGCAGGAGGTGCTCCAGCTCGCCGCCGAGACCGGCCACTCGCGATTCCCGATCCTCAGCGACGACGGCCGCCAGGTCGACGGCCTGGTGCGCATCCGCACCCTGCTGGCCGTGCCCTACGAGCAGCGTAAGACCACCGCGGTGGGCACCCTGGCCGAGGACGCCACGCTGGTTCCCGACACCGTGGAACTGGACGAGCTCATGGACCAGCTGCGCCGCCAGGATTTGCAGATGGCCGTGCTGATCGACGAGACCGGCGATATCGCCGGACTGCTGACCCTTGAGGACCTCGTGGAGGAAATCGTCGGCGAAGTGCGCGACGAGCACGACCCGGAAGACGGTACCGTCACGGTGCTGGGCGAGAACTCGTGGATCCTGGATGCCGCCCTGCGCCCCGATGAAGCCAACGAACTAGTCGGCTGCCAGATCCCGCGCGACGCGGACTACGAAACCCTGGCAGGCCTCGTGACTCTGCAGCTGGGCAAGCTCGGCGAAGTCGGCGACCAGGCGACGCTGGTGGTCCCGGGCCTTCCGGGGCAGCCCGAAAAGGAACTGAGCTTCACGGTGGTCGAAATGGATGGTTCGAGGATCGCCACGGTGGAACTGACCGCGGTGGAGCTGGACGAACAGGAGCAGGAGCGATGAGCGAGTTGACCGGAATCATCGTGACCGTGCTGTTGCTGGCGGCCAACTTCTACTTTGTCGGCGCCGAGTTCGCGCTGATCTCCGCCCGCCGGAGCATCATCGAACCCAAGGCGCAGGCGGGCAGCCGCAGCGCCAAGATGACCCTGTGGGCCATTGAGAACGTCTCCCTGGTGATGGCCGGCGCGCAGCTGGGCATCACCGTCTGCTCCCTGGCGCTGGGCTACGTGACCAAGCCCCTGGTGAAGTACGCGGTGGCCGGGCCGTTCGAGGCCATGGGCATCCCGGTGTCGTGGATCGATCCGCTGTCCTATGCCATCGCCCTGATCCTGGTGACCTACCTGCACGTGGTGCTGGCTGAAATGGTGCCGAAGAACATGGCTCTGGCCGGACCGGAGCGCATGGCGCTGATCCTAGGCCCGAGCATGGTGGTGCTGGTGAAGATCCTGCGCCCGGTGTTGTGGACCATGAACGCGCTGGGCAACCTGTTCCTGCGCCTGCTGGGCGTAACCCCGAAGAACGAGGTGGCCAGCGCATTCACCCGTGACGAGGTGGCGGACATGGTGGCGGAGTCGCGCTCCGGCGGGCTGCTGGATGACCATGACGAGCAGCTGCTGATGGGTGCGCTGAACTTCGATGCGCACAGCATCGACTCGGTGGCCATAGACTTCGACAAGGTCCGCACCCTGCCGCGCAGCAGCACAGTAGCCCAGGTGGAACAGGCCGCGGCGCAGGGCTTCTCCCGCTTCCCGCTGATCGAGGAGGGCCAGCCGGTGGGCTACGTCCACATCAAGGACGTGCTGGGACGCGGTGCCGCCGAACGCTCCCGGACGCTGGAACAGGATGCAGTGCGCGCCTTGCCCGAGTTCACAGCGCAACAGCCGGTGCGCACCGCTTTGCAGCAGATGCAGAGCAGCGGCGCCCACCTTGCGCTGGTGAAAGACACCGCCTCCGGCAAAGTCACCGGCATCGTGACCCTGGAAGACCTGCTCGCCGAGCTGGTCGGCCAGATCCGCGACCAGACCAAGGCGGCGGGGTCGGAAGCCTAGCCCGGGCCCAATGGAAAATACGCTTGGATCCGCGTCATGACGCGGATCCAAGCGCGTTTTTGCATTCAGCGGCAGGTTGGCCACGGCATCCTTGCGCTGTCAGGCCCTGCCAAAGAGGTCTCGATTCCCGATGTGCCCTTCGACCGTCGCCACCGAGACAAGCAAGCTATTCAACCGGAGTTAGCCCGTAACCCTGAGAAGTGCTTCCAACTTAAGTGCTGCACTTGGCATTTCAGGACTGATGTTTGACTTGTCCATAGAAACACGGAAGTAGCCCGCGATCCTGAGCGGTCCGCTAGGTACATTCTTCTTGGAACAACCCTCATAAAATATGCAAACCAACTGAGGAGGACCAGGAAGTCCCTGTTAGACCTCCTACAAAAGTAGTATTTACAGGCTGTCGAGATAAGCCATAGGCTCGTTGGGGCCAGCGAAGCCGCTACACAAGGACGGGGGTAAAAGCTCAAGTCAAGAATCCTTCGCATCCCCGTAGCAGTTTCAGCCGCTTCTGCTCTGGTGCTGACGCCAAGCGAGCTTCCGCTGCTTCCGACGTGTCCTCAGTACAAGTAGCAAACGTCATGGCAGCAAGAAAATCTGGGTCTGCCATTGTTGCCCAGCCAGCAATCATCGTCACGTCGCTCGCGAAAAGGTGCAATCGCAGCACTTCGCTTCGCATCGGATACGATCCCAGCAAAACTACGATCATATGCAAACAAATTCGCCGATTTCCCTGAACGCCTCGAAAACCGGCAAGAGGGACCCATCATCACCGGCCTCATGGCCCTGGCGTCCCATATGACGTAGCTTCGGCAACTGCCACTTGGATTGTCATCTGCGCAGGGGTCTAAACAAGCCAACAACGTTAGGTACCAATGAGCACACTGAAGCCAACAGAAAAATTCGGACTTGGGCTATACCTATCGCTCGTTACTCTTGCAGCTGGACTGCCAGTACTACTTGGGTTTTTCACGCCGCTGTGGTTCCCACAACTCGGTGCGCCTAAAAACGGCATCCTTCTCTGGTCGCCACTACTGACCATAGTTTTTGTCCTGGTCATCCTGGTTCTAGGCGAAATATCCGATCGAATCGTACTCAAAGTATTCAATAGCGCGAGCAAAGTCGCGACGCAGACATTGCAAACGCTTCTATCTTTCGTCGTCTTGCTCGGCTGCTACAGGTTGGTAATGACCGAATACCAAGCGGCACTGATAGCGTCTGTCACCGCAACTGTGGGATACCTGGTTCTGTCACCGGTGATTAATAAGATGGCAGAGAAAGCACCGAGAGCCGACCCTTAGCCATTGCCGGTTGTCTCTCCACCTCAATGCAGACATCATGCTGGTGTTGCCGGTGGACAAAAAAAGGTGCTTTCCCCAGCGTCTTGGACGACGTGTGGTTGATGGAGTCGGCTGAAAGTGAACCGACAATATATCCAATGTTGTAGGTAGGCAAGGTGCTAGCCAAGCACCCGGGTCTGCATCAGTCCAGAGTGAATGGATAGCTAGTTTTCGAACCAATTCACGGCTGGATGAACGCCGGAACCAAGGCCGAGCGTTTTGCCAATTCAGGGCGTTTCCGGGTAGGTCCCGTCGCCCAGATCCGGAGCGGCCAGAACCTGCAGCGGGTCGTTGAGGAATATCCTGCGTCCATCCAAGCGCAGCCGGCGCAATCCTTCCAAGGTCATCCGGCGGGCCACCGAGGTGAAGGAGTAGGCGCGGGAGATGTCCACCAGCACCGCGGTGCGCGAGGTGGAGGCCGCCATCAAATCCAGCAATTCGGAGGCGGCGGTGAACTGCACGTTGCCCTGCAGGACGAAGATCTCGCGGGTGGCTTCCTGATGGACGTCCACCACATCCAGCTGGCCGCTGCTGGGTGCGAACAAGTGCATGCCCATGTCGGTGGAGAGGCGTTCGAAGGCCCGGCCCGCCCGCTGGCTGTTGCCGTGGGCATCGAGCCGCGGCGAGAACGCGCCGATACCCACCTGGTCGGGAAGCACCCCGACCAGTCCTCCGGCCACGCCGCTCTTGGCGGGGATTCCCACCCGGGTGAGCCAGTCGCCGGCCGCGTCGTACATGCCGGCCACCGCCATGACGGACATGACCTGCTGGGCGATGCCCTCGCTCAGCACCCGTTCGCGGGTGCGCGGCTGCACGCCGCCGTTGGCCAGCGTCGCCGACATGAGCGACAGGTCCTCGACGGTGACCAGGATGGAGCACTGGCGGGTGTAGCCGGAGACCACCTCATGCGCGTCTGCGCCGAGAATCCCGTAGCTGCGCAGCATGTGGGCAGTGGCGAGGTTGCGGTCCGCCGTTTCCATTTCGGAGGCATACACCGTCTCGTCGATGCACAGTTCACGTCCGGCCAGCTGGGAGAACAATTCAAGTACCCGGGCTACGCGGGCCTCGCTGCTGGCATCCTCTGCGACCAGCAAGCCGTGGGTCATGATGGCCCCGGCATTGATCATCGGGTTCTCCGGCCGGTGGGTCCCTTCCTCCAGCGACAGTTCGTTGAAGGCCTCGCCCGAGGCCTCGACCCCGACGGACCGCAGCACCCGGTTCAGGCCCCGATCCATGATGGCCGCAGCGTAGGCGAACGGCTTGGAGATGGACTGGATGGTGAACTCTTCGAGGTGGTCCCCGGCGGAATAGGTGCTGCCGGTCGCCGTAGTGACGGACAGGGCGAAGAGATCCGGGTTGGCCTGCGCCAGTTCGGGAATGTACTGGGCGGTGGTTCCGCTGGTGTCCGCCCGGAGGCTGTCGAGCAGCTCGTCGAGGTAGTCAGGAATCGGCGTTTTCATGGGTTGTTCCTCGTTGCTGTAGTTCCACGTCACTGGTGCGTTGGCACCCGGTAGGACGTTCGAAGGATCGCACTTCCAACCTAGGTGTTCGCGCACAGGTCTGTACAGCGGGACATGACGAAGGCGTCCATCCGGCCACAACTCCGGATGAACGCCTTCAAGTATGTACCAGCCTGATCTACCGCGCCTGCCGGTGGATCGACTTGTAGCTCAGATAGGCGGCCAGTCCTTCCGGCCCGTACTCGGTGCCGAGTCCCGAATCGTGCCGTCCGCCGAAGGGGGCAGCGTGGTTGGAGGCGAAGAAGTTCACCCCGACGCTGCCGGTGTCCATGCGCTCGGCCACTGACAGGGCGTGTTCCTCGTCTGCGCCGAAGACCAGGCCGCCCAAGCCGAATTCGGTGTTGTTGGCCAGGGAGACGGCTTCGTCCTCGGAAGAATACTTCAGCACCGTGATGACCGGACCGAAAATTTCCTCGCGCGAGATCGCCATGTCCGGGGTGACGTCAGCGAAGACCGTGGGCTGGATGAAGAACCCGTCCGCCAGGTCTCCGCCCAGCTGCGCCGTGGCGCCGCCGGTCACCGCGCGGGCGCCTTCGGCATGCCCTGCCTCCAGGTAGCCCAGCACCGTCTGGTACTGGCTGCGGTTGGCCGAGGGCCCGAAGACCGTGGCAGGATCCAGCGGGTCGCCCTGCGGGGCCTCGGCAATGGTGGAGGCCACCACGTCCACCACTTCGTCATAGCGTTCGGCAGGTGCCAGGATGCGGGTGGAGATGTAGCAGGTCTGCCCGGTGTTGCGCATGCAGGAACGGATCAGCCTCGAGCTGAGCAGGCCCAGGTCCGCATCCGGCAGCACCAGCGCGCTGGACTTGCCGCCCAGTTCCAGGGTGACCGGGCGCAGCAGCTCGCCGCAGGCCGCGGCGATTTTGCGGCCCACCGGGGTGGACCCGGTGAATGCCACCTTGGAGACCAGCGGGTGGCGCACCAGCTCATCGCCCAGCCGCCCCGGGCCGGTGACCAGGTTGGCCACGCCCGCAGGGACCCCGGCGGCGTCCAGTGCATCCATGATGATGCGGAAGGACAGCGGGGTGGGGGAGGCAGGTTTCATGACCACGGTGCAGCCCGCCAGCAATGCCGGGGCCAGCTTGATGACCATCAGGTTGATCGGGAAGTTCCACGGGGCGATCAGTGCGCAGACGCCCACGGGGTCGCGGCGCACCAGGGACTCTCCGGCCCCATTGGGGAACGGGCGCAGGTCCTCCTTTTCCAGCAGCGGGGCCAGCGAGGCGAAGTACCGGAAGATGCCCGCGGCATTCGCCGCGGCCCCGCCGGTTTCGGAGACCGGCGAGCCGTTTTCCAGCGTATTGGTCAGCGACAGTTCGGTGGCCCGAAGCTCGATTTCCGCGGCGATGCGCAGCAGCAGCTCGGCCCGCTCGGAGGGGGAAGTTCCCTTCCATGGCGCCGAATGCAGCGCGTGGTGGGCGGCGCGGACCGCGGTGTCCACGTCCTGTGCGTCGCCGGAGGGGACCGAACCCCACACGGCGCCGGTGGCCGGGTCGGTGACCTCGATGCGTCCGGTGCCCCGCGAGCGCGTCCACCCGCCGCCGATGAAGTGCGTGTCCACATGGCGGTAGGGCAGCAGCAGTTCCTCGCGCCGGGCTGCGGCTCCGGTCAGCGTGCTCATCGCAGCACCGCCGTGCGCAGCAGGGCCCGGGAGCGGGCCAGGTCTGCGGTGGCCATTTCCACCGCTGCCTGCGTGATCAGCTCGGGAATGATCTCGGTTTCCAGCCGGTCGGTGTACATGGCGGGGTTCTGCCCGAACCAGCCCGAAGCCAGCGCGATGCCGGCGTGGTCGAAACGCCACAGCCGGTCCGCGTCGCGCATCAGCGCGTCCTCCAGGGTGTAGGCGTTCGGGCGGGTGTCGTGCCCGTCGATGATCGTGCAGACCTCGTCGATGAACTGCGCGTCGTAGCCCAGGGCGGGCAGCACGCGGCGGGCCACCAGGCAGCCCTCGCGTTCGTGCTCGTAGCGGATGTCCGCGGTGCGCCACTCGCCGCGGAAGCCGTCGGAGATGATCTTCTCCTGGTCCACGTGCGCCCAGCCGGTGTCGTGCAGCAGCGTGGCGACCAGCACCAAGGTGCGGTCCGCCTCCGGGTGCGCGTCGCACAGCCGGCGGGCGAAGGACAGGGAGATGGGCAGGTGGATGTCGTTGCCGCGGGCGCGGGTCTCGGGGACCACCGCCGCCCACAGGGCCTCCAGCTGGCCGTCCGCGTGGTTGTCCAGGGCAATGGGGCCGGTGTTGATGGGGCCCGTGGCCGGCAGCGGCCGGGCGTCGTTCAGGGTTGTCATGGTGTCCTCAGGCCTATCAAGTCGTGGGAAATCGGCGTTGTGGGGAAAACAAGTGTCAGGCAATCAGCGTCTTGAGCATGGTGCCGGGGTCGGCGGCCGCGGACGGGTCGATGTTCTTCCCGGCGGCCAGGGCCTGCTTCACTGCCATGAAGTCCAGCGGCGCGTTCACGCAGTCCGCGGCGATGACCTGCCCGCCGCGGTAGTACAGCACGGTGAACTTGCCCTTCTGCGGGACCTCGCGCTTGACCGTGGAATCGAAGCCCATGGACAGGCCCGCGATCTGCAGCTTCATGTCAGCCTGGTTGGACCAGAACCACGGGATGCCGGCGTAGGCTTCGCGCTGGCCCATCAGGGCGTAGGCGGCGACCTTGGCGTGCTCCACCGCGTTGTTCACGGATTCCAGCCGGATGCGCTCGCCGTCCGGGGCGCCGGGGACCGGGTTGGGCATGTTCGCCACGTCCCCGACCACCAGGGTGTGCCCGTCGGAGGCGATGGCCGCCTCGTCGACCACGATGCCGTTGTCGACCTCGAGCCCCAGCTGCTCGCCGAGCTGGGTGTTGGGGATGACCCCGATACCCACCAGCACGATCTGCGCGGGGATGATTTCCCCGGATTCCAGGTGGACCGCGCGGACCGCGCCGTCCCCGGCGATGCGCGAGACCCTGGCATTCAGGTGGATGTCCAGGCCGCGGGCGCGGTGCTGCTCAAGGAAGTAGGCGCTGGTGTCCTCGCCGACGGCGCGGCCCACCAGGCGCGGGCCGTATTCGATGACGGTGACCTTTTTGCCCATGGCCTGCAGGGAGCTGGCCGCCTCCAATCCGATGAACCCGCCGCCGATGACCACCACGTCAGTGGCGGCCGGGGCCAGCTCCTTGAGCTTCAGCGCATCGTCGGCGTTGCGCAGGTAGACCACGCCGTCCAGTTCGCTGCCCGGGACCTCGAACACGCGCGGCCGGGCGCCGACGGTCAGCGCCAGCCGGGTGTAGGGGTACCGCGCCCCGCTGCGGCCGGTGGCCACACCGGAGCCGTCCGGGTTGGAGGCGATGTCTTCGATGCGTTCGCCCTTGACCAGGGTGACGTTGTGCTCGATCCAGTAGTCGTTGGAGCGGAAGATCAGCGATTCGCTGCCCACCTTGTCTTGCAGGAATTCCTTGGACAGCGCCGGGCGCTGGTAGGGGCGGTGGTCCTCGTCCCCGAGCAGCGTGATGTGCCCGGTGTAGCCCAGGGCGCGCAGCGAGATGGCCAGCTGGACCCCGGACTGCGAGGCGCCGATGATCAGCAGCCCGGTGGCGGTGCCCGCCGCGGGGGCCGGGGCGCCGCCGGTGGAGGGGAGTGTTGCGGTGTTCATGGCTAGACCTGGGTTTCCGGGGTGGCGACGTTGAGGGTCTGGCCCTCGCACATCTTGATTTGGCAGGACAGGCGGGAATTCTCCTCGCGGTCCACGGCGGTGCCGTAGAGCATCTCGTCTTCCATCTCGCCCATCGGATCCAGCGACTCGAAGTCTTCCGGGGCCACGAACACGTGGCAGGTGGCGCAGGACAGGGAGCCGCCGCATTCGCCCACGATCCCGGCCACGCCGTTGCGGACCGCCGTTTCCATGACGGAGTCGCCGGCGGCGGCGTCCACGGTGCGGGTCTGGCCTTCGAAGTCGGTGAAGTTGATAGTCGCCATGATGGTTCCTCCTGAACGGTTAGGCGTAAAGCTGGGTTAGATGAACTGGCGTCCGCCGTCGACGACGAGCGTCTGACCGGTGATGAACGAGGAGTCCTCGCCGGCCAGGAACAGCGCGGCACCCACGATGTCCTCCGGCTGGCTGGCGCGCTTGAGCGCCCCGCGGTCCACCCCGTAGCTGGAGGCGTTCTCCATGAGCCCCAGGCTGGCCTCGGTCAGCGTGAAGCCCGGGGCGATGGTGTTCACGGTGATTTCCCGGCGTCCCAGCTCCTTGGCCATGACGCGGGTCAGCGCAATGACCCCGCCCTTGGAGGCCACGTAGTGGGCCCACTGCTCGGAGCCGGAGTAGACGGTGGCGCTGGCCAGGTTGATGACCCGGGAGCCCGCTCCAAGAAAGGGGGAGACCGCGCGGGAAACCATCCACGGGCCCTTGAGATTCACATTCATGACCTTGTCCCACTCGTCCGTGTCGATCTCCTCGAACGGGGTGCGGGTGACGGTGGCGTAGATGGCGGCGTTGTTGATCAGCACCGCGATGCTGCCGCCGGCGAACTCCGCCGCGTCCTTGGCCAGCGCGTCGGTGGATGCGGTGTCGGTGACATCCACCGTGAAGGCCGCCGCCTCGGCTCCGGCCTGGCGCACCAGGCGGACCGTTTCCTGCGTGCCGGCCGCGTCGATGTCAGCGGCGGCGATGGCGTAGCCGCGGGCCGCGAAGCCCAGGGCGAAGGCCCGTCCCAGGCCGCCGGCGGCGCCGGTGATGAGCACCGTAGGAGAGCTGTTCATGGAATGTGCCTTTCAAATGGTGGAGAACTGTGGTGTTGCGGGTGCCGGCCGGGGATCGGGGGGAAAAGAACCGGCCGGCACCCTTGCGGTTCCGGAAGCTTGGGGGAACCTCCGGAACCGGTCTGCGGCGCCCGGGGATCAGGCGTGCGAGTGGCTGTGGGCTCCCGGCCCGGTCAGGGCCGGCTGCGCGCCCAGGATTTCCACGGTGCCCTTGGTGCCGTCAACCCGCAGCAGGTCTCCGGTCTTGATGGTGGTGGAGGCGCTGCCGGTGCCGGTGACCGCCGGCAGGTCGTATTCGCGGCAGACGATGGCCGCGTGGGACATCATGCCGCCGATATCCGTGACGGTGGCCGTGATCTTGCCGAAGATCGGGCCCCAGCTCGGCGCGGTGACCGGAGCCACCAGGATTTCGCCGGGCTGTACCTGCGTGAGCTCGTCCGCGTGCATGATGACGCGGGCCGGGCCCTCGACCAGGCCGGGGGAGGCCGCCATGCCCTTGAGCGTGCTGCCGTCCTGGGCCTCGTCCGCGCCCAGCCACTGCTGCACCTGTTCGGTGGTGATGCCCCAGAGCATGCGGGTGAATGGTTCGGTGATCGACTGCGGCGGGGTGTTCAGCGCCGGGGCCGGCCGGGCGGTTTTCAGCGCGTCCACGATGCCCTTGCGGTGGGCGATCTTCTCCGGGAGCACCACCGCGCCGATCGGGGTGCCGGAGCCGACGCCCCAGCTGGTGACCAGGTCGAAGAGCACGTCGCGGACCTCGTTGCGGCTCAGGTAGAGCATGTCCTCGGGCTCGGCGAAGAGCCCGGCGTCGGCGAGCATGCGCCCGAGCTCGCGGACCTTGCGCCAGAAGACGCCCATGGTCCAGTGCTCGATGTAGAAGTTGTGGTTTTCCACGTACGGGTAGGCGGTGGCCGCCAGCGTGCGCTTGGCGTCGAAGACCGCGGCGACCTCCGGATCCAGCAGCTCGCGGTACTCCTCCACGATGCGTTCCTTCTCCGCGATGAGCTTCTGCGTGGGGCGCAGGATCTGCGCCCCGCCGCGGGCCCGGCGGATGTAGTCCGCGATGAAGCCCAGCGGAATCTCCTGGTGCACGTTCCAGTACTTGTCATGCGCGTAGAAGCCGTTGCCGATGGTGAAGTTGAACCACGGGTCCTGGGCCTGCTCCCACTGGGCCATCCAGCGCTCGCCGCCGGCGGCCGCGGCGATGGATGCCAGGGTGGCGGCCGGGTCGTCGGTGTTGGCGAAGTGCTCGTCCAGCTCCAGTTCCACGGCCAGCAGCGCCAGCGCCTTGAGCTCGTCGTCCGGGCGGAAGAGCTCCATGTCCACGCCCTGCACCATGGTGGCGATGGACTGGTCCGGGATGTTCGGGAAAACTTCCTTGCAGAAGTTGAAGAAGTCCAGGTAGGCGATGTAGCCCAAGTTCAGGAACTCGAAGTGGTACTGCCAGTTCTGGTAGGCCAGCTGGATCAGCCGGTCGTAGTTCTCCAGCAGGACTTCCGAGCCGTCCTTGCCCACGCCGTTCTCGATGTCCTCGAAGGGGACCTTCTCGGGCAGCGGTGCGAAGGACAGCGTCTCCATCTCCGCAATGGTGCCCTTGACCTTCACATGCCAGTTGGCCAGCTTGGTCTCCCAATTGGCGAAGTAGTGGCCGATGCGCGCCTCGAAGTCCGGCACGCGGGCGGCGATCTGCTCTTCCGGAACCGGGATGGGCGACATGTACAGGTAGCCCAGGTGGATGCGGAAGTCGATGCCGTTGGCGTTGGGGATCATCAGGTGGCGGGCGTTGTACTGGCCCAGGCACTTCACGGCGAATTCGCCACCGATGGTTTCGAAGGGCTTGAAGACGGTGGGCCAGTGCTGCGAATCGCAGAACCAGAACTTGGCGTCTTCCTGCTCCTTCAGTGCGTCCTGGAACACCAGGTAGTACGGGTAGATCTCTTCCCATCCTTCGGCGCCGGCGGGCACCGGCAGGTCGGATGGCTTGGGGAAGGACTTCATTGTCATGGTCGTGCACCCTTTCTCAGAAGGTTCGGCACTTTGCGAGTGGCCGAGGTGTGGGGTGGAGCGTGGAAACAGCGTGGATACGTGGGTCAGCTGACGATCTTCGACAGGGAGGCGGTGATCGAAGAGACGCCGCCGAATCCCAGCGAGGAGGCGTAGCCTCCGGCGGAGGCCTTGGGCACCGCGGGCTTGGAGGAGTGCACGGTTTCCGGGCGGGCCTGGAGCAGCAGCAGGTTCTCCCCGTCCGGCAGGTCGGCGTCGATGGCCCACTCGATGTCCTGCGGGGACTTGTAATGCTTCTCCGCCCGCTTGGCCAGCTGGGCCACGGCGGACAGCTCGTCGCTGCTCAGGCAGCGCACCGTGCGGCGCTCTTCCGGGACATCCCTTTCCACCAGGGTGTTGGTGGACGGGTCGGGGATCATTTCGGCATGCTTGTCGCCGATGTGCTCGGTAATCACCGCGAGGGTGACCTTGTCCAGCTGGATGTTGTCCGGCGTGACGGTTCCGGAGACCACCATCTCGCCCACGCCCCAGGAGGCGTCCACGGTGATCTTGGAGCGGTCGCCGTTGGTGGGATCCAGGGTCATGGCCACGCCGGCGGTCTTGGCGTTGACCATCTTCTGCACCACCACGGCCATGCACAGCCCGTCATCCGGGATGTTGTTCTTCAACCGGTAGAGGATGGCGCGGCTGGTGTACAGCGAGGCCCAGCAGGCGCGGATGTGCTCGCCGACCGAATCGAACCCGGTCAGCCACAGGTAGGTGTCCTGCTGTCCGGCGAAGGAAGCATCGGGCAGGTCCTCGGCGGTGGCGGAGGAGCGCACGGCCAGCGGGGCCTCGGAATCGAAGCGGGCCTGCAAGGCGTCGTACGCTGCCTGGGTGACCTCGCGCAGGTCGGCGGGAACCGGGCGGGAAGTGATCAGCTCGCGGATGGCGGCGCTGGCGGCGTCCACCGCGGCGATGTCCTCCGGGTCCAAGCCGTCCAGCTGGGCTTTGATGCTGTCTTCCAGCCCGGTGCCCATGAAGGCGCGGAAGGCGGCGGTGTTCACCACGAATCCGGGAGGGACCGGCATGCCGGCGGCGGTCATGGTGACCAGCGAGGCGCCCTTGCCGCCCAGGCTGTCCAAGGTGGGTTCCTTGCCGCCGTCGAAGAATTCAATGAAGTCGTTGTTGCTCATCGTTAAGCCTCAGATCGGGAAGTGGAGTCGGCATTCAGCTCGACGTTGACGAAGTCGGGAACGCGGAAGGACAGGTTCTTCCGGAAGGTGATGGCACCGCCGTCGACCAGTTCAAGGTTCGGCAGCGCGGCGGCCAGTTCTTCCAGCGCGATCTTGGCCTGGAGCTTGGCCAGCATGTTGCCCAGGCAGTAGTGGATGCCGAAGCCGAAGGACAGGTGGTCGCGGGCGTTGGGCCGGGTGATGTCGAAGTCCTCGCCGTTCTCGAAGCGGGATTCGTCGCGGTTGGCCGAGCCCATGAGCAGCAGCAGTTCCGCACCCTGCGGGATCTGCACGCCGCCCACCTCGGTGTCCGCCAGCGCCTTGCGGCGCCATCCCACGATGGAGCCCGAGTAGCGCAGCACCTCGTCGATGGCCTTGGGGATCTGCTTGGGATCCGCCACGACGGCTTCCCAGGCTTCGCGGTGCTCCAGCAGCACGCGCACGCAGTTGGAGATCAGCGTGGTGGTGGTTTCATGGCCTGCGAAGAGCAGCGAGTAGAGCAGCGAAGCGATCTCGTGGTCGGTGATGTCCGCGCCGTCCTTCTGGGCCTGGACCAGGTCCGCGGTGAGGTTGTCGCCGCCGGCGGCGTGGGCCTGGGCCACCTGGGCCTGGCAGCGGTTCCAGTACTCGACCAGGTTGTGCGCGTGGGGGATCTGCTCCTCGTCGCTGAGGTCTCCCCAGGTCATGGCACCGCGGGAGTCGCTCCAGCGCTTGTAGGTGTCCACCATTCCCACGTCCTCGCCGATCAAGGTGAGGATGGTGATAGTCGGCAGCGCGTAGGCCAGATCCGCCACGATGTCCGAGTGGTTGGTGCCGTTGGCGAGCATCGCGGAGATGGAGTCCTTGACGTTCTGCCTGATCATCGGCTCCAGGGCCTTGAAGCGGCGCGGGGTGAAGGCCTTCTGCGCCACGGCCCGGATGCGGGTGTGCTCCGGCGGGCGTCGGGCCGACAGGCCCGAGTAGGTGGTGAATCCGCCCTCGGTCATGATCTGCGTGGCCTGCGGGCCGCGCTTGCGCACCGGGGCTTGGGCGTTTTCCGAGGAGAAGGTCTCCCAGTTTTCGAAGACCGACTTCACGTCGTCATAGCGGGTGATGACATACAGTCCGGTGCGCTCGTCGAACATCACCGGCTGTTCGCTGCGCATCCGTGCGTAGGCGGGGAAGGGGTTCTCCATTGCGAACGGCTCGTACCCGTGGTGGTCTGCCGGGGCTTGCGCTCCGAAACCCATTGGGCATCCGCCGGAGACGGCTGGGGTGCTGGTCATGGAATCTGCTCCTTGGGGAAGTCGACGAGTCACGGTGTGACCCGTGCAACATTGATCGACACCCAGTGTTGTCCATGGCACAGTCGGAAGGGAAGCAATCCCTTCCACTCAGTGGAAGCCTAGTTTTTTGGCCTGCTCAGCCCTCGCTTTCGGGCACGTTCATGTCAGGCCCGGAAATGATTCCCAGAAGAGTCTCCAGTGGAATATGCGAGGTGGCGGCCTCAATTCGTTTGGAGATTCCATAGAGCACGGGCAGGTGGCGTTCCATGTTCGCGGCGTGCGAGGTGGGAATGACCAACCCGATGGAGCAGCCCAAGCGGCCGGTGTGGTAGACCGGAACGGCGATTGAACAGGTTCCCAGCCGCACCTCTTCGCGGGTGATCGCATAGCCGTTGTGCTTGGCGCGGTTCAGCTCGTTGCGCAGCTGCACGGGGTTGCTCCGGGTGTGCGCGGTCATGGGTTCCATCGGCTGGGCGAGGTAGGCGTCCATGACCCAGTCCTCGGAAAACGCCAGGATGGCCTTGCCCACCGCGGTGGCATGCAGCGGCAGGCGCCCGCCCACGCGGGAGACCCTGGCAACCCTCCTGGTGCCGTAGACCCGGTCGATGTACAGCGCCATGTTTCCGTCGCGGATGGCCAGCTGGCTGGTTTCCCCGGTCAGGGAGAACAGGTCCTGGACGAAAGGGCGCGCGGTATCGCGCAGTTGCCGGCCGGTGTTCTGGGCGATGGCCCACAGCCGCAGGCCCAGCTGGACGCCGCCGTTGCCGGTGCGGCTGAGGATTCCGGCGTCGACCAGCTCGCCGACCAGGCGGTGCGTGGTGGACAGCGGAAGATCTGCCGACTTGGAGATTTCGGTCAGGTTCAAGGACCTGCGAGTGGTTTCGAAGGCGGAGAGAATCGCCAAGATCTTGGACGTGACGCTGCGTCCCGGTTGTGAGCTTCCTCCGGCCATGGATCCTCCGAGGCAATGGTAGTGAATCGGGGTCGGGCCAACCCGACGGCGACAACTCAGAATACCTGTCCTGTCGCGGACGCGACATCCCGGAATTCGGTCTGCGCAGCATGCAGCAGGATTGCTGGGCAGGCCATGGCACCTTGGTTGCCTGCGGATCAAATGAATGCGGCGGGGAGCGCTGCGCGATCACCGCCGGCGCGGCGGCCCAGTACCAGCCGCGAATTCCAGACCTGAAGGTGGGAAGGGCTTGAGTCGCGAACCGGGGAAATGAAACACGAATCCACAATGCACGTGTGAGGAGGCATTTTCCTGGCCGCTTAACAAATCCGCCAAATTCGAACGCGGGCTGAGGAGAAAATTCTGGTCATGTAATGTTTTTCATGGTCATCGAAAAGGTTGAACCTGAATTCGGGAAAGCCGATTGAATTCCACGTCCGAATTTTTTCTTGGATTCAGGTGGTTGATTGTTCGGGAATCATGGCCATTCCAAACAACAGCCGGCGCCATCGCCGCTGACCGGTCCATAACTATCGGACATCGTCTGAATTCATAGCTGGTCGCAAGACCGTAGAGTAGCCAAACGCCAAGCATTGGAGCATTCGGCATGAACAAGCAGAAGATCACTACGCAGGTAAATTCCTTCAGCAACGGAGTGAGGGTCGCTTTCGGAATCAGCGGCATTGTCGCCTTGGTTTTGGGCCTCCTGATCCTGATTGCGCCCATGAAAACCGCATCGATTATCACCGCAATTGTTGCGCTCTACGCACTGGTCTCAGGCGTAATCTACCTGGCAATCGGAATTTTTTCGCGGACCCAGAGCAACCCGAAACGCATTCTGAACTGTGTATTGGGTGCCATGTTCCTGGCCGCGGGCATCCTGGCCTTCACCGATTTGGACAACAGCACCGTGCTGCTGGCAAGTTTCGTCGCCATCATGATCGGCATCGTCTGGGTGGCCGAAGGGGTCGTGGCGCTGACAACCTTGAGCCGATCGCCAAACCGGCTGGTCAGTGGCGGCTATGCAGTGCTTTGCGTGATTGCCGGTGTGTTGGTGCTCTTCGGACCGTTTACCTTTGCTTCCATCCTGTGGCTCATCCTCGGCATTTCGCTCATGGTGCTCGGAGCGATCCAGGCCCTTCGAGCCTTCAGCTTCAAGGGCAACGTGGTCATTATCGGCCAGAACTAGATTCTGCAATGGCCGGTCTGCCGGCGGGAATGGCCGTGCACCGCGCACCGAGGCCTACGACTCAGGGTGGAGATGGAGCAGTCCGGATCTACCCCGTGCGGGCGAACCAAAGAACGCGGGCGATCAGTAGGCTGGAAACGTCCGCACCGCATCGAACGCACTGACATCACCGCCCGAGGAGCACGAAGAATGCCTGTACCACCAACCGCCATCCGTGGATCTTTCGCCAAGAAACTGGCTCTGGGCGGAGCCGCCGTGGCGCTGGCCCTGGGAGCCGCCGGGTGCGGCGCCGTTGAGGATTTCGACAAGGCCACCTCGGACTCCTGGGCAGTGACCTATGAAATTACGGTCTCCGGAGGCGACGCCAGCAAGATCACCGATATCAAGTACCTTGAATCGGAAAAGCGCGGCGAAGCCGGTACGGAACTGACCTTGCCCTCCGGGGAAACGACGCTTGATGCCAAGGAGAACGCAGTCTGGAGCCTTGAAAGCATCGTGACTGCGCAGAAGGACGCGGCCATTTCCGCCATGCCGGGAAAAGAGGCCACGGCCACCTGCCGCATCCTGCTTGACGGCGTCAAGGAGATCGCTACCGAAACCTCGGCTCCCGGCGAACGCGTGGAGTGCGCGGCCACAACCCCGGCCTTCTCCAAATAGCTGCCGGAGGTCAGTCGGAAAGCGCCAGTCTCTGCTCAAAGAGATTGGCGCTTTCCACTGCCACGAAGGCGCTGGCCATGAATCGCGCGGCATCCGTGAAGAGATGATCGCTCACCCGGGACTCGACCAGCTGGAAAGCTTCGGAACGGGTAAGGCCGAACCAGTCCATCACGGTGTCCACACCGTGCGGGGTCAGCCTCCAGAGCTTGTCGGCATCCTTCACCAAGGAATCCTCCAGGCTGGTTGATTCCTTGCGCGAATCATGCCCGTCGATAATGAACACGATGCGCTCGCTGCGTTCGGCATCGAATCCTTCGCCGTGCAGCAGTTCTGCGGCAAGCTCCGCGCCGGACTTTTCATGCTGCAGCACCAGTTCCTTGTTGCCGGCTCCCGGGGCGATGGCGGACAAGACCAGCTGCGGATCCACCTGCGACCAGCCAATGTCGTGGAGCAGGATTGCCGGCAGCACCACCAGCGGATCCGCCTGCGGATGATGCTTGAGCAGCGACTGGGCGAGTGACAGCGAATAAAGTGTGTGGGCGTCATTGCTGCGCACCGAAAGATAGGTCTTGGCTTTTTCCCACAGCCGGGCCAGCAGGGGAAACTGTTCAAAGACGTCGGTTTCCTTGGGCGGAATGAAATTACCGACGTCGTGGCCATAGTGGTTGGCCAAAGGCTGCAGCTTGGTCATGGGGCTCATGTTGCCACCAGGACCCCGTCACGGGAAGCCATGTCTTCCATCCAGTGGATGCCTGCTTTCCCGGAACCGGGAATGCAGGGGGGCGGCTCGGGCGGTCGAAGCTCCGTTGCGGCGCCTAATCCACCCCCGGCCTCGTGCGCACCGCAATGCGAAGTGACGCCCTGGGGCCGGTCAGTCGATGAGACAGTCCGCAACCAGCTGGTAGGCATTCAAGCGGTCTTCGGGATCGTTAACCAGCGTATTGAGCATCAGCTCATCGGCCCCGTGGGACTCGGCCAAGGCCAGGAGCTGAGCGCGCACCGTGGCAGGGGTTCCGACAATCAGTGCCTGGCTGCGTTCTTGGGCACGGGCCCGTTCCTGGGCGCTCCACTGGTAGCTCGCGGCAGCTGCCGTTGAGGGGATCGGGCCGTCGTGCCCGAAATCCTTGCGTACACGCCAGAGCAGCAGGGCCTCGGCCAGTTCATGGGCTCGCTCCTCGGTGCCGGCAGTGACGAAGCGGACCGCCAAGACGGTGTGCGGCGTATGCCCGGACTGCGCTGCCGCTTCCCGGTAGGCGCTGGTTGCTGCTTCCCCGCCGACAGGACGCAGGAAGTGGCCATGGACGTACCCGGCGCCCAGTGTTCCCGGCAGCGGCGCGGAGGAACCTCCGGCACCCAGCACCCAGATTCCACCCACCGGTTCGCCCTCTGGCTGCGGGTGGTTCGTGCCGAATTCTTGCACCAGGGATGCGATTTTCGCGGCGTAGTTCGGATCGTTCAGCGCGGCGCGTCCCAGACCGGTATCCACCCGGCCCGGATGAACTTCAGAAAGAAGCCCCATCGTTTCGGAGACTTTTTGTGCCGGGTAGTACGGCAGGAGGATCGCTCCGGAGCCGACCCTGATCCTGCTGGTGCGTTCAAGCGCCAGCGCAGTCATCATTTCCGGCGCGGCACTGGCAAATGATCGGGAGTTGTGGTGTTCGGCAAACCAGATGCGGTGGTATCCCAGCCTGTCTGCATCGTGAGCCAAGGCCAGGCCGCTGGCTAGCGCGGCAGAGCGGGTGGGCGCGTGCTCGGTGAGTGGAACTTGGTCGAGGATAGACAGTTTCATGCGGCGCGGTGTCCTGCCTTTTTCCTTGTGGTGTTCGACAGCCGCATGATGGTGTCCTTTCATTGTTGAACGATTCGTGGATGAGCTTACCCGTGATGCCCAGAGGCCACCGCATCCGCCGCATGGAGGCGCCAATCGGAAACCCGCCCTCACGCCATGACAGCACCTACTGCCGTAGGGATGATAGCTTGAAGAATAATCGAGGAAACCCGGCAGGATTGGCTTTCCCCGGCTGCCGGAATATTGGATGACAGACAGGCTGGACACGATGTCAGGGACGACAGAAATCGATATGAGCGATCTCGCGATTGCCTCACGCGCGGTGCTCAAGCCAATTTCGCAGATCGCCGAAGCCGCGGGGATCCCGGAAGAAGCAGTCGAGTCCTATGGCAGGTACAAGGCCAAGATCGACCCGTCGCATCTTCCTGCCCGCAACACCGAACTCGGCAAGGTGGTGCTGGTCAGCGGAATTTCCCCGACTCCCGCCGGCGAGGGGAAATCCACCGTCGTGGTGGGCTTGGGTGAAGCGTTGTCCGCCGCCGGAGCCAAGACGCTCATTGCACTGCGCGAACCTTCCCTGGGGCCGATCTTCGGCATGAAGGGCGGGGCCACCGGCGGCGGGTATTCGCAGGTGCTGCCAATGGACGAGATCAACATGCACTTCACCGGCGACTTCCATGCGATCACCAGCGCCAACAACCTGCTGATGGCACTGATCGACAACCACCTGCACCGCGGCAATGCCCTGGGGATCGACCCGCGGCGGATCACCTTCAAGCGCGTCATCGACATGAACGACCGCGCCCTGCGCAATATCGTCATCGGCCTGGGCGGCCCGACCGAGGGCGTTCCGCGCGAGGCAGGATTCGAGATCACCGTGGCCTCGGAGGTCATGGCGGTGTTCTGCCTGGCCACCGGGCTGGAAGACCTGCGCACCCGGCTGGGACGCATGACCATCGGGTACACCTATGAGAAGAAGCCGGTGACCGTGGACGACCTGGGCGCGGCCGGCGCCATGACCATGCTGCTCAAGGACGCCATCAAGCCCAACCTGGTGCAGACCATCGGCGGCACCCCGGCGTTCATCCACGGCGGGCCGTTCGCCAATATCGCCCACGGCTGCAACTCGGCCATCGCCACCAACACCGCCCGCTCGCTGGCGGACGTCGTGGTCACCGAAGCAGGGTTCGGCGCGGACCTGGGCGCGGAGAAATTCATGGACATCAAGGCCCGCTACGCCGGGTGCGAGCCATCCGCCGTGGTGATCGTGGCGACCATCCGCGCCTTGAAAATGCACGGGGGAGTAGCCAAAGACCAGCTCAAGGGCGAGAACGTGCAGGCGGTGCGCGACGGCATGGTGAACCTGGCCCGGCACGCCTCCAACGTCAGGAAGTTCGGGATCCATCCGGTCATCGCGGTCAACAAGTTCACGGACGACACCGTGGACGAGCTGGCCGTGGTCACCGAGTGGGCCGCGGAAAACAACATTGAATGTGCCGTGGCGGATGTCTGGGGCCAAGGCGGCGCCGGAGCCGGGGACCTGGCCGCGGCGGTGCTGCGCGCCATCGAAGCACCGAGCGACTTCGCCCCGCTGTATGAGCTGGAGAAGCCGGTGGAGGAGAAGATCCTCACCGTGGTGAAGGAGATCTACGGAGGGGCGGAAGTGGACTACACTCCCGCCGCGAAGCGGGTGCTGGAACAGATCCATGCCAACGGCTGGGACAACCTGCCGGTGTGCATGGCCAAGACGCAGTACTCCTTCTCGGATGACCCTACGCTGCTGGGCGCGCCCGAGGGCTTCACGCTGCTGGTGCGCGACCTCATTCCGAAGACCGGAGCCGGGTTCATTGTGGCGATCACCGGTGCGATCATGACCATGCCCGGCCTGCCCAAGGTGCCGGCCGCGATGCACATGGACGTGGACGAGAACGGAAACGCGGTCGGCCTGTCCTAAATCGATGCTGGCAAAGCCCACCCTGCGTAGGGTGGGCTGCCATCCTGCACCAGCTGGCTGTGCCGGTACAGGACCTTAGAGCCTGTTGATCGAAGCACGGAGCTTGAATAACGAGAGTGAGCCGATGACCGTGTGCTGTGCCCATCAGGGGACATTGCATGCGCGATCAAGTGCTGGAGGCTAGGGGACTTCGTGGGGACACCAAGTCTCCGCTAGGCGTGCCAGACATCAACTCGTTGACTACCTGAAGGCTTGCCTCCCGACTTAGCCTTCCGAAACTTCCACTCCAGCACCTTGGCATTCGTGGGGAGCCGTTCATTGAAGACACCTTGACCAGTGGTTTGGTTACCGCCAACAGCTAGCTAACACGTAGAGAGTCGAACGCCATTCCCGCCGTTCCCGTTTGCGGATTCCGGGCCCGGCGTTCAGGCATCCAACGCTTCATGGATGGATCACTTCTCTGAAGTACCGCAGCGGCGCGCCTGTGCAGGCCACCGCGGTTTCCATTCGCGCATTAAAAATCCAGCGGGTTGGCCAAGAACTGGCCTCCGGGGCCCTTCGGATTCCCGCACACCACGCAGAATCTGCGGAAGCCTGCGACGGACTAATCGGTTGAATCGCGCTCGATAATGCCGGTGCGCGGATTCACTTGAGGCCTCTGGTAGGCCAGTTCTCCGCCATTGCGCCCACCATAAGGCCGTCCGTGATCGGCATACTCTTCCCGGTAGAAAACCAGCCGCCAGCCTCCAAGCTCGATTCTCGCCCCGCTTCGCAGGACGTACTCTTGACCAGCATTCAACCCTGCGCTTCCCCCAACCCTATGGACGGCTTGGAGGACGTATTCGTCGAGGTCGTCCCTGACGATTCGTGCATGGACAGGTTCCAGACCTTCTAATATCAGTCCGCTATCCTGGGCACTGCCAATAACCAAGACGTCGTCAACGAGGTTAAGCACTTTCGGCGCCTTCCCATCCCACGACTCGCTGTCCTTGACGAAGATGAGCCTCGGCCTACCGCCACGATCGGCATAATGCGTGGTGGTAGGCCGCATGCGCTGGTTCCACTGGAAGGTGGGGAACAACGGAAACAGAGTGCTCGGAATGCCCAGACTTCCACTCCTTCGATCCTTCTGCAGCAGCCCTTTGACGTTTTTCAAAGAACCAATCCGTACGGCGTTCGATTTCATCGCGAGGCGACCGGTCAAATTGGGCTTGACGTCACCGAGCGTGACGATATTCCCTTTCGGCCCATCAATCACAATCTGGATTCCAGAGCTCTTGAGGCGATGCGCAAGCTGGTCTAGGGCAGGGCGGCTGGCACCTCTAGAGACTCGGAAAATTGAGTCTGAATCGGCTTTGATATGGATGATCCGGCCTTCGGCCGTGACAGTTCCATGTACTTGTTCCGAGTCATCAGTGCCCTCGAGTGGCTGGTCGACCGTGAAATTCAGGTCAATGTCGAAGCGCATCAGGCTGCCCGTTCACTCGCGGTACTGATCTGAACCCAGTGAGTGGTCATCGCTCGTAGTGACCCTCAGGGTGCCGTTGAACTTCCATGTAGCCCGGGGTGCATCTGGACCGATGTCCCTCGGTACTTCAACCATCATGTCCACAAGTGTGTAGTTCACAGCTGCACCACGTCCGGTCAGGTAGGACCACAATTGTTGGCCGAGATCAGACCAATCGGCAATTTGCAGATCCTCCACGGGCAAATCTTTATTCGTATTAAAATTGTCCACTATACCCACATTCCTCTGCTATCGAGAATGATCATAAAAACTGGATGAAGCTGCGGGACGCAGGTTCAGTGTGACATAGATTACCCGCTACCTGCGCTCAGGTAAATGATTAATTCAAATCTCAAGGTTGCCAGTTCCATCGGTGTTTTTATTGCATTACATCCCGGGTGGAGATTCTTGAATTTTGTCATATAGGCACAAGTCAAGCTGAAGAATCATGATGCCTTCGGCATGACTCTATGCGGGTCAGGTGAAGGTTGATGGCCAATCGATGAAATAGGGGAGGGCGATATTTTCAGAAATTATCTTGGAAAATAAGATTCATGAATTTAGGTGTTTCGGATAACTGACTTCTCGGTAAGTGAAATATTCAAAATACGGCTATTTTGCGAGTTCTGAGGCGCGAGGACGGGCGACTCGGCCGAGGCCGACGCGACAACGCTGGTCTTCGCGATGATCGAAACCCCCGGTGGGCTGGAAAACGTTGAGGAAATCGCCGCTGTCCAGGGCCTTGACGGCCTCTACGTTGGCCCGATTGACTTGGCCCTGGCCATCGGTGCCGCCTATCCGAGGGATCCTGCCATCGGGGAAGCATTCGAGTCGGCGCTGGTGCGGATTTCGAACGCCGCGCAGAATGCGAGCATTGCAGCAGGCCTCCACAATGCAAGCGGGGAACTGGCCCAGGGGCGACTCGATCAGGGCTGCACCTTCGCCACTGTCGCCTCGGACTTGACCCACCTGGAAGCGACTGCCGCGGCGCACCTGGCCGCCGACCGCCCCTCCGTGGTCAGCGCGTAAGACGCATCCCCATCCCACCTTCGCCAGGACATCCAAAGGACACAGGTTCATGACTTTCACAGCATTCTCCGCCATTGCCACCAACGGCCAGATCCATCGGGAGGGACAGCTCAGCTACGCATGCTTTCCGGCTCCCACGGTGCAGTCGCACGCCGCGAACCTCAAGACGCTGGGGGACGGACGGTTGGGCTGCGTCTGGTCTGGCGGTACCCAGGAGGGCGTGGCTGACATCAGCATCTACTTCTCCGCCTTGGAACAGGACCCTGCAGGGGGCTGGGCCCGGGAATGGTCCGAACCGCGGCAGCTGTCCTTCGATTCCACCCGGTCCGAGCAGAACCCGATCCTCTTCACCCACGGGGAGGAACTGTGGTTGCTTTATACGGCCCAGAACGCGGGAAACCAGGACACCTCGGAGGTGCGCCGACGGATCTCGCTTGACCACGGACGCACTTGGTCCGAGGCCGAGACCCTTTTTGCAGCCACGGCACACGGTGGAGTCTTAATGCACCAGCCACCCATCGTGGTGGGGGAACGCATCCTTCTCCCCGTGTTCCGTTGCGCAACGGATCCCGATGAAAAGTGGGTGGGGATGCCGATGATTCGGCACTGATGGTTTCCACCGACGGCAGCACAAGCTGGGAAGAACAACTGGTCCCGGGCACGGTGGGATGCGTGCACATGAACCTCGCCGTACCGGCCGATGGCAACCTGCTGGCCCTGTATCGAAGCCGTTGAGCGGATTCGATCTATGCCCCGCATTCTGAGGACGGCGGGCATAGCAGGCCGGTGCGCCGTAACCTCGAGGTCGGGGACGGGTACTGCCTCTCCAACAATTCCCGTGAAGGCCCGAACCGAGAGTTCTCCTACCCCTCGATCCACCAAGGCCGTGACGGTGCATTGCACCTTGCCTACTCCTACTTCCGGCAGGCCATCAAGTACGTGCGGGTCGATCCGTCGTAGGTCTATGAAGAGGAAACCAACTAGATGCTCAGGGCACTTGTGACCGGGGTGAGCTCCGGTATTGGGGCGGCGATCGCACTGGAACTGCTGGAATCCGGATACCACGTCACCGGGCTAAGCCGCCGGCGGCCGGATATCCCCGCGGCCCACTCGGAACCCTTCGACTGGGTCCAAGCAGATCTGGGCGATTTGGCCTCGTTGGAGGTTCTGGCAAGGGGATTACCGGTACCGCGGGTGTTCGTTTACGCCGCGGGCTTCATGCAGACCGGGGCCCTGGGCGAACTTGACCCACGGGATCTTGCCGGAATGCTCGCAGTTCACCTCCAGGCACCGTCGCTGTTGCTCAACGAATTCGCCCCGGCCATGGAACGCGGCTCGAGGGTCGTGCTCATCGGCAGCCGAACCATGGCCGGGGTATCCGGCAAGAGCCAGTACTTGGCCACCAAGTCGGCGCTCGTAGGTCTCTCACGCAGTTGGGCGATCGAGCTGGCCGACCGGGCGATCACCTGCAACGTGGTGGCTCCGGGGCTCACCGATACGCCGATGATGGTTGATCGACGCCGCGCCGGCGTTCCGCCGCAGATGCTGCCGTTGGGTGCGCTTGTGGATCCGCGGGATGTTGCGGCACGCGTGGGGTTCCTGACGGGCGACCGCGGGAAGTCCATCACGGGTCAGGTGCTCACTATCTGTGGTGGAGCGTCGCTAAAGGGCTGATCGTTGGCCACTGGTTAAGAACCCGACGGACGATTGCGCTTTGGCAAGCCCGCTAGCCATTGACATGTATCGAGCGACCCATACACGTTGGATCCCTGTGCCATATAGTGAATTTGAGCGCCGTGCGGCCATGTAGACCACAAGGAGACCAATTGAGCGAGTTCAGTGTCGAAAGTTCGATAAGTGACTACCGGAACGGTCCCGAACCTGATTTGGAAGCGGCTGGAAGACTATTCGTCGAACGAGGATTTCGCGGGGAAGCGTCCCCGTTTTGGAACCAAACGACTTGGACTGAGCGAAACGCAACCGAACTGTTGCACCGAACTTTCGACAACTTCGACGGTGGCAAGGGTGATTTTCTGTCTAAACTGCAGGGGCAGCTGGTAGGAGCCGAACCGGACGTCATCATTTTGGCGGCGGAGCTCATGGCCTTAGTTCAGCTGCCGCTTTGCAATGTAAAAGCCACAACCAAGCGGGACCAAATCAATACAATCCTGTCCTGGCTTGATGTTGAATTTGTGTTCCCGGAGGAACTGGACCGCGGGCTGGAAGCGGGCGGAATATTCAATGGTGGTCAAGGCTACAACAGCCGGAAATGGCACCATTTTGTCTGGCTCGCGCGCTTCGTACAGCGGGTTCGCAAGGAGCCTGCGGAGGTCCTTGAAAAGGCCCTTGCAGATCCAGTAGCATTCGGAGCGCTCACGAATACGGTCGACGACCAATTTCCGGGCGTTCGTTTTGCGATCGAATACATGGTGTGGCCAAACTATTATGAGCCCGTGATCAGCCAGAAACACCGAAAGTTGCTTATCGAGGCTTATGCATGGGAAATCGGTGGGCCAAGTGGCTCGGATCAGATTGCCATCGCCAAAGATCTAGCTGCGATCCGCCGCACGCACGATTTCAAAGCCGGACACCACGTTGATTGGTACGCAGAACCGTTCGTCAATGACTGGTTGAAGAAGACTTCCACAAAAGCTGGACAACGGGCCTGGCTCGTGCGCCAACAGCAGGGAAACCAGCAGCTGTTGGATGTTTGGTTGGAGAATAACGAAGTCTCTTTGCAAGCCTCTCACCTTGGTCCGATCGAAGCCGGGAGCGCGCTCCCGGCGATCCAAAGTGCAGTTGAATCGGGTTACGACCACGTTGACTATGCCGAGCGCAAGCAACTAGCCCATTCGTTCCATCGGTTCTTGACCCTGATGGGTCCAAATGATGTGGTTTTCACTCGTCGTGGTGATGAATTGTTCGTCGGGATGATCGATGAAGAGGCCTTCTACCTTTCTGATGAGCCGGCACGGTTTGTCTGTCGTGTCGACTGGCAGCTCACAGAACTGTCGGCCAATGATGTCGATTCCGCGATTCTCCAGACTTTTGACGAGACGGGCACTGTAGTCGATGCGACGGCGGCATTGGCCGCGTTGACGGTGTTGTTCTCGGATGCCACGACGAAGGATCCCGCCCCGGAGGCTGAATGTCCTTCATCTCAGGACCGAGATACCCACGGCGAGTACCTGCGCGATGTAGAAGAGCCCTTTGCCGCTTCCCTCCACATTGAGCGTGATGAGCTGCAAGAAGTGGTTGAATTGCTGCGAACCCGCAGGCAGGTTGTCTTTTACGGGCCGCCAGGTACAGGCAAGACCTATCTAGCCGGCAAACTCGCAAAATACCTGGCGACGGAGGAGCACGCCGACCATGTAAAGGTTGTCCAGTTCCACCCGTCATATGCCTACGAGGATTTTTTTGAGGGATACCGTCCGGCTGCCGCTGAACACGGCCAACTGGGCTTCTCGTTGGAACCGGGCCCGCTGCGTCGCATTGCCGCGGAAGCATCCGCGGAGGGGAACCGGGACAAACCCTTCTTTTTGATCATTGACGAGATGAACCGTGGAAACCTCGCCAAAATCTTTGGTGAGCTCTACTTCCTGCTTGAGTACCGCGACCAGAGCATCAACCTGCAATACAGCCCGGGATCGACATTCAAGCTTCCACCGAATTTGTTCATTATCGGCACCATGAACACCTCGGACAGATCGATTGCGATGATTGACGCTGCGATACGCCGCCGCTTCGCCTTTGTCGAGCTGCACCCGCAGGAAGGCATGATCGAAGGACTTCTCGATCGCTTCCTGGAAGCGAACGGAAAACCCTCGCTACGGGCAGACCTGTTGCGTGCACTGAACCTGGAGATCGAGGGAACCAACCGTGACCTGATGATTGGCCCCTCATACTTCATGGGCAAGCATGCTGAGAGCGACATCGGGCTCGAACGGATCTGGCGTTACGAACTGCTGCCGCTGCTGGAAGAGCATTACTTCGGGCGATACAGCCGTGAGGAGGTTCATAAGCGCTTCGGCCTTACGAGTATTCGCCGAAAGGCCGAGCAACTCGTTTCCCGCAGCGCCGCGGACGATGTTGCAGGGGACGGTTCTGACTTCTCGAATGAGCAGGGTCAGCTCTGAAGGTGCGGACACACTTGATTTTTGACGAGCTCGAGACCCATCCTCAAACGGTGGAATTGAGCGCTGATGAAGCGTTAGCACTGCAAGACTCGAAGCTGCTCAACGTCTCTCGGGCATGGGGTGGCGGCTGGAATATCTCCCCGACGGGGCTGGTGGGGGCTGTCCAAGTTGACGACCTGTTAATCGAGGTGCGTCCGAAAGCCCGGGTCGGGCTGAACCGGTTGATGTTCTTGCTCGGATATGCGGCAGATCCCGGATTTCGGGAGGACGACGTAGACGCAGAGGAGAAACCCGATTTGTTCACTGCGATCACCCATTCTTTCGTTCGGCAATGTGAGAGGGCTTTGAAAAGGGGACCGATCTCCAGCTACGTAACCGTGGACGATTCGCTGCGTGTGCTCCGTGGCCGGATTCGTGTGGGGGACCAGCTTTCGCGGCATCTTGGCCTTCCTGTCCCGCTTGAAGTGACCTATGACGAATTCACGATGGATATTGGGGAAAACCGGATCCTGCGGTCTGCCCTAAGGATGTTGCTCTGCCTGCCGGGGGGATCTCCCGAAATCAGATCGCGTCTGTCGCATCTGGACAGGAAACTTGATGGAGTTGGCTTTCTCCTGAAAGGCAATCCATTGCCTGAGTGGCAGGAAACCAAGGCAAATGGCCACTACGTGGCAGCACTGCGGTTGGCATCATTGGTGCTAAACAGCCTATCGGTGGAAGCAGGGAAAGGCGGTCTGCGAATGAGTTCGTTTGCCGTTGAGATGCAAAATGTCTTCGAGGACTTTGTGACGGTGGCCCTTGGCGAGGCTTTTGCTTCGTTCCCCGGCACTGTCCATGCTCAATTCGAAAGCCATTTGGACGAGATCAACCCGGGAAGCAAGCCGAGAACGAAGATGTATGTTGATGCTGTCTACTGCGAAAGTGGGCTGCCACGAATAGTTTTTGACGCGAAGTACAAGGCCTCTTTTTCGGGAAACTATTCGAATCCCGACGAGTACCAGATGCTCGCGTACTGTACAGCGCTCGAGGTTCCCCGGGCCTGGCTACTGTACGCAGGATCGGGCAAGCCACGTCTAGTGAAAGTCCGCAATACAAGTAAGGAAATCGTTCATTTTCCGCTGGACCTGTCCCTAAGTCCTGGCCGATTATTGGATCGAGTGCACCAACTTGCCGCTATTGCGCACAAGGCTCAGGCAACGGCATACGGATAGTTCGAAAAGTAGTGGTTCGATCCATCCTTTATTGAAGAACTGTCCTGAAGACTTGTTGCAGGCAGCTTAATGGCTCAACGCAGCTTGACATTTTTCGAGTCTGTAAATGCCGCAATCAGTGCCTTATATGTTTCACGAAGTGTTTGCTCTAAGAACCATAGGTGAAGAGAAATAAAGTTCGTTTTTATGCTTGTTCTAAGTCCTCGCCTCAAGGATGCTATTGACCATTGCGTAGATTTCGGGCTCTTCAGGATTGAAAGTGTAATCGCGGTCTAAACCCGCCAGTCTCCAGCAACGACCGTGCGATATAGTGCGCCAGATTCTTGAACCCCAACGCGATACCCCGCAAATGCTCTAACCGGCCATTGAGCGCTTCAGTAGGCCCTTTTGAACTGCCGACGTGGTCAAAATACGCGAGGATGTCCGTCTTCCTCCGCCGCAGGGTGCCACCG
>NZ_BMPH01000022.1 GCF_014647495.1 Glutamicibacter protophormiae
CCAGGGGGTGACTTCGAAATAGTCTTGCTCTACTTCGTATGAGTCGAACATACTTTCATTATATGCTGTTGTTGCGGGGTTGTGAAGAAGTATTTTGACTGGAAAGCGTCCTGCGTGCTAGGGGTGTGGTTAGAAAGTTGGGGCAGAGTGTAGGTCGATGAGGCTGGGGGTGGGGGTGGTTGGTTGCGGGGTGTGGGTAACCGTGCGGCCCACGGCAAAACCGCTCCTGGCCACGACAGGCAACGTACGACTAGGCCGAGGCGGATTTTCTGGCGGAGAACCGGGCAACCGCGAAGTCGGCCAAAGCAGCCAGCGCTGCGGGCACGATGTAGCGGGCGACGGTGACCACAACGAAGAGCGTGAAAGTTCCCTCGGTGGACCGGGCGACGGCCTGCACCGCGAAGCCCATGCCCACGGTGGAGGCCAGCCCGACCAGCCAGCCTGCCAGCCGGCGCTGGCGCAGGATGAACCAGCCGGTCATGCTCAGCACCGGCAGCAGCAGGCCCCAGGCGATGAAGTAGCCTGCGTAGGCGCCGGTCAGGTCGAGCGCCGAGACAAGGAACCAGTCGGCGTATTGCACCGAACCTAGCACGGGCAGCTTGAGCAGCACGTCGAGAACCAGGGACAGCAGCACCAGCCCGATCCCGAAGATCTTCGTGTCCCGCGGCAACGACAGCAGCCAGAAGCTGGCCAACACGAGAACCCGGATGGTCCACAGGGCGATGACCGACAGCACGCTGGTGTCGAAGACGTAGTGCGCGGTGGCCAGGATGGTCGAGCCGATGATGCCGCTCAGGGCCACCAGCCAAACCACAATCAGCCGGGCGGACAAGTTCACAAGGGGTTTCTCTTCTCGCACCCCAATGATTTTAGCGACCCAGCCTGTGCGCCGGCTGATCCGTGACGTGCGGTTTTCCGGCAGTCGGCGCTATAGCTCCAGCTTCAAGGCCTTGCGCAGGGTCAGCGCCCCGCCGGTGTGCATCACCGCGCGGCGGTAGATGCGTTCGGAGAAGAGCAGCACAGCCCAGCAGGCGGCCAACAGCACGGCCAGCGACAGCAGCGGCTCCCACAGCGCCACGTTCCCGGACAACATGCGGATAGGCATCGCCACCGAGGAGACGATCGGGATATACGAAGCGAGGACCAGGAAACCGCCCTTGGCATAGATGCCGATGAACATCACCGCCACCAGCGCGCCGATGACGGGGCCGCTGGACTGCTGCAGGTCCTCGGTGCGGGTGGCCAAGGCGCCCAGCGCTGCCCAGATGCCCGCCAGCAGCAGGAACCCGCCGAGGAAGAAGACGACGAACCATCCGGCCACGGTGGAGACCACACCGAGGAACGGGATTTCTCCCGGCGCCAGGTAGGCGGCCAGCAAGCCGACGCCGAGGAACAGGAGCAGCTGGACCATGGCCAGGATGACGTTGCCGATGATCTTGCCGGCCAGCAGCTGGCGCAGGCTGACGGTGCTGGCCAGGATCTCGACCACGCGGTTCTGCTTCTCCTCGATGACCGAGTTGGCGATCGGCATGCCGAAGATCAGCGCGGCCATGTAGAAGAGGAAAGAGAAGATGAAGGCCATCGCGCGGATCATCGAGCCGCGTTCGGAATCTCCCTGCAGCTGCGCGGTGTGCAGGTCGTCCGCGGTCGGCAGCGCGGAGGCGTCCAATCCCCGGGCGGACAGCAGCTGGTCGGTGAGCACCGTGCGCATCGCGGCGGAGACCACTCGTTCAAGCGGGGCATCGACCTCGTCGAAGCCGGTGAGCGTCATGGTGCGCTGGTCGGCGGAGGACGACAGCATCGCGTCGATGTCCTGCGACGCCAGCTGGGCGCGGGCCTGCTCCGGGTTGAGCTGGGAGATGGCCAGGTTCATGTTCTCCGGGCGCTGGTCCTGGGCTTCGGTGAGCACCTGGTAGCTCAGCGGGTCGGCGGCGGCCACGGAATAGTCCGCGGACTTGCCGCCCAGGAAGCCGTTGACCGCGACGGCGCCGATGATCAGCGCCAGGGTGCCGAGGGTGGAAAGGACGAAGGCCTTGTCCTTGAGCTTCGTCTCGACTTCGCGCAGGGCGACGATCAACCAGGGGGCGGTGGCGGCGTTCATTTGATGATCTCCCGGTAGATGTCGGCCAGGGCAGGGCGGTGGATTGCGAACTCGGTGACGGTGCCCAGCGACAGGGCCTCGCGCAGCACGCGCTGGGAGTCCGACTCGGTCTGGAAGTTCACCAGCGCCCGGGAGCCGGAGATGTCGATGACCTCGACCCCGGGTTCCTCGCGCAGCCATCCGGCGTCCGCGCCGAGCGAGAGCTTGTGGCGGGTGGCCTGCGAGGAGCGCAGCGTCTCGGCGGAGGCGTTGGCCAGGATGCGGCCGTCCTGGATGATGACCAGGTGGTCGACCAGCACGTCGAGCAGGTCCAGCTGGTGGGATGAGAACAGCACCGGGACGCCGCGGGAGGCGTAGTCGCGCAGGATGGAGCTCATGGCGTCCACAGCGAGGGGATCCAGGCCGCTGAAGGGCTCGTCGAGGATCAGCACCGCCGGTTCGTGCAGCAGCGCCGCGGCGACCTGGACGCGCTGCTGGTTGCCCAGCGAGAGGGATTCGAGCTTGGACTTGGCGCGGTCGTCCAGCCCGAAGCGGGCCAGCAGCTCCATGGCGCGGCGGCGTGCGTCGGACCGGGAGAGCGAATGCAGCTGGCCGAGGTACACCAGCTGGTCGATGATCGGCTGCTTCGGGTACAGGCCGCGCTCCTCGGGCATGTAGCCGAAGTGGGGGCGGGTGCCGGACTCCAGCGGCTTCCCGTCCAGGCTCACGGCGCCCGAGCTGGCCTGCAGCAGGCCCATGATGATGCGCATCGTGGTGGTCTTTCCGGCCCCGTTGGCGCCGACGAACCCGGTCAGCGCGCCGCGCGGCACGGTGAAGTTGACGTCGTCCAACACGAGCCGCTCCGCGAAGGAGCGCGACACGTTGTGTACCTCAAGCATGGGATTTCCTTACGCCGATCCAGCCTTGCCTGCCTCCCAGCTTAGGAATCCAGGCGGCTGCAGGACTCGCTCTGCAGGCTGAAACTATTGGATGAGACCGAGGCGGTGGGCGAAGAGCACACCCTGGACGCGGTCCCGCAGATGGAGCTTGGCCAGCAGGTTCGACAGGTGGGTCTTCACCGTTGCCTCGGACAGCGAGAGCGCCGCGGCGATCTCCTGGTTGTTCTTGCCTTTGGCCAGCTCGGTGAGCACCTGCAGCTCGCGCTCGGTCAGGGCGGAGAGCAGGTCCTTCGCCTCCCCGCCGGGCGCTGCGTCGGCCGGAAGGCTGCGTCGGCGGATGAGCTTGAGCGTGACCTCGGGGGAGAGCAGGCCGTGGCCCGCGGCGACCTGGTGCACCGCGGTGATCAGCGTCTCGGGATCGGTGTTCTTCAACAGGAATCCGCTGGCCCCGGCGTCCAGCGCGTCGAAGAGATAGTCGTCGCGGTTGAAGGTGGTCAGCACGACGACCTTGGACCCGGTGTTCCGGATGATCCGGGAGGTGGCGGCGATGCCGTCCAGCTGCGGCATCTGGATGTCCATCAGGACCACGGTCGGGTTCAGCTCGGTGACCAGCTGCACGCCCAGCTGGCCGTTCTCTGCGGTGCCCACCACCTCGATCTGCGGGTCGGTTTCCAGGATCAGCTTCAGCGAGGACACGATCAGGGACTGGTCGTCGCAGATCACGACGGAAATCTTGCTCATGGGACCAGTCTAGTTTCCGCGCCGGCCAGCACCCGCAGCCGTGCCCTGGTACGCCATCCGCGGGGGATGCGCGGGCCGATTTCCACCAGCCCGTGGTGCAGGTTCGCGCGTTCGCGGATTCCCCGCAGGCCGAAGCCGCTGCCCGAGCTGTCCGGCCGCGCGGTTCCCTCGTCGGTCACCTCGGCTTCGATCCAGGGACCCTGTTCGTCGACGCCCGAGCGCAGACTCAGGGTGGCGCGGCGCGCGGTGGAGTGGCGGCGGACATTGGCCAGGGCCTCGCCGCAGATCCGGTAGAGGGCCAGGGAGACGCCGGCGGGCAACGAGTCCAGGTAGTCCGGGGTGTGCTCGGCGCGGGAGAGCTCGACGGACAGCCCCTGCGCACGGTTTTCGGCCAGCAGCGCCGGCAGCTGCTTCATCGAGGGTTCGGGCCGGCGCGAATCGCCGTTTCCGGAATCCGGCAGGAGGTCGCCGTTGCCTTCGCGCAGCACGCCAAGCAGGGCACGCGTTTCGCCCACGGCGCTGCGGGCCGATTCCTCGACGCCCTTCATGAGTTCGGCGGCTTTCTCCGGCGCGCGCGGCTGGACCATGCGCGCGGCGGCGGCCTGCACCCCGACCGAGGCGATGTGGTGGGCAATCACGTCATGCAGCTCGCGGGCGATGCGCAGGCGTTCTTCGTTCACTGCGCGGTCCGCCAGCTGCTGTGCCTGGTCGGCGATGCGCTGCGCCTGGGACATGACCAGCTGGTTGGCGTAGGCGTTGGACCAGCTGACCAGCCCGAGGAAGATGGAGCCGCCGAAGAACAGCAGGTTGATCAGGAAGGTGTACAGCGGGAAGGCGATGTCCTGCGGGATGTCACCCGCGGGGTGGTCCACTATCTTCAGATCCATGGATTTCATCAGGTCCGAGGTGAACAGGTCGATGATGATCCACAGGGCCATGGCCAGCAGCACGATGCTCAGGATGCTCCACAGCGCGCGGCGGTTCCGTGACCAGGTGACAGCGGTGTACAGGCCCAGGAAGTAGGCCAGCTGCGCGCAGATCTGCATGGTGGCCATGTAGGCCTCGGAAGTTCCGCTGATCATGAATGCCGCCGAGCCGAGAAGCATCATGGAGATCGGCCAGCGCCGGCGGAACATCAGCGGCAGGATCATCGCCGAGAGCACGGCCAGGGATTCGCCACGCGTCGGCGCCTTGTCGAGCTCGCTCAGCGACAGGCTCAGTTCCTGGAGGAAGATGGCAAAGGCCAGCAGGCCCAGGGCGGCGACGATGTCGCGCCGAAGTCCCGCAGGGCTCGGGGCGGGCCGTTCCCAATCCGCCGGCGGGAGCGAGGGAAGTCGCCGGTGGACATAGTCGGTTAGTCGGCGCATGGCAGCTCCTTGGACAATGCCGGCAGTCGAAAGTCTGTTTCGACTGTACCGTCAGGGTGCGGGAATTCGCATGCGCCGGCAGGACTAGGACAAAGGTTGCAGTCGTCGGATATGACTAGGAAAATAAGTTACTGGACGGTAATGTGATGGCATGCACATGATTTTTCGCATCCTGATGGTATTCCTGCAGAGCAAGAAGGCGCCGAAGCTGTCGATGTTCGACACCGGCTCGGTGCGCATGCGGGCCACGCTGACCGACATCGACTTCGCCGGCCACATCAACAACGGCATGTACTTCTCGATCTTCGATTTGGGCCGTTTCGATTTGATGTTCCGCTCGGGAGTCTGGGACATCCTGCGCAAGAACAAATGGACGCCGGTGGTGCAGTGCGAAACCATCACCTTCCGCAAATCCGTCGAGCTGGGCAAGAAGTTCTCCCAGGAAACCCGGCTTCTGGGGCTGGACGAGAAATGCATCTACTTCGAGCAGCGCATCGTGGTCGACGGCGAAATCTACGCCCGCGCCTACATCGCCACCCGCATGACCTCGAAGAAGGGCGCGGTCTCCAACGAGGAGATCATGCAGGCGGTGGGGCTTGACGTACCCGAGGACCGGGTGGTCCCGCAGTGGCTGCACGACTGGCGCGAACACGGCGCGCTGCCGGGCTCCCGCAAGCCCGCGCCGCACAACTGGCTGGGCTAGCCGGCGGCCTTCGCGGCGTCGAGGAACGCGGAGATCAGCTGCGGGTCCTTGACTCCGCGCGAGGATTCCACCCCGGAGGAGACATCCGCGCCGGACGCCTGCGATTTCGCCAGCGCCGCGGCGACATTGCCCGCATCCAGCCCGCCGGCCACCAGCCAGCGCCGCCCCGCCGCCAGCTCGCGCACCGCCGCGTAGTCCCAGCTTTCGCCGCTGCCGGGAACAGCCGCGTCGATGAGCAGGAAGTCCTCGCCCCAGTCCTCGAATTCCGCGGGTTCGGCGTCCATGCGCACGGCACGGATCGCATGGAACCCAGCCGCCTTGACCGCGGCGATCTCCGCCGGGGTGCGCCGGCCGTGCAGCTGGATCCAGCCGACCGAGGCCTCGCGGGAGAGCCGGATCGCGGTGGCGGCGTCCTCTGAGCGGAATACCGCCACGGTGGCCACCGAGCCGGGCACGGCGGATACCAGTTCGGCCGCCCGCGCGGGCGAGACCTCGCGCGGACTGGAGGTCAGCACGAAGCCCAGGGCGTCGGCGCCGTGGGCCACGGCGATGTCGACATCCTGTGCGGTGGACAGGCCGCAGACCTTGACGAAGGGTGCTGCGCTCATTTGGCGGACTCCCCGGCAGTGGCGGTCGAATCCGGTTCATGCACCAGGTGCGTCGGGGTGTAGCCGCCGGGGGCGTTGGCGCGGATGGTCAGCAGCTCCAACGCATGGTCGTGCAGCCGGTGGTCTTCCTCGCTGACCGGAACCCAGGGCTTGACCGGCACTGCGGTGCCGGTCTCGTCGCGGGTGACCATGATGGTCAGGCAGTAGGTGGTCAGGTTCATTTCGCGGGTCTTCGGGTTGCCGGAGCGCGCGTGCACCGCGATGTGCATGCCCTTGGTGCCGGTGTAGACCAGGCGGGCCTCGACCTCCACCAGGTCCCCGATGAACAGCGGGCGGTAGAAGCGGATGCCGCCGGAGAACACCGCGACGGTATCCTGCCCGCAATAGCGCGAGGCGCACAGGGCCGCGGCCTCGTCGATCCACTTCATGACGATGCCGCCGTGGACCTTGCCGCCCCAGTTCACGTCGGTCGGCGCCGCCATGAAGCGCAGCACCACCCGCTCGGCGGTGCCGGCGTTCGAATAGACCTGGTCCTTCATGGATGCGACGATCTGGTTGCGGATCTCGATGCGCGCCAGCGCGTTGTTGCGCAGCTCGATCTCGCGGAGGGACTCCGGGACGTAGTTCGGCACCGCGGTGGGCTTGCCGTTCTCGTCCACCGCCACGAAGATCACCAGGCAGGTGGTCGACATGGTGGGGCGCAGCTCGCGCGGGTCCGAGAACGACACCTCGGTGCGGATGTGCATGGAGGTGCTGCCGGTGTAGACCACCGAGGCGGTCACCTCCACCAGGTCGCCGGAGCTGATGGGATCCTCGAAACGGATATTCCCCACGTAGGCGGTGACGCAATAGCTTGTCGACCAGCCGACGGCCGCGGCGTAGGCGGCCTTGTCGACCCATTCCAGCACGGTGCCGGCGGAGACCGTGCCGGCCACGCCGACATCCATCGGGGCCGCCAGGAAGCGAAGGGTCACCGAATTCGGTCGGGAGGCAGGTGCAGGACTCATCATGCGTTCAAGTCTGACTGATGCGAAACCCTGCGGGCAATCTGTGACATCCCGGCCCCGCAGCGGGCGCTGACCTAGGATTGGAGCTGTGCATAGGGTCTTTGGTCTTTTTTCGGCGTCCACGGCACTGGTGGTCGCGCTCAGCCTGCTCGGCGCGGCCGGCACCGCGGGCCTGGCGGTCCTCATCGGCCGCGCAATCGATGCCATCGCCGCCGGAGGCATGCCGGATCCCGGCTGGTACCTCGCGGCCGGCGGAGAGCTGCTCACCGTCGCCCTGTGCGCCTGGCTGGTCCCGGTGCTCGCCGCGCACGCGGGCCAGGAGCTGACCGAGCACCACCGCACCCGGCTGCTGCAGCACTACCTGGCCATCGGCCCGCTGGCAGTGCGCCGCGCCGGCGAAGGGGAACTGGTGCAGGCCGCCATGGATTCGGTGGACCGCTCGGTCAAGTATCGCACCGCCTTCATGGGCCCGGCGATCGCCGCGGTGTCCACCCCGGTGCTGGTGCTGGTCTTCATCGCCTTGTTCATCGACCCGCTGGCCGCGGGGCTGATGCTGCTGCCCACCGCGCTGGTCCCGCTGATCGTGCTCGGATTCCAGCGGCTGTTCAGCGCCTCCTCCGGCGAGTACCGCCGGGCGCAGGGGATCCTGACCGCGACCTTCCTCGACGCGCTGCGCTCGCTGGGCATGCTCAAGCTCAACGGCGCCGGCGACTGGATGGGCCGGCGGGTGGCCAGGGCCTCCGAGCGGGTGCGCCGGCAGGTCATGAAGCTGCTGGCCCGCAACCAGCTTGTGCTGCTGGTCATCGACTCCAGCTTCGCGATCCTGCTGCTGTCCACCGCCTCGATCCTGGCCTGGTGGCGTTCGAGCAGCGGGGTGTTCACCACCGGGGAAGCCGCAGCACTGGTCATCCTCAGCTTCCTGATGCTCGCGCCGGTGAACTACGTGGGCAGCTTCTTCTACATCGGCATGACCGGGCGCAGCGCGGAGAAGAAGATCGCCGAAATCGAGGACCTCCCGGTGCACCAGTCCGTCGCCCGGCCGCTGGACATCGACCTGCGCGCCGGTGACCTGGTCATGGAGAACGTCGGCGCCAGCTACGACGGCGAGCACCGGGCGCTGCGCGGCATCAGCGCGGTGTTCCCGGCGGGATCCCGCACCGCGGTGATCGGCCCATCGGGCAGCGGCAAGACCACGCTGCTGCGGGTGCTGCAGGGCCAGCTGGAACCGGATACGGGCATCATCCACGACGGCCGCCACGGCATGGGGCCGGCCACGCTGAAGCACAACGCCGCCGTGGTGGAGCAGCAGGCCACGCTGTTCGCCCTGACGCTGCGCGAGAACCTGCAGCTTGCCGCGCCGCTGGCCACCAACACCCAGATGGTCCAGGCGCTGGAGCAGGCAGGGCTGGGCGGCTGGCTGGGCGACGAAGCCACGCGCAGGCTGGATGAAAAACTCGGCGAATCCGGGGCGCGGCTCTCCGGCGGCCAGGCGCAGCGCCTGGCGCTGGCCAGGGCGCTGCTGGCCCGCCGCCCGCTGCTGCTGCTCGACGAGCCCACCAGCGCGCTGGACGTGCAGACCGAGGACGAGGTGCTGGCGACCCTGCGCGGCCTGGACCGCTCCATCACCACCATCACCGTCACCCACCGGCTGGGGCTGCTGGCCGACTACGACCGGGTCATCGTCATGGACGGCGGGCGGATCATCCAGTCCGGCGACCGGCAGGCCCTGCTGCGCGAGGACGGCTACCTGAAACGGGCCATGGAACACTTTCAGGCGCGCGCCCGCGGGCTGCGCGCCGCCCAGAGCGGAACGGAACAGTAGATGAGGCCCCAGCCAACCGCCCCTGCCCAGCCGGAGCCCGGCACCGCCGCAACGCTGCGCTGGCTGCTCGGCGCCACCTCCGACCTGCTGCCGCCGCTGGCACTGGCCAGCCTGCTCTCCTGCCTGACCCGCTTCGCCTCGCTGGGCCTCTACCTCGTCGCGGCGCTGGGCCTGGCCAAGGCCGCCGGGATCCAGCAGCCCGGCGCCGGGGCCTCCTGGACCGCGCTGGTGCTGGGCCTCCTCGCGCTGGGCCTGGCCAAGGGGGCGCTGCGCTACGGCGAGCAGTACGTCGGGCACAGGGTCGCGTTCCTGTCGCTGTCGCGGCTGCGCAACCGGCTGTATGCGGCCGCCGAGCACCAGGCACCCTTTTCCGCGCGCACCAAGAACTCCGGCGGCCTGCTGGCCATCGCCACCCGCGACGTGGACCGGGTCGAGGTGTTCTTCGCGCACACCCTGCCGCCGGCCGTGTCCGCCGTCGTGGTCAGCGGCTTTGTCGCCTGGTGGACCTGGGCAAGCTTCGGGGCCGCGCCGGCGCTGATCCTGCTGGCCGGCTACGTGCTGCTCGGCCTGGTGGTCCCGGCCCTGGGCATCCCGACGTTGCGCCGGGCCGCCGCCGGGCAGGCCCGGGTGCGCGGCATCCAGAACCAGCAGCTGGCGGAACTGCTCAACGGCATCGACGTGGTCCACGGCTACGAGGCCGGTCCGCGGATGCTCGCGCGCTTCAACGGCGCGGCCAAGCCCGCCGCGGGGGACGCCCGGCGTGCCGGGCGGCTGACCGGCCTGCGCGCGGCGCTGTCCCAGACGGTGATCTGGGGCAGCGTGCTGGCGCTGCTGGCGGTGGCCGGCCGGGAGCAGGAGCTGGGGGCGCTGCTGGTGCTCACGGTGGTCGCGGTTCCCTCCTACGAGGCGGTGCGCGCGGTGGACGGCTTCGTGCTGGGGCTGCAGGATTCGCTGGCCAGCGCCAAGCGGCTGCATGCCATGGCGCTGGGACAGCCGCAGGTCGCCGAGCCGGCCGCGCCGCGGCTGCTGCCCGAAACCGGCACGCTGAGCGTCCGCGGACTGGAAGTGGCCTACGGGGATGACACCGTGCTCTGCGGCCTGGAGATGCACCTTGCGCCCGGGGAACTGGTGGCGCTGGTGGGAGACAGCGGATCGGGCAAGTCCACCGTGGCCTCGGCCCTGGTCCGGGCGGTGCCCAGCACCGGCGAATGCCGCTTCGGCGAGGTTCCGCTGGAGCAGGCCCCGCTGCGCGAGGTGCGCTCGCACCTGCTGCTGGTGCCGCAGGAAGCGGTCATGGTGCGCGGCACGCTGCGCGAGAACCTGCTGCTGGGCCTGGAGCACATCGAGGACGCCGAGCTGGTGTCCGTGCTGGAGGAACTGGGCCTGGGACCCTGGCTGGGAAGCCAGAAGCAGGGCCTGGACACCCGGCTGGGCGACCGCTCCTCGAGGCTCTCCGGCGGCCAGCGCCAACGCCTGGCGCTGGCCCGGGCGCTGATCCGGCGCCCGAAGGTCCTGATCCTGGACGAGTCGACCAGTGCGCTGGACGCGGCCAGCGAACAGCTGGTGCTCGCGGCGGTCGAATCCCGGCGTGCCGCGGGAATGGCGGTGCTGATGATCAGCCACCGGATCTCCATCCTGCGCGGGGCGGATCGGATCGTGGTGCTGCGTGAGGGCCGGATGGCCGAAACCGGTACCCCGGAGCAGCTGCTGGCCCGGCCGGACTCGCTGTTCAGCCGCATGGCGGTGCGCGAAGCGGACCGGATAGAACCCTCCAACTAGCTTGGCGCAGCCCCCCGGATTGGCCGTGCACCCCTGACAAGCGGCCTCGCCAGGGGCTAGGCTCGCCTCATGATGCGCATAGTAGTCCTCTTGTTTTTGGCGGTGCTGGTGACGGGGTTTGTCATCACGGCAATCCTCGCGGGAACGTCCGGGGAATGGGTCTGGTGGATCCTGGTGGGACTGACCGGCTTGCTGGTCGCCCTGGGCATCCACGACCTGGTGCAGAAACGCCACGCGATCCTGCGCAATTTCCCGATCGTCGGCCACGCCCGCTACCTGTTTGAGTTCATCCGGCCCGAGATCCAGCAGTACTTCATCGAGCGCAACACCGACGGCAAGCCCTTCGACCGAGATACCCGTTCGGTGATCTACGCCCGGGCCAAGGGAGTGGACAGCCACAAGGCCTTCGGCACCGAGCTGGACGTCAACCGGGTGGGGCACGAGTACTTGGTGCACTCCACGGCCCCGGTGGCGCCGCCCGCCGAACAGCACAAGGTGCGCATCGGCTCCAGCCAGTGCACCCGGCCCTATGACATCTCGCTGCTGAACGTCTCCTCGATGAGCTTCGGCGCCCTGTCCTCCCATGCGGTCATGGCCATGAACAAGGGCGCTGCCATGGGCGGATTCGTCCAGGAGACCGGCGAGGGCGGACTGACCAAGTACCACTTGGAGTGCGGGGCGGACATCTTTTGGGAGATCGGCTCGGGATACTTCGGGTGCCGCACGCCCGAGGGGCGCTTCGCTCCGGAGACCTTCCGGGCCAAGGCCGCGCGGGAGGAAGTCAAGGGCATCACCATCAAGATCTCCCAAGGGGCCAAGCCCGGGCTGGGCGGCGTGCTGCCGGCGGCGAAAATCACCCAGGAGATCTCCGAAGCGCGCGAGGTGCCGATGGGGCAGGACTGCATCTCCCCGGCGAGCCACCCGGAGTTCTCCACCCCTCGCGAGATGCTGGACTTTGTGGCCCTGCTGCGCGAGCTCAGCGGCGGCAAGCCGGTGGGCATCAAGTTCTGCGTGGGCTCGCGCACCGACCTGATGGCGATCTGCAAGGCGATGCTGGAGACCGGGATCCTGGTCGACTTCATTACCGTGGACGGCGCTGAGGGCGGCACCGGCGCGGCGCCGATCGAGTACGAGGACCATGTGGGCACCCCGCTGACGGAGGCGTTGATGCTGGTTCACACGATTCTGGTGGGCACCGGGTTGCGCAAGGAGATCCGGTTGGCGGCCGCCGGCAAGGTGGCCAGCGGCTCGGATATCGTCAAGCGGCTGATCCAAGGCGCCGACTTCACTTTCGCCGCCCGCTCGATGATGATGGCCACCGGTTGCATCCAGGCCCAGCAATGCCACACGAACCACTGCCCGGTGGGCGTGACCACCCAGAACAAGCGGCTGGAGCGCGCGCTGGACGTTCAGGACAAGGGACACCGTGTTTACAATTACCACCGGTTGACCGTCACGGAAGCCGGCCAGCTGATGGCGTCCATGGGATTGACGAGTCCGAACCAGCTGAATACGCGGATGCTGCGCCGTCGCGTGAACCTGCAGTCCACCCGTTCCTATGCGGAACTGTTCCATTGGCTTCGCCCCGGCGAACTGCTGGAGAATCCTCCGGCTTCCTGGGCCCAAGACTGGCAGGAAGCGGATCCGGACCACTTCGGTGAATTCGCCCCGTTACCCTACGGGGTGCCGCGCGGGGTGGGCATCGAACCGCCGCGGCGGGAAGAGGAACCGGCCGACGCGGTCAGCGCACCGCGCGTGGAGCCGCGCAACTCCAAGAAGGTGCATCCGGTTCACCAGGATGTCACGCGTCCCGAGGGGCAGCCTGGGAAGCAGACCGTGGACCAGCATCGCGAGCCGTGGCAGCCCTAGGCCTCGGCCGGGTCCATCAGCTCCAGCAGCGCGTCCTGGTTGACGCCCTCCAGGGTGTCCGGGGTCCACGAGGGGTTGCGGTCCTTGTCGATGACCTGCGCGCGAATGCCTTCGGGCAGGTCCGGCTGGTGCATGAGGTGCGCGGCCAGCCGCAGCTCGCGGTCCAGCGCCGAGCGCAGGTTGTCCTCTGCTCGGGCCGCGCGTACGGCATGGAATGCCGCCGCGACGGAGGTGGGGGAGTTCTGCATGATCAGCGCGGCAGCCTGCTGGGCATGCGGGTGCACCATCTGCTCCAGGCGCTGCATGACTTCTCCGGGGCTGGCTGCGCTGAACGCATGGTCGACCCAGCCCTGGTCCAGCTCCAGCCGGTGGGACTCGGCAGCGCCGTGCATCACCTCGATCGCCGCCGCCATGTCGCCGGCGTTCAGCCCGATGAACTCGTCCAGGTGGTCCAGGATGTCTTCGGCGAAGTCCTCGGAGACCACGACGTCGGCGAAGCCCAGGTAGACGGCGTCCGCGCCGGTGAATGAGCCGGCGGTCATGGCGAAGTATTCGCCGAAGTGCCCCGGCATGTTGGCCAGCAGATGGCTGCCGCCCACATCCGGGGTGTAGCCGATCTTGGCTTCCGGCATGCCCATGCGGGCCTCGGCGGTCACCAGGCGTACCGGCGCGTGGCTGGCCAGGCCGATGCCGCCGCCCATGGTGATGCCGTGCGCCAGGGTGACCAGCGGCTTGGGGTAGGAGGCGATGAGCTGGTCGGTGTCGAACTCGTTGGACAGCAGGTTGATGAAGTCCTGGTGGCGTCCTGCGGTCACCGCGGTGTGGAAGTCGGCGATGTCCCCGCCGGCGCAGAATCCGCGCGTCCCGCGCCCGGTGAGCAGCACCGTCGAGATCTTCGGGTCCTCGGCCCAAGCCTTGAGCACACGATGCAGCTCCAGCAGCATGTCGAGGTTCAGGGCGTTCAGCTTCGCGGGGCGGTTGAGCTCCAGATGGCCCAATGCGCCGTAGACCGTCGAGATGACCAATGGCTCTGCCGGAGAATTGCTGTCGTGCGCCACGAAGTACCTGCCCTGCTGTGTCGTTGAACGAGTGTTGTTGGCTTAAGCCTAGTGGGCGAGCACCTGGGCGAGGCGGTCCAAAACCAGGTCCGCCTTCGGCTTCTTCGAATTTTCCGGCTTCAGCGCGAAGATCGAGCGGGCCAGCCGGATCTCCGGGGCATCGACGATGCGGATGCCTTCCGGGGCGTTGGCCATGGCCAGGTCGGGCACCAGCGCCGCGCCCAGCCCGGAGGCCACCAGGCTCAATGAGGCGTTGAAGTCGTCGCAGTAGGCCGAGACCTGCGGATGGATGTTGTAGGAGGCGAACAGGCGCGAGATCAGCGTCGCGTCCGAGGTGCCGGGATGGTGGAAGATCCAAGGCCATTCGGCCAGCTGGTCGACGGTCAGCTGGGAGTCCTCGGCAATCGGCCACGAAGAGGGGATGACTACGCGGAACTGGTCGTCGCCGAGCCAGGTGCGTTCCAGCGAGGCTGGCCAGGACAGGCCGCCTGGCCCCACTTGGAAAATGAGCGCCAAATCCAGGTCCCCGCCGTTACCCAGTCCGGCCACGGTCTGCTGGGGTTCGCCGATCCACAGGCGCAGGTTGATGCCCAGCGAGTGCCAGTCCTCGGCGGTCAGGATCTGCGGCAGCGCGAAGGTGGCCAGCGAGGGGAAGATGCCGAGCTTGATTTCCTCGTTCTCCGCCGAGTCGGTGGAGATGGTCGCGACGTCCGCCATGAGGGCGTCGAGGTCCGTGAGTACACGTTTTGCATGGCGCACCATGCGCAGCGCACCGGCGGTCGGGGTGATGGAACGGGCGCCGCGGACGAACAGGGTGGTGCCCGTGCTGCGTTCCAAGGCGGTCATCTGCTGGGAGACGGCGCTGGCGGTATAGCCTAGGCGCGCCGCGGCGGTCGCGAACGAACGGTGCGCAACCACCTCGAGCAGGGTGCGCAAGTGAACTGGATTAATCACTTCTAAAGTCTAAGACCTTCAGCCCAACCTTTGCTTAGTCAGTGAGCTAGTCCTCATCATCGTTGCGCTCGTCGTCCTGGGAATCGCCGTCGTCGTCCTGGCCGTCCCGGATGAACTCGTTGTCCAGCTCGTCCTCGGTTTCCAGGTCGTCGTCGTAGAGATAGTGGCGCTGGGCCAGCGGATCGATGTTGCGCATGGTTTCGGGCATGTCGCTGGATCCCTCGTAGGCCTGCGAATCGCGGCCGTCATCCGGCTCGTAGATGTCGTTGCCGTATTCGGGGGCGAAGTCGGTGGGTTCAAATTCCCGGCTCATGGCGTACTCCTTCGATTGGACGAGGATCTACCGGAAGTCGGGCACATACCTCGTGACTTCTCTTGGCTCCAGCCTAGAACCCTTATGACCTGAACGAAAGACTTGAAATTGCGTGTCGCGGGTGGATTCGCTCAGTGGTCGTGCTCGGCGTAGTGCTCCAGCAGCGGAGCGGTGCGGTAGGCCAGGTGGGAGTGCAGCGCGAAAGTTGTTTCCGAGCGGGTCACGCCCTTGATGCGCAAGATCTGGCGCAGCACCGACTGCAACTGGTGGGTGTCCGTGGCGATCAGGCGGACCCAGACGTCACCGCGGCCGGAAGTCTCGTGGATTTCAAGCACGTTCGGAATCTGGCGCAGCGCGGTGATGACCGCGTCCAGCTCCCGGTGGTTCACCTCCAGGGTGACGAAGGCCAGCACGTCGTAGCCCAGCACACCCAGGTCGATATCGCGGCCGCCCTCGCGTAGCACCTCTGAGCGCTGCAGCCGGCGCAGGCGGGACTGGGCGGTGTTGCGGGCGACCCCGGCTTCATCGGCAAGCTCGGAGACCTGGATGCGCGGATCCCTGATCAGGGCCAGAAGAATCCTCAGGTCAACTTCGTCCAACCGCACCATTTGCTCACTCCCGATACCGCTTTAGGCCATAAATTTGACCATAATGCTCAAATTCTACCAAGAATAAACCTTAAGTGAGATCAGATACTGGATATTTATGAGTGAACGATCTGTTGCAGTAGACAAACTCAAGCAGAACGCTCAAACAACCGGTGGGGCAGCGAGTGGCCCCACCGGTAAAAATTTTTCCCCTGCCGACAGCTAATTCCGCGGGAGCGCCCATGTCCGTCATCAGTGAGCTGCGCATGCAGCACAGCACGCCGCGCGTGATGTCATGGAACCCGGGCACGACCACCCGACTGGCAATCACGGTCCTGGTCAGCTTCACGCTGCTGGTTGGCGCCAATTTGGCAACGCCGCTGTATCCCCAGCTGCAGGCGGAACTGCACCTTGGAGCGATGGGCACCACCATCGCCTTCGCCTCTTATGTCTGCTCCCTGATGTTTTTCCTGCTGGTGATCGGCCATTGGTCGGATCATGTGGGACGCCGCGCGGCACTGGTGCTGGCGGTCGGGGTCTCGCTGGTCGGCACGCTGGTCTTCGGAGCGGCCGAGAACCTCTGGCAGCTGTGCCTCGGCCGCGGCCTGCAGGGCGCAGGAGTAGCCCTGGCTACCGGCGCCAGCGCCGCGGCCCTGCGCGAACTGCTCCCGCGCAAACCCGAATGGGCTTCGCGCTTCACCCTCTTAGCTTCTTCCGGCGGCGTGGCTTTCGGACCGCTGATCGGCGGCACGCTGGCCGGCCTTTCGGGCGGCCGCTCCACGGTGTTCCTGGTCCAAGCCGTGCTTCTGCTGGTGGTGCTGGTTCCGCTGGGCACCCTGCAGGCCCGCCCGGCAATCGCCATGGCCAACCGCGGCGAGCGGAGCCGCGCTTTGGCCCCGCGCCGCGTGGGAATTCCGTCCACTGCCCGCACCGAGTTCTGGCTGGCTTCGCTTGTCGGCTTCCTCAGCTTCGCGATCTTCGGTTTCGTGCTTTCCCTGGCGCCGGGGTACCTTGCCGGCGCTTTCGACCTGCATTCCCTGTGGGCCGTCGGGCTGATTGCGGGGCTGCCGCTGGGCATCGCCGCGCTGTCTCAGGTCGTGGTGCGCGGCGGAAGGATCCTGCTGCCGCTGGGACTGCTCCTGATGGCCGCCGGAACGCTGGCCCTGTTTGCCGGCGCAACCCAGGGCCGGCTCTGGTTCGGAGTCGTGGCAATGGTGGTCCTCGGCTTGGGGCAGGGTATTGCCTTCCGCACCGCCTTCGGCTGGTGCGTGGATGCGGTCACCCCCGCAGCCCATGCGCAGACGGTCTCCAGCATCTACCTGCTGACCTACTTGGGCAGCGCGCTGCCGGTGATCGTGCTCGGCTGGGCCGTGGGCCGCTTCGGGCAGCTGCCGAGCATCATGGTCTTCTGCGTTGCCGGCGCGGCGGCGGCCCTGCTGTTGGGCACGTGGTCGGTGCTGTACCTGCGGAAGATGAACGGCAATTCGCCCGTAGTCTAGAAGGCATGAGCCCTTCCACCCTTCACGCCCCGACCCGCGCCGCCCTGTGGGCCGCGGCCGCCCGCATCCTTGCTCCCGCGCTGTGGCTGGGCCTTGTCGTCGGCATTTCCTTCATCGAGGCCCCGCTGAAATTCACCGCACCGGGAATCACCATTCCGCTGGGGCTGGGCATCGGCCGCCTGGTCTTCTTCGCCATGAACATCGTTGAAATCCTGTTGTTCATCGCCCTGTTGCTCGGCACCATCAAGCGCGGCACCGACAAGGCCTGGAAATGGGGCGTCGGGGTTGCCGGGTTCGTGCTGATGCTGAAGACGGCAGCGATCCGCCCCGGCTTGTCCCGCCGCACCGATGCGGTGCTGTCCGGGAACTTCGAGGGCGGATCGCTGTGGCACTACGCCTACATCGGCGCGGAAGGGGCGCTGACAGTGACGCTAGTGGTGCTGCTGGTCCTGGCGGTGAGGCGCTGGGTCTCGATCAGCGCGCGCTGACCAGCTCCGCGGCGTCGGCGGTGATCATGACCGATTCCAGGCGGGCCTGCTCGTCACTCGGGTAGTGCACGGTGATCAGTTCGTCGGCCTGCGCGGTCTGCGCGAAATGCGCCAGATACTCGGTGACCTGTTCGCCGGTGCCGACCGCCGAATACCGCATCATGTCCAGGATTTGCTGGGCCTGCGGGGTATCCATGAGCATGTCGATTTCCGCCTCGGTGAACTCCTTGTTCGCTCCGCGGCCCAGGAAGCTCGCCACGCGGTGGCGGCGTGCGACATTGAACAGTTCATGCGCCCGTTCGCTGGTCTGCGCGGCCAGCACGCCGACCCCTGCGATGACGTACGGCTCGGAAAGCTGCTGTGAGGGGGTGAATTCCTCGCGGTACAGCTTCACCGCCTGGTGCAGGGCAGCCGGGGCGAAGTGCGATGCGAAGGAATACGGCAGACCCAGTTGGGCGGCCAGCTTCGCTCCGAACAACGACGAGCCCAGGATGTACAGCGGGACGTTCGTTCCGGCGCCGGGAATGGCTTGCACCGAGGGGATCCGGGACTTGCCGGCGAGGTACGCCTGCAGTTCCAGGACGTCATGCGGGAAGGAATCCGCAGCCGACGGATCGCGGCGCAGCGCGCGCAGGGTCGTCATGTCGGTGCCCGGGGCACGCCCCAGGCCCAGGTCGATGCGGTCGCCGAAAATCGTGGCCAGGGTGCCGAACTGTTCTGCGATCACCAGCGGGGAGTGGTTCGGGAGCATCACGCCGCCCGATCCCAGGCGGATGCGCTCGGTATGGTGGGCGATGTGTCCGATCAGCACGGCGGTCGCACTGGAGGCGATGTTCGGCATGTTGTGGTGTTCGGCGTACCAGATGCGTTCGTATCCGTGGCGTTCCGCGGTTTGCGCGAGCCTCACGGATGATTTGAATGAGTCTGCAATTGAGCCGCCGGGGGATACCGGGGCTAGGTCCAAAATCGATAGCTTCACCTCCTGCATAACCATGAGCCATCGGCGTCTATTCCTCGGCGGGGCGCAGAAAAACCGATGGGTGGCTATCCATTGCGGATAGCCACCCATCGGGTGAAGTCAGGCGTTAGTGCCAAAGACCTTCTTTAGAGAGCGCGGATGTCTGCAGCCTGCAGACCCTTTGGACCCTCAACTACTTCGAACTCAACCTTCTGGCCCTCGTCCAGGGTACGGAAGCCCTGGGTCTGGATTGCGGTGAAGTGTGCGAAGACGTCTGGATCGCCGCTGTCTGGAGCGATGAAGCCGAAGCCCTTTTCAGCGTTGAACCACTTGACGATTCCGGTTGCCATATTCTTATTTGGTCCTTTCAGACGTTTCTCGCCGTGGTTTATGCGGCGAGCTTGGTTGTATCCACGCAAGTTCCCCGCTGGTTGCGCGAGGTGAACTTGCGAAGCAGCCAAGTCATTCACTTCACGTCTAGAAGGGGTTCGCGCCAACCAGGGATGGTCCGACATTCACAAACTTCTAAAGGGTACTTCGCGAATTACTTTGGAACTACACTGCCTAGCCTACGTGGTCAAAGTCGACTTTTGAATAACTTTGCAGCAATTTATCGAAAATTTGAGATATCGTCTCAAAAGCTTCACTTCACGGCAGGTTTGATGATTTTCACGACCATGACCGCTGCGATGAGCGAGAGCACCGCTGCGATGCCCGAGGTGAACAGCACTCCGTGGTCGAAAGCCTGCGCGGCGGACTCGATCAAGGCCTGCGCGGACGCCGGATCCAAGGTCGCAGCCACTTGGTGCGCGCCGCTGAGGGTTTCGCCGGCCCGGGCTGCCGAATCGGAGGAAATACTGCCCGGCACCTGCAGGTTCGAGCTGTAGACCGTGTTCAGGATGGTGCCCAGCACGGCGGTGCCCAAAACCGCGCCGACCTCGTACGCGGTCTCCGAAATGGCCGAGGCCGCACCGGCCTTGGAAGCGGGCACTGCGGCCAGCGCCATGTCGTTGGACAGCGTCTCGGTCATGCCGATGCCGATGCCCAGCACGCAGAACGCTGCCATGAGCAGCACGACGTTCGGATTGCTGCCCGCCACGATCACGATGGTGTAGGCGATGGCGGAGAACAGCAGGCCCAGGATCATGATGTTCGGAGAGCCGAAGCGCTTGGAAAGCGGCACGGAGAGCAAACCGAAGCCCATGGTCAGGATCAGGCCGGGGGTCATCAGCAGTCCAGCCTCGATCGGGCTGTAGCCGGCGATGAGCTGCAGATGCTGGGAGACGAAGTAGATGAAACCGACCAGCGAGAACACGCCGATGAGGTTCACGATCAGCGAGCCGGAGAAGCGGCCGTTGTTAAACAGGCGGACGTCGATCATCGGCTTGTCGGTGCCCAGCTGGCGGCGCACGAATGTCACGCCGCACACCACTGCCAGGGCCAGCGCGCCCAGCGGGATGTACCACGGGGTGCTCGCGAAGGACTTGATGGCGTAGGTGAAGGGCAGCAGGGTCATCACGATGAGAAGAATCGAGATCGGATCCACGCGTCCCGGGTTCGGGTCCTTGGATTCCGGCACCAGGATCAGCCCGCCGATCAGCAGCGGCAGCAGCATTGGCACGGCGATCAGGAAGACCGAGCCCCACCAGAAGTGCTCCAGCAGCACGCCGCCGACAATCGGACCGAGCACCGAGCCTCCGGAGAAGGCGGAGGCCCAGACGGCGATCGCCGTACGGCGCTCGGTGTCGTCGGTGAAGATGTTGCGGATCAGCGACAAGGTGGCCGGCATCAGCATGGCGCCGAAGATGCCCAGCAGGGCGCGGGCGGCGATCAGCTGGCTCGCGTCGGTGGCGAACGAGGCCAGCGCGGAGACGACGGCGAAACCCGAGGCGCCGATCAGCAGCAGCCGGCGGCGCCCGATGCGGTCGCCCAACGAGCCGAACGGCACCAGCAGGCCGGCCAGGATCAGCGGGTAGATGTCGATGATCCACAGCAGCTGCGCACCGCTGGGGGAGAGCGCTTCGGAAATCGCAGGAACGGCGAAGGTGAGCACGGTGTTGTCAACCGAGATCAGCAGCACCGGGAAGAGGAGCGCTACCAGCGCCGCCCAACGTCGCGGCTTGGACAGCGTTGAGGTGTGGTCGGAGAGCAGTGGGCTCATGGGTATCATCCTGAGAATCGTTTGCGGGGCTCGAAATGCCTGAACAAATCGTAACTATACCGTCTGGACGGTATAGTTACAATCCTTGGGTATGGTTGTATCCATCACCGCAACTGATCGAACGGAGTCCCATGGCAAGGCCAGCGGCAGCGCGAGTCAAGGTTCTGGACGCATATATCTCACTGCTCTGCGAAGAAGGCGAGCGCGCGGCAACCCTGGAGGCCACCGCGGCGCTGGCCGGGGTGTCCAAGGGCGGCCTCTTGTATCACTTCGCCTCGAAGGAGGCCTTGGCCGATGCGGTTATTAAGTTAAGTGAAGAACTGATACTGATTGACCTGAAGGACATGGCCCAGTCCGAAGAAGGGCCTGCAGCCTACTTCATACGGACCAGCGCCGAGGTGAACACCGAGCTGGACCGGTTGCTGATTGCCCTGCACCGACTCGCCCATTCGGGCGTGGAAGCGGCCACCGCGCAGATGGAGAGCATCAACGAGCGCTGGCTTGCCGCGCTGATGGAGGAAATCGGCGACAAGGACATCGCCCATTTGGTGATGCTGATCAGCGAGGGGCTTTACGCCTTTTCCGGAACTCCGGGCACCTGGTACGCCCGCCATTTTGAAGGTAACCTGTCTCACTTACTAGAGTTGGTTCCGCAACTGAAAAAGTTGGGAACTAACAACCAGTAGTCTGCGGAGAACCAATAGATGTCGAATGCCAGCCCGAAAACCTCATTCAAGGGAAGAATCGGGGCACTTCTTGGCATTCTGCTGATGGCCCTGTCCCTGCGCGCAGCAGTTGTCTCCGTGCCGCCGTTGCTGGCGCGGATCCAGAAAGACATCGAGTTCACCGAATTCACCATCGGCCTGCTTGCCACCCTGGCACCCATCGTGTTCGCCTGCTTCGGCCTGCTGACACCGCGCCTGATCCGCTCCTTCGGCCTGGAGAAGACGCTGATCACGGCGATCGCGTTGGCCGTGGCCGGTCAGCTGGCCCGCGTCTTCATGCCGGATGTTTATTCCTTCCTGGCGCTGTCGGTTATCGCGCTGGCCGGATACGGCATGGGCAACGTGGTGCTCCCGCCGCTGGTCAAGAAGTACTTCCCCGACCGCATCGGGCTGGTGACCAGCGGCTACGTCACGATGCTGGCCGTCGGCACCTGGATGGCCCCGCAGTTCTCGGTGCCGCTGGCCAATGCCAGCGACTGGAAGATCTCCATCGGCTCCTGGGCGCTGTTGTCCATGATCGTCCTGGTGCCGTGGATCATCCAGCTGGTGGCCGACCGCAACGTGGACCGCCCGGACCAGCCGGTGCATGCAGGGGGAGCACCCCGGCCCATCGCCAAGATCAATCCGTGGAAGTCCAAAGTCGCGTGGGGCCTGGCCATCTTCCTGGCCGGCAACTCGGCGCAGACCTACGTGTACTTCACCTGGCTGCCCCCGTACCTGCAAGACCGCGGCCTGAGCGAACTGTCAGCCGGCAACATGCTGGCCCTGTTCGCGATCCTCGGGCTGCCGGTCTCCCTGTTGGTGCCGCTGTGGGTTCCGCGCCTGAAGAACCCGATCATCGCCGTGCTGATCTTCACGGCCTGCTGGGTCTCGGGGCACTTGGGCATCTACCTCTCGCCCACCGAAGGCACCATGCTCTGGGTCTGCTTGGCCGGACTGGGCCAGGGGACCTTCGCCATCGCCTTGCTGATGATGAACCTGCGCTCGCGCACGACCTATGGATCCGGCGTGCTTTCGGGATTCGCCCAGGGCTTGGGATACGCCGGCGCCGGCATTGTTCCGCTGCTGTTCGGCGTGGTGCAGAAGTCCACCGGATCGTGGGGGCCGGCCTTCGCGATGCTGGGGATCTGCGTGGTCGTGATGCTCATCGGCGCGATCGTCATCAACCCCTCACGCACCATCGAGGACAGCGTGGAAGGTTCCGGGAAAGCCGGCCGGCTCGAACGCATCAGCTAGGATTGCGGCGGCCTGCGGCCTAGAAATTCCGGTGCGGACCGTCGCCGTGGTTCGGGCTGTTCGGCTGGCGGTGCCAGTGCCCGGCCGCCAGCGGGATGCTCCAGCCGAAGCGGATCGAGGCCAGCCGCAGGGCGAAGGTCAGCCCGGCGATGCCCGTGCCGACCGCAATGTTCAGCACGTCGAAGTGCCAGGCGAACGCGGTGGCGGTGGCGCCGAGAATGGCCGGAATGGCGTAGATGTCCCGCGGGTTGAACAAATCCGGGGTGACGTTCGAGATGACGTCGCGCAGCATGCCGCCGCCCACGCCGGTGATCACGCCGAGCAGCACCGCGGTCACCGGATTCACGCCATGCTCCAGGGCCTTCATGGTGCCGGTCATGCAGAACAGCCCCAGCCCCGCCGCATCGAAGATCTGCACCAGACGGTGAAGCTTCTGCACCGCAGGGGTGAAGGCGTACACGCACAGGGCGGCCAGCACCGGCGGCAGGAAATACACTGGGTGCGCGAAGGTTGCCGGCGACTGGTTCAGGATCAGGTCGCGGACCACGCCGCCGCCCAGGCCGGTGACGCCGCCGAGGAACGCCGAGCCGAGCATGTCGAAACCTCGCCGCGCCGCCATCAGGGATCCGGAGACGGCGAAAAAGAAAATACCAACGAGTTCGATAAGGGTCAGCATTCACGGACTTTCACTGGGGATTCGACGGCGAAAAGCGCAACGCTCAATTATTGCCTGTCGGGGCGCTCATCGGATAATCGCCGCCATTTTCACCAGGGTGTTGTGGTTTCGGGTCGTAATGACCCGCTGGCGGGCCTGGGCGGCGGTGAGCTTGGACAGCGGATCGGTAGTGCTCTGCCCCTTGCGCGCGATCCAGCACAGCGCCCTGCCCAGCACCTCGACCGCAGGCCTCGGTTCCAGTGCGCGGGCCAGCTCGTACAGCGTCGCCGCATCTTGGGCGGATTCACATAACGTGAGGTAGCCGTGGTGCTCTGCCGCCGGCTCGGGCAGCTCCAGGACAAACGGCTGCGCCAGCTGGAGGATTTCCTCACGGGTGTAGACCAGGGTGGGGATGCTCCGCCCGTAGTGCGCCTCCAGCAGCTGGTTGCACTGGCGCTGCACCGACTGTGCCTCGGACAGCTCGGATTCGAGGACCACGTTGCCGCTGGCCAGCAGCGTGCGCACCTCGGTGAAGCCGCCCTCGGCCAGCAGCCCGGCCAGATCCTTCATCAGGACCTTGACCCCGCCCACGTTCACGCCGCGCAGAAAAACCGCAAAAATCGTCATGGGTTAATCCAAGCCGAACATCTTTGTACTTGTCGAGGGTCGTTTGACACCAAAAATCTGGTTAGGATCGAATCATGCCTTCGAAACTGCCCTACGGATCCTGGCCCTCGACCATTTCCGCGCACGATGTTGCCGCGGGAACCAAACCCCTGGGCGGTGCAAGCTTCCACGGACAGAACGTCATCGTGCAGGAAGGGCGCCCGGCAGAAGGCGGGCGCATCACCTTGGTCTCCTACCCGCTGGATTCGCAGGAAGAGCCGACCGAGCTGATCAGCAAGCCCTACAACGTTCGTTCCCGGGTCCACGAATACGGCGGCGCCAGCTGGAAGCTGGTCACCGGACGGCTGCAGGACGCCATCGTCTTCAGCAATTTCGCCGACCAGCGTGTGTACCTCCAGCAGCTGGGGCAGGTCACCCCGATCGCGCTGACCCCCGACTCGATGTCCGACGGGAACCCCCAGCTGCGCTTCGCAGAATTCATCGACGGGCCCAACCGCACCGTACTGGCCATCATGGAAGACCTCCGCGCCGAACCGGTGCGCCACATCGTGCAGATCCCGCTGGATGGATCCGCGGGCCAGGACGCCACCCGCATCCGGGTGCTCACCGCGCCGGCCCGTTTCGTGGCGGCACCCCGACTGAGCCCCTCGGGCACGATGCTGGCCTGGATCAGCTGGGAGCACCCGAACATGCCATGGGACGGCACCGAACTCCACCTGGCCGAGGTCAGCGGCAACGGGCAGCTGGAGGACACCGTGATCGCCGGCGCCGAAGACATCTCGATCATGCAGCCCGAATGGGTGGACGAGAACCGCATCGCCTACCTCAGCGACGAGTCCGGCTGGTGGAATCCCTACATCCACCAGGTCAGCTCCGCCCGCGCTACCCGGCTGGTGGACCGCGCCGCGGAATTCGCCGGCCCGCTGTGGCAGGTCGGCAGCGCCTGGTACGTGCTGGAGGACCAGCGCACCCTGCTGTGCTCCTACGGCACCGGCACCACCAAGCTGGCCCGGGTCCATGCGCTGACCGGGGGACTGGAAGACCTGCCGCTGCCGTTCACCCGGGTGCGCCCGCTGCAGGTGCGCGACGGCTGGTTGCTGGCCGGCACCTCCTCGATGACCGACGGCGAGCAGATCACGCTGGTCAACCTCGATACCCTCGAACACCGCCCGGTCGCCGGTTCCATCGCGCGGCTTCCGGATCCAGCCATGCTGCCCCAGGTCGAGGAGTTCGAATGCGCGAACGAGGTTGGCCAGGCGGTCCACGCCCTGCTGTACCGCCCGCGCCAGGAAGGCCTCACCGGGTTGGACGGCGAGCTGCCGCCCTTCGTCACCTTCGTCCACGGTGGGCCCACCGCGCAGGCCGCGGCCACGCTGAACGCCGCCATCGCCTACTACACCTCGCGCGGCATCGGCGTGGTAGACGTGAACTACGGCGGCTCTACCGGATACGGCCGCGACTACCGCAACCGCCTGCGCGGGCAGTGGGGCATCGTGGACGTAGCGGACACCATCTCGGTGATCAAGGCGCTGGTGGCCCGCGGGATCGCGGATCCGGCGCGTATCGGCATTGAAGGCGGCAGCGCCGGCGGATGGACAGTGCTCAGCGCACTGACCAGCTCCGAGGTCTTCTCCGCCGGGATCAGCCGCTACGGGGTCGCGGACCTGGTTGCCTTGGTGCAGGACACCCACGACTTCGAATCCCAGTACATGTTCTCGCTGGTCGGACCGTACCCGGAAGCGGCGGACGTGTATGAGAAGCGCGCGCCGATCAACCACGTGTCAAAGATTTCGTGCCCGGTACTGCTGCTGCAGGGAGACGAGGACCTGGTCGTCCCGCCGGCGCAGTCGCAGGTGGTGGCCGATGCGCTCGCCGCCCGGGGAATTCCCCACGCCTACATCCTGTTTGCCGGGGAACAGCACGGCTTCCGCCAGTCGGAGAACATCATCAGCGCGCTGGAAAGTTCCCTGGCCTTCTACGGGCAGATCTTCGGCTTTGAGACCGACGCCCCGGCCATCGAATTATCCTAGCGCAGCGGCGGCCGCGGCCGCTTAGGCTTCGGGGTCGATCCAGGAGGACCGCAGGCGATCCATTTCGCGGCGGTCCTTCTTGGTGGGACGGCCTGCACCGCGTTCGCGGACCGGGACCTGTGGAACGATGACCTTTTCACGCGGCTCGCTGTGGTCGATGTAGCATTTCACGGCCACCGCGGCGCTCATGCGCTTGGAGATCAGGCCCACGACTTCCAATTCGCGGTCGAAGCCGTTCTTGCGGACGCGTACCCGGTCTCCCGGCACCACCGGCTGGGCCGCTTTGGCGGAAACCCCGTTCAGCCTCACGTGGCCGGCGCGGCAGGCGGCCGTCGCCTCGGAGCGGGTCTTGTAGGCGCGCACAGCCCAAAGCCAGGCGTCAATACGAATTTTGCCGGTTGTCGGAATTTCGAGCATGAAAAAAGTCTAGATCAGGAGCGGAAGTGTTCCCGTGCGCTAGCTGGCTTGGGCGGTCGCGTCGTCGCAGGCCTGCACCAGGCGTTCCTGCAATCGAGTGGACACCGTGTCGCCGGATTCGGCCAGGTCGTTCAGGACGTCAACCAGATCCTGCGGCAAGCCTCCGCCTTCCACCGCTCCGACCAGCGATGACAGCACACGCAATTCGCTGGCGTCGATGCGACCGTCCTGGATCGGCGCGCAAGCCTGCCGGACGATTTCCTTGGAAGCCGCATCAGTGAGCTGGCTGGCCGCCGAACCAGCCGAGTCCTCAATGACCGAGCAACCTGCGCTGAACAGCGTTGCCGATGACACCAGAAGCAGGATTGCCGCGTTCCGAACTTGTACTTTCCCCATGGCAATTAAGTTTAGCCGCGAAGTTTTGGGATCTCCTGAACGCCAGCCGAGTCGATCATTAGAACGGAAACGCTCATGGGGCACAATGGATCGGTGAGTAGCGATCAGAAGAACAACGCAGCCAGCAACGCCATCGAACAGCGCATCATCGAAGTGCTGTCCCGGGAACTGTCCGTCGAATCGAAGGTGCAGCCCTGGCAGGTCAAAGCCGCCATTGAGCTGCTGGATTCCGGATCGACGGTACCCTTCATTGCGCGCTACCGCAAGGAAGTCACTGGAATGCTCAGCGACAGCCAGCTGCGGCTGCTCGAAGAACGCCTGCGCTACCTGCGCGAACTCGAGGACCGCCGTGTCGTGGTCCGCGAAGCCATTGCCGAAGCCGGCAAGCTGACCGAGCAGCTCGTTGCGGCCATCGCCGCGGCGAGCACCAAATCCGAGCTGGAGGATATCTACCTCCCGTTCAAGTCCAAGCGCCGCACCAAGGCCCAGATTGCGCGCGAGGCAGGCCTGGAACCGCTGGCAGACCTGCTGCTCGCCGATCCGCAGACCGACCCGGTGGCTGCCGCCGCCGGCTACCTGAACGCCGAGGCCGGGTTCGCAACTGATCTGGAGGTGCTCTCTGGCGCCCGTTCCATCGTCACCGAGCGAGTCTCTCAGGATGTCGTGCTGGCGGCGGATCTGCGCGAGCGGCTGTGGACCAGCGGCAAGATCGGTGCCAGCGTCGCTGCCGGGGCGACCGCCGAAGGCCAAGGGAAGTACTCCGACTACCTTGACTACGTAGCGGACTTGGACAACCTGCCATCCCACCGCGTGCTTGCGCTGCTGCGCGGTGAACGCGAGGGGGTGCTGAACCTGCAGCTGGCCGAGGCGGACCCGCGCGACGCGAAGGCCGTTGAGCAGGCCCGCGCGGGCTACGAGAACGCCATTGCCGCGTCGCTGGGAATCAACGCCCCTGCTGACGCCCCAGCCGGCAAGTGGCTGGCCCAGACTGTGCGTCTGGCCTGGAAAGCCCGGCTGCTCACCCGTTTCGAATCCGACCTGCGTTCACGGCTGTTCGAAGAGGCCGAAGACGCCTCGGTGAAGATCTTCGCAGCGAACCTGCGTGACGTGCTGCTGGCGGCCCCGGCGGGCAACAAGGCGGTGCTCGGGCTGGACCCGGGCCTGCGCACCGGCGTGAAGGTCGCGGTCGTGGACCTGACGGGCAAGTCCATCGAGACCGCCACCATCTACCCGCACGCCCCGGCGAACAAGTGGAACGACTCCGTCGCGATCCTGACCCGGCTGGCGCAGAAGCACGGCACCACCCTGATCGCGGTGGGCAACGGCACCGCAGGGCGGGAAACCGACCGGCTGGCCGCCGAGGTCATCAAGGCCCTGGGCACCGCCGGCATCAGCAAGGTCATCGTCTCCGAAGCCGGCGCCTCGGTATACTCCGCCTCGGAGCTGGCCAGCCAGGAGCTGCCGGGCATGGACGTGTCGCTGCGCGGCGCAGTCTCGATCGCCCGCAGGCTGCAGGACCCGCTGGCCGAACTGGTCAAGATCGACCCGAAGTCCATCGGCGTGGGCCAGTACCAGCACGACGTGACCGCCTCGAAGCTCGACCGTGCGCTGGATGCGGTGGTCGAGGACTGCGTGAATGCCGTGGGCGTCGACGTGAACACTGCGTCTCCTTCGCTGCTGGCGCGCGTGGCCGGGGTCGGCCCGTTGCTCAGCCGCAATATCGTGGAACACCGCAACGCCAACGGGCCCTTCGGCACGCGCAAGGACCTGCTTAAGGTGCCGCGCCTCGGCGCCAAAGCCTTCGAGCAGTGCGCAGGATTCCTGCGCATCACCGGCGGCAAGGAGCGGCTTGATGCCTCCTCGGTGCACCCCGAAGCCTACGATCTGGCCCGCGCGCTGCAGAAGGCCGCCGCGGAGCAGGGGCGCCGCCTCGATGAATTGAAGCCAGAGGACTTCGTCACGGATCAGTTCGGCGAGCCGACCATCCGCGATGTGGTCGCCGAGCTGCAGCGTCCGGCCCGCGACCCGCGCGGCGAATTCGTGACTGCCACGCTCAAGGAAGGCGTGGAATCAATCGGCGACGTCAAGCCGGGAATGATCATGGAGGGCACGGTCTCCAACGTGGCCGCGTTCGGCGCCTTCGTTGATCTGGGTGTGCACCAGGACGGCCTGATCCATGTGTCGGCGATGAGCAACAAGTTCATCTCTGATCCGCGCGAAGTGGTCAGCTCGGGGCAGATCGTCAAGGTCAAGGTGCTGGAAGTGGATACCGCGCGCAAGCGCATCTCGTTGACCCTGCGACTGGACGATGAGCTTCCGACGACCGACGTATCCGGCAAGCCGGGTGGTCAGCGCGAGCGCAGCCCGCGCGGCGGAGGACAGAACTCCCGATCCGGGCAGCAGCGCTCAGGCAGCAAAGGCCGGCCGAATGGCAGCAGCCAAAATCAAGCCCCTGCAGGGAACACGGCCATGGCCGAAGCGCTGCGTCGGGCAGGATTGGGCAAGTAGGATGCGCAAGTGCGTCTTCCCTAAGTTAGGTTAGTGCGGGCTATGTTAACGCGGACCCAACTAGGGTTCATAGCCTAATTCCGCCTCCACTAAGTGAGTCCGAACTTCGATGACAAAGGATTTAAAGCGTCCTAGTCTAAAGACATGGAACTTACAGGAAAACTGGCAGAAGCCTTCAACACGCAGGTAACCCTTGAACTGACTGCTGCAACGGTTTACCGTCAGCTGGCAGTTGAGATGGACATCATGAGTCTTCCTGGCATTGCCGGCTGGTTCCGGGCTCAGGCAGCTGAAGAAATCGTTCACGCTGAAAAGTTCATGGACCACATGACCGACCGATCGGCGCACCCGAGGATCGGCGAGCAGTCGGCTCCGGTAGTCAACGTTCATTCCGTTGCGGATGCATTTGCCGCCTCCCTGGCACACGAGCAGAAGGTTTCGGAAGCGATCCGCGAACTGTACCGCTTGGCGCAGACCGAGGGGGATATCGACTCGATCCCGCTGCTGCACTGGTTCATCGACGAACAGGTCGAAGAAGAAGCTACGGTCACCGAGATCCTGGACCGCGTTAAACTGATCGGAAACGACGGCAGCGGGCTGCTTCGTCTGGATTCCGAATTGGGTTCGCGCAAGTGAAACTAGCAGGCAGAAGAACCAACTTCTAAAAATGGAATAAACTTAGGGGAAGTGACATTTGTTGCTTCCCCTAAGTTTTATTTTTGAGGTGCTCGTGAATCAGATGGGTTATTCGCAGTCAACGGCTCGTTCGTCGTCGGCATCGCGTACACATCGAACCACGGCACCGCTCAAACTGCGCAAGGGAGCCGGGCGCCACTACCTTGTGCAAAGCCACTTGGATCAGGGCACCGAACTGGCGTTGGTCACCGTTCACGGTTCGTGGGCTCACGTCTATGTTCACAAGATCTATGGTTGGGTGCCGAACATATATCTAGAGCCGATTCCAGCCGTCTTCGACGAACCGGTCGTGAATCAGTCCGATGAGAGGCAAGACGAGCGAACCCTCACCCGGTACTCCCTGGTCGAAACGACGCACTCCACAACGGCTACTCTTAACCTGCGCAAGGGCAGCGGTACCGGATATCCGGTGCTCATGGTAATCGACCAGGGCACGAAGGTGCGTCTGCTGCTCCAGCAGGGGCTGTGGTCCCAGATCCAGTGCGGAAAGCTGCACGGCTGGGTACCGAGCATGTACTTGCACGAACTGCCGGCCCGACCCGCAAAGGGCGGACTGATGGCAGTTCCCAATCAGCGCGCCCTGACAACAATTGGCTTGAACGCCCGCCGCGGACCTGGCGACCACTATGGTTTGGCGCGCATTCTCCAAGCGGACACCGCCGTGGTGATCGTCGCCAGGCAGGGAGCTTGGCGGCAAATCGACCGCGACGGGGAACAGATGTGGATCCCGGCCAGCCAGCTGCGCACTGTCTATTAGAGTTTAGGCAATCTGCAGGTCAGCGGAGGTGATCAGACCCGTTTCCGCCGCGATGACTGCAAGCTGCACACGATTCGTCACCGAAAGCTCATCCATGATGCGCGCCAGATAGAGTTTCACCGAGCCTTCGCTGATGTGAATCGCCCGGGAAATCTGGATGTTGGTCAGACCCGCGGCGACGAGGCTGACTAACTGGCGGTCCCGCCCGGACAGCGAGCGGATGATCGTCTGATTTTCCGTGCGCTTCTCCATCCTGACTGGATATTCCCAGCCATCAGTCGGTGGAGCGAACAACTGATATCCGGCAGCGACCATGCGAAGTGTGCTGGGTAATTCAGTGTTGATGGAACTCTTGGAAATGATTCCGGAGCTTCCAGCATCGTAGGCTTGAGTCACTTCGTCGCGGCTGTACCGGGTAGCCAGTACAACGATTTTGCTGTTTGGCGACGCAGCTACGAGCTGTCGTACGGACTTGAAAAGACTGTCTCCGCTCAACGAAGTTTCCAGAAGAACGATGTCCGGCTTATTTTGTGATGCGTTCTCTAACGCTTCTGCCATCGATCCTGCAATATGCTCAACGGCGATATCTCGTTCTGCTGTCAGTGCACCTACGATTCCGGCTCGCGAAAAGTGATCGCTATCCGCTAGGTGAACTCGAATTTCAGGCATTGGGGCATCCTTGGCTTGGCTTCCGTCAATCAGGACTGCAGCATCTTGCCCCTCACGTCCCCGCGTGATCCTGTGCTGCAACTAGGTTCATTCTATGGCCAAGCGGTTAGATGGAATAACCCCTCTGGCAATTGTTAATGGTTCACATGGCCAGCAGCAGAGTGACCCATACCTCCTCCCGTCTACTCGCGAACAGGTGATATCGCTGAAAGTACGGGCATCTAGAGTGACAAGTTACCGCGCAGTTTACCCTAACGGTGACGAAGATTATCCAACTGGATAGAAAATATGACCTCAATATGCCCAGAAATAGCTGAAAGAAACCTGAGTGCCCTCGTGCCTCGCACCTAGGGTCGATAGGGGGCTTGCCTAAAGTTCCGCGATCACAAACAACCTGGGAGGACTGCGGTGCAAGATAGTCATTTGCCGCCTGAGAAGAAGGGTGCGGCCCCTCGTGCTGCTCGTCGGGTTCTAGCCGGCGCAGTAGTTACTAGTCTGTTTATCGCACCATGTGTTACTGCCGCTTACGCGGCACCGAACGATTCGTCTGAAGCACTAGGGCGGGCGATTGACCTGAACCTGCTGAAGATTCCTGTAGCGGATGCCGGTTATGCATATTCCGGCAATCAAAGTTCGCCGGATGCAGTGCATGCACCTTTGAACGTTAGTGCTCTAGGTGCCATTGAATTGGATCTCGGACCCGGGGTTCAGCTTCCCTTGATTGGTGAAGCAGGCACTGGGCTGCTTCAACTTGGACAAGCAGGTGTACTGAATTCATTTGCTGAGGCCGCGACGGCTACCAGCGCCAAGGCCGGAGCTGGCGCTGTTAGTTCGGGCGGCGGTATTGCGCTTGATGCCGAAGGCTCGGAAGCGATGACGGCCAACGTGGATCTGACCAAGTTGCTGAAGCAGCTTAAGATCGATAATTTAACGGATTCGGTAATCGACGAAGCATCTTTGGAGATCGGCGCGCTTGGCTCAACGGCTGAGAAGACCGACGGTGCCTTGAAGACCGAATATTTGGTTGCCGGAGCAGAAGCGACGATTGGTAGCCCTGCTGTCGAAGGGCTGACAACTTCGCTTGGCGGAGTCGTCGATGGCCTCGGGACAACGCTGAATACGACTCTTTCGTCGGATGGTGTACTGGGAACCATAACTTCAGGGCTTGAAGCCATCAATATTGATCTTGGTCTGCTTGGCCGAGTTGGTGTTACCAATTCAAAGGTCGCACTGAATGGCGTAGATGCTGCGCTCGATCAGGTGAAGAAGGATGTTCTGCAGGGTGTCATCAGCACGGACACCGGTCTCGTTTCGATCGACTTGGGCACAGGAGATATTGCTGTAGACCTGTCGAAGGTAACAACTGGTGGGCTGAACGGAAAGCCAGAAAACTACGAGCTCCTTACTCCAGCCGCCGTTCAGGAAATCGCGGATGAAGTTACTACTGCGCTATCTAACCTTGTGACTGACTTGCGCGACACTCTGGTGGCGGCACTCGATGACATCGATATCGTGGTCGATCTCGGTTTGGAAGTCCGACTGTTGGCACCGGTAACTACAGGCGACGCGAAGATTACTGGCAGCGTCGCAAGTTTCCTTGGGTTAGTGGATACCGAGCCAACTACCGAAGTGAACTTGAAACTTGCCGGGCTGGAAATCGGTACGCTCGTCACACCACTCGTCAAGGGTGTTGTTGGAGTTGTCCGTGGCGTCATCGGTCCGGTGCTTAATCCCGTTGTCGACGGTCTCGCCGGGACAATCTCCGGCATCGTCAAGGGCGTGACTGACCCGCTGGAGCCTGTGTTCTCTGGTGTTTTGGATCAAATCGTTGAAATTACCCTGAATGAACAGGGCAAGACTACCATTGACGATCCGAGTTCAGATCCTGATTCTACTCAAGAAGCTGACTTCGTTACTGCATTGTCCGTGACTTTGCTGCCGGCAATGGGAAAGCAAGCGAATAAGATCTCACTAGCTCGCTCGGAAATTCGTGCTGAAGACGAAATCGCTCCGGTCAAGATTCTGACTCCGGGTAGCAACGCCACGGTTCCCACCGGAAACGTTGAAGTAACTGGTACAGGACAAGCCGGTGCAAAGCTTGAGGTATCTATCGATGGCAATGCTCCGCAAGAAGTCACCATAGGAGAAGATGGCACATGGAAAGCAATTTTCCCTGATGTGCCAGCTGGCCCGCATACGATAACTGCCACGGACAACAGTACCGAAGCTTCTGTTTCCTTCACTGCTGAAGACGAATCGGCGACCGACGCGACGACTGACGCATCTTCTGACGCCCAGGCTGATACCAACGCTGACGCCAATGCTGATGCGGCTTCGGCTGCTGATGCTGAGGCTGGTGCGGATACCGCTGGTGCTGATACCAACGCTGATGCGGCTTCGGCTGCTGATGCTGAGGCTGGCGCGGATACCGCTGGTGCTGATACCAACGCTGATGCGGCTTCGGCTGCTGATGCTGAGGCTGGCGCGGATACCGCTGGCGCGGATACCGCTGGTGCTGATACCAACGCTGACGCCAATGTTGATGCTGAGGCTGGCGCGGACACCGCTGGCGCGGACACCGCTGGCGCGGACACCGCTGGCGCGGACACCGCTGGCGCGGACACCGCTGGTGCTGACGCCAACGCTGACGCCCAGGCTGATGCTGAGGCTGGTGCGGATACCGCTGGTGCTGATACCAACGCTGACGCCCAGGCTGGTGCC
>NZ_BMPH01000023.1 GCF_014647495.1 Glutamicibacter protophormiae
TGAAGCGGAAGATGTCGAACTGGCCGTTGAAGAAGGTTCCAAAAACACCTAAGTAAACGGTATTGGACCTAGCCCTCGTTCAATGCGCGCACCGCGTGCCGCAGCGCCGAGCGCCTTTGCTGAATCGATGGTTTTCATGAATACGTTATGTCGCCGATCGGATACAAAATGAATCGGATCTTGGATTGCTTATCAGCGCTGCGAACAGGATTCCTGACGCGTTCACTAGAGACGATAGGCCCCATCCCCGCACCGAAGACACACCCGACGATGCAGGGGAGTTCGGAGGCCATCATCTGAGCCGACCAGGCGCTCTTGCCCTCAGTGCTGCGCCAGCCGTTGAGCCAACGCGATGGTCAGCCCCTCGGGCCTGCGGATGTAGGCCATGGACCAGATGCCCTCGTATTCGCCGATACCCCCGATCAGCCCGTAGCCGCGCTCCTGCAACCGGCTCACCAGCAGGGGCAGGTCCTCCACTTCGAAGGCCAGGCTGCGCAGTCCCAGCTCATTGGCCATCGCCCCGGGCTGCCCGGGACCTGGAGCCGGGCGGTCGAAGCTGGACAGTTCGATGCAGACATCGGTTCCGGGCACCGCGAGCATCACGATATTGGTCCGCGAATCGGGGATGCCGCAGACGGTGTCGAGGAACTCCCCCTCCATGCCTTCCTGGCTTCCCTGGACTTCCAGACCCAGCTCCACGAAGAACCCGGTCACCGCTGCCAGGTCCGACACCGTGACGCCGATATGGTCGAACCTCTTGATCTGGGGTATCGGTGCATGGCTCATGGCTCTTCCCTCTCCACGGGGTTTCCGGTACTTTAGGCGCAGGTTATTGCGCCTCATGCTACGCCCGCGGCGCGACGGGTCAAAGCAGATTCGGCGGCTCCCAGACGAGAAACAGGCAGGCATCATGAGCATCGAGATCTTTTCGGCGGATGCCGAGCGGTTGAACGACATCCGGCAGATTTTCGGCACCACCGGCGACCCGTCCTGGTGCAAGTGCCAGTACTTCATCGACGAGAACTGGAACCAGGGCGCCGACGCCAACGATCTGGCGCTGCAGACGCAGGTCTGCACCCAACAGGTCCCCGCCGGCCTGGTGGCCTACGCGGACGGCGAGCCCGCAGGCTGGGTGCAGGTCGGGCCGAGCACCCGCTATCCCCGGTTCAAGCCGCGGGGCCACCAGGCGGCGCACTCGATCTGGGCGCTGACCTGCTTCGTGGTCCGCGACGGCTATCGAAAGCGCGGGGTCGCCCGCGAATTGCTGCGCGCGGCTATCGGGCATGCCCGAGATGCAGGGGCCGAAATCCTGCGCGCCCGACCCACCGACACGGAGATCACTGCGAAAGACAGCGCCGGCCTGTTCACCGGCGTGCTCAGCAGCTTCAAGGCCGAAGGCTTCGAGATTGTGAACCGCAACCACAGCATGGCCCTAGTCCAGCTTCGCCTCGCGGCCGATCCCACGTAGGCTGGCATCGATAGCAGCGGTGGCCATCCGCGAAGTTCTGCACGAAAGAGGTTCGGAGATCAATCCCCACCCAGAGATGATTCGTTCGCGGCAGCTGGCCTGGCTCGGCGTCGGGGCGGCGTTGCTTTCCATGCTGACCACGCGATCGGTAGCCCTGCAGTTCATCTGCCTGACCCTGGGCGCCATCCTGTTCATCATGTCCGCCCAACGTCTCCCCGCAGACACCGGTTCCAAGGGATTGCCTTCCCGCACCACGCTGGTCGTGCTGTTGGGCATCGCTGCGGCATCGTTTGTGCTGCGCTTCGTGCTGCTGCTGGCGGTTTCCACGCCGGCGAGCTATGCCGACTACATGCCTGAGACCGGTCCGCCGGCAACCCAGTTCATCGCCGCGAATACGACCTTCTTCTACCTTTTTTCGGTGCTGATGATGTTCGGTGCCTCGATTGGCGCAGCGTTGGCGCTGTTCGGCCGCAAGCAGCGCACCGCCTGGGCAGCTCAGCCGCTAAGCGGCAGGCTGCGGCCGATAGAAGATGAAGGCGAGCAGCCCGGCCAGAGCCGCCAGCCCGACAGTGGGAATCATCAGCGCAGGGTTCATGGTGACCCGCGCCGGATCCGGAGCATCCCGCTGGGAGGCGATCAGCGTCAGGTGCATCGCGTTGACGCCCAGCGAGAAGAACACCCCGAGGCCAACCCCGACCCGGGCCAGGAGTGCCGAGGCGCCGCGGCGGGCGATGGCCAGCCCGCAGACCAGGGCGCACAACACGATGGCCGTGAGCGAAAGCAGCAGGTTGATCCCGAACAGCGGTTCGAAGCCGCCGGCGATATTCTGCTCGTTCCAGTGCGTGGCGAGTTCTGCCGGCAGCCGGTCGGAAACCATCACCGACCACAGGCTGATCCCTGTGGCGAACAGCGCGGTGCACGCAACGGTCCCCACCGCCCAGGAGCGGTCGTAGCCGCGAATCAGCGACGGGATCATGGCCTGGCCTCCGGATCGGGGAGTTCCACCGCGCCGGGATCCCGCGGCAACTGCACATGGTGGAGTTTCATCGGTGATGCCCCCTGACGGCGATTCGCGCCTAGCTGGCGAGTTCGGCGACCTCGACCAGCCCGCGGCGGGTCGGCACCGGGGCCACGTGGGTGCCGGCGGTCGAGACCCGCTGGACCTGAAGCAGGCGCGGGGCGTTGCCCTCGGCAGTGCGCAGGATCCACGGGCCGACCATCAGGTAGGAGTGGTCGTTCTCCGCCTCGGTGACCACGCCGGTGACCACGAAGTCGCCATAGGGCTCCTGGCTGAAGGAGGCCACCACCAGGTCGCCGTGCTTCAAGTCCGCCGCTTCCACGGCCTCCGGCTCGAAGCTTCCCTCGAATTCGGCGGGGAACGCACGCACGTCCTTGTCCGGCTGGCGCTGGAAGGCCTCTTCACCGTCGGCTCCCTTGGCGGCCTTCTTGGCCGCGGCGGCGTTCAGCCCGCCGACCATCAGGTCGTCGAGCACCGTGGCGTGGGCCCGGCCGCTGATCAGGAAGTTGCCGAAGCGCACGGTCTTGTAGAGCACCGAGACGACGTCGCCCGCCGCCACCGTGCTGAAGGCTGCCTTCATGCCGGCCACGTCGCGCTTGGAGGGTCCCTTGATAAAGGTGTCCATTGGTACTCCCATTCCTGCTGGTCTGCGTTCTCTGGCTTAACCCTATTCGACCCGGGAATTGGTCGCGAATTGGCAGTGCGCGCACCGTGGGGCATGCGCTAGTGTGGAGTCGACGGCCAAAAATCTGCCCATCGGGTAGTCTCAAACACTTGCTTCACAGCTAAGCTGGTGTGGTGGACACACTAGAACGCTATGCACCGAACGAAAATCTCCGCCGGGACGAGGCCGCGCTGCGCGCCGCCGATATCACCTGGCACTTCGCGGAGGTCCAGCTGGATCTTTCCAACGCGGCCGACCAGGCCGCCACCAGCTACCGGTCCGTCACGACGCTAAACTTCGACACCGCCAGCGGCGAGACCTTCGTGGACTTCATCCACGAGTCCGTGCAGGAGGTCCTGGTCAACGGCGCCCCGATCGACCTGGACGACGCCGTGCTGGACGCCCGCATCTACCTGTCAGGGTTGCGCACCGACGCGCCGAACACCGTGAAGATCACCGGCCAGGCCATCTACTCGCGCTCCGGCGAGGGCCTGCACCGCTTCGTGGACCCGCAGGACGGCGAAACCTACCTCTACACCCAGTTCGAGCCCTCCGAGGCACGCCGCGTCTTCGCCTGCTTCGAGCAGCCGGATGTGAAGACCAGCTACCGCTTCACCCTCACCGGCCCCTCGGCCTGGCACCTGGCCAGCAACCAGCCGATCGTGGACGAGGTCTTCCACGATGACGGCACCAAAACCGTGGTCTGCTCCCCCACCCCGAAGATCTCTTCCTACATCACCGCCGTGCTGGCCGGCCCCTACCACGTGGTGCGCGACGAGCACGTGCAGCAGCTTCCCAACGGCGAGGAACTGGTCATCGAGATGGCCGCCACCTGCCGCGCCTCGCTGGCCGAGCACTTCGACGGCGAAGAGGTCCTGGAGCTGACCAGCCGCGGCCTGGCCTACTTCCACGAGCTGTTCGACTACCCCTACCCGTGGGGCAAGTACGATTCCGCGTTCGTGCCCGAATACAACCTGGGCGCCATGGAAAACCCGGGCCTGGTCACCTTCACCGAGCGCTACGTGTTCACCTCGCACGCCACCGAGGGCCAGCACGAGCAGCGCGCGAACACCATCATGCACGAGATGGCGCACATGTGGTTCGGCGATCTGGTCACCATGAAGTGGTGGGACGATTTGTGGCTCAAGGAGTCCTTCGCCGACTACATCGGCACCCTGGCCAACGACGCCGCCACGGACTTCACCACCGCTTGGACCACCTTCGCCGCCCGCCGCAAGGCCTGGGCCTACGTGGCCGACCAGATGCCGACCACCCACCCGATCGTCGCCGACATCCCGGACCTGCTGGCAGCGGACCAGAACTTCGACGGCATCACCTACGCCAAGGGCGCCAGTGTGCTCAAGCAGCTGGCCGCCTTCGTCGGCGCCGAGGCCTTCCGCGACGCCGCACGCAGCTACTTCCGCAAGCACGCCTACTCCAACACTTCGCTGGATGACTTCCTGGCGGCCCTGGAAACGGCCAGCGGCCGCGACATGGGCCAGTGGGCCGACGCCTGGCTGAAGACCAGCGGCGTGCCCAAGCTGCGCGTGGACTACGCGACCGACGAGGCCGGACTGGTCACCGAGGCATCGCTGGTGCAGTTCGGCACCGATCCGATCAGCAATGAGCCGATCCGCCGCCCGCATGTGCTGACCGTCGGCGCCTACACGCTGTCCGAGGGCACGCTGGCCCGCACCGCGGTGCAGTCGGTGGAGCTCACCGGCGACAGCGCGCCGCTGCCATTCCTGGTCGGCCGGCCGGCCCCGGCCCTGGTCCTGCCCAACGACGGGGACGAGACCTACGCGCTGGTCGACTTCGACGCCGCCTCCCGCGCCACCCTGCTGGAGAACCTGTCCGGCCTGACCGACTCGCTGCCGCGCGCCACCTGCTGGGCGTCGCTGTGGGATGCGGTGCGCTCGGCCACCCTGGACGCGCAGAGCTACGCCGGCGCGATCCTGGACCACGCGCACACCGTCACCGACGCCGGCGTCTTCGGTGTGCTCACCGACCAGCTGGTCACCACGATCTCCCGCTACGCCGCGCCGGAACTGCGCGCCGGGCTGCGCGAACGCGCCGCCGAGGTGCTCACCGGATGGCTCACCCAGTTCGAGGCCGGCAGCGACCAGCAGACGACCACCGCCCGCACCCTGGCCCGGCTGGCCCGCGCCGGGGTGGCCGGCGAGGTCATCGACGCATTCCTCGCCGAGGGCGAGAACCCGTACGCGGTGGCCGTGGACGAGCAGCTGCTCTGGGATTCCTACGTCGCGCTGGCCGCCTCCGGCCGGCTGGACGAAGCCGCCGAGCAGCGCATGCACGCCGCCGCGAAGGCCAACCCGACCAGCGTGGCGCTGAATGCGGTGCGCACCGCGCTGGCCGCCCGCCCGGACGCCCAGGTCAAGGAGCACGCGTTCGACACCGTGCTGATGGCCCGCGACGAGGACGGTGCGCTGTCCAACGACGCGCTCTCCGCGGTGGCACTGGGCTTCTCGATGGGATCGGCCTCGCTGCTCGCCCCGTTCGAGCAGCGCTACTGGGCCGCGATCCAACCGGTGTTCGAGACCATGAGCATGGAATTCGCCACCCGCGTCATCGAGGGCCTGTACCCGATGACCCAGGACCTGGAAGGGGCGATCGAGCAGAACACCGCGCTGGCCGACGCCACCGTCTGGCTTGAACGCCATGATGGAGCCCCCAAGGCCCTGCGCCGCATCCTCATCGAGGAGCGCGATGCGCTGCAGCGTTCGCTGAACGCCCAGGCCTTCAGCCGCACCAGCCGGTAGCAATCCGCCAGCCCCCGGGCCTAGCGCTGAGCACTCAGCGCCAACGGCCCGGGGGCTGCCGTCAATTTCATCCGCGCACGCGCCGACCGGCTCTGGCTGCGAAATCGTCAAGGGCCGCAATGACCCTGGGTGCGATCCAAGCCCTCTGTCCGTTGACATAGCCCGCGGCTTTTAATGCACCCACCTGCTCCAGGCGTTCGATATTCCGGTAGGCGGCACTGGAGGATTGTCCGGTGGCGTGCATGAGCAGCTGGGCGGTCATGGCCGGTTCGCGGAAAATCAGTTCCGTGGCCTGCTTCAAGCCTCCGCGGGGTGGTCGAACGAACCCTGCAAGAACCTGTTCGCGGACATTTCGGATGTCCTCGGCCAGCTTCCTGCCGTTGTCCGTCGCCCTAAAAGTGGACTCCGCGAACATTTCCACGATGGGTTCGATGTCGCCCTCCCGGTAGGCTCCGAGTGCATCGAAATATGCCGCGGTATCGGTGAGCAAGCCGGATGACACCGGAATGGTGACCTTCTCGGTAACTCCCTTATTCCTCAGCATCGACCCGACCAGCGCGCGGCCGGTTCGACCATTGCCATCCGGAAAGGGATGGATGGTCTCGAACTGCGCGTGGGCAATGGCCGTCTGCGTCAGCGCGGGAATATCGTCACGCTGCATGAACCGCACCAAATCGGCGATGCCCGGGCCGACCTTGTCATGGTGCGGAGGAACAAACATGGCTGAATGCGGGGAATTCCCGCCAATCCACACCGCTTCAGTGCGGTAGCGTCCCGCTAGCTGGGGCTCGGAGCTTTCAAGCAGCGCGCGGTGCATGGCCAGGATGTTCTCGCTGCAGAGGTTTTCCGCGAGGTCGATTGCCGCAGACATGGCGGAAATATTGGAAGCGACCAGGGCTGCATTGACGCTGGAGCGGTCGCCCAATTGAGCCATGGCCAGACGCCGCGCGCCAACGGTCAAGTTCTCAATCTGCGAGCTGGCTGCCGACTCGCTTCGGAGCAGCAGTGCGGCAAACGGTGCGGCGGCATCACCCAGATCACGGTCGAAGCGAACGGTCTCGATCGTGGCCTCTTCGACCAGCGCAGAGGTTCGCCCTGAAACCCGCGGGTCGCAATCCGCGATCTGCGGAACAACTGCGGCCCTATAGGGGCCGCGGGCGCGCAGTCGCTGCCGGCGCGAATACGTGGCCTCCGCAGTTGCCATCCACGCGATCTCCTCAAAGGCAATGGCAGGCCATGAGGCCGACATCTCACCCTGGATTCCGGGTCGCAGTGAACGGACCATTGGCTGGGCACCTTCCAAGATCTGGGAATGAACTTCACCTATATTCCCACAAATCATGAAATGCGGGAATATAGGGTGGTTCCATTCCCAATGGCTCCCCAGCGAATGCCGCGCTGGGCGCTGCGTCCGGGTTACGGCACCCTGGCCGTCCACTGGTCGGTGTCGAACTTCGTTTCAGCCAGGTCTCGCGCGGCCTGGCGTGACTTCTCGTCCAGCTCGGCTCGTTGCGCGCCGGTGCGCTGCGCGAAGGTGTCCATCATGACCTCGATGATCTCCATCCGATCCAGCTTGGTCTGCGATTTGAGCGGATCCACGCGCTTGACCGCCGAAGTGATGCCCTTGTCGGAGATCTTCTCGCGCCCGATGCGCAGCACCTGCGTCATCTTCTCGGCGTCGATGTCGTAGCTCATCGTCACATGGTGCAGCATGGCGCCGTTGGCCAGGCGCTTCTGCGCGGCGCCGCCGATCTTTCCCGCTGCGGTCGCGATGTCATTCAGCGGCTTGTAGTGCGCGGTGATGCCGATCTTCGCCAGCGCTTCCATGACCCACGAATCCAGGAACGGGTAGGAATCCGCGAAGCTCATGCCGTCCACGAGGGATTCCGGGGCGTAGAGCGAATAGGTGATGCAGTTGCCGGCCTCCATGAACATGGCCCCGCCGCCGGAAATGCGGCGCACCACCTTGATGCCGTGGTGTTCGGCCTGCTGGCTGTCGACCTCGTTGCGCAGCGACTGGAAGGAGCCGATGACCACGGCCGATTCATCCCAGTCCCAGAACCGGATGGTGGGCTTGCGCTCCCCCTTGGCGATCTGCCGGGTCAGCACCTCGTCCAGGGCGACCTGCTCGGCCACCGGTATGATCTCCGGGCCCAGGATCTGCCAGTCATGGTCTTCCCACTTGGTGGCGTGGCCCAGCGCGCGGCGCACCACCCGGGCCACCGCATCGGCATCAAAACCGAACATCACCGCGCCCTCGCGCAGTTTTGCGGTGACGGCATCGCGGATGGTGCCGTGGCTGGCATCGGTGCGCAGCCCGGTGAGTGCCGCATTCAGGTCTTCCAACGCGTCATCGGGCTCAAGGAAGAAGTCCCCGTTCAGCGAAGCCCGGGTGATCACCTCGTCCGCGGTATCCAGATCCACAACGACCAGTTTGCCGCCGACTACCTTGTATTCACCGTGATGCATCATGCGGCTATTCTATCCCTGACCACCTGCTCGACGGGCGGGCATTGGCGCTCACGCGGTGAGGCGCACCGCGGTGCGTCCGCGCACGCGGCCCGCGAGGATCTCTTCGGCCCGGTCCGGCACCTGCTCGAGTTCGATGGTGGTGCTCATCCCTTCAAGCACGCTGAGATCGAGATCCGCGGCCAGCAGCTCCCAAGCCCGGGTCCGGGTGGCCAACGGCGCGCTGACGGTGTCGGCCCCGGCCAGGGTGACATCGCGCAGGATGTGGGGGAACACGGTAATGGACAGCTCCGCGCTTTGGGCCATGCCGCAGGCGACCACCAGTCCCCCGTACGACGTTTGGGCCAGCACGTTGGCCAGGGTGGTGCCCCCGGCCACGTCGATCGCGGCGGCCCAGAGCTGTTTTTGGAGTGGGCCGCCAGCGTCGCCGGCCAGCGTCGCGCGGTCGATGATCCGTTGCGCGCCGAGCTCCTTCAGGTACGCCGCTTCCTCGTCGCCGCGCCCGCTGGAGGCGACCACCTGGTAGCCATGGCGGGCCAGCAGCGCGCAGGCGATCGAGCCCACGCCGCCGGCCGCGCCGGTGACCAGGAGCTCGCCGTCGCCGGGAGCCACTGCCGAGTCGAGGATTTTCTGCACCGCGATTGCGGCCTCGAACCCGGCGGTGCCAATCGCCGCGGCTTGATATGCGGTGAGCGTGCCGGGAAGCCGGACGAGGAAGTCGGGCGCGACCCGAGCTTGGTCCGCATATCCGCCATGGGTGCTTTCGCCAATCCCGGACCCGTTGAGTATGACGGTGTCGCCGGAGTTCCACTCGGGACTTTCCGACCGGGTGACCCGTCCGACAACATCAATTCCCGGGATCAGGGGCCAGGAGCGCGCAATGCCTTTCCCGGTCAGGGCGAGCCCGTCCTTGTAGTTCAGGCTGGAGTACAGCACGTCGAGTTCGACGGGGCCTTCAAGAAGGTCCGGATCGGCATCGGTGAGGTGCGCCGTTGCGCCCTTGGACTCGATGAGCAGTGCGCGCATGTTCTTCCCCTTGTTGCCTTGCTTCATGGTCGGTGCATGGATCGTGCGGCTGTCCGGGCCCTGTCGCCCCCAGCCATCCAACGGTGGCCTGCGGCTGATAAGAAGTCCCGCAGGCGCCACGATACGCCGACTCTAGCCAATGGCCGTCGATGCGGGCAACACCCCAGCTGATTGCACGGCGGACATCCGGTGAATCCCGAGTCGCTGCTGAACAGAATTTTCGCTCACGAAAAACGCGGGCATCTGCGGTTAAAGCAGCAACGGCGTGCTTCCAGAAAATCTGGAAACACGCCGTGAAAGCTTGCGAGGGGGCGAAGAACTACTTCTTGCCGCCGAAGCCCTTGAAGCGGGCGTTGAAGCGCTCGACACGACCGGCGGTGTCCATGATGCGCTGCTTGCCGGTGTAGAACGGGTGCGAAGCTGCCGAGATTTCGACGTCGATGACCGGGTAGGTGTTGCCGTCTTCCCACTCGATGGTCTTGTTCGAGGTAGCGGTCGAACGGGTCAGGATCTTTTCGCCGGAAGCCAGGTCGTTGAAGACAACTGGGCCGTACTGCGGATGGATATCAGCCTTCATAGCTATACACCTTCATGTTTGTGGCCACTGGATTTTGCCAGCAGCTGATTGCTCGGAAAATTGCGCCTGCACACGACCCACCAGGTGAATCGAAACACACAGACATTCCATCTTAGCGCACCGGCGGGGCTGGATGAAAACTGCTCAGCGTGGCGAAGAGCACAAATGCCAGAACGCAATGGCGCTGGCGGCGCCCACGTTCAGCGAATCGACCTCGCGGTGCATCGGGATGATGACGGTTGTGTCGACCGCTGCCAGCGCTTGCTCGGTCACTCCGCGGCCCTCGTTGCCCAGGATCATCGCGGCCTTCTCGCCGGCGGCCAGCTGGATCTCGTTCAGCGGCACGGCGTCGTCGGTCAGCTCCATGGCGAGCATCCGGTAGCCGTGGGCGCGGATCCGCTCGATGTCCCGCGGCCAGGATTCCAGGCGCACCCAAGGCAGCTCGAACACGGTGCCCATGGAGACGCGGGCGCTGCGCCGGTACCAGGGATCCACGCATTTGGGGGTGAGCAGCACCGCGTCGATGCCCAGGCCCGAGGCCGAGCGGATGATCGCCCCGAGGTTGGTGTGGTCAGCGATGTCCTCCAGGATCGCCACCCGCGAGCTGGCGGCCAGCACCTCATCCAGGTCCCGCGGCGCCGGGCGGTTCATCGCCGCCATGGCTCCGCGGTGCAGGTGGAAGCCGACCAGGTCCTGCAGCTGCGCGTCGTCGCCGATGAAGATCGGCGCGTCCGGGAAGCGGTTGAACTCCGCCACGAGCTGGCCCAGGTGCTTTTCGGCCAGCAGGAAGCTGCGCGGGGTGTGCCCGGCGTTGATCGCGCGCTGCACGACCTTGGTGCTCTCGGCGATGTACAGGCCGTTTTCCACGTCGGTGCGCATGCGCAGGTGCGCCTCGGACAGGCGCAGGTATTCGTCCAGCCGGGCATCCTCCAGGTCCGCGACGTGCAGGATGCGCTCGGGGTTGAGGATTTCCTCGGGGAACTCAGGCACCGGCCACCAACTTGTAGATCATGTTGACCAGCGCCACCAGGCCCAGGATGACGATCACCAGGCGCAGCCAGCCCGGGGAGAGCTTGCGGCCCACCTTGGCGCCGATGAAGCCGCCGATCAGCGAGCCGACGGCGATCAGCAGCACGATGATCCAGTGGATGCGCTCGGGCGCGATGACCAGGTACATGACCGCGGCGACCAGGTTCACGATCAGCGAGAGGATCACCTTGATCGCGTTGGACTGCTGCAGCGAGGCCTGCAGGAAGACGCCGAACACCGCCATGAGCAGCACACCCTGCGCGGCGGTGAAGTAGCCGCCGTACACGCCGATGACGAACACCAGGATGTACAGGATCAGCGGGATCTTGGCCTTGTCCGCGGCGTCCGGGTCCGTGCCGCCCTGCGCGGCCTGCCGGGTCTTGGCCCATGCGGCCAGCCGCGGCTGGAAGATCACCAGTACCAGCGCGCACACCAGCAGGACCGGGGCGACCACCCCGAACACCGACTCGGGCAGGTTCAGCAGCAGCAGCGAGCCGATCAGGCCGCCGACCAGGGAAACCGGAACCAGCTTCAGCAGCGTACCCTTGACGCTGGCCGCCTCGCGCCGGTAGCCCCAGGCGCCGGAGAATCCGCCGGCAACCAGGCCCATGGCGTTGGAGACCACCGCGTTGACCGGGGCAATGCCCAGCGCAACGAGAATCGGGAAGGTGACCAGGGTGCCCGATCCCACCACGGTATTAATGGTTCCGGCCCACAGTCCTCCGAGGAAGACCAGGGCTTCACGCCAGAATTCGATCATGGTGTGGCTCTCCTGTTATTTGCGATGGCTCTCTTAGCGGCGCGCGAACGCCGAGAAACGGCCGCCCTCGCGACGCAGGGCCAGCGGCATGGAATAGGTGGCTTCGAGGTTTTCCTCGGTCAGCGTCGCGGCGATCTCGCCGGCGGCGACCACCTGGCCCTCGCGCATCATCAGGATGTGCGTGAAGCCCTCGGGAATCTCTTCAAGGTGGTGGGTGACCAGCACCAGCGCCGGAGCGTACTGGTCGGAGGCCAGCTCGCCGAGCTTCGCGACCAGGTTCTCGCGGCCGGCCAAATCCAGGCCGGCAGCCGGCTCGTCGAGGATCAGCAGCTCAGGGTCGGTCATCAGGGCGCGGGCGATCAGCACGCGCTTGCGTTCGCCCTCGGAGAGCTTGGCGAAGGACTGGTTCATGAACGTGGACATGCCCCAGTCGTGCAGCAGGCCGAACGCGCGGCGCTCGTCGAGCTTCTCGTACTTCTCGCGCCAGCGGCCGGTCATGCCGTAGGCGGCGGTCAGCACCACGTTCAACGCGGTTTCATTGCCGGGGATCGAATTGGCGACCAGGGCCGAGCTCAGGCCGATCAGCGGTCGCAGCTCGAAGACGTCCACGCGGCCCAGGGTCTCGCCCAGGATGCCTGCGGTGCCCCGGGTAGGGTGCATCCGGGTGGAGGCAATGTTCATCAGGGTGGACTTGCCGGCGCCGTTCGGGCCGAGCACGATCCACCGCTCTCCCTCGTTAACCTGCCAGGAAACGTCCTTGAGCAGGTCTTTACGCCCGCGCACCACGCTGACATCATTGAAACTTAGCACTTCGCTCATGGTATTTAAGCCTAGACTTCTGACCCCGCGAATCACTAATTAGCAACGTCTTTAACGCGGCGCGAACCCCGTGCCATCCGCGGTTCTCACCGACTATGACGTTTGCTACACCATGCGACGGCCGGCAGGGCGACGTCATTTTTGGTCGCACGGCGCACCGGGACGAAAATGGAACCATGGCCTCTACCCTTGTTTTCGTCTCCCGCCCCTCCCTGCCCCGCAGCGTCTTCGACACGCTGCTGGACGGCGCCCGCGCTGCCTCGTTGGTTCCCGCCAACGCTGAAATCTCGATCCGCACCAGCTCCGACCGCCTTGTCGCCAAGGTGGCGCTGGACGACGCCCAGACCGCTGCGGCGCGCCAGGCTGCCGGGCAGTACCTCGACGCCCAGGTGGCCGCCGGAACCGTGGCCGAGTCCGATGTGTGCCTCGCGGTCGTCGACGCGGCCCTGACCGAGGCGAAGCAGCTGCTGCTGGTCATGGATGTCGATTCAACCCTGATCAAGCAGGAAGTCATCGAGCTGCTGGCCGCGCACGCGGGACGCGAGAAGGAAGTGGCCGCGGTCACCGAAGCCGCCATGCGCGGCGAGCTGGACTTCGCCCAGTCGCTGATCCAGCGCGTGGCGACCTTGAAGGACCTTCCGGTCTCCGTGCTCGGCGAGGTGGGCGAACGCATCATCTTCTCCGACGGAGCCCGGGACCTGGTCAAGCGCTTCCACGCCGCGGGCCACAAGGTCGGCGTCGTCTCCGGCGGCTTCCAGCAGATCCTCGACCCGCTGGCCGAGGAGCTGCAGCTGGACCACGCCCTGGCAAACACCCTGGGCATCGAAGGCCCCGTGCTGGACGGCACCGTGCATGGGCAGATCGTTGACCGCGCCATGAAGGAAGAGATGCTGCGCTCCTGGGCGGCCGGCCACGGCATCGACATGGCCGCGACGATCGCCGCCGGCGACGGCGCCAACGATTTGGACATGGTCACCGCAGCCGGCCTGGGTGTCGCTTTCAACGCCAAGCCCGCACTCAAGGAAAAGGCCGGGGCCCAGATCAACTTCTCGCGCCTGGACGTGATCGCCGACCTCGTTCTTGACGACCTGAACTAGTTCAAATCCAACAAGTCGATAACGATTCGCCCAGAAAACGCTGGTTTTCGGTTTGTTGGTTGTTCCAGCCGATAGTATTTCAGGTGACGCAACCCTTGACCCAGGCAGCTTGTCGGGGTATGTGCCGCAATCTGACCGCTTTTCGAAAGAGCCGATAGACCAGTGCAGACACCCACCCCGGACAATCAATCCACCGCGTTCCAGCCCGCCGTACCTGCAGGAAATCCCAAGGACGGCCGTCGGAAGGGCTCGGCCAAACCGTGGATCATTGCCGGTTCGTGCGTCGTCGCCGCGACCGCGGCATATTTCGGCACCGCGGCCGTGATCAGCTCCCAGGTCCCCGCCAACGCCACCATCGCCGGCGTCAACATCGGTTCGCTGAACCAGGACGAGGCCCGCGCAGCCCTGGAAACCCAGGTGATGCCGCTGGCCCTGAAGCCGCTGGAGACCACGGTCAACGGCAAGGGCTACCAGCTCGACCCGGCCAAGGCGGGATTGAGCCTGAACGTCGAGAAGACCATCGCGGACCTGACCGCCTTTGAAGCCAACCCGGTCAGGCTCTACGAGCGGCTCACCGGCGATTTCACCGCCGAAGCAGTCATCGACGTGGACCAGGACAAGCTGAACGCCCACCTGGAGAAGCTGGCCGCCAAGGCTGACACCAAGGTCTCCGAAGGCACCATCGCGTTCAAGGACGGCAAGGCAACCCTGTCCCAGCCCGTGGACGGCGTTGCGCTGGATGTCCAGAAATCGGCGGAGAAGATCGCCGGGGAATGGGAAATCGCCGGCCCCGCCATGGAACTGGATGCCGATGTCACCAGCCCGGAGGTTTCCGCGCAGAAGCTCCAGTCCTTCTACGAGACGCAGGTCGCCTCCCTGCTGGAGAAGGACGTCATCCTGGTCTCCGGGGACAAGAACACCGCCATCTCCCCCGCGTCCATCGCCGCCGCGGCGAGCTACTCGGCCAAGGACGGCGAACCGCAGCTGGTGCTGGACGACGAGAAGCTCTACCTCGCGGCCACCAAGAACTCCGACCTTTCCAGCACCGCCAAGGACGCGAAGATCGTGCTCAAGGGCGGCAAGCCGACCATCGTGAAGTCGGTGAAGGGCATCTCCCTGGAAACCAAGGACCTGGGCGCCAAGGTGCTGGCCGCCAGCCAGACCGAATCCCGCCGGGCCGAGGTCGCGATGACCGAAAGCGACGCGGACTTCACCACCGCCGACGCCGAAAAGCTGGGCATCAAGGAGGAGATCGTCGAATTCTCCACCCCCTACCCCGCCTCGGACACCGTGCGCACCAAGAACCTGAAGGCCGGTTCCGCGCGGGTCACCGGAACCATCGTGAAGCCGGGCGAACGCTTCTCGCTGCTGCAGGCGCTGGGCCCGATCACCACCGCCAACGGCTACTACAGCTCGGGCGTCGTGGAGAACGGCTTCAGCTCCGAGGCGGTCGGCGGCGGCCTGTCGCAGATCTCCACCCAGATGTACAACGTCGGCTTCCTGGCCGGCTACGACGACATCACCCACAAGCCGCACTCGCGCTGGTTCGACCGCTACCCGGCCGGCCGCGAGGCCACCCTCTGGGAGGGCCAGGTCGACATGATCTGGGAGAACAACACCCCGTACGGCGTGATGATCGAGGCCTGGGTTTCCGGCGACGCGGTGAACACCCGCCTGTGGTCCACCAAATACTGGAAGGTCTCCCAGGACAGCTCCGGCAAGTACAACCAGACCGATCCGAAGACGGTGCACAACAAGGCCGACAAGTGCATCGCCGAATCCGGCGGACGCAAGGGCTTCAGCATCGACATCACCCGCTACCGGGAGACCGTCGACGGCTCCAAGAAGCTTCCTGCAGAGACCAAGTCCTGGACCTACAGCCCATGGAACAAGATCGTCTGCGACTAGTCACCAACGCCACAGGGGCCGCGGCTTCCGCCACAACGGCGGGAATCGCGGCCCCTGCGGCGTTCTGCCCGCGATCAGGCGAACAGCGGCGAAACGACGACCACCAGCGGCAGCACGCTGGAGGATACGGTGCCCTTGAGGCTGCCGCCGCGCGGCTTCCAGTATCCCATCGCATCCGCGGCGGCCATGGCCAGGCTGGCCAGCAGCATGTACCAGCAGAAGGACAGCACCACCACGGTGCCCGCCAGCGGGTCGCCCCAGCGGATCATCGCCAGTCCTGCCATCGCACCCAGGGCCGAGAGCAGGTTGCGCGCCCCGATGCAGAAGGACCACAGCTTCACCGAATCGGCATGTTCCGGATCGACGCTCAGGAACTTGGCCACCTTGGGCCGCCCGTAGAAGAACATTTCCAGCGGCGCGACCCCGATCAGGATCAGTGCGCTGACCAGGGCCGCAAGCTGCCCCACAACATTGAGTGTTTCCATGGCCGTCTCCTTGGCCTCATGACTCCAATCGCAAGCGCTCCGCACCCGGGCCGTCCAACCGGCTCAGCCAGGCATTCCTGCCCGTCAGGAGCAGCAGCAGGGCCTCCATCGGCCCCTCAACCAAGGCTCCCGCGCCCGCCGACCATGGCGCGTCGCTCGCCTGCAGCCGGTATCCGGCCAGCTTGCGACGCGCGTTGAAGGGGAACGGGAGCCTCCACACCAAGTCGGCCCCGGCCCGCGCGGCATCCACCGGCATGGGTGGATACTCCACGTCCAACGCAATGGAAATATCCCGGGCGTGCACCATGATGTCCGTCAGCGGGGTGGCGCCGACCGCGCCGGGAGCGCGGTGCTTCGAGGCGGCGAATCGCCGGTAGTCCGCTGCGATCTGCTCCACCGGCGCGTCGCCGCGGCTGCGGCCATCGAAGAAGATCATGCTGTTGAAATCGCCGCGGGCCCGGAGTATCGCGCGCAGCACCCGGACGAGGCTGGTGCTGGCCGGGGCGATCGCATGGGCCGCCACGTCGCGCACCCGCCACCCGGGGCACAGCGAATCGGCATTCCACTGCTCTTCGTCCAAGCCTTCCAGCAGGCCCACCAGCAGCAGTCGCTGTTCGGCGACCAGCTCCCACATCCGATTCCTTTGCATCGGGCACCCGATTCATTGTTAATTATGGTCAACTTTACTGACTAATATTAGTTCGTTACACTGACCATATGCAAGGGGAAAATTCCATGGATCCGGGGCCGCTCAACGTCGGCCTCCTGCTCTTCATCCCCTATCGGGAGCTGGAGGAAAGGGTCTTCGCCGCGGTGCAGGACGCCGGCTACAGCGATATCACGCTGCCCCAGGCACGCCTGTTCCAACGGATTTCCGCCAACGGATCGCGCATCACCGACCTGGCCAACCGCGTCTACGTCACCAAGCAAACCGCCAGCGTGCTTGTCAACTCCTTGGAAAGCAATGGCTACGTGCGGCGTATGCCGGATCCGCTGGATGCGCGAGCCAGCCTGGTCATCGCCGACGCCCGCGGCCTGGCGGCCGCCGCGGTGGCCGCGGCGGAAATCCAGCGAATCGAAGCCGAATGGCGCAAGGCCCTGGGCACGGCCCGCTACGAGCGCCTAGTCCGCGACCTCGACGAACTCGCGAAACACACCAATCGGCCGCAGTGAATCGGCAGTGGGTACGCCAAGGGGCGCCCGGCCGCGATGGCCGGGCGCCCCTTGGCGTGTGTTCGGGAGCGCTACTTGCCGGACTGCTCCAGGAAGTCCTCGGCGCCGCCGACCAGCTCGGTATGCCCGGTCGGCACGTCGGCGAAGACCATCTTGGCGACCTCGGCGCCGAACTCCTCCACGGAGTACAGCTTGCCTGCCTGCTCGCGGCGGGCCTCGATGGCGCCCGGCTCCATGCGGTTGAGCAGGGTTGCGGTGATGGTGCCCTCGATCATGTCGCCGGAGACCACCACGAAGGTGATGTTCTTCTCGGACAGCTGCGGGATCATTTCGCGCAGCGCGTCCTCGCCGGCGCGCTTGGACTTGGCCACGGCGTCGTAGGCGTCCATGGTGGAGACCTCGTTGATGAAGTGCGCCTGGTGGCTGGTCACGAAGACCACGCGGCCGCCTTCGCGCAGCTTGGGCAGCGCGGCCTGCAGCATGGCGACCTGCGCGTCGCGGTTCAGGCGCAGCGCGTAGTTCTCGCCCATGGAGGTTTCCATGCCGCCCGAGGCGTTCAGCACCACGACGTCCAGCGAGCCGAAATTCTCCACGGCCGCGTCAACCAGCGCCTGCGGGCCCTCGACGGTGGTCAGGTCCGCGCCCACGGCAACGGCCTGGCCGCCCTTCTCCTGGATGGCGGCGACGATCTTGTTCGCGCGCGGAGCCTTGGCGCGGTAGTTCACCACCACGCCGATACCCTGCTCGGCCAGCAGCTGCGCGGTGACCGCACCGATGCCGCGGGAAGAACCGGTGACGACTGCACCCTTGTATTCGCTCAACTTCACATACTCCTTAAAATGGGGGAAAATTCGGGGGCTGCGGGCTAGTGGCCCATGCCCAGACCGCCGTCGACCGGGATGACCGCGCCGGAAATGTAGCCGGCCTCGTCGCTGGCGATCCAGCGCACCACGTTGGCCACTTCTTCGGGCTCCGCAAAGCGGTTGGCCGGGATGCTGGCCAGGTAGCCCTTCTGGGTTTCTTCGGGCAGCACCGAGGTCATCTCGGTGTTGATGAAGCCCGGGGCCACCACGTTCGCGGTGATGCCGCGCGAGCCCAGCTCGCGGGTCAGCGAGCGGGCGATGCCCACCAGGCCCGACTTGGAGGCGGCGTAGTTGATCTGGCCCGGGGAACCGTACAGGCCCACCACGGAGGAAATCAGCACGACGCGGCCGCGCTTGAGCCGGATCATGCCCTTGGCGGCGCGCTTAACCACACGGAAGGCGCCGGTCAGGTTGGTGTCGATCACCGAGGTGAAGTCGTCTTCGCTCATGCGCAGCAGCAGGGTGTCCTTGGTGACGCCCGCATTGGCGACGAGAACCTCAACTGGGCCGTGGGCCGCCTCGACGTCCTTGAAGGCGGCGTCGATCGACTCGGCATCGGTCACGTCGGCCTTCACGCCCAGCAGCCCGGCGGGAACCTCGCCGCTGCGGTAGGTGATGGCGACCTTGTCGCCGTTGGCCTCGAAGGCGCGGGCAATGGCCAAGCCGATTCCACGGTTGCCGCCGGTGACCAGGACGCTGCGGCCAGTCGTTGGTTCAGTAGTCAATGTATATCTCCGTTCACGCACGCCGAAATGCCGTTCCGGCTGCCGCCGGACGGACCCGTGGTGTGCACTGTGCCTAGGTAAGTAGCTGCTTCTGAAGTCAATCCTATTTGCTACCAGCTGGTTTTACCGCTTCGACGTACGGTAGAAATTCGATTCTCGGGGCCGTGAGTGAGACAATGGAACAACCGAAACCCCGATGAAGTGAAGTTCCACTCAATGTCGCACCAGCCCGCGCACCATGGCTCGGATGAGCCCCATGTGCACCGCATTACCGAAGCCCGCGAGTCCCATACCGTCGAGCAGGATACCCGTGTGCGCAAATACACGATCACGATGACCGTGCGCGTGGTCTGCTTCATCCTGGCCTTTTTCACCACGGAGTGGCTGCGCTGGTTCTTCCTGATTGGCGCGATCTTCCTGCCCTACGTCGCCGTGGTCATCGCCAACGGCGGCGCGGACCTGTCCCGCCGCGAGCCGCCGGCCGAGTTCTACCGGCCCACCGGGCCCGAGGCCCTGGAGGGCGTGCCGGCCGACGTCGACCCGGCCCCCGAGGGTGCCGAGGTGATCGACGGCACGCTGCTCGACGACCAGCAGCAGCGGGACGATTCCGGGGACGACCCCCAGCATGGCAAGGAGAACTGATGGACCTGCTCGGATCGCTGTCGGGCGCCGAAGCCCAGGCGCCGGTGAAGTGCTCCCGCAAGGGCTGCCGCCAGGACGCCGAGTTCCGCCTGCTGTGGAACAACCCGAAGATCCATACCCCCGAACGCCGCAAAACCTGGCTGGCCTGCACCGAGCACCGCCAGTGGCTGGAGTCCTACCTCAAGGACCGGCTGCTGTACAGGGAAACCCTGCCGCTGCATGACGCCGAAGGAGCACAGCACTAGATGTATCGTTTTCTGGCCAGCTCGCGCTGGATCGGCTGGCTGCTGCTGGTCGCCGTCTTCGCCGCGGCCTGCGTGTCGCTGGGCAACTGGCAGGCCGACCGGCGCCAGGAGGTGCTCACCGGCATCGAGCGGGTGAACAAGAACTACTTCGCCGCCCCGCTGACCGGACAGGCGGCGCTGGACTACTTCGCCGAGCTGCCCGAGGACAAGACCTGGAGCACGGTCGAGCTGTCGGGCACCTACCTTGCCGAGGACACCCGGATCGTGCGCAACCGCATCAAGGCCGGCGCCCCGGGCTACGAGGTGCTGGTGCCGTTCAAGACCACCGGCGGCGAGGTCGTGGTGGTCGACCGCGGCTTCCTGCCCATCGGCAACCAGGAAAACGGCCATCCGGACGCCATTCCCGCCCCTCCGGCCGGCGCAGTCACCGTGAAGGCGCGGCTGAAGCCCGGCGAGATCCGGCTGGACCGCGGCGCCCCGGAAGGCCAGCTGGCCACCATCCAGCTCGAAGACTTCTCCGCCGCCGTGGGCTACCCGCTGGCCCAGGGCGCCTACGGCATCATGTACGAGGAAAACCCGGCCCCGGCCAGCGCCCCGCAGCAGCTGGACCCGCCGGACATGGACGAGGGCCCGCACCTGTCCTACGAGATCCAGTGGTACATCTTCGGCGTGCTGGCCTTCGTCGGCTTCTGGTACGCGGCGCGCACCCAGAGGAAGATCAACGCGGAGGAAGCGGCCGAGCTGGCCGAGGCCCGCGCCCTGGGCTACGAGGAGCCGGTGCACACCGTGCGCAAGATCCGCGCCAAGGGGCCCAAGGTCCACCGCCGCGACGGCTCGCTGACCGACGAGGCGATCGAGGACGCGCTGCTCGATCAGCAGGACAGCAGCAGCGACGCACGCTAGCGCATGAAGCCGGCGGGATGATTCCCGCCAGCTTCGTCGTTAAAAAGGCAGCAGCTAGGGCTCCCAGCGCAGCCCGCCCTCGCTGCACACCACCGTGCCCAGGGCGCCGGGATCTGCGCAGGCGCCGTCCACCAGTTCCCGCTCCCCCAGCGGCTCGCGCAGTTCAAGGGTGTAGGGCACGGTCTCATTGGACGGGCAGCTGTAGGCCCCGTCGGGCAGCTGCTCCACCCAGACGGTGATCGTGACGCGCTGCGCAGCGTAGTCCACCCGGCTGTCGAGCACCTTCCCGGTCAGGCCGCCGGAGCAGCCCGAGCGCACGACCCCCAGCTGGAGGCTGGTGGCCCCGGGCCCCGGCGCCGCCGAATCCAGCAGCGACCAGTTCGCGTTGGGCGCCGGCGCCTCGGGTTCTTCCGGCAGCGCCGAGCACCCGGAAATGAACAGCGCCGCCAGGAGCATCCCGGCGGCGCTGGATACGCTGCGATAGGCCGTCATGCGGCCATGCTACTAGGTCAGGCTGACCAGTTCCAGATAGTCCTCGTTGAACAGGTCCTCGTCGCCGTCGGGCAGGATGACCACGCGCTCGGGCTTCAGCGCCATCACGGCGCCCTCGTCGTGGCTGACCATGACCACGGCGCCCGGGAAGGTGGACAGCGCGCCGAGCACCTCGGCGCGGGAGGCCGGGTCGAGGTTGTTGGTCGGCTCGTCGAGCAGCAGCACGTTCGCGCTGGAGGCCACGATGGTGGCCAGGGCCAGGCGGGTCTTCTCGCCGCCGGAGAGCACGCCGGCCGGCTTGGACACGTCGTCGCCGACGAACATGAAGGAGCCCAGGATCGAGCGCACGTCGGCGTCGCCCAAGTGCTCCGGGGCGTTGCGGCGCATGTTCTCCAGCACCGTCGCCTCCTGGTCCAGGGTGTCGTGCTCCTGCGCGAAGTAGCCGATCTTCAGGCCGTGGCCGGGGACGATGTCGCCGGAATCGGGTGCGGACACGCCGGCGAGCATGCGCAGCAGCGTGGTCTTGCCGGCGCCGTTCAGGCCCAGGATGACGACCTTGGAGCCGCGGTCGATGGCCAGCGACACGTCGGTGAAGATCTCCAGCGAGCCGTAGGCCTTGGACAGGCCCTCGGCCATCAGCGGGGTCTTGCCGCAGGGGGCCGGATCCGGGAAGCGCAGCGCGGCGACCTTGTCGTGGGCGCGCACATCTTCCAGGCCGGAGAGCATGCGGTCCACGCGCTTGAGCATGGACTGCGCCGCCGAGGCGCCGGAGGCGCGGGCCTTCATCTTGTTGGCCTGGGCCAGCAGCACCGAGGCCTTCTTCTCGATGTTGCCGCGCTCGCGCTTGCGGGCGCGCTCGTCGGTCTCGCGCTGCACCTGGTAGCGCTTCCAGTTCATGTTGTAGACATCCACCGTGGCGCGGTTGGCGTCCAGGTAGAGCACCTTGTTCACGGTTTCGTCCAGCAGCCCGGTGTCGTGGCTGATCATCAGCACGCCGCCGGAGTAGTTCTTGATGAAGTCGCGCAGCCACACGATCGAGTCCACGTCCAGGTGGTTGGTGGGCTCGTCGAGCAGCAGGGTCTCGGCGTCCGAGTAGAGGATGCGGGCCAGCTCCACACGGCGGCGCTGGCCGCCGGAGAGGGTGCGCAGCGGCTGGTTCAGGATGCGCTCGGGCAGATCCAGGTTGGCGCAGATCGCGGCGGCCTCGGACTCCGCGGCATAGCCGCCGGCGGCGATGAACTCGGCCTCCAGGCGGTCGTAGCGGCGCATCGCCTTGGCGGAGACGGCGGCGTCCTCGCTGGCCATCTCGTCCCGGGCGCGGGCCAGCTTGTTCAGCACCTTGTCCAGGCCTCGGGCGCCGAGGATGCGGTCGCGGGCCAGCTGCTCCATGTCCGGGGTCTTCGGGTCCTGCGGAAGGTAGCCGATCGAGCCCTTGTGGGTGACCTCGCCGACGGTGGGCTGGCTCTCGCCGGCCAGCACCTTGGTCATGGTGGTCTTTCCGGCGCCGTTGCGTCCCACCAGCCCGATCTTGTCGCCCTTGTCGATGCGGAAGTTCACTTCGTCCATCAGCAGACGGGCGCCGACGCGTAGCTCGAGGTTGGCTACGGAAATCATAGGGTGGGCCTTTCAGCGGGTCCGGAAAAAACTTAGGCGCCCCGAAAAGGGCAACTTAACTAGTTTAGCCGTGCAACGCGGCCTGCGGGGCGAACTGTGTTTGATTCGACAGCCGCACCCGGCCGGATCGGGTATGATCTGCAGCACCCGAGAGGAGGGCGCACCATGAGCACGAACCTGGCGGCACTGGTTGTCCTGCTCGCCGCGCTGATCGCGCTGGCGGTCTTCCAGTGGCTCCCGGCCCTGGCGTTCCTGCCGGTGGCCGGCGCCCTCTACGCCTGGAACCCGCCCGGCCCGAACCCCGGGAATCAGCCCTTGGGCGAGGATCGGTAGTCGTTCATCTGGATCAGCCGGCGGCTCAGCGAGGCCTCGCGGCGCAGGTCCGAGCCGCTGGTCTTCTCGATGTGCGCCTTGCCGAAGCGCCAGAGCAGCACGTCGTCCAGCAGCCGGTCCGGGCCCGGCGAATAGCGGTGGTCCAGCGCGGCGCGCACCTCGCGCACCACGTCGGCGTCCAGCAGCCCGACCAGCTGCCAGGTCGCGTCGATGCCGTGCGCGCCGAGCAGCTCCGCGGCCCATGACCAGTCGTCGTCGCGCTTGCGGTCCACGTGCGGCAGCAGCGTCTGCCAGATCTCGCCGATCTTCTCGCCGGTCAGCTTCGCGGCGCCCAGCCCGTTCTTGTCGTGGTAGCCGTTGAGCCGGTGGTAGAGCTCGTCGATGTCGGTGAAGTAGTTCTCCACGGTTTCCAGCATCGCGGAGGTGGCGGTGAAATGGCGGTCGATCTGCGGGTTCCAGGCCGCCTCGCCGGGATGCTTGAAGCGGATGTCGTGCTCCATCTCGCTCCAGGCGTGCTGCAGGATGGTGCGGATCTGCACCTCGAAGATGAAGTTTCCGCTGGGCACCACGTTTTTGCCCAGCGCCTCCTGGAAACGCCGGACGGTGGGTTCGTTGCGGGTCTTGAGCAGCAGGTGGCGCGAGGAGTAGCCGTAGGTCCCCGATTCCACCGAGCCGATGTCCTTCTCGCGGTCGCTGCGGCAGTCGAAGGCCTCGCGGTGCGACTTGATCAGGCTGGCGACCTGCTGGATCTCGTGCGGCAGCATCACGATGATGCGGATGCCGACCATGTCGTGCACCTCGCGCAGCGGGTTGGGGAACTCGAGCACCGGGTCGCTGTCCGCGTCCTCCTGCAGCCGGCGCGAGGCCTTGGCCTGGAATGAGAGCGTGGACTTCACCCGGCCGGTGATGAACAGCGGCTGCACCTCGCTGCCGACGAAGAGCCGGCGGATCTTGGCCTTCATGGCGTTGAGTACGGACTGCAGCTCGCCGCTGACGGCGCCGTACTGCGCGACCGCGGCGGCGATCTGCGCGGAAAATTCGTCGGCGTTGGACTCCTGCTGTGGATTCATCGCTGATGCCTCCTAGAACACCTGGCGCTGCGGCCTCATCGGGGAGAGCCGAAGGGGCGCAGCCCGCGGGCCGCGCCCCTTCGGGAATGACTTGAGGTGGGGTAGTCCCGGGTTGACGGGAATACCGGGATTATGGTCGGGTCAGGCGCTTGGCCATGTCCTCGTACAACGGAGCCTTGGCGTCGCTGCCGGCCGCCGGAGCGCTCTTGGCGGTTTCCTTGGCCGGCGCGGCGGTCTTGATCGGGGTGACCTTGGCGTCGTTGCGCGCGGCGGCGATCGCCTCGGCGCGGGCGCGGGCCAAATCGTCCTGGTGCTCCTGCTCAAGCTGGGCGAAGCGCTCGTCCTCGGCGGACTTGGCGTCGGCCAGGGCCGAGTTGTAGCCGTCGTCGTAGGCCACGCCGTACTTCTCGGCGTTTTCCTTTTCCTCGTCGTACTCCAGCTCGGCACGCAGCTTCGCGGCTTCGGACTTCTTCTGGTACATGTGCACGGTCAGGTGGGTGATGGCCAGCAGCACGATCGGCGGCATGGCGGCCACCAGCGCGGAGACCAGCGGCGGCACGCCGTCGACGATCGAGTCGACCGTCAGGATGGCGTGCGTGGAGTTCGCGGCGGTGGAGACGATCGCGCCGAAGAACAGCAGGGACCAGGGGTAGATCATGGCACGGCGGTTGAACCCGTTCAGCGCCACGATGGCCACGGTGGCGGCCACGATCATGCCGTCGATGATGATCGGCCAGATCCATGCCAGGTTCGACTGGATGCCGGAGCGTTCGGCCAGGTCGGTAAGGGCCGCGAAGGACAGCACGAACGCGCCGATCGCGATCAGGACGGTGGCGCCGACTGCGGTTCCGAGCACTGCCTTGTGAGGTTCGTTCGGAACTTCTGGTTTGATATCTTCCATGCTTCGCTTGGAACCTATACTTTCGCATAATCGGGGACGTTCAGCTGACGCGAGTCGGGCCGGCCGGCATGGCTTGCACACCGGGCACCGGATCCATTTTAGCGTTTAACCTCGCCGCATGCGCAGTGTTCGTCCACACACTTTCGCAGATCAGGCGCGGCGATCGGCGAATCCGGTGCCGGTGAGCACCCCGGCCAGCGCCCGCGCGCCCGGGATCAGCACGAAGCACAGGGCGCTGGCCACGGCGTAGAGCATGGCCGCGGTGCCAAGCCACGGCGCATCCGGGATTTCGTTGAGGCCGGTGGTGAGCTGGAAAAGGAAGGTGATCCCGCCGAAGCCGAGGATCGTGCGCAGCCCGGCCCGCCAGGCCGCGGCGGCGCGCCGCCCGCGGGCGCCGGTGACGCGGATCCAGGCGCAGCGCTGGCCCAGCGTCGCCCGCCCCGGGGCCAGGCTCGGCAGCAGGAAGACGAAGAACACCACGATGGCCGGCACCCAGATGCTCACCAGGCCGGGGTCGACGACCGGGCCGCCGAGCTGCTCGGCCAGGTTCACCGCCGCGGCGATCACGAAGACCGCGGCGCCGGTGAACGAGGAGTCGAAGACGTCGGCCAGCGCGCGGCGCGCCAGGGTGACCGGGCGCGGCGGGGCCTGCTCGGCGCGCGGCTCCCTCGGGGCGGACAGGAAGGAGAAGATCGGCAGGTAGGCGATCACCGCGCCGAGCAGCGCGCCGAAGGTGTTCACGATCAGGTCGTCGACGTCGGCCACCCGATACGCGCAGGTGTACAGCCCCCAGATGCCGGTGTACTGGGTGAGCTCGATGGCCAGGCTGGCGGCCAGGCCCAGCACCATTGCGGTGAACACGTTGCCGCGCAGCCAGCGCACGGCCAGGATGCCCAGCGGCATGAACAAGATGATGTTGAACAGCACCTGCCACAGGGTGAAGCTGGTGGCGAGGCCGCGCAGGCCCAGCTGGGCGTAGACGTTGGCGAAGTCGGCCAGGAAATGCGCCGGCTCCAGTTGCGCAACCGCGACGCCCGGGCGGCAGAACGCGTCGCGCGTGGCCGGTAGCGGGAGCATGGTGTAGCTGAACAGCCCGAAACCGTAGAGCGCGGCCGCCGCGGTGGTGATGGTGCGCCGCCAGGACAGGCGTCCGTGGCGGCGGTACTGCAGGGCCAGCAGGAAGATGCCGGCGACGCCCATGAAGAGCAAGCTGCCGAGGATGGCGACCGCTCCGGGCCAGATCATGCTGTTCATGCTTCCATCTAACCGCATGGCGGCGCGTGGGATGCGCCTCCGGCGCCGCCTCGGGGCTGGAAGGTCGCTGGGAATATTCACCATGCCTGCATTGGATTGACTGGGCACTTCGCGACTCCCCGCGGGCGCCGCAGGCGCCTGATGCGCGCATTGGCACGGCGAGTCGATAAGCTTTAATCCATGTCTACCCCGTCCCCCGCGCCCATGACCGGCGCCCACAAGCTGCAGCTCGGCCTGGTCATGCTCGCGGCAGGAATCCTGTACGTCGTCCATTCCTTCCTGCGTTTTGCGCGCTTCGAATCGCGCGGGTACGACCTGGGCATCTTCGACCAGGCGGTCCGCCAGTACGCGATGTTCAAGGCGCCGATCGTGCCAGTCAAGGGGGTCGACTTCAACCTGCTGGGCGACCACTTCCACCCCATCCTCGCGGTGCTCGCGCCGTTCTACTGGATCTGGAACGACCCGCGGATGCTGGGCATCGTGCTGGCGCTGCTGCTGGTGTCCACCGCGATCCCGGTGTACCTGTTCACCCGGCCGCGCTTTGGCCACCTCGGCGCCCTGCTGACCAGCGCCGCGCTGCTGCTGTGGTGGCCGTTCCAGGCCATCGTGAACTGGGACTTCCACGAGATCGCCTTCGGCGTGCCGATCATGGCGTGGATCATCTGGGCCTTCGACAAGGGCCGCTACTGGCTGGTCGTGGGGCTTTCCGCCAGCCTGCTGCTGGTGCGCGAGGACATGGGCATCACCATGGTGGCCGTGGGCATCGTGCTGCTCTTCCACCGCCAGTGGCTCAAGGCCGCGCTCACGGCGGCGCTCGGACTGCTCGGGTACCTGGCGGTCACCGGCTACCTCATCCCGCTGTTCTCCCCCGAAGGCGAGTTCTCCTACTGGCAGTACACCGCCCTGGGCGCGACCGCCGGCGCGGCAGTGGTCTTCCTGGCCACCCACCCGCTGCAGTCGATCGCGATCCTGTTCGACCACCAGCTCAAGTGGGCGCTGTGGCTTCTGACCTTCCTGCCGCTCGCGCTGCTGCCCTTCGCCTCGCCGTACGTCATCCTCGGCGCCCCGCTGTTCCTGTCGCGCCTGTTCAACGACCGGCTCAACACCTGGGCACCGGTCTACCAGTACGACGCGATCATGGCGCCGATCCTGATCATGTCCGCGGTCAACATGCTGGGCAAGCTCGCCGTGCGCTTCAACTGGCGCCGCGCGCGCATCATCGGCCCGGCCTGGCTGCTGTCGATCTCAGTCATCGCCACGTTGTTCTTCCCCTTGGTCTTCCCGCTGGGCAAAACCGTCACCGGTCAGGGCTGGCCCCCGGCGGAGCTGATCACCGCGAAGGAGCGGGCCGTTGCGATGGTTCCGGATGGCGTCTGCATCGAAGCCGCCGACAGCCTCGTCCCGCATCTGACCACCCGCACCTACGTCGGGCTGCACGGGGATATCGGCGACGACCTCTCCAGCTGGATGATCATCGACTTCAACGTGGAGGAGCTTGGCGGCTGGGATCCGCTGACTCCTGACCAGGCCTTGGAGCGGGCCACCGAGCTGGGCTTCATGCCGGTGGCTCCGGAGGACCAGGGCATCCTGGTGCTGCACCGGGACATCCCGGTCGACCCGGTCTGCTCCTCCTACTTGGAGCGCTAGATTCCCAAGCCCGGCACCATCGTGGTGCCGGGCCCGGGTTCCAGTTGCCCGGCTTCTGGAATTCGCGGATAATCTTTAGCTTTTCCTGAGGATAAGCTTAGACCAAATTCGAACACACGTTCTACTAACAGCCGTACAATTAACACATGTACGAAGCAATGCAACAACGCCACCGGCCACCCATACCCCCGGTCCACACCGAATGCACCAACGTGCTCACCGCCCTGACCACCAAGCTCACCCACATCCTGGAGTGCGGCAGCACCGCCGACTGCGCCACCGCCATCGAAGAACTCACCGCCCTGACCTCCGGCTACGACTACCTCAAAGCCATGCTCGCCCACCAGCTGGAAAAAGAAGTCTTCCGCACCAACGAAAACAACGGCACCCACCCCAACGCCCGCATCCTCGCCGAAGACACCCCCTTCACCGCCCAGCGCTTCGCCCTCGGAGAACTCACCGAACCCCAGGCCATGGCCATCCTCACCCCGCTGCA
>NZ_BMPH01000024.1 GCF_014647495.1 Glutamicibacter protophormiae
CTCAGTTGGATCCGTCGGGCTCGGCTCAGTTGGATCCGTCGGGCTCGGCTCAGTTGGATCCGTCGGAGTCGGTTCAGGATCTTCGTCTAGATAGAAGCCGAAGTCGAGAGTCCCATCGTGATCCCCATCTTCGGTCAGACCTTCAGACTTAGCTTCCCAAGTCGAAGAGTCCTTATCCCGGTCGGTACCATTTTCCTTGGTTGGCAGGTAGCCATCCAAAGCATCAGCGGATTCCTCCCGATCAATGACCACCGTGTAAGACTCTCCATCCTTCAAGACCGGAAGATCCTTGAAGTTGTAGTAGCCATTCTCGTCAGTGGTTACCGGACCGACTGGGTTCCCGTTGACATCAATAACTTCCTTGCCGTCCGGGCCGATCAGTTTCAGCACGACACCCTCAATTGGGTCTTCGTCCTTATCCTGAATTCCGTCGCGGTTCTTATCGACCCATACATAATCGCCCAAGGAAACCGAAGGTTCCTCAGTCGGCTCAGTCGGCTCCACGGTAGGTTCCGTCGGAGTCGTAGGTTCCGTCGGAGTCGTAGGTTCCGTCGGTTCCGTAGGTTCCGTCGGCTCAACAGTTGGTTCAGTCGGCTCTGGTTCTGGTTTCAGAACCACACCGACATCCCACGTTGGGTCGATACCCTCAGTAGCCTTGAACTCCTGATCGGCGTAATCCTTGGTCAACGAAGAATTCTCGTCATCCAAGGTGAACTTGATAGTCAGGCCAGACTTCGGATCAGCATCCGAGTCATTCGCATCATCTTCCCCAGCATCCTGCGAAGTAAATTCATACTTCTCAGCCTGCTCGGCAGTCAGCTCGAACTTGACCTGGTAATCGCCGGCCAACAGCTCATCAAAGATATAGCGGCCATTCTTATCGGTAGTCGTCGAGGAAACTTCCTCACCGTTACCGTCAAGCAGAATTACCTTAACTCCATCAAGAACTTCAGAATCGCCTTGCAACCCATCATTGTTCTTATCAACCCAGACATAGTCGCCCACAGCATAAGTCTTGACCGGCTCAGGCTTCAGTACAAAACCGAAGTCCAAGGTTGGATCGTGCTGACCATCTTCGGTCAGACCCTCCGACGTGGCTTCCCAAGTCGATGAATCATTCTCACGATTATCATCGGTCTCGATCGTTGGGACGTAAGGAGCCAAGGGTTCCTTCGATGCTTCTCGATCAATGCTCACCGTGTAGGACTGGCCCTCTTCGAGTACAGGAAGATCCTTGAACTCGTAGAAACCACTCTCATCGGTAGTGGTCGGCGCAACAGGATTACCGTTGACATCCACTACAGGCTTGCCATCTGGACCAACAAGAGTCAGAACGACATCCTTGATGCCCTTCTCATTCTCATCCTGCAGCCCGTCATTGTTCTCATCAACCCATACGTAGTCACCTACGGAGACCTTTGGAGTAAAGAACCCAAAGTCCAAGCTTGGATCGCGCTGGCCATCTTCGGTCAGATCGCCCGACTCAGCTTCCCAAGTCGAGGAATCGTTTTCTCGATCGGTGCCGTTTTCCATGGTTGGCACGTAAGGAGCCAATGGTTCCTTAGACGCATCCTGATCAATGATCACCTTGTACGACTCGCCCTGCTTAAGGGTCGGGAGGTTTTCGAAGGTGTAGAAACCATTCTCATCGGTAGTGGTCGGTTCAACAGAATTACCGTTGACATCCACTACTGGCTCACCATCTGGTCCAACAAGCTTCAGAACGACATCCTTGATGCCCTTCTCATCCTCATCTTGGATTCCATCACGGTTTTCATCCATCCAGACATAGTCACCAACGGAAACCTTAGGAATCGTGACGAAACCGAAGTCCAACGTTGGATCATGATCGTCGTTTTCAGTCAAACCCTCCGAAATGGCTTCCCAAGTCGACGAATCATTCTCACGACTGTCGTCAGTCTCGATGGTCGGAATGTAAGGAGCCAAAGGTTCCTTAGACGCTTCACGATCGATGCTCACGGTGTAGGACTGGCCCTCTTCGAGAACCAGCAGGTTGTCAAAGATGTAGTAGCCGTTTTCGTCGGTGGTGGTTGGCCCAACAGCCTTCCCGTTGACATCCACTACTGGCTTGCCATCCGGCCCGGAGATGGTCAGAACGACATCCTTGATGCCCTTCTCATCTTCATCCTGGATTCCGTCACGATTTTCATCGACCCAGACATAGTCACCAACGGAAACCTTCGGGGTAACAAATCCGAAGTCCAAAGTTGGATCATGCTGCCCGTCTTCGGTCAGACCCTGCGAGCTGGCTTCCCAGGTCGACGAATCATTCTCACGACTGTCGTCAGTCTCGATGGTCGGAATGTAAGGAGCCAACGGTTCCTTCGACGCTTCCCGATCGATGCTCACCGTGTAGGACTGACCCTCTTCAAGAACCGGAAGGTCCTTGAATTCATAGAAACCATTCTCATCGGTGATAGTTGCTTCAACGGGGTTGCCGTTGATATCAACTACTGGTTCACCGTCAGGTCCAGCGAGTTTCAGAACGACATCCTTGATGCCCTTCTCATCTTCATCCTGGATTCCGTCACGATTTTCATCGACCCAGACATAGTCACCAACGGAAACCTTCGGGGTAACAAATCCGAAGTCCAAAGTTGGATCATGCTGCCCGTCTTCGATCAGACCCTGCGAGCTGGCTTCCCAGGTCGACGAATCATTCTCACGACTGTCGTCAGTCTCGATGGTCGGAATGTAAGGAGCCAACGGTTCCTTCGACGCTTCCCGATCGATAATGACCGTGTAGGACTGGCCCTCTTCAAGAACCGGAAGATTCTCGAAGATGTAAAGGCCATTCTCATCGGTCATGGTCGGCAGCACCGGGTTACCAAATACATCGATAACCTCCTTGCCATCCGGGCCAACGATGGTCAGAACGACATCCTTGATGCCCTTCTCATTCTCATCCTGCAGACCATCACGATTTTCATCGATCCAGACGTAGTCACCGACCGAGACTTTCTCCTTCTCCTCAGGCTTGAAGGTGATACCAGTCTTGATGGGCTCCTGGCTGCGGTAATCGGTCTGACCATTTACCTGAGCCTGGGCTGCGTAACCAAAGGAGTTCCACGCCGGAGCGAAGTCCGAAGCGCCCTCGGGCATTTCAGTTTCCGAAACGGTGGTGAAGTTCAGCGATACGCTCGCGCCTGGCGCAAACCCTTCGGACGAATCCAGGACAAGTTTGATGCCCTTGATTTCCTTCGGATTAGCGGGACGCTCGGTGGTCCAGTTTCCGTCGCAACCAGCCCATGGATCCTGCATATTTGCGCCGGTTGGCTTGCATTGCGCGGGATCGCCAGTAAGGTAAGAGAGCACCATGTCGGTTCCTGCAGGAACTTCTGGCAGCTTGATGTCCAAGAGAGCTGGAACCCACTGGGAACCACGCGGGGTACTGGCTTGGGAACCCGTTACACCGGTGTCACCGATGTAGGGGAAGATATCCAGAATTTCCATGTGCTGCGCGTTGACGTTACCGGTGTTGGTAACGCTGAGGTTCCACTCGGCAATACCGCCCGGTTTGGTCTCCACGATGCATGGGTAACGATAGAAACCACCTTCAAATTCGTAGCAGGTGTCAGCGTTTTCAACCTTGGAGTTGACGTTGTACACGCCGGTCTTCTCGGTCTGTCCACCTGTCAGAACCTCGCGAACGAGCTTACGTGATGAGTAGGCTTGGCCTTCGATGATCGAAACGAGATGGTCATCGCTGCTCTCTTCGGAGTTGTCACCGCTGAAGGTGACCTTGTTCTCCAGTTTTTCTTTCGCGTTCAGCCCTCCACGCACGGTGGTTGGTAGTTTCACGGTGATTGATTCGCCTGGGTATAGTTTGGTTCCCTCAGGGAAGCTGAACTTCAGCGTGTTGCCTTCTTCAACCGCAGTAACCTTTGAAGTGTCAACCGAGGTGCCTTCCGGCGCTTGGTTGAACTTCTTGTCAAAGGAATATGTAGTCAGCGACTGCCATTCAGGATCGAGAATCAGCTTCGGTCCTTGATCATCGCTTGGCAAGATATCGGTAATGACAGGATTCAAGATCGCGTCGGTACCGCTGTTGGAGACGGTGAACGTGTAGTTCAGCTCACGGCCCGGTGCAATTTGCCCGTTAGGAGCATCCGAATCCTTGGAAACCTCGGACTTTGTCTCTCCTGGGTTGAAGACCAAATCATCGCTTGCATCGACAGGGCTATGATCCTTGCCCAGACGCGAGACCTCTGCAGAAGCAGTGTTCTCAGTCGTCAGTGCCTGAGTTTCGCCAGGATTGCGCTGGCCCGCTTCGAGTGCAATCAGCTCACCACTGCGCAGGGTGTAACGCGGCAGGACATTGAACTTAATGGTTGTGTCATTGCTAAGAAGCTCTTCGAAGTTGCGGCCTTCTGCAGTGACTCGAACACCTTGAACCTGATCATTGGCAGGAGCATTGGTAGTCCATTCGCCGTCTTCAGCGACCAGCGCTCCATCCTTCAACACATACTCTGCACCGGTAAAGTACTCGATGGTGACATCGTAGACACGACTATTGGGGACGGGGTCCCATCCTGCGAAGTCGAAGGTGTTCCAGAAGGTTGGATCCTGATCGACGATCTGAACGTAGTCGGCCTTGTGGGTTCCGCTATTAACGTTCAAGGTGACGTCTACCGGTGCGGGATTGCCGTTACTGGTAAAGAAATCGATCGGGCCTTCGGGGTTGAACGTCTTGGTCAGGGTCGCATTGAGATCCACTGAGTTTTCGGTGATGATTTCCAGCGGTGCCTGTGGTTCCTTGACCGTCGATTCTTCACCGCGTTCAATGGTCGCTACTGCCGTGTTTGGCACAATGTAGCCGCGCATGCCGTCAATACGGTCAAGCTCAGCCAAGGCTGCATCGATAGGCTGCGCCGGGTCTGAGCCGCGCAAGTCATCGCGCAGCTTGGTGCCAACGGAGATCCAGAATTCGGTGTCGCGTGGAACCAGCTTGTCGCCGTCCTTCACGAGGCTGAATCCAAATGCGGTGACCTCTTCCCAGCTGCGTCCTTCCGGAAGAGTTGGTGTCAGAGCTTCCGCACCGGTGAAGTTCATGTCACCAGCAGCGGTCTTCAAAGTCAGGTGGGCTAGATCCTGGAGTGCTTCGTCAGACAGTCGCGCACTGATCCCTGTGATATCCACGTAGTCAAAAGGATTGACCTCGCCGGCTTTCGAATCAATAACCGAAAGCTTGTCGACTCCGTAGGTTGAAGTGTTCTTCGCCCATAAATTCAAGGTGCTCGTCGGGTTCTTGTTCGTCGGCGCCTCGGTAACAGGTTTCTGAACGATGACGTTCCGATCCCAGGACTTTGCGCTTTGCAACTGGATTTTCTTGTCGACCCAGACTGACCCTTCGGTCCCATCACCGTTGTTGATGCCCAGAACGTTATCGGTTTTCAGCTCATCGGTAAGAACTTCGGTGACCTCGAAGTTGACTAGTGCCTGCACGTCCTTGTCGTGCGGGAACGTGCCCGAATCACGGGTATAGGTAATCCGAACGCCGGTGACGCCCTCAGGCAGTACGTAGTCTTCGATTTTCTTGCCGTCTTCGGAGACGACCAATTGAGCCCATTCGCCGCTGGCGTTCTTATACTCAACGACAACCTTGGTAGCGCCCTGGGTAGCCGGCACCGAGATGCTATTGGCCTTGAACGCAGGAGTCATTAACGCGAAGTCATCGGTTTGCACGATCTCGCGGACGTCCATGTTGGTGTTGCGCTCGTCAACCTTGGTGTTTAGCCAGACGGTAGTCTTGTCGCCCGGAATACCTTCGATGCGGTGAGGGGTAAACCCCTTGCCACCGATCAAAGCAAATTTTGGCTCCTGGACCAACAACGTCGCATCTGCTTCGTCTTCAACGACGTCTTGGTTTCCAGAGGGTGTGCCCCGGCCAAGAACGACGTTCTTGTAGCCGTCGGCAGAAACTGCGGTTGCCAGAACTTCAAATTCGAACTCGAATCCTGCACTAGGGACGAAGACCCCGTCAAAGGAGATTTCAAAGCCCTTGACATCGCTACCCGTCGGAAGATTTTTTGGCAGGGAAATCTTCCCGTCAGCATTTTCAAGTGGGTATTGCGTGCCGTCGACCGTCAGCACACCCGCGGTGGCGCCGGTTGGCCAAGAGCCACCATTGAACTTGTCGAAATCAATACCTTCACCGAACGGTGAAGTACCCGTGGCGGGTTCCTTCAAAGTGAGGTTAGTGAGATTTCGGTTTGAGGTGTTGGTCAGTCCAAGCTTCACCGTGGAAGCATTGCGCCCTTCACCGATTTCTGTGGCATCACCAGCAACGACCAACTCCGGGGAGAAGGACTTGGTGGCATCCACTGAGTAGCTCGCCGACTCAATCACGAAGCTATCTTCAGCAGTGAAAGGGTCATTCTTTTCGCCGTTAGGGAGTACGGCAATGATGTTAGTTTCATTCGCGACCACAGCGGCTTCTGCACCGTCACGCAGGACTGTGTTCAACGAAATCGAACCGGCTGTGCCGTTGGCGATAATTCCGCCTTCGGTCTCGGTTGATCTCGTTGAGCTGAAGACGAATTTAAACCCGGTAATGGTTTTTAGATCAAAATTTTCCGGGAATACGGGCGGCGCGTTCGGGTTGGCGGTTTCCAGAACCTGTGCTTCTGGTTCGTCGCCCACAAAGTATGAAACCACTAGTTCATCTGCACCCTCGGGGTAGACGATGTCACCGAATCCAGTGAACTCAACTGAAGCGAATGGATCAGAATCGCCCGATGGCTCCTCAATCACCAGCGAGGTTGCGCCCACCTTGGAGGTGTTCTTGATTCCGCCGAGCGTCGCACTGATGCGCTTATCAGATCCTTGCTCCAGCAAATCTTCAGACCATTGCTTAGTAATTTCAGCGTTAGGAGCTAAATCAATGCTCGGAACAACAGCTTCGGCTGGATCCTTGATGGATCCCAGGTCAGAAGTCAGTTCTGCTTCGTTGATCAGCTGCTGACCGTTGAACTTGGGGTCCGCGTTATCGGGGAACTTCGCCACGATGGTAATCGTATAGTCGGTACCATCGTTAATACCGATTTTTCCTGGCCGGTCCTCAGAGGTTTCATTAAACGTCAGCTTTACCGAAGTGCCATCTTCCGAGGGTTCTTCGGTAATATCCTTCGCGAACCCGTTGTAATTAATGCTTTTCAGCACCAAAGGTTCAGGAAGGGTATCAATAAGATACGCATCGCTACACGGTTCAGTGTTTGAGGAGCAACCTAGCTTGATCTCGTAGTTGACAAAATCGCCCGGACGAATCACTTCGCTACTGGTCAGATTCTTTTCCAAGAACATGCCGGCGCCGGTGGCGACCCGAGTGCCAACTTGCGGCGCTATTGTGCCCTGAACATTGTTGGCTGCTGCGGATTTTTTGTCCGCTCCTGAATCGCTTGCTTCTTGACCTTCCGGTCCGTTTTTTTGCGAGTCGGCGCCTGTGGCAGCTGTATCTGCTACAGACGAATCGGGGGAAGGAGCGGCCACTGCTGGCGCTACACCTGCCATTCCGATTCCGACGGTTATCGCAAGGAACGAGGCAAGCATAGATTTCCAGCGTTTTGATACGCCAGATTCGTGCTCTATTCGCATTTTTATATTCCCAATTACCGTTGTTAAGCAGGGTGATAGATACCCGTCTGATTCCCTAAAATCAGGATTCCCCCGCTGTGGACGTCGCGAGTCTAACAAGGGGCAGATGGGACTAGCAGGGAAGAATGTGTCGAGGTCAGAAGAGGATTGCTGTACGGAATCGAGTGTCGCAAATAATAGCCAGATCTCCAGATATTCTCAAGCAAGAATCTTGCAGGATCGGATACTACTATTCATTGTCATTGACACGTTCATGTTGATTCAGAAATATGATTCATCTGATTTTTTCAATCATCCATTAAAATTTTCGTCGAAGAATCGCGTTGACATGGTCCTATTTAGAATTTTCTTATTCAGACGTAGAACTTGAAGCCATCCACATCAAACAATTTTCTTTTCGTGACTTTGAACTACTGGGGTAAAGTCCAATGTTGTCGCACCAGATCCCGCAGCCATGTGATCCTTCCCTCTTTTCCAGATGAGAACTACCTGCCGTTTCCACGGGATAGCAAGTGCATCGAACTGCAAAGAAAATTCACCTCAAAATTCACCCTTTCTAACCCACTAGCAATAGGCCAAGCGTGTCCTCTGACTCCGCTTGTTCATGGAATCCTCCCAATTGAAGCTCACTGGCAAACGTTGCTCGCCGGCAAACAGTGAGCTTCCTAAATCCTGCTTCACGATGGACGAGTTACCGGTGACATCAGCGCAGGCCACATGATCGTCGGCGGTAGTGAGCTGAAACAAAGTGAACGCCTCGATGCAACGCCCTCTTTCTTCATGGACTCGGTGCCACCAAATTTAGAAGACGAACGCGATAAATCTTCTCAGCGACACGTCTTGCAACCCATAGGTTGCAAGACGTCTCATCGAGCCTCACTCCCCCAGCTAAAAATCTGTCATTTTCCGAAGTCGCCTGCACATCCGGCCCCGTGTTCTCGGGGGTTGTGCAGTCGGCTGTTGAACGCTGGCCGTTCAGTAGTCGTGTGCACTAAAGTCGTTTTTGCTCAATAGTCCTGTTCTCAAAGGAGAGGCAGGGATGGACGAAGAACCATACGGGATCCCGTCGCCGGGGCATTTAACGATGTCGGATGCTCAGTGGGAGCAAACTCGGTTGCGTGCTGAAGTGATCGGCAATCTCGCCGAGCGTGACCATGTTGGGGTGGCTGCTGCCGATGAAGCCGCCGTCGAGCTGGGAATCTCTCGCCGACAGGTGTACGTGCTGTTGGAACGCTACCGTCAGGGCTCTGGTCTGGTGACCGATCTCGCCAGCCGACGGTCCGACGGTGGCAGGGGTGGTAATCGGCTGTCGGAGCCGGTCGAGCAGGTCATTCGCGAGCTTGTCCGCACACGGTACTTGACGCGACAGAAGCGAAGCATCGCTTCGCTGCACCGCGAGATCGCCCGAGTCTGTGCTGTGCGGGGGTTGCCGGTGCCGGCGCGGAACACGGTCGAGACGCGAATCGCACGGATGAATCCGATAGCAGTCGGTCGGCGACGAGAAGGGCCCGACAGTGTGCGGCCCTTGCAGTCGGCCGGTGATGACGTCCCAGCGATCGGATCCATCTTGGACCAGGTACAGATCGATCACACCGTCATTGATCTGATCGTCGTCGATGAGCGGGAACGGAAGCCTGTCGGCCGCCCATATCTGACGTTGGCGATCGATGTGTGCAGTCGCTGTCTCGTGGGCATGGTCGTGACTTTGGAGCCGCCCTCGGCGGTGTCTGTGGGCTTATGCCTAGCTCACGCAACCGGTGATAAACGGCCCCGGCTGGAACGACTCGGGATCGAAGCAGACTGGCCGATGAGCGGGAAGCCGAAGGCGTTGTTCGTCGATAACGCCGCCGAGTTCAAGAGCGAGGCACTCACCCGTGGGTGTGAGCAGCACGGCATCGCACTGGACTACCGGCCGCTGGGCCAGCCGCATTACGGCGGGATCGTAGAACGCGTCATCGGCACGGCAATGCGCGAGATCCACGAGCTGCCAGGCACGACGTTCTCGGACCCAGGTGAGCGTGGCCGGTATGACTCCGAGAAAATGGCTGCACTGACTCTTGCCGAACTGGAGAAGTGGCTGAGCCTGGCAGTGGCTGCGTACCACGGCACCGTCCACAGCACGCTGGGCCTGACTCCGGCTGGGCGCTGGGCTGAGGGTGTCCTCGCGGACGGCTCTCCTGTGGTCACGGCGAATCCGACAGCGTTCTTGGTGGATTTCCTGCCGGTGATCCGGCGGAAGCTGACGCGTACCGGATTCGTCATCGATCACGTGCGTTATTTCGCCAACGTGCTCAAGCCCTGGATCGCGCGTCGCGAGAGTCTCGAACAGTTCATCATCCGCCGAGACCCGCGCGACATCAGCCGAATATGGGTGCTGGACCCTGAGGGCGAGGAATACCTAGAGGTGCCCTATCGGACGTTGTCGAATCCTGCTGTCAGCGTGTGGGAGCACCGGCAGGCGCTGGCACGACTGCGTGAACGCGGTGCCGCCGAAGTCGACGAGGTCGCGTTGTTTCGGATGATCGAACAGATGCGTCACATCTCTGAGACCGCCGAGAAGACCACCAAGCGGACCCGCCGGGAAGCTGAACGCCGTAATCACGCGGGAACCACGAGAAAGGCGTCTCCCGCGCCGACACCGGCTCCTCCGGCGACTGCGCCGGAACCGGGCGCGATGCGGCCTGCGGCCCGCTTCGAGGAGATTGAACAATGGTGACAGTCGACGAGGACCAGCCACCGGATCTGTCGCATCTGCATCCATCTGCACAGTCGACGGCGCGGCTGCCAGCTGCCGAGCGGGTCCACAGGATTCGAGCCGACCGCTGGATCGGCTACCCGAAAGCCGTCGAGGCTGTCGGGCGGTTGGAAACGCTGCTCGGGTGGCCACGGAAGCAACGCATGCCCAACCTGCTGCTGGTGGGGCCGACGAATAACGGCAAGTCCATGATCATCGAGAGATTCCGTCGACAGCACCTGCCCACGACTGAGTTGGATCGGGAACACATCCCGGTGCTGTGCGTTCAGATGCCCTCGGAGCCGTCCCCGTTGCGGTTCTATACAGCAATCCTCGCAGCCCTCGGCGCGCCGCTACGGCCGCGCCCTCGTGTGATCGAGCTCGAGCGCCTCGCACTCTCCCTACTGCGCGAGGTCGGTGTGCAGATGCTGGTGATCGATGAGCTGCACAATGTGCTTGCTGGACGTGGTGACGTCCGTCGAGAGTTCTTGAACCTCTTGCGATTCCTTGGCAACGAGCTGCGCATCCCGCTCGTGGGAGTCGGCACCCGTGAGGCATACCTGGCGATACGCTCGGACGACCAACTGGAGAATCGGTTCGAGCCGTTCGTGCTGCCTGTCTGGAAGGCAGGCGAGGACGCCCGGTCGCTGTTGGCCAGCTTCGCGGCGGCCTTCCCATTGCGGCGGCCCTCCCGCATCGAGACCGACGACATGACGCAGTACTTGCTCGCCCGCAGTGAAGGAACGATCGGTGAGCTTGCGCACCTGCTGACCGCGGCCGCGGTCGCGGCCGTCGAGTCCGGCGCTGAGACGATCAACCACCGGACGCTGACGATGGCCGACTACGTTGGCCCCACAGAGCGGCGGCGATTGTTTGAACGCGAGCTGATGTGACCGCCCGCTGGCCGATCCATCCGCGGCCGATTCCGGGTGAAGCCCTCACCTCATGGCTGCACCGGATCGCCGACGGGTATGGGATCACCGTCGATGATCTTGCATTCGATATCGGCTACTCCCTCGACCGCGATACGGATCTCGACCTGGCCCCACCGGAGGGGTTGATCGAGCAACTAGCGATCCAAACCGGAGTCAGCTCCGATCGGATTCACGGCATGAGCATCAGCGGGTACACCCCGTGGCTCTTGGACGACGTCGAGCCTGGCCCCGACGCGTTCAGCACCTACATCCGGCAATTGACCGTTCTCTTGCCCGAGAGGAACCGTCGTCGCCGGACGGTGAGCTCGTGGCGAGCATGGGTCCCGACCGCCGCTGTCCGACACCACCGAACCTGCCCACAATGTGTGCGAGATTCCACGTCTCCTCACCCCTACCTCGTGGTGTGGTCGCTGCCACTGATGCTCTCCTGCCCCGTCCACCACTGCTGGCTTGAGCACCACGACGGTCCGCCCGGCCATTACTACGCATGGCGCGACCCATCGAGCGCCCCCGAACCGCAGAGAGCCTCGCTGGCGATCCGGCGCATGGACGACCGGACGTGGCAAGCCCTGACAGCCGGAGTAGTCGACCTTCCACGGCATCGCATCCACGCCGGCACGTGGTTCCGGCTGCTGCGCACTGTGGTCGATGAGCTTGGTGCAACCATGAGCGAGTGCGGTGCCGCGCAGCGGCTGACGCGCGAGGTGTGGCAGCGCGCGGGATATCCCGTGCGAGCCGGTCAAGCGATGTGGCGGCCCTTTGAAGCGCAGACCCTGCAGAGGCAGACGCGGACCCTCGAAGCCGCAGCCATCGCAATGCGCGTGCTCGAGAACGGTCACCTGACGGGTCTGGGCCGCGATGCCGCATTGTTCCTCCCGGAACCCGACACCTCTCTTGATCCTGGCAAGCCACTGGTAACAACAGGATGCCCGAAATCCCTTAACGAAGCCCTGCACGACGCCGTCGAGGATGCCAAGCAGAACCCGGACAGCGCACGCCAGCTATTCAATCTCATGACGCTCTACCGCAGCGACGACGACGAGCACGTCCACCGAGTTCGGAACGATTTCGCCGAACTTGGCATCCCTCTCGAATTTCTGTCACATTAACTGCTTTTAGCGGGGTCTGCACGACATAGAATAAGTAACGGGTAAAGTGACAAATTTTATGTGGCGGCGATACTTCGGTTCTCATGTCACGTAAACGAACGTATAAATGATGGAGGAGAAACCTGATGCTGGTCGGCTACATGCGCGTTTCCAAAGCCGACGGCTCCCAAGCCACTGACCTGCAGCGCGACGCGCTCCTTGCCGCCGGCATCGAGCCTGCGCAGCTGTATGAAGACAAGGCCTCCGGCAAGAAAGAGGACCGCCCCGAGCTGGTCTCTTGCCTTCGGTCCCTGCGGGACGGGGACACTCTAATGGTGTGGAAGCTGGACCGGCTCGGTCGGGACCTGCGCCATCTGGTCAACATCGTCCACGACCTCACCGAGCGCGGCATCGGGCTCAAAGTCCTCACCGGTCAGGGTGCAGCGATCGACACCACCACCGCCTCCGGCAAACTGGTCTTCGGGATCTTCGCCGCCCTGGCCGAATTCGAACGCGAACTCATCTCCGAACGAACCATGGCCGGCTTGGCATCGGCCCGCGCCCGGGGCAGAAAAGGCGGCCGGCCCTACAAAATGACGTCCGCCAAAGTCCGCCTGGCGAAAGCGTCCATGGGTCAGCCCGACACCAAGGTTGGTGATCTCTGCAAAGAACTCGGCATCACCCGGCAGACGCTGTACCGGCACGTCTCGCCCACTGGAGAACTAAGGCCTGACGGCGCTAAATTGCTCTCCCGAAGCCGGGCGCAGTGAATATTGAGTACGACTGTATGGGCCGGCGCCCAGCGGCACGGAGGGTCCCCTTCACAGGCAGGTGTCTCTCTACCGCTTGCAGGTCCGACACCGCACCCAGTTGCTTGAAATCCAGTGCCAGGTTTGCTTACTAGTTGCAGATGCGGTTGGTGCATCGATCAACCCCGGTGGCGGTTACGGCACTGGGACAGTCGCTGAGCGCGGTGGAACGAAAGGAGCGGCGAATCGTCAGCCGCCGATGATGCCGATAATGGTGCTCACCGCCACGATGGCGGCGACGGCGAACACGAGGATGGCGAAGGCGGTGCGAACGTGTTTGCTGTTGAGTTTGTGTGACAGGCGGCTCGCGGCGAGCGAGCCGGCGATGGCGGGAATTGCGAAGGCCAGTGTTGGGACCCAGTCGATGGTGAAGCCGGTGGCGTGGGCACTGAATCCTGCTGCTGCGTTGATGGTGATGATGACCAGTGATGTTCCGACGGCCTGCGACATCGACAGACCGAGGAACAGCGTCAGTGCCGGAACGATGAGAAAGCCACCGCCGACGCCGAGCAGTCCGGTGAGAAAACCGATCCCAAGTCCGACGGCGGCTGCCTTGGGTAAGCACGATCGCAGGAAGGATCCCTGATCGGAGCCACAGTGTCCGGTTATCTCTGGTGTCTTGGTGAGCATCCGGGCCCCGGCGGCCACCATGATGGCGGCGAAGGCGAGAAGGAGCACCTCTTCGTTCAGGAGCCGGCCGGCGGCGGCTCCGCCCCATGCCGCTGGAATGCCGGCGGCCCCAACCGGCAGTGCGATACGCCAGCTGATACCGGTGCGGATACGGGGGATGACGGCGGCTATGGAGGAGAGTCCGACGACGAGTAGTGAGGTGGGGATGGCGTCGTGGGTGCTCATTCCCACGCCGTAGACAAGCGCGGGAACGGCAATGATGGAACCGCCGGCCCCGACCAGGCCCAGGACCGCTCCGACGAGCAGTCCCAGGGCCAGGGCGGCGGCGATCATGAAGCCTGGGTCTGCGGTGCCGGTCCCCGGGAGGGCAGTTGCAGGATGACTGCTTCGCGGGTTGGCTCCTGAGCCGCGCGGTTCCAGGGCATTGCGGCCAGTGCTTTGCCCATGGCGCAGGTGTTGGTCGCGGCGGAGAAGGTCAGTCCGGTGCCGATGGCCCCGGCGAGCATGCGGAATTTCGGTGAGAGGAACTTGCCGCCGGCGAGCCCGGTCACGACGAGGGAGCCGGCGACCAGGCGGACCTGGCGTTCGAGGTCCCAGCGTTGGGTGCCGTGGACGACGTCGCCGCCGGCGGCCGCGTAGGCGGGAATGCCTCCGGTCAATACATGGGCGGCTTCCACGCCGGCGCCGTTGAGGCGCTGCCGTGCCTGTTCGGCACGCGTGCCGGATTGGCAGACCAGTACGGTGCGTCGGCCGAGCCGCCCTGCGAGCTCATCGGCGTGTTCGGAGAGCAGCGGCAGCGGCACGTTGTATGAGCCGCGGATATGCACCGTTTCGAATTCGGCTCCGCTGCGCACGTCCAACACGATCAGGTCATCGTCGGTGTCGATCCAGGACTGCAGCGTTGCCGCGCCCACGGTATCGATCGTGGGTTTAGGTTGTGTTGAAGTAGTCATACTTTCCTTTGTGCTCAAGGTGTCCCCGCCGCCGGCAAGGACCGGCGGCGGACCGCCGGGATGGGTGGATGCGCCTTTTTAGGGCTTGTGGGTGGGTCGACCTTCGGTTTCCCAGGCGGTCATGCCGCCGGCCATCGTGTCTGCGCGGAAACCTGCGACCAGCAGGTCCACGGCCGCGTGGGCGCTTCGGTTTCCGCTGGCGCAGACGGTGATGACCGGCCGGCCCGCATCGAGTTCTCCAAGACGGGATGCCAGTTGGCCGAGCGGGATGTGCACTGCGCCGGGGATCATGCCTTCGGCGGTTTCAGCCTCTTCACGTACGTCCAGGATGGTCGCAGTATTGCGGCGTGCATTGGCCTCTGCGGTGGTGATTTCGGACATGGCGGTATTTCCTTTCCGGTGATGGTGCTGCCCGGTGTTCTTAGGCGTTGGATGGTTCGTGAGTGGCTGTCCAGGCGCTGTAGCCACCGGTCAGATCCTTAACGTTGGTGTGGCCGAGGGCTCGCAGGGTGCTGGCGCCGACGCTGGAGCGCCACCCGCCGGCGCAGTGTACGAGGACGGGCCGGTCCGCGGGGACTTCGTTGTGGCGCTGCGCCAGTTCTGCCAACGGAATCCGCACGGAACCGGGCACCGCGCCGTCTTCGATTTCACCGGGATTGCGGACATCGAGAACCGTGGCCCCTTCGTTTTGGCGTTCTGTGTCGAAGGTTTCGACGTCGACGCGTTCTCCCCGCTGGACAATGTCGCCGAGTTCGGTGAAGGCGCGTGCCGGTTCGTTGAGGTAACCGGCCACCCGGTCGAAGCCGATCCGGCCCAGCCGCATCGCGGCCTCTTCTTCACGTGACGCGTGGGTGATAAGGACGATCTCCTCATCTGATCCGATGACCATGCCGGCCGTCTCGGCGAAGCGTCCGTCGAGTCCGACGTTGAGAGATCCGGCGAGGTGGCCTTCGGCGAAGTCCTCCGGTGAGCGGGTGTCGAGGATCCGAGCGCCGCGGGCGGCGGCATCCTGCAGGTCCCGTACGGACAGTGCACGGAGGTCACTGGCGGCGCCGATCAAGGGGCGGTCCTGACGGTTCAGTACGGCATCGACGGCAAAGTACTCCGGGATGGCCGGCTGTCCACTGCGGATCATGGCAACGAATTCGTCTTCACCCATCGGCTGGACGGAGAGGTTCATCATCCGCTGCGCACCGATAGTGGACTCAAGTTCATCCGAAAGGTTTTTGCCGCATGCGGAACCGGCGCCGTGGGCCGGCAGCACACGCACGTCGTCGGGAAGCTTCATCAGCACATCATGGATCGACGCGTAAAGGGCACGTGCCAGCTCGTCCGGGTCGGCGCCGACGGCGGCAGCCAGGTCGGGGCGGCCGACATCGCCGATGAACAATGCATCGCCGGTGAGTACCGCATCCGGGCTCGCACCGGACTGTTCGCGTACCAGTACGCTGATCGACTCCCAGGTGTGCCCGGGAGTCTCCAGGATCTCGAGTTCGACCTCACCGAGGGAGACCTTATCGCCGTGGCTGAAGGTGCGGATCTCGTATTCGGTTTCTGCTCGGCGGCCGTAGCCGATCCATGCGCCGGTGGCCTGGGCGAGTTCAAGGTGGCCGGCGACGAAGTCGGCGTGGAAGTGGGTATTGATCACCCCGGTGATCGTCAGGTTGTTCGCCGCCGCGTCGGCGAGGTACTCGCCAATGTCGCGCCGCGGATCGACGACGACCGCCTGACCGCTTCTCTCATCGCCGATCAGGTAGGAGCCATGGGACAGGCAGCCGAGGTAGTACTGATTCACGATCATTATCGTCCTCCAAAGGATTGTCGTTGGTGGGAATGAAGCCAGCCTTACACATACCCTAGGGGGTATGCAATAAGCCCCTGGGGGTATACAATTGAAGGCAAGCACGAAAGACTATGGAGGAACAATGCAACTCGACACCACAGATCTGGGCCCGGTCGTGAACCGGCTCAAGCGTGCACAGGGACAACTTGGTGCCGTCACACGGATGCTCGAAAACGGCAGTGACTGCAAGGATGTGGTGTCTCAGCTTGCCGCCGTATCGCGGGCGCTGGATAAGGCTGGATTTGCCATCATCGCCAGCGGGCTTCAGCAGTGCATGAGCCAGGAGGACCCCAGTATCGATAAGAAGGACTTGGAAAAACTGTTCCTCTCCCTCGCCTAACAGCACCCCCGCCCGCACGAATCGTCAAGCAGCACTGCAGGTACAACCAGCAAGGAGCAGCAGATGAGCTACACCCACACGATCACCGTCGACCTTTCCTACACCGACGCCGTGGAACGGACCAAGGAGGCCCTCTCTGAACAGGGGTTCGGCGTCCTGTCGGAAATCGACGTCCGCTCCACCTTCGAGAGCAAGCTGGGCGCTGAGGCCGCAGAGGCGCTCGGCGATTACGTCATCCTGGGTGCCTGCAACCCCGGCCTGGCCCAGCGCGGCCTCACCGCCGAGCCGGATCTGGGGGCGCTGCTGCCGTGCAACGTCGTCGTGCGCCGCGGCCCATCAGCCGGCACCACGGTGGTCCAAGCCATTGACCCGCAAACCATGGTCGAGCTCAGCGACACCGATGCTGTCCGCGAAGTGGCCGACGATGCCGATACCCGGCTGCGCGCCGCATTAGCTCAATTGCCGGCCGCCGCCGGAGCGTAGGAACCCCACCTATTCCATCAGCGTGAACAGTGCCCATAGTGAAGGAGCATCCCATGGACGTCATCACGATCGACACCCCGCAACTGGGCGACCGCAGCTACCTGGTCCACGACGGCACGAGTGCACTGGTGATCGACCCGCAGCGCGATACCGACCGGCTCGAAGCCGCCGTCCGGAATGCGGGGGTGAAAATCACCCACGTTGCCGAAACCCACATCCACAACGACTACCTCACCGGCGGGCTGATGCTCGCCAAGGCTCACGGGGCAGAGTATCTGGTCAACGCCGCCGACCCCGTCGACTACGAACGGACCCCGGTTGCCGACGGGGAGGTCTTCCAGGTCGGCGATCTATCCGTCAAGGCGGTGGCCACGCCCGGGCACACCCACACCCACCTGTCCTATATCGTCAGCGATGGTCAAGGGCAGGCGGTTTTCTCCGGAGGGAGTCTGCTGTATGGCTCCGTTGGGCGCACCGACCTGGTCAGCGACGATGACACCGAGACCCTCACCCGGAACCAGTACGCCTCGGCGCGGCGGCTCGTTGCCGAAGCCGTCCAGGACGCCCCGCTGTATCCCACCCATGGGTTCGGTTCCTTCTGCTCCAGCGGACCTGCCGCCCAGGTTGATTCGTCCACTATCGGCGAGCAGGCCCGGGACAACCATGCTCTGACAGATCCGGACGAGGACCACTTCGTTTCGGAATTGATCGCCAACCTCAGCGCTTACCCTGCCTACTACGCACACATGAGCCCCCTGAACATTGAAGGCCCCGGTCCCGCGGACCTGACAGTGCCAGAGTCGGTCGACGCCGGCGAACTCGGCCGCCGCCTCAACGACGGCGAATGGGTCATCGACCTGCGCAACCGGGTCGCTTTCGCCAGCAACCATCTGGATGGGTCCGTCAGTTTCGAATATGGCGACGGGTCCAGCTTCACCGGATATTTGGGCTGGGTGCTGCCCTGGAACGACAAACTGACACTGCTCGGTACGCACGAAGATGTGGAGAACGCGATCCGGGACCTGTCCCGGATCGGCATCGATTCCCCCGATACTGCCACCGGCGGCGGCCCGGCCGAATGGGCCCATGGAGTGCCAACCGCCAAGTATCCCCGGGTTGGCTGGGATGAGGTTCCCCGCGGCAGCACCGGTGACGAAGTCATTCTTGACGTGCGGCGCACCGACGAGTTCGAAACCTCCCACATTCGAGGGGCCGTCAACATCCCCGTCCATGACCTGCCGTCCCGGATGGGCGACGTCCCGCCACAGCGGCTGTGGGTGCACTGCGCCTCCGGCTACCGTTCCGGCATCGCCGCGAGCCTGCTGCAGCGCGCCGGCAAAGACGTGGTCCACATCGACGCCATGTTCAACGAGGCCGAAAGTGTCGGCCTGCCCATGGCCGAATCGTAACCGCTCCTCACAGCGACAGCCTTCGCGCTGGCTCACCAGGCTCTGCTGTTCCGTGCCCGATTCGCTGCTGCTGCGCTTCGGACAGGCCCAGCCCGGTTAGCGACCGCGATCGAAGAAGCCACCGAAGCTGGGATCGCCGCCGTCTCCATCGGCGGGGCCCCTGCAGCACACGGTCCATCCCGGTGGTGGTGAGCAGGAAATGCCCGCTGCCCAAGGCTTGAGAGGTCAAAACTGGGTTGACACATACCGGCAAGAGACACATAGGACTGAAGATCTGACCATGCACGACCAGAGAGAAGGAGCACGATCATGATGAACGGCGGCGGTATGGGTGGTATGGGATTGATGTGGGTCTTCGGGCTGCTGGTGCTCGCCGGGGTAATCGTGCTGGTGGTCGTGCTGGTAACGACCCTCTCCGGCAGATCCTCGAACACCGGCGCACCCGATCACGGTCGTGCCCCCGGCGCGGATCCTGGCCGGGGGCGGGAGATCCTCCAGGAGCGCTACGCCCGCGGCGAGTTGAGCGCCGAGGAGTACCGCGAACGGTTGCAGACCCTCGAAGATGACGGCCGGTGAGCCCGCTGACCCGCCGGCAACTGCTGGCGCTTGGCGCGGCAGGGGCCGGTGCCACCGTCGTCGGCGGGACCGGGCTGTGGTGGACCGCCACCGGCGGCCGCGGGTACACCGGTGGTGAGGACCTGATCGAACCGCAGGTGCTGGCCAGCCGCGACCGCGTGCTGGAACTGGACCTGACCGCCGCCCCGACACGGATCGAGGTCGGTGGCCGGGAGGCCTCCGTGCAGGCCTTCAACGGCTCCCTGCCCGGACCGACCCTGCGGGTGGCACCGGGGGACACGATCCGGGTGGCGATGACCAACGGACTGGAGGCCCCGACGAACCTGCACGTGCACGGGTTGCACGTCTCCCCGGAAGGCAACGGCGACAATCCGTTCGTGAGCATCGCCCCGGGCGAGTCCTTCGACTACGAGTTCGTCTTGCCGGCCGATCATCCGCCGGGCACCTACTGGTACCACCCGCACCGCCACGGCCACGTGGCCGATCAGGTCGCCGCTGGACTCTACGGGGCCATCATCGTTGAGGACACCGAGCCGGTCCCGGTCACCCGGGAGCGGGTCATGGTGGTCTCGGATCTGACCCTGGATGCTTCGGGCAACCTCGCCGAGGTGAGTCAGATGCAACAGATGATGGGCCGGGAAGGTGAGGTCGTGCTGGTCAACGGAGCGGTCCGCCCGCAACTGAACGCCGCGCCCGGGGAGCGGGAACGGTGGCGAATCGTGAACGCCTGCCCCTCCCGGTACCTCCGACTGCGGTTGGAGGGCCAGCAGGTGCGGGTGCTCAGCCGCGACCTCGGCCGCCTGCCGACCCCCGAGGACATCACCGAAGTGGTGCTGGCCCCCGGCAACCGCATCGAGATGCTCGTGGAAACGACCGAGGGCTCCTCCACGCTGGTCGCCGCACCGGTGGACCGCGGCGGCATGGACGCCATGATGGGCGGGACCATGATGGGTGACAACGAGACCGGTAGCGGCGAGCCGGTCGAGCTGCTCACTCTGACAGTGTCCGGAGCACCCGTCCAAAAACCTCCACCTGTGCCTGAAGGACCGGGCCTGCGAGATCTGCGCGGGGAGCCGATCACCGCCCGCCGCACCCTGGACTTCGCCATGGGCATGGGCGGCGGGGCCATGATGGGCAGTGGGGGCGGTGAGGGGGACACCACGATGATGGCCTTCACCATCAACGGCCAGGAGTTCGGCCCCGACCGGGTCGACACCCCCGTGGCGGCCGGGACCGTGGAGGAGTGGACCCTGAAAAACTCCAGTCCCATGGACCACCCCATCCACCTGCACGTATGGCCCATGCAGATCGTCCAGGACGGAAACCGCGACCTCTCCGAACCGAGGTGGCAGGACGTAGTGAACGTCCCGGCCCGCAGCCAGGTAAAAGTCCTCATCGCCTTCGAGGACTTTCCCGGGAAGACCGTCTACCACTGCCACATCCTCGACCACGAGGACCAGGGCATGATGGGCACCGTAGAAGCCCGCTGACCGCGACGTGCGGTGACGACCGTGGCGACACAGTGCTCCGTGCCCTGCGCCGCCAGGCGAAAAAATGAGGGAAGCGCCGAAGAACAAGATCAGCAGGGTCGTCGATCAGAGCGCGGCCTCCAGCAGATAGTGCAGCCGACTTCGGACATTCCGTGCAGCCGACTTCTGAAAATGACAAATAGAGACGTCTTGCAACCTATAGGTTGCAAGACGTCTCATGGTACCCCGATCCCACGGTGAAAAATCCGCGGAAACTCAACGGTCCAAAATTCTCGCAACTATGTGTCGCAACCAATGGCGTAGAATCATGTCTACACCATTAGTTGCGAGACACTTCTTGAAGGACCAATGCCCAAACTGATCGGCTACGCCCGCGTATCCACCAAAGCCCAAGACGCCGACCGGCAAATCCAAGACCTTCTTGCTGCCGGCGTCCGGCGCGATGACCTCTACACCGACCACGGCCAATCCGGAGCACTCGCCAAACGACCAGGACTGGACAAAGCACTGACCGCCCTGCACCCGGACGATACCCTCGTGATCACTACCCTGGACAGACTCGGGCGCTCCACCCAGAAAATGCTCGAACTCGCCGAAGAACTACGCGAACGCAATATCGGACTGCGAGTGCTGAATCTCGGCGGCGGTGACGTAGACACCAAAACACCCATGGGAGCCATGGTCTTCACCGTCATGGCCGCCCTGGCCCAAATGGAATTAGAGATCAAACGCGAACGCATCACCGACTCCGTCACCAAACGCCGCACCACCGGCGGCGACCTCGGCGGCCGACGCCCCACCTTCACCGACTCCCAGATACGCACCGCAGCCAAACTGGTCCAGGCCGGCGAACCGGCAACCCAAGTCGCTAAGGATATGGGGATGTCCCGCGCAACGCTTTACCGAAGGATCAGAGAGCAGAGTTCCGACAGCAAACGATAGATACTCACGCCTACTGCCTCGACTCGTTTTGTTGGTCTGGACTGTTCAAGTAAGGCCAGAACTATTACATGGAGACCGATAAGCTATAGGCTGGCCGACGGAAACGGAGTAAGACATGGCTCAGCCCGAACGCAACAAGATCAACAAGTTCGCCATAATTTTTTGGTTGTCAGTCATCGGTGCAGCTTTCTACGCTTGCGGTTGAGTATCGCGCTCCATACCGAAAAGTAAACACAGCCAATGCTCTTACTTTGCCGGCCAAATCCCTCTACGACATGGAATCCACTTGAGAACCTAAATACCTCGCGCATCAAAAGTTCGCGGTCGCGCTACTCGTCGAGCCCGAAAGCCTCGGAAACCTGGTCGATAGTGAACTGGCTGCGCAGCTTGGTCGCCGTGTTCTGGTTGGCAAACATCCCGGGCTTCCAAAAACCTTGCTCCCGCGGTACTGCGTGAGTCCATTGAACGGGCACCGCCCATTCAGCTAAATCATCATCCTGGTCCCCCTCGTGACGATACGCCCCCACGAGAGGAAGTGCCGTCAGCGCCGTCTCGGTGCCGTCGTACAGGACCGTGGTCTCATCAAACCGCTTTGCTTCCCCCAGTACCGTGCCCACTCCGACGTACCCATTTTTGGGGATACAGGTAAATACACGGGCTCCAGGCGTGAGATTCTTCAATGTCCGTGAGAACCACTTCTCTCCCCCGGCGGATACGAACCCGTATTTCATTCCGTCAGCCCATTGCCTTCCTTCGGGTGAATCACCGAAGGAGACATACCAGTCTTGGCCATTCCACGGCTCACGAGATTTGCTCTTCCGTGATGTAGCGGCCGAGATGGCGGGTTGCACTTCGTGTTCTACGAGCCAAGTGCGGGCGAGGTACGAGGCCCCGTTGTCGTGGAAGTGTCGGAAGAACACCACGTTGATCGGAACGCCGAAGTCTTCGTTCAGGAACCGCACGATCCTCTCCGTTGCGGCATCAACGGATGCTGCCACAATAGTGAAAACTTGGGCGGTGTTCACCTCATCCGGCAGTGTGCCTCCGAACTGTTCGTTGAAGGCTTCTTCCAACGCAATACCGGGACGATAGTTGGCGAAGATCTTGGTGATCTCTGCTCGACCGAGCGTGGCGACCCAAGAGCCATAATCCAGTGTCTGCGCGGTGACATCACGCGGGGTCCGATCCCGCTTGAGCTCGATCACATGGACTGCAGCGGTCTCATCGACCGCTAGCAGGTCAATGAAACCTCCATGCGCTGTCGGCACCTGGCGTCCAATAATCAGCAGAGTTTCACCCAGCATTGTCGGATCAGACTCGATATATGACTCCAGCTGGGCTTCCAACCCAATAGCGGTGGGCGTGATGCGCGTGAGTTGATCTCCGTCAGCACGCCACAACCCCATCTCCATACCCATTAGGAACGCTCCACAAGCCGCTGCATTGCAGGATCATATACATAGTCAGTGATCTCGCCAGACATGATCATGCTGATCGCTTGATTGATCACGTTCAATGGCACCACAAACCATTCGGACGGGTCGTAGTTCTTTCCCTCACGATTGATCTGGGTGATATCCAGGCGAACTGAGGCGAAGACTCGGTGCAAAAGATGCTCTAACGCCGAAGCACGCAAGTTGTAGGCCCGATAGTCAGCCACAATTTCCACCGGTGCCATCAAATACGTGGGGCTTCCCGCCGCGTTCGCGATGCGCTTTTCGACCGTTGTGGTGCTGAATCCGATCTTGTGCAGGTTCTGGATCGAGGACACCTGCGGATCAGTACTTAATGAGCGCAGCACATAGACGTGGCCGGATTCCTGATCCGCATCCCCCACTTCAGAAGCGTCGTGCCCAGATCGAACAAGCAGTAGCCCAGCTCCTTCATGCAGACGGACCGAGAGAGACTGTCGATACATGGAAGATTCCGTCCCATTTTCGAAAATGACTCTCAAGCGCTGCTTCTGACGGGTTTTGCGACCACTGCTTTGTACCAGTGACTCGCCAACTTCCGCAACAAAGAGCATAACGCCGTTCAGGACGAAAAACTGCCCCTCATCGATAGTTCGCTCACCGGGATATGCGATCAACCGGTACGTTCCATCGGCAAGTTCAGCATGCTTCGCCTTGAACAAAGGTTCAAAAGCTTCGAACCCTACAGCTTTCTTGCGTTTGGCAACCGATTCCGGGGCCTCAGCAGTTCGCCGCTGCGGCAGATCGGAAACGTCGAGAAGCCCCAGATCATCGTCCAGCAGATCCAACCCATCCGAGCTCAGCAACTCGGCCAGGGATTCTGGTGTTTCCGGGAATTCAAGCAGCCCCAGCTCATCCAGGGGCTTCAGTGCAGCGATTTTCTCTTCACTGGCCAAGATTCCTTCCAGCCGGGCACCGAGCTTGCGTTCGGCAATCTCCCGGGTCGTGGAACTGGGTAGACGCCCATGAGTCTTGTTGAACTCTACGATCTCCAAAAAGGCACGCTCCAACCGCCCCTGGGCGGTGATCTTCCTCGGCTTCTCAGGAGTATCAAGCAGCCCATCCAGATCTGAATCGATCAGCGACTGAATATCCAACACCGGCTCAGCGGCATCCAGTCCTGGGGTCTTGTCTTCTTGTTCGCTCATGCTTCGTTGCCCACCTGTGTTGCTCGCTGCTGCGCCAAATGCTGCTGCTTCTTCCGCTGCAAGAACAACAACGCTTCAGCGTATCGCTTCTCCGTCGGGTCCTCGCTGCGCACGTCAGGCTTACGCCCGTTGACCTTCACCCAAGCTTGGATCTTCGGCCACAGCTGCAATGCTTCTTGCTCCGTGACCTCCACCCGGGTGGCGGTGATGGTATCCGAAATAATGCGCAGCACATTCGGGGTCACCGATTTGCTCATCACTTCAAAGGCCCGCTGGAACGGGTTGACCGAATCGATCAGGTTGATATCAATGTCATCGATATTGACGAACTTCTCCGCCATCTTAATGAAGCGCTTGTCCCCCACTTCACGCCCCTCACCATTCTTGATCACGGAGTCAACCACGACCTGCTGGCGGACTTCCTCGACCTGCGCTTCGGTCAGATCCGGGTATTTCTCCCGGATGATCTTCGGAATCAGCACCTTGTTCGTCGTTTCCGGGTCCAAGCTGCCGGCCGCGGCCTTGGCAAAGGTCTCATCCTGCAGGATCGTAGCCTTCAGATCGTTCAGATCCGTTGTCACGATCTGCTTCACACGCGGGGTCGAAGGTTCCTTGAACCCCTTGATTTTCAGCTCGCCAGGTTTCGGTGCATCGTCATTGCCCCGTTTGGTCTTGAACGTGAAGTTCGGTGCCAGCACCTGCTCCATCAACAACGAAGCTGTAATTGCCTTCAAGATGTTGTTGACCGACAGTTTCACCTCATCGGTCGCCGCATCAGGCTGGGCAATCAGGTTGGTGAACTGTGCATGGGACTTGCCCTCGCTATCACGAGTCACCCGGCCAATGATCTGAATAACCTCAGTGAGCGAAGCCCGGTACCCAACGGTAAGAGCGTGCTCGGCGTAGGGCCAGTCAAACCCTTCCTTCGCCATGCCCAACGCAATAATGATGTCGACGGCATCCCGCTTCTTTGAAGCCGTGTGAGCCAAGTAATGCAGTGTATCTCCACGCTTCTTCTGGTCCGTGTCATCGACCAAATCAGCCACCCGCACGACCTGTCCGGTGTCCCTGCGGCGCACGCTGATAATCCCGGTGTCAGGATCGGTGCTTTCAACCTGGCCGATGGCATCGATGATGAACCCTACTTCTTCGACCTTGTCCTTGGTGGACTCCCCCGAGTTCACGTTCGGGATATGCACGATCGTCTTCTTATCCAGGTCGAGGACTTCCTCGATCGCCTCGGTATACCGGCCCTGGTAGAAATGGTGGCCGATGCCCAAGGAATGCAGGTACTCGTACCCGTTGAGCTGGTCATAGTAGTTGAACGTCACCGGGGTGAACTTCGCTTCATCCTCTGGAGACAACACCGGCACAGAGTCACCGCGGAAGTAGGAGCCGGTCATCGCGACGATATGCACGTCCGACCCGTTCATCACATCACGCAGCAGCGCACCCAATCGGGAGTTCTCCGTATCAGCGGAAACATGATGGAACTCATCAATCGCCAACACCGTCCCATTGAACGCTTCGGGAGCAAGCTTCTCAAACGCGAAACGCAGCGTCGCATGAGTACACACCAATACCGCATCGGGGCCGTTCAGGAATTTGATGAACGCATCAACCTTGCCCGCCGACGAACCGGCATCGCACAGGTTATGTTCATCCTTGATCTCCCAGTCAGCCCAGAAACCAAACTTAGTCAGGTTCGTGGATGCGAAGGACGCGCCAATCGAGCGTTCTGGGACCGCAACAACGACCTTCTTACGGCCCTGGTTGTAGAGCTTGTCCAGGGCAACGAACATGAGGGCACGGGATTTGCCTGAGGCAGGTGGAGCCTTCACCAGCAAGTGCTGGGCATCCCGCTGCGCAAAGACGCGTTGCTGCATCTCACGCATCCCCAACGCATCGGTATTTACTGAGGCTTTCGTCTGGGCGTAGGAGACGTTGACGATGTTCACTGGTTTCTTTACCGCGTTCACTTGGCTGCTGCTTTCTTCGGCGCACGGGGCTTCTTGACCGGTGCTTTTGCGGCTTCTTCAGCGCTCATCTGCTCATAGAGGGCAAACAAATCGGAGAGACGCTGCTCGTCCGTCTCGTAGGACTTCTTGGAATAAATCGAATCCACCAGCACGTCCACCGCAGCGTGCGCATCCCGGAGGTCCTGAGGCATCAAATCCGGATCATACAACTCGGCCAGTGTCTTCTCGCAGTGGTATTCGCGCACATCCAACACGCGCAGAGCCGCAACAGTCAGCTTCTCCTTCATCGCATTGGACAACGACGGGACCGGGAAGTTGTTGTAGACAATTGTGTTTGAATATCGAAGTCGTGTCTCCAACTGCCCGCCTACGGCGCGTGTCCAGGTCATGTGCATCCGTGAAGTAAGCAACGCGAAGACCCACGGCTCAGCGTCATAGACACCGAACGCCAGGTTCGAAATCACTGTGTCTGGCCCCAAATAGCCCAACGGAATATATTCGCGTCGCTCCGAAGAAACACTCGGCACGATAATCGAGTCTGTTGGTTTGTACCGCACCTCACCGAAACGATGTGGAACTTCAGCTAGTTTTTTAGTAGAGACCCTGTTACTTAGAGATCGGGACTCGCGTACTTCCTCTATTCGAGAGGCAATTTCAGGAATGGCTGTAGCTTGATGTAGTTGCTGATCATTAATCCACAGAGCATAGCGGTCGGATCCTGAAATGAACTCGCTTGCGCCAAGGAATTTTCTAATAAATTGCACTGATTCAGGCGCAACCTCTATAAGCTGGTCCTTCTCTTGCGGTGTCAGGATGAGTGCACCTTTATCATTCGGCATACTTCCAAACGACATTGCGGGGATATCCGATATCGGCTTTGTGCGTTTAGCTATACATACGTTGCTGCCATCGGAGAGATACCCATTGATGTTCTCAGCAACGATTTTCAGATCATCGGTGTAAATGTATTTGGGTTCAGAGGATTCATTCCTCAGTCCTATGACAGCAACGGTCACGCCCGCGTTTCTTCTAGCGTTGTTTTCCCATTTAAAGGACGTGTAGGCGAAGTCGATTTCAATTCCTTGAGCGAAAATCATTGGGAACATCAACGAAACATGCTCACCTTGGGATACCGAGTTAGTGGTAACGAACGCCAGCTCAGCGTGCTTGCCTCGAATGTAGTCAGAGCCTTTCACGGCTCTTCAGGATTGAGAGTGTAATCGCGGTCTAAACCCGCCAGTCTCCAGCAACGACCGTGCGA
>NZ_BMPH01000025.1 GCF_014647495.1 Glutamicibacter protophormiae
AGACGGGGCCACACGTGATGTATAAATCCTGGCGAATAAAAACACTTGGAACAACACACGGGGGTGTATCATCCCAAGCAAAATGTTTCGTATTCACCAAACAAAAAATAATTTGGTATCAACAAACTTGGCACACTATTGAGTTCTCAAACAACAAACACTCTCGACACCACACCCCGAACCCTGAGGTTCGAACTGCTTCGCTCCGGAGCAACTTTTCAAGCTTACCAGATTTCGTAATCCGATCAAAATCGGTCGAAATCTTCAAGTGAAAAGTGATTGGCTGCCGCGTAAACAGCTCGTGTATTCCGTGCTGTTTCTCTTGCGGCAACAGATAAAAACTATACAGGGCCTTTCGGGATGATTCAAATCGTAGCGCCGCGTTCTAGGTCACATTCCTTGAGCTGTTCTAGTCTGGGCTTATGAGCGACCTGCAGAAACTACTTGGATACCGCGACCCGATCTTCAATGCCCCTATGGCAGGTGCCGCGGGCGGTGCCATGGCTGCCGCTGTCAGCGCGGCCGGTGCAGTCGGGATGATCGGGGTCTCTCCAACCCCTACTGCCGAGTGGATCAAAACGCAGGCATCCCTCGTATCGGAAATCGACACACCATGGGGTGCCGGTTTCATGGGCTGGGCGCTGGAGGCTGACCTGTCGCCGCTCGAATCGTTTCTCGAATACGGCCCCGCCCTGGTGTCCATCAGCTTCGGCGACGTCACCCGCGCCGCGGCCCTGGCCCACGAAGCGGGTGTCCTGACTGCCATGCAGGTTGGCAACGCCGCAGATCTGGATCGTGCCATGCAGGATGACATCGACATCATCATCGCCCGAGGCGGCGAAGGCGGCGGCCACGGTCGCAATGAATCCGGGACGCTGCCGCTGCTGCAGCGGGCCTGCGCGCAGAGGCAGAAGCCCGTAGTTGCAGCAGGAGGCATCGGAACCGCCGCTGGGATCGCCGCAGTGCTTGCCGCCGGCGCCGACGCGGCATGGATCGGAACCCGTTTCCTGTCTACCAAGGAATCCAGCGGACACGAGAACCTGAAAGCGGCGGTGCGCGCCTCGGGGCTGGATGACACCGTCTATACGCGGGCCTTCGACATCGCCCAGCAGCTGCCGTGGGCTCCCGAATTCGGCGGCCGCGCCCTGGCCAATGACTTCAGCAGGCGTTACGCCGCCGACCTTGATTCCTTGGAAGCTACCGAGGACCTGCGCCAGCGCATGGTGCGCGCCCGCGCCGAGGCGGATGTGGCGCTGGCTCCGGTTTATGCGGGCCAGGCCGTTGAATTCGTCCAGCGCGAGGAAACCTGCGCCGAGGTGCTCGCCGAGCTGGGCGGCTTCCGCAGGATTCTGGCGGAGGCCGCCCAGCGCTTCGCCTAGATCGGCTGGTTGTCGATCAACCGCACTCCGCCCACGGTGGCGGCGACCAGGATCAGGCCTTCCCCGGTGAAGGGGGTGTCCTGGCAATTGAATGCCAATTCCTGCAGGTTGCCCGGATCGACCACCACGAAGTAGTCGAGCTCCACCAGCGGCTCCATCTGGAACATGCCGATAGCATCGTCCAGGTTCAGCGGCTCGTTGCGCTCAGCACGGCCGGCGATCAACGCAATCGCCCGGTGCAGCACCAGGGCGGCCTGGAGCTGTTCCTCGTTGAGCAGCGAATTGCGGCTGGACAGCGCCAAACCCTTCTCGCTGCGCACGATCGGCACCGAGCGGAGCTCGACTGCATAGTCCAGGTCGGCGACCATGCGCCGGATCAGCACCACCTGCTGGGCGTCCTTCTGCCCGAAGTAGGCGCGGTATTCACCTTGGCGCGGATCGGCCAGGTGCAGGAGCTTGGCCACCACGGCCAGCATTCCGTCGAAATGCCCCGGGCGGGAGGCGCCCTCGTACATTTCGCCCAGGGCGCCGGAGTTCAGACGGATCAGCGGCAGCCCTGCATGGTAGATTTCCCGGGCTTCGGGCGCGAACACGATGTCGACGCCGGCGCCGGCGGCCACCTGGACATCGGCATCCAGGGTGCGCGGATACTTGGCATAGTCGGCGGTGTCGTTGAACTGCAGCTCGTTCACGAAGACCGAAATGACAACGAGTTCGTTTTCCTCGCGGGCGGCCTTGAACAGCGACGCGTGCCCGTCGTGCAGGGCTCCCATGGTCGGGACAAAGCCCAGCGACCCGGGGTTCGCCTCCGCAATGGCTGCCTTCAATTCGCTGCGGGTCTTGACGATTCTTGGGGTTTTCACCCTCTTATTCTAGAACTCGCAGCAGTTCCTCGAGCGTCGACTGGGATATCAGGCCCCGGGCGGCCGCCCGCAACGCGGTGGCCCGGGAGAGGCTGCGATAGCTGTCGTTCGTTTCTGCCGGGTCCGCTTCCAGCGCGGCGAGGTGCGCCTGCACCGTTCCTACATCCCCCCGGGACACCGGGCCGGTCAGCGCGCCGGCGCCCGAGCGCAACGCGTTGTCCAGGCTCGCATACATCAGGGCGCGCAGCGTATTCGACGGTTCGTCGACCCCGATGCGGCGCAGCATGTCCGCTGACTGCGCGGTGATGGTGTTCAGGTGGTTGGCCGCGTGGGCCAGCGCCGCGTGGTAGCTGACGCGGTCGTGCTCGGCGATGACCACCGGCTCCCCGCGCATCTCCACGACCAGCGCCTGGGCTACCGGCAGCATGATCTCGTCGGCCGTCACCGCGAAGACGCAGTCGGTCAGCCGCTGCAAGTCCATGCTCATGCCGGTGAAGGTCATGGCCGGGTGGATGGCCAGCCCGAAGGCTCCGGCATCCAGCGCCGGCTGCAGGATTCGCGTGCCATAGCGTCCGGCGGTATGGGCAATCAGCTGCCCGGTGGTGAAGTGGCCTGCGGCGGCGAGCCCCGCCACCAGTTCTCCCAGCACGTCGTCCGGCACCGCAAACAGCACCAGTTCGCTGCGCCGCAGGATCTCTGCCGGGTCCAGGATCTCGACCCCGGGCAGCAGCGCGTCGGCGCGGTCCCTTGAATCCTGCGAGACCGCATGGATTCCGGTGATTCGGTGGCCGCTGGCGGCCAGCGCCGCCCCGAGCACCGTGCCGACCTTGCCGGCGGAGATGATGCCGATTCCCAAGCGTGGTGCGTCCACGTCCTACCTTCCGCGACGAGTATTACCTGCCGGCGATGCGGCGGGATTGTTCCTCCAAGAACTTACCAGCGATTTGGGCATCAACCTGCTGTATGTAGCCGGTGACCGTGCCGCCGGCGCTGTAGATGCGCAGCCCGGCCAGCTGGCGGCGGCGCTCCAGCGGGCCCTGGCGCAGCATGATGCCCTGCACCCGGTTGTGTGCGGTGAAGGCAGTGATCCGGCCGAGCCAGCCGTAGCGCGAGATCACCGTGGTGTCCGTGGCTAGGAAACCCTGGTTCTTCCACGCGCCCGGGGACAGCGGTTTGGCCCGGTGCGGGGAGAGCGTGAATCCGTGGTCCTCGCCGCCGGAGTTGATCGCGGTGAACAGCACCTCCCGCTGGCGTTCCACCCCGAGGTCCGGGAGCAGGATGCCCATGACCCGGGCCACCGCGTCGAAGTCCCCGACCGGCAGCACCAGCAGGTTCTGGGCTTCCTCCTGCGACCCCACGCCCAGCGCGTTGACCTCGACCCGGTACCAGCCCAGCAGCCGCCACAGGGCCGGGGAACTGACCTGGATGGACTGGACGCGGCCGGCGGGGATGGACTGCTGGCGGGTGTCCGCCAGGCCGCGGCTCACGCGCAGCCCGGTATCGGTGGCGGCGGCGCTGAAATTCCAGGAGTTGTTCAGTTCCTTGTAGAACCAGCCGCCGAAGCCCAGCAGCGCCGGGATCAGGCCGGCCGCCATGCCGCCGACCCCGCTGAGCGTCATGATGCCCAGGGCCAGCGCGCTGAGCACGCCGATGATGGTGGGCATACGCAGGAACAGCGAGGCGAGCAGCCGGCCGTGGGGCACCCTGGCCATCAGCACGTCGGGGTCAGGAGCCTGCGCCGCGGATGCTGCGGTGTCCGGGACCGAGTCCGCCTCCTGCCCGTCGAGCGGCGCCTGGCCGTTCCGGGCGGCCTGCGCCCGGCCCAGGATCAGCGCTCGCAGCCGCTGCGCGTCGGCCTTGCGCAGGAAGGACAGGCGCAGCATGGATTGGCTGCCGTCGGCCACGTCGAAGTGCAGCTCGGCCAGCCCCAGGAGCCGGGCCACCAGCGGCTGGGCCACCTCGATGCCCTGCACCCGGTCGATGCGCGCCTGCTTCTGGCTGCGGAAGACCATTCCGGAGTTCACGTACACGTGCGTGCCGGTGATCCTGTAGCGGGTGAAGTACCAGGACAAGGCGTAGAAGACGAGCACCACCAGCAGTGCGCCCGCACCGATCAGCACGGTCCAGCGCAGCCTTTCGCCGCTGAGCCGCTCGGCCAGCGTCAGGTCGTTGGTGTTCTGCCAGTAGATGTAGGCCAGGCCCACGATGGCCACCCAGCCGCGCACGAACGGGCTGGCCGGATGGACCCGCTGCCACTGCTCGGTCATAACATCTTCGCTTCGCCCGCGGCGCTCAGCCGTTCCCTCAGGTCCCGGCCGGTGTGCTCCGCAAGGCCGGGGATCACGGCGGTGGCGGAGCCGGAGGCGGTGTTCAGGGTGAGCTTGCACAGCCCGTATTTGCGTTCCAGCGGTCCGCTGGTGACTTCCACGTACTGCATCCGCCCGTAGGGGATCACCAGCTGCTTGCGCCACATCACCCCGGAGCGCACCACGAGGTCTTCTTCGCGTTCCAGGTAGCCCAGCGCCCGCACGCGGCGGCGCAGCAGGCGCAGCGCAGGCAGCGCGATGAGCAGCACCGCCAGCGGCGGCGCAATGACCAGCCACAGCGGGGTCTGCACGCCGAACAGCCGCAGGACCAGCGGCGCCAGCGCGACCAGCAGGTACAGCCCGGTGTTCAGCGCCCAGCCGATCAGCTTGACGGTGAAGTATTCGGGTGCGACCGGCTGGAAGTCATTCGGTGACCGTTCCATCGGCGATTCCATCGGCGGTGTCCTCCGGATCTTCGGGTGGAAGTTTGCAAAGGTGCTGCACAATATACCCGATGACCACCATGAACAGGCCCGCCCCGGCCAGCACGATCGCGCGGGTCAGGCTCGGCGAGGCGCCGGCGTTCACCCACAGGTTCACCAACGCCGGCAGGTGCCATCCGGTGATCAGCGCGCCGGCGTAGGCCGCGGCCTGGGCCAGCACCAGGGTGCGGGCCGCGGCGATCGCGTCGAAGTGCGCCTTGCCCAGGGTCGAGCGCTTGACCCGGATCCCCAGGAACAGCACCACCGCGCACACCGCCCCGAGCGAATACAGCGCCGTGTAGTCCAGCACCGGGGTTGGACGCCCGGCCGCGACGAACAGGCGCAGCGCGATCCAGCCCAGCACCGCGCCGAGCAGGGTGCACCACACCAGCGAGAGAACCTTCAGCCGGGTCATAGCCGGATGATGTCCTTGGTGTCCGCGGCCTGCGCCGCCAGCCGGGAAACCAGCTGGCCTCCGAGCACGGCATCCGGGTCCATCCAGCTCCACGGCGCCAGCACGAAGCCGCGAAGGGCCGCGCGCGGATGCGGCAGCGTCAGCCTCGGGTCATCGAGCACCAGGTGGTCGTAGGTGATCAGGTCCAGGTCCAGCGTGCGCGCCTCCCAGCGCACCTCGCGGGTGCGATGGTGCGCGGCCTCGATGCGCTGGCACAGGTCCAGCAGCTCATGCGGGGAGCGCTGCGTGCGCACCTCGATGACCTGGTTGGTGTAGTCCGGCTGGTCCGGCGGGCCGCCCACGGGCTTGGTGACCGCCAGCGGGGAGGTCTTCAGGATCTCCAGCTCTGCGCCCAGCTCCGCCACGGCGGCGGCCAGCGTGGCCTGCGGGTCGCCCAGGTTGGCGCCCAGCGCGATGACCGCGGTGTGCTGCAACTGGTGCCGGGTCAGCGAAATGCTCACGTCGCTGAACGGCACCGGGATCGGGGCCTGCGGCTTGTGCACCACCACCTCGACCGTGGCCACGGTCGGGTAGGCGGCCAGGATCGCGTCGGCGACCTCGCTGCCCAGCTTCTCGATCAAATCCCAGGGCCCGGCCTGGATCTGGGCGACCACCAGCTCGCTGACCTCGCCGTAGTGCACGGTGTCGGCCACGTTGTCGCTGGCCGCCGCGCGGGAGATGTCCACATGCAGCACCACGTCGATGACGAAGCCCTGCCCGTCGCGCTTCTCGAAATCGAAGACGCCGTGGTAGCCGGTCGCGGAAATCCCGGAAATGCTAATGCGATCCATGGGCCTTCACGACTTTCAGGGCGTCGCGAGATCCCTGCACGTCGTGCACGCGCACCGCCCAGGCGCCGTCGGCGGCCGCCAGCACGGTGGTGGCAAGGGTCGCCGCGTCGCGGCCCAGCGGTTCGCGGGCGGCGCCGCCCTCGGCCAGCACCTCGCCCAGGAAGCGCTTGCGGCTGGTGCCGACCAGCACGCGGTGGCCCAGGTCCTCGAAGGCCTTGAGGTTCTTGAGCAGGGCCCAGTTGTGCGCGGCGTCCTTGGCGAAGCCCAGTCCCGGATCCAGGATGATCTGCTCCGGCGCCACGCCGCGGGCCACGAAGTCGTCGCGCAGCGCACGCAGCTCGGCCAGCACCTCGGCGGCCGCGTCCTGGTAGTCGGCCTTGGCGACCATGTTCTGCGCGGTGCCGCGGCGGTGCATCAGCACGTAGGGCACGCCGGTGTGCGCGATCAGCTCCGGCATGCCGGCCTCGTAAGTCAGCCCGGAGACGTCGTTGATCAGGTGCGCGCCGGCGGCGATGGCCGCGCGGGCGGTGTCCACGTGCATGGTGTCCACGGAGACCACGGCTCCGGCCTTGACCAGCGCCTCGATGACGGGCAGGATGCGCTCCTGCTCGAGAACCGGGTCGACCGCAACCGCGCCGGGACGGGTGGATTCCCCGCCCACGTCGATGATGTCGGCGCCGGCGTAGAGCAGCTTCAGGCCCTGCGCGATGGCGGCCTCGCGCTGCAGGTAGGCGCCTCCATCGGAGAAGGAGTCCTCGGTGACGTTCAGGATGCCCATCACCAGGGTGCGGTCGGTAGGCAAGTCGGCGAACGTTTTCTGCTTGATCTTGCGGATCACGGTCAGCGGGCTGGTGGCCGGACCGGTGCCGGGGATTGCTCCAAGAGACATAGGGTGTTACCTTCCGAGAATCAGGCTCATTGCTTCGGCGCGGGTGGCGGTCTCGCGCAGCTGGCCGCGGACCGCGCTGGTGACGGTCTTCGCGCCCGGCTTCTGGACGCCGCGCATCGACATGCACATGTGCTCGCATTCGACGACGACGATCGCGCCGGAGGGGTTCAGGTGCTCGACCAGGGCGTCCACGATCTGCGTGGTCAGCCGTTCCTGCACCTGCGGGCGGCGGGCGAAGACCTCCACCAGCCGGGCCAGCTTGGACAGGCCGGTGACCTTGCCGCCCTTGCCCGGGATGTACCCGATATGGGCGCGGCCGTAGAACGGCACCAGGTGGTGCTCGCAGGTCGAGTAGAACGCGATGTCCTTCACCAGCACCATCTCGTCGTGCTCGATGTCGAAGGTGGTGGACAGGTGTTCCTCGGGGCCCTGGTGCAGCCCGGCGAAGAATTCCGCGTAGGCCTTGGCCACCCGCTTGGGGGTATCCTGCAGGCCGTCGCGGTCCGGGTCCTCGCCGATGGCCAGCAGGATTTCGCGCACGGCTGCCGCGATGCGCGGCTGGTCGATCAGATTTTCTTCAGTCACGCTTCGATCCTAGTCGGTCGACTGCGCGGCGCGCTCCTTGGGGCTCAACACCGGGCCTTCGGGGTGCACCGGACGCTCGTCGTTGGACAGCCACACCACGCGCTTGTCGATCTTCACCAGGTCCGAGAAGATCTCCGCGATCTCCTTCTGGTTCAGCGTCTCGCGTTCCAGCAGGGCCAGGGCCAGCCGGTCGAGCACGTGGCGGTTGGTGGTCAGCGCCCAGTAGGCGTCGTTGTGCGCGCCCTCGATGAGCTGGCGCACCTCCTCGTCGACCAGGTGGGCCATCTCGTCCGAGTACTCGCGCGCCCCGGTGCCCATCTGCTGCTCCGCGGCGGAGCTGGCCAGGCGCACCGCGCCGACCTTCTCGCTCATGCCGTATTCGGTGACCATCTTGCGCGCGGTGGCGGTGGCCTTCTCGATGTCGTTGCTGGCTCCGGTGGACGGATCGTGGAACACGATCTCCTCGGCGACGCGGCCGCCCATGGCGTAGGCCATCTGGTCCAGCAGCTCGTTGCGGGTCACCGAGTACTTGTCCGACTCCGGCACCACCATGGTGTAGCCCAGGGCGCGGCCGCGCGGCAGAATGGTGATCTTGGTGACCGGCGCGGTCTGGTTCATCGCCGCGGCGACCAGGGCGTGGCCGCCCTCGTGGTAGGCGGTGACCTTGCGCTCGTGCTCGTCCATCAGGCGGGTGCGCTTCTGCGGGCCGGCCATGACGCGGTCGATGGCCTCGTCCAGCGCGCGGTCGTCGATCAGGTTCGCGTTCGAGCGCGCGGTGAGCAGCGCCGCCTCGTTCAGCACGTTGGCCAAGTCGGCGCCGGTGTAGCCAGGGGTCTTCTTGGCCACCGCGTTCAGGTCCACCGTGGCGTCCATCGGCTTGCCCTTCACGTGCACCTTCAGGATGTCTTCGCGGCCCTTCAGATCCGGCGCCTCCACCGGGATCTGGCGGTCGAAGCGGCCCGGGCGCAGCAGCGCCGGGTCCAGCACGTCCGGACGGTTGGTCGCGGCGATCAGAATGACGTTGGTGGTGGCGTCGAAGCCGTCCATCTCCACCAGCAGCTGGTTCAGGGTCTGCTCGCGCTCGTCGTTGCCGCCGCCGATGCCGGCGCCGCGGTGGCGGCCCACCGCGTCGATCTCGTCGACGAAGATAATGGCCGGGGAGTTGTTCTTGGCCTGTTCGAACAGGTCGCGCACACGCGAGGCGCCCACGCCGACGAACATCTCCACGAAGTCAGAACCGGAGATCGAGTAGAACGGCACCTGGGCCTCGCCGGCCACGGCCTTGGCGAGCAGGGTCTTGCCGGTGCCCGGAGGGCCGTAGAGCAGCACGCCCTTGGGGATCTTGGCGCCCACAGCCTGGAACTTCGCAGGCTCCTGCAGGAACTCCTTGATTTCGTGGAGCTCCTCCACGGCCTCGTCGGCCCCCGCGACGTCCTTGAAGGTCACCTGCGGCATGTCCTTGGTGATCAGCTTCGCCTTGGACTTGCCGAACTGCATGACCTTGGAGCCGCCGCCCTGCGAGCGGGCGAGGATGAACCAGAAGATGCCGGCGATCAGCAGGAATGGCACGATCACGCCGAGCATCGACAACAGCCAGTTACTCTCCACCGGCTGGTCGGTGAACTTGTCCAGCTTCGCGTCGTTGATCGCGTCGACCACCTGCTCTGCGCGGGCCGAGGAATAGAAGAAGCTGACGTTGGTGCCCTTTTCGACACCGTCGACGGTCAGCGCATTGCGCAGCGTCAGATCCACGCGCTGGTCCCCGTCGAAGATCTTCGCCTGGGTCACATTGCCGCTGGACAGCTCATGCAGGCCCTGCGAAGTGTCGACCTTGGCCGTGTTGTTGCCGAACACCATCGGCAGGAACAGGACGACTGCAACGACGCCCACGAGAACCCAGATGATCCAGCTGTTAAATAGCTTCTTTGTTTTCATTGATCCGCCGGGTCCCGCGCCCTACGCATCTCCCTCACCCGCTGTCATGGCGTCCGGGGCACGCCACCTTCGATTCTTCTCAACGCCCGGCCGGCGCGAAAAGTTCCCTACTCGTAGATGTGCGGGGCAAGGGTGCCCACGCAGTCAAGGTTGCGGTACTTCTCCGCGTAGTCCAGCCCGTACCCGACGACGAATTCGTTGGGAATATCCATGCCGACGTACTTCACGTCGATCTCGACCTTGGCGGCTGCGGGCTTGCGCAGCAGCGTGCAGATCTCGACGCTGGCCGGGCCGCGCGACTCCAGGTTCGCTTTGAGCCAGGACAGGGTCAGGCCGGAATCGATGATGTCTTCGACGATGAGCACGTGCTTGCCCATGAGGTCCGAGTCCAGGTCCTTCAGGATGCGCACCACGCCGGAGGACTGGGTTCCGGAACCATAGGAGGAAACGGCCATCCAGTCCATGCTCACATGGGATTCAAGAGCACGAACCAGGTCGGCCATGATCATGACCGCGCCCTTCAGCACTCCGACGACGAGGATGTCGCGACCCTGGTAGTCCTTGTCGATCTGCGCTGCCAGTTCTTCGACTCGGGTCTGGATTTCTTCCTTGGTGTACAGAACATGTGTCAGATCGGCCTTGACGGCATTGGAATCCACGAGGGTTCTCCTGATTCTAGAGGTGTGGTACCTACCTAGAGTGCCACATTTCACCGGTGGTTGCTTAGAGCGAGTCGGTGAAAACAATCACCGGGCTTCGGCGGTAGGCACTGATTTTCCCGTCCAACTGCACGGGCCCGGCTGATTTGGACTTTGCCGTACCGACCCCGGCCAGAGCGCACAGGGCCGCTGTTCGCTCCCGGCCAACGTTTTTGGCGCCCGCTTCCGCGGCGGCCAGACGCAGCACGCGGGACGCCACGGCCGGCGGCAGGGCTGCCAGCGCCTTGAGGTCTGTTCCGTGCTCGGCCCAGGCCCGGCCGGCCCACAGGTCCAGTGCGTCGGCATCCGCCGCGGCCAGCTGCGCTGTGCGCGCCAACGCCTGCGGGATGTGCCCGCCAAGATGTTCTCGCAGGTAAGGCATGATTTCGCCGCGCACCAGGTTGCGGCGGTAGGTGGTATCCGTATTGCTGGGGTCTTCCCAGTACTCCAGCCCGGCGCCGGCGCAGATCTGCTCGGTATCTTCCCGGGCCAGTCCCAGCAGCGGGCGCGCGTAGGCCCCGCGCACCGCAGGCATGCCGGCCAGCGACCGGATTCCCGAACCGCGCAGCAGACCCAGCAGCACCTGTTCGGCTTGGTCATCGCGGGTATGGCCGAGCAGGATGCGCTGCGCTCCGGTCGACTCCAGCGCGCGTTCGAAGGCTTCGTAGCGGGCGGTGCGCGCCGAAGCCTCATCGGGACGGGTGCGCACACGCCGCACCAGCACCGGGTCCAGTCCGAGCTCACGGCACTGCTGCGCAGCCCGGTCCGCTGCCTGGGCACTGCCGGGTTGCAGCCCGTGGTCCACGACCACCGCGCCGAAGGCCCCCGGCAGCTGGCTGGCCGCGACCGCCAGGGCCAGCGAGTCCGCGCCTCCGGAGACCGCAACCAGGCTCAGTCCCGATGGAGCCATCGCGGCGACCGCGGTGCGCGCCCGGTCGATGGGACGGCTCATCGGGTGCGGGCCAGCCAGCGTTCGGGATGGTCTAGCTCGTCGGCGCTGGGGAACAGTTCGCGTTCGCTGAAGATCGTGTTGAAGCCTTCGTGACCGATCTCGTCGACCAGGTGGCCCACGAACTTCGCCCCGCGCTTGTACTGCAGCGCCTTGGCTTCCATGCCCAGCAGCTTGCCGACCAGGGTGGCCAGCGCCGAACGGTTCTCCCCGCGCGCCTCGAAGCGGCGGCGGATGGTCTTGATGGTGCCGATGGACTTCACGTCGTTCATCACCACCATGGCGTGTCCTTCCAGCACCGACATGATGCTGGTCAGCTCGCTGACCTCCGACTTCATGGCCTTGAGCCTGGATCCCAGGTCGTTGAGCGAATGCGTGGTGCCGCGCAGCGGCTCGAACACCTCGGCCAGGGTCTGCTTCATGACCCCCGGAATCCACGGCGCATGCTCGAACTGCAACCGGTGGGTCTGCTCATGGGTGGCGATCCACAGGTAGAAGTCCTTCGCGTTCAGGTTCAGTTCGCCGCGCAGCTGGGTGATGGTCGGGGCGTTGAGCAGCAGCCGGGGGCCGACGAAGGGGTCGAACTGCCCCAGCACGCGAGTGCCGAGCACCGCGAGCACCGCGCCGAGCTCCGCCCCTGCCACCAGCGGCACCGCGCCCGGGGCATCGATTCCTTCCGGGAGCATCGCCGCGAAGTTCTGGCTGACCGCTTGCGCCCAGCCTGCGCGGTCCACCACGAGCGTCTGGGCAGGCTCGGTGGAGCTCAACTTGGAGATCTTCTCCGCCTCGACCAGGCCCTGGCCTCCGGCGATGCGCAGCTCCTCGACAATCCGCGCCGCTTGCCGCCCGTCGATAGCGGGGCCGGCCGGCATCAGGGTCCTGGCGGTTCCGACGGCGACGTCCCAGTCAATGAATTGCTTCATGCGTGCTCCTGACTATGCCCGGCAGCCGCAGCCGCGGATGGCGGTGACTGCCTGGTCGATGATTGGCTTGTGCGGTGCGAGCGTGCCGTCCGGCTGGTTGGCGAAAATGGAGAAGGCCAGCAGCCTGCCGTCCTCGGTCAGCGTCATGCCGGTCAGCGTGGCCACCCCGGTCAGCGAACCGGTCTTGGCGCGGACCATCCCCAGGGTCGCATCTGCGCCGAGACGCTGCATCAGCGTGCCGTTGTATCCGGCCACGGGCAGCGAATAGATCAGCTCGCGCATCCCCGCCTTGCCGCTGGTGGCTGCAGAGCGCAGCACCGCGGTCAGCGCCGCCGGCGAGATCTGGTTGACGGCGGCCAGCCCGCTGGCATCGGACAGCGCCGCCCCCTGGGCACCGTGTTCCCCCGCCGCCTTGGTCACCGCGGGCCCCGCCTGTTCCGGGGGAAGGCCTTCGGCCAGGGCTACGAGTCGGCCCAGGGTTTCGGCGATGTAGTTGTCCGAGACCAGCAGCATGTGCTTGACCACGTCGCGCAGCGGGGCCGAGCGAACCTCGGCGATCTGCTCGCCGCCTTCGTAGGCTCCGCGTCCGCCCTGCGCCACCTTGATCGAGGAACCCAGCGCGGCGGCGAACACCTGGCGCGCCTGTTGCGCCGAATCCGACTGGTACGGGGAGGCGAGGTTCTCGCCCGCGCGGCCCGAGTAGTGCGCCAGCGGGTAGACCGGCGCGATGTTGTTCGAGGTGAACAGGGACTTGTCCCAGTCCGGGTTGGACTGCGCGAGGCCGAACAGCGAGTCGTCGAGCCACAGCTTCACGGAGTCCACGCCGCGCTTTTCCAGCTCGATGGCGGTCTTTTCGGCCAGCGTCCCGAGCCCCGCGTAGCCCTTGGTGGACGTCGGATCCGAGGCGCCGTCGCCCAGCAGCACGTCTCCCCCGCCGCGCAGCACCAGGGTCTCCCCATCCAGCCAAACGCTGGTGCCCAGCTGGGTGTCGGCGCCCAGCACATCCACGGCCGCCAGGGCGGTGACCACCTTCAGGCTGGAGGCAGGGGTGCCGTTGGCAGTTGAATTCTTGTCATAAAGCACGGTGCCGGTCGCGACATCCACCACCTGGGCGGTGAACTTCGTTCCATCACCCTGGTCCGCCAAGATCGCGTCCAGCTGGGCGGTGAACACGGCCGTGTCCGGCATGGCAGCATCGGGGTTCAGGTCCCGCACGGTGACTGGGGCATTTTCCGCAATCTGCGCACTGGCCGGGGTGTAAAAAGCTTCGGGCTCACCGGTGAAAAAACGAGGTGCGAACAGCATGGCCAGCACCATGCCCACCACGGCAACCACGGCCGCGCCCAGTGTGATCACACGACGGGCGGCGGTGTTCATGCGGTGACATTCCTTTCGCGGGTTTATCAAGGCAGCGCCCGGGGGCGATACGCTTAAGGGCGGATAACCCTAAGACTAGTTTAGGAGTGTGCTTTTCATGAGCCACGACGTGACCATCGAGATCCCTACCGGATCGCGCGTCAAGTACGAGATCGACCACGAGACCCACCGTCTGCGTTTGGACCGCGTACTGTTCACCTCAATGCAGTACCCAACCCACTACGGCTACTTCGACGACACCCTGGGCGAAGACGGCGATCCGCTGGACGCCATGGTGTACATCCCGGGCGTCGACCTGATCCCAGGCGTCGTGGTTGAGGCCCGCCCGATCGGCGTGTTCAACATGACCGACGACGGCGGCGGAGATGCCAAGCTGCTGTGCGTTCCTTCGGACAAGCGCTTTGACCACATCAAGGAGCTCGAGGACATCGACGAGTGGCTGATCAAGGAGATCGAGCACTTCTTCACCCGCTACAAGGACCTGGAGCCAGGCAAGTGGGTCAAGGCTGAGGGCTGGGAAGGCCGCGAGGCCGCCGAAGCCGAGCTGGCTCGCTCCATCGAGCGCTTCAAGGCCTAATCTTCGGCCATGTGAACCACCGGCGGCGCAGATCATCCGATCTGCTCCGCCGGTGGTTTTCGTTTTCAGCCCACCGGGTCGCCCGGGAACACCCGGACCACCGCAAAGGCGGCGGCCGCTAGGCCTCGGGCAGCAGGTTTTGCAGCACGTCCTCGGAGCTCGCGGTGACCTGGTTACTTTCCACATCCCGCAGGGTCCGCTCCACGGCGCGGGTTCGAGTTCCGGCGGCCTGCACGGTGTTCTGTGCGGCCGAGAGCTGCTTGCCCAGCTTGTCCCAGACATCCCCGTACTTGCGGAACTCGTCCTTTGCGGCGGCCAGCACCTGCCACACCTCGCTGCTGCGCTTTTCGATGGCCAGCGTCCTGAAGCCCATCTGCAGCGAGTTCAGCAGGCTCATCAGCGTGGTCGGCCCGGTGACCAGCACGCGGTGCTCGGTCTGCAGCTTGCTGGCCAGCCCCGGGCGGCGCACCACCTCCGCGAACAGGCCCTCGGTGGGAAGGTACATGATGGCGAAGTCTGTGCTGTGCGGCGGGGCGATGTACTTGCCGGAGATCAGCTTGGCCTGCTCGATGATGGCCTTGTCCAACGCCCGGCTAGCCTGTTCAACGGCCGCCTTGTCACCCGATTCCTGGGCGTCGAGCAGCCGTTCGTAGTCCTCCTGCGGCAGTTTGGAATCGATGGGCAGGTAGATGGTGCCAGCTTCGCGTCCGGGCAGGATGACCGCGAATTCGACGGCCTCCCGGCTTCCGGGCACAATCGTGACGTTCTGCTCGTACTGGTCCCGGGTGAGGATGTCCTCCAGCTGGCGCTCCAGCTGGACCTCGCCCCAGGTGCCGCGGCTTTTCACGTTGGTCAGCACACGCTTGAGCCCGCCGACGTCCTGGGCAAGCGACTGCATTTCTCCCAGCCCCTGCTGGACCATTTCCAGCCGCTTGCTCACCAGCTCGAAGCTCTCCCCCAGGCGTTTCTCCAGCGTGCCCTGCAGCTTCTCATCCACGGTCTCTCGCATCTGCTCCAGCTTGGCCTCATTGCCGGCACGCAGCTTGTCCATCTGCTCCTGCATCAGCGTCTGCAGCTGCAGGTGGCGCCGGGCGTTGCCGTCGGCCATCGAGCCGAGCTTTGCATCGATTTCCGTGCGCACCTCACCAAGGGTCTGGCGCAGTTCGCCGCGCTGGGCGCCCAGGTCCTGGCGCAACTCGCCGTGGGTGGATCGCACGGCCTCCCGAATCACCTGGTCATCCACGCCGCCGGTACGCCGAATCAACAGCAGGGCAATACATACTGTCGCAAGTATATTTAGTATGACTAGGATAAAAACGGCAATAATCATGAAATTGAACCTTCCCTGAACCGGCTGGAGAGCAACTCAATCTCTACCAGCCACCACCGACAGTTCGGCATAATGGGTGCCATGCACATTCTGGTGACCGGCTTCGAACCCTTCGGAACCGATGATTTCAACGCCAGCGGCGCGGTGGTTTCGGCGCTTCCGGCCAATGTCGCCGGGCGCCGGCTGTCCACTGCGATCCTGCCGGTTTCCTTCGATCGTTCGGGCGAAACGCTCTGCGCGCTGCTCGCAGAGCACCGGCCCGATGCGCTGATTTGCCTGGGCGAGGCCGGCGGACGCGCCGCGATCACCCCGGAGGCAATGGCCGTCAACGAAGACCATGCGCGGATCCCGGACAACGACGGAGCCCAGCCCCGCGCCGAAACGATCATCTCGAACGGCCCGTTGTCGCTGCCATCGGGCCTCGACGCCCAGCGCATCACCGCGTTGCTGGCCGCAGCCGGGTTCGCCGCGCAGGTTTCCGAGGACGCCGGAAGCTTTGTCTGCAACCACGTCGCCTACCTGGCCTATGGGCAGCCGGTTCCGGCGTTGTTCATCCATGTCCCGGCGTTGCGCCCGGACGGAGGGGAGCCTGGAGTGGGGCGGGAAACCGATCCGCGGCTCGCATCCCCCGCCACGCATGATGCGAAGGGGGACCTTCAGCAACTGTGCGCTGCCGTCGAACTCGTGGTAGCAAACCTATGAGCTAGACAACCACTTGCGCCCAGGCCGCGGCGATGGCCGGCAGCGCCGCTTCCAGCTGCGCGCGGTCCTGCGCGAAAGGCAGGCGCAGGTAGTGTTCCAGCCCGTGCCCCTCGACCGCGAAGGTGGACCCGGGGGCCAGCAGCACCGCCTTGAGCCGGCGGGCCAGCAGCACCGCCTTGAGCCGGCGGGCCAGGGCCGTGGAACGCGGCTGCGGCAGGTGGCACCACAGGCTCAGCCCGCCGGCCGGCAGGTTCGGTTTCCAGTCCGGCAGGGTGCGGGCCAGTTCCCCGATCATCCAGTTGCGGTTATCGCGCAGCGCGGTGCGGGTGGCCTCGGACAGCGTCTGCCCCGAAGAGAGCAGGTTGGCCAGCACCAGCTGCTCGAGCACCGGAGCGCCCAAATCCATGCTCATCCGGGCGCGGGCCAGCGCGGCGGCCAGGTGGCGCGGGGCGCGCAGCCAGCCCAGGCGCAGCCCTCCCCAGTGCGATTTGCTGGCGCTGCCCACGGTGACCAGGTTCGGGGAAAAGGCGGCCATCGGCAGCACTTGCGGGCGCGCGTCCAGCCACAGCTCGGCACAGGTTTCATCGATGATGCCCACGGTGCTCGCCCGGTCCAGTTCGGCAGCCCAGCGTTCGCGTCCCTCGTCGTCCAGCAACGTGCCCACCGGGTTGTGGAAATCCGGCAGGCAGAGCATGGCCGCGGGCCGCACCTCGCCCAGCGCGGCGGCGATCTGGTCCAGGTCCGAGCCCTGCGGCCCGATGGGCACCGCGGCGGTCCGCGCCCCGTGGGCCTTCAACGCCAGCAGCGAGTTCGGATAGGTCGGGGTTTCGGCCAGCACGATCTGGCCGCGCCCGAGCACCGCGCGTCCGGCGGCGGCCACGGAGGACAGCGCCCCGGAGGTCACGATGATCTGCTCCGGCCCGGTGGGCAGCCCGCGCCCGGTGTAGTAGTCCGCCAGCGCCACGCGCAGCGGCTCGATGCCCAGGGGGTAGTAGCCCATGCCCGCCGCGTAGCGCGGAAGCTCGTGCAGCGCGGCCTCGAACTGCCCTAGCATTCCGGCGGGCGCGTTGGGCGCCGCGCAGGTCAGGTCGACCGCCTGATTTCCGGGCAGCGGACCGAAACCGCCCAGCGGCAGCGGTTCGGCGCCGCCCGCCACCGGCCCGCCGGGAAGCTGGGCCACGGTGCCCGAGCCGCGGCGGGAGCTGGCGTAGCCGCAGTCGCGCAGCTCGGCATAGGCTCGGGAGACCGTGGTGCGGCTCAGCCCCAGGGCAAGCACGGCGTCGCGTTCACTGGGCAGCGCAGTCCCGTGCAGGATCCTGCCGTTGGCGATGAGCGAGCGCAGCGCGAGGAAAAGCCAGCGGTAGGCGGGCATAGACGAGTCCGGCTCCCCCAGCATTCGGGCCAGCGTCGGGGCTGTGATGCGTCCCATGGATCCACCAGTTCAAAATTGGCTATTTTTTCCAAGTCCAATTTACCGGAAGCTTGTCTACATGAGCATCACGAACCTGACTCCCCGCCAGCAGCTGAGTGCCGGACGCCTCCCGCTGCGCCTGGCCAACCTCTTTGCCGGGCTCACGCTCTATGCACTGGCCATGGCGATGCTGATCCGCGCCCAGCTGGGTGTCGACCCCTGGGACGTGCTGCATCTGGGCTTGGCGAACCACGTGCCGCTGTCCCTGGGCACCATCGTGATCTTGGTCGGAGCCCTGGTGCTGCTGGCGTGGATTCCGCTCAAGCAGTGGCCGGGCCTGGGCACGGTCGCCAATACGCTCTACCTGGGTCTGGCGCTGGACTTCTTCCTGCGCTTCTTCCCCGCCATCGATGGATTGGGCTGGCAGGTGCTGGTGGTTGCCCTCGCGATCCTGGTCAACGGGCTGGGCGGCGCACTGTACATCGGCAGCCATTTCGGGGCCGGCCCCCGCGATGGGCTGATGACCGGGCTCCACCTGCGCACCGGGCTGTCGATCCGGCTGATCCGCACCGTGCTTGAACTGTCGGTGCTGGGATTGGGCTGGCTGCTGGGCGGCCCGGTCGGCGTGGGCACCGTAGCCTATGCGCTGCTCATCGGCCCGGCCACCCAACTGTTCTTCCGCTACACCATCGTGCGGCTGCCGCAGCGGACCTGACCTCCGCCATAAAACTCGGATACGCGACAAACCGGGCCACGCACGCAATACTTAAGCCATGTTTGTCGTTGCGCTCAGCCCCCGGCCCCGCTCGGTCACCGATGTCGCCGCCGCCGGCGAGGCGCTTTGGCACCAGTTGGCCCAAGTTTCCACGCAGGCCGCGTTCATGGCCCTCAGCGGCCAACTGCTCCTAGGCGTGCCGGCAGATGCCGACGCCGCCGTCGACGCCGTCCTGCGTGCGGCCCGGCTGAATTTCTGCCACGTCGGACTGGGGGTCGGCGCGCTATACGAACCGGTCCCCGCCGAGGCCGATCAGGTCGACGGCAGGGCCCTGCGACGCGCCCAGGGCGCGCTCGATGCCGCGGAGCACCGCGGGGAACGCGTACCGATCTGCGTCTCCACCGGCAACGCGGAACTGGACGCCGAACTTGAAGGCCTGCTGCGTCTGCTCGGCCAATCCATCCGCACCCGCAGCGAGTCCGAATGGGCTGTCGTCGACTTGTTAACTCCCGGGGTACGCGGACAGCAGAAGGCGGTGGCCCAGACATTGGGCATCACCCCGCAGGCAGTGTCCGCAGCGATTCTCCGCTCGGGATACAACGACGAACTCGGAGCCCGCTCCGGCATTGCCCGGCTTCTGGAATTCGCGGATAATCTTTAGCTTTTCCTGAGGATAAGCTTAGACCAAATTCGAACACACGTTCTACTAACAGCCGTACAATTAACACATGTACGAAGCAATGCAACAACGCCACCGGCCACCCATCCCCCCGGTCCACACCGAATGCACCAACGTGCTCACCGCCCTGACCACCAAGCTCACCCACATCCTGGAGTGCGGCAGCACCGCCGACTGCGCCGCCGCCATCGAAGAACTCACCGCCCTGACCTCCGGCTACGACTACCTCAAAGCCATGCTCGCCCACCAGCTGGAAAAAGAAGTCTTCCGCACCAACGAAAACAACGGCACCCACCCCAACGACCTCACCCGCGGCGCAGCCAGCACCGTGGCCATGGCCCGCAAACGCGACCCCCACGGCTACCGCTCCTACCTGGCCAACGCCCGCATCCTCGCCGAAGACACCCCCTTCATCGCCCAGCGCTTCGCCCTCGGAGAACTCACCGAACCCCAGGCCATGGCCATCCTCACCCCGCTGCA
>NZ_BMPH01000026.1 GCF_014647495.1 Glutamicibacter protophormiae
TTGGCGACATGCCCGGGGTCCCGGGTGTTGGTTTTAGGTGGCTACACTCTCAATCCTGAAGAGCCCAATTACCTTGCTGCCATTCAATTGCCGTGACAACATTTGGACTATTGGCCAACTAGGGATGCGACACCACGCTGGGATCTATCGAAGGACAGTTTTCATCATCCCGAGATGGCGAGTCCCCGGCAGACCAACGGGCGGTACTCTACGAGGCGACTTTGCCAATCCTTGGGCCGAGTGGCCATGCGGAGCTTTCGTCTGGGAGGTCCCGGCTATGTCATCCGTCGTAGGTCACGATCATGTTCCGGCGTAGCGGTCTTGATCATCAGCGCTCCGGGAAGGATTTGCGCAGCGAGGCCGGTAACTGCACCGAAGCTGTCGCCGTCGAGTTCTATGGCTCTCGGGCTGGTAAAGGTTGCTTCGAAACGCTGTCCCTGGAGATAGGTCAGTGAAGCGTGGTTCAAAGCGTAGGAAATGATTTCCTGGCCAAGCGACGACCGGCGAGTAAGTCCTTGCAGAGCCAGTCGTGCTGCGATTCTGGCCCACGACAGACGCCCAGTTGGTTTCAGAAGTGCCACATCCAGGATGCCGTCATTGAGACGTGCGGAGGGGAGTAGCAGCATGTTACCTGTCAGTGTCCCGCAGTTGCCGATGATAACGGTGTGGGCATGGGCCCGAGCCAGGCCTTGGCTGTCGATTCGGTACGTCAGCTGAAAAAGCTTGTGCGAGATCACTGATCGGGCGATGGGTACGCTGTAGGCAGCCCAGCCTAGGTATTTTTTCATGTGAGTGCTGGTGTGAGCGGCCATGTCCGCATCCAGTCCTAGTCCTGCCATGACGAGGAACATTTGGGTACTGTGCGACCCCTGAGCCTGTTCCAGGTCTATGACAACCATATCGACGTACGTTGTGCTCCCTTGGAAGGCGGTGAGGATGCAGGCTTCGAAGTTATGGAGTGGTGTTTTGAGATTCCTTGCCAGAAGGTTGCCCGTGCCGCATGGAACTAGGGCTAATGGAATCTTACTGCTGGCCAGAGCACTGGCAACAGCTCGAATGATTCCGTCGCCCCCTACGACTATTACTACGTCGGGATGATTGGTGCGCGCTTGTCGTACGGCGCTAGTACCGAAATCTCCGGGACCGGTAGGGTGCCAGGTCGTTGGTGCCCAGTGTTGTTGGGCTTCCTGGATTCGAACCTGCTTTTTCAGTTCATTTAGCGGCGCTTTTACCGGGTTGTAAATGACTGCCGCGCGGGGTGGTGTCATTGCTCCCCCCTTAGACCGAAATGGGTTCTTTTCCAAGTATCGGCAATATCCAGTTGAGAATCTATCGGCTCTTTCATCGTTTGTCGGGATGACAATGTTTTGAATTGCTGGAGTCGAGCAATGTGCCGAACACATGGTATCTGTGAATCTGCGGAGATTGCGACCTGTTCTTGCTGCAGGGGGTTTAGTCTAAAGCTCTGGCGATGACGGTGGCGTTGTCGCCCAAGGTTGGAGGCCACATGTCTTCGGTGAAGAAGGCGAAATGGTGGTTTTTGGTGTGGTTGAAGTTCCGCTTCATCGAGATCGCTGGCTGGTTGCTGGTCGCAGCCGGTGTTGCCGCACTGGTTCTTCCGGGTCCAGGCTTGTTATTGATCGCTGCTGGCATGGCTCTCCTAGCGATGCGCTACGAATGGGCTAGAAAGCTCTTAAGGCCTATCAAACGACAAGCCATGCATTTAGCCCGACAAAGCGTGCAAACTTGGCCTCGCGTAGCCTTTAGCCTCCTAGTCTCGGGCCTTCTCGTCGGGCTGGGTATCTTGTGGGGCATTGGTTTGCCGGTGCCGCGATGGTGGCCAGCTAATCCTCGCTGGTGGTTGTTCGGAGGGTGGGGTACAGGCGCAACCCTGCTGGCATCTGGGGTGGTGGCTCTGGGAACAATAATTTACAGCTTTCGTCGTTTCCGTCCTCGGGCCCCGTCTTAGAGGGAGTGGCAAACAGCATTGTTATCAAAGCAAGCTCGCCAGACTCGATGACTGTTTGCTCTGCACGTCTTAATGATCGAGCTTCTTTCGTTGCGTTGCGGTTGTGGAACGCAATTGCATGATACGAGCGACGCCAACAATTGCGATGACCAGCCCGCCCGCGACAGCGGACATGAACAAAGCCAGTCCGAGACCGACCGAGCCGCTCCATCCGAAGTACTGCAATGGGACTGAGACTTGGTTCTGTGCGATAAATACGATTAGAAGCACCAAGAGCAAGAGTCCGACGACCATGGACACCCACAACACTCCTGTTCGAGTAACGCGTGGTCGATTACGACGGGCATCTGACCAGACTGTTGTCGCTGACTGTTCCTGAGGGGTCTCAGAGACACTGAATTGCGCGTTATTGCCCTGTGCTGAGACATGGGTGGTACGGGGTAGTTGTTGTGGCGGGATACTGGATGATTTGTTCATGGTTGATTCTCAATCCGAGGTTTGCGACGGACGGTGCGTGCTGTGTCCGGGCCGCCGAGTTTATTTAGATAGACTGGTCAGTTTCGACTTGAAGACCGAAAGAGATAGAACTGGCTAGGGTTTGGACAGCCTGGGCACGGTGGCTTTCTTCGTTGGTTTCCTTTTTGAACCGAGCTTCAGCTGCTCTGCGGTGCTGCTGGAATACTTCACTTTGTCGGGCTAGGACACGGGTAATCGCGAAAGCCAATCCATCGCGGAGTTCCTCGAGAGAGGTGTTGGAAATTTCCAGGCGCCGGTTAGAGATCCCGAGTTCAACGTCGGTGTATCCGGCGGAGGCAAGCTCTTGCTTGACGGTAGGACTGAGGATGTTATGAATCTCTTCAAGCTCGGGCCTCCGGTTGAATACTACGGCGATCATGTATTTTTCAGGGGCGCTATCGGTGAAGAGTGTTGCTGGCAAGGAATCTATCAGCACATTGCCCACGGTGAGGGGGTCGCGAACTGTGGGCGTCGGGTATGGTTCGTAGTTCATGGACCATCAGCTCTGATCTTTCGGTTGGTGGAGATGGAGCGGATTAATCGAGCGATCGTGGAATCGCAGGAGCAATGGGTGGAGTACCTGGCCTGTCTGGATGTTTTTCAGGCCCTAGATTCGGTTCTTGGGTACTGAACGCGACTCGATGCCAGCCGCAGAATGTGCAAGTCCAGAGCACTTCGCGCATAGTGACTTCTACGTCCTGTTGCATTCCTTCATCATGGCCGCCATCGTTGTCCCATCTTCGTAGCTGATATTCCTCGTCTTGATAGCGACGTGTTTCCGTTTCCACTAGGGAATTTCTGAGACAACGCGGGCATCTGCTGGGCTTTTCCATGAGGATCACACTGCGCCTTTCGTTTGTGTTGCGACGTGGTTTGGTGCTGCTGGCAGGATGATCTGGGGGGAGTATTGAAACGATCCCAGCGGGCAGATGTAGTCGTTGCTTCGCCCGATACCTACCCGGTTCACGTATAGATAGACGCGGCGATAGCTTTCGGTGAGTGAAACTTTGGTGTAGGGAACGCCGACGCTACGACAGTGTTGCTCGACGAGGACAGCGAGCTTGCGGAGGGTGAATCGTGGAGCGGTCGGGAAAAGGTGATGCTCTATCTGATTATTAAGTCCGCCCATCAACCAGGCCAAGAACGCATTTGATTGGATGTTTCTGCTGACGAGGACTTGGCATAGCAAGTAATCGCTTCTGCGTGCGTCAGTGATGAGGGGCATTCCTTTGTGATTCAGTGCAAAGACCATGCCTAAATAGAATCCGAAGAGTCCCAGATGGATTCCGACTATGGCACCAGCAATCCCGGGGGAAAGGATCCAGATCATCAAGATCACCACTGTGGAATGGTTAATGGCGATGAGGGTGATCTGCAGGGAACGGTATTTTACGACTCCCGAACGAAGCAGGTGTTTCCAACTTGCGACGTAGATGGAAATCCCTTCGAGGAACATCAGGGCGAAGAGCAACATGCCTTGATGCGTGACAAATATCCGGATTGGTTTCCAGCTCGTGAAGCCCGTCATCTTCGGTTTGGCCCGGATGATGGGAAGTTTTACGTCTGGATCTAAAGCCATATGATTTGGGTTGCGATGATGCGCCGAATGTTTGTGCTGCCACCAGCTGTAGCTGGCCCCAACAACAAGTGCAGCGGTCACGACAGCGAAAATTTCATTGTGTGCGGGGTTGCGGAAGATTTGGAAATGGGCGCCATCATGAACAAGAAAAGCGAAGTGCACGAGGAGGAATGCGCTGCACATCGCCACCATGACTTGCCACCAGGAATCACCGATCAAAACGAAGGCGGCAACAGTGAATGCAAGAAGTAAGGAAAGTTCGAGAGTCAACAGCACGTACTTAAGCTGGCGCGGTCGGAGCAGGTTTTGCTCTTTGGCTTGCGTGACCAATTCCCTCATTCGTGTAGGGTAGTTGGCGGCGATGGCTGAGGTGTTCATCAGATAATCCACGGGCGAGAAGAAAATTGTTCAAGGAAGACTACGGGGGCTGCATAAGTCCGGGGAGCCGATTAACCACGAATGATCATTTTCCGGTTCAACACTGATGCTTTGATCTGAACGTCATGTCACATAAGGTGAATGGCACAAAAGCTATACGCCGGCGGGAGTCTTCAGCACCTATACGTTGGTGGTGGATGAGCCTCTCTTTTTCAGTTTACGCCTGATCGCGGGTGATTGCTCTGCTAGCTCGCTGTTAGTTCTAGTCCAAGACCCTGCAAATGCTCCAGTATCTGATGCCCGGCCTGTCTCCGCTTCAACGCAAAGTTGGATAGACCCTTTAGCGCTATAGGGTTTGCCGACGGTCTGTTCTCATTTTCCTAATGATCGTTCTCGTGGGCCTCGGATACGGTTGGCTGTGGGTGCCATTCGGAAAATTTAGCGTCAATGAGACGACCAGGTGCTAAGCCACCAGCTCCGACGCTTTGAGAATCGGGTGAGGGGTCTGTCGATAGTGTTCGGCCGCATGCTTTTCACGGTGCAGCTGCCCATGCATGATGCTCACCGTGCTGAGATTTATTCCCTGGGACAACCAGAAGGCATGGATCGGCTCGGGAGCCTGGAGGATGATCCACCCACTATTCGACGTGCTGAGGATCAGGACATCTTTGTATCCGCTAGGTTTGTACACCGGTATCCCCGATGAGCCGCTCGCACCGATGGGTGACCTTCCCACGCCGCGTGTTGGCGACGAAGCATCAGTGACTTGCTGGTCCCTGCGAAGGTGGGGGCTATCGGCAACCAGCTGTTTTTCAACATCGGCACGGATAGACCGCGCTGTCACGTGGAAGCCGTGCACTTCTCAGAATTATTCGGGGATCGCATGGGTTTTTCCCTGCTTCCCTGAGAGGTTTGCGCGGAGTCAGATTCCGTTTGCTGGCCGCCAGTTCCTTTTCAGCCCGGCGGTATCCGCCTGCTCCTTGGGCGGCTTGCTTTTGAAGGCGCCAGTATTCGTGCGCGCCTAGTTGTGGGTGATTGCTGCGACCCGCGTCTCTCAACTACCTGCTAGGAATGCAGTCCATGGGCTCGTAGGCAGCCTAGGACCCCGGTGTTTTAGATGGAGTGCTCGTAGTCCACGCGTTAGTTGATTTCTTGGACTGGGCTGGGGCTGCGTTGAAGTGGTCGGCCCGGCTGGTGCGATCCAGACTCTATTCCTGGACATGGCCCGAGCAGTCGGGAATGGAATTCGAATTCATGGTGGAGTGTGTTCTTGTTCTGCATACCACTGCAGGGGCTAAGTTGCCACGAAACGGTGGTCTTGCTTCCCCCTGGCAGGCAGGGTGCCGGACCACTTGAAACTCATCTAATGAGCGTCACGCGTTGCGTCGATCGTGGGCATGCCATACCTGACTAAAGTAATCTAAGTCACGTCGGAAGGTTGATTGCTTTCCGGTGATCCCCAATGTACTGATGCACGGGAATAAGTAAAAGTAAAAGCAAGACGGGACGGGCCCTTGGCCCATCCCGTCTTGCTTTTTAAGTTTATCTAGGTGCGCTTAGCGAACCTGGATCTCAGTTGCCTGAGGGCCCTTGGGGCCAGCTTCCAGCTTGTACTCGACCGTTTGGCCTTCTTCAAGGTTCTTGAATCCGAAGCTCTGAATTGCACTGTAATGTGCGAATACGTCGGCGGATCCATCGGATGGTGCGATAAAGCCGAAGCCCTTTTCGGAGTTGAACCATTTTACGGTGCCAGTAGCCATGTGTGTTCCTATTCGTTCGTCGTAAATAACGACTGTTTATGCTTGCGCCGCTATCGCGATGCAGTATGAGTCTTTGGTGTATCTCGTGATGATTCAGTGAAGCTTGAGAAAGCTTAAAGGCTACCCGATCGTCGATTCCTGAGATTGGGTGGCAAGAATGCTTCAGTGGAGACAGTTTCATGGTCGATCGAACTAGGCTGCTAAGCCTCGGATGTTCGGTCGAATGCCCTACGTGAGAAGCAGGGACGAATATTTCAAGTGACGCTATTCGCTCTCGTGGAATTATTTTCCGAGGAGGCGCTTATTAAAAATCCAACGTAGATCCACAGCAGCGGTTCATTAGTTCGCGTTTCTGAATCTGTTAATTTCAACTTTACCATGTTTCGAGGAACAAGGGATTGAGAAGCGCCAGACTTTGATTATTCTCGCTTCCGCCCTCGACGCTCAGCCACCTGTGATGTTCCCATCCGTCACGGCAGGATCGTTTACGGGAGGCGGTATCCGGAGACCATTGGGCAGTCGAACGGGTCGCGGGCCGAGAGGCCGACCTTGTTCAGGTAGGTGATGACCTGGGCGTAGGATTCGCGCACGCTGGCCACGGTGTAGGGGATCTGGTGCTCGGCGCAGTAGGCGCGCACGATGTTCGATACCCCGGCCAGGTTGGCGCGTGGCATCGAGGGGAACAGGTGGTGTTCCACCTGGTAGTTCAGGCCGCCGTAGACGTGGGAGAGCACCTTGTTGCCGAAGCCGGTGCGGGCCATCACGTTGCGTCCGGTGAGTACCTGGCGGGAGAAGAAGTCGATGCGGGCGTCGGCGGGGACCATTGGCATGCCCTTGTGGTTGGGGGCGAAGGAGGCTCCCATGTAGACGCCGAAGACGGCCAGCTGCACGCCGAGGAAGGCGAAGGCCATGCCGACCGGGAGGAAGAGGAAGACCGCGCCCAGG
>NZ_BMPH01000027.1 GCF_014647495.1 Glutamicibacter protophormiae
GGCACGGATGATCTGCTGAATGAATCCGTCTTTGCCGTCGAGCTGGATTTCTCCGCGGTCGATGAATCCCATGAGTTCGTCGAACGCGCCGGATTCCTTGACGGCGTCCATGGAGCCGAGGGCTGCGATCTTCTCTGCGATGTCGGAGGCGTTTTCCATGCTCTGTTCGGTCTGGTCTTTCTGGATGGTCATATCGTGTTTTTCCTAGTCTCTTTCTATCAATTGACTAGGGGTCTTACACAATCCATCTGACAGGCTCTCTGCCCACGCCACAGAGCGCCTGAACCACCGACGCGCAATGCCAGGCTCCACCGACCCGGGCTGAAAAGACCTTTCGAAACCAAAGAAACAACAAGACAACCACCAGTTCATGCCGCCAGCTCACCATGCCGCCACCGCTGAAATAGCAAGCCGATGCCCTCAATCAATTGGCATAGCAGCTGGGCTCCCGGAGCTCTCTGCGGAATCAGCAACCGGCGCTGCCGGCCACCAGAAATAACCTTCCCTGCCATGGAAAACAGCCGGAACCGCCACCGCTTCAGATCCCAGCAACCTGCCGCATGGTCACTAGGCAACACAACCAGTTGCAGCCACGACACCAAATTCACCGCGAACATCGCTAGGTCAGCCCACGCCTGATTCGCGGCAAAAGACCAATACGGCAGCTTGCCCAACCCCGTGCTCTTCAGCGTTTTGATCCGGTTCTCGCACCGGCCCCGCGCCCGATGCCGGGCATCGAGGAACGCCACGTTGAACCGCGGACTATTGGTCAAGAACGCAGTCACCCTGTTCCCGTCGGTATCGAACAAGTTCGCTTTCGCCCCGGGATACAACGGTTCAGCCCGCAAATAGATCCTTGTCCCCGCAGGGTAGTCCTTCAGCTCGATGACCTTCGTTGCGTCGATCACCCACGCATCATCACGCTGATCCCCGTCAGCATCCAGGGCTGGTTCCCAGTACTTCTTCTCATCGATCCATCGGATGAACCGTTCTTTGACCACCGGCAGCGAATAGGAGGTGGAGAACTGGATCCCCAACGAATCCAGATGATGCAAGAACTCACGCGAGGAGCTGGCACTATCGGTGCGGACCAGAATCTTCTCTGCCTGCAGGTTTCCGTGCTCGTCGTAAAGGTCATCAGGTAGCTGCGCCAACGCCTGGTTGAGCACTTCGATATGCGACTTCGCGGAATTCGCTCCGCGGTTTCCCGGGCGCAACTGCACGGCGAGGGCTTCACCTGTCCCGTTGGCTTTGCCGTAGTCCGCCATGGCGATGATGGGTGAGAATCCGTATCCACCCTTATAGGTGCCGGCACTGTGTTCCTTGTCCGAGTGGACATGAACCAAGGTGGCATCGACGTCGATGATCAGCGGGTTGGCTGGCGTGGCCAGCCGGGCAGGATTCCGTGGCCCGGCCGCAGCCCAGATTTTGGTGCGCAGGCTTCGGGTCATGGTGGCGAACCCGTAGGAGAAAGCTTCGGGCTGTTCCTTGATCCGGCTCATGAACCTGCTGACCGTCGCATCGGACGCTATCGGTCCGAAGAGTTCTGGTGCGGCGCGCAGCTGGTCAATGTCTGCGGCTTGCTCGCCACCGGCGGCCATGGACAAGGCCAGCGCACCAAGGATCTTTCCTGGCCGGTGGGTTGCGGTGGCTGGCACGAACTGGCTGAACCGGTCTTCGCAGAGTTGGCGGAAGTCCAGGGCGTTCAGGAAGCTGGTGAGCACCGATAGCCCAGCATGGGAGATGAGGGCTTGGCCGGTGAGTTGGGTCGGGAGGGCAGGGAAAACGTGGGTAGAATGGTTCACTGAAAAGGTGATCCTTGATTTCGGTGGAATAGAAGCTAGACACTCCTATTATCCCAAGTCCGGATCACTTTTTCGTTTTAATGACCGTTAATTACGTGCCCGCCATGAAACCACTGGGCTAGACGCTATGATCCCATGCGAAAACGACGTGCGCTGATATTTGGTGGTGCTGGCGACCCGCGGATCAGTCACGAGAGCCACTTGCTTTGGTGGCTTCGGCATAGGTTTGAGCATCATTGCGTATGATCTCTTAGCGAGCACTCATTGATAAACCGTATCCCATCGGTCTAGAACATCGGGAGCACCCGATCGGGGGTAGGGTAGGGCGAGCATTTCTTAGCTGAGGTACGAATACCATTTCGCGAGTGTTTTATATGCGACTTGCCCTCCATAGACAATCTCACGTGTTTCGTTTAGTCTGAACAGATAGACCAGTTTTTGGAAGTTTAGGAGGTAGTTCAATGGCATGCGCATGTCAAGATAAAGTAAATAATCACAACGGACGATGCCCGGCCTGCAACGAAGCGATTGTGCATAATATTGATAAGTCGCGACACAGCTGCTCCTTCGGCACCTGCAAATAAAAAGACTAAGCTGCCACCCATCGAAATTGGTGGCAGCTTTTCTGCGCATTCAATTATTAATCGATAAGACTTGACTTATGAGCAAGAAGTGGTGTCTGGCCCGGGTATGTCACCCGGAGCAAACCACCGAATGCCAGTTTTTTAGCTACTACGTCCTGCCCAGCCGGCCTTTGAGAAGAGTCCTTCCTCGGCAACAGCAGCCCTGCCATAAAGCTCAGGACCGATCAGTTCCTGTGCCGGCTTCTGCCGGGCTTCGTGCTGCTTCACTAGCTTTTCTGATTCCTTGATCAACAATGGGAGTTTGGCTCGGCTCTGCTCATCGGCGTGAGTCCAGCAAAACCATTCACACGCACGCCGACGATGCTCAAGGGGCATCCCTCGATGATGCCTGATCATTGCTCTGATCCCGGAGTTGATCACTCCTTCAATCATGTTTGTCGTGGCGCTAATGCCCAGGGAAGCAAGCTGCGGCTTCAGGTAGGTGAACAAGTGGCCACGTTTCAAAACGGAGCTCATCGCGTTGTAGGCCTTGATCAGTCGTTCGTGGGTTGGCCACGACTTTCTGGTGCGGTTGACACCTTTCGGCCAAGGGCCACTCCAGTCTTTGGCGTAGGTGCGTTCATCGAGCAAGTACTGATTTTTTGACTGCCAGTTCCCTAAAGAAGCCGCCCAGTTCGCAGCTTCGTCCCGGTTCGTGATTCTGGTGAGTTGCAAGCTCAAATACCGTAGTGACTTGCCCGCTTCGCTGCGCGGCTTCAGCGTGAGGTGTGTTTTCACGGTGCGTTGGATATGCACTAAGCACCGTTGAATTTCCACGCCGGGCCAAAGGGACTTCAGTGCTTTGAGCAGCCCTGAGCCACCGTCGGTGACGACAACCTTGGGTTGCGGGAAGTGCTTGAGCAACTCGATCCAGGCCGCTGACTTTTCCTGGTCGCACCATTGCCACCCGATGACTTTGCCGGCTCTTCAGAATTCAGAGTGTAACCGCCTAAACCCAACACCCCGGATCCCGGGCATGTCGCCAAAGCACGAAAAAGTCGAGGCCTTCGCGAAGAATGGAAGTTCCTACACAACCTTCTTCGAAAGACCTCGACGTTGCTCAATCCTACCTTCACCGCACCAGACCTCACGACATTCGCAGGCCTGAACCAGCTGGGCTTGACCGCCATCGGGCAGCACCTCAGCACGGCGAAAGCCGAGATTTTCTGCCACGTCACCACCCCGGACCCGTGGTGCCGCATCTGCGGTGGCACCGCGGTTCCCCGCGATACCGTCACTCGCAGACTCGCCCACCAACCCTTCGGCTGGCGGCCCACCGTCCTGGTCATCAGGCACCGCCGCTACCGCTGTGGC
>NZ_BMPH01000028.1 GCF_014647495.1 Glutamicibacter protophormiae
GGCCCCACACCGCGATCGGGAACCTTCCACCCATCAGCCGCTTAACCAACCTGCCTGGACAGTACAACTAGACGTGACGCCACCCGGGAGATCATTCCGTCATCGACAGCGGGATGACCAAATAGCGCAATCAGTATCCCCTAACACTGTCCTAGAAAATCCTCGTGTCTGCGGAGATCTTGCGTATGAACCTTCGCAAAAATAATGCCGCTAAATAACTAACGGCATGATTTCCGGGACGGTTCAGAACACCGCGATCCCCACCAGCAAGTGGATGCCGTGGTGGCGTCCGCCTGAGAGCTTGCCAATGCTGGAACACATCACGATGAACAGCGGTGGGAAGGAACGGGCTACGGTGTCCCGCAGAGCGTTCCTTTTGCGGGACATCAAAAACGGTCGTTTATGACACACAGATCGGTCGGCTTCATTAAAAAATCCTCGACAGTTGAAAGATCAACAGATTTGCGACCCTGATTAGTCACAAAACCCAGTGCCACCAACTATGTACCGACATTGCTGCCAGCCCATGAGCATTGATACAACTAAGCTCACTGGACATCTCAACTGGCATGCCGAACGCTGATTAGTACCCCCAATGGCTGGCAATTTTTAGTGCTTCCGCTTTTGAATTAACATCCAGCTTGCGGTAGAGAGAACTAATCTGCGATTTAACAGTGTTAGGCGAAACAAAAAGCTCTTCTGCGATTCGACCCCGTGAAAGGTCCGCACGCAGGCCTGCCAGCACACTGAGTTCACGATCAGTCAAAACAGGCCTCACCTCGACACTGGTGGGTGGCATAAAAATCTTCAATCTGTCCAGCTGATCGGAAGTAAGTTGCAGCAACTCTTCCAATTCCAACATGCTCCCGCTCATCCAAAACGGAGCCAAATCAATCAGCTCACCATCCACTGCATGTCGTTTTGCAATGTCCTCCAGGACGCCTTCCGGCAGCGCCCCAATGTAACGTGCTGCTAGCCGCGTATTTCGGATCAGATTATCGTGCCGGGCTCCAGTCACTAAGCTCGGCGTTGCCGCCAGAACAGCAAGAGCCCCGTTGCGGTCCCCCCGATACAGTCGATACAGCGCACGGGTTGCAATGAGTTCAGGTGAAGAAGCGGGTATTGTGGACGCGCCTTGATGATTCAACGCATTGAAACCACCCTCAACACCCAGAAATGCTGCGGCATGATGCAAGGCTCTACCGGCCATGGGTGAATTGGCTGCATAGGGGCGGGAGAGCACAAGTTCCCCCAGAATCCGATGCGCTGCCTCTGCTCGATCAGTCGATGCCGCATGGATGGCAAGTAGCAGCGCGTGCACCGCCCAAAACTCATCGTTATCAGGCTCATCTGGCAGTCGACCAAGTACTGAACCCAATTTTCCGATATCCAACTCGGCGAAAGCCACGAATGCTTCGGCAAGTTCTGCAGCTCGACCGACCATTGCCGAACCCCAACGAACCTTGGAATGATGATGGCGGAAGCTTACGAGCCAGCGACGAGCAGCACGGGTGTTGCCTTCCTGAGCATGAACCAGCGATAATTTGGATGCTGCATCCGCGGCAATAAAATGGTTTTCCGTAACCTCGGCCAAGGACCACGCAGATTCGTAAGCGGCTGCCGCCGCAGGGCGTTCGTTGGCGATATCCATCGACATTCCGGCATGTAATTCAGCCATGGCTGCCAACGATGGTCTAACATTGCCAGCAGCTGTTGCCTGCCGGACCGCACGACGTAGACGGCGTGCGGCATCCGCCCCTTCGGAACCGTAGTGGCCGTGGAACCTCAGTATTCCCAACTCAACCAAGCCCGCGAAGATAGCCTCAGATTTCGGTTGCCTATAGAGCTCGATGGTGTGCTCGCGTAGCAATTGGGCAGTCTGATCCGTCAAATAGTCAGGCTCCGTTGTCGGAAAAGGAATAACCATCCGGTCTTTAACGGCCGCGGCAGCGATCTTCATCGCAGGACCATAGATTTGCGATCGTCGAGTAGCCCATCGAGGCAACCGGGTGCCTGCCTCGAATAGGAGACGTGGCTCAGTGGTAAAAAGGTCCACCCACCCATCGACGAGGACGGTGGAAAGAGCCCGCCACGAATGTCTGCCTAGTGCTGAACGTACGGCCTCGCCGGTTCTTCCAGCCGCATGCATGGATTCGATGGCGTGCTCGTGGAGCCACTGTGCACGCTGGGGCTCCCGCCATTCCAAGTCGTCAATAATCACCTGCCGAAGCAATTCGGGCATAGCCCAGTCCCCGGACAGGGAGCGTTGTGCCATGGCCGCGCGGCTAAGGGCCGAGATACTTGGAGGGTTTGGATAACGATCGCCATAGAAAGCTACCATGAGATCTTCAGTAAGTTCAGGAAGGAACGCGCACTCCCTCAATATGCCTTCAGGATCAAGAGCACCAATCCATGGCAAGGCCGCACGACGCAGCGCATTGACTGCTGCATTTTGATTAGAGGAATCCGCCAAGAGACTACGCACACAACCAGGCCAACCACCGGTCAGTTGCCATAATCTTTCTGCATCAGGGAAATCTTCTCCGGTCAACGTGGATATATCTGAAGCGGTTAAGAAAAGATCCTTGAAATCAACAACGTGAGCATTGAAATGGCGCAGCATCTTGGTGGCGGGAAAATCAGCAGGAAGAATGACCGCTATGCGTGTGTTGGGTGCACGCATCTGCTGTTCGGCAATTTTATCGAAGATCTCCTCGGGCGGAATACCCACGTTGATCAGCTCGCCTTGGCCATCGAGCCATCGTAGAGCCACCCGGTGCCGATTCGATTCTTGCGGCGCATAGATCAACAACAAGCCTATCTCCGGATCGAGGCTTGGGGCTATCCGGTCCCATAAAATCTCGGCAACAAGTTCTTCAGCGGGAGGCCTTGACTGCGTTTGGGGGTCCATGCCCAAATTATATCCTTTGACTTGGGATCTTTCGGAAAGAGTTCGGGGTAGTTTTTGACACAGGGGCACCGCCGGACTTTAGCTCACGCGGCCGAGAAATATTGCTAGGAATAGGGCAATGCCCGGATCTCCTAAATGGGAAATCCGGGCATTGCTTTTTGTATTACTTCAAGAGCTGACTAGCTGTGACGTCCGCGAGTGCGTCGAGCCAAAACTAAACCAGCCGCCGTCAAGACCAAACCAAGCGCCAGTAGCCACAAGGCAGTGAAACCGGTGCTAGCCAGTCCATCGTCTTTTGGCTTCTGCGTCTGCTGCGGTTCCTCGGAACCATCCACAGAGTCCGAGCCTGAAGGCTGATCAGACTTCTCAGCAGAGGTTGGATCCTGTGAAGGATCCTTGCTCTTCTCTGGCGACTCGGTTGATTCTTCTGCAGGTTCCTCGGTTGGATCCGTCGGGCTCGGCTCAGTTGGATCCGTCGGGCTCGGCTCAGTTGGATCCGTCGGGCTC
>NZ_BMPH01000029.1 GCF_014647495.1 Glutamicibacter protophormiae
CACCCGAACCACACTCGGGTCCAGACATGGGCACCAAAAAAATGGTTAGCTCCTTAGAAAGGAGGTGATCCAGCCGCACCTTCCGGTACGGCTACCTTGTTACGACTTAGTCCCAATCGCCAGTCCCACCTTCGACGACTCCCCCCACACAAGGTGGTTAGGCCATCGGCTTCGGGTGTTACCAACTTTCGTGACTTGACGGGCGGTGTGTACAAGGCCCGGGAACGTATTCACCGCAGCGTTGCTGATCTGCGATTACTAGCGACTCCGACTTCATGGGGTCGAGTTGCAGACCCCAATCCGAACTGAGACCGGCTTTTAGGGATTAGCTCCACCTCACAGTATCGCAACCCATTGTACCGGCCATTGTAGCATGCGTGAAGCCCAAGACATAAGGGGCATGATGATTTGACGTCATCCCCACCTTCCTCCGAGTTGACCCCGGCAGTCTCCCATGAGTCCCCGGCATAACCCGCTGGCAACATGGAACGAGGGTTGCGCTCGTTGCGGGACTTAACCCAACATCTCACGACACGAGCTGACGACAACCATGCACCACCTGTGAACCAGCCCCGAAGGGAAACCCCATCTCTGAGGCGGTCTGGAACATGTCAAGCCTTGGTAAGGTTCTTCGCGTTGCATCGAATTAATCCGCATGCTCCGCCGCTTGTGCGGGCCCCCGTCAATTCCTTTGAGTTTTAGCCTTGCGGCCGTACTCCCCAGGCGGGGCACTTAATGCGTTAGCTACGGCGCGGAAAACGTGGAATGTCCCCCACACCTAGTGCCCAACGTTTACGGCATGGACTACCAGGGTATCTAATCCTGTTCGCTCCCCATGCTTTCGCTCCTCAGCGTCAGTAAATGCCCAGAGACCTGCCTTCGCCATCGGTGTTCCTCCTGATATCTGCGCATTTCACCGCTACACCAGGAATTCCAGTCTCCCCTACATCACTCTAGTCTGCCCGTACCCACCGCAGATCCGAGGTTGAGCCTCGGACTTTCACGGCAGACGCGACAAACCGCCTACGAGCTCTTTACGCCCAATAAATCCGGATAACGCTTGCGCCCTACGTATTACCGCGGCTGCTGGCACGTAGTTAGCCGGCGCTTCTTCTGCAGGTACCGTCACTCTCGCTTCTTCCCTACTGAAAGAGGTTTACAACCCGAAGGCCGTCATCCCTCACGCGGCGTCGCTGCATCAGGCTTGCGCCCATTGTGCAATATTCCCCACTGCTGCCTCCCGTAGGAGTCTGGGCCGTGTCTCAGTCCCAGTGTGGCCGGTCACCCTCTCAGGCCGGCTACCCGTCGTCGCCTTGGTGAGCCATTACCTCACCAACAAGCTGATAGGCCGCGAGTCCATCCCCAACCGATAAATCTTTCCACCACAAGACATGCGTCCCATGGTCATATCCGGTATTAGACCCAGTTTCCCGGGCTTATCCCAGAGTCAGGGGCAGGTTACTCACGTGTTACTCACCCGTTCGCCACTAATCCACCCAGCAAGCTGGGCTTCATCGTTCGACTTGCATGTGTTAAGCACGCCGCCAGCGTTCATCCTGAGCCAGGATCAAACTCTCCATAAAAAACAAAAAGCCACCACAACCCCACCGGAAAA
>NZ_BMPH01000030.1 GCF_014647495.1 Glutamicibacter protophormiae
GACCGAACTGTCTCACGACGTTCTAAACCCAGCTCGCGTACCGCTTTAATGGGCGAACAGCCCAACCCTTGGGACCTACTCCAGCCCCAGGATGCGACGAGCCGACATCGAGGTGCCAAACCATGCCGTCGATATGGACTCTTGGGCAAGATCAGCCTGTTATCCCCGAGGTACCTTTTATCCGTTGAGCGACGGCCCTTCCACGAGGTGCCGCCGGATCACTAGTCCCGACTTTCGTCCCTGCTCGAGCTGTCACTCTCACAGTCAAGCTCCCTTGTGCACTTACACTCAACACCTGATTGCCAACCAGGCTGAGGGAACCTTTGGGCGCCTCCGTTACATTTTAGGAGGCAACCGCCCCAGTTAAACTACCCATCAGGCACTGTCCCTGAACCAGATCATGGTCCGAAGTTAGGTGACCGGTACAGCCAGAGTGGTATTTCAACGATGACTCCACCCGAACTAGCGTCCGAGCTTCACAGTCTCCCACCTATCCTACACAAGCTGCACCGAACACCAATACCAAACTATAGTAAAGGTCTCGGGGTCTTTCCGTCCTGCTGCGCGTAACGAGCATCTTTACTCGTACTGCAATTTCGCCGAGTTCATGGTTGAGACAGCGGGGAAGTCGTTACTCCATTCGTGCAGGTCGGAACTTACCCGACAAGGAATTTCGCTACCTTAGGATGGTTATAGTTACCACCGCCGTTTACTGGGGCTTAAATTCTCAGCTTCGCACACAAGTGTGCTAACCGGTCCTCTTAACCTTCCAGCACCGGGCAGGAGTCAGTCCGTATACATCGTCTTGCGACTTCGCACGGACCTGTGTTTTTAGTAAACAGTCGCTTCCCCCTGGTCTCTGCGGCCCACACCCGCCTCCAAGGAGTCAATCCTCTTCACGGGGCAGGCCCCCCTTCTTCCGAAGTTACGGGGGCATTTTGCCGAGTTCCTTAACCATGATTCTCTCGATCGCCTTAGTATTCTCTACCTGATCACCTGTGTCGGTTTAGGGTACGGGCGGACTGGGACCTCGCGCCGATGCTTTTCTAGGCAGCATAGGATCACCGAATCACCCCACAAACGGGGCGCCTATCAGGTCTCAGAAACAATGAACAGCGGATTTGCCTACCGTTCTTCCTACACCCTTGGACCAGGTCAATTCCATTGCCTGGCTCGGCTACCTTCCTGCGTCACACCTGTTAATACGCTGACCTCACAACATCGGTTCCCACCACATCACACAGCCAACAACCCGAAGGTCGCAACAGCCATGATCCATCATGGTTAGCATCCATCGCTCAGTATGGGCGGTCCTTCGCCGGTACGGGAATATCAACCCGTTATCCATCGACTACGCCTGTCGGCCTCGCCTTAGGTCCCGACTAACCCAGGGCAGATTAGCTTGACCCTGGAACCCTTGATCATTCGGCGGACGGGTTTCTCACCCGTCATTCGCTACTCATGCCTGCATTCTCACTCGTGTGGCCTCCACCGCTGGTTTACAC
>NZ_BMPH01000031.1 GCF_014647495.1 Glutamicibacter protophormiae
CATCGGTGACAGTCACTCCACGTCAGGCGCGTTCTGGAACTTCTCTTTCGCATGCCGCAAGCTCAGGTACGTCACCCCAGCGGGGAACGGATAGTCGTATTTCGCGATCAGCTCACCCTCCAACGAGATCACCATCAGCTCCGCTTGGTCCCAGAGAACCTTCACCATCGTGGAGCGCAGGAGCTTGCCCAGATAGAGCTGGACGCCGGCCACCTTCAGGCACCGGTTCTTGTTTACGCGCATCAGCTGGCTGCCGGCAGGCTCCATGCGCTCGGCCCGCAGCGTGGCGCTGAGCTTCACCGGTTCGGGCGTGGCCTCCGGGGTCGTGCCCGCAGCCTGGCTGGTGTCCTCAGGTGTGGTGGCCAGGATCGATTCTGCGATGGTGGGGGCAGGGGTGGTGCTCAGCTTCACCCATTCACCTTCAGCCAACGGCTCCGCCGTCTCGGTAGCGTCCCATGCCTCCTGCGGCGTGCACCGGTTTTCCAAGGACTGATGCCCACGCTGGGTGTTGTAGGCCTGGTCAAAGATCTCCACTTGGGCCTGCAATTCGGCGAGGTCCTTGGCGAACGGCTGCTTCTTCAGCCATTTGAACAAGGTCGAATGGAACCTCTCGTTCTTCCCCTGCGTGGTGGGCTTATACGGTTTGCCGGTGATTGTGGCGACGCCCAAGCTGTTGGCGTAGGCGACCAGTTCACTGGTCATGCCTCGGCGGATCGGATTTAGGGCTTCTCCGTTGTCGCTGAGCAACCGCTGCGGCAGGCCGCGGGCGGCGACGCCGGCCCGGAAGACCTTCACCGCGTCCGCCCCGTTCTCCGTCTCGGCGACCAAGGACGCCACGGCCAGGCGGGAGTGGTCGTCAATGAGCTGGAAGATCACGCATTTGCGTCCGCCTTCCAACACGTACTCGGTGGCGTCCAGCTGCCAGCAGGCGTTGGGCATCGGGTAGCGGAACGACCGGAACGAGGACCGCGGGCGTTTCTGCGGGGCCGGGGTGATCAGGCCGCGGTCGCGGAAGATCCTGGCCAGCACCGCGACGGAGGGGGCTTGCATGCCGAGCTTGGACATCTTGTCGTGCACGCTGATCGGGCCGTGGTCCCACCCTGATTTTTCCAAGGATTCACGCATGGCGACGGCCTGGTCTTTCAGCGCCTCGGCCGTGGCGTTGGGTGAGGTTTTCGGGCGTCGGGAGCGCGGTTCCAGCGCTGCGGCTTGCCCTTCGGTGCGGGCTCGTTTCAGGATTTGGTAGAAGGTTTTGCGGCTGATGCCGTGTTCGGTGCAGAACGCGGTGACAGCGCCTCTGGGTGCGTCGTCTGGCCATCGGGCGATGGCAAGGCGTATTGTCGGGTCGACTGGATCATTTTTCACGAATACCAGTCCACCAGCCCGCCCCTTTGGCTTTGTGCCGTGGGGCGGGCTGTGTGGTTTTTCCGGGGGTTAAAGATCCGGGTGAAGTGTTACCA
>NZ_BMPH01000032.1 GCF_014647495.1 Glutamicibacter protophormiae
AACCCGAAGGAACCGAACGACTGACCGACCACGTCTCTCTGGGCGTGCTAGCCAAGGTCTTCCCGCCCACCGTGGTGGACGCAGCCATTGAACGCACCGGCGCCGCAGAGCAGCGTTCCCGGCTGCTGCCTTCCCGGGTGATGGTGTACTACGTGATGTCCATGGCCCTGTTCGCTTCCGCCTCCTACGAAGAAGTCATGCGCTGCCTACTGTCCGGCATGCAGTGGCTTTCAGGACGCTTCGGGACCTGGAACATGCCGACCAAGGCCGCGATCTTCAAGGCTCGCACCCGGCTGGGCTCGGCAGTGATGATCGAGCTGTTCGACCAGGTCGCCCAGCCGGTCGCGAACGCTGGCGGGCCCGGGTTCCTTAGCGGGCTGCGACTGGTCAGCGTGGATGGCACCACCTTGGATTTAGCCGACACCCCGGCGAACGAGGCCGCCTACGGCAGGCCCGGAACGAGCACCGGGAATAAGAGCGCCTTCCCCCAAGCCCGGGTACTGGGGCTGGTCGAATGCGGTACCCACGCGGTGATCGGAGCGGTCACCAGCGGTTGCAGCACCAGCGAGAACGACCTGCTGCCAGGGTTATACCACCGGCTGGATTCCACGATGCTACTGATCGCCGATCGAGGGTTCTACGGTTACCAGGCGTGGATGGACGCGAGTGCGACCGGTGCGCAGCTGCTGTGGCGGATCAAGGCCAGCCAGGTGCTGCCCGTGGCCAAGGAACTGCCCGACGGGTCCTACCTCTCCCACCTCTATGCCAGCACGAAAGACCGGCGCAACAACAATGCCCCGGTGCCAGTCCGGGTCATCGAGTACCAGGTGAGCAGCGGCCAGAAGAGCACGGATTTCCGATTGCTGACCACGATTCTGGATCCGCAGGTCGCCGGCGCCCAGGCCTTGGCCGAGGCCTATGCCCAGCGGTGGGAGATCGAGTTGTGCTTTGACGAACTGAAAACCCACCAACGCGGTCCTGGGCTGGTGCTGCGTTCCAAGACCCCTGACGGGGTGCTACAGGAGATCTACGGGTTCCTGTGCACCCACTACGCGTTGCGATCGCTGATCGGGCAGGTTGCCCACGAGTTTGAACAGGACCCGCTGCGGTTCTCCTTTACGCGCACCCTGCGGGCCGCTCGGCGTTCGGTCGCCGGCGTCCCGGATTTTTCCCCCTCACCATCTGGCGGCAGTATTCATGGAGTTCTGCCATGAACTGATGCATGAACTGCTGCCGCCGCGCAGGGAGCGGGTGAATCCCCGGGTGG
>NZ_BMPH01000033.1 GCF_014647495.1 Glutamicibacter protophormiae
TGGCTGGTGATGCTGCCAGCGGGTTAGTAGATGGTGATGCCGTCGGGATCGGGTGGCGGGTATTTCACCGGGACTGGCGGGATGAGGTGTTCGCCGTGGAAGAGCATGCGGTTCAGCCGGCCCATGCCGGTGGTCGGCGGGCTGGAGGAGACGTATTCGACCCCGGAGGTGGGGCGGATGCGGATGCGGTGCGGGGCACTGGATTCGACCTCTTCTTCCCAGCCGGGGGCTTCCTTGGCGAGGTTGCAGCTGGCGCATTTGAACGCGCCGTTGCTGAAGCTGGTGCGTCCGCCTTTGGCGGCTTGTTGTACGTGGTCCAGGTGTTCTGGTTTGTTGGTGCAGTAGGGGGTGCGGCAGAACTGGTCGCGCAGTTGGATCAGGTGGCGTAGTTGGCCTTGGTAGCTGCGTTCGCGGGAGTCCATGGTAACCAGGTCCTGGGAGTTGGGGGCCATGAACAGGCGGCGGAACATCGGGTAGGCGTGCACGCGGGCGGAGAAGTTTTCCTGGATGTGCTGGGGTGGGGTGGTGCCGCGGGTGGCTTGCAGGTCGGCGATGAGTTGGCGGGCGTATTCGGCCGGGATGCTGCCGTAGCCGGGCAGGCTGGCGGTGTCGGGGGTGCGCAGGAACAGGGCCCGGTCGGTCATGACCAGGTTGACGTGCAAGGTGATCGGCAGGGGTTCATCGAGCTGGTGGCCGGTGATGGCGCGGGTGAATAGATCGGCGCGCAGTTGGCTGCGGGAGCGGGGGTCTCCGGCGGCGAGGGCCTTGTTGACTTCGCGGGTGAGGAAGTCGTCCAGGGCGAGGCCGATTTCGGGGGAGACTTTGCCGTTGATGTGGATGCAGTCCTTGCCTTTGCGGATGCGTAGGTAGCGTTCGGCGGTGGCGTGTTCGAGTTCTTCGGTGCGTGGGGTTTCGCGCATGAGGTCGACGGCTTTTTGGGCGGTGTCTTTGGCTTGGGTGGTGCTGGCGCCGTCGAAGAGGTCGGGGTGTTGTTGGTAGAAGCGGTCGAATTCGGTGCGTTCGGCGGTGGTGGAGTCGTCCAGGGGTGTCATGATGGCCAGGATCAGGTCTTCGCCGAGGTGGCCGTGTTCGAAGCGGGAGAAGAGGTAGGGCATGTCGGGGATGAGGTTGCGGACGCGGCGCAG
>NZ_BMPH01000034.1 GCF_014647495.1 Glutamicibacter protophormiae
GCCTCCTGAGGTGGAGTGGAGCTGTCTAAGAAACCGCTTCACACACAGGAGACCTTCATGTCCCACGCTAACGCAGCACTGACCCCCAAAGCACGTTTGCGACTGGCCCGGCTCATCGTCGAGGACGGATGGAGCGTCGCCGCCGCAGCCAAGCTGTTCATGGTTTCCTGGCCCACCGCCAGACGGTGGGAACTGCGCTACCGCGAGCACGGCCCGACGGCAATGAACGACAACTCCAGCCGGCCACACACCAGCCCGAACCGCACTACCACCTCGGTGGTGAAGAAGATCGTGGCCCTGCGCTGGCGCAAGCGCCTGGGCCCAGTGCAGATCGCCTACCGGCTGGGGCTGGCCGCCTCGACCGTGCACGCGGTCCTGGTTCGGTGCCGGATCAACCGGCTGCGCTATATCGACCGGGTCACCGGCGAAAAGATCCGCCGCTACGAACACCCCTATCCCGGGGCCATGATCCACGTGGACGTCACCAAATTCGGCAACATCCCCGACGGCGGCGGACACCGGTTCCTAGGGCGGCAAGCCGGGGAACGCAACTCGCGGCTCACCGCGAACCGCACCGGGAAGCGGACCTCCAGCGGACACCCCCGGCTGGGCACGGCGTTCGTGCATACCGTCATCGATGACTACTCGCGCATCGCCTATGCCGAGATCCACCAGGACGAAAAGGCGGTCACCGCCATCGGCGTGCTCCAGCGAGCGGTGCAATGGTTCGCAGCCCGGCAGGTCACCGTTCAGAAGGTGCTCAGTGATAACGGGTCGGCCTACCGCTCCCAGGCCTGGCGTGATGCCTGTCAACAGCTGGGCGTGGTGCCGAAGCGGACCCGGCCCTATCGGCCGCAGACCAATGGCAAGGTCGAGCGGTTCCATCGGACGCTGAATGACGGGTGGGCGTATGCCAAGTTCTACGGCAGTGAATCAGCGCGCAGGGAAGCTCTGCCGGGGTGGATTCACGAGTACAATCACCACA
>NZ_BMPH01000035.1 GCF_014647495.1 Glutamicibacter protophormiae
TCAAATACGGTTCAATCCGCTCCGGGTACGCCATCGCCAACTGCTGCAACGCCTGCTTCCAGCCGTTCGTCCCGGCGCCTTCCACCAGATGTGACCCGGCGCCGGCCCGCGGGGTGCGGCCCTTCTTCTGCGCATCCTTGAACCGCTCCCGGGCCCGCTTGTCCTCGATATTGCAGATCGCCAGCCACAGCATCTTCACCGCCGCCGCATCGGAGGGGAAATGGCCCCGGGACTTGGTGACCTTGCGCAGCTGGTAGTTCATCGACTCAATCGCATTGGTCGTGTAGATGACCTTGCGCAGCTCGGGGCCGAACTCCAGGAACGGGGTAAAGCGTTCCCACGCGTTGCGCCACGTGGCCACCGCCGACGGATACTTCTGCCCCAGCGCGCTGGCTTCGAAATCATCCAACGCCTTCGCGGCGGATTCGATGCTCGGAGCCGTGTAGATGCTCTTCAACTGGGCACTGACCGCTTTGCGGTCACCATAGGAGACGAACCGGTTCGCCGCGCGGATCAGGTGCACCACGCAGGTCTGCACGGTCGCCCGCGACCACGTCGCCTCAATCGCCTCGGGGAAGCCAGTCAGCCCGTCGCAGCAGGCAATCAGGACGTCTTTCACGCCGCGGTTGGCCAGCTGCGCGCAGACCTGCGCCCAGAACTTCGCCCCTTCATTCTCCGTGACCCACAGGCCCAGCACGTGCTTGACGCCTTCCACCGTCACGCCGATGGCCATATGCGCGGCCTTGTTCCGCACCTGGTGGCCGTCGCGGACCTTGACCACCAGCGCATCCAAGTAAAGGATCGGGTAGAACTCTTCGAGCGGGCGTTCCTGCCAGGCGGCGACTTCGTCGAGCACTTCGTCGGTGATCTTGGAGATGGTGTCGTGGGAGAGCTGGGTGCCGACGGTGGTTTCCAGGTGGTAGGCGATATCCCGCACCGTCATGCCGCCGGCGTAG
>NZ_BMPH01000036.1 GCF_014647495.1 Glutamicibacter protophormiae
ATAGTGCGTCAGATTCTTGAACCCTAATGCGATACCTCGCAGATGCTCCAAACGTCCGTTGAGCGCTTCGGTAGGCCCATTCGAACTGCCGACATGGTCAAAGTACGCGAGGATATCCGTCTTCCTCCGACGCAGGGTCCCGCCGAGCTTCTTCAACTCCGGCAGCCCCTTGGGCACCTTCGTACCGATCTCGGCAATCAGTTGCTCCATAGCCCACCGCCCGATCTCGGGTTTCAGTTGCCGGTAGGCATCAACCATCTTCTGATACACGCTCCACACCAGTTGCACCGGCTCATACTCCGGGGCCTTGAACAGATCCTCCAGCTTGGTTTTCTGCTTCTCGGTGGCCAACGACAGCCCTGTGGTCAGTGTGCGCCGGCACTGATACAGCGGGTCGTCCTTGCGTCCTCGCCGCCCATGGTGCTCGCGCTGGACCCGTTGCCGGGTTTGATCCAGGGCTTCGGAGCCGAGTTTGACCACATGGAACGGATCCAGGACCTCTACTGCGTGGGGCAGCTCTTCGGCGGCAGCTGTTTTGAAGCCGGTGAACCCGTCCATCGCGACCACCTCAATGCCCTGCTTCCACTGCTCGTCGCGTTCGGCCAGCCAGGTCTTGAACACCGCTTTGGACCGGCCCTGAACCATGTCGAGCAGTCGCGCGGTGCCGGTGCCGTCGCGCACAGAGGTCAGGTCCACGATGACGGTGACGTATTTGTCGCCGGTGCG
>NZ_BMPH01000037.1 GCF_014647495.1 Glutamicibacter protophormiae
TAACTCGCAGGCTCATTCTTCAAAAGGCACGCCATCACCACACACAAGGCATGGCTCTAACGGATTGTAAGCGCACGGTTTCAGGTACTATTTCACTCCCCTCCCGGGGTACTTTTCACCATTCCCTCACGGTACTGATTCACTATCGGTCATCAAGTAGTATTCAGGCTTACCAGGTGGTCCTGGCAGATTCACACAAGGTTTCACGGGCCCCGTGCTACTCGGGTATCCACACAAAGAACGGCAGACACGCATTACACCTACGGGACTATCACCCTCTCTGGTCCGGCATTCCAACCGATTCACCTATACGCCTGCACCTCATCCCACCAGCGTAGATAGAACTGGTACATGTGGACCCCACAACCCCGATGATGCAACGCCTATCCGCTATCACACACCAACCGGTTTAGCCCCATCCGCGTTCGCTCGCCACTACTAACGGAATCACTATTGTTTTCTCTTCCTGCGGGTACTGAGATGTTTCACTTCCCCGCGTTCCCTCCACACAGCCTATACATTCAGCTGCAGGTCACACCACATAACATGGTGCGGGGTTTCCCCATTCGGAAATCCTGGTCTCAACGTCCGGTTATCGACTCCACCAGGCTTATCGCAGATTCCCACGTC
>NZ_BMPH01000038.1 GCF_014647495.1 Glutamicibacter protophormiae
TACAGGGCGATGCGGGTGAAGATCGAGATGATCTCGCGGCGGCGGTGCTTGACGCGGTCCCCGAGGAACAGGTACTTGATCGACTGGGCGTGCAGGTTCAGCCCTTCGAGGGTCAGCAGCGGGAAGAAGAGGTAGCCTTGGCGCTGGGTGATCCATTTGAGCAGGCCGCGTTGGCGTTGGGCGTCGGCGGGCTGGAATGAGATGGTGTCCCATTCGATGTCCGGGTCCTTGCCGATGGTGTTGGGGGTGGCGTGGTGTTTGTTGTGCTTGTTCATCCACCACTGGTAGCTGATGCCGACCACGATGTTGGCCAGGAAGCGGCCGAGTTTGTCGTTGGTCTTGCCGGAGGCCAGGATTTGGCGGTGTGCTGCTTCGTGGGCCAGGAAGGCGAATTGGGTGAGCAGCAGTCCCAGGGCGGCGGCCATGAGCAGTTGGAACCAGCTCTCGCCCAGCAGTACCATGCCGGTGATGGTGCCGGCTAGCAGTGTGGTCAGGACGATGCTGATGCCCAGGTAGTGTCCGGGGCGGCG